>NZ_VFUZ01000005.1 GCF_006658505.1 Mesorhizobium sp. B2-4-15
CCGTCCAGCCTGCATCTTGAATCACAAAACGGAGCCCGTGGGAATCCTACGATTCTCTCAAGCTATGAAACGCTCTAAAGCCCCCAGCTAGAGGCGCCATTGCTCGGGCGATGCCCAGCAACCGCGATTCCGACCAGCGTCTGCCGACCAGTTGCAGACCGATCGGCAGGCCGACGCTATCCTGTCCGCACGGCATCGAAAGGGCCGGGTGGCCGCTATAGTTGAAGACGGCGCCATAGGCCGGCAGCATCCAGTAGTTCTGGTCCTGGCCGTCGACCTTGATCGGCGCACCGGGTTCGCAATGCGGGAAGGCCGTGGTCATGGTCACCGGGCAAAGCAGCGCGTCATGGCTCTCGAAAAAAGCATCCCAGGCGAGGATGGACCGGTCGCGGCGGGCGAGCACCTCGAACCAGCGGGAGATCTGTGTCGGCTCTTCCGGCGGCTCCGGTTGTGCGGCTTCCAGCATCATGCCGATCAGCGTTCCCCCCTGGGCAAGATCGTCGTGCAGATCGAGCCTGGGCAGCTTCGCTTCCTCGACGATGGCGCCGGCCGATTGCAGTTGCCTTGCGAGATTTTCGACCGCCGCACTGATGTCGCCGGCGACCGGGAAGCCGGGAAAGGTCGATGCAAAGGCGATGCGCACTGTCTGGAGGTCCAGCTTCGGCAAGGCCTCGACTGGCACCGGCGCAAGATCGGTGTCGCACCCATCCGGCCCGGCGATGATTCGGTAGATCAACGACAGATCGTCCACGCTGCGCGCCAGCGGCCCGAGGCAGGACATCAGCCGCACGCTGCGCGGGGCGCTGCCCGGGTCGGGGAAAGCGCCGGCCAGCGAGACGCGGCGCTCCGTCGGCTTGAGCCCATAGACACCGCAGAAGGCGGCGGGCAGCCGGATCGAATCCTGCATGTCGGTCCCGACATCGAACGGCGTCATGCCAGTGGCAACCGCCGCTGCGGCGCCGCCGCTGGAGCCACCTGCGGTCCGCTCAAGGTTCCAGGGATTGCCGGTGCGGCCGAACAGCGGATTGTTCGACTGCCAGTCGGAAAGCATGGTCGCGACATTGGTCTTCGCGAAGAGATTGCCGCCGGCCGCCTTCAATCTGAGAACCACCGGACTGTCCTGCCTGGCGACGTAGTCGGCGAAAGGCGGGAATCCGACCGTGGTCTTCATGCCCGCCGTCTCGTGCGTGTCTTTCAGCGTGAAGGGAACGCCATGCAAAAGCCCGAGCGCTTCACCGCGCGCCACCGCCGCGTCGGCATTTCTTGCCCGCTCGCGCGCGCCTTCCCTGTCGAGCAAAATGACGGCGTTGACCGCTCCATTGTGGCTATCGATCTGCGCGAAGTGGGCGTCGAGTGCTTCGACGGCAGAAATCTTGCGCTTGGCGATAGCGGCGGCGAGATCGGTGGTCGAGGAAAAGGTGGCGTCCATGGCGAATGCTCCGGCTTGACCGCGCTCGCCCTGGTGAAGATGGCGGACAGCGGCATGACTTCAAGCCGAGTTGAGCATTCCAGCACCGGCAACGCTTGATCGAAATTGCGTTACCGAGTCGATGAAGTCAGCGCTGTCCCGCGACGTTTCTCATTTGCAATCCGGAGAAGCGCTACCCGACCAACGCCAGTTTCGCCGCTGCCGGCGCAAAGGGACGAATGGCGATCGCCTCTCGGGTCATGGTGACAAAGCTCGACGGCGGAACAGCCTGCCAATCGCCGCCGTCGCGGTCGAAAGGTTCGGAGACGATGCAGCGGCCGCCACCCTTGCGGAACATTGACGTGTAGAGCGTCGGCGCGTGGGCGTCGGTGGCATAGCGCACCGCGTGCAGCGCCTGTCCGTCCGAGAAGGCGGCGGTGAGTTTCAGGGCCGGTTCGAGGCCAGCGCGGCGCGAGGCTTCAAGCACCCGGCTGGTCGCGCGCGACACCGCGCCTTGCGGGTCGCCGGCCAATCCTTCGTCGATCATCAGCAGGAAAAACAATTCGGAATCGGTGGTGCCTTCGCGCTGGTCGAAAACGGCGTCGGACAGGGAATTCTCCAGCGCGCGGCGGATCCTTTCGAAGCCGCCGATCTGGCCGTTATGCATGAACGACCAGCGGCCGGAGATGAAGGGATGGCAGTTCATGCGGCTGGTGGCGCCGCCAGTCGAGGCCCGCACATGGGCGAGGAACAGGCCGGATTTGATCTGCCGGCACAGGCTCTTCAGATTGGGGTCCGACCAGGCCGGCAGGATGTCGCGATAGAGACCCGGTTCCGGCCGGTCGCCATACCAGGCAAGGCCGAAGCCGTCACCATTGGTCGGCGATTTCGCTTCCTGGGCGCAATGGCTCTGGGCAATCAGCGAGTGGCAGGGCGCCGTGAGGATGTCTTCGAGAAAGACCGCTTCACCGAGATAGGCCGCCCATCGGCACATGGCTTCCGTCGTCCTCTAGGCGCGATCGGCGAGAGCCGCGGGCTCCTTGATCGCATGTGTGCCTCTGTTGTGCGTCCGCTCGTAAAGCTCGCGGACGACTCGGCTGGCGGTAGTCTCGAACAGAAATGGCAAGAAAGCGTGAACGAGCGCGGCGCCCGCCGCTATCAGTAGGCGCGAGGAGAACCAGGCGGCGAAGGCCATATGGCTGAAATAGGTTTCGCCGACCTTGGCCGGATGAGAGGTGAAAATGCTTGCTACCGACATGCTGGTCCCCTTCAGCGCTTGAGTTCTTATGTGAGTATCCTGACACGCTTCGCCGGTTCATTGGTCCCAAAATGTCCTTGTGTTTTGCCGTATCATGGGACAAACATCCCACATGGCGCTCGAAATCGACGAAATCGACCGAAAATTGCTTGCCGAATTGCAACGCGACGGCACCCTGTCGGTCGACCAGCTGTCGGAACGGGTGGCCTTGTCGCGCAATGCCTGCTGGCGGCGCGTCAAGCGGCTGGAGGAGAATGGCGTCATTACTGGCCGCGTGGCGCTTGTCGATGCCGAGAAGCTCGGGCTTGGCTTGTCGGTGTTCATCCTGGTCCGCACATCGAACCATGATCCCGGCTGGTTGCAGAAATTCCGCGCGGCGGTGACGGGCTTGCCCGAGATCATCGGCGTCTACCGTATGTCGGGCGACCTCGACTATGTCTTGCGCGCCCGTGTCGCCGACGTGAAGGCCTATGACCGGCTCTACCAGCGGCTGATTGCCAAGGTGGCGCTGTCCGACGTGTCCGCCTCCTTCGTCATGGAGGAGATCAAGGAGACGACGGTGGTTCCGATGGAAGTGCGCTGAGCTGTGCTCCGGCCATAGTGATGCCCGAAAGAAAGACGTTGATACTCTTGCACGCGAATTGACCGAATCGGCATTCGCGCCGATAGGATCGATTTTATGCGCGCAGCTCTCCAAACTCCCTCCGTCATCGGTCCGACTGTCGGCTTCGTAAGGTTGCCGCATGGTGAAGGACTACCGCTTCCCGCCTATGAAAGCACCGGCGCCGCCGGCATGGATCTGCGTGCGGCCGTGCCGGATGACCGGCCGCTGCTGATCCTGCCGGGAAAACGCGCCTTGGTGCCGACCGGCCTGATCCTGGAAATCCCCGAAGGCATGGAAGGCCAGGTCCGGCCTCGCTCCGGCCTTGCCTTCAAACACGGCCTCACCGTCCTCAATTCGCCTGGCACGGTCGACAGCGACTATCGCGGCGAGGTGAGGGTGCTCTTGATCAATCTCGGCGACGAGGATTTCGCGGTGACGCGCGGCATGCGGATCGCCCAGATCGTTTTCGCGCCAGTGACTCAAGTGGCCGTTGAAGAGCGTTCCCTGGCCGGCGGCACGGCGCGTGGCTCCGGCGGGTTCGGATCCACCGGCACCGCCTAATGTCCTTTCCTAAACTTGTTATTTTCGACTGCGACGGCATCCTCGTCGACACCGAGAACCTTGCCAACCGACGCCTCGCCGAATGGCTTGTTACCGCAGGTTTTCCGACGACCTTTGAATATTGCCGCAAGAATTTTTCCGGCCGCAGCATGGTCTCGGTGCAGAGGGAGATCGAAGAGCAGACCGAGGTCAGGCTCGGCGCGGATTTCGTCGAGCGCTGGAATGCCGGCCTGCCGGATTTGTTCGCCCATGGCGTCGAGGCCGTCCCCTATGTGCGGGAATTTGTCGAGGCGGTGCGCGCGGCCGGCATCGCCTATTGCGTGGCCACCTCGGCCAGGATCTCGAAGATGCATATCACGCTTGGCCAGACCGGGCTCTTGCCGCTGTTCGAACATGCGATGTTCAGCGCCACCATGGTCGGACGCGGCAAGCCGTTCCCGGACCTGTTCCTGCATGCGGCCAGCACCCTGGGCTTCGCGCCTGCCGACTGCATCGTCATCGAAGACAGCGTCGCCGGCACGCAGGCCGGCATTGCCGCCGGCATGCGGGTGTTTTCCTATCACGGCGACCCTTATTCCGACCGCGATGGCCTGATCCAGGCCGGTGGCATCCTGTTCGACGACATGCGCGAGTTGGCCGGGCTGGTGCCGATCCACTGATTTGCCCCCGGTCTTCACAGGCGGCTGGACGGGTTGGGGCTGCGTTGGGTCCAGGCGCCCGACAGCCCGAGGCGCGATGTCAACGATCTCCGGGGCAGCGCGCGAGGCGTCGTCGCACGACGTTTCGGTCATCCGCACTGGGGCGAGAAAACAGCGCATTACGTCAGGGATTCCGCCGCGCGTTCGAACGTTTGTCAGCAGACAACGCCAAAACGCTTCTGAACCAATCGCATTCGTTTGCCCAGGCAAAGAGGGCAAGATAAAATCCGCTCCACCAAACAGCACGTGATGGGGGAACTACCATGGACAAGGGCAAGATTTTTCGCGACCTGCATGCCTCGACCTTCGTCATGCCCAATCCTTGGGATGTCGGCACGACGAAGTTGCTTGGCTCCTTCGGTTTCAAGGCGTTGGCGACGACCAGCGCCGGCTTTGCCTTTTCACGCGGCCTGCCGGATGGCGCCGTGACCTTCGACCAGATGATCCATCATTGCCGCGAGGTGACGGCGGCAACCAGCCTGCCGGTCTCGGCCGATCTCGAAAGGGGCAAGGGCGACAGCGCCGAGCGGGCCGCCGAAACCATCTTCGCGGCCGAAGCGGCGGGCCTTGCCGGCTGTTCGATCGAGGATCACACAGGCGATCCCGACAAGCCGATCTATGATTTTGCGCACGCGGTCGAGCGCGTCGCGGCGGCGGTGGAAGCGGCGCGCGCGCTGAAGCGCGATTTCGTGTTCACGGCGCGGGCGGAGAACTTTCTGTGGGGCAAGTCCGACCTCGACGACACCATCAAGCGGCTGCAGGCCTTCGAGAAGGCCGGCGCCGATGTGCTCTACGCGCCGGGCATCGGCGACATCGAGATGGTGCGGACCTTGTGCTCGGCGGTCAGCAAGCCGGTCAACGTCATGGCGAAACCAGGCTTCACCATCGCCGATCTCGCCATGGCCGGGGCAAAACGCATTTCGCTCGGGCCCTGGCTGACCAATTTCGCCTATGGCATGCTGGAGACGGCGGCGCGCGAGATCCAGCAGGACGGCACGTTCGGCTTCACCCGCGCCGCCATGCCGTTCGGCAAGCTGCAGGCGCTGTTCGGCAAATCCTCGGACTGAAAAGAGCCGTCACATGAGCCTTACCGTCGTCGACATGCATACGGGCGGCGAGCCGCTCAGGATCGTCACCGGCGGCTATCCGGAGATCCCAAAGGGCACCATCCTGGAAAAGCGCGCCTATGTGCGCGACCATCTCGATCATCTGCGCAAGCTGCTGATCTTCGAGCCGCGCGGCCACTACGACATGTATGGCGCCTTGCTGGTCGAACCCGACTTGCCCGGCGCCGACCTTGCCGTGCTGTTCATGCACAATGAGGGCTATTCGACCATGTGCGGCCACGCCATCGTCGCGCTCGGCCGCTATGCCGTCGACGAAGGCCTGGTGGTGAAACAGGAGCTAATCACGACGGTCAACATCGAGGCGCCTTGCGGTTTGGTCGTCGCTTCGGTCGAGGTCCAGGACGGCAAGGCCGGCGCGGTCTCGTTCGAAAGCGTGCCGGCCTTCCTGTTTGCCCGTGACCAACGGATCGAATTGCCGGGCTATGGCGCGATCGGTTTCGACGTCGCCTATGGCGGCGCCTTCTACGCGCTGGCGGACTGCCACCAGTTCGGCCTTGAGTTCGGCCGCAGCCGGGTGCGCGATTTCGTCGACGCGGCGACGGCTTTGACGGACAGGCTGAAAGCGGATTTCCGGCTGTCGCATCCCGACCACGCCGATCTTGCCTTTCTCTACGGCACCATTTTGACGGATGGAAAGGACGCCTTTTCCGGCGAGGTGACGAAAAACATCTGCGTCTTCGCCGAAGCCGAGGTCGACCGTTCGCCGACCGGCTCCGGCGTCACCGCACGGCTGGCGGCCATGCATGCTAGGGGCCAGATTGCCATCGGGCAGACGCGCACCTTCGAGAGCATCGCCGGCTCGCGCTTTTCCGGAGCCGTGGCGAGGACGGCGCAGGCCGGTCCGCACGAGGCGATCATCGCCCGCGTCGGCGGCCGCGCCTACTATTCCGGGCGTGCCGAATACATCGTCGAACCCGACGACGAGTTGGGACGCGGCTTCCTGTTGCGGTGAAGCGACCGCTTAGCCGCAGGACCGGGCCGCTTCCCGTGCCGAGATCGCCTTGTGCAGATGCACCATCATCGCGGCGGCGAACAACGGCGTCACCAAATTGAGCAGCGGCACGGCAAGGAAGGCCGATATGACCAGGCCGGCGACAAACACCGTGCCGGCATAGCGCCCGCGCAAGGCCTTGGCCTCTTCTTCGGGGCGAAAGCGCATGGCGGCGAATTCGAAGAATTCGCGGCCGAGCAGATAGCCGTTGACGACGAAGAAAGCGGCGATGTTGATGCCCGGCACCAGCAGAAGCATGAGCGCCACGATGTTGCCGAGGATGACGACGCCGAAGAATTTTATCGCCAGCACCAGCGAACGCAGCGCCGGCATGGCGCGCCCAACCGGGTCGCGGGGATAGTCGGTGCGCTCGACCACCTCGGCGACATCGTCGAGGAACAGGCCGGCGATCACGGCCGTCACCGGCGCGACGAGCAGCGCCATCCCGAAGGCAAGCGCTATTGCCGCAATGATGCCGCCGAGCCAGCCGGCCCAGGACGGCACGCCGGGCAACAGCGTATGGAGCCATGGCAGGGCCAGCCACTCGACAAGGCTGGTCAGGCCAAACCACAAGGCAACCAGCGCCAGCAGGGTCAGGCCAAGCGTCTTGATGAACACGGCACGGAAAGGAGGCGAAAACAGTTCCAAGGCCGCAGTGCGGGCAGCGTCGAAAATCACCGTGCCTAACCCCCTAGCTCCAGCGGGCACCGCCGGAAAGGCGGACGCTCCCGAGATAGGCGGCGCTGGCCGCAAGCACAAGCGTGGGTCGTGGTCGGTTTGGCGCAATTGCGGACGGAAAGCCGCTTCACAGGTCGGAATTGCCCTACCGCGCGAAGGCCGGCTTTCCGACCGGTATGGTCATGGCCGCGACGCCGGCGACGACGAAGGCCATTCCAGCCCAGGCGGTTGGCCCCAGGCTTTCGCCGAGGAAGACGGCGCCGATGCCGACGCCGATCGGCACGCGCAGATAGGCCTGTGACGTCGTGCCGACCGAGCCCAGCGTGTGGATAAGGCGGAAATAGATGACGAAGGCCAGCGCGGTCGAGAACACGGAGAGGCCGAGCAGGGCCAGGATCGACGCCGACGAGGGCGTCAGCGTCCATGGCTGGTCGACCGCAAGGCTGAGCGGCACCAGCATGACCGCGCCGCAGAGCATCGAACCGGCGGCCGGCAGCATCGGATCGAGGCCCTTGAAGCCACGGCCGAAGATCGCGGCACATGCATAGCAGACCGTTGCCACGACGATGGCAAGCTGGGCCCAGAACTGATGGCCGAGACCACCCAGCGCCTGCGTGCCGATGATCAGGCAGATGCCGGCAATGCCGGCGCCGACACCAACCAATTTACGCAAGGTGACCGGCTCGTGGCGGGTGATCAGCGCTGTGAGCAGGAAGGTGAAGATCGGCGAGGTCGCATTGAGGATGGTGGCAAGGCCGGCGTCGACCGAGCGCTCGGCCGCCGCGACCAGCGTGAACGGCACGACGCTGTTGAGGCATGCCTGGAAGGCGAAGCGACGCCACGCGGCCGCATCGCGGGGCATGGCAAGCCCGCGCCAGCGGATGATGGCGAACAGGATGCCGCCGGCGATCAAGGTGCGGGCGGCGATGAAAGTGACCGGCGGGATCGTTTCGACGCCGATCTTGATGAAGGTGTAGGAGGCGCCCCACAGCACCGCCAACACGCCGAGCAGTGCCAGGTCGGTTGTCGTATCGCTTTTTTCGGACATGGACTTGTCGCCTTGGGGGTGCAATCGGACTTGTTCTAGGCAACGCCGCGAAGAAGTGCTTCGGCCACGGTCGAATTGTCGTAGCGCCTGGCTGTTGACGCGCACCACGTGGACCCCAATTTTGCAAGGACCGCGGCTTTACGCCTTCTCGACAGCGAACGGTCATGGCCGCCACGCCGGCAAGGACAGAAAATCGGTTGCCAATTTTCAGGGTCATGCTGTAGACCCGCCCGGGCATGGCAAGAAGCCGGCTCGGTTTTTTGGCGGAGACATTGATGCCGGATTATGACGTGCTTTGCATCGGCAATGCCATTGTCGACATCATCGCCCAGTGCGAAGAGGAATTCCTCGAGACCAATGGCATCATCAAGGGCGCGATGAACCTCATCGACACAAGGCGCGCCGAGCTGCTCTACAGCCGCATGGGCCCGGCGATCGAGGCCTCCGGCGGCAGCGCCGGCAACACGGCGGCCGGCGTCGCCAGTTTCGGCGGACGCGCCGCCTTCTTCGGCAAGGTCTCTAACGATGCGCTGGGCGAAATCTACGCGCACGACATCCATGCGCAGGGCGTCGCCTTCGACACCAAGCCGCTCGAGGGCGAGCCGCCGACGGCGCGCTCGATGATCTTCGTCACCCCCGACGGCGAGCGCTCGATGAACACCTATCTCGGCGCCTGCGTCGAACTCGGACCCGAAGATGTCGAGGCCGACAAGGCTTCGGGCGCCAAGGTCACCTATTTCGAGGGCTACCTTTGGGATCCGCCGCGCGCCAAGGAAGCGATCCGGCAGACGGCGAAGCTGGCGCACGCGGCGGGCCGTGAAGTGTCGATGACGCTGTCGGATTCCTTCTGCGTCGACCGTTACCGCGACGAGTTCCTCGAGTTGATGCGCTCGGGCACCGTCGATATCGTCTTTGCCAACAGTCACGAGATCAAGTCGCTCTACCAGACATCGTCCTTCGACGCGGCGCTGGCGCAGATTCGCAAGGACTGCAGGATCGCCGCCGTGACGCGGTCCGAGAAAGGCTCGGTCATCGTGCGCGGTGACGAGACCGTGGTGATCCAGGCGACCGCCATCAGGGAGTTGGTCGACACGACGGGCGCCGGCGATCTTTATGCCGCCGGTTTCCTGCATGGCTACACGCAAGGCCGCGACCTCAAGACCTGCGGCGACCTCGGCTCTCTCGCCGCCGGACTGGTGATCCAGCAGATCGGCCCAAGGCCGAGGCAAAATCTGCGCCGCGAGGCCGAGCAAGCGGGGTTGCTGTAGGAACCGTCAAGCTGCCGATCTTCCCCCTTGTGGGGGAGATGGCCGGCAGGCCAGAGGGGGGCGCTGTCCCGCCGGTATCTCTAGGTTTCTATCTCGCTGTACGTGAACAATCATTCGTCCGTGGCAATCCTTCGCGCCCTCGACTGCTGCCCTTCGCAGGCTCAGGGCGTTCGAAGCTCGAAAAGCCAAGCGATTGGCTTTTCGTCCGCTGCGCGGACCGCTTCTCACCGTCGCGCGGCTGTCACATATCGCTCCTACACGCAATTTGGGCGCCCCGTGACCGACATTGCGGGACGTCCGCAGTCAGTTGGGGTGTCCAGGATGTAAGACAACAAGCTGTGGAGCGGCAAGATTCGTGCCGCGATTTCCGTTTTCCGCACTAGAAATTCAGCAATCGGCCGTGGCTTGGGGGAGGAGCGCGCGGCCAGAAGACAGAATGCATGAGCAGATTTCAGACAAATGGTCTCGGACAGGACGACTTCGCGGAGATGGTCGCGGAGGACGTCGAGCGTGCGCTTGCCCACTATGACGAGGCGATAAACCGATCCACAGTGGTCTCGGTCGGCAAGATTGCCGGCAGCATAGCGTCGGCCGTCACCTTGCTGTCGCCGAAACTTCAGCGCGCCATCGACACCATCCATGCCGACCTTCCCGGCCTTGCCCAGAAGTTCGTGCGCGCGCTGGCGGCGGAAGCCGCGCGCCGCAGCGAAGCCGGCACCGCCGGAACGACAAACCCGCCGACGGCCTTGCTGGCCGATGAAGCACCTCCTCCCCAGTCCGACGACCTCGAATCGATGCTGATCGAGGACTGGGCCGGCCGTGTCGCCGGTTCGACCTATCTGGAGGAAAACCTGCGCATCGCCCGCTCGACCCTGCACCGCTGGCAGCGGCGGGGCGACGTCATCGCCCTGCGCAAGGGCGGCCGCAAACACGTCTTCCCGCTGGCGCAATTCGTCGACGGCAGGCCGGTGGCGGGCATAAGCGACGTGCTGTCCCTTATCGGCAATCCCAGGCTGGCCTGGCTGTGGCTGACGCGTCCGGCAGCACAACTCGACGGCCGCATTCCGATCGACCTGCTGCGGCAGGACCAGGTCGAGGAGGTTGTCGAGGCAGCGCGGGTGTTTATGCCGGGCTGAGCGTTTCTCAAGTCCCCGCCGTATACGCCGCGATCGCCGCCATGTTGACGATGTCCGAGTCCTTGGCGTTCAGCGACACGATCTGGACCGGTTTGTTCAGGCCGACCAGCAGCGGGCCGATCACGGTCGAGCCGCCGAGTTCCTGCAGCATCTTGGTCGAGATCGAGGCCGAGTGGAAGGCCGGCATGATCAGCACGTTGGCCGGGCCGGTCAGCCTCATGAACGGGTATTGCGCCATGGCGCGGGCGTTCAGCGCGACATCGGCGGCCATCTCGCCGTCATACTCGAAATCGACGCGGCGCCTGTCGAGGATGCGCACCGCTTCCTGGATGCGCTCGGAACGCTCGCCCTGCGGATGGCCGAAGGTGGAATAGGCAAGCATTGCGAGCCGCGGCTCATAGCCCATGCGGCGTGCGAAGCCCGCTGCCTCCTCGGCGATATCGGCGATCTGCTCGGCGTTGGGCATGTCGTGCACGGCGGTATCGGCGACGATCACCGTTCTGCCGCGCGCCAGCACGATCGACACGCCGATGACGCGGTGGCCGGGCTTGGCATCGATCACGCGGCGCACGTCGTCGAGCGCGGTGGAATAGTTGCGGGTCACGCCGGTGACGATGCCGTCGGCATCGCCCAGGGCCACCATGCAGGCGGCGAAGTGGTTGCGATCGTTGTTGATCAGCCGCTGGCAATCGCGGAACAGGAAACCTTTGCGCTGCATGCGCTCGTAGAGATAGTCAGTGTAGATCGAGTTGCGGCGCGACAGCCGGGCATTGATGATCTCGAGGCCCTGCTTGTTGAGGTCGATGCCGGCGTTCCTGGCGTTCTCCTTGATGACATCATCGCGGCCAAGCAGGATGGCGGTGCCGAGCCGCTGGTTCACATAGGAAACGGCGGCGCGCATCACCTGCTCCTCCTCGCCCTCAGCGAAGACGATGCGCTTGGGTTGGCGGCGCACGCGGTCGTAGATGCGCTGCAGGGTCGAAGCGATCGGATCGCGGCGGGCGGACAACTCCTGCGCGTAGCGGTCGAGGTCGAGGATCGGCTTGCGGGCGACCCCAGAATCCATCGCCGCCTTGGCCACGGCAATCGGAATGGCCGAGATCAGGCGCGGGTCGAACGGCACCGGAATGATGTAGTTGGGGCCGAATTTCGGCCGGTTGCCCTGATAGGCGGCGGCGACGTCGTCGGGCACGTCCTGGCGCGCCAGTTCGGCGAGCGCGCGGGCCGCGGCGATCTTCATGTCGTCATTGATGGTGGTGGCCCGCACATCCAGTGCGCCGCGGAAGATATAGGGAAAGCCGAGCACGTTGTTGACCTGGTTCGGGTAGTCCGAACGCCCGGTGGCCATGATCGCGTCGGTGCGGATTTCGGCCACTTCCTCCGGCGTGATCTCGGGGTCCGGATTGGCCATGGCGAAGATGATCGGGTTCTTGGCCATGGACTGCACCATGGCGGTGGTCAGCGTGCCCTTGGCGGACAGGCCGAGGAAGACGTCGGCGCCATCGAGCGCTTCGGCCAGGCTGCGCGCCTCGGTTTTCACCGCATGCGCCGACTTCCACTGGTTCATGCCTTCGGTGCGGCCCTGGAAGACGACGCCCTTGGTGTCGCACAGGATGATGTTTTCCGGCGCGAAGCCCATCGCCTTCATCAGCTCGATGCAGGCGATGCCGGCGGCACCGGCGCCGTTGCAGACCATCCTGGTGGTCTTCATGTCGCGGCCGGTGATCTCCAGCGCGTTGATGAGGCCGGCGGCCGAGATGATCGCGGTGCCGTGCTGGTCGTCGTGGAAGACCGGGATGTCCATCAGTTCGCGCAGGCGCTGCTCGATGATGAAGCATTCCGGCGCCTTGATGTCTTCCAGGTTGATGCCGCCGAAGGAGGGCCCGAGGAAGCGCACGCAGTTGACGAACTCGTCGGCATCCTCGGTGTCGACCTCGAGATCGATGGAATCGACGTCGGCGAAGCGCTTGAACAGCACCGCCTTGCCTTCCATCACCGGCTTCGATGCCAGCGCGCCGAGATTGCCGAGGCCGAGGATGGCGGTGCCGTTGGAGATGACGGCGACCATATTGCCGCGCGTCGTATAGTCGAAGGCGCGGCTGGGATCCTCGGCGATGGCGCGCACCGGCACGGCGACACCTGGCGAATAGGCGAGGCTGAGATCGCGCTGCGTCGTCATCGGCTTGGTGGCGACGATCTCGAGCTTGCCGGGCCGGCCCATGGCATGAAACTCGAGCGCTTCCTGCGCGCTGACGGACGGACCGTTGTTCTCGGTTTTCCTGGCCATGATGCTTTTGATTTCCTCGCCGGTGCAGCACCTCCTTGAAGCGGGTGCTTGTGTGGTTCCGAATTAAGACCACGCGCCGGCTCGTGTAAACCGCCAAGCTCGGCAAAGCTGCTTCAAAGCGCGCACGACTGTTCACGGCCGTTCTTGTGTCGTCCTGAATGCCTCGATTTCACGGGCATGCTGGCGCAGCGTCGCCCAGCGCATCAAGGTCCCTGCACCCTGAAACGGCCATTGTGAGAACGGCGGGCCGCCGCTGCCCAAACGCTGCTTCAGTGCCGATAGATAGGCCGTCAGTTCCAGCCGCCCGGCCCGCACTTTTTCGAGCGTGCGGCCGCGTATCTCCTCGCGCGGGATAGCACGGTCGCGCAGCCGCTCGACGGCGCGCCTGATGGCGACCGGCTCCGGCTCGACGATCATGCAATAGTCCGGATCGAAAAAGACGTCGCGGCCGCCAAGGCTTGGCGTGCTGACGATCGGCAGACCGGCGAGCAGATACTCCATGGAGGAATACATCGCTCCTTCCTCGGCCGACAGGCAAAGCCCGACGGCGGCCTGGTTGTAGACGCGATTGACTTCAGCCGCGGACAGCTTGGCGGTCATGCCACCGACGATCGGGTTGGCGATGCGGTGCAGCGGCGACTGCGCCTGCAGGCGACGGACGAAGGCTCGGGCAAGGGCCGTCGGCATCTCGCCGATCGAGACCGTGATATGGACCAGCCTTTCAATGTCCAGCGCGAGATAATGGCGCTTGGTGTGCGAGATGCGGCCATTGTAGACGGCATCGAACATGACCGGCACGTCCGGGAGCGGGCGGAATATCTCTTCGGAAACCATGAGATTGTGGTTGGAGACGATCGCTGTGCCGCCGACAGCGGCGACAAGGCGACGCTCCTCCTCGGTGTTGCAGAGGAAGATCAGCTCGTGAAGCGGAAATCGTGCGCCGTACCAGGCGATGTCCTCGCCCATCCTGGCGACCACCGCCGGCCGCTCCAATGTCCAGTTCGGCGACAGCAGCAAGGTGGCGCGCCGCTTCGCCAGGTGTCGGCCGATGGCGGCAATGGTGGAGAGCGGGCGAGCGCCACCGATCGGTGTGTAGAGTATCAGCGGATCGCGGCAGATCGCATAAACCGAAACGAGCATGCCTGCGTCGAGATCACGCAAGGGGCCATGAACCGGAAGTAGGAAGGGGATCCGCCTGGCGGCCGAAAGCCGGGCCTTGCCGAGAAAATTGCGCGCGCGCAAGGCGATCCTCAGCCGCAGCCTTTCGACGGGCGAGTGGACCGGACCGACCATCTCCTCGAACGTTTCCTGGCGAAACCTGTCCATCGACCGCTGTCCTGTACGCAGGAATGATTAGGTCCGCCGCCAGCGGGGTGCAATGCCTGCAAACCCGCCAGACATTGGTGGCGACAACGCAGTCTTCCCCTGCTTTTCGAGGCCCCGGCATTAAACCCGGCCATCACATCTGCTAGCGTGCCGCGCCATGAACATGCACAGCCCGAACGAGCCCGAAGCCCCAGAGGTGATGACGCCGCCGCAGCCCGGCGCCGCCGTCACGCCGATGATGGAGCAGTTCATCGAGATCAAGGCGGCGAACCCGGATTCGCTGCTGTTCTATCGCATGGGCGATTTCTACGAGCTGTTCTTCGACGATGCCGAGAAGGCGAGCCGGGCGCTTGGCATCGTGCTGACCAAGCGCGGCAAGCACCAGGGCCACGACATACCGATGTGCGGCGTGCCGGTGCATGCCGCCGACGATTATCTGCAGAAGCTGATTGGCCAGGGTTTTCGCGTCGCCGTTTGCGAACAGATCGAGGATCCGGCCGAAGCCAAGAAGCGCGGCTCCAAATCAGTGGTGCGCCGCGACGTGGTGCGGCTGGTGACGCCGGGCACGATCACCGAGGACAAATTGCTGGCGCCTTCGGAATCAAGCTTCCTGATGGCGCTCGGACGGGTGAAGGGTGGCGCGGATCCAAGAGGCGGGGAGCGCGGGACCGCGACAGGAAACCAGGGAAGCTTCGCCTTGGCCTGGATCGACATCTCGACCGGCGCCTTCCGCGTCGCCGAGACCACCGCCGACCGTCTGCTCGCCGATATCTTCCGTGTCGATCCGCGCGAGCTGATCGTCGCCGAGCCGGTGTTCCACGATCCCGAGCTGAAGCCCGTGTTCGACCTGCTCGGCCGGGTCGCCAACCCGCAGCCGCCGTCGCTGTTCGATTCGGCTTCGGCCACGGGTCGTATCGCGCGCTTCTTCGATGTGGCGACACCGGACAGTTTCGGCACGTTTTCGCGGGCCGAACTGTCGGCGATCTCGGGCGCCATCGCCTATGTCGAGAAGACGCAGAAAGCCGAGCGGCCGCCCTTGTCGCGGCCCGAGCGCGAGGAACAGGGCTCGACCCTGTTCATCGATCCGGCGACGCGCGGCAATCTGGAGCTTTTACGCACGCTGTCGGGGAGCCGCGAAGGTTCCCTGTTCAAGGCGATTGACCGCACGGTGACCGGCGGCGGGGCAAGACTGCTCGCGGACCGGCTGATGGCGCCGCTGACCGACCCGGCGGCGATCGTCGCACGGCTGGATTCGGTGTCGTTCTTCCGGTCCGAAACGCGGCTTTGCCAGGCGGTGCGCGCGAGCCTGAAAAGCGTCGCCGACATGCCGCGCGCCCTCTCCAGGCTGGCGCTCAACCGGGGCGGGCCGCGCGACCTCGGCGCATTGCGCGCTGGCCTCGAGGCCGCCGGCGCAATCGCT
Source organism: Mesorhizobium sp. B2-4-15 (assembly GCF_006658505.1). GTDB lineage: Bacteria > Pseudomonadota > Alphaproteobacteria > Rhizobiales > Rhizobiaceae > Mesorhizobium. Next base: position 15,811 of record NZ_VFUZ01000005.1, read on the forward strand.
GATATTTTTGCCACGACAGCGCTGCCCCAGGAACTGACGGCAGCGCTGGCTGCCATCAAGGCACTCCCCGAAGCGCTTGCCCGGCACCTGACGCAGGCGCTCGGCGAGGAACTGCCGCTCTTGAAGCGCGACGGAGGTTTCGTTCGCGGCGGCTACCATGCCGAACTCGACGAGATGCGGGCGCTGCGCGACGAGTCGCGCAAGGTGATCGCCGGGCTGGAGCGCTCGCTGATCGACGAGACCGGCATCCGCTCGCTCAAAATCCGGCACAACAATGTGCTCGGCTACTACATCGAGGTGACGGCCAACCATCATGCCGTGATGACCGGCAGCGATGGCGCCAAGGCGCGCTTCATCCACCGACAGACCATGGCCAACGCCATGCGCTTCACCACGACGGAACTCGCCGAGCTCGAGACCAAGATCGCCAATGCCGCCGACCGGGCGCTCAGCATTGAACTCGCCGCCTTCGATGCGCTGACGGCGGAAGCCGTCGCCGAGGCCAAGGCGATCCGCGCCGGAGCCGACGCGCTCGCTGTGCTTGACGTGTCGGCGGCACTGGCGCTTCTGTCGGAAAGCGAGGCCTGGTGCCGGCCCGTGGTGGATTCCAGCCTTGCCTTCGAAATATCCGGCGGCCGGCATCCGGTGGTCGAACAGGCGTTGCGCCGTTCTGGCGAAGGCCCGTTCGTCGCCAATGATTGCGATCTCTCGCCGGAAGGCAGTGCCAAGAACGGCGCGATCTGGCTGCTGACCGGCCCGAACATGGGTGGTAAGTCTACGTTCCTGCGGCAGAACGCGCTGATCGCGATCCTTGCCCAGACCGGTTCCTTCGTGCCGGCGGCATCGGCCCATATCGGCGTCGTCGACCGCCTGTTCTCGCGCGTCGGCGCTTCGGATGATCTGGCGCGGGGTCGCTCGACCTTCATGGTCGAAATGGTCGAGACGGCGGCGATCCTCAACCAGGCCGGCGAACGGGCATTGGTGATCCTCGACGAGATCGGCCGCGGCACCGCCACTTTCGACGGCCTGTCGATCGCCTGGGCGGCGGTGGAGTACCTGCACGAGAAGAACCGCTGCCGGGCAATCTTCGCCACCCATTTCCATGAAATGACCTCGCTGGCCGGCAAGCTGGCGCGGCTTCACAACGTCACCATGAGGGTCAAGGAATGGGAAGGCGACGTCGTCTTCCTGCACGAGGTCGGCAAGGGTGCGGCCGATCGCTCCTATGGCGTGCAGGTGGCGCGGCTCGCCGGCCTGCCGGAAGCGGTTGTAGACCGGGCGAAGCAAGTGCTGCACCAGTTGGAAGAAGGCGAGGTTTCCGGCAAGACCAACCGACTGGTCGACGACCTGCCGCTATTTTCGGTGGCGATGAAACGCGAGGCGCCGAAGCCGGTGAAGAGCGACGCGCTGGGCGCCGCGCTCGGCGAGATCAATCCCGACGAGATGACGCCGAGGGAAGCGCTGGAGGCGCTTTACCGGCTGAAGGGGCTGGCGGGGAAATAGTCAGATCATCTCCAGCCCATGTTTGCGCGTGGGCGGTGGGAAGGCACGGTCGAGATCGGCGAGATCCTCAACCGTAAGCTCGATGTCGAGCGCCGCGAAATTCTGGCGGACATGCTCCTGGCTGCTGGCCTTTGGAATGGCGATGACGCCCTCCTGGTGCATCACCCAGGCCAAGGCGATCTGTGCGGCGGTCGCACCGTGGCGGACGGCGACCGCGTCGAGCCTGGCGTTGCGCGCCAAGGCGCCCTGCTCCACCGGCGAATAGGCCATCAGCGGGATGCCGCGCTGGCGGCTCCACGGTGCCAGATCGAACTCGAGGCCGCGCCGAGAGAGGTTGTAGAGAACCTGGTTGGTCTGGACCCCATCGCCTGCCGGCAGACCGACCAATTCCTCCATCTCTTCGGTATCGAAATTGCTGACGCCCCAATGGCGGATCTTTCCCTCCTTCTTCAAGATTTCGAAGGCCTCGACCGTCTCCGCCAACGGTACGCTGCCGGGCCAATGCAAGAGATAGAGATCGATACGATCGGTGCGCAGGCGCCTCAGGCTGTTCTCGCAGGCGCGCCGCACGCCCGCGCGCGAAGCGTTCGAGGGCAGCACTTTCGAGACCAGGAAGACTTCGGCACGGTGTCCGACTATCGCCTCAGCCACCACCTCCTCCGCACCGCCGCTGGCATACATTTCGGCGGTGTCGATCAGGGTGACGCCGAGATCGAGGCCGAGCCTGAGGGCGCTCACCTCGTCAGCGCGGCGGCGCGAATCCTCGCCCATCTTCCATGTGCCCTGACCGAGAACGGGTACGGCCTCGCCGGAAGGCAGCGTGGTGGTTCTGACGCTCGATGGCATGACGGGGCTCCAGTTGAGGCAGGATCGCATCACAGGCCGGGCGAGAAATCCAGAGCGTTCTCGCCACAGCCTTACGATGCCCGAAGGCCTACTTCACGGGATGGGCGGCGAGCCAGTCCTGCATCTGCTTGATCTCGGCTTCCTGCGCGGCGATGACCGCTTCGGCGAGCTTGCGGATTTCCGGGTCCTGGCCGTTGGCAAGCTCGACCTTGGCCATGTCGATGGCACCCTGATGATGGGGGATCATGCCACGGACGAAATCGACATCGGCATTGCCGGTATATTGCGACGCCATCATGCCGGCATGCATCTTGTCCATCGCCGCCCTATAGCCCTCGGTCGAAGGGCTGGCTGCACCGGTCGCCATGCCTGCCATGTCGTGCTTCATCTCTTCACTGCTCGCCGGAACGCTTTCGAGGAAGACGGCGAGCAGCATTCCGGCCGCCATCAGCAAAAGCACCAGTTTCTTGGCCAACGTCATTCATGGTCTCCTGTTGAGTGGGTTTCGTATTTGGGGCTTTGGCTCAGAGTTTCAACGTTCTCAGCCGCAATGCATTGGCGATGACCGAGACCGAGGACAGGCTCATCGCCGCCGCCGCCAGCATCGGCGACAAAAGCGTGCCGGTGAGCGGATAGAGCACGCCGGCCGCGACCGGCACGCCAAGCAGATTGTAGAGGAAGGCGAAGAACAGGTTCTGCCGGATGTTTCCGATGGTCGCCTGGGCCAGTGTGCGGGCGCGCACGATGCCATTGAGGTCGCCCTTGACCAAGGTGATGCCGGCACTTTCGACCGCGACATCGGCGGCGGTGCCCATGGCGATGCCGACATCGGCGGCGGCAAGGGCTGGTGCGTCGTTGACACCGTCGCCTGCCATGGCAACGCCGGCGCCCCTGCCGCGCAGTTCGTCGACGAGGGCCGCCTTCTGTTCCGGCAACAGGCCGGCGCGAACCTCGTCGATGCCGAGGCTCCTGGCGATCGCGTTCGCCGTGCGCTCATTGTCGCCGGTCGCCATGATGATCCTGAGCCCGCTCTCATGCAGGGCCCTGATCGCCTCGGCGGTGGTCGCCTTGACCGGATCGGCGACGGCGACGATGCCGGCCAGCGTGCCGCCGACCGCGACGAACATCGCCGTCTTGCCATCGCCCTGCAACGCTTCCGCGCTGGCTGAAACGGCGGCAACGGCGACGCCGAGGTCGCCCATCATCGCCGCGTTGCCGAGCGCGACCGTCTTGCCCGACACGGTACCGGAAACGCCCTTGCCCGTGACCGCCTCGAAGCCGGTGGCGTCAGTGACGGCAACACCGCGCGCCGCCGCGCCTTCCACGATGGCTTCGGCCAACGGATGTTCGGACCCTTTCTCCAGGCTCGCGGCGAGACCCAAAAGGTCATCCTCGGAAAAGCCATTGGCGGCCACGACGTCGGTCAGTTTCGGCCGGCCCTCGGTCAGCGTGCCGGTCTTGTCGACGATCAGCGTGTCGACGGAAGCAAAGCGTTCGAGCGCGGCGGCTTCCTTGATCAGCACGCCGGCATGCGCGCCGCGCCCGGTGGCGGTCATGATCGACATCGGCGTGGCGAGGCCGAGCGCACAGGGACAGGCGATGATCAGCACCGAGACCGCCGAGACAATGGCGAAGATCAGGCTGGGCTCGGGGCCGAAGAGCGCCCAGGCGATGAACGCGGCGATCGCGACGAGGACAACGGCCGGGACGAAGTAGAAGGAAACGCGGTCGGCCAATCCTTGTATCGGCGCGCGCGAGCGCTGTGCCTTGGCGACGAGCTCGACGATGCGCGCGAGCGTGGTCTCGGCGCCGATCCGTTCGGCGCGCATGATCAGCGAGCCTTGTTTGTTGAGCGTGCCGCCGGTGAGGGCATCGCCCTCGGCCTTTTCGACCGGCAGCGGCTCGCCCGTGATCATCGATTCGTCGATGGAAGAGCGGCCTTCCAGCACGGTGCCATCGACCGGCACGGCATCGCCGGGACGGATGCGCAGGCGATCGCCGGCCTTGACGCTGTCCAGCGGTACATCGGTCTCGAAACCGTCCCCGGCGATATGCCGCGCGGTCTTCGGCGCCAGATCAAGCAGGGCGCGGATCGCCGATCCGGTCTTTTCACGAGCACGCAGTTCCAGCACCTGGCCGAGGAAGACCAGCGCGACGATCACGGCGGCGGCCTCGAAATAGACCGGCACCGTACCGCCATGGCCGCGGAACTGATGCGGAAAGATGTCGGGGAAGAGCGTGGCGACGACGCTGTAGAGATAGGCGGCGCCAACGCCGAGCGAGATCAGCGTCCACATGTTCGGGCTGCGGTTGAGGATCGACTCCCAGCCACGATGGAAGAAGGGGAAAGCGGCCCAAAGCACCACCGGGCTTGCCAGGGCCAACTCGATCCAAACCTTCGTGAGATCCTCGACCAGGCCTTCGAAAGACAGGCCGACCATCGGCGCCATGGCGATGATCAGAAGCGGGACCGACAGGGCCGCGCTGACCCAGAACCGCTTGGTGAAATCGACCAGTTCCGGGTTCGGCCCCTCATCGCCTGATGGTATCCCCATCGGCTCGAGCGCCATGCCGCAGATGGGGCAGGAGCCGGGCTTGTCGCGGATGATCTCGGGATGCATCGGGCACGTGTATTGCGTGCCCTTGGGCGCAGGCGGCGGCTCCGGTCTGTCACCGAGATAGGTCTGCGGTGCGGCTTCGAACTTCGCCTTGCAGCCGGCGGAACAGAAATAGAAAGCCTGGCCTTCATGGCGGACAAAGTGCCTGGCGGTGGCACGGTCGACGCTCATGCCGCAGACGGGGTCGATGGCCGTCAGGTATTGTTCCGCTCCGGCCTGGAATTTCGTACGGCAGCGCTCGCTGCAGAAATGATAGAGATGGCCACCATGTTCTGATGCCGGCTTGCCGGCGGCCGTATCCACGGTCATGCCACAGACCGGGTCGCGCAGGACGGCACCGGCATCCACGGCCCCGCCTTTCGGCGTGCAACAGCTGCCATGCGCGCCATGTGTGTGGTGATCGCCGTGGTGATCATGGTCTGAATGCGTCATCCAAAATGCCTCTATGCCTCTGCCTCGGAGCCGAGGTAGTGCTTCCAGTAACTGGAAGGTCAAGGGCTGTTTTGATTTTTCGCGTTTCGGGGTCCAACCGGGCGGTTCACCCAGAAAAAGCCCATATTTCTTGGCGCAGCGTGTGCTAATACAGGCGGGTCCTTCAAACCATGACCCCGATCCCGTCGACAATGAAATGCCTGGTCATCAATCTTGATCGGTCTCCTGACCGGCTTGCCCATATCACGGCCGAGTTTGCCCGCATCGGCATCACCTTCGAGCGAATAGCCGGAACCGATGCCCGCGAGTACCCGGACCTGGTGCTGCAGCCACAACATCCGATGTATGCCGTCCGCCGGCTGTCCCCCAGCGAGATTGCCTGCTTGCACAGCCATCGCAGCTGCTGGTCGATCATCGCGCGGGACGATGCCCCCTACGGCGCCGTCTTCGAGGATGACATTGTGTTCTCCGCGAAAGCCGGTGCCCTGCTTGCCGGCAGCAGCTGGATTCCGGCCGACGCCGATGTCATCAAGCTGGAGACCTTCTTCAGCAAGACCATGATCCAGAGGAAAAGGACGGCCGTCGGCCATGGCTTCTCAGCGTTCAGGCTCCGCAGGAGCCATATGGGGACCGGAGGCTACATCCTCTCAAGACAGATGGCGCGCGACCTGCTGGAAGCGACCGCAAAGGCCAACGCGGCCGCCGATGATCTCGTCTTCAACCCGGCATTCCCGACCTCGGGCGAAAAGACGATCTACCAGCTCGTTCCCGCACTCTGTGCGCAGGACCAGTTCGTGGGCGACAGACTGCCGAGCCTGATTTATGACGAACGCGAAGCCGAATGGGTCGCAAGCGGGTTGACCGTCAAACGCAGAAAGCCCCTCTCCGAGAAGGTGAGAGTGGAGATCAGGCGCATCGCCGAGTGGATCATCGATCACTGCAGGCTGCGGCGCTACACCGTCGTCCCTCTCGATCCGCCGGAAGCAGAAAAATAGACTTTGTTCCGGATGCCCGGTGCAACCAATTAGTCTAATTTAGATATTCCTAAAACATCAGCCGACATCCGCTGCGGGGCTGTTAAACCTCTTAGCTTCGAATTGCCGCTTGTTACCGGACTTCGAATAGAAAAATTTCACCTACTTCCCGTAACACGCAATCTTCGTGTAATTTTTTTGGATTTGGGCTGGCTTAAATATTCGTTTCTGCATATGGGGGATAAAAATCCCGCCAGCAAACGCCAAACTATTTCGTTCTACACGCCTAACGCGGCGCCAGACAGCTAGTGCCGGCTCGGCGAAACGAGTGCTCGTGTAATAGTAGCAAAGATTTCGTGCAAGAATGAAGTGCCTGATTATCAATCTCGATCGCTCACCCGACCGGCTCGCCCACATGACCGCCGAATTTGCCCGCATCGGGATTGCCTTCGAGCGGATCGCGGCAATCGACGCCAGACAGCATCCGGATCTGGGCCTGCAACGCCAGCATGCTCTGTATGCGGTGCAACGCCTTTCCGGCAGCGAGATTGCATGCCTGCACAGCCATCGTGCCTGCTGGGCCATCATTGCCCAGGACGACGCGCCTTACGGCGCCGTGTTCGAGGATGACATGGTGTTTTCGGCGAAAGCCGGTGCGCTGCTAGCCGATACGAACTGGGTTCCAGCCGACGCCGATATCGTCAAGCTGGAGACATTCTTCCACACGACGGTGATCCAGAGGGAAAGAGCGTCCATCGGCCATGGGTTTTCTGTGTTCAGGCTCCGCAAGAACCATATCGGGGCCGGAGGCTACCTGCTCTCCAGGCAGGCGGCTCGCGACCTTCTCCTGGCCACCGCCGAGATCAACGTGGCAGTGGACAATCTGATTTTCGATCCCGCATTCACGACGTCGATCGGCAAGACCATCTACCAGCTTGTTCCCGCGTTGTGCGCGCAGGAACAGTTCGTTGGTGCCAGCTTGCCCAGTCTGATCGCGCAGGAGCGGGACGCTGCGTGGGTTGCCAGCGGGCGTGCGAATGAGCGGAGGAAACCGGTCATGGCGCGCATCAAGAGAGAGGTCTGGCGGACGGCGCGGTGGATTGCCGACTTGTGCCGATTCCGGCGACAGATCGTCGTCCCCCTCGGCTCGATCGAGGCAGGCGACCAATGAAGCGCCTGGTCATCAATCTCGATCGCTCACCCGACCGGCTCGCCCACATGACCGCCGAATTTGCCCGCATCCGCGTCGCCTTCGAGCGGGTTGCGGGGGTCGATGCCAGGGAATGCCCCGACCTGGTGCTGCAGCCGCAGCACGCGATACACGCCATTCGCCCGCTTTCCGGCAGCGAGATCGCCTGCCTGCATAGTCATCGCGCCTGCTGGATGATCATTGCCGAGGACGACGCCCCATACGGCGCCGTGTTCGAGGACGACATGGTCTTCTCCAGCAAGGCCGGTGCGTTGCTGGGCGATATCAGCTGGGTGCCAGCTGACGCGGACGTCGTGAAGCTCGAGACCTTCTTTTCCAGAACCGTGATCCAGAGGAAAAGGATCGCCGCTGGACACGGCTTTTCCATGGTCAGGCTCCGCAAAGGCCATCCGGGGGCTGGGGGCTATCTGCTCTCGCGGCAGACGGCACGCGACTTTCTGGAGGCAACCGCCAAGGTCAATATCGCCGTCGACGATCTCATATTCGATCCGGTCATTTCAGCCGACAAGACTGTCTACCAGCTTGTTCCAGCGCTCTGCGCGCAGGACCAGTTCGTCGGCGACAGGCTGCCAAGCCTGCTTGACGAGGAACGGGATGCCGCACGCTCCGCGAGCGGGCTTTTGACGAGACAGAGGAAGCCGACAGCCGTGAGAATCAGGAGGGAGGCGGGACGCACCATGCGGTGGATCGCCGACTTCTGCAGGTTCCGGCGACAGATCGTCGTGCCTCTCGATCCGATCGAGGCGACTGAATAAGCCATTTGCCGGGCTGTCGGGCGGCCCCATACCCAGCGCCGCGAAAACGCGCTATAGACGCCGCCCAAAAGGCAAGGCCAACCGGTACATATGGCGAAAATCTCCCTGAAGCTTGATGAATTGATCGACGGCGACGCCTTGCGCCGCGAGATGACCGCCCTGACGACGGCCACGGCCGGCGACGGCTCCGGACCGGCCGCCCGCGCCGGCGTTCTCCAGCTTCTCAAGGGCCGGCTCGCCGAAGGCCGCAGAACAGCCGAGGCCATGCTGAGGCAGGATGGCGGCGGCAATGCCTGCGCCGAGCGGCTGTCGCATCTGATGGATGAGCTGATCCGCGCGCTCTACGATTTCGCGGCGACCCATGTCTACCGTGTGAAGAACCGGTCGGCGGCCGAACGCATGGCCGTCGTTGCCGTCGGCGGCTATGGCCGCGGCACGCTGGCGCCGGGATCCGACATCGACCTGTTGTTCCTGCTGCCCTACAAGCAGACGCCCTGGGGCGAACAAACAGTCGAATACATGCTCTACATGCTGTGGGATCTCGGGCTGAAGGTCGGCCATGCCACCCGCAACATCGACGAGTGCCTGAGGCTTTCGCGCACCGACATCACCATCCGCACCTCGATCCTGGAAGCGCGCTTCCTGTGGGGCGAACGCAAGCTCTATGACGAACTGATGCTGCGCTTCGACCACGAGTTGGTGCGCACGACCGGCCCGGAATATGTGCAGGCCAAACTCGCCGAGCGGGACGAGCGCCATGCCAAGGCCGGCGAAAGCCGCTATCTGGTCGAGCCCAACGTCAAGGACGGCAAGGGCGGCTTGCGCGACCTGCAGACGCTGTTCTGGATCGGCAAGTATTTCTACCGCGTGCGCACCGGCGAGGAGCTGGTCGAGAAAGGCGTTTTCACCGAGGCCGAGTACCGGGAATTCCAGAAGGCCGAGGATTTCCTGTGGGCGGTGCGCTGCCACATGCATTTCCTCACCGGCAAGGCCGAGGAACGGCTGCATTTCGACATCCAGCGCGAGATCGCCGAGCGGCTCGGCTACACCACCCATCCCGGCCTGTCGGCGGTCGAGCGCTTCATGAAGCACTACTTCCTCGTCGCCAAGGATGTCGGCGACCTGACCCGCATCTTCTGCGCCGCGCTGGAGGAGGAGCAGGCCAAGCATGTGCCGGGCTTCAACCGCATCTTCCTCACCTTCCAGCGCCGCAAGCGCAAGCTCGCCGGTACCTCGGACTTCATCGTCGACAACCACCGCATCAACATCGCCGACGACACCGTGTTCGAGCGCGATCCGGTCAATCTGCTCAGACTGTTCTGGTTCGCCGACAAGCACGGGCTGGAATTCCACCCCGACGCGCTGAAACTGCTGACCCGCTCGCTCGGCCTGGTCAACAAATCTCTGCGGCGCGACGAGGAAGCCAACCGGCTGTTCCTCGACATATTGACGTCGGACCGCAATGCCGAACTCAACCTGCGGCGCATGAACGAGGCAGGGCTGCTGGGCAAGCTGATCCCCGACTTCGGCAAGATCGTCGCCATGATGCAGTTCTCGATGTACCACCACTACACGGTCGACGAGCACCTGATCCGCTGCATCGGCGTGCTGGCCGAGATCGAACGCGGCGATGGCGAGAAGGTGCATCCGCTGTCGCATTCGTTGATGCCGGGGCTGAAGAAGAGCCGCGAAGCGCTCTATGTCGCCGTGCTGCTGCACGACATCGCCAAGGGCAGGCCGGAGGATCATTCCGAGGCCGGCGCCAGGATCGCGCGGCGCATCTGCCCGCATATGGGGCTGTCGCCAGCCGACACCGAAACGGTCGCCTGGCTGGTCGAGAACCATCTCGCCATGTCGATGACGGCGCAGACCCGCGATCTCAACGACCGCAAGACCATCGAGGATTTCGCCTCGATCGTCCAATCGGTCGAGCGGCTGAAGCTGCTTCTGATCCTCACCGTCTGCGACATCAGGGGCGTCGGACCAGGCGTCTGGAACGGCTGGAAGGGGCAGTTGCTGCGCACGCTCTACTACGAGACCGAACTGCTCCTGACCGGCGGCTTTTCGGAAGTGTCGCGCGCCGAGCGCACGACGGCGGCGCGCGAGCGGCTGGCCGAGGCATTGGCCGGCTGGCCGGCGAAGGAGCGCAAGCGCTATGTCGCCCAGCATTACGAAAACTACCTTTTGACCGTCGACCTGCCGGACCAGCTTCGCCATGCGGAATTCGTTCGGGAGGCGGACGCCGCCGGCAAAATGCTCGCCACCATGGTCAAGACATATGAATTCGAGGCGGTGACCGAGATCACGGTGCTGGCGCAGGATCATCCGCGCCTGCTTTCGGTGATTGCAGGCGCTTGTGCCGCCGCCGGCGGCAACATTGTCGACGCGCAGATCTTCACCACTTCCGACGGGCGCGCGCTGGATTCGATCCTGATCTCGCGGGAGTTCGACCTTGACGAGGACGAGCGCCGGCGCGCCGAGCGCGTCGGCCGGCTGATCGAGGACGTGCTGTCGGGCAAGAGCTGGCTGCCGGAGATGATCGAGAAGCGGACGAAGCCCAGGCGCGGCGCCAAAGTGTTCAAAATCCCGCCGCGCGCCGAAATCCGCAACACGCTGTCGAACCGGTTTTCGGTCATCGAGGTCGAGGGGCTCGATCGCCCCGGCCTGCTGTCGGAGATCACCGGGACGCTATCCGACCTGTCGCTCGACATCGCATCGGCGCACATCACCACTTTCGGCGAGAAGGTCATCGACACTTTCTATGTCACCGACCTCACCGGCCAGAAGATCGACAGCCCGGCCCGCATCGCCACCATCCGCAACCGGCTGATGGCGACGCTCGAAGGCACCGCGCCCGAACGCGGCGGCAAGGCCAAGGCGGCCGCCGAGTGACTGCCATCATCACTTTGTCCCAATCCCACAGGCAGTCTTAGAGCGCATGAGCCTCGTCAAGAAATTCGCAACGGTCGCTTCCGGCACGCTGATGAGCCGCGCACTCGGCTTCGGCCGCGAGATGCTGATGGCGGCGGCACTCGGCACCGGGCCGGTCGCCGACGCCTTCAACGCCGCCTTCCAGTTTCCCAACACGTTTCGCCGGCTGTTCGCCGAGGGCGCCTTCAATGCAGCCTTCGTGCCGCTGTTCGCCAAGGAGATCGAGACCCATGGCACCGATGGCGCCAAGCGCTTCTCCGAGGAAGTGTTCGGCGTGCTGTTCACGGCGCTGCTGGCGCTGACGATCGCCATGGAACTGGCGATGCCGCTGATCGTGCGCTATCTGGTGGCGCCGGGCTTTGCCGAGACGCCGGGCAAGTTCGAGACGACGGTCACGCTGGCGACGATCATGTTCCCCTACCTGATCTGCATGTCGCTCGCCGCCATGATGGCCGGCATGCTGAATTCGCTGCGCCGCTATTTCGCGGCTGCCATCGCACCCGCTTTCCTGAACATCATCCTGATCAGCGTGCTTGGCTATGCATGGTACCATGGCCTGGATGCGCGCGCCGTCGGCTTCGGCCTGTCCTGGGGCGTGCTGGCGGCGGGCATCGTGCAACTCGCCATCGTCTGGGTCGCGGTACGCAATGCCGGCATCGCGATCGGTTTCCGCCGGCCGAAGATGACGCCCAATGTCAAGCGGCTGCTGATCCTGGCGCTGCCGGCGGCCATCACTGGCGGCATCACCCAGATCAACCAGTTGATCGGAACGGCTATCGCCTCGGCGCAGAACAGCGCGGTGTCCTCGCTTGCCTATGCCGACCGCATCTACCAGCTGCCGCTTGGCGTCGTCGGTGTGGCTGTGGCGATCGTGCTCTTGCCCGAGCTGTCGCGGGCGCTGAAATCAGGCAATCTCATCGAGGCGGCCAACCTGCAGAACCGTTCCGTCGAGTTCACCCTGTTCATGACCCTGCCGGCGGCGGCGGCATTGTGGGTGATGTCGGAACCGATCGTGCGGCTGGTGTACGAACGTGGCGCCTTCGCGGCCAACCACTCGACGCCGACGGTGGCGCCGATCCTGGCAATCTTCGGGCTCGGCCTGCCGGCCTTCGTGCTGATCAAGGCCTTCACCCCAGGCTATTTCGCGCGTGAGGACACCCGCACGCCGATGATCTTCGCCGCCATCTCGGTGGCGGTGAACGTTGCCACCGCGCTGACCCTGTTTCCATCGATGGGCGCACCCGGCATTGCCGTGGCCTCGGCCGTGGCCGGCTGGGTCAACGCCCTGATGCTGCTTGGCATGCTGATCCGGCGCGGCCATTGGGGCCGCGACGTGCCGCTTCTGAGACGCATTCCACGTCTGGTGCTGTCGGCGATCGTGATGGGCATCGCCCTGTACTTCGCCGAACATTGGCTGGCCGCCAGGATTGGTCCGGGTTCGCCGCTGGTGGTCAAGGCGACTACGATCCTGGCGCTGGTGGGCGGGGGTGCGGCTCTCTACTTCTTCATGGCGTTTGCCACCGGCGGTGCCGATTTCGGCATGATCCGGCGCAACGTGAAGCGCAAGGGGTCGCCGGCGCCCAAGGAACAGTCTCCAGATCAGTGAGCAGCCCCTTGATCCTCCGCGCCCTCTCGTCCATAAGCGCGCCGTCGCAAGACTTTCGCCGCGCGCGGTTTCCAGCCGCGTGATTGGCTCCGAAAGGTCTGCAACTTTTCGGAATCACGCTGATACGGCCCTCCACAAGCCCCGAGGAAAAACATGTCCGCTTTCAAGCCACTCGTCTTCTCCGGTGTCCAGCCGACCGGCAATCTGCACCTCGGCAATTATCTGGGCGCCATCAAGAAATTCGTCGCCCTGCAGGATACGTCCGATTGCATCTACTGCGTCGTCGACCTGCATTCGCTGACCGCGCAGCTCGTCCATGACGACCTTGCCGACCAGACGCGGTCGATCACCGCCGCCTTTCTTGCCTCCGGCATCGATTCGAAGAAACACATCGTCTTCAACCAATCGCGGGTGATGCAGCACGCCGAACTCGCCTGGATCTTCAATTGCGTCGCGCGCATCGGCTGGATGAACAAGATGACGCAGTTCAAGGACAAGGCCGGCAAAGACCGCGAGAACGCTTCGCTGGGTCTGCTCGCCTATCCCTCGCTGATGGCTGCCGACATCCTGCTCTATCGCGCCACCCATGTGCCGGTCGGCGAAGACCAGAAGCAGCATCTGGAGCTGACCCGCGACATCGCGCAGAAATTCAACAACGATTTTTCGGACCGCATCGCCAGGCTTGGCGTCGGCGTCGAGATGCAGGTGGGCGAGGAGACGGTGAACGGCTTCTTCCCGATCACCGAGCCGGTCATCGGCGGCCCGGCCGCGCGCATCATGAGCCTGCGTGACGGCTCGAAGAAAATGTCGAAGTCGGACCCGTCGGACCTGTCGCGCATCAACCTGACGGACGATGCCGACACCATCTCGAAGAAGATCCGCAAGGCCAAGACCGATCCGGAGGCCTTGCCTGGTGAAGTCGATGGGCTGGAGAGCCGTCCCGAGGCGGAGAACCTTGTCGGCATCTATGCGGGCCTCGCCGAGATATCGAAGGCCGACGTGCTGAAGGAGTTCGGCGGCCAGCAGTTTTCCGTCTTCAAGCCGGCGCTCGCCGATCTCGCCGTGGAGAAGTTGGCCCCGATCGCGAGCGAGATGCGCCGCATCCAAGGTGACCGCGCCTATGTCGACGCGGTGCTGAGGGACGGCGGCGAGCGCGCCGGCGCTCTCGCCGAAACGACGATGAGGACGGTGCGTGATATCATTGGGCTGCTGCAGGGCTGATCCCTATCTTCACCATGATGGCCGAAGACATATTGGCCCAAGACATCCTGGCCTAAGACCGGCGGCTTGCCGCCGGTCTGCTGCAGTGGCAGATTGCGGTCGAAAAGATATCGAGTAGATAGATATGGTCTCCAAACGCCTCAGCCGCGAAGCCGGTCATCGCAGGAAATTCCTGACGATCATCGATGACACGCCCGAGTGCGAGCGCGCCGTCGCCTACGCTTCGAAGCGGGCGCAGAGCACCAGCGGCACGCTGGTGCTGCTCTATGTCATCGTGCCGGATGATTTCCAGCACTGGCTGGGCGTCGAGAAGATCATGCGCGAGGAGGCCACCGCCACGGCGCGCGCGGCCCTCGACGGCTATGCCAACAAGGTGCGCCAGAAGCTCGGAATCGAACCGGAGATGGTGGTGCGCGAGGGCAAGCCGACGGAAGAGATCCACAAGCTGATCGAGGAAGACCAGGACATCGCCATCCTGGTGCTGGCGGCGGGCGCTGGCAAGGAAGGACCGGGGCCGCTGGTCGGCGCGGTGGCCGGCAAGGGCGCCGCCTTCCCCATTCCGGTCACCGTCGTGCCGCAAAACCTGTCCGACGAGGAGATCGACAGCCTCGCCTGAGATCCGCCCGGGATTCAATTCCTCCAGCCAGATCCTTGGCAAAACATTCCGCCAGCCAGCCGTTCGGGCGATGCGTTTGGCTTGAATGTCCGGCCGATAGAGCCTATTTAGAATCATTCCAAACTATCTGCCCTGATCGGGCACGGAGACGGCCATGTTCATCCAGACCGAATCGACGCCAAATCCGGCGACGCTGAAATTCCTGCCTGGCAAGGAAGTTCTGCTCGAAGGCACCGCCGATTTCCGCGACGCCGACAGCGCGGCGGCCGCCTCGCCGCTGGCCGGTCGGCTGTTCGAAATCCCCGGCGTCACCGGCGTCTTCTTCGGCTACGACTTCATCACCGTGACCAAGGACGGCCCCGACTGGCAGCACCTGAAGCCAGCGATCCTGGGCGCCATCATGGAGCATTTCATGTCCGGCGCGCCTGTCATGGCCAAGACCGGCCCGGCCGCCGAGACCAGCCAGACCGGCGAATTCTATGACAAGGCGGACGAGGAACTCGTCATCACCATCAAGGAACTGCTCGACACAAGAGTGCGCCCGGCGGTGGCGCAGGATGGCGGCGACATCACCTTCCGCGGCTTCGAGAACGGCACGGTGTTCCTGCACATGAAGGGCGCCTGCGCCGGTTGCCCGTCATCGACGGCGACGCTGAAGCACGGCATCCAGAACCTGCTTCGGCATTTCGTGCCTGAGGTGCAGCAGGTCGAACAGGTCGCCTGATTCTTCCGCTCGCCGCCTGTCTATTCGCGAATAACAAAAAACCGGGCCGAATTGCCCGGTTTTCTGTTTGGGACGTCCGTTGTTGCCTAGACGGTCCGCGTACGAAACTTGTTTGCCGTTTGGCCAAGCCCTGACGGGCATGGCCTATATCACGATGACCTTGGCGCCGACCGAGGCGCGGTCATAGAGATCGATGATGTCCTGGTTCATCAGCCGGATGCAGCCAGACGACATGGCCTTGCCGATCGAGTTCCATTCCGGGCTGCCGTGCAGGCGGTAACCCATGTCACCGCCCTTGTTGAACAGATACATGGCGCGCGCGCCGAGCGGGTTCTTCAGGCCCGGCTCCATGCCGCCGGCGAACTTGGCGAGCTCCGGCTGACGCTTGATCATCTGTGAAGGCGGCGTCCAGGTAGGCCATTCACGCTTGATCGCGATATGGGCCGTGCCATGCCACTCGAAGCCCTCGCGGCCAACGCCGATTCCGTAGCGGATCGCGCGTCCGCCGCCCTCGACGAAATAGAGGAACTTGTTCTGCGTATCGACGATGATGGTGCCCGGCTTTTCCTTGGTGTCGTAGTTCACTTCCTGCCGGTGGAACTGCCTCGGCACCCTTTCGATCGGGATGCGCGGCAGTTGATAACCAGCATCGGTCACCGCGCCATAGTCGTTGGAGAAAATCTGTCCGCCGATGGTGCTGCAACCGGCGATAGCAGTGGACAGCGCCAATGCGGCAAATATTGCAAGCGACTTCATGCGCATGAGGTGATCCGGTGCCCCGCCCAAACGTCAGCAGCACGAGTCGGCCGCTTTCTCGCCATTCATGCTGGCATTTGCTTTGCTTGCCAAGCACGCGATGCCTATATGCGGGGACTTACGCGCTGGTAAGCATATCACTATGGCATTTCGGCAACAGCCTTCACCGGATTGTGAAGGAAATTCAATGGGGCAAATCGAGAAGCCCGCAAAAACGAGGAAACCGCCATGAATGTCGGCGACGCCGCCCACCGTTCAGGCCTGCCGGCCAAGACCATCCGTTACTATGAGGAGATCGGCCTGATCGCGCCCGCGCGCGCCGCCAATGGCTACCGCGACTATTCCGGCGACGACATCCACCGGCTGACGTTTTTGCGCCGCGCGCGCAACCTCGGCTTTTCCATCGACGATTGCCGCCAGTTGATGGCGCTCTACCAGGATCGCGGCCGCGCCAGCCACGACGTGCGCGAGATCGCCGCCGCCCATGTCACGGCGATCGAGGAGAAGGTACGCGAATTGCAGTCGATGCGCTCGACCCTGCAGAAACTGATCCACGCCTGCCACGGTGACGAGCGGCCGGATTGCCCGATCTTGGATGATATGGCGGGGACGGTGGAACGCGAACCGACCGCCGTCGGACGTCAATAGGTCCAAGAAAGCCGATGGGGCTCGGAGAGTTCAGCGCACATTCGTCGCCCAATCCCGGAAGGTCTCCAGAAGCGAACGCAAATGCAGCGGGCCGCCAGCCCCCTCAAACACGTTGTCCTTCGTCCAGCATGTCCACCAGTCGGTTGGATGCCCGCGATTGTGCGTGATCGGATCAAGGGTGCGCCCGTCGCAGTCCGTCCCCACAAGGTCGATTTTCAAGGACCAGCCGGGGTTATCGATGGTGCTGATCGAAGGACCAAACCGATGCTCCCAAACACCATCGCATTGGGCTTCGTACCAGCGGGCCAACCAATCCAGAACGTCCATCCGGTCAAACTAGCGAAACGGCAGCGGCATGGGAAGAAGGCGTGCGCCAAGGCGGGGCTGTCAGGTGTATAATCGCCGGACAGGACCGGTGCAGCGGGCGGCCGACTAGCCTTACATGCCAAGGGCCTTCATTATCTGAATTCCCAGCAAGACCATCACCGACATGGTCATAAAAAATATTCGAACGAACCAAACAAACGTGATGCGTCTCTTTCGCAATAACCAGCACACCGTAAATGCGATGCTCATCGGGAATACCAGAACAATGAGCACAAAGGCTGTCAAAGCCACAGCAAAGTCCCCCCACAAGTAGGAACCAAGTCATAACGCGAACGGCCCGCCTTATGGAAGGGCAGGCCGTTCTTTGTTTCCGTGTTTCAGCTTGTTTTCTCGTGTTTTGCCAATGTCTCCGAGAGACTGAATTTGACCTAGACCGATGTCAGGCTCGGAATCTACGCTCAGCTTTTGGTCTGTCAAATATATAATCGCCATCGATAAGGCGATTATCTGGTTGACAAACCCAACGTTTGATGTTACAAGATAACAACTCGCGAGACAGAACGGCCTGCCCTTCCATAAGGCGGGCCGTTCGCGTTAGGATTGCAGTTCCTGCTTAGGGAAGGGGAACTATGTTTTCGCGAGGTGTCACGGTTGATCTAATTTTCACCGCTGCAGCGGGCGTCGCTACTATCGTATGCGTGCTCTTGTCTCAAAGGTACAAGGTCAAGCGGTCACTTCTTATCCGCTTGTTTTTCTTAATCATGTTTGGGGCAATTCTGCTGGAGATGCAGGTGGCAGTCGCTCTCGGGGTTTTTATTCCAACATCAGGCGCCCCATAGGCGGGGCCTACCCAGCCGTAGGGGAATGGCTACAGGACTTGTAGGAGACCACCGGTTCCGCAAAATAGATCAATCTTCGCTATTCCTTGGGCTTCTTTTTCGGACGGTCATCTGGATGCACCCACCACTCCGGTCGAGCGTATTCCGCTGGTCGGCGGATATAGCCTTTTAGTCCGGGGACCATCGCTGGCATGATGCACTCTTCCAGTTGGTCAAAGCTCATCACGAAATGAGAGATGCAATAGGGGATAACTTTGTCAGGAACGTTCTTCGTCGGCGGCGCCACTCCCACCAATCCCTTCTTAGGGTGCCTGTCAGCGAAAAACTTGGCCGTTGCCGCTTGATCCGAATCGGCGCTCAGAAGAAACGCCCAATCGAAAATATCGTCCTCGGCATCCATCATAAGCGACAGGGCAAGGTTGATATCCGACTGTTTCTCGCTCCTCTTTTTGCTCTCTGGATCGACTACGTGGTGCCCTTTCAGGATCGTCACGCCGCAAGCGATTTGGGCCGAATTGAAGCTGTTATGACGGTCCCGTTTCCCGGCATCGTCTTGAGGCACGGCTGTGCAGCAAACGGCCTTAACCAGGGTTAGGCCGTTCTTCCGACAGAATATCTCTCCCAGTTTCCAAAGGCTCGCCCACTTAAGGAAGGCCTCGCCTTTTTCATGGATTGGATGGTAGAGGTTGAACCCGTCGACATAAAGCGCCGCACGTTTTCCCTCGGGCGGGTCTTGATCTTTCCCCAATTCTACACTACCTTGCGCTCACATCGTTGCGCTGCTCTCAGTGCAACCGCCCCAGCGCTCCGGCGACTGGGGTTTTCCTTTTTTAGGGCTATTTTCAATCAGTTTGGCGCTTTTGGCGCACCATATTCTTTATCTGTTCCGCCGTAAGTTTTGGTGCCTTGGCAATCTTCTTCACAACCGCCTCGAAGGATTCGTCGGATTGGTCGGTTTTCAGATCCCGCGCCGCTTCGCGGAATTTGTCGATCTGCGGCTTTTTGTCGGGCATGATCTCAACCTAGACGTTTTCAGGTGAATCTGATACGCAATGGCGCGAAGATGCCGATGCTATGGACGCACCGCCACCTTCGTTCTTACCCCTTGTGGAAGGGGGCAGGGTGAACCGCCGTTAGGCGGCTACCGGTATTCTCCGGGTCATGAACCACATGACACATCCTCCTTTCTCGCTTGGGCTCTGTGTCGCGACCGCCGGCAAGCTAAACCGCGACACACTCGATCTCTTAGGCAGCGGCCTCCTCATCGGAGCCGCTGCTTTCGGTTTCAGGAAGAGGTAGAGAATACGTGTCTCCCTCTTTAACTAGATTTCCCCTCTCCCTCTCCCTAGCGAGGAGATTATAGAGTGAGTTCCGGTTCTTGGTAACAGCCAAGTCGGGAGGAGGATCGTTTAGCAAACTCTCGACGATTTCGCTTGTGGTCAGCCCCTTCGGATGAAGCGAGAGAAGTCGGGCGACAGCCGCTTCGTTTGGAGACATCTGCCAACTGTTGCTCGCCGCTGTATAGGGCGTGTCTTCAACGAGTCCGGCGGCGACATCATTCATGAAACGTTTGTAGCCAGAGGGCGAGAATAGACGACCGTTGTGTTTGACGATCATCTGCCGCGATTCTAGTTTTGCAATCCCTCCATAGAAAGCCTTATCCGTCCGTTGAAGCGTTTCGCCTAGGTGGGTCTTCAAAAGACCTTCCTTCAATTCCTGGTACGTTAAGCCGCGTCCTTCATCTTGAATGACCCTATGGATTGTAGCGGTCCATGTCTGGTTGCTGGCGCGCCTTGTGGCTGGCGTTGCTATCGCGCTCTTGGATGGTACCTGCGGCTTTTCGGGCTCCGGCACACTCGCCGCACCCGGCTTTTCGTCATCAATGGAGACCGGGCTCTCGTCGTCCATCGCATCCATGAACGCCGACGCCGCTTCGATCAGCTTGTTTAGCCGTGTGCGCTTGTTCTTGATGCGCGCCTCCTCTTCGGCATGACGCGCCTTCATAGCGGACTCCTCCGTAACAAGCTGCTCAAGCTGAGCTTGCCATTTTCGGACGTCGGCGTGAGTGGGGAATGCGTGGTCGCTCATTTTGCCTCTACCTCTTGGCTGTCATGTAACAGCCTCCAAGTGAGTCGGCAAGCCACATAGGGGAGGGATAACTATGAGCTAGTTCTTGCGCCTTGCATATCGCCAGAGCGGCAATTCCAACTGCACCGCCTTTCGGAAGTGTGTTCGCTTCGCGTCAAGCAGGTCTTTGATAGGTGAGGCGCTTACCAGCGGCACCCTTCAACGCGATGAAAGCGCGGGTGCCGTCATCCACGCCCATGGCAATACGGTTCGAATAGCGGAAGTCGAATTCGGCAAGGTAGCGGTGCAGATGCTGTTCGCCACAATGCTGATAGACGCCTTTCATGCCGCGCTTGAAGATGCTGTAGAAGCCTTCGACGGTGTTCGTGTGGATGGTCTTTTCGCCTTCGTAGCGCACGTATTCGTCCTTGGAATGCGTGACGACATCGTGGGAAGCGAATTCCTGGCCCGCGCGGCGATACATGCCAGCTTCGTCAGTCATCAAGGCGCTTTCCTTGGCGATGTTGGCGCGAACGATAGGCATGACGGTGCCAATGCGGGCGGTATCGACGTGAAAGGAACGGGCGCGGCCACCACGTTCGACAAGCGTGAAGACAGAGTTCTTGTGCGCGCCGCCACCAGTCTTAACCGGAGTGCCCTTCAAGCGACCGATATACGTCTCGTCAACTTCCACCGTCTTGCCGTTGCCGCCCATTGGGGCAAGCTCGCCAGACGCCATTGCAAGGCGAATGCGGTGGCACAGGAACCAAGCGGCCTCATAGGTGCATTCGAGTATGCGGTGCATCTGGTGGGCGCTGATGCCCTTCTTTGAGGCGCACATAAGGTGGATAGCCTGTAGCCACTTGGTCAGCGGCAAATGGCTTTCCTCAAAGATCGAACCCATGCGGACGGTGAACTGCGAACGGCAGGCGCTGCACTTGTACAGGCCGTGACGCTCGACACCGTTCGGGTTCTTTTTGGAAGGCTTGGTGCGAACGCCCTTCAAGGCGTAGTGGCGATCAACGCTACCGCACTTCGGGCAAACAGGACCATTCGGCCACAGTATGGATTCCACATGCTCGAAAGCCTTGGCTTCGTCGTGGAATTCGGGGCGGGACAGAACGGACATGGAAATCTCCTATGCCCTTACCCTACGTAATCTATTTGGGTTTGTCAACCAGATAATCGCCATCGATAAACAGGTTCAAACCGTGAACAAAATCAGGCATGGTGCCGCCATGCCGATCATCTCGCCGATTCCCCTCAACCCCCTCATCGACGGACGCCAGTCCGAACGCGCGCTACTGGTGCGGCGCGGCGTGCAGCGGCTGCTGATGCAGATGGGCGCCCATGTGCTGCCTGAACTTTCGCTGGCCACGGGCCGGCGCGCCGATCTCGTTGCGCTGACGCGCCAGGGCGACATCTGGATCATCGAGATCAAATCCTCGATCGAGGATTTCAGGGTCGACCGCAAATGGCCCGACTACCGGCTGCATTCCGACCGCTTCTTCTTCGCCACCCATCCCGGCGTGCCGGCGGACATCTTTCCGGAAGAGTGCGGATTCATCCTCTCCGACGGCTATGGCGCCGAAATCCTGCGCGACGCGCCGGAGCACCGCATGGTGGCGGCGACGCGCAAGGCGCTGATGCTGCGCATCGCGCGCGCCGGTGCCTCGCGGCTGCTGGCTGCGGAACTGGCCGGTGTGTCGGTGCCGGTGCTGGAGGGGGAGAGCGAGTAGCTGCCATCGAAAGCTGGCGACGTGTGGTCGCCTTTCAGCGTTTGCGCTGCCCCTCATCTGCCTGCCGGCGTTCGTCGTTCGAAAAGCCAAGCAATTGGCTTTTCGTCCGCTACGCGGACCACTTCTCCACTCCCCGTATAGTGACGGGGAGAAGGACGCTTTCATCGCGGATTTCGCCAGTTTTCAGCGTTTGCAAAAGAAGCGCCAAGGGGCGGCAGTGTCCCTTCTCCCCGTTCCACGGGGAGAAGGTGCCGGCAGGCAGATGAGGGGCGGCGCGGCGTCTGCCAGAAGCGCGGACGCTATTCCTCGTCCTCTTCCACCCCTCCCGCTGCCGGCGCCAGCAAAAGCACCGCCGCGCCGAGGATGGCGGCGATGAAGGAGCCGGCGAGAATGCCGACCTTGACGGCGTCCTGCAGGGCCACATCGCCGGCGAAGGCGAGCAGGCCGATGAACAGGCTCATGGTGAAGCCGATGCCGCAGAGCAGCGACACGCCGAGCATTTGCGACCAGCCGGCATGGCCGGGCAGGTCGGCCAGGCCGAGCCGGATGGCAAGCGCGGAGGAGCCGAAGACGCCGATGAGCTTGCCGACCACGAGGCCGGCGGCGACGCCCAGCGTCAACGGCTCGATCAGCGCGCCAAGGCTCAGGCCGGCGAGCGAAACACCGGCATTGGCGAAGCCGAAGATCGGGACGACTATGAATGCCACGAGCTTGTGCAGGCCGTGCTCGAGCCGGTGCAGGGGCGAATGCTCGAGGTCGTGCTCGATGCCGGCGGCGCGTTCAAGCGGAATGGTGAGCGCAAGGGCCACGCCGGCAAGCGTGGCGTGGACGCCCGACTTCAGCACCAGCACCCACAGGATGGCGCCAAGCACGAGATAGGGCGCCAGCGTCATCACCCGCATGCGATTGAGCATGACGAGCACGGCGATGACGGCGAAGGCGGCGCCGAGATAGGCCAGCGACAGACCGCTGGTATAGAATATGGCGATGATGATCACGGCGCCGAGATCGTCGATGATGGCAAGCGCCGTGAGGAAGACCTTCAGCGAGGCCGGCACGCGGCTACCGAGTAGCGACAGCACGCCGAGCGCGAAGGCGATGTCGGTGGCGGTCGGTATCGCCCAGCCGGGCAAGGCCGGCCCGTTGTTGCGGTTGATGGCGACATAGACAAGGGCAGGAACCACCATGCCGCCGGCGGCCGCGATGCCGGGCAGCACGCGCCTGGGCCAGGTCGAAAGCTGGCCGTCCAGCATCTCGCGTTTGATCTCAAGCCCGACGAGCAGGAAGAACACCGCCATCAGCCCATCATTGACCCAGTGCGAGATGCTGAGCGGGCCGAGATAGGCGTGGAGAACGGAGAAGTAGGTCTCGGCAAGCGGCGAATTGGCGACGATGAGCGCCAGGGCGGCCGCCACCATCAGAATGATGCCGCCGGCCGCCTCGCTGTCGAGAAATTCGCGGAAAACGGAGACCGGCCGCTGTTTCAAATCCTGCATGTCGCCTCCGTCATCGTTTCCAAGCGTTTGCGCCGCCCCTCACCTGCCTGCCGGCATCCTCTCCCGTATAGTGACGGGGAGAGGGGCGCTGTCATCGATGGTTTCGCCAATTACCAATATCGCAAGCGATTGCCTGCGTGCTTCGGCGATCAGCGCGGCGCGCGCTTGGCGAGGATCCGCTGCAGCGTGCGGCGGTGCATGTTGAGCCGGCGCGCGGTCTCGGAGACGTTGCGCTCGCACATTTCGTAGACGCGCTGGATATGTTCCCAGCGCACACGGTCGGCCGACATCGGGTTTTCGGGGGGTGCCGCGCGCTCACCTGTCGTGCGGGTGAGCGCGGCAAAGACATCGTCGGCATCGGCCGGCTTCGACAGATAGTCGACGGCGCCGAGTTTCACCGCTGTCACCGCGGTGGCGATGTTGCCGTAACCGGTCAGGATGATGGTGCGGGAATCCTCGCGTTTCTCGCGGATGGCGGCGACGACATCGAGGCCGTTGCCGTCGCCAAGCCGCATGTCGACCACGGCATAGGCGGGCGGGTTGGCGCGCGCCTTGCCCACCGCCTCCTCGACGCTCTCGGCGGTTTCGACCACGAAGCCCCTGGTTTCCATGGCGCGAGCGAGGCGGGTCAGGAATGGTTTGTCGTCATCGACGATCAGAAGCGAAGTGTCCTCGCCCTCGACCATTGCGCCAATAAATTCATCGCCTGTCATCGTCTCGAAAATCCTGCTGCCTTAATTTTACGCAGATATAGTTTTGCGCCGCTATTGTCCAATCTACGCGGTGTCAAACATGGTGGCAGGGGCCGATTCCGGATTCAGGAAGACAGTTCTCGGCCATGAAATCCGCACCACCGCGCCCTCGCCCAGGCCGCTCGAGTTGCGGAAATCGAGCGCGGCGCCCGAGCGTTCGAGCAGCGTCTTGGCAATGAACAGGCCAAGCCCCAGGCCACCGCCGGCCTCCGTGCCCTGGCGCGTCGACATGTAAGGCTCGCCGATGCGGTCGATGATCTCAGGCGGAAAGCCGGGCCCGTCGTCGACAATCGAAAAGGTGACGGTCGCCTCGTCCCAGCTCCAGCTCACGGTGACGTTCTTGCGGGCGAAATCGACGGCGTTCTCGACCAGATTGCCGAGGCCATAGATGACGCCCGGATTGCGGCGCCCGACCGGCTCCGGCCCGGTCCGTTCGCCGGGGCGAAGCTTGATCGAAATGCCGAAGTCGCGATGCGGCGCGGTGACCTCCTCGACCAGCGAAGTCAGCGGCAAGCGGGACAGATGCGCCTCACCCTCGGACGACAGGCTGGTCAGGCGCTTGAGGATTTCGCGGCAACGCTCGCTCTGCGAGCGCAACAGCTTCACGTCATCGCCATATTTCGGGTCCTTGCCGAGCGCCTTTTCCATTTCCTTGGCGACGAGCGTGATGGTTGCGAGCGGCGTGCCGAGCTCGTGCGCGGCCGCGGCGGCCAGGCCGTCGAGCGCCGAAAGATGCTGCTCGCGCTGCAGCACCAGTTCGGTGGCGGCAAGCGCATTGGCCAGAAGCCGCGCTTCGGCGGCCACCCGGAAGGCATAGATGGCCGTGAAAGCGATCGAGGACAGCACCGCCATCCACATGCCGGCGACATAGATGAAGGGCATCACCAACGGCGCGCCTTCATACCAGGGCAACGGCAGATGGATGAACACAAGCAAGGTCGCCGCCATCATCACCAGCGCGCCGAGAATGGCGGTCAGGCGCAGGGGCAGCGATGTCGCCGAAATGACGACGGGCACGGTCATCAGCAGCGAGAACGGATTGGTCAGGCCGCCGGTCATATAGAGCAGGCCGGCAAGCTGCAGGCTGTCGAAGATCAGGATGCCGAAGGCGGCGAACGGGGTGAGCCGGTGCGCGGCCGGAAACCGGAAGGCCAGGAAGAGGTTCATCCAGGCCGAGCAGGCAATGAGCGCGAAGCACAGGCTGACCGGCAATGGGAACTTCAAACCATAAGCGACGACGAGCACCGTCACGCTCTGGCCGACGATAGCCAGCCAGCGCAGTCGGATCAGCGTGTTGAGCCGCAGCCGCTGGCTCTGCTGGAAGTCGGGTGCGCGCAAAACCTTGATCATCGCCATGGATTACAGCCGCGGAGCCGGGAACGCTAGGTCCGCTCCAATCCGATGGGGTCGGATTGAAGCTCTACTCCCTGTTGACCATGATCTTGTCTCAAAAACCGATTTCGCTTTTGGGATCATGCTCGTGGCTTGGCGCGGGCGGTGGCGGCGGCGAGCAGCGGATTTTCCGGCCAGACATGCTTGGGATAGCGGCCGCGCATGTCGGCGCGCACGTCGGCCCAGGAGCCGCGCCAGAATCCAGGCAGGTCGCGGGTCGTCTGGATCGGCCGGTGCGCCGGCGACAACAGTTCGAGCGTCAGCGGCACGGTGCCGTTGGCGATCGAGGGATGCCGGTCCAGCCCGAACAGTTCCTGCACGCGAACCGCCAGCACCGGCCATTCGCCGTCATAGCGGATCGGTACATGGCTGCCCGACGGGGCGTCGAAGTGGGTCGGCGCCAGCGCATCGACCTTGCGCCGCAGGTCATGCGGCACGAGCGAGGTCAGGCCAGCCGACACAACACCGGGATCGATGGCGGCCAGGGATGCGGCACCCGACAGGAAGGGCAACAGCCAGTCGTCAAGGCGCTCGAGAAGTGCTGCGTCCGACATGTCCGGCCAGGGCGACCCGAGGCCGCGATGCAGCCAGGAGAGCCGCTGGCGCAGCGTCTCGGCGTCCTTGCTCCAGCTCAGCAGCGACAGCCCGTGCTCGCGCAAGGCATCCAGGATGGCGCGATCGGCATCGGCGCCGGCCGGTGCCGGCAGCATGCGCTCGGCGAGCGTGACGGCGCCGAGGCGCACCGTTTCGCGCACGCGCACGGAGCGGCGATCGCGGTCGAAGCTCGTTTGCTTGCGCGTTTCGATCCGGTCGGCCAGTGTGGCGCGGATATCGTCCTCGTTTATTGCCGCCGCCGCCGCGATGCGCGCATTCTGCGCCTTGCCCTGCAGATCGGCGACGACCAGAAACGGCTCGCCCGCCAGGGGGTCGGCGGCATCGAGCATGGCGCCGGAGCCATTGGCCAGCACGAAGCGGCCGCGCTCGCCGCGTGCCTTGGCGACGCGGTCCGGCCAGGCGTGGATGAGGAGGGAACCGGCGGTCACATCCCCCTCCTCGTGGGGGTCCAAGGGGCGGGCGAGACCTGTGGCTCGCCCCGGTGTGTCGACCCCCGAAGCACCGTGGGGTGGAGGGATGGGTCGCGTGCCCGAACCGACCCCACCCCGTCTCTCTCGCTTCGCTGCGCTCAGCTCGGTCGCCGACCCTCCCCTAGAGGGGGATGGTAAGGCCTGCCTCGCCAGCCTCTCGGCCAGTTGCCGCGCGGCGGTGGCGCGCGGCGATCTTTCCTGGCGAAAGCGCATCAGCCGCCGTTCCAGATCGGCGCCGTCGCCGCCAAGGCCGCGTTCGGTGAGCAACACCGCGAGCATGGCCGCCTCGCCGGCGTGTCCGTTCCTGGCTGCTTCGGCGACCATATGCGCCAGCCGCACCGGGAGAGCGAGCTTGCGCATCGCGATGCCCGCTTGCGTCAGGCGCCCTGCCTCGTCGATGGCATGGAGCGCGCGCAGCAGCGTCCTTGCCTCGTTCAGTGCCGGAGCCGGCGGCGGGTCGAGAAAGGCGAGCCCGGTGGGATCGGCGACACCGAAGGCGGCGCAATCGAGCAGCAGGCCGGATAGGTCCGCTTCGAGGATTTCCGGCGGCGTGAAGGCGGGAAGCGCCGCCGTCTGCTCGGCGCGCCACAACCGGATCGCGACGCCGGCCTGCGTTCGGCCGGCGCGGCCGGCGCGCTGGTCGGCGGAAGCCTTGCTGACACGCACGGTCTCCAGCCTTGTCAGGCCGCTTGCCGGCTCATAGCGCGGCAGCCGCGACAGGCCGGAATCGATGACGACGCGCACGCCGTCGATGGTGATGGAGGTCTCGGCGATCGAGGTCGCCAGCACCACCTTGCGGCGTCTGGCCGACGCCGGCCTGATGGCCGCGTCCTGCGCCTTGCCGTCGAGCTGGCCATAGAGCGGCACGATGTCGGTGTCGGCGCCGACCTTGCCCGCCAGCCGTTCGGCGGTGCGCTCGATCTCGCGCTGGCCCGGCAGGAAAGCGAGCACGCTGCCGCTTTCTTCGGCAAGGGCCGCACGGATCGCCTTGGCCATGGCGTCCTCGACCGGAACGCCGGCCGGCCGCTCGTCGTAGCGGATATCGACAGGAAAGGCGCGGCCCTCGCTCTCGATCACCGGCGCTCCCGACAGGAGTTTCGCGACGCGGGCGCCATCGAGCGTTGCCGACATGACGGCCAATCGCAGGTCGGGCCGCAGCGCACCTTGTACGTCGAGCGCCAGCGCAAGGCCGAAATCGCCGTCGAGCGAGCGCTCGTGGAATTCGTCGAAAATGATAGCGGAGACGCCGGGAAGTTCGGGATCATCAAGAATCATGCGGGAAAGCACGCCTTCGGTGACGACCAGGATTCTGGTCCGGGCCGACGTGCGGTTCTCCATGCGCATGGCGTAGCCGACGGTGCCGCCGGGCTCCTCGCCCAGCAGTTCGGCCATGCGGCGGGCGGCGGCGCGGGCGGCGAGCCGGCGCGGTTCGAGCAGCACGATCTTGCCGGCTCCCAGCCAGGACGCATCGAGCAGTGCCAATGGCACCAGCGTCGTCTTGCCGGCGCCGGGCGGCGCCACCAGCACGGCGCTGTTGCCATCACCGAGCGCTTCAACAAGCGCCGGCAGCACGGCTGTGACCGGAAGTTCCGGCAGGTGTCTGGTCGTCATCGCGTTCGCATATCAGCGGTCGCGGTCGCTCTGCAATGTGTACGGCCTCAAAGCCTGGTCCGTGAAAACGGGTTCCAGCGCACCGTGCCGAGCCGCACCTCCTCGCGCACCATCGTCAGCAGACCGGAACCGCCGACCACCGCCAGACCGACCAGCGACAGCCAGTCGGGATATTCCTGGAAGAACAGCGCGCCGAGGATGACCGCCCAGACGATCTGCGAATAATGCGTCGGCGCAATCCGGTTGGCGGGCGCGTATTTGGCGGCCAGAAGCTGCATGAATTGCCCGCAGGCCGTGAAAGCGCCCGCCATCGCCAGCCAGACAAGCTGCATGGCATTTGGCAGGGTGAGCGAAGTGGTGGCGGCCCCGAGCCCGTTGAACAGCAGGCCATAACCGACAAGCACGCCGAGCATCGATGTACGCTTTTCCTGCTGGGCGAGTGATCGCATCAGGATGACGCTGGTCGCGGCGAGGAAGGCATTCACGAAGGCCGCCAGATGGCCGAGGTTCAATTCGCGAAAACCCGGACGCACCACCAGCATCACGCCAGCGAAGCCGGCGATGACGGCCAGCCAGCGCCAGGGACCGACCTTTTCCTTCAGGATGACGGTCGACAGGATGGTGACCAGCAAAGGCGCCAGGAAGATCAACGCGTAGACTTCGGCAAGCGGAATATGGGTGAAGGCGTAGACGCTGAGCACGCCCGACGCGATGCCGGCAAAGGCCCGCGCCTGCACGGCCAATGGCCGTTTCATGCGCCAGAAATGGCGCCAGCGTTCGCCCGCCGGGCGGGTGAAGAACAGGAAAAAGCCAGCAAACAAGGTGGCGAAAAAGCCGATCTCGAAGACGGTGAACTGCCCGCCCAGGCTCTTGATAACGGCATCGCTGCCCGAATAACTTGCGTAGGCGATGAGGGCGAGCAGGATTCCGTTCGGCACGTTTTTCCATTTCCGGGAGAGAGTAGCGTGAAAATACTGGCGCTCGGCGCGCATCCCGACGACATCGAGATTTTCATGTTCGGTACGATGGCCGCCTATGCGGCGCAAGGCGCAGAACTGACTTTTGCCGTGGCCACGGATGGTGCCAGGGGCGGCAAGAGTGATCCCCGGGTTCTGGCCCGTGTCCGCCGCGAGGAAGCGACGGCCGCGGCCGCGCTGCTTGGCGCAGCGCCGCGCTTCCTCGACTTTCCCGATGGCGAGCTGGTGGCCGACGGCGCTCTTATCGGCGCGTTGAAAACGCTTCTATGCGAGATTGGACCGGATCTGGTGATCACGCACGCCCCCAACGACTATCACGCCGATCATCGGTCCCTGTCTGACGGCGTGCGCATCGCGGCCTCGTTCGCCGTCCCCGTGCTGCATGCCGACACGATGGGCGGCACCGGGTTCGCGCCCACGCACTATGTCGATATTTCCGCCTATCGGGATATCAAAACGCAGGCGATCAGGGCGCACCGCTCGCAGGGGCCGGAGCAATATGTCGACAGGGCGCGCATCCAAAATGAATTTCGCGCCGGCCAATGCAACAGCCTCCCCGGTTCATTGGCGGAGGCCTTCCGCTTCGAGCCCAGATTTCCCTTCGCCGATATACGGGCATTGTTGCCGCCGGCGCCACCCCTGCGGCCGGTGATGCCAAACCCGAGCACCGCCAACGAGGCCGGCTGAGCGACTGCCAGAGGAACCCGGCGGTCATTTCCCAACGATTTCAAGCGCCCGCTCGTCATGTTGCGGCGCAGCAACGAATTCGCTTGCCTTGTTTAGTAAAAATTGCATCACTAAACAAATTACTAAACATCGGCAGTGCTGCCGCGCCGCCATGTTTGGGCCCCTGAGGAGAGGGTTGAGGATTTTGAAACCGTCATTCGGGCGCGTTTCGCAAATGGGAGGAAGGCATGAAATCGAGCTTGAAACTGGCGTTGGGACTGGCTTCGGCGATGGTTGCGTCGACAGTTGTCTCGAATGCCGCGCACGCTGAAGACCTGACGCTGTGCTGGGCCGCCTGGGACCCGGCAAACGCGCTTGTCGAACTGTCCAAGGATTTTACCAAGCAGACCGGCATCGGCATGAAATTCGAGTTCGTGCCGTGGACCAACTATGCCGACCGCTTCCTCAACGAACTGAACTCACACGGCAAATTGTGCGACCTGATAATCGGCGACAGCCAGTGGATCGGGGGTGCGGCCGAGAACGGCCATTACGTCAAGCTGAACGACTTCTTCGACAAGGAGAAGATCAGCATGGACGACTTCGTGCCGGCGACGGTGCTGGGTTATTCAGAGTGGCCAAAGAACACGCCGAACTACTGGGCACTGCCGGCGATGGCCGACGCTGTCGGCTGGACCTATCGCAAGGATTGGTTCTCGCGCCCGGAGTTGCAAGCCGAGTTCAAGGCGAAGTACGGACGCGATCTGGCGCCGCCCAAGACCTATGACGAGCTCAAGGACATCGCCAAGTTTTTCCAAGGCCGCGATATCGACGGCAAGAAGGTATACGGCGCGTATATCTTCACCGAGCGGGGCTCGGAAGGCATCACCATGGGCGTGACAAACGTCCTCTACGACTACGGCTTCCAATACGAGAATCCGAAGAAGCCATACGATATGAAGAGGTTCGTCAATTCGGCGGGCGCGGTGAAGGGCCTCGAGTTCTACAAGGATCTCTACAAGTGTTGCACCGCGCCGGGCATGACCGACGCCTACATGTCAGAGGGACTTGACGCCTTCAAGTCAGGCCAGGTGGCCATGCAGATGAACTGGTTCGCGTTCTTCCCTGGCTTGTACAAGGACCCGAACGTCGGCGGCGACAAGATAGGGTTCTTCCCCAACCCTGCCGGCCCGCAGGCGCACTTCACCCAACTTGGCGGCCAAGGCATCTCGGTGGTCTCGTATTCGGATCATAAGGACGACGCGCTGAAGTACATCAAGTGGTTTGCCCAGCCGGCTGTTCAGCAGAAATGGTGGGAGATCGGTGGCTACTCGGCGCTGAAGGCGGTGGTGGAAGCACCATCCTTCCCGCACAGCGCGCCCTTCGCCCCTGATTTCCTCGCATCGATGCAGATGGTCAAGGACTTCTGGGCCGAGCCGAGCTACGCCACATTGCTGCAGGCGATGCAGAAGCGCGTCCATGATTACGTCGTGGCCGACCAGGGCACGGCCCAGGAAGCGCTCGACAGCCTGGTCAAGGACTGGACAGCGACCTTCCAGGACGACGGCAAGATGTAAGGCTCCTCCCGAGCCACGGCCGAGTGTCCCGTGCCGCCTTGGCACGGGACACAGTTCAGATAAATTCCATCATCGAGACGAGCACGTGACCGAAGCAGGAATGACCATGCTCAATCGGACCGCGGACAACGTTGCCCGGGCTACCCCGGAGCCGTTGGCGCGCAAGGTCCGGGGCATCAGCGACAAGGGCCTGGCGTGGCTGTTCATCTCGCCGACGATCCTTCTGCTGCTCGCCATCAACATCTTCCCGCTGTTCTGGGCGATTTATCTTTCGTTCACCAACTACCGCGCCAACCGGTCCAACGAGGTTGTGAAGAATCTCGGCTTTGCAAACTACCAACGCATCCTCGGGGACCAGGATGTCTGGATTGCCATGCAGACAACGGCGCATTTCGTGTTCTGGACCATCCTGCTGCAGACGGTTATCGGCTTCACGCTGGCCTGGCTGATCGACCGGAAGTTCCGCGGCCACGCTTTCTGGACGACGGTCATTCTGGTGCCAATGATGCTGTCGCCCGCCGTGGTCGGCAATTTCTGGCGCTTCCTCTACCAACCTCAGACCGGCCTCTTCAACTACCTCGTCGCTTTTTTCACGGGCGTACCGCCTTCCTCCTTCGAGATGCTGGGCAGCGTACAACTCGCACCGTGGGCAATCATCATCGTCGACACCTGGATGTGGACGCCTTACGTGATGCTGATCTGCCTCGCCGGCCTGCGCTCCATCCCTGAATACATCTATGAAGCGGCCGAGGTCGACCGCGCCTCCAACTGGCGGCAATTCTGGTCGATCACGCTGCCTATGGCGCTGCCCTTCATCATGCTGGCGGTGCTGTTTCGCGGCATCGAGAACTTCAAGATGTTCGACATGGTCAACCTGCTCACCGGCGGCGGGCCGGGCTCGACCACCGAGGTCGCCTCGATCACGCTGAAGCGGCAGGCTTTCGAGAGCTGGCGCACCGGTTATTCCTCGGCCTTCGCCATCATCCTGTTCGTCGCGGTGTTCGGGCTGGCCAACATCTACGTCAAGGCGCTCAACAAGGTGAAACAGAGATGAGCCTGACCACAGCCCATTCTGTCGTCGCACCCTCGGCAGGTTCGAAGCGCATCGCCGGCGCGATCATCATCGCCTACGCGCTGATCTCGATCGTGCCGCTCTTGTGGATCTTCGCGACCAGCTTCAAGACGCCGCCGGATTCGATCGCCTATCCGCCCAAGATCGTGTTCCAGCCGAGCATCGAGGGCTACTGCAACCTGTTCACCACGCGGACAAGGCAGACGCCGGAATATATCAACTCGCTCGGGCCGGCGACCGGCTTCTGCGACGAGACGGTGCGCAAGCGCAATATGGTGATCGCCGGCCCGTCCAACTTCCTGCCGCGCTTCCTCAATTCGCTGATCATCGCCTTCGGCTCGACCTTCTGTGCTGTCTTTCTCGGCACGCTGTCGGCCTATGGCTTCTCGCGCTTCAAGGTGCCGCTGGCCGACGATCTGCTGTTCTTCATCCTGTCGACACGCTTCATGCCGCCGATCGCCGTCGCCATCCCGATCTATCTGATGTATCGCGAGCTTGGCCTGTCGGACACCGCGCTCGGCATGATCCTGCTCTACACGGCGGTCAACGTGTCGCTGGCGGTATGGCTGCTCAAAGGCTTCATCGACGAAATCCCGCGCGAATATGAGGAAGCGGCGATGATCGACGGCTACACGCGGCTGCAGGCCTTCTGGCGCACCGTGCTGCCGCAGGCGACGACCGGCATTGCCGCCACCGCCATCTTCTGCCTGATCTTCGCCTGGAACGAATATGCGTTCGCGGCACTTTTGACCTCCGGCACGGCGCAAACTGCGCCGCCCTTCATCCCGACCATCATCGGCGAAGGCGGCCAGGACTGGCCGGCGGTCGCGGCCGGCACGACGATCTTCCTGGTGCCGATCCTGGTTTTCACCATCCTGCTTCGCAAGCAATTGCTGCGCGGCATCACCTTCGGCGCGGTGCGCAAATGAGCATGACCCAATCCGCAAAACGCAAATCGCTCTGGCCGCGCTGGGCCAGGCGCGGTGTGATGGAAAACGTCGCCACAGCGCTCATCGCCATCGGCTTCCTGATGCTGTTCCAGCCCTTCGCGCTGTCGCTCTACACCTATTCCTTCATCACCATGCTTGCTGGCACCGTGATGTTCATCGTCGTCTCGAAGTTCCCGGAATAATCATGGCCGAGATCCGCGTCCAACACCTGAGGAAGGCCTTCGGCGACTTCGTTGCCGTGCAGGATTCCAACTTCGTCGTCGAGGACGGCGAGTTCTTCGTCATGCTTGGGCCGTCCGGCTGCGGCAAGACGACGACCCTGCGCATGATCGCCGGACTCGAATTGCCGACCGGCGGCCAGATCCTGCTCGACGGCGAGGACGTCACCATGCTCAGGGCACGCGAGCGCGACATCGCCTTCGTCTTCCAGCTGTTCGCGCTCTATCCGCACATGAATGTGCGCAAGAACATCGGCTTCCCGCTTTTGGCGCAAGGCAAGCCGTCGGCGGAAATCCGCACAAGGGTCGAGGAAACGGCCAAGCTGCTGCGCATCGACCATCTGCTCAACAAATCCGTCTCGGGTCTTGCCGGCGGCGATCGCCAGCGCGTGGCGCTTGGCCGCGCCATCGTGCGGCGGCCAAAATGCTTCCTCATGGACGAGCCGCTGGGCACGCTCGACACCGAATTCCGCGATCTGATGGTGCATGAACTGCGCGAACTGCACAACCGGATCCACGCCACAACGGTCTATGTCACGCACGACCAGATGGAAGCGATGTCGATGGCCGACAAGATCGCTGTGATGAACCATGGCGTCATCGAACAATTCGGGAGCCCACGCGAAATCTACGACCGGCCGGCGACCGTGTTCGTCGCCGACTTCATCGGCTCGCCGCCGATGAATTTTCTCAAGTTCGGCGGCGGGCTTGCCAAGGGTGCCAGGGAGATCGTGGTGCAGGGCGCGACGGTCGCGGTGCCGGAGGTGCGCGAGGACATCGCGCCAGCCGACATGGCGCTCGGCATCCGCCCGGAGCACATCCGTTTCGACGATGCCTCCAAGCTGCGCGGCGCCATCTACGGCACCGAATATCTCGGCACGACGCAGATCGTCGCCGTGGAAACGGCGGACGGCATCATCAAGGCGCGGGTACCGGCCGAGATCCGGCTCAATGCCGGCGACCATGTCGGCCTGGCCCTGAACAGCGCGCGGCTGTCGCTGTTCGACAGGGGCTCCGGCCGCGCCGTGAAGACGGCGATCCACGATACTGCCTCGGAGCGGAGAGCGCGGCATGGCTGATGTGCGCATCAAGAACGTGACCAAGAGTTTTGGTGAGCATGTCGCCGTCAACGGTCTCGATCTGCATATAGCCGACGGCGAATTCGTCGTGCTGCTCGGGCCGACCGGGGCCGGCAAGACGACGACGCTGCGGCTGATCGCGGGGCTGGAACGGCCGGATGCCGGCACGATCGAGATCGGCGGCCATAATGCTACGACACTGTCGCCGGCCGAGCGCGACACGGCTTTCGTCTTCCAGCAATATTCGCTCTATCCGCATCTGTCGGTGTTCGAGAATCTCGCCTTCCCGCTGCGCTCGCCGGCGCGGAGAACGCCGGAGGACCAGATCCGCCGCCGCGTCGAGGAAGTGGCGAAGATGGTGCGCATCCATCACAAGCTCGCCAACCGCTCGACCAAGCTCTCGGGCGGTGAAATGCAGCGCGTCGCCATCGGCCGCGCGCTGGTGCGCAAGCCCGCCATCTACCTGATGGACGAGCCGCTGTCCTCGCTCGACGCCAAGCTGCGGGCGGATTTGCGGCTCGAGCTGAAGCGCATCCAGTCCGAACTCGGCGCCACCATGCTCTACGTCACCCACGACCAGATCGAGGCGATGACCATGGCCGACCGCATCGGCATCCTCGCCGATGGCGTGCTGGTGCAGATCGGCTCGCCTCGCACGATCTATTCGGAGCCGGCGAACCTGCATGTCGCGGCAAGGCTCGGCCAGCCCGCGATCAATCTTTTGCCCATGGGGTTGCTTCCCGATGGCGGCGTGCCGGCCGGCACGAAGACGATCGGCGCGCGCACCGAACATCTGGCGATCGAAAAGGCCGTGAATGGCCATGCCGACGGCGTCGTCGACTGGGTCGAGCATCTCGGCGACCAGAACCATCTGCATGTGACGGTGGGGCCGAAGAAACTGGTGACGCTGACCGACCCCGACACCGATTTGGGGCAAGGCGACAGGGTGGTGATCCGCTACCGCTCGCCGCTCTATTTCGGCGCGGATGGACAGAGATTGATGTGAACGGTTCTTGGCGCCCCGCCAAGGTGACGCCGGCTTCTGATTGACGATTGCGAATACGGGACGAATTCGATGAAGCACTTTTTCAACCGCAGGGAAACGATCGTCACGGAGGCGCTTGACGGCCTTTTGCGGACCACTGGTTCCGGAGAGCTCGCGCGCCTCGACGGCTATCCCGAGATCAAAGTCGTGCTGCGCGCCGGCTGGGACAAGACGAAGGTCAGCATCGTCTCCGGCGGCGGTGCGGGACACGAGCCATCGCACGCCGGCTTTGTCGGCAAGGGCATGCTGACAGCGGCGGTGTCGGGCGAGATCTTTGCCTCGCCAAGCGTCGAAGCGGTGCTGGCCGCCATCCGCGCGGTCACCGGCCCGGCCGGCTGCCTGCTGATCGTGAAGAATTACACCGGTGACCGTCTCAATTTCGGCCTGGCCGCCGAGAAGGCGCGCGCCGAAGGTTTT
Organism: Mesorhizobium sp. B2-4-15; assembly: GCF_006658505.1. GTDB lineage: Bacteria > Pseudomonadota > Alphaproteobacteria > Rhizobiales > Rhizobiaceae > Mesorhizobium. Next base: position 51,960 of record NZ_VFUZ01000005.1, read on the forward strand.
GCCGTCGAGATGGTGATCGTCGCCGACGACATCGCGCTGCCCGACATCGCCCAGCCGCGCGGCGTCGCCGGCACGCTGTTCGTGCACAAGATTTCGGGCCATCTGTCAGAAGCAGGCCACGACCTGGCCGACATCGCGGCCGCTGCACGCGCGGCGGCGAAGGACATCGTCTCGCTCGGCCTGTCGCTGTCGTCCTGTTCCATCCCCGGCCAGCCGCATGAAGACCGGTTTGGCGCCGATGATGGCGAGCTTGGCCTTGGCATCCATGGCGAGCCTGGTGTCGAACGCATCGCAGTGCAAAGCGCCGACCGGCTGGTGGCGATCATGACGGAGCGCCTGGCGGCGCGGCTCGACCCGAAGGCCAACCATGCCCTGCTGATCAACAATCTAGGCTCGGTGCCGCCGCTCGAAATGTCGCTTGTTGCGAATGCGGTGCTTGCCTCGCCGCTCGGCAAGTCGGTCAAGCTGGCGATCGGCCCCGGGCCGCTGATGACGGCGCTCAACATGAACGGCTTCTCGCTGTCGCTGATACGGCTTGACGCGGCCCGCGAGGCCGCCCTGCTGGCGCCGGTCGGCCCGCACGCCTGGATGCCGGCAAGGCCGGTCGCCGCACCTGCTGTCGTGCTGATGGCGAAAGCAGTCGGACAGAGTGCCGCGCACAAGCCCAGCCAGGACGCCGTCACCAGGCGCCTGATCGTCACGGTCTGCGAAAAACTGATTTCGCTCGAAGCGACATTGAACGGACTGGACGCCAAGGCGGGCGACGGCGACACCGGCTCGACGGTGGCGACCGGCGCGCGCAGCATCCTCGAACGGCTTGATGCTTTGCCGCTGGCCAACCCCACGGCGACCCTTGGCGCGGTGGGTGACATTTTGAGCGCATCGATGGGTGGTTCCAGCGGGGTGCTGCTGTCGATCTTCTTCACCGCGGCGGCACAGGCCCTGGACGGCGGCGCGCGCGTTGCCCGGGCGCTGCTTGCCGGGCTCGAGCGGATGACCTTCTACGGCGGCGCCAGACCGGGCGACCGCACCATGGTCGACGCGCTGGAGCCGGCGCTCAAGGCGTTTGATGCCGAAGGCCTGGAGCAAGCGGCAATAGCGGCCCGGCGCGGTGCAGAGGCCACGGCTGCGATGGAGGAGGCAAAGGCGGGGCGGTCCGCCTATGTCGGCGCCAAATTGCAGGGCGTGGTCGACCCCGGAGCCCATGCCGTGGCCGAGGCGTTCGCGGCCGCCGCCACGCTGCTTGTCACGGCCTGACGCATGCTCCAGTTGTCGAATGGCTGTTCTTTCGCTACTGCGGTCAGGGCGCAAACCAGGAATTTGGCCGACATGACGGCATTGAACCTTGCCAGGCTGGTCGCGGCCGCCGCGGATGCGATTGCCGCTCACGCCGATGAATTGACGGCGCTCGACCAGGCGATCGGCGACGGCGACCACGGGTTGAACATGAAACGCGGCTTCGAGGCCGTGCGGGCCGAGGCCGATCTGTTCGCGGCAAAACCGCTGCCCGAAGCGCTGAAGGCGATCGGCACCAAGCTGGTGATGACGGTGGGTGGAGCTTCCGGCCCGCTCTTCGGCACGTTGTTCATGGCGCTCGGCAAGGAGATTTCGGCGGACCCCGACCGCGCCGGCCTGACGGCGGCCTTCGGCAAGGCTATCGGGGCGGTGGCGGCGCGCGGCAAGTCACAGGTTGGCCAGAAAACCATGCTCGATGTGCTGCAGCCGGTGCATCGGGCCTTGGCCGAGGGAAAGACGGCGGCTGAAATAGCCGACATCGCCGACATCGCCGCCAAGGCGACCGTGCCCATGAAGGCGTTGCGCGGCCGCGCCTCGTTCCTCGGCGACCGCTCGATCGGCCATATGGATGCCGGCGCGCGCTCGACCGCGCTGCTGGTGCGTACAGTGGCGGAAACCATCGGGGAGGTTGCCTGATGAGCAATGTCGGGATCGTGATCGTGTCGCATTCGCCGCTGGTCGCGGAGGGCACGGCCGACATGGTGCGCCAGATGGTGGGCGACGAAGTGCCGCTTGCATGGTGCGGCGGAAACGGCCATGGCGGGCTCGGCACCAATGTCGAGGCGATCATGGGCGCAATCGACCAGGCCTGGTCGGAAGCCGGCGTCGCCATTCTCGTCGATCTCGGCGGCGCCGAGACCAACTCGGAAATGGCGGTCGAGATGATCGGCGAGCCGCGTGCGCACAAGATCGTCGTCTGCAACGCACCGATCGTCGAGGGCGCGGTGATGGCGGCGACAGAGGCGTCCGGCGGCGCCTCGCTGAAAGAGGTGGTGGCGACGGCGCACGAATTGTCGCCGTCGTGAGTGAACAGGAACGTTGAACCTATGTCCGCAGCCACCGAAGCGACCGTCCTGATCACCCATGCGGTGGGCCTGCATGCGCGCCCTTCGGTGAAGTTTACCAAGCTGGCCAAGACCTTTGCCGCCGATGTCGAGATCGCGCTTGCCGCCAATGGGCCGTGGTTCGACGCCAAGAGCATCGTCAAGGTGATGGCGGCCAAGGCGCCGAAGGGCACGTTGCTGCACATCAGGGCCAGGGGTGATGGCGCCAATGATGCCGTCGATGCGCTGGTCGATCTGGTGCGGCGCGACTTCGACGAAGGCGCGGACCATGCTCGTACCGCTTAGGCTCCAAGGCATTTCCGCCTCGGCCGGCTATGCCGAGGGGCCGCTGTTCGATCTCGATCGGCCACCGGCCGTCTACGCCAGCAAAGCCACCGCGGCGGAAGAGAAGGCGTCGCTGGAAGCCGCGATCGGCAAGGCGCTGAAACGGCTTGCCGCCATGGTCGAAGCCGCAGACCGCGACGCCGCCAGCATACTCGAATTCCACATCGCCATGCTGGAGGACGACACGCTGAGCGAACCGGCCTTCGCGTCGATCGTTTCCGGACAGACCGCCGACACCGCCTGGCGAGAGGCACTCAATGGTGAGATCGCCGGCTACGAAGCCTCCGACCAGGATTATTTTCGCGCTCGCGCCGCGGACCTGCGCGATATCAGGGATCAAGTGCTGCGTGCCCTCACCGAGGACGAGGACCGCGCCGCGCCTTCGGGCGCCATCCTGTTCGGCGAGGACATCGCGCCGACGCGTTTTCTTGAAACCGACTGGACGAACGGCGGCGGCATCGCGTTGCAGGCGGGCAGCACCGCCAGCCATGTCGCCATGCTGGCGCGATCGCGCGGCGTGCCGATGGTGGTTGGGCTGCGCCAATTGGAGGCCAATCTGGCCGGCCTCGCTTTGCTCGACGCCGAGCACGGCAGCATCGTGCTGGCGCCCTCGCCGGCGGAGGTCGTCTCCTTCCGGCAATTATCCTCTTCTTTCACGACCCGCCAAGGCAAGGCACGGACCTTCCTGGCACGGCCGGCGGTTACCAAGACCGGCACGGCGGTGCGCGTGCAGGTCAACATCGCCGGCCCGTCCGATGTCGACGCCATCGACATCGCGACCTGCGACGGGGTCGGCCTGATGCGGACCGAATTCCTGTTCGGCAAGACCCTGCCGGATGAGGAGACGCAATACCACGCCTACCGCAAGGTGCTGGAATGGGCCGGCGACAAGCCAGTGACGATCCGCACCGTCGATGCCGGCGGCGACAAGCCGGTGCCAGGCTTCACCGTCGAGGAAGGCAACCCGTTCCTTGGCCTGCGTGGGATCAGGCTGTCGCTGGCGCGGCTCGACATATTCCGCGTTCAGATCAGGGCATTGCTGCGCGCCGCACCACACGGCAATCTGAAAGTGATGTTTCCGATGATCGCCATGGCTGAGGAATATGAGTGCGCGGCCGCCTTGTTCGCCGAAGAACAGGCGGCGCTTGCCGCGCGCGGCGTCACGCGGCAGATGCCGCCGCTCGGCATCATGGTCGAGGTGCCGTCGGTGGCCATCGCGCCGGAGGCGTTCGCCAACGTCGCCTTCTTCTCCATCGGCTCCAACGACCTGACGCAATATGTGATGGCGGCGGCGCGCGACAATGCAGCAGTCGCGCATCTCAATTCCGTCCGCCATCCTGCCGTCCTGCGGCTGATCGGCTCGGTTGTGGCCTTCGGGCGGGACAATGGCATTCCCGTCAGCCTGTGCGGCGATGCCGGTGGCGATCCTGCGTCGATCCCATCGCTGCTGGAAGCCGGCCTGCGCGACCTTTCCGTCGCGCCGGCGCAACTCGCCATGGCCAAGGCGGCCATATCGGATATTTCGGTCTAGGCACGGCTGGCATGGTCGACAACACACCCGAACCCGGTTCCGAAGAGGCGATCCGCGCCTACAAGACAATCCTGTCGCAGGTCATCGACCAGCGCCCGTCCGGCATGCGCCAGCGCCTTGCCGACGCGCTTGGCAAGCACCGCAGCTTCGTCACGCAGATTTCGAGCCCCGCCTATTCGATCCCCATCCCCTCAAAGCATCTGCCTTCAATCTTTTCCGTCTGCCATTTCAGCCCGGCCGAGCGGGATCAGTTCCTTGCCGCCTACCATCAGGCACATCCGGGAAAAATGTCGATCGCGGCGGGCATGCGCAAGACACGGCATGTTTCTCTGGTCGTGCCCGATTTCGGCGACGACAAGCAGAACGCAGCGCTCGACCGGGCGATCAACGAATTCATTCAGAAGATCACCAGCATCGCCGGCAAAGGTAGCAGCTGACCATTTCTTGCCGGGCTGTTTGGGAGGACGCCATGAAGAAATTTATGAACGCGGTGGACACGGTGCTGACCGAGAGCCTCGACGGTTTCGTGGCCGCCCATGCCGATATACTGGTGCTTGGCGAGGAGCATAAATTCATCCGCCGCAGGAGCTTGCGGCCAGGCAAGGTGGCGCTGATCTCCGGAGGTGGCTCGGGCCACGAGCCGCTGCATGGCGGCTTTGTCGGCCAGGGCATGCTGGATGCCGCCTGCCCCGGCCAGGTTTTCACCTCGCCGACGCCGGACCAGATGCTGGCGGCGGCGCAGGCTGTCGACACCGGCGCCGGCTGCCTGTTCATCGTCAAGAATTATGAGGGCGACGTGATGAACTTCGACATGGCGGCCGAAATGTCGGAAGGCATCCTGCAGGTGGTGACCAATGACGACGTCGCCGTCGAGAATTCTTCCTACACGACCGGCCGGCGCGGCGTCGCCGGCACGCTGGTGGTGGAAAAGATCGTCGGCGCGGCCGCCGAGCATGGCCTGGCCCTCCCGATGCTGAAGACGCTGGGCGAGCGCGTCAATGCCGCGACCCGCTCAATGGGCGTGGCGCTGACCAGTGGCACGGTGCCGGCCGCAGGCAAGCCGACCTTCGACATCGGCGACGGCGAGATGGAGTTCGGCGTCGGCATCCATGGCGAACCCGGCCGCCGCCGCGACAGGTTGAAAAGCGCCGACGCGATCGCCGAGGAAATCTGCACCGCTATCCTGGGCGATCTCGGCGACAGGGCGACAGGCCGGGCGCTGCTGTTCGTCAACGGCTTCGGCGGCACGCCGCTGATGGAACTCTATCTGATGTACAACAGCGCACGCCGGATCTTCGAGAGCCACGGCATAACGATCACCCGCTCGCTCGTCGGCGCCTATGTCACCTCGCTCGACATGGCCGGCTGCTCGATCACGCTCACCATGCTCGACGACGAGATGACAGGCTGGTGGGACGCCCCCGTCCACACGGCGGCGCTGCGCTGGGGCATGTAAGACTGGCTTCAGACATGCGTTTCTGCGACCATCGTGCACAACCCTATTGTCTGCAACATTGTCCGGCTTGATGCTGCCACCCCTGACACCCGCCGACGAAAAACTGTTGCTGCGCTTCGCCGATCCGGAGTCCGCGGCGGTCGACGACAATTTGTCGGCAAAGGCTCTGTCGGCACTGCTCGACAATGCCGAATTCCACGGCATTCTGCCGATCATGCTGCGCAAGCTCCGTGAGCGTGGCGACGTCCGTTTGCCTGATGATCCTGCCTTGCAGCTGAAGCTGTCGGGACTGCGTGATCAGGCGACGATTGCCACCGGCCAGTCGATGCTGCTGCAGTATCATGGCGACCGCATCATGAAGGGAATGGCGGCGGAAGGCATTCCGGCGCGGATCGTCAAGGGCCCTGTCTTCGCGCGAAAGCTTTACCGCAACGTATCCGACAGGCCGTTCACCGACATCGACATTCTCGTCGAGCCCGCCAACCTCGCGCGGGCCAACCGGGTGATCGCGGCATGCGGCTTCGAGCTTGGCAGCGACGAAGCCGAATCCTACCGGTTGCAGGAATTCAAATGGCTGGAAAAGGAGAATTCCAGCCTGCTGGTCGAACTGCATGGCGACCTTGTGCACGACACCGGCATGCGGCGGCGCCTGTCACTGGGGTTCCGCGAATTGGGTATCATCGACGGCGAGACTGCGGACACGCCGGCCGCGCTTTTGACGATCGCCATCGTGCACGCCGCCGGCGGCCACAAATTCCACCGGCTGCAGCTTTGCGTCGACGTTCTGCAAGGCGTGCGTGCGCTGCAATCATCCCAATCGGAAACCCGCCTGCTCGACGCCGCGCGCATGACCGGCATCGAACTCGAACTGGCGATCGTGCTCAATGTGACCGGCGAACTGTTCGGGGAGCACCGCGCGCTCGAGCTTGCCGGGCGGATCAAGCCCGACCTCTCGATAAGGCTGGCCAAGCGGCTGATCACGACCAATACGCTGCTCAGGGTCAATTCCCGGGAAAAGATCGGCTCGCGCCTGCGCCGCGATGCTTTCCGCTGGATCCAGCGGCTGGCGAAGGCCAGAGCAATTCCGGGGGAAAGTGTGAAGCGGTTTTCCGTCTGGAAATTGCCGCGGGGATTCAGTTCGACGCAGCCAGCGTATCCAGGATCAGCGCCGCCGCGTCGGCCGGGCGCGTGCCGACTTCCAGGGTAAAGGTCGGCACCGAGGAGACCAGCTTGCCGATCGTCGCCAGCCGGCGCTTCTGCAGCGGCAACAGGCCGGTCATGCCGGTGCGGACATTGTCCATCGCCAGCGCCACCATTGCGTCGGTCCGGGCCATGGGTAAGAGCCGGGTCTCATTGTCGACGGACCGGGCTAGATGCAGAAGGGCCGCCACCAGCCTGGCGGCCGGGCTTTCGATTCGTGCTATCTCGGCCAGCCGCTCCAGCGAGACCGCCTGTTCCCCGTTGCGGTCCCATGACGGACCAAGGCATGGCGACACGAGCGGGATCATCGCGGCGGTCTTCTGGTGGATCTTGACGTGGCGCGGCAAACCCCAGGCCACAGGCCTGGCCGAAGCGACGTTCAGGATCATGGCGTCGTCGGAGCAAAGGCCGAAGCCTTGCGTTGCCAGCGCCAGCGACGTGGTGGTCTTGCCTGTGCCGCTTGGCGCGTGGATCAGCACGACAGCGTCACGATCGGGTAGCGTCAGGCCGGCGGTGTGCAGCATATGCTGGCCGCCGGCATCGAGCGCGGCGTCCAGCACCAGCATCGACGGCGTCCAGGCCGCTTTCGTACCGGGGCGGACCCGGAGTTTCGCCCAGCCCTCCTTGTCATTCATCGCCACCGTCTGGCGCCCTGGAAAGACGAGATGGACCGTGCCGCCTTCCGCGATCATCCGGCAGTAGCCGTCTTCCGGTATCTCTCCTTCGAAGACGAGCGACCCGTTGGGTTCTTCCTCCAGAACATCCGTCTCGGTGATATCAAGGTGAAAGCCCGGCTCGACGGCAGCTCCCATGCGCATGATGCCTAGCATCCTGTCGAAATCCTGCCACAGCTCGGGACGGTCGGCCGATATGCCGAGAACCTGGCCGTTGAGGCCATAGCATGTTGAAAGTCGGGTCAAGCGCGACCCACCTCTGTGGCATCGGCATGGTGGCGATAGATCTCGACCATACCGGGAAGACTGTCACTGACCACCGGCTTGCCATCGAGGCAGACCCAGCAATGGGCCGACAAATGCTGCGCCTGCAGCGATTTCGGATCGACGCCGAAACGCAGCTCCGGATCGAAGCCGGCGAAGCGCAGGAAACGATGGCCGAGCAGACCCTCGCGCAGACATCTGCGGTCGCGCATCAGCCAGGGATGGCGCACGGTGCGGTTGACGCGGGCGACGATGTAGACGGCTGGCAGGCCGCGATAGGGTGTCGGCGAGGCGAGCGGCGCCCATTTCAGCACCTCCTCGAAATCGCGGTTGGCTATGAGGACCGGCATCAGCCGCGCGCTTGCCCAGAGATGGCAGCGAAACAAAGTACGCAGGAGCGGACCGTCGGCCATCAGGCGCGTCCCTTCATCAGGCGCTAGGTGCGGCGAGGATACCTTCCGAGACCAGATCTGTGGCGAGTGTCGCCATGTCCTCGTCGAGCGTATCCTTGTCGACCTCGAACTCCTCGCAAAGCAGGCCGACGATCTGATCAAGGCTGCGGGCGCCATCGACCTTGTCTAGAAAGGCTTCGGTCGTACCGTTGCAGGTGTAGAGTTGGCCGCTGCGCGCCAGAAGCACGACGGCCCCATCGCCGACATGCTGGACCGAGGCGTCGTCCGCCAGCCGCAAAACCGTCCCAGAAACAATTTCCATCCCCAACCCCAAAAAGCCATGCAAAACCCCGAAATGAGATAGCGCGGTGATGGGGCGCTGTCTATCAGCCGGGGAGATAGTCCATGCCGGTTTGCGTTTTGCAGGCGACCACCGGTGGCGCATGCGCTCCCCTCAATGCCGTACTTCACCGCGGTGGGCGTCTCCGTTCAGGACGAGACCATCTCGGACGAAAATCGGGGAAGACATCGCCGGAAAAAACAGCATAGGCTATCACAAAGACGGCAAATCGATCCTGGGAGGATGTGGATGGCTTCACGCTATCACGAGGTCTATGACGGCTGGAAACGCGATCCGGAAAAATTCTGGGCGGACGCGGCCGTCGCTATCGATTGGTACTCGCCCTGGGACAAGGTGTTCGATGCCACGGCCGGCGTCTACGGCCGCTGGTTCACCGGCGCGACCTGCAACACCTGCTACAACGCCATCGACCGCCATGTCGCCGGCGGGCGCGCCGATCAGATTGCGCTGATCCATGACAGCGCCATCACTGGAACGGTGAAGAAATTCACCTATGCCGAGCTCAAGCGCGAAGTGGTGGCGCTGACCTCGGTGCTGAAGAATCGCGGCATCGGCAAGGGCGACCGTGTCATCATCTACATGCCGATGGTGGCAGAGGCGGCGATCGCCATGCTCGCCTGCGCCCGGATCGGTGCGGTGCATTCGGTCGTTTTCGGCGGCTTTGCCTCGCATGAGCTTGCCACCCGCATCGATGACGCCAGGCCGAAGCTGATCATCTCCGCCTCCTGCGGCCTTGAGCCAGGCCGCATCGTGGCCTACAAGCCGCTGCTCGACAGGGCGATCGAGATGTCCCGCCACAAGCCGGACGCCTGCCTGATCCTGCAGCGCGACCAATTGCGCTGCGATCTGAAGGACCATTTCGACATCGACTATGCCGACGCCGTCGCCCGCGAGCGGGCGGCCGGCGCCAATGTCGACTGCGTGCCGGTGCTCGCCACCGACCCGCTCTACATCATCTACACGTCGGGCACGACGGGTCAGCCCAAGGGCATCGTGCGCGACAACGGCGGCCACATGGTCGCGCTGAAATGGACGATGGAGAACGAATTCGGCGTCAAGCCGGGCGAGGTGTTCTGGGCGGCGTCCGATGTCGGCTGGGTGGTCGGCCATTCCTACATCGTCTACGGACCGCTGCTGCATGGCTGCACCAGCATCCTGTTCGAAGGCAAACCGATCGGCACGCCCGACGCCGGCACTTACTGGCGCGTCATTGCCGAACACGGCGCCGTCGCGCTGTTCACCGCGCCGACAGCCTTCCGTGCCATCAAGGGGCAGGATCCCAGGGGCGAGTTCGTTCCCAAATACGATCTGTCGAAATTCCGCACGCTGTTCCTCGCCGGCGAGCGCGCCGATCCCGAAACCATCAAATGGGCGGAGCAGAAATTGAACGTGCCCGTCGTCGATCATTGGTGGCAGACGGAGACCGGATCGCCGATGACGATCAACCCGGCCGGCCTCGGCCTGCTGCCGGTGAAATATGGCTCGCCCGGCGTGCCGATGCCCGGCTACGACATCCGGGTGCTCGACGACGCCGGCCACGAAGTGCCGCGCGGCACGCTGGGCAATGTCGTGGTCAAGCTGCCATTGCCGGCCGGCTGCCTGCCGACCTTGTGGAACGCCGATGCCCGCTTCCGCCAAGCCTATCTCGACGAGTTCCCCGGCTTCTACAAGACGGCCGATGCCGGCATGATCGACGAAGACGGCTATCTCTACGTGATGGCTCGCACCGACGACATCATCAATGTCGCCGGCCATCGGCTGTCGACCGGGGCCATGGAAGAGGTGCTGGCCGCCCATCCCGACGTCGCCGAATGCGCCGTCGTCGGCATTGCCGATGCCATGAAGGGCCAGGTGCCGCTCGGCTTCGTGGTGCTCAATGCCGGTGTCGCGCGCGATGGGGATGCCATTGAGAAGGAGGTTGTCGCGCTGGTGCGCGAACGCATCGGCCCGGTCGCCGCCTTCAAGACCGTGGTGATGATCAAGCGCCTGCCCAAGACGCGGTCGGGGAAGATCCTGCGCGGCACCATGCAGAAGATCGCCGACAAGGAAGAGTGGGCCATGCCGGCGACCATTGACGACCCGGCCATCCTCGACGAGATCACCGCCGCCCTGAAGGAACGCGGGATCGGGGTTTGAGGCGCCGCTTCGCTTGCCGATGGGCCTATCTTTGATCGGCAAGCAATACTTTTATTGTGCAATGCAGCAAGCCACCCTACAGTGATTGACGGGGGGCCATCGACAAGGTCGCATGGCTCAAAAGAAAATCACGTGCCTTATCTCCTGTCGATGGCAGTGGTCGCCGCGACCATGATCGCGGCAAGCTGGCTGGTGGCCACCGAGGCCGAACCGCGTATCCGGCTGCTGCTCGACCACACCGTTTTCCGCTACCGGATGAAGGCAGCGTAACCGCCACGGTGTGAACCCTCTCGGCCTGCCCGCCACACGCAATCGGACGCCTTCGAAGCGGCGCATCTTCTCGACCGCTGGGTGATGTACGGCCATACGCCGGTGGACAAGCCGAGGATCGAGGGATGCAGGCTGAGGCATAGGCTCCGCCGTCTTCCAGAGCGGCGGCCTGTCCGGATTCGCCGACAAGCAGAGCCGGCTGATCTTTTCCTGGGGACAGCTCACCGTTTCACGGAAACGGTGAGCTGTCCCCAACTCTTTGTTTTGATGCAATTCCGACGGAAACCGTCTGACATTCTCCCTGGAATTGCCGAGGAGCGCAAGCGCGGCTAGACGGGTGCCTTGCTGCGCACTTCCGACTTGTCGAGATAGTAGGTCGAGTATTTGTCGAAGAATTTCTCCGAGGCCCCGAACGATCCGTATTTGGCCAGCTTCTTCAGGTCGACCTTGTTCAACACCACCCCGACGATCTTGTTGGCGACATAGGGTTCGGATTCCAGCATCGACCGCACCATGGCGCGCGGCGTGCGCCCCCACTCGGTGACCAGCACGAAGCCGTCGACGAGCGGCGCGAAGGCCTTGGCGTCGACAACCGGCCCGAGCGGCGGCAGGTCGACGACGATGTATTCGAACGTCTCCTTGGCGTTCTCGATGAAGCGCCGCATCCCGGCCGAGGAAAGCAGCTCGCTGGTATGCGAGAAGTGCCCGCGCGACACGGCCGGGATGATGGCCAGCTTGGTCTGCCGGTCGATCTTGCCGACCGACTGCCAGGTCTGGCCACTCACCACCGCTTCCATCAGCCCCTGGTCGGCTTCCATGCCAAGGCCGCGGCTGAGGCCCGGATTGCGCAGGTCACCGTCGATGAGCAGCGTCCTGGCGCCATTGGCGGCAAGCAGCCCGGCCAGATTGGCCGCGACCGTCGACTTGCCTTCGCCGGGAAGGACCGAGATGACGCCGATGACGCGGCTTCCTTGCCCTTCCAGCACGACGTCGAAAGCGATCTTGGCGCTGCGCAACGTTTCGGCGAACATCGATGCCGGAGCGTCGATGCTCACCCTCATGCGCGCGCGCCTTTCGATGGCCGCCGGCGATCTGGCGGCCTTGACGTCAAGCTGACCGTCGGCTGGCTTGTCCTCCTTGGCGGGTTTGCTGCCGATGGTCGGCAGGTAGCCGAGGAACTTGAGGCCGACGCGGTCGCGCACTTCCTCGCCGGTCCTGAAGAAGCGCTCGTTGAATTCGTTGAGGCCGCCGAAGCCGGCGCCCATCAGAACGCCGAGCACGAGCGAGAGTCCGAGCACGATGATGGTGCGCGGGCTCGAGGCGGAGAGCGGCGTCGAGGCATCCGAGATGATGCGGATCTTGCCGACCGGGAAGGATTGCTGCTGGGCGGCCTCCTCGTAGCGGCCGAGGAACGTCTGATAGAGCGTGGTGAGTGCCGTCGCCTTCTGGTCCAGGTCGCGCAGTTTGACCTGCGACTGGTTGTCGATGGAACTCTTGCCTTGTGCGGCGGCGACATTGGCCCTGAGCGCGGTCTCGCGCGCCAGCGCCACCTCATATTCGTTGCGATAGCTTTCGGTGAGCTGCTTCAGCTCGCCGAAGATCTGCGCCGATATGTCGGCCTTTTCCTTGGCGAGCGCCACCGCCTGTGGATGCTGCGGTCCGAAATTCGCTTCGACATCCTGCTGTCGCTTGGCGACCGTGAGGTAGCGCGTCTTGAGCGCCGATATGACCGAGCTGCTCGGCTGGTCGCTCGATATTGCGGCATCCTTGAACGCATTATCGGAGCCGCTGTCGACGATCGACTTGTATTGCTGGTAGCGGGCGCTGGCGCGTGCGGTATCGGCTTGCGCCACGATGAGCTGGGCGTTCAGGTCGGCGAGTTGCTTGTCGCTCATCAACTGGCCGTCGCTGTTGGCGGACAGTCCGTGTTCGGCCCTGAATTTCTCGACCGCGAGCGATGCCGCCTGCGAGCTCTCGCGCAGTTCCGTCAACCTGCCCTGCAGCCAGACCGCCGCACGCTCGGTGGCGTCGAAGCTGGCATCGAGCTGATCGGCGAGATAGGCATCGGCATAGGCCTTGGTGATCGCGGTCGCCAGCGCCGGATCCGTCGCCTGGTAGCCAAGCGCGATGACGTAGCTTCGTCCGACGCGATCAGCCCGGATCTCGTTCTGCAGCTTGAGGATCGCGTAGTCGCGGCGCGACGTGGCGATCAACGCATCGCGCGCGGCCGGGTCGAGCTTGCTGACGTCACCGACGCCCGGCATGGGAGGGCTGGGGCGAAAATACTGGATCACGCCGCGGACAAGGTCGACGCCCTGGGCAAGCGCCGACTGGGGCGGGTTCATAAACGTATCGTTCTGGTCCAGCTTGAGCTTGTCGACGACCACGGCGGCGAGCCGCGTCGAGGTCAGAATCTCGATCTGGCTCAGAATGGCGGAATCGGTCTGCATCGTTGTCGACGCAGCCGAAATGTCGTCGACGATCTTGTTCAAGCCCTCGTCGATGAGCACCGAGGCGTAAGACTGATATTTGGGCGGCGTGGTCTGGATATAGAGCATGCCAAGGAAAAGACCGATGATGGCGCACACGCCGACCACCTTGGCCTGTCGTGCGGCCATGCCAAGCAGCCGCTCGATATCGATGAAGTCTTCGCCGTCTCCTGCATCCGAATTCGGCAATGGCATCCTCTTGTCGAGAGGAAAGTTGGCATAATTCATCTTCGGTCCAATTCTGGCTTGTCTAGCGCACAGGCCCCGGGACGATCGGGAGCACTGCCGGGGGCGGCATAAGCTTCATGCCGGACAGCGGCGAGCCGGCTGGCCCCTCCGCCGTCAGCCATCCGACGATGCTCCCGAAAGATGGGCATTATGCGGCTTCTTCCTGGCGTTCATGCGACCGGACGAACTCCCGGAGCATCTCGAAAACCGGGCCTTTCATGTCATCTCGCGCCAGCGCGAAGGCGACATTGGCCTGGATGAACCCTTCTTTCGACCCGCAGTCGAACATACGGCCGTTGAAGGGCTGAGCGAAGAACGGCTGGTCCTTCGCCAGACGCACCATGGCGTCCGTCAGCTGAATCTCGTTACCGGCGCCGCGCTGCTGGTTGCCGAGCAGCGCGAAGATCTCGGGCTGCAGGATGTAGCGGCCGTTGATGTAGAAGTTCGACGGCGCGTTGGCCGGCGCCGGCTTTTCGATCATGGCCGTCACCTCGAAGCCGCCGCCAATGTCGGCGCCCCGGCCGACAATGCCGTATTTGTTGGTTTCGCTCGGATCGCAGCGCTCGACGGCGATGACGTTGCCACCGGTTTGCGCGTAGAGATCGGTGATCTCGGCCAAACATCCGCGCCCACCGAAGGAGACCATGTCAGGCAAGAGCAGGGCGAAGGGTTCGTTGCCGATGACCTCGCGCGCGCACCAGACGGCATGGCCGAGGCCCTGCGGGGATTGCTGGCGGATGAAGCTGGTGGCGCCGGCCACGGGCAAAAGGCTTTCCAGCGACTGCAATTGCGTCTTCTTGCCGGTCTGCTCCAAGGTTCCGATCAATTCCGGATGCAGGTCGAAATAGTCCTCGATGACCGCCTTGTTGCGGCCGGTCACGAACACGATGTGCTCGATGCCGGCCTCGAAGGCCTCGTCCACCGCATATTGCACGACAGGCCTGTCGACGACGGGAAGCATTTCCTTCGGCATCGACTTGGTCGCCGGCAGGAACCGCGTCCCAAGCCCCGCCACCGGTATCACGGCCTTCCTGATTTTCTTCATCGCAAATTCCTTCTGAGGAGATCGACTGCAGTCCATTCGCAGGCCACGAAAAATCCCTCCATGTGCCTGCATCTTCACCTCCCCGCCCCCACGGCAAACTGTGCCGCTACTCTTCGCAACCGCACGGCGATCGGCATGCCCATATGCCTGACCGCCGCCGGGTCGCTGAGCGCCGTCCGGATCGCTTTGAGCGGGGACCGCGCCTTGATGTGCTGGACCATCGCCAGGAACGAAGCCGCCTTGCGCAGGCTGCGGCCGCGCCGCGCGAAAGCAGCCTGGGCTGCCTCATCCATCCGATGGGTTTGAGCGAACACCGCATCCGCCTTGCGCATCGCTTCGACATGGTGAAGCTCGAGCACACGGGAGATGGAGCCGCCGCGTATGTGGTAGGCATAGCCGATGGCAGGTTCGACCACGCATCTGCCGCCCTTGGCAAGGGCGTCGGCAAACAGGATGTAGTCCTCGCCGATCCTCAGTTTTTCATCATAGCGAAGCCGGTTTTCATCGAGGAACCGGCGCTGGAAGATCGGCTTGAGGTAGCCGAGATTGAACTTCGATTCGAAGACGACGTTGCCGGCGATGTAGGTGGCCAGCGAAATCTCGCGCAGGCCTTCGAGATACTGCCGCGGGAACATCACATCCTCGACGACGCCGTCCTCACGGACGACCTGGAGGTTGTCAACGGCGATCTGAGCGCCCGCCTTTTCGGCGCGGCCGATCATGGCGGCGATGCGGCCGGGAAAGACGGCGTCGTCGGAATCGAGAACCGCGATCCACCTGCCGCGGGCGATGTCGAGCCCGGCGTTCCTGGCGCCGCCGGGACCACGATTTGCGGTGAGCGCGACGACGCGCACAATATCCTCTGGATAGGCCCGCGCCACATCGAGCGTGGCGTCGCGCGACTGGTCGTCGACGACGATGATCTCGACGCTGACATCCTTCTGTGCAATGGCGCTGGCGATCGCCCGGTCAAGAGTAGCCTCGGCATTGTAGGCGGCGATGACGAAGGAAACATCCGGGACGAAGGATGCGTCAGGCTGCACGTTTACCTCCTTCCCGCGGCGAGGGCTGGCCGTAGAGACGGATTTCGCGGATGCCGACAAGACCGCTGACGACCCCGACATGCATAATGCCGCGCAGCACGCTGCGGTTCCGGCGCACCGGGCTGGCGATGACGGGAAGTGCCGCCGCGAAGCAATAGGCCGCCTTTGCCGCGGCAAGGCCGACCTGTTTGGCCAGGCCAATGCCGCTGGCGTTGTTGCCCAGGAGATGACCATGTGTCTGCCCGACCCTGAAGCGACGCCGGCCAAGCCAGTCGAACGCGGCCCTGGCGCCCGGCACCACCTCGTCCACCCAGGCCTGTTCGGAGAAAGCGATGCGGCCGCCTGCCTTGACCATCTGGTCGAAGAACTCGGTATCCTCGCCGCCGGTCTGGCCCCGCGCCAGGCTGAAGCGGCGGCCACGCAGGCTGTCCGATCCCATGCGGAGCAGAACGTTGCAGGTGTAGCCGGTGCGGATTTCGCCCCGCACCCAGACGGGCAAGGTCGAATGGAAATCGCCGCGGCGCATCCAGTCCGGCGCATCCGGGCGGTAAAGTGCCCGCACCGGGCCGAGCACGGCGGCAGCGCCACTTTTCTCAGCCGTCGCGACCAGTTCGGCAAGCCAAGAAGCCGTGGCGGTCTCGTCGTCGTCGATGAAGGCGAGGAAATCCGCCTCGCTGGCGTCGAGACAGGCGTTGCGGGCGATCGAGATATTACGCGCCGGGCAATGATGATAGCGGATCGGCAAGGTCAGTTCTCGCGATAGCGCCGTGACCAGGCCCCTGGCGCTCGGCGTGTCGTCATTGTCGGCGACAGTGACGCCGACATCGAAACCTCCTGGCATGTCCATGGCGGCGAGCGAGCGCAGCGTGTCGGCCAATTCCGGACGTCGGAAGGTGCACACGCCGATGTCGATGCTGCGGTTCTTGGTCCGAGCCGCCATCACGCCACCCCGCGTCGCGTGCCGAGGCCGAGAAGCTGCAGCCAGAAGCCGACGGACCAGCCGAAATGCATGACCATGGCCGAAACGCCGGCGAGCGCGATGTCGGCATTGCGCTCGCTGAGCGCCGTCGCCAAACCATAGCCCAGGCATACCGACGCCCAGATCAGCAGCGGAACCGCCGCGATCCAGTGCACGAAGGAGAAGGCGGCCAGAAGAACCACCGGAAGGACCAGAAGCGGCACCATCTGCCGGACCTTCGGGATGACACGGTGTTTCAGCACGTTCTTGGCGCGGCCGCGGCCATAGCCAAGATACTGGAAATAGAGGCCTTTGAGCGAAGCGCGCGGATAGTAGACCATCTGCGTCCTGCCGCTCATCCAGATCCTATAGCCGGCCCGCCGCAGCCGATAGTCGAATTCGGCATCCTCATTGTGGCTGAACGTCTCGTCGTAGCCGCCGACGGCCTGGAAGGCGGAGATCCGCATCAGCGCGTGATGGCCGTGGTCGACCCACTCTCCGGCGGAGAGATGACGGTGCTTGGAGCCGCCGGTGCCGAGCTTGGAATTCTGCGCCGCGGCGGTCGCCTTCTGGACCGCGCCGCTGCCGCTGGTCAGCATCGAAACCACGACCGAATCGGCACCGGTGGCCAGCGCCTCCTCCACCAACCGGTCGCAATAGTCGTCGGGATAGCCGCCATGGGCATCGATGCGGATCAGATATTGCGCGCCGTCGCCGAACCTGGCCACCGCAAGGTTGATCGCCGCGCTCTGGATGCGCTTTTCATTGTGGAGCAGGATGATGCGCGGATCTTTCTTCAGGCGCTCGCCGACAATGGCGAGCGTGCCGTCGGTGCTGCCGCCATCGGCGACGACGATGCGGGCGCCAAGCCTTGCCGCCGCCGGGCAGAGCTGGTCGAGCAGCGCACCGATATGGGCTGCCTCGTTCAGGCACGGGATCACGATCAGGCTGGAAGGAAGCGCTTGCGTCATCAGGCGATGTCCATCCTATGCCAGGGCTTCGGTCGCGAAGGGCTCGCGCACGGTGGTCAGGCGGCGCAGTTTTTCGACCAGTGCGCTGCAGTCGCTGCGATCGTAGCTCCACATTCTCGGATCATGGGCAAGCACGCGCGCCTTCAGTCGGCCGAAGCGGTGCTCCTCCATCGTGCCGAGTGCTGTTTCGAGCGCGTCGGGCGTGGCGTTCGGCAGAAGGACGCCGATATCCTGCTGGCTGAGGAACCGTCCCGTTTCGGTATGGGCCATCGAGATCGGCACCGCCCCGAAACGGCAGCCTTCATAAAGGCGGTTGGGCAGCAGCCATTCCGAGTTCTGGCCCGCTTCGAAGAAATCGATCGCCCAGGAGAAATGGACGTCCTGATAGATCGCCGCCATGTCCTCCGGATTGCGGTATGGCCCACCAAACGACAACCACGGCTCGGCTTCGACGAAGCCGTGGAAATCCGGGAATTCGGACAGAGCCGGGCGGCCGCGCAGCACGACCTCGAAACGTCCCTCCATGCGGCGCGTGAAATCGGCCAGCAGTTCGAGCGAGTGGCGGCAGCGAAGCGCTCCGAACCAGCCGATCCGCCAGGGCGGGGCGACAGGCGCTTCGACCGGCTCGCGCTCACCGGGCAAGATCGCTGCTGCCTCGAAATATTTGTTCTCGACCAACTCGACGGGTGCGGCGATCTGGCGGAAGGGTTTGAAATAATTGGCGATGAAGGCGGGCGAACTGGTCACCAGCAGCTTCACGTCGCGCGCCAGATGCCGCTCGGTGGCGCGCAACGCCTTGCCGAGGACATCATCGCGGAGCACCAGGCGATGGATATCGAGGCATTCATAGACGATCGGCACCGCACGGCCGAAAGCCGACCTGGCGCGGCGGGCAAGCGCCAGCATTTCCAGGTTGCGCGCGATGATGAGATCTGGTTTCGGCACGCCGCCGAGCTTCGAACCTATCGAAACCGCCGCTTTCGCCACCGCTGTCAGGCGTTGGGCGAATCGGCCATCGCGTGTCGCGCCAAGGTCGATCGGCCGCAATCCTTCGATGTCGGCTATCGGGGTCGCGGTGCGGCGGAAGCCCGCCAGGGTGACACGGGCGCCGCCTGTCCTGAGCATTGTGATCCGCCGGCGAACCGCCGGATCGCAAACATCGTGCACCAGGTACAAGACATGCAGCATGAAAACTCAACCGCTGTTTGACCCACCCAAGGGGATGCTAGTACAGCTCTTGCTGCATCGCAACATTTTTGGCACCGCGTAGCAAAATTAGCCATCTCTACCGCGCTGCACAAAACATATGACCCAATTTTTGACAGCGCGGGCGCGGCCACACAATCGCGCCATCGGAGGCGGGGCATGGCCTGACGCGCCCATAAACCGAGGCATTCTGCTGCAAACCCCGCAATGTGACGGTCACATCGGCCCAAATCGCTCCCCAACCCGGTAGCCGAGCTGAAGGTTAAGCAATTGCTAAAATTCGTATTGCACTGCAACACAAAACGGTGTTGAACTCTCGTCAGGAAAGTTGGGCCTTGAGTTTGGCTAGGGATCCGCTCTTGCATTCTGTTGCAGCGCGGCAGCATGCTTTCTGCATCATTGGAATAGCTTGCGAAATCCCCGATGCCGCTGCTTGAAGACGGGTGGTTCAGTATGGGCAAGTCTCTTCGCATCGCCATCTTTGACGATAAGTATCCGACCAGCTTCGTCACGCCGCGAGCATCAAGGCATACGATCCTGCGCCAGCGATTTCTGCCATTGAATCTGGTCTCATCCAAGCTGGAAGGCGTGACGCTGATCGAACCTGCCTTGTCTGTCGACATGGTGCATGCATTCAACCGGATACCGATCAATTCCTCCAAGTACATCATGTCGTTTGAATCTCATTTGCCGCGACAGTTTGCCCTTCGTAAACGCGGGTTGATGGCCAGCTACCTGAGGTCGCGGATTGCCAGCCCAAATTGCCGTCGCATCATCGCACTGTCGCATTTTGCCCACAGAAGTTTTCTGGCCCAGCACAGCGACAATCCGGAAATCGGCCTCCTGACGGAAAAGCTATTGGTCCGCCACCCGAATATCGTGGTGCCCGCGACGGAAGATGCGATGTCCGAAAACAGCGCCGAGGAACTGGTGCTGACATTTGTCGGCGCTCACTTTGGCCGCAAGGGCGGATGCGTTGCAGTCAAGATCGCCGAAAAAGCCATCCAGCAGAAATTGCCCATCCGGGTAAACATTGTCTCAAGTCTCCAGGTTGGCGGCCATATATGGACGGATCCGACAAGTCCGGGATTCTTCGACCCCTATATAAAGCTGCTCGAACTGAGAAACGTCCAGCATCACGGGGTTTTGCCCAACCGATCGGTGCGACAATTGCTGCGCAACTCGCACTTCGGCATCCTCGCCACGTTTGGCGATACTTTCGGCTATTCAGCGCTGGAATCCATGTCCGAGCACACTCCGGTTCTTGGAACGAAGGTCTGCGCCTTGCCGGAATTCCTTGAGGACGGCGTCAACGGGATTGCCCTGCCCGTCAGGCTCAACGACATCGGCGATTGGTGGAGTCCGGGATACGATTCGCGGGGGGAGGCGAAATATGCCGAATATTTCCGTGACGAGGTCGAGCGGCTCGCCAGTTTGGCCATCGAACGATTGAAGCCGTATATAGGGCAACCCGCCTTGATGGAGCCGCTCCGGCGCGATGCCCGCAGGACCGCGGAGACCATGTTCGGGTTAGAATCCGCGGGCGCGTTTCTCGATGCGCTTTACGATCGTGTCGCATTGGAAAGAGCGGGCGAGTCTGTGCAGCTCGATCCTGCCTTCGATGTTGCATCTCCCCAGTCCTTGCAGCTTGAAACCGTTCGACTCGGTTCATCGCAGTTTGAACCTGGCAGGCAAGAATGTAGTGGACAAACCCACCTCCCAACAGCCTCCGCGGCTTGAGCGTCTCTCCAGGAGTTGCAGTTGCTGCCGCGCCGCC
The DNA here is from genome assembly GCF_006658505.1 of Mesorhizobium sp. B2-4-15. Classification (GTDB taxonomy): domain Bacteria; phylum Pseudomonadota; class Alphaproteobacteria; order Rhizobiales; family Rhizobiaceae; genus Mesorhizobium. The sequence goes on from NZ_VFUZ01000005.1 coordinate 72,645, forward strand.
GGAATCTCCTGACGCGAAAGGCCTTTTCCGCAGTGCAACATTTTTGACGCAATGCAGCAAACAATCGCCTTATCTTTGGTGTACGGCTCGATCATCAAAGTGGTGTCCATGCACTAGAACGACCTAGGCCGCATCGAATGCCCGGCTTGGCATCGTCGCCGCTGACAAGGTCAAGGCGACCCAATGGAGGCTAACGATGAGTTCCACACGCAGACAATTCCTGACGCTTCTGGCGGCCTCCACGGCCATGCAGTGGGTTGCCGGCCATGCACTGGCTGAAAGCGGCACGGCGGGAAGCGGGAACGTTACCCTCGACAAGGTTCCCGACTGGTCGGGTGTCAGGCTGCAACTTTGGAAATACAGCAATCCCTTCGTGCCATCGCAGTGGAGCGAACCCAAGCTTGGAGGCTACGACTGGAAAGCCGCGAACGTCAAAATCGTCGACGGCTCCCTTCAGCTTACCGTCAGCGAGAAGGCATCCGCGCAGGTGGTGTCCGGCGCCAACACCGCTTCCTCATCGGCGAAATGGGAAGTGGACGTAACGCTTCCCTCCATGAAGCCAGGGCTAATCGCGGCGCCGCTTTGGATTTTCAACGACAAGGCCCATGAGGAAGTCGACTTTGAGATCGTCGGCACCAAGGGGATGCAGCTTACGGTCTGGGCCAACGTCGACAATCGGCACAAGACCGTTTGGATGAAATTGATCCAGTCTGGCGACCTCTCGGGCAAACGATATCGCCTGGCCATGCAATACGAGGCCGGGAAAAGAGTTGTCTTCTTCATCGACGGCAAGGAAGTGGCCGTCGTAACGCCGGCCGACACCCCCGGCGGAGCCTTTCCGAACAAGCCCATGCAGCCGTATTTCGACCTGTGGGTGGCGGCAGGCGCGGCCATGGATCCGCGTTGGGCCGGCAAATGGGAGCCAATGGCCCCTTCGGAAAGACTGGTCATGACACTTCACGGATACAGGCGCAGCGACGTCGGCCAATGAGCTAAACTTCACGGCACCAAGGCTGCTTTGTCGAGCATCAAGGCATATGCGCCGGATATGCTGCATTGCAATATTCTTGGTTCGGCGTTCCACGTTTTCTGTTGCACTGCAAAATTATTGTCGTAGTTTGGGGTCGGCGGCGATTGTGGATTTCGGGTTCCGGAATCCGCGCAAAAATCAGGAATCCTGAATTTGGAAGCCAATCCATTCGATCCGCCAGAAGGCTCTCTGCGCAAATCGGTCGGGCGTGGCGCGGTGGTGACCGCCCTGGCGCAATCGGTGCGAATCGCGACACAGATCATATCCGTCATCGTGCTGTCGCGGCTGCTTTCGCCACAGGATTTCGGCGTCGTGGCGATGTGCGCGCCGGTGCTAGCCTTCATCGCGCTGTTCCAGGATTTCGGCCTGACCCAGGCGACGATCCAGAAATCCGGCATCCGGCATGAGGAGGTGAACTACCTCTTCTGGATCAACGTCGCCGTCAGCGCCGTGCTGGCCTGTGTGCTGGCGGGTGCCGCACCGCTGGTCGCCGCCTTCTACGGCGAGCCGCGCGTGACCGGCCTGGTGGCCGCGTTCGGGCTGCAGATCATGGCCTATGGGTCCGGCGCCCAGCATCTGGCGCTTTTGACGCGCCGCATGCAGTTCGGGCGCCTGGCGATCATCGATGTCGCCAGCGCGGTCGCGGGGCTGGCGGTTTCGATCGCCTGGACCTTCATCGACCGCTCCTATTGGGCGCTTTTTGCCGGCACACTGACCGGCGCCGTGCTGCCGACGCTCTGCTACTGGGCCAGTTCGCGCTGGCGGCCCGGCCTGCCGCGCAAGGTCGCGGGCATCAGCGAGCTGATCAATTTCGGCGCCGGTATCACCGGCTTCAATTTCGCCAATTTCTTTGCCCGCAACCTCGACAATGTGCTGATCGGCAAATACTGGGGCGAGGCCCAGCTCGGCCTTTATGACCGCGCCTACAAGCTGCTTCTGTTCCCGCTCAGCCAAATCACCAATCCCTTGTCGAAAGTCATGGTGCCTGCGCTCTCCAGGCTCAAGGACGAGCCGGACCGCTACCGCAGCGCCTATCTGCGCGTCATGCCGCTGATCCTGCTGGTGGCGCTGCCCGGCGTCGCCTTCGCCACCGCGATGTCGGACGTGCTGATCCCCTACGTGCTCGGCGAGCAGTGGCGTGAAAGCGCCCCGATCTTCCTGGCGCTCGGCTTTGCCGGCCTGCTGCAGCCACTCAACAACCCGGCGGGCTGGCTGTTCGTGAGCCAGGGCCGCTCCGGCGACTTCATGCGCTGGGGCATCGTCACAGCCCTGACCTCGGTGATCGCGTTCGCGCTCGGCCTGCCCTATGGCGCGCTCGGCGTGGCGGTGGCCTATGCGGTCAGCGAGTATCTGCGCACGCCCTTCCTGTGGCTCTATGTCGGCAAGAGCGGACCGCTGCGGGCCAGCCATGTGCTGCGCGGAGCAACGCCATTCGTGCTCGGCGCGCATCTGGCGTTGGCGGCGGTCTGGCTGATCAAGCCGGTCTTGCCGCAGCAGCATGTCATCGCCCTGGCCAGCGGTGCCGTGCTCGCCTACGCCATCACCATCGTCGTCGCGCTGGTGTTCGCACCCGGCCGTGAGGCCTTGCGCGAGGCTCTGAAGATGCTGCCGGCAAGGCCGCCGGCGGCGACACCGCGTGAAGCGCAATAATTTCGGCGCTTTCGACCATTATCCCTTCCATCCGAGCAGCAGGTCCGATCCATGCACTACCGATCGATCTCCGACATGAACGACGCCATCGTCAGCAACCTTCACCGGCTGCCGCGCGATATCGACCTGGTGGTCGGCGTTCCCAGAAGCGGCGTGCTGGCGGCGACGCTGGTCAGCCTCGCGGCCAACATTCCGATGACCGACCTGGATAGCTTCCTGGAAGGCCGGGTCTACACGTCAGGCATCACCAAGCGCCGCGCCGCGCTCGACCGCAAGGTTTCGGACATGCGCAAGGTGCTGGTGATCGATGACAGCGTCTCCGGCGGCAACGCCATGCGCGACGCCCGCGCTCGAATAAAGGCTGCCGGCATTGAGGCCGACTTCACCTTCGCCGCTGTGTTCGGCCTGCGGCCGCAGCATCCCGAAACCGATATCGTCTTCGAGGTCGTGCCGCATCCACGCATGTTCCAGTGGAATTTCATGCACCACAAGTTCCTGGCGCAATGCTGCGTCGACATAGACGGCGTTCTGTGCCTCGATCCGACCGAGGCGGAGAACGACGACGGGCCGGCCTACGAGAAATTCCTCAGCGAAGCGCGGCCGCTTCATGCGCCGACCCACAGGATCGGCTGGCTGGTCACCAGCCGGCTCGAGAAATACCGCACGCTGACCGAGGCGTGGCTGGCCAAGCACGGGATCCAGTATGACCACCTGGTCATGCTTGACCTGCCGAGCAAGGCGGAGCGCCAGCGGCTTGGCGCGCATGGCAGTTTCAAGGCTGATTTCTACCGCAAATCCGATGCCATCCTGTTCATCGAAAGCGAGCACGCGCAGGCGCTGAGGATCACCGAGCTGTCGGGCAAGCCGGTGCTGTGCGTCGAGACCCACATGGTCAGCTTTCCCGAGGCGCTATCCTTGCCGGCGCTTGGCCAGGCGGCGCGAAACCTGCCGGCCAGACTGCGGCAGATCAACTCGCAGGAAGGCCGCAAGAGCGTCGTCAAATCCCTGGCTCGCGCCCTGCTTGGCGCCCGTGGCTACGAAACGCTCAGAAGCCGGGGCAAGCGCCCGGCCTGAATTGTGCCCTACGCGGCCTGACGGGCGCGCTGCTGCACCGCCCTGTCCAGTATCGAGAAAAAGGTGACGAACTGACGATCCGGATCAAGCTCCGGGCGCGCCGCGAAGCCGCGCGCGAGGCCCGAGACCCGATCATACTCCTTGTTATCGTTCCACAGCAGCCTGACGGCAGCCACCCAGTCGGCGAGCGGAGCATCGTGGTCCAGCACCGCGCCGCCGGGACCGATCGCTTCAGGCAGGCCGCCGCGCCGCGAACCGATGACCGGGATGCCGCTGCAATGGGCCTCGGACGCCACGCGCCCCCAGGCCTCCTCCCATTTGCTGGGCGCAAGCAGGATCCTGGTGCGGCCATAGACCGTCTTCATGTCGCTGGTGCGGTTCTCCAGCGTGACGTTACCAAGGGGCGCGATCGTTTCCTCGATGCGCGCGCGATGGTCGTCATCCAGCTTCCAGCTCTCGACGAACAGGAACGGGATTTCGGGGCACGCGCCAGCGATACGCACCGCAAGCTCGAAGCCCTTTTCCTCATAGGGATTGATCAGGGTCACGAACTGGCCCGTCGTCGGCGTGCTGTAATGCGTCGGGTTGATGGTCGGCGGGATCACCGTCGCCTCGATGCCGAACTCACGCTTGTAGGTACGCGCGGTGAAATCGGAATTGGCGATATAGAGCGCCGAGTGCAACTCGCGCAGATCGCCACCCAGCTCGTGAAACTCGACATTTCTGAGATAGACGACCAGCGGCACGCCCTCGGCCTGCAGCGCCTTGCCTAGCGGAACCGATTTGTGGCACTGGACCACCGCCACATCCGGCTTCACCCGGTTGACGGCAAAGCCCGCGGCCTCCCAGGGAAACCACGCCCTTATCACCGGATAGCCGGGGAAGCTGTCGACGACCGCCGGCTGACGCAACAGCTTCATCTTGGCGCGTGCCTTGAAACCGAAGACACCGTCTCCGAACAGGGCAGCGAGCACCGCCGCCTCGTGTCCGTGTTCGATCAATTGTTCGACCAGGTGATGGGTGCTCGACTGGACACCGCCGCTGAATTCGGGCGGATACCCGTTACCACCTGCAAAAAGAACTTTCATGATCCTGGCTCCTCGTCTTTTCGCGTTCATGCATGCGGCCAACGAAGAGCCGCGTCGAAGCCGCCTCAGGCGTACCGTGGCGGATCAAGCGTCGCGAATGGATCGGTACATGAGTGCCATCCGGTGAACCGGATCGGATCATCGGGCGAACTGCGCCGGTCACGTTGCGCGCGCTCGTCGCGGCTTCCGTTCCGGGCCTGTCCGTAACGGGCCTCACGCCGCCATTCTGCCGATCGAGTGGTATTCGATGCCGTGGCGCGCGACGACCTTGGGGTCGTAAAGGTTGCGGCCGTCGAAGATCACCGGCGTGGTCAGCGCATCCTTCAGCGCGTCGAAAGACGGCGCGCGGAAGCTTTTCCATTCAGTGGCGATGAGAAGCGCATCGGCGCCGCGCAGGGCGGCTTCCTTGGTGCCGCACAGCATCAGGTCGTCGCGCAGCCCGTAGATGGCCTGGCATTCCTGCATCGCCTCGGGATCATAGGCCTGCACGGTCGCGCCGGCGTTCCAGAGCGCTTCCATCAGGACGCGCGCCGGTGCCTCGCGCATGTCGTCGGTGTTGGGCTTGAAGGCCAGGCCCCACAGCGCAAAGGTCTTGCCCTCGAGGTTGCCCTTGAAATAGCGATTCACCTTGTCGAACAGCACGGATTTCTGGTCGTTGTTGCGCTCCTCGACGGCACGCAACAGCTTGGCGTCGAACTTGACGCCCTCGGCGGTCTTGATCAGGGCGCGTACGTCCTTGGGGAAACACGAGCCGCCATAGCCGAGCCCCGGGTAGATGAAGTGGTAGCCGATGCGCGGATCGCTGCCGATGCCCTTGCGCACCTCCTCGATATCGGCGCCCAGCTGCTCGGCCAAATTGGCCATCTCGTTCATGAAGCTGATCTTGGTCGCCAGCATGCAATTGGCGGCGTATTTCGTGAATTCGGCGCTGCGCACATCCATCACGATCATCTTCTCGTGGTTGCGGTTGAACGGCGCGTAGAGCTCGCGCATCACCGCCTCGGTGTCCTCACTGGACGTGCCGACGATGATGCGGTCCGGCTTCATGCAGTCGGCGACGGCGGAACCTTCCTTGAGGAATTCGGGGTTGGAGGCGACGTCGAAGGTCAAATCCTCGCGCCCTCGCTTCTTCAGCGTCTCGGCGATCCTCGCCTTTACCTTTTCGCAGGTGCCGACCGGCACGGTCGACTTGCCGACGACGATCTTGGCGGTATCCATCTCGCGGCCGATGGTCTCGGCGACCGCCAGCACATATTTGAGATCGGCCGAACCATCCTCGCCGGGCGGCGTGCCGACGGCGATCATCTGGATTTCACCATGCTTGACGGCGGCGGCGGCATCGGTGGTGAATTTGATACGGCCGGCGGCGTGATTTTCCCTGACGATGCTTTCGAGGCCGGGCTCGAAGATCGGGACCAGGCCCTGGTTCAGCCGCTCGACCTTGTTCGCGTCGACATCGACGCAAACCACCTGGTGGCCGACCTCGGCAAGCACCGCCGCCTGCACGAGGCCGACATAGCCAATTCCAAACACCGTCAAGTTCATTCGGTTTCGTTCCTTCCCAAGGCCGCGAACCGTTTACGGTCCGGCCGGTTCAATTCGTCTTTCCCAATTCCTTTACGCTACATACCAGCGATTCCGGAAACTGGCATGGCTCGCCGAGCGCTGTGAAGGCAACGCGCTCGACCTGCAGCGAAACCTTGCGGCCCGGATCCGCGAACGTCCCCATCCAGCCCTTCATGGTATCGCTGCCCCAAAGGCTGAAGAAGATCTTCTGGGCGTGGGCGGGCAGCTTCGCCGGATCGGTGATGGTGTTCACCAGCTTGCCATTGAGATACCAGCGCAAACTGTCCTTCTGCCAGACGAAGGCGTAGTCGTTGAACCCGCCGTCGGTGCCGCCCGGCACGTCGACCAGCTTCTCGTTCTTGCCCTTGCCGGCGATGTAGGCGTTGACCTGCACCTTGGAGGTGTCCTTGGTCAGGATCTCGAAGTCGATCTCGTCCCAGGGCTGCTTGTCGGACGGGCCGATATAGGAAAAGAAGGCGGCGTTGAGACCGGGGCCCGTGTCGGTCTTCATCCGCGCCTCATAGGTGCCATAGCCGTAGCGCTGCTTGGTCTGGACCTCGCCGCAGACGAACTCACGATCCTTCGTCTTCTGCTTCTCGAAGCCCAGCGACAACACACCGTCCGACAGTTTGACCTGCCCTTTCGACCAGGTGCAATTCTGGTGGCTGCCATTTGTCCAGCCGTCGGAAACATACCAGCGCTCGCGGTTGAAACTGGTGAAATCGTCGACGAAGGACGGGGACGTCTCGATATTCTGCGCATGGGCAGGAACTGCCAGCGGGCTGCCCAGGACAACCAACAGCAACGCACAGAGCGAACCCAATCGACCCGGGCTGTCTTGCCTGTTCCGGCGCGCGAACGGCATTGCGTGAATTGCTGTCGTGGACGTGGTTTTCGGATCAGAATTCATACCAAACTCACCTTTGTGCTGTGCGTCCCCAACCCAAAGTCGACGTTTGAAGTGCCTCCAAACGGGCCAACCTTGACCTTCCTCGTTTGACCCTCCTTGAACTTCCTTTCCACCTCGCATCAAATTCGTCGTGGCAGTCTCGCACCTTCGCTTTCACTTTCGGCCGGCGCCCGCGGGCCTGGCAAAATCGACCTCGACGGCCGAATCGGACGCCTCATCCTTGTCGAAGACCATATCCAGCGAATGACGGAGTTCCTGCATCATGCCGTTCTGGCGCGACAGCGCCGCGATGCGGCGCTCGCAATTCAGGATCGACTTTGTCAGTGCGCTGACTTCGGACGACCGGCGATCGGAGGCGGAGCCATTTTCCATGGCTTCGACGAGGAAGGCCGCGTTGGTCGCCGTCTTGCGGTAGCGGCTCTCCAGGCCGGTTTTCTCGGCCTCGATCTCGGCGGCGATCTGCTCGAACAGCTTCGCCAGTCGGTCGAGGCGCGCGATGTCGGCCTGCCGGTCCCGGGCAGGATCCCTTGATCTGAAGCCGAATATCGAGGCCATGAGCTTAAATTCCTGTCATCGCCGGCGCGCGTGCCGGATTACTGGCCGACCCCGCAACGGGGTTCAAATGTCGCATCGTCCTCCTCCTGCGACGGGGAGAGGGAGTTCAGACCAATCCGATCGGAGGCCAGTTCGGCTGGTCGTTTTATTTGCTGCACCGCAACATAGACTGCCATCCCCGGGGCCGTGAGGCAACCACCCAATTCGTAAACTCATAAATCCGATGGAAATGCTTTGCGCGATGAGCCTGGCGGCGGGCAAACGTTCCCGGCGTCTTACCGCTCCTTGCCCGTGCTGGTTCCCGCCATCAGGAAACGCAGCGGCGGCACATGCTTATGCCTGGACATAAGGCCAACGCGACGAAACAGCGCCTCGAGCTTGTCGGACGCCACACCCTGGACGATGGGAACGAGGTTGGATTGACTTGCGAAAGCATAGGCCGCGGCCGAAGCCAGCCCGCGCTCGGCCTTCACGTCGAGGAAATTGCGCAGCCGGTATTTGTCGCGCACGTGCCGCTCATGCCGCCGCAGCACCGCCTTGGACCCTTCCGGCAGGCTGTCGATCGCCAGCAGCGCCAGATCGGCATCGGCCAGCCGCTTCAGGTCCTGCGTCTTGTGACGGCCGCTGAGCGAATCGGCGCGCACGATGGCGCCGTAACCGCAGGAACGGATGACCTTGAACCGGGCTCCGTGGGCGACCGCGCGCGCGTAAAGCTCATAATCTTCGCCCAGGCGCAGGCTCTCGTCGTAGCGCAACCCGTGCCGGTCGAGGAAGGCGCGGCTGATCACTGGTTTCAAGAAACCAAGCTCGCCTCTTTGTACGCGGCGCCTGGATATGTTGCCTTCGACGAAGCGCTCGAAGTCGAGGAATTCCGGATCGGCGGCAAAATCCGGGGCGACGATCTTGGTCGCGTCGCGCGTCGCGTCATCCCTGATGAGCATGATGTTGTCCGCCGCGAAATCCCAATCGGCGCCGGCAAACAGGTTGCGGAATCGTCCCTCGAGAAAGAAGTCGTCGGCGTCCAGAATGCTGATGAACGGCGCTTCCGAGCCGGCGATCGCGGCGTTGCGGGCGAAGGAAGGACCGCGATTGATGTCGAGGCGCGTCACCGCAAGCCGGCCGCTTCCATCGTCGGCGGAGCGGGCGACTTCAGCCGTATTGTCGGTGGAGCCGTCGTCGACGACGACGACCTCCACCACTTCCGGCTCGCGCAACGCGGATGCGATGGCGACCCCGATCGTGCGTGCCGCGTTTTTGGCCGCGATGATCACGCAAACCTGGGATTTCGTCATCGACATTGGTTCTGCCTCTTGCACAGGTTCCGATGCCCTCGCCCTGTACGTGTTCAATGTTCGACGCCACCGCCATCGCTGGTCGGCCGTTCGAAGATGCGGCGGCTTATGTCCGCCGACGCTGCCCAGCCGGCCTCGGCGAGGTAGCGGACTGGGGCCCTGCCACACAATTCCCACAACACAGTTCGCCGCTGCGGCCACCGCAACGATGACAGCCATGGCGCGATGACCATGTTGAGCAGATCCTCATTGCCGATGCGCGACAGGATCCGCGTGGCCCGCTCCGACAAAAGCGTGCCGGCACCGCCGAGCAGCACGTCGGCGGCGCGCAGGCCAAGCAGCAGCGTATCGTCTAGCCCCTGGCTCGTCGCGGCATCGAGCACACGGCGCTGATCGGCCTCGTCGAGTCGGCTGGCGCCGGCCCTGATATCGCAAACGTGGCCGGCGCAGGGTTCGCGATTGAACAGCGCCTTGGCCACGCTGATGCAAGACAGCACCAGGGTGTCGGCGGCCGACGTGAACGGCACTTCGGTGCCGGCGATCTCGACCAGTTGTTTGCGCCGCAAGAACCCGTCAGAATCACGCGGACTGGGCGAACCGGGCTGCTGGAGGCGATAGTGAAGGTCGACGGTCGACGATTTCGGCCCATTGCCGCGATTCATGTGCTGTTCGCCGAGGAAGCGTACCCACCAGACGGAGCGCGATTTGCCTGACACTTCGTAGCCGATCGAGCGCAGCGCATCGCGCGCCTTCGAGAAGCCGGCAGGGGAGACCAGGATGTCGACATCGCCCGAAGGCTTCATGAAATGGTCGCCGTAAAGCAGGTGCTGCTGGAATGGGCCCTTCAGAAAGACGAAGTCGATCTGCCTGTCCCGCAGCGCCTCATGGATCGCCAGCGAATCCATCAGGCAGGCGGCATTCATCGAAACCGTCCGCCTGCGATAGGTATCGAGCCATTCGAAAAGCTCGGCCGGCCTTTCGCCCGCCGGCGCACGCGACAGGACCTTCAGGACGAAGGTCGCGACCTTGTTCAGCCTGGCAATGTCGGCGAGCACGACATCGGAAAGGCCGGGCGTCGACACCTCGCCGGCCGAGGCGGCCGGGCCCGCGAAATACAAGCGCAGGCAGGCCTGCACGTAGGCAATCTCGTCGGCGCAATCCGCGGCGCGCAGTCGTTCATAGGAACTTTCCGGCAGGGCCATTGAGCGCACAGTCTCCAAAAAAGCGATTGCGCCACGCGTATGCTGCAAGTGCGAAGCAAAGCATCCTCAAAAACCTCGGCGCCGTAAAGTCCTTCCTTTCGCAGCGCGGAATTTTGCAACCAGAGCGTTTGCCCGCTTTCCCGAACGTGGCGAAGTACAGGCTGAAATTCCGATCCCATCGAGGCAACCTCGGCCCGCCATCAACCACGGATGGACCAACAAAAATCCGTCTTTTTAGTGACGTCTAAAAAGCCGTTGAACGTCAAAGTTTTATATACGCAAAATCAGGCACTTAAAGAATCGAAGGCCACAGCGCCCGCTTGCTTTCGGCTTCAAGCCAAAAGAGACCAAATTTTGAGCATCTCTCACACGCATGGTGACGCCCGCAACCCATAATTGATTAACGCCTGGTAAATCAGTCTTGACTCATGAATGTTGCTGTGCAGCAATTGCATTGCAGCATGCAAGTGCTGACGGCGTTCGACAAGCCGTTTCCAGTCCTCATTGGAGAGTAAAATGGAACAGAATGTTGAAAAGCATGAGTACGAAACGCCAAGCTTGACGGTGCACGGTTCGATCGAGACGATCACCCAGGGCGGCGGCGGCAACACGGCGACCGACGTGTCGTTTCCGGCGCACACCCCGATCGGCGACCTGACGTTCTCCTAAGATCAGCGTGACCCTGGAGGAATGACGTTGGGCCCCCAGGATTCAAGAACATAAATGGAGCCGGGGATGAAAATCCCCGACTTTCCCGCACTGAACTGCCGACGCGTATCGTAGAGCGTGTGTTTCAAACGAGGTTTTAGGATGAACTGGAACCCATCTGACCACGATTGCGTAAGGGCCACTGGGGATGCCGTGGCTTGCGAATTCGGCGATGGCCTCGCGCTGCTGAATCTGAAATCCAATATCTATTACAGTCTCAACGGCGTCGGCGCTTTCATCTGGGAGCTGATTCAGGAGCCGAAGTCGATCGCCGATATCCGCGGCGCGGTGCTGGCGCGCTACAATGTCGATGCCGAACGCTGCAACGCCGACATCGACGCATTGCTGAAGGACCTGGCCGAAAACGGCCTTGCGAGGCTGCAGGATGAGGCATTCGTCTAGGCAGGTTCCGCAAAACGCCATGGCTCCGCGGCGAAGACCTGCAACGGAAAAAAGCGCCAGGCCGGCGAACCGTCGCCCCGGCGGGCGGAGGGTGGCCAGGGTCCTCACCTTGAGCGGTTCGGAAGCGCTTTTCCTCTGCCGCTGCCTGATGGTGGTCGCGGCCGTCCGGCTGGGGCTGACGTTGTTCTCGTACAACCGTGTTCGCGGCATGGTGACCCGGCTCAACGCGCGCCAATGTGCCAGCATGGGCGAGTTGCGGCTCGTCGCCTGGGGCGTTGCGGCCGCCGCGCGGTTCGTGCCGCGCGCAACGTGTCTTACCCAGGCGCTTTCGGGCCAATACATTCTCGCGCGCCAGGGCAATGCCTCCAATATCCGCATAGGTATCGAACATGGCACGGGCGAGCAGTTGAAGGCGCATGCCTGGCTGATCAGCGACAACCATGTCGTGCTCGGCGGCTCCGTCGATGGTTTCGCCCATCTGGTCGATCACGGCAGCCGATGAGCGGCGTGGCCGGAATCCTGCTGCGACAGGAACCCGCGCCGACGGACGCGGCGACCGACATCCAGCAGATGCTGGCACACATGCGCCATCGCGGCCCCGACGGAAATTCGTGGTGGCTGGACACCGGCATAGCGCTTGGCCACGCCTGGCTAAACACCACGGACGAATCCGGCCCAGGCCCGCTGACCCTGGCCGGCGGCAAGCTCGCCATCACCGCGGATTGCCGGCTGGACAATCGCGACGAGCTGATGGCGAGACTCGGCGTCAGGGACAGGTCGGTCGCCGACGCAGGGTTGCTGATGCAGGCCTACCTTCGCTGGGGCGATGCCTGCCCGGTGCATCTGCAAGGCGATTTCGCCTTCGCGGTCTGGGATGCCGAGCGGCAGCTGTTGTTTTGTGCGCGCGACCATTTCGGGGTCAAGCCATTCTACTATCACGCAACCGAACGCCGCTTTGTCTTCGCTTCCGAGATTGGGCCGATACTTGGCCTGGACGGTGTCGATGCGCGCATCAGCGAGCACCGGATTTCGGGCTTCCTGGCCGGGCTTCCCGATGACCCGCAATCAACGCCCTACAGCGACATCTTCAGCCTGCCGGCGCGTCATAGCCTCACCGTCACCGCGCAGCAAGTGGCGCTGCGCCGGTACTGGCAGATCGAGCCATCGCCGCGCGCGCCGCGGCCGGACGCCGCGGAGGAGTTCGCCCATCTGTTCTCGCAATCGGTGCGCAACCGCATGCGCGGAAGTCAGTCGGTCGGCGCGATGCTGAGCGGTGGCCTCGATTCCTCCTCGATCGCCTGCGTGGCAGGCCTGCAGAGCGCCGCCGAGCGGAAACCGAAGCTGCCGACCTTCTCGCTGATTTTCGAGAAGGGCTCGTCGATGGACGAGCGCCCTTTCATCGATGCCGTGCTGGACCAGCAGAAGGCCGACCCGACGCTGATCCCTGTCGGCGATTATGCACCCTTCGCTGAATTCGAACGGGTGCTGGAAGAGCAGGAAGGCCCCTTCCTGGCGCCGGGCCTGACGCTGACCCGCGGCATCTACCGGACGGCGGGCGCCAAGGGCATCAAGGTGCTGCTCGACGGGCACGGCGGCGACGAGGTGGTTTCACAGGGACATGGCCATCTGCACGAGCTTGCCAATGCCGGCCGATGGCTGGACCTTTGGCGCGAGGTCCGCAGCGCCTCGAACACCTATGGCGACAGTACGCTCGGCCTGTACTTCCAGTTCCTGACCATCTACGGGCCGGCCTGGCGCATCGCCAGGCTGAGACATCTGGCGAACCGCGCCCTGAACAGGATACGCAGACCCGCCCGGACGCCGCGCGGCCGAAGCTGGCGCGACCTGATCAACCCGGACCTGGCCAGACGAACCGAGCTTGTCGACCGCTTTCACCGGGCCGGCTACATGCCACCCGGTGTCCAGGCCAGCGACGCGCTCAGCCATCGCTGGATCCTGTTAAATGGCTATGTCCCGCATTCTTTCGAGATTCTCGACAAGGCCGCGGCCAATTTCGGCATCGAGCCGCGCTACCCGTTCTGGGACAAGCCGCTGGTCGAATTCTGCCTGGCGCTGCCGGGCGAGGAGAAGCTCAGCCACGGCTTTGGCCGCTATGTGCTGCGCCGGGCCATGGAAGGCATCCTGCCGACGGCAGTCCAGTGGCGGCGCGACAAGATCGATTTCACCGCCAATCTGGTCAACGGCATGGTGCGCAACCACCGCGACCTCCTGGAGCAGCTGCTGGTCTCGGATACCGGCCGCATCGCGCCCTATGTCAACCTGCCGCAGGTGAAGGCCGCCTGTGGGCGGCTGCTCAGCCAGCCTGATCGGGCGGCACCGCTGGACGTCCAGTATGTCTGGCGCTCTGCCTCCCTGTCGCTCTGGCTGCGGCAGGTGCAGCCCGGCGGGAGCACCGCATGATGCCCCGTAACCAGCCGCTTGCCGCATACCCCGATCATCCGCCCGCGCATGCCGGGATGGTCAGAGAGCGGCGTTACTACCGGGCCTATGGCCTGACCGTTGCGTCCGACGTTGCTTTGCCCGAGCTGGAGCCGGCGGGGCCAGCGGTGGCGGATATCCTGATCGCCATCGGCACGATCGATATGCCGAGGCCTTCACCCGAAGCCGCGACGATCTTCCGCTTCGAGCCGGAGCGGCAATACCTGGCCTGGCATGCCGTCGGCGCCTTCCTGATCAGCGACGGCTGCCGCATTGACGTCGAGCCGGCGCCCGGTGCCGACGACGCGCTGCTCGCGTTTCCGCTGCTCGGACCGGTGATGGCGCTGTTGCTGCACCGGCGCGGACTGCTCGTGCTGCACGCCAGCGCCATTGCGGTGGCCGGCAAGGGCGCGGTCTTCATGGGCGACAAGGGCGCCGGCAAGTCGACGACGGCAAGCGCGCTGATCCGGGCTGGTCACCAACTGCTCACCGACGACGTCGTAGCGCTCGATCTCGCCAACCCGGACGCGCCGATGATCGTGCCGGGATTTCCGCAGATCAAGCTTGCCGCCGACGCCGCGGCCGCGATTTCGCTTGGGCAAGCGGAGGTGCGGCCGCAAGTGCATCCGGCAATCGACAAAGCGCAGCATCGCCTGCACGGCGCCTTTTCCGGTGACACGGTGCCGGTGGCCAGGATCTATGTTCTGGAGCGCGGCCAAACGGCCGAGATCACGCCCTTGCCCGGCGTTGCCGCCTTGCCGGCCATCATAAAATTCTCCTACGTGACGCGGTTTGGCCGAGCGGCCCTGTCCGGCGATTTGGCGGCGACGCATCTTCGCCAATGTTCAGGGATCGCTAACCATGTCGGCGTGTGGCGGCTGGAAGTTCCGGCAGGCCTCGACAGGATCGGCGAGGCTGTCGAGTTGATCGGGATCAACCTGGCGGCTGGAGATCGGGCCGCGGACGGTCGGCGGCGGTGAGCGCAAACATGTCGAAGTCGTCAATCCTTCGCCTGTCGCTGTTTCGCGATATCGCCGCGTTCGGCGCTGTTATCGCCCAGATCGGCGGCCGGCGCACCTGGATGGCGCTGCTGTTCCTGATCCTCGGCAGCCTGACGGAAGGCATCTCGATCCTGCTGCTCGTGCCGCTGCTGCATCTGGTCGGGCGCGCCGACCAGGATTTCGCGGTCCGGCTGCCGAATATCGATTTCGTGCACTGGCTGGTCCCGGACGGAACCTTGCAACTGACCACGGTGCTGTGCGCGTTGGTCGGGCTTGTCGCCGTGCAGGCAGCGTTCAATCGCTTCAAGTCGGTCTACATGGCCAGGCTTCTCTTCGATTTCATCAACCGCGTGCGCATGAATCTGTTCGAGAGCATCGGCAAGGCGCGTTGGGGCGTGTTCACCCGCATGCGCGGCTCCGACCTCGACCATGCCCTGACCGGCGACATAGATCGTGTCCAGGGGGCGGCCTTCTCCCTGCTGATGCTGGTGCAGATCGCCGTGCTGCTGGCCGGCTACCTCGTGGTTTCCGTGTTCATTTCGCCCGTAATGACGCTGTTCGCCGTGGTCATCGGCATCCTGATGTTCGTCGCGCTGCAGCCGTTCCGCTCGCGCGCTACGGCTTTCGGCAGGGTTCTGACAGCCAATCGTCAGGATCAGTACCGGACAGTTTCGGAATTCCTCGGCGGCATCAAGGTGGCCAAGAGCCTGAATGTCGAAGCGAGCTATTTCGCCCAGTTGCAGGCAACGCTCGAAAAGATGAAGGCGGACAACATCGACTATGTGCGCAACAGCTCGATCGGTACCGCCGTGTTCCAGGTGGCGAGCGTGGTGGGGTTGAGCTTGTTCATCTATGTGGCGCTGGTCCGCTTCAACCTGTCGCTGGCCGAGATTGTCGTGCTGTTGCTTGTCTTCATGCGCATCGCGCCGCGCTTCATGGACATGCAGACACAGGCCCAGCAGGTGCTGATCAACCTGCCCGCCTATACGGCGATGCGCAGCCTGCAGGCACATTTCGACGCAGAGCGTGAACCGGGCCATGTCGAGTTCGAGGAGGCAGGCAAGCTGGCGCTCGGTACCGGGCTGAACATTCGCGGTGTCTCCTTCTTCTATGACGACAGCGCCGGCAGGGAGGTGGTGAGCGACATCACGTTTGGCCTTCCCGCCGGCAAGGTCACCGCCCTGATCGGCCCGTCCGGATCCGGCAAGAGCACGATCGCCGACATGCTGCTCGGCCTGCTCGAGCCGACCGCCGGCAAGATCCTCGTCGACGGCGTCGAGATCGATGCCGCCAATCGCCGCCGCTGGCGCGATCAGGTGGCGTATGTGCCGCAGGACGTGTTCCTGCTGCACGATACGATCGCGCAGAACCTGCGTCTCGCCGCGCCGCAGGCCAGCGATGACGATTTATGGACAGCGCTGCGCGCCGCGCACGCCGGTGAATTCGTCGAACGGCTCGACCACAGGCTCGATACGGTGGTCGGCGACCGTGGCGTGCGCCTCTCCGGCGGCGAGCGCCAGCGCATCGCGCTGGCGCGTGCGCTGCTGCGCAAGCCGTCGCTGCTCATCCTCGACGAGGCGACCAGCGCGCTCGACTGGCAGAACCAGTCGCTGATCGCCAGGTCGATCGACGGATTGCGCGGGGCGATGACCATTCTGACCATCGCCCACCGGCCGTCGATGATCGCCTTCGCCGACTGGGTGGTGGCGATGGAGGACGGCCGTGTCGTGGAAGTCGGGCAATATCAGCGGCTGAAGGCAAAGCCGGGGAGCCGGCTGTCCAGGATGCTGTCGGGAGAACAATCGGAACCCGAACCCGCCAATGTGGCCTGAGAGCGGATATATCCCTGCGATTTGGCGATATTACTTGGATCAGTGCAGGCTTCGCCGTGCGCTGCCCAGCTTTTCGCCTTCAGCCACGTCCGGCGCACTGAGCTTTCTTTCGGCCTCGAGCAGCCTGTCCGCCGGCGTCGGCGCGCTCCTGGCGATCATGGCATAGACAAGGACGAAGTAGCCGGCCTGGATGATCACGGCGCAGATGATGACGCGCAGCAGGGTCGTACCCAGCGAAGCGCCATCGATCCAGGACCAGCCAACGATGATTACCAGCGCGAAAATCATCCCAATGATGAATTTTGGAAGCGACATACCCAACAGCCCACAAACCGGCTCGGGTTATATCCAACGATTGCCCTACCCGAGCGCCGTCCCTTGTTACGCGGGCTTGTTAAGTCGCCCGCTGCCGACCGGTTGCTTCCGGCCTTTCAACCTGTCGCCACTCTGACAGGTATAATTTGCAATTCTATTAAGGCGGGCAGGAGGCGGCAAGGGCAACCGCACATATTTTTGGTTGAGCCGATGCGATTGACTCGCTCGTGTTGCAACGCACACACAGGCATTTCAAACGATCTAGGTCCATAGGCCTATTTCAGTACAATCTACAATATTACGCAGTATTTTATGTTAATAGTCGAGAACTTCGCACCCTTCTAAAGCACTAATATGCCCCGTCCGAGGCCATGGGGAACGCCTCGCCTCAAAATCGCCCCAGAAAGGTCGGCATTTTTTTCTGTTTGCCCTTTTATTGTCACAAATTTGCTAAACGTGCTGAAAAGTATGCAGCACAAGCTTATTATTTAGTCAATTCATGACGTGACTATTTCAACGGGCTGGGAAATTGTGTGTTGCGCTGCAGCATTTTTTTGATATCGTGCGGTAAACCATTCGTTCAACGCATGGAGTATCGGCATGAGGGACATTGCCAAGTCGGCCACGGCGGACTTTTCGCAGGCTGGCACCGATTTTCCGCCGCCGATCGGCGGCCTTATCAAACGCAGTTTCGACATTGTGGGTTCGCTGGCTGGCCTGATCGCGCTCAGCCCGCTGTTCATCATGATAGCGTTGCTGGTCAAGTTTTCCGACGGTGGATCGATTTTCTATGGCCACAGGCGAATCGGGCGCGGCGGCCGGATCTTTCCGTGCCTGAAATTCCGCACCATGGTTCCGGACGGCGACAAGGTGCTGGCCGCCTATCTCGCCACCAATCCGGAAGCCAACGCGGAGTGGATGGCCACCCGCAAGCTGAAGAACGATCCGCGCGTCACCCGTGTCGGAGCGGTGTTGAGGAAGCTCAGCCTCGATGAACTGCCCCAGATCATCAACATCCTTCAGGGCGACATGAGCCTTGTCGGGCCTCGTCCGGTGGTGCGCGACGAGCTGGAGATCTACGGCAGCGCCGCCGTGTACTATCTGAAGTCCCGGCCCGGCCTGACAGGCCTGTGGCAGGTCAGCGGCCGCAACGACGTCTCCTATGACAGCCGCGTCGCGTTCGACCGCCACTATGTCGAGAACTGGTCGCTGTTCGGGGACGTGCGCATCATCATCAAGACCGTGCCGGCCGTCTGGATGTCGCGCGGCTCTTACTGACCGGCAACCGGTGCCAGGCATCCGGCGGCAAGCTCATCGGGCGATGGGGCTAAAACGGATCGGAACGCACAGTTGAAAAAAGACATATTGGAAGCCTTTGGCAGCGGCCCGGTTTGCGGCCGCTCGCTGCTTATGGCCACCTGCCTTGTGGCATCGCTCGCTTTTCCGCCGATGGCCGCCGCCGACGAATACCACCTCGGCTCGCAGGACAAGCTCACCATCCGCATCGCCGAATGGCAGACCGTCGAAAGTGCGTTCCGCGACTGGTCGTCGGTGAACGGCCAATACACGGTCGGCCCGGCCGGTACGCTGTCCGTGCCTTTCGTCGGCGAATTGCCGGCGGCCGGCAAGACCACGGCACAAGTCGCGGCAGCGATCGGCGAGGCGCTGCAGCACAAGCTCGCTTTGTCGGACAGGCCCGAAGCCTCGGTCGAAATGGCGCAGTTCCGGCCATTCTACATTTCGGGCGAGGTGCAGAACCCCGGCCAGTTTCCCTATGTGCCCGACCTTACGGTGCTGAAGGCGATCAGCGTCGCCGGCGGCATCAGGCGCAACACAGACTACGGGCCTCAACTCGGCAAGGACCTGGTCACCGCCAAGGGCGGCTTCGATATCTCTGACGACCAGCGCGTCAGGCTGATCGTCAAGCGCGCCCGCATTGACGCCGATATGGCCGGCAAGACGAGTTTCGACGTGCCAAAAGAGGTCGAGGGCGATCCGCGGCTGCCGGCCATCGTCGCCGACGAGATGACGATCCTGACCTCGGACCAGAAAGCGCTTAAGCTGAAGCTCGAGGCGCTCGACGATCTCAAAGGGGTTCTGCAGGCCGAGATCGAATCCCTGCAGAAGAAGATCGTCAACCAGCAGAAACAGGTCGACCTGGCGCAGCAGCAACTCGCCAGCATCGGTCCGCTGGCGCAGAAGGGTCTGGTCGCCAACGCGCGACTTCTGGATTCGCAGCAGTCCGTCACCGACCTGCAGGGCAAGATCCTGGACTACGAAACGGCCATCCTCACCGCCAAGCAGGCGATCAGCAAGGCGACGCAGGACGCCATCGATGCCCAGAACACCTTGAGTTCGAGTCTCGCCGCCAACCGGCAGCAGACCGAAGCCGACCTCAATGAGGCCGCGCTGAAGGTGAATATGCAGAAGGGGCTGATCGCCCAGGCAACCGATCCAGCCACCAGGGCGGCCACCGATACCAGCGAAGAGCCCAGCCTGCTCTACGCGCTGGTGCGGGTCGTCGACGGCAAGACCAGCGAGATCGCGGCGAAGGAAGACACGCCCGTGCTGCCCGGCGACGTCATCAAGGTCAAGCTGGCGCCTCTGGCCAGCCAGTAGGCGTTAGTCGCACCGAGCAATTCCAGGAAAAGTGCGTAACGGTTTTCCGTCTCGAGTTGCGTAATAACAAAGACCTGGGGCGGGTCAACGATTCCATAAAACGCTGGGCCGCTCTAGCGGGCCGTCCTGCAAAGGCTGTTCGTTCCATTGCATTCACCTGGCTGCGGAGGGCAGCCTGATGTCTCTGTCCGCATGACGATCAATGCGACTCGGAAGGGGGTGTCGTCGTGAATATCTATCGTGTCCGAAGGTTTATCAAAGGTAGGATCTTTACCTTCCTTTGGCGGATCAGGGGCATAAAAATGGCCGATCGCGTTTCGGTACTCGGCGTCTCGCCGCATATAGCGGGAAAGGGCGCTATCGAGCTCGGTTCCCTGGTTTCATTCCGGGGTTTTGGATCCCGTTCCTGGTTCCATGTGCTCGGCAATGCAAGACTGTCCATCGGCTCCAGATCATTCATAAACAGCGGCGTGATGATCGACGTTTCGACAGCGGTGAGCATCGGGAAAAACTGCCTTGTCGGCGATTGCGTCGTCATTCAAGATTCGAACTATCACGAGATCGATGAAGGCGCCGGCGTCAAAACGAAAGCCGTCGTGATCGGCGACAATGTGTGGATCGGCCGCAATTCGATAATTCTGCCTGGAGTTGAAATCGGCGACCATAGCGTGGTTGGAGCCGGGTCCGTGGTCACCAAAAGTGTCCCTCCGCGCAGCCTGGTTGCCGGAAATCCCGCTCGAATAATTCGCGAGATAGCGGCGTCCCCGGGATACGTGCGCTTTTAGAGCAATTCCAGGAAAAGTGCGTAGCGGTTTTTCCGTCCGGAATTGCGCAATAACAAAGACTTAGAGCGGGCGCTGAGCCGCTCTAGGCCATTTGGTCAGCCCTGTGCCGGTTTTGCTCGTCGGCAGGCCCAACTGGAACCCGCCGACGCTGCATGACCGGCACCGGCGCGAGCTTGAAGAAGCTGTAGTACAGCAGAAACGACCCCATGATGTAGGGGTTGAGAATGTCGACCTCGACGAAGGAACGGATCAGGAGCAGCACCATCACGCCGGCCAGCACCACAGGCTCGGGCTGCCATGTCCTGAGAACCACGGCCGCGAGGTGACCAAAGAGCGTGCGCAGGATAATCAGCGAGATCATCACCGCGCCGACGAAGCCGAGCTCAACCAGGGCTTCGATATAGGTGTTGTGGAAATGGAAACCGCTGCGGGCGGTGATGTAGAACTCATTCCACAGCCGCTCGGCCTCGGCGAAGCCCTGCACCCAATAGGCGGCATAGCCGACGCCGAGGATGGGCGATTTCTGCACGGCGTTCCAGCCCTGCTCCCACAGATAGGTCCGCCCGGTTAGCGTCGAATCCTTGCCGAAGATGCCAAGCACGAAGTCCATGAGTCCGAAATTCAAGGCGACAATGGCAACCACCACGATCAGTCCGGCGCCGACCAGGACAATCACCCGGCGGTAGCGCCGCGACAAAAGCTTGCTCATGGCAAGAAGCGCCACCAGCGCCAGAACCGCCGGTATCGAGGCCATCGAGGTGGCGGAATGCGAAACGACCAGCACGTAGGCCGACAACAGCACGACAGGCACCGTCAAGATGAAGCTCAGCCGGCCGCGCCGCAGAAAGGCAAGGAACACCACGGAGAAATAGATGCCGAGCGAACCGACGAAGCCGATCTGGTTCTTGGAGGCAAAGGCGCCGACGAAGTTATAGGTGCCGTCGAGGACGTCCTCGGAATAGGCGCCGACCTTCAGCGAATAAAGCAGGACGACGAATATTCCGATCAATGCACCTATGGTCAGGGTCCGGACGCTGACTGTGCGCGCCGCCACGTAGGCACAGGCGATATGGGAAAAATACTGGACAGCCGTCCTCGCGGTTATGCCGGGCGCCTGCGACCAGAAGACGGAGGAGCAGATATAGGCGGCGAACAGCAGCGGCAGCCAGGCGCTGGACAGCTGCCGCAGGAACCGCCGGTAGTCGACCAGGATGAGCGGAAGCCAGACGGCGTAGTAGGCCAGGATCATCACCTGACCGAAAATGACGGAGTAGGAAAACGCCCAAGTGGAAACCGCTACGGCAAAACCGCCGTAGACGGAGTTCTTCTGGGGATCGACCAGCAGGGACTTTGGAATCTTCATCTCAGAGTCCCGTCGACGCGACGCGGGGCGGGCAATCCACAAGCCAGCCGGCATATCCGCAAACAGGGGCGTACAATAAACGGCGTCTCCATTGTGCAGTGCAATATAATCTATCGCACCCTGTGCTCAATGGCAAATCCGGTCACCTTGTCTTACAGCGGGACGATCGACGAGATCAGCCGGTTGCCCCGCGACCCATCTGCGGGCCACCACTTCGGGGTTGCTCCCGAGCATTGGCCCAGACGATCGGCCTGCATGCCGGCTTGAACTTGCCTGGCGGCAATCTCACAGTCACCTGGAGGTCGGACGGCCGATCGCGGCCGATACCGTCGGTCACGGACAGGGGAAGATCGCATGCCTATGAGTTTCGCGGGACGGTTCGCTGGCCGGTCGGCTGTCATCACTGGCGGCGCCTCGGGCATCGGCCTAGCCGTTGCGCAAAGGATCGTCGACGAGGGCGGACGCGTCAGCGTCTGGGATCGTGATCCGGCCCAGATCGATCAGGCGAAAACCGTTATTCCCGACCTGCATGGGATGACGTTGGACGTTGCCGATGCGGCCGGTGTGGAGGCCGCTGCGCGGGCGACTATGGAGGCGCTTGGCGGCGTCGATATCCTGGTCACCAGCGCGGCCATCACCGGGCCAAACATGACGACCTGGGCCTATTCGGTCGAGGATTGGCAGAGGGTCATCGACATCAACATCAACGGCGTCTTCTACTGCAACAAAGCGCTCGTGCCGCACATGCTCGAGCGCAATTATGGCCGCGTCGTCAACATCGCCTCGATCGCCGGCAAGGAAGGCAATCCCAACGCTTCCGCCTACAGCACGTCGAAGGCGGCGGTGATCGGCCTGACCAAGTCGCTCGGCAAGGAACTGGCCAAGACCAAGGTGACGGTCAATTGCGTGACGCCGGCGGCCGTGCGCACCGCGATCTTCAAGCAGATGAGCCAGGAGCACATCGACTTCATGCTGTCCAAGATACCGATGGCGCGCTTCGGCGAGGTCGACGAGGTGGCGGCGCTGATCTGCTGGATCGCCTCGGAGGAGTGTTCATTCACCACGGCTGCCGTCTTCGACGTTTCCGGCGGCCGCGCCACCTACTGACGGCGACAACAAATCCGCGTGACAAGGCAACGAATGGAGCCTGGCCGACGTAGATAGTCGGCAATGCAAGGCATGCGATCGGCAAATATTCGTGACTGTTCCATGGGCGTGACCTTTCGCTGCGATGTCGGCGTCCAAGGCGAAGACTTCCCGCACTTCTGGGAACATACGGTCGGCAGCGGCCATGCAACGCTGGCGTTGCGCGCGGACTGGCAGGCCCAGATGCGCCGGGCGCATGACGAACTCGGCTTTCGCCATGTCCGTTTTCACGGGCTGCTCGATGACGACATGGGCACGCTCATCGACCAGGATGACCAGCCGCTCTATTCGTTCTTCAATGCCGACCAGATCTTCGATTTCCTGCTGTCGATCGGCATGCGGCCCTTTGTCGAGCTGAGTTTCATGCCGACAATGCTGTCGTCCTCCGGACAGATCATCTTCCGCTACCGCGCCAATGTCAGCGCGCCGAAGGACTACGGCCAATGGTCGACGCTGATTTCGAAACTCGTCGCCCATTGGATCGATCGCTACGGCCTGGACGAAGTGCGGCAATGGTTCTTCGAAGTCTGGAACGAACCCAATCTCGAAGCGTTCGGCAGCGGCAGACAGGAAGATTATTTCAAGCTATATGCCTATACGGCAAAGGCGATCAAATCCGTGGACATCAAGTTGAATGTCGGCGGACCGGCTACCGCGGACAACGCCTGGATCGATGACTTCGTCGCATACTGTGACCAGAACAGCCTTCCGGCCGATTTCATCAGCACGCACCATTATCCCACCGATGCCTTCGGTAAACCTGGCGATGACACCGAAATCCAGCTTTCGGAAAGCATCAGGAGCGCGTTGCGCGATGAGGCTCGCACCGCTCGCCTGCAAGCGGGCGACCGGCCCCTCTACTATACCGAATGGTGCACCTCCTCGAATCCACGCGATTCGATGCATGACGAGCCCTATGCCGCCACTTTCATCGTCAAGACGGTGATGGAGGCGAGAGGATTGGTTCAAGGGTACAGCTACTGGACCTTTTCCGATATTTTCGAGGAAAACTATTTTCCTTCGGTGCCCTTTCATGGTGGCTTCGGGTTGATGAATCTTCACGGGATTGCCAAACCGGCCTACCGTGCCTTTGAAATGCTGCATCAACTTGGAACGGAAATTCTGTACATGGAGGGACCCCACCCAACCGTTGATAGCTGGTGCGTCCGTGACGGGAATTCGCTGACCGTGCTGATCTCCAACTTTGCCCTGCCACGGCATCCGATCGCCAACGAGACCGTCCATGTCGAACTCAGGAATGCGCCGCGGCCCACAGCGGCAACCGTTCGGCGGATCGATGCGGAAAATGCCAACGCCAAGGCGCTGTGGGTAACAATGGGACGACCCGATTATCTGGGCGCGGCAGCGGTCGAGCAGTTGCGTGCGTCCTCGGTAATGCAAGAACGGCGGCAACCAGTTGCCTGGCACGACCGCACCCTTGGATTCGACGTGGCCGTTCCCCCCCTGGGAGTCGCGGCCATCAGGCTGGAGTTCGCATCTCTTGCTTAGAGCCGATCCCGCCACGCTGTCCGACGACGAGCTTCTGGAGCGCTACCAGCGCGCCGCCTTCGGCTATTTCCTGGAGAATGTGAACCCCGACAACGGGCTGGTCGCCGATACGTCGCGGCCGAACTGGCCGGCCAGCATCGCCGTCGTCGGCTTCGCGCTGTCCTGCTATCCGATCGGCGTCGAGCGCGGCTGGATGACACGCGAGGCGGCGGTGGAATTGACGCTGGCCGCGCTGCGTTTCTTCTTGGCCAGTCCGCAAGGCGGCGGCGAGGACGTCACTGGCCACAAGGGTTTTTACTACCATTTTCTCGACATGCGGACCGGGCTGCGTGTCTGGCGCTGCGAGCTGTCGATGGTGGACACCGCCTTGCTGATGGCCGGCATACTGGTGGCGGGCGCCTATTTCCGCGGCGACAATGCACGGGAAGCCGAAATCCGGCACCTGGCCGAAGCGCTCTACCGGCGCGTCGACTGGCGGTGGGCGCAAGGCAGCAGCCCGACCCTGCGGCAAGGCTGGAAGCCGAAGAGCGGCTTTCTCCACTATGGCTGGGAAGGCTACAACGAGGCGATCGTCCTCTATGTGCTGTCGATGGCCTCACCCGACAGACCGGCCTCCGACGACAGTTACGAGGCCTGGACGGCGACCTACCAGTGGGAAAACATCTACGGCCATGACGTGCTTTATGGCGGGCCGCTGTTCATGCACCAGTTCTCGCATGCCTGGATCGATTTCGCCGGCATCCGCGACGCCTTCATGCGCGAGAAGGACTCGGACTATTTCGAAAACAGCCGCCGCTCGACCTACCTTCACCGTGACTATGCCCGCCACAACCCATATGGCTTCGATGGCTATGGCGAGAACCTGTGGGGCCTTTCGGCGGGGGACGGGCCGGGCGGCTTCCGCGCCAGCGTGGAGCGGCGTACGCATCGGTTTTCCGGCTATGCCGCCCGCGGCGCGCCTTTCGGTCCGGATGACGGGACGATCGCGCCATGGTCCTATCCGGCGTCGCTGCCTTTCGCGCCTGATATCTGCCTGGCTGCGCTGCGCCATCTCGCCGATCGCTACCCGCAGGTGATTGACGATTACCGGCTGCCGAGCGGCTTCAATCCGACATTGGCCAACCGGCGAAGATTCGGCGGCGATGGCTGGGTGTCCGAAGGCCATTACGGGCTCGACCAGGGCATCGTGGTGATGATGATCGAGAACCACCGCTCGCGTCTGATCTGGGACTTGATGCGGTGCAATCCGCACATTCGCCGCGGCTTGGGCAAAGCGGGCTTCTCGGGCGGCTGGCTGTCGCAACCGACAGGGCCCGCGGCAGGGGGCGGCGATGTCGCGTGAACGGACATGGGCCGCCGCCTTTCCTGTCGACCGCAATGACGTCGAACTGATCCGCGGCGCGCATCCGCCGCGCTGGAAGAACCCGGAGCCGGACGGCCCCTACAATCTCGTCGTCATCGGCGCCGGGCCGGCAGGGCTGACAGCGGCGCGTGACGCCGCGAGCCTTGGCGCGAAGGTTGCCCTGATCGAGCGCGGGCTGATCGGCGGTGCGTGCATCAATGTCGGCTGCATCCCGTCGAAGTCGATCATCCGCACCGCCAGGCTCTATGCCGATATGCGCGATGCCGAGAGCTTCGGCGGTGATGCGCCACGACGTCTTCATGTCGATTTCGACCGGGCCATGATGCGGATGCGGCAGATCCGGCAGCGGATCAGCCGCGCCGATTCGGCCGAGACCATCGCGGCCGAAGGCATCGACCTCTATTTCGGCGAAGCGCGGTTTGGCGGGCCGGACACGGTGGTGGTCGCCGGCAAGAGGCTGCATTTCAGGAAGGCATTGGTCGCGACGGGCGCGCATCCGAGCGGGCCGGCGATTCCGGGGCTTGCCGAGGCCGGCTATCTCGACAACGAGAGCATGTTCAACCTGACGGAATGCCCCCAGCGGCTCCTGGTCATCGGCGGCGGGCCGCTTGGCTGCGAGACCGCGCAGGCCTTCCGCCTGCTCGGCGCCAAGGTCATCCTGGCGCAAAGCGATCCGATGTTCCTGCCCGGCGAGGAACGCGACGCCGCGCAAATCCTATCGGACGCCTTGGCGCGCGAGGGGATCGAGGTCCGGCTCAACACCGAAGTGGTGGCGGTGCGCGGGGAAGGCGGCAGGAAGCTCGCCGACCTGGTGCGGGACGGCGACACGACCACGATCTCCGTCGACGAGATCATCACCGGCGTCGGCCGTTCGCCCAATGTCGATGGTCTCGGACTGGAAGAGGCCGATGTAGCGTATGACGCCAGCGGCATCAGGGTGGACGACTATCTGAGAACCACGAATCCGCACATCTACGCGGCGGGCGACGTCTGCCTCGAATACAAATTCACCCATACCGCCGAGGCGACGGCGCGCATCGTCGTGCGCAATGCGCTCTTTCGCGGGCGCGAAAGACTGAGTGAGCTTGTCGTTCCCTGGTGTACCTATACCGATCCGGAGATCGCCCATGTCGGTCTCTATCCCGCGGAGGCGCGCCTGAACGGCATTCCGGTCAAGACCTATACGGTGCTGATGCATGATGTCGCCCGTGCCGTGATGGACGGCGAGGAGGAAGGCTTCGTCAAGATCCATGTCAGGGAGGGATCCGACCGTATCCTGGGGGCGACCGTCGTCGCCAGCCATGCCGGCGAGATGATCAATGCGGTGACGCTCGCCATCAGGTCGGGTATGGGATTGCATGCCCTGGCCGATGTCATCCATCCCTTCCCGACACAGGCGCAAGGCATCAAGATGGCGGGCGACGCCTACCGGCGAACCCGGCTCACCTCCTTGCGCAGGCGCCTTGCGGCGCGCTGGCTGGCATGGTCCAGGCGATGACCGCAAGCGGCGCAGCGGCCTTTCTTCACTGACGAGGATTCATGCTATTGGGCAGCCCTGCTTGCCCGAGCCGACGTGGTGACGACCCCTACCCCGGTGCTCCTCTACCACCATGACGAAGAGAGAATGGCGCGACGGTTTGTGCAGGCTCCGCGGGCGACGTTTCTCGCGATCGCGCTTGAACTGGAAAAGCTCGCCGGTTCAGGCATTGCTAGGGACGTTCTGCAGTGGAGGAAAGCCTGGATCGCGCAGCGGATTTCAAGGCAGCTTCTCAAGCACAAGCGATACAGGGATGCGATGAGCATGATGCGTGCGGTCCGCGCTCACAAGACCCTGAGCCGGAGCTGGAAGACATTGCAATATCGGATCCGTATTCATGCCGGAGCCATAATGGAACGGCCCGGCGGGGCCATGCTCCTGGTCGACGCCGCCTTGCATCGCGGCGGCCTTCGCTTCCCCGAAATTCCCTACGCGACCTGATCGAGACCGAAGCCTTCGGCGTGCTCGCCAATGATCTTGGCATCAGGCCGGTCGGCCTGCCGAAACTGGAAATCCTGCACGTCCCGTGGTGGTGCGTCGGCCTGCTGTAGCTTCCGCCTGAGATACTCCAGGCATCAGTCGTGCAATTCCCGAGAAATCGGCGGGCCGACCGAAAATCCGGAGAATGTGACCTCGAAACCCTCGCGCTGCGGTGAACAGCACATCATGCCGACATCGACCGTCTTCGAGATCGGGAAATAGGCGAGCCGCACCGGCTTCCAGTGCCGGTCCGAAGCGTCGAGATACTGGACGCGGATCGCTTCGCCATGGCGGGTCAGGCGGATCCTGACGCCATTCGGGCCGGCGGGAATGGCGACCAGCGACCAGTCCGATGTGTCGTTGGTGACGACAACCGAGAAGTAAGCGAGACCGTCGGTGTATTCGATTCCGGCCTTGATCCAGTGCGTTTCGCTCAGCCGGATCATCAGTCCGGCCTGGTCGTAAAGTACCTTGTAGTCGCCCTTGACGGTGACCTCGGCGGTGAAATCGCCCTCGACCGACCGATACAGGAAGTGGCCGTTGTCGCGCCAGAACCCATAAAAGGTCTCACGCCAGAAGTCGGTCTCCTTGCCGGTGCGAACCTGGACGATGTTGCCGTCCAGGGCATGATGCGGTGGCGGGTTGAGCCAGATCAGGTCCTGCAACGTCATTGCCTCGCGCCGATTCCCTAGTGAACGCCCGCCGGCCCCGATGGCCGGCGTCCAATCAGCCTGCAAATGTATAGGCGGTCTTCACCGTGGTGTAGAACTCCATGGCATAGCGGCCCTGTTCGCGCGGACCGTAGCTCGAACCCTTGCGGCCGCCGAAGGGAACATGGAAGTCGACGCCCGCCGTCGGCAGGTTGACCATCACCATGCCGGCTTCCGAATTGCGCTTGAAGTGGGTGGCGTGCTTGAGGCTCGATGTGCAGATGCCCGAGGTCAGCCCGAAGGGCGTGTCGTTGGCAACCGCCAACGCCTCGTCATAGTCCTTGACCCTGATGACGCTGGCGACAGGGCCGAAAATCTCCTCGCGCGAGCTGCGCATGGCGTTGGTGGCGTTGGTCAGCAGCGCCGGCCGCAGATAGAAGCCCGGCGTCTTGCGGTCGAGCCGTTCGCCGCCGAAGGCAAGTGTGGCGCCTTCCCTGACGCCGATGGCGATGTAATCCTCGTCCTGCTCCAGCTGCGTTGCGTCGACGACCGGACCGATCTGGGTCTGCGCGTCGAGCGCATCGCCGACCACCAGCCTATCCATCCGCTCCTTCAGCGCGTCGACGAAACGGTCATGGATGGCATCCGTCACGATCAGCCTGGACGAGGCGGTGCAGCGCTGGCCGGTCGAGAAGAAGGCGCCGTTGAGCGCGCAGTCGACGGCAACCGCAAGATCGGCATCGTCCAGCACCACCAGCGGGTTCTTGCCGCCCATTTCGAGCTGGAACTTGCGCATGTGCTCGACGCTTGCCGCTGCGACGCGCTTGCCGGTGCCGACCGAACCGGTGAAGGTGATGGCGTTGAGATCGGGGCTGTCGAGCATCGCCTGGCCGACCACCGAGCCCTTGCCCATGACGAGGTTGAGCACGCCCTTGGGCAGACCGGCGCGATGCAGGATATCGACGATGGACCAGGCGCTCTCGGGCACGAGTTCGGCCGGCTTGAAGACGATGGTGTTGCCATGGGCCAGCGCCGGAGCGATCTTCCAGGCAGGAATGGCGATGGGGAAATTCCACGGCGTGATGATGCCGACCACGCCGACCGCCTCGCGCGTGATCTCGACGCCGACGCCCGGCCGCACGCTCGGCACCATCTCTCCCGAGAGGCGCAACGTTTCGCCGGCAAAGAAATCGAATATCTGGGCGGCGCGAATGGTCTCGCCGATGCCTTCGGCCAGCGTCTTGCCTTCCTCGCGCGCCAGGTTGCGGCCGATCTCGTCCTTGCGCGCCATGATCTCGTCGGACGCCTTCTTCAGCACCGCATGGCGCGCCAGCGGGCCGGAGCGGGACCAAGCGGGAAAGGCCGCCTTGGCCGCCGCGATCGCCTGCTTGGCCTGTTCGACCCCCGCAGAGGCGTATTCACCGACCACGTCGCCCGTATCCGAGGGGTTGATGTTGCGGGAGCCGGCGTCGCCGACCCATTCGCCATCAATGAGGTTCTTTCGAAACTGAGCCATGTCCTCGTCTTTCCTGCTGGTTGGCCGCGCGGCGGCATCTGTCTGAACTGGTATTTGCCAGACAATTGCCCAGGGGGAAAGCACGTACTAGCCGGGCCGCCGCGACAAAAACCCCCGGGCCTACCGCTGCGTCAATAGCATGGCGGCGGCAGCGCCCCATCGACAGCAGCCCGGTTGATATCCCCGCGGCCGTCACGTCAGCTCAATCGATTGCCCTGTACAGAGATGTCCATAGCCTTGATTTGCCTGATCCGGCATGTCATGCGTCATACCGATGGCAGCCATCGAAACGACGATCCAGCGCGCCGGCGCCACCGGCAACATCAAGGCCACTCGTGAAGACTGGCTGAAGCTGGCGCTTGAAACGTTGATTTCAGATGGCGTCGAACGCGTCCGCGTGCTGACGCTTGGCCAGCAGCTCGACGTCTCGCGTTCCAGCTTTTACTGGTATTTCAAGAGCCGGCAGGACCTGCTCGACCAATTGCTGGACTATTGGAGGCAGACCAACACCCGGTTCATCGTCGAGCGCGCCGGGCGGCCATCCGCCACGGTCATCCGTGGGGTGATGAGCATTTTCGAATGCTGGGTGGACGAAAAGCTGTTCGACCCTCGGCTCGATTTCGCGATCAGGGCCTGGGCGCGCCGGTCCCCCGCCACAAGGCGCGCGCTCGACGAGGCCGACGAAGAACGCGTCAATGCGATACGCGACATGTTCATGCGCCATGGCTATGATGAAGAAGACGCGTTCGTACGCGCCCGCGTGCTCTACTTCATGCAGATCGGCTATTACTCGCTGGAACTTGACGAGCCGATGAGCAGCCGCCTGACGCATCTCGCGTCCTATCTGCGCAGCTTCACCGGCCAGGAACCGACCGCCAAGGATGTCGAGGATTTTTCGCGCTATGTCGAAAAGACGCTTTCCGGCAAACGCTAGACGGGGCACCGGCTGCCTGGATCGGCAGCTTTCCCGGCAATAGGCGTGCTCCATATCCACACACCAGCCTCCTCCGGCCGGTTCTCGCGGTGCACTGGACACATATGTACAACAAAGATAGGGTGCATCGCCGCAACAGGGTGGAGTGCGACAGGGTGAAATCGGAGGTTGCTCTGGAAAAGAACCAGCCAGCGCCAGGCGAATGCTGGTGACGCTCGAAATCGACGCTGAGGATGCGTATGCCAGCGGCTACGAACCGGTCTGGAACAAGGGCAAGCTTGCCGGCTTCGTCACCTCCGGCGGCTACGGCCATACGGTCGGCAAGAGCCTTGCCATGGCGCTTGTCGGTCGCGATCGCGCCGATGCCGATACTCAGTTGACAACCCATATAGTCGGCGTCGAAAGAGGTGCGCGTCATCGCTTCGTCGCCTTACGATCCTCTCGGCAAGGCGATGCGGGCGCGACCGATCGAACCAGTGACGTCCATACAGAAGACCATGCAATGATCCACGCCCCCTTCCCCAAATCAGGCCTGGCCGGCACGCCATGACCCGACGCTATTCCGCCCTATCGCTGTTCAAGGAGGGCCTCGCCGGCCAGACCGGCTGGAAGCAGGCGTGGCGCTCGCCCGAGCCGAAGCCGTCTTACGACGCGATCGTCATCGGTGGCGGCGGCCATGGGCTGGCGACGGCCTACTACCTGGCCAAGAACCACGGCATCGCCCGGGTGGCTGTCCTTGAAAAAGGCTGGATCGGCGGCGGCAACACCGGCCGCAACACCACAGTGGTGCGCTCCAACTATTATTATCCCGAAAGCGTCGAGCTCTACGGGCTGGCGCACCGGCTTTATGAGGGCCTGTCGAAAGACCTGAACTATAACGTCATGCTATCGCAGCGCGGCATGGTCAATCTGTGCCACTCGACGGCCGAGATGGAGGTGGGCGCGCGCACCGTCAACGCCATGCAGATCAACGGCATCGATGCGGAGCTGTTTTCGCCCGAGGATGTGCGGCGCGTCGCGCCGATCTACAATTTCTCCCCAGACGCACGCTTCCCGGTGTTCGGTGGCATCTGGCAAGGCCGCGCCGGTACGGCGCGCCACGACGCGGTCGCCTGGGGTTATGCGCGGGCGGCGAGCCGGCTCGGCGTCGACATTATCCAGAACTGCGAAATCACCGATTTCGTCATCGAGGGTGGCCGCTGCCGTGGTGTCCAGACGACGCGCGGGGCGATCCGCGCCGACCGCATCGGCATGGCGGTGGCCGGACATTCCTCGGTGCTGGCGGCCAAGGCCGGCTTCCGTCTGCCGATCAATTCCTACGCGCTGCAGGCCTGCGTTTCCGAGCCGGTGAAGCCGATCCTGGATACGGTGGTGCTGTCGCCCGGCACCGGCGTCTATGTCAGCCAGTCGGACAAGGGCGAGATCGTCATTGGCGGCGGGCTCGATCGCATCCCTTCCTATGCGCAGCGCGGCAATTTGCCGACACTGGAGACGGTGATCGCAGGATTGCTGGAGATGTTCCCGATCTTCGGCCAGCTGAAGCTGATGCGGCAATGGGCCGGCATTGTCGACGTGGTGCCGGACTCCTCGCCGATCATCGGTGAATCGCCGCTGCCCAATCTGTTCCTCAATTGCGGCTGGGGCACGGGCGGTTTCAAGGCCATTCCCGCCGGCGGCACGCTGCTGGCGAACCTGCTGGCAACGGGCAGGCACAACGACATCAGCCGTCCGTTCGATCTCGATCGCTTCG
This sequence comes from Mesorhizobium sp. B2-4-15, assembly GCF_006658505.1. Lineage (GTDB taxonomy): Bacteria > Pseudomonadota > Alphaproteobacteria > Rhizobiales > Rhizobiaceae > Mesorhizobium. The sequence continues at coordinate 105,361 of NZ_VFUZ01000005.1, forward strand.
CCAGCGGGCGGCTGATCGACGAAGCGGCCGGCTCCGGCATCGCACATTGATGCATGTCGCCCAAAGTGTGTAGCGGTTTTGGGACGACGACATGCATAAAGACGAAGATTGAGGCAATCATGCAGCTCTTCCCTTGCCCGTTCTGCGGTCCGCGCGACGAGACCGAATTCCACTATGGCGGCGATGCCGGCAATGTCCGGCCGGACGGAGCCGACGTGCCGATCGAGCGCTGGGCTGACTACCTCTATCTGCGCGGCAACCCGAAGGGCACGGCACGTGAAATCTGGGTGCACATGAGTTGCGGCGAGTTCTTCGTCATGGAACGTGACACGGTCAAGCACGAGGTGCTGTCCTCGACCGCTCTTGGCGGGGAGCACGCGGCGTGACCGCGTCGCGTCTCACCACCGGCGGCAGCGCCATCGACCGGTCGCGCCCGATCCGCTTCAGCTTCGACGGCACAAACGTTGAGGGCTTTGCCGGCGACACCATCGCCTCGGCGCTAATGGCCAACGACATCGCGGTTGTCGGCCGCTCCTTCAAATACCACCGGCCGCGCGGCATCTGGGGCGCCGGCGTCGAGGAACCGAACGCGCTGGTCGATGTCGGCGGCCCACGTGCGACGCCGAACACGCGTGCCACGACCGAGCCGGCGCGCGACGGGCTGGTGGCCAAAAGCGTCAACGCGACGCCCAGTGCGCTCGCCGACCGCAACGCCTTCCTCGACCGCTTCTCGCGCTTCATCCCGGCGGCATTCTACTACAAGACCTTCATGTGGCCGGACTGGCACATGTTCGAGCCGCGCATCCGCGCCATGGCTGGGCTGGGCGAAGTGGACAAGGGCTGGACCTCGCCGGGCTCGGCCGACCAGATCAACCACCATTGCGACGTTCTGGTGGTGGGCGCGGGACCGGCTGGATTGGCGGCGGCGAAACTGGCGGCCGGCGCCAGCCTCTCGATCACGCTGGTCGACGACCAGCAGAAGCCGGGCGGATCGCTCGGCCACCGCGCCGGCGAGATCGACGGCAAACCGGCCGCCATCTGGATCGACGAGACGATTGCCGAGCTTGCCGCCGGGGGCCACCTGATCCTGCCTTCGACCACCGCTTTTGGAATCTACGACCACAATCTGGTCGGGCTGAACCAGCGTCATTTCGACGGCCGGCGCGACACGCTGTGGCGGGTCCGGCCGCGCCAGATCGTGCTGGCAACCGGGGCCATCGAGCGGCCTTTGCCGTTTGCCAACAACGACCTGCCGTGCATCCTGTCGGCGGATGCGGCGCTCGCCTATCTCAGGCGCCATGCGGTGCTGGTCGGCCGGCGCATCGTCGTCGCCACCAACAATGACAGCGCGTATGAAGTGGCGGAGGCCGTCGCCGAGGCCGGCGCCGACGTCACGCTGGTCGACATCAGGCGTGACGGCATGCCAGCCACCAAGGCGCGGCTGGTCAAGGGGCGGGCGCTTGCCGCCGCCAATGGCAAGCTGCGCGTCGAGGGTGTCACGCTGGACGACGGCGCCAGGCTTGATGCCGACTGCGTGCTGGTGTCGGGCGGCTGGACGCCGACCATTCATCTGTTCGGCCAGGCCAAGGGCAAGCTTGCCTGGAGCGAGGCGCGTGCCGCCTTCCTGCCGGGCGACCCCGTTGACGGTATTGCCGTTGCCGGCGCCGCGGCTGGCGCGGTTTCGCTGTCGGAGGTGTTCGCAGGCTCGCAGAACGCTGTTGCATCGCTCGGCCAGGCGAAAGTCGTGACGCCGCGCAGCACCGGAGTGGAGGCGACAGGCGGCATCGTCGCCGCCTGGCCGGCGCCCGGCTCGAAGGGGCGCATCTGGATCGACTACCAGAACGATGTGACGGTGAAGGACGTCGAACTGGCGGCGCGCGAAAACTTCGTCTCGGTCGAACATCTGAAGCGCTACACCACGCTCGGCATGGCGACCGACCAGGGCAAGACCTCCAACCTCCCCGGCCTGGCGCTGATGGCAGGCATCACCGGCCGCACGGTGCCGGAGGTCGGCACCACCACCTACCGTCCGCCCTTCACGCCGGTGCCGCTGGCGAGCTTTGCCGGCGCGCGCGCCGGCGAGTTGATGGCGCCGGTGCGCCGGCTGCCGCTGGAAAACATCCATCGTGCCGATGGCGCCGTGTTCCAGGAATATGGCGGTTGGCTGCGGCCTGCCCATTATGGCGGTCGCGATGCCGATGCGGACCGCACGATCCAGGATGAGGCGCGGCGTGCGCGCCAGTCGGTCGCGCTGTTCGACGGCTCGACGCTCGGCAAGATCGAGGTGATCGGACCGCGGGCGGCCGAATTCGTGGATTTCCTCTACTATAACACAATGTCGACGCTGAAGCCGGGCCATTGCCGCTACGGCTTCATGCTATCGGAAAACGGCGTGGTGTTCGACGACGGCGTGCTGGTGCGACTGGACGAGCATCGCTTCGTCGTGTCGTGCTCGTCCTCGCATGTCACCGCGGTGCATGCGCGGCTGGAGGAATGGCGCCAGGACCGCTTTGGCCGCGGCGCCGTCTATATCCACAACGCCACGGCGGAAATGGCAACGCTGACCGTCTCCGGCCCGAACGCCCGCAAGCTGCTTGAAACCCTGGATTTCGGCCTTTCGCTCGACGATGCGGGCCTGCCGCATATGGCGACAGGCCATGGCAACTATGGCGGCGACGAGGTCCGCATCGCCCGTGTCAGCTTCACCGGCGACAGGAGCTACGAGATTTCGATCCGCGCGGACCGCGCCGAACCGCTTTGGGCGCATCTGCGTCAGGCCGGCCAGGCGTTCGATGCCGTTGTCATCGGACTCGAAGCGCTGATGATCCTGCGCGCCGAAAAAGGATTCATCGTCATCGGCAAGGACACTGACGGGACCACGTTGCCGCATGATCTCGGCGTCGAGGGCCCACGCGCCAAACGCCGGACCGAATTTGTCGGCCGCCGCTCGCTGTTCACCGAGGAGGCGTCGCGCGACAACCGGCTGCAGCTTGTCGGCCTGACGGTGCCGCAGGGCGATGCGCCGCTGCCAACCGGCGCGCATGGCATCAAACGGAGCGGCGGAAGGCTGCGCAGCCAGGGGTTTGTCACATCGAGCTACCAGAGTCCGGCGCTTGGCCGGCCCATCGCGCTTGGCCTGATCGAACGCGGCGCGGCACGCCACGGCGAGGCGATCGAAATCCAGCATCTCGGGAAGGTCAGCACGGCGACCATTGCCGCCCCTTGCGCCTTCGACCCGGCAGGAGACCGGCTGCATGCGTGATCTTGCGGAAAAATGGTCCGCCGCGCCGGACTGGCGGTCGGCGGCGATCACGACGCCGGGCGTGACGATGCGCGCGGTCTCGGGCCTCAACCAGATGCTGGTCAGCGGCGACCTCGACGCCTGGACGCGTGTATCCGAGGCGGAAGCTGTAGGTGCCTTCGGCACCACTCGGGGCGACCGCTATGCCGCGCGGCTGGCGCGCGACCGGCTGCTCGTCGTGTCAAGCAACCCGCTCCCCATCCCGGCGGGTTGGCACGGCGAGGGTTTCGCGGTGACGACGATCAGCGCCGGCTTGCAGGTGTTCGAGGTCGAGGGCCCGGCTCTCGATGCCTTCATCGCACGCGGGACGACGCTCGATCCTCGGCAGCCAAGCGCCAGTGCAACGCTTTCCTTCGCCGGCATCAGCGTCATCGTTTATCGCCATGACAACAGGCTGCGCATCCATGTCGAGCGCGGTCTTGCAGCCTATCTCTGGACATGGATGGAGCAGGCCGCGGGCCACATCGCGGCCGGAAATCAGCCAGCGACGATCGCGCTCAGAGCGTGAAGGACCAGAACAAGCAGGCGAGCGTCGCGACGGCGAAGACGACGAAGAACAGGCTGCGCAACAGCACGTTGCGGCGCAGCTCGTTCATGACGAAGTGGCAGCCGACGACGGCCACGGCAAACAGGAACCGCCAGTTCAGCAATGCCAGCAGGACGCTGCCCTGGCCGAAGGCCCATCGGGCGAGAAGGCCGCCGACGATGGCGGCGAGCAGCACGATCACGGTCCAGAAGATGGCGTCGGCGGCGTGGGTGAGAACGATGCTCGCCGCCCTGATCGGCAGGATCATCATCAGCAGCGCGCTGAAGAAATAGACCGCGGCAAGCGGGATGAATGTTCCCGCGTCGGCGACACCGTCGAGCCGCTTCACGCCGGTCACGCCATAGGGATAGCCGTGCCGGGCCACGGCCAGGCTCAGCGCCATGAGCAAGGCGGTCAGCACGGTGACGAGTGCGAAGGTCGTGAGGGCTTTGCTCATGAGGTTCCTGTCACGGACGAATCAAACAGGAACTGATGTAGCCGACGGTCGTAAATTGCGCGTAAGCGAAGTCGCGGTGACGCCGATTCCTACCCCGGCGCAAAGGGCGCCGCGGACAGGCTGCTCCGCAGCGATCCTGCCCGTGGAGCGGTTGGAGCGCGCATTGAATGCATCCCTATCTCCATTCTAATATAATCCGACCATTTCCGGTGAACGACGCTACGGATTTGCCATGGACCTGGACCCTTCGACCCTCAATCGGGCTCTGCCGCTCCGCGATCAGATCTATCAGAAGATCCGCAACCTGATCGTCGTCGGACAGATGAAACCCGGGGAGGTGATCAACGAGGTGGCGATCGCCGAGGCCCTCGGTGTCTCGCGCACGCCGGTGCGGGAGGCCGTCAAGCGCATCAGCGACGAGGGCCTCGTCAAGATCCTGGCACAGACGGGCACCTATGTCGCACCGATCAGCCGCGCCGACCTGGAAGAGGCCTATGTCATCCGCCGGGCGCTGGAGATGGAAAGCGCCAGGCGCGCGGCGGTGAAGCTCACCCCGGCAGCCGCCGAACTGCTGGAGGACAACATGGCGGCGCACAAGCTCGCAATATCGCGCGGCCGGTACGCCACCGCGATCCAGCTAGACGACGTCTTTCACCGCACCATCGCGGAGATCTGCGGCCTGCCGATGATCTGGCGAGCCGTCGACATCTCCAAGGCGCAGATGGACCGCGGCCGCTATCTCGCCATTCCGAAACCAGGCTTTGGCGAACAGACGATCGAGCAGCACGAAGCTATCCTCGGCGCACTGAAGCGACATGACGCCGAGGGCGCCGCGCAGGCAATGGAACGCCATCTGGAGACATCGTTCCGCAACACGCTCGAAGTCGCGGCCGACCTTCTCGGCTGAAACCCCGCACCCCGACACGACCAGCACATGCGCAGAATGGGACTTTGTATCGGCCTGAAGGCCGAGGCGATCGCGCAAATACAAGCGCGTCCATGCCGAAGTCTGGCTGGAAGTGCTCGCCATCATCAGCCGCGCCAACATCCGCTACTTGTCAATCTTCCTGTGCGAGCCGGAAAGCCTTCTCTTCGCCTACTGGAATATCACGGCGATGATTTCGCCCAGGATGCCGCGCGGATGGGTCAATCGGCGGCCATGCGCTCAAGCCGCCGCAGGGCGTGCGTTTCCGGCGGCTTGGCGAAGGAAACGAAGCTTGTGATCCAATCGCCTTCCCGCGGAGAGACACCGTTGCGCCGGCGCACCACCACAAGTGTTTGCCAGCGGGGCCTCCAAGGCCTATGCTGTCGCATCGGCCGCCAGTCACTCGGATGCCGCCGACAGTGAGAGGGTACTTGCTCTTGCCCGGAACGGGGAAGGAGCATGTCCCAATCCCAGATACGCAATCATGTTTTGAGAACATTGGCGCCTGAGGATTTCGCAACGATCCTGCCGTCGATACGTCAGGTCGAACTGGGCCTCAAAAGCCCGCTGGAAACCGCTTATCAGCCGATCCAGCACGTGTATTTCCCCGAGACAGGTATCGCGTCGGTCGTCGCCACCATGTTCGGAGGGCGTCAAGGCGAGGTTGGCATTGTCGGCCACGATGGCATGACCGGGGTTACGGTCGTTCTCGGCCAGGACCGGTCTCCCAATGACACCTATATCCAGGTCGCCGGCAATGGCTGGTGCCTGCCGGTTGAAAGTCTTCGCGCGCTTCTTGCGAGCAGCCAGAGCTTTCGCGAGTCCCTGCTTCGCTACGCCAACGCATTCCTTGTCCAGGCATCCCGAACAGCGGTGGTCAACGGTCACTCGAAGATAGAGGAGCGATTGGCCCGCTGGTTGCTCATGGTTCATGACCGCTGTGAAGGAAACAAGATCTACCTGACGCACGAGTTTCTGGCGACCATGCTCGGCGCGCGGAGGCCGGGCGTTACCACGGCCCTGCAAATGCTTGAATATCGGGGACTGGTTCACGCCAAGCGCGGCGAGATCACGATTGTCGACCGCATAGGAATGATAAAACTCACACACGGTGCTTATGGCGAGGAGGAACAGCGCCACTTCGCCCAGTCACCCGCCTGATTTGTCCGCAATCGGACAGACGCTTGCAGATCGCTGAATGTTGTCCGTAAATCGCGTTGGATCGGCTTCAGGGAGGAGCTCTTGATGACCAACACGTTCCACACCATCACGGTTGAAAAGGCGGCCGAAGCCTACGTGCTTTCCAGAGGCAGGGCGCGGTTCCTGTCCATTGCCCAGGCGATCCGGGCCATCCGAACACTGATGCCGGCGTGCAAGGCCACCGACAGAGAGTTGGAAGACATGCTGGCGGCGGCATGCATCGTTCACGACGTGCCCGTCGCCTTCGACGCGACACCAGCCGATGGCGCAACAACACGGCTCCATTCATAGGCCGCAGATGCCCGCACTTGCGCAGACGACGGCTCCCGCGGACATTCGCCAAGAGATTGTCCGCTACCTGATCGACAATGTCGACAACCCCAGCGTCTCGGTATCGGAGGTTATCCATGCCGTGAGGAAGAGGTTTCCGCTGTGCGAGCTCACGGATTGGGAACTTGGCGACCACATAGCGCGAAGCGCGATCGACGCGGGGTTTGCTGTCGAGTTCGGCGCGGACGCTGCCTGATGGCGCAAGCTTAGCCGCCGCAATTTGCTGAATGGGAGCCCATCGGGAGCGCGCAACCGAAACCAACAGACGCCGCCGCGAAGCTGGAGACCTCACGCCGAGGCATGAAATTCTCCACATCGTGCGCCACCACCGTGGACCACATTTCCGTGTAAGAGCTTGAGATCAGAGGGTTTCCTTGAAAACCCTGGAAGGGACTGGTGGAGCCAATCGGAATCGAACCGACGACCTCTTGAATGCCATTCAAGCGCTCTCCCAACTGAGCTATGGCCCCACATCCGGCAGTCAACCGGCACCGTTTCCGGTGAAGAGATCCGGCGCGGGTTGGAACACCGCGCCGTTAGTGCAGGCGGCTTCTAACCCCGCCTTTCGCCAATATCAAGCCTTCATAGACGGCTTTTTGTTCACAGGCTGAGAAAGCGTGCAAACACCTGCATCGCTGGCCGATCAGACCTCGTCGTCGTCATCGCCAACGCCGATCATGTCGGCAACGTCGTCGTCCTCTTCCTCTTCGTCGGCAAGGAATGTGTCATCCTCGTCGTCGCCCAGGTCGACATCCTCGTCATCGCCGAGATCGGGAAGATCGTCGCCCTTGGCGTCATCGTCGGCCTCTTCGAGCGAGACGACTTCGACGCCTTCTTCGTCCTCGGCGTCCACTTCCTTCTCGGCCACTTCCTCTTCCTCCTCGAGGGCGGCGACCTTGCCTTCCTCGAAATAGGAACGCGGATAGGTCTTGCCCGTATAGGGCGAGACGATCGGGTCCTTGTTCAGGTCGTAGAATTTTCGGCCCGTTTCAGGGTCGATACGTTTTGTGCCAAGTTCGGTTTTTGCCACGGCAAGCCTCGTGAATAAAAGAGTGGTCCCCTTAACCACAGTTTGCGGCGCTGTCAAAGCCAAAAGCCGGCGTCACAAAACCATGCATTGAAAGGCCTCGCGCCAAGTGACGCCCATGGGGATGACCATTCCACCCCGCCGTGATACGAGATCGCCGCAACAAATGAAAAGCGCCGGCATGCCGGCATTCCGTCCAGGGAAATTCCATGTCTCACGCCGTCGCTGCCAAGCCGGCCACCGCCCGCAAATCATCCGCTCTTTCCGGCACCGCGCGTGTGCCGGGCGACAAGTCGATCTCGCACCGTTCCTTCATGTTCGGGGGCCTCGCCTCCGGCGAAACCCGCATCACAGGCCTGCTGGAAGGCGAGGACGTGATGCGCACCGGCGCGGCCATGAAGGCGATGGGCGCGCACATAGAAAAGCGCGGCACCGAATGGGTGATCCGCGGCACGGGCAACGGCGCGCTGCTGCAGCCGGAAGGGCCGCTCGATTTCGGCAATGCCGGCACCGGCTCGCGGCTGACCATGGGCCTCGTCGGCACCTACGACATGGAAACGACCTTCATCGGCGACGCCTCGCTGTCGAGCCGGCCGATGGGCCGCGTGCTGGAGCCGTTGCGCCAGATGGGCGTGCAGGTGCTGAAGGCGACACCGGGCGACCGCATGCCGATCACGCTGCACGGGCCGAAGCATGCAGCCCCGATCACCTACCGCGTGCCGATGGCCTCGGCGCAGGTGAAGTCGGCGGTGCTGCTCGCCGGCCTCAACACGCCGGGCATCACCACCGTCATCGAACCGGTGATGACGCGCGACCATACTGAAAAGATGCTGAAGGGATTTGGCGCCAACCTGTCGGTCGAGACCGACGAACGCGGTGTGCGCCACCTCTTCATCGAAGGCCAGGGCAAGCTGACCGGCCAGACGATCGCCGTGCCAGGCGACCCGTCCTCGGCTGGCTTTCCGCTGGTGGCGGCGCTCATCGTACCGGGTTCCGACATCGTGATCGAAAACGTGCTGATGAACCCGACCCGCACCGGACTGCTTCTGACGCTGCAGGAAATGGGTGGCCAGATCGATATCCTCAACCCGCGCAATGCGGGCGGCGAGGATGTCGCCGACCTGCGCGTGCGTTACTCGGAGCTGAAGGGCGTCACCGTGCCGCCCGAGCGGGCACCGTCGATGATCGACGAGTATCCGGTGCTTGCGGTTGCCGCGAGCTTCGCCGAGGGCGAGACGCTGATGCAGGGACTGGAAGAATTGCGGGTGAAGGAGTCCGACCGGCTCTCGGCCGTCGCCAACGGCCTGAAGCTCAACGGCGTCGAATGCACCGAGGGCGAGGCTTCGCTTGCCGTGCGCGGCAGACCGGGCGGCAAGGGGCTGGGCGGCCATCCGAACGGTAGGGATACGACCGTGCAGACCCATCTCGACCACCGCATCGCCATGAGTTTTCTGGTGATGGGATTGGCGACGGACAAGCCTGTCACCATCGACGATGCCAATATGATTGCAACGAGCTTTCCGGAGTTCATGGGGCTGATGAAGGGGCTGGGCGCGGAGATTTCCTAACCCTCAGATTGCATCAAATTTCGAGATCGACTCAATCGTTCTTTAAGGGCTGACCCTTCAGTCTCAAACGAGTATTGGGGAGCGCCATGAATATTCTGGTCTCGATTTTACTTGCGATAGTAGCGGGCGTAGTTTTAACCATCGCGAAGGCGATATCAGTTGCCAAGATGATCAAAGAACGCACCTATTCATGGGTGCGCCTTGGTGTGATCACGGCGCTTTGGATCGCGCTCACGCTACCAAGCATGGCTTCTTCGTGCGGAGCCATCGGCTGCGCATATGGCCTGCATTTCGGATGGATGCTTCAACCCTTCGAAGCCAACACACCATCGAATGCCATATTTCTGGCGATGGGTGGCTATGCGATCCTTAGCGTGTATTTTTTCGGGCACATATTGGGTTTGGTATTCTCTCTTTTTAGAGCAAACTCAAGCCCCGCTCGAGACTTGGATGAGCCCTGATGCGAAGCGGAAATAAAACAGATGATGGGTTCGTGATCGTTTCCTTTCGTAGAGGAGCCGAAGCCTACAAGATTACTCCCGAGCAGTATGATTTCGTAAAAAGACGATTTTATCGAGAGTATTGGACTGCGATCCTGACTACAATCCCACTTGGAGGCCTCTTCCTTCTTTGGTGGGGCGGATGCCTCGCTACACATTGGCTCTTGCTCGTGGCAATAATTTACGTGATGGGCAACACGGCATTGAGTATCGCCCGCTTCAGAGCGATTGCTCAGGTGAAACGGTTCTCCTCCATCTCTTCGGTGCCGGTCGAATTTCCCGGCATGTCTGATGTCAAGGCAATTCTCCTCAAAGCGTGGCGATCCGTAAGCGACATCCACCTCGTCAACGGAGCGCGGCTGACAGGGCTGTTTTTCTTTTCGGGCGTCATCGTCCTGGTCGCGGGATTGCTCGGCTTAGACAACGATGGTCCGAGACCCGAAAGCGATTCGCTCGCCCTGCTATTTTCACCATTGTCACCGGCGTTCTTTTCCTCACATTTTTGAAAGAACGCCGGCGCCGAAAAGAGAGCGCCCAATCTGCGCAGTCGTAGTTTGCGGATCGACAAAAGTTCGCGCATACCGCTAACGACAATTGCGCCTCGCATCGGGTTTGCCAAAAGGTCTGTATGAAGCCGTTCACCATCGCCATCGACGGACCAGCCGGCGCCGGCAAGGGCACCCTCGCCCGGCGGCTGGCCGACCACTACCGGCTGAACCTGCTCGACACCGGCCTAACCTATCGCGCGGTCGCCCATGCCTTGCTTCAGGTGGGCCTGCCGCTCGACAATGTCTCGGCGGCAGAGACCGCGGCGCGCCAGGTCGATCTGGCAAAGCTCGACCGTGCGGTGCTGTCGGCGCATGCGGTCGGCGAGGCGGCCTCGAAGGTCGCGGTTTTCCCGACCGTGCGGCGCATCCTGGTTGAAAAGCAGCGCGAATTCGCCAAGACCCCGCCGGGCGCGGTGCTTGACGGCCGCGACATCGGCACCGTGGTGTGCCCCGACGCCGACATCAAACTCTATGTGACGGCGAGTGCCGAGGTGCGGGCACAGCGCCGGCTGGCCGAGATCGAAAGCATCGGCGGCACGGCCAATTTCGCCGAGATCCTCGCCGACATCCAACGCCGTGACGAGCGCGACATGGGCCGCGCCGACTCGCCATTGAAGCCGGCAGCCGACGCGCACTTGCTTGATACCAGCGAAATGGCTATAGAAGCCGCGTTTCTCGCGGCCATGGCTGTTATAGACGACGTGCTGGCCAAGAGAGACAAGGCCTGATCCGGGTTTTCTCCCGCGTTTCCGTTGCCGGAAGCGAAGAAAATACCCATATCGGGCACGAACCAGCCTGCCAGCATTCTTCATGCGCCGGAATTGCCGCTTGAAAGCGGCCCAGGGCTTTTGAGCCCGGAACGCCGGCAGGCCAACGCAATGCTAACCCACGGCGCCCGTCCCGCTCGAGATGCGGGGCACCCAGGAGAAACAATGTCAGCTGCAAATCCCACTCGCGACGATTTCGCGAGCCTGCTCGAAGAATCATTCACCACCGGCCACTCCGGCGAAGGTCAGGTCGTCAAGGGCACGATCACCGCGATCGAAAAGGACATGGCCATCATCGACGTCGGCCTCAAGGTCGAAGGCCGCGTGCCGCTGAAGGAATTCGGCGTCAAGGGCAAGGACACCACCCTCAAGGTCGGAGACACCGTCGAAGTCTATGTCGAGCGCATCGAGAACGCGCTTGGCGAAGCGATGCTCTCGCGTGAGAAGGCCCGCCGCGAAGAGAGCTGGGTCCGTCTCGAAGAGAAGTTCACCAAGGGCGAGCGCGTCGAAGGCGTCATCTTCAACCAGGTCAAGGGCGGCTTCACCGTCGACCTCGACGGTGCCGTGGCCTTCCTGCCGCGCAGCCAGGTCGATATCCGCCCGATCCGCGACGTCTCCCCGCTGATGCACAACCCGCAGCCCTTCGAGATCCTCAAGATGGATCGCCGCCGCGGCAACATCGTGGTGTCGCGCCGCACCGTGCTCGAGGAAAGCCGCGCCGAACAGCGTTCGGAAATCGTGCAGAACCTCGAAGAAGGCCAGGTTGTCGAAGGCGTCGTCAAGAACATCACCGATTACGGTGCGTTCGTCGACCTCGGCGGCATCGACGGCCTGCTGCATGTCACCGACATGGCATGGCGCCGCGTCAACCATCCGACCGAAATCCTCAACATCGGTCAGACGGTCAAGGTGCAGATCATCCGCATCAACCAGGAAACCCACCGCATCTCGCTCGGCATGAAGCAGCTCGAGAGCGATCCGTGGTCCGAGATCGGCACCAAGTTCCCGATCGGCAAGAAGATCAAGGGCACCGTCACCAACATCACCGACTACGGCGCGTTCGTCGAGCTGGAGCCGGGCATCGAGGGCCTTATCCACGTTTCGGAAATGTCGTGGACCAAGAAGAACGTGCATCCCGGCAAGATCCTGTCGACGACCCAGGAAGTCGACGTGGTGGTGCTCGAGGTCGATCCGGCCAAACGCCGCATCTCGCTCGGCCTCAAGCAGACGCTCGAGAATCCGTGGGAAGCCTTCGCGCGCAACCATCCGGTCGGCAGCCAGGTCGAGGGCGAGGTCAAGAACAAGACCGAGTTCGGCCTGTTCATCGGCCTGGAAGGCGACGTGGACGGCATGGTGCACCTCTCCGACCTCGACTGGACCCGTCCGGGCGAGCAGGTTATCGAAGAGTACAATCGCGGCGACATGGTCAAGGCGCAGGTGCTCGACGTCGACATCGACAAGGAGCGCATCTCGCTCGGCATCAAGCAGCTGGCCCGCGACACGGTCGGGGAAGCGGCGACTTCGGGCGAACTGCGCAAGAACGCCGTCGTCACCTGCGAAGTCATCGGCGTCAAGGATGGCGGCCTGGAAGTGCGGCTGGTCGACAGCGGCATCGAGACCTTCATCAAGCGCTCGGACCTCAGCCGCGACCGCGACGAGCAGCGCCCCGAGCGCTTCACCGTCGGCCAGAAGGTCGATGCCCGTGTCATCGCCTTCGACAAGAAGACCCGCAAGCTGCAGGTCTCGATCAAGGCGCTGGAAATCGCCGAGGAAAAGGAAGCGGTCGCCCAGTATGGCTCGACCGACTCCGGCGCTTCGCTGGGCGATATCCTGGGTGCCGCGCTGAAGAAGCAGGGCAACTAAGTCCTTCGCAAGCGAAGTCCTTCGCTTAGTCCAGAATGACAAGAACCCCGCCGGAGCGCTCCGGCGGGGTTTTTCTTTGGCAAAAACCGGTTCGGCGAGGGGGAGCTACGCCCGGCCGTAGAGCGGCACCAACGTTCCGCTCATCGCCTGGTTGGCCGGAGAGGCGAGGTAGGCGATGGCTTCGGCGGCCGCTTCGAGGCTGACCCATTTGGTGAAATCGGCATCCGGCATGTCGGCACGGTTTGCCGGTGTGTCGAGCGTCGAGGGCGCCACGGCGTTGACCAAGATGCCCTTGTGCTTGAGTTCCTCCGCCATCGCCACCGTCATCGCCGCGACCGCCGCCTTGCTGGCCGCGTAGGCGACCATGCCCGCGCCCCGGCGAGGCTCCAATGCCGCCCGCGCGGCGACATTGACGATGCGTCCGGCAGTGCCTGATGCCAGCATCGAACGCACCGCGGCGCGGCTGCACAGGAAGGTGGTGCGGGCATTGGTGTCCATCATCTCGGCAAAGGATGCCGATTCGATCTTTTCCACTGGCGCCATGGCAAAGCCGCCCGCCAGGTGGATCGAAGCCCAGAGGCCCGGAACCTGGCTGTAGAACGCCTCGACCTTGGCGGAGTCCGAAAGATCGACATTGTGCGCCAGCTTGACGTTGTCGTGCGTGGTGAAGGGGAAGTGCGAAGGCGCCGCTGCATGCGCGTTCGGCACGTGGCAGATCACGCCCTGTTCCAGCAGCCTGCCAACCACCGCGCCACCGAGCGCGCCGGTTCCACCGGTTACAACGATATGCCTGCCTTCAAGTGTTTCCGTCATCCTAGAACCGCTCCTGTCTTTTTATGATTATATCGCTTGTTTTGCCGCGCCGACGCGAAGCGTCGCCCCTTTCGGGCGATCACTCAACTGATATCTCGACATGGCAGCCGTTGCGTCTTTGCATGCGTCAGGACGCCGGCCAGCCCGAAACGATCGCGTCCCACAGCAGATGCTCACCGACGGTTGGGCGCTGCTCGTGATGCGTGAGCTTGTGCAGCCAGAAACCATCAAAAAGGGAGTGATGGGTGGCCTCCTCGAACGGTTCGAAGAGCCGCCACTGCAATTCGTGCGGCCGGTCCGCGCCAACCTGCGGCATGCGCAGGAAGTCGCGCCGCAACGGGCGGTGCAGCAGGAGCGAGGCTTCGAAGTGGTAGGGGAACATGAAGTAGTCGTGCAGGGCGTCGTACTTCTTCCAGTAGTCGGCGAGGCCGTGCAGCACCGTCTCGACCAGCGGGTGCCCCTTGCGGGCATGAATGAACCAGGTTTCCACAAGCCGCGGATGGCGATTGGTCTCGCGCAGAATGTAGAAATCCTCGCGCTCGATTTCGGGCGGCACCGGCTGCCGGAGCAGGATGGTGGCATCGAGCCATGTTCCTCCGCGCCGGGAGAGCAGGCTCAGGCGAATGAAATTGGAGAAATGCTGGCTGTTCATCAGCCCGCGCCGCCGCTTGTCCCAGACATGGCCGGGCAAATCGATATGGCCCTCCACGGTCTTGTCGTCGAGCACGACAAGGTCGCGCGAACCCTTGTGGCGCGCGACCGAGCGCAGGCATGCCTTGACCAGTGGCGGGGCCTGGTCGGCGCCTTGCGCCCAGTATTGCCAGATCGGACCGAGGCCGCCGGTCGGCGTGCTGGCGGAGCACCAATGCGAATGATCGACCGCCACGCGCCGGGCGCGCCGCTTCTTCTTTCGCGCGAGCGTCATGCAAAGCTTCGCCGCGGTCTTCCTCACGGGCCAAGGCAGCTCAGGCGAGGATGCCGCCCAACGCAATGGTGCGAGATGAGGAAATGTCAGCGGATCGCGAAAGGACGCCTGTTCCTTGAAAAATGACATGGCCGGCCGATGGTTGAGACACGCCTTTAGAGCGGTTCAGCATTTGTTAGAATCGCTGACCCGCTCCAGCTCTCTGTTTCTACGCTGACGCAGCCGACACTCAGTCGACCGAGATTTCGATGACGCGCGGCAGTCCCGTTGCCCGGGCGTGCTTCAGCGCCTGCGGCAAGGCGTCGATATTTCCCAGCCGTTCGGCACCGATGCCATAGGCCTCGGCCAGCTTGCAGAAATCCGGCGGCGCCGGCGACACGCCGACGGGTTCCACGCCGACATCGAGCATCGAGGTCTCGATCTCGCGATAGCCTCTGTTGTTCCAGACCACGAAGATGACCGGCGCCTGGGCGTCGAGCGCCGCACCAAGTTCGGGCAGCGTGAACTGGAACCCGCCGTCGCCAGTCAGGCAGACAATTGGTGCATCGGGCATGGCAAGGGCTGCACCGATGGCCGCCGGTGGGCCATAACCAAGCGCGCCGAAGCCGGTGGCGGCGTTGAACCAGCCGCCCGGCCGGTCGTGATCGTAGTAGAGGTTGGCGGCATAGATCGGCTGCGTCGAATCGCCGACGACGATCGCGCCCGGCAAGGCGTCACGGATCATTTCCACGGCATGCACCTGCGCCACATAGGCGGGGCTCAGCTCGGCAAAAGCCCCCTTCCGTGCCTCGGCTGCGCGCCCCTCGCCGTCCGGCGCGGCGGTATGATCTGCGCCGATCGCGGTGAGCAGGGCCTCGATCGCCTCGGCACAATCGGCCTGGATGGCGACCGTCACCGGACGCCGCGCGAGCTGGTCGGCGCCGATGTCGATGCGGATCAGATTGGAAGGCAGCACAAAGCCGCCATCGCCATAGCCGTCATAGTCGGTCGGGCCGAACTCCGTGCCGGCGGCAATCACCAGATCGGCCTCGGCCATCAGTGCACGAACCGCCTTCAGGCTGGGACTTGCCGGCACGCAGAGCGGGTGGCGGTGCAGCAGGCCACGCGCATTCGTGGTCTCGACCACCGGCGCGCCGAGTCTTTCGGCCAGGCGTTGCAGCGCCGCCTCGGCCCGCTTGGCGCCGCCGCCGGCCAGGATCAGCGGGCGGCGCGCGGCGGCGATGAGTTTGGCAGCGCTGGCAATTGCCTCGCCGTCCGGAGCAGGCGGCGCCGCATTGCTCAGCAGTGCCGCGATGTCGTCCACCGGCTTGACCATGACATCGGTCGGGATCTCGATATGCACCGGGCCCGGTCGCGACGATGAAAACAGGGCGAAGGCCTGGGCCAGCGCGCCCGGCAATTCGCTGGCCTCGGTGATGCGCTGCGACAAAAGCGCCACCTTCTCCATCATGCCACGCTGATCTGGCAGTTCGTGCAGGAAGCCAAGCCCCTTGCCCAGCGTCGGCATGGCGTTGACACCCGAGATGACCAGCATCGGCACCGAATCGGCGCGCGCCTGGCCCATGGCGGTAAGGGTGTTGGTCAAGCCCGGGCCGGTGATGACGAAGGCGACACCCGGCCTGCCGCTGGCGCGGGCATAGCCGTCGGCCATGAAGCCGGCGCCCTGTTCGTGGCGCGGCGTGACATGGCGGATTTTCGAGCGCGCCAGCCCACGGTAGAGCTCGACCGTGTGGACGCCTGGAATGCCGAAGACCGTGTCGACGCCATGGGCTTCAAGCAGCGTGATGAGGGCTTCGCCGAGTGTGGTCATTGGTTTTCTCCCCTTTCCGGCGCGAGGCCGAGCTCGGCCTCGATAGATTTGATGCCAATCGTCGCCAATTCGCCAGGCGAGAACATTTCGCCAGCCAGGCAGCCTTCCACCCAGAGCCCGTCGATGATCGCGTTAATCGCAATGGCGTGATGGCGCAGCTGGCTTGCGTCCGGCTCGCGCTGTTCGGCGGCGAGCACCTCGGCCACGACGGCTTCCACCTCGTTGCGAAAGCCAAGGTAACCTTCGCGGTGGGCGCGAGCCAGGCTCGGGTCCGAACCGGCGCGGCCGATGAAGGTTGCCCAGAGCGAAAACACCCGCGCATCGATGATTGGCGCATTGAGGTTGGCTGTGACGAAAGCCGCAAGGCGTTTGCGCGGCGAGGCATCTTCCATGACCAACGCCGCTTTCGCCTGCTCGGTCATGCGGCCCATCAGCGCTGCATAGGCTTCCTGCAGCAATTCTTCCTTACTGGGGAAATAGTGCCGGATCAGCCCGGCGGTGACGCCGGCGCGCAATGCGATGGTGCGCAAGGTGGCGCCCTCCAAGCCGTGTTCCGCCACGCTATTCAGGGTCGCTTCGATCAAATCCTGCCGCCGTCGCTCCTCGCCCTCGCGACGGAACTTGCGGCGGGACGGCGTATTCATTGGCGCAAGATCGGCCGCGTCAGGCATGTTGGCCCGCCTTCGCAGGCGATGCAGAGTGCATCCGCCTCGAAGATTTCTACGGTGCAGCCGGCAGCCTCCATGGCGGCTTTGGTCTTGGGAAAGCCTGCAACGGCAATGACCTTGTGCGGGCTGGTCGGCAGCACGTTCAGGCTGAGGCCGTTGGAGGCGCCAAACTCTCCGGCATCACCCTCGACCAGCCGGATGCCGCGCGCCTTCAGCATTTGATAGAAGGTGGCCGGCAAAAGCGGTGAATAGACCAGTGCGAGGTCGTCGGCCAGCGGGCTGATCACCGACATCAGATGCAGGCACGCCTCTTCCCCTTGCCACAGCGGCAGGTCAAAGCCGTAGACTGAAATGCCCAGCGGCGTCAGCAGGTTGGAAACCTGCTGGATGCCTTCCTGGTTGGAGCGGACACCGCGCCCGATCGCCAGCGTGCGAGCATCCACCCATACACAATCACCGCCTTCGACCTGGCCGGGAGCCTCGACGCGGCCGAGGATCGGAATGCCCAGTCTTCCGTAGGTTTCCTCATGCAGCGAGGGCTCGCTGGCGCGCAAGGGCTTGCCCATGGACAGAATAAGCGCGCCGCGGTCGGTCATCAGCGATGGGTCGTGCGTGAACACCGAATCCGAAAGGCCATCGGCCTTGTCCTCGATCCATTCGATTTCAGCGCCGGAAGTCGCCACCAGTTCAGCAAGGACGGCGTGCTGCAATGCCGCTTTCGCCGGATTGAATCCCGGGCCATAGTGCCAGGCAGCCCCGTCGGCGTTGCGCATGGCGTTGGCCGCCGACCGCATCAGAACGCGTCGCAGCGGCGCCGCCATGGACTGTGATCCGAAAGCGTTCATCGAAGCCCTTTTAGCTGAAAAAAATGAAGAAAATTTCATGGAGCGCTATTTATACACTTGCACAACAAGCTCGCAAGTGCCGTAATGAGCGGGATTGACGGGCTCGCGCTGTTGGGTCCATGCTGAGGTCTAGAGCGGGGCAGTACAGCGTATGTTGATTAGCCGGGTAGACGTTCGACAAATTGCCGTCGACCAGATGAAGGTCACCCGGTGAGCGCGGTGAGAGTTGCCGCAATCTCATCCGGCGAGGTGCTTAATGGCGCCGCTGAAGCTATCCATGTCGAGAACCTGCACAAGAAGTTCGGTGAACTGCATGTGCTGAAGGGCGTGTCGCTGTCGGCACGCGATGGCGAGGTGATCGCCATCATCGGCGGTTCCGGCTCCGGCAAATCGACGCTGCTGCGCTGCATCAACTGCCTGGAAAACCCGACCAGCGGCATCATTCGCGTCAATGGCGAGGAGATCAAGCTGAAGGCGGACAGCCACGGCCACACCGTTCCGGCCGACCGCAAGCAGATCGAGCGCATCCGCTCCAAGCTCGGCATGGTGTTCCAGAACTTCAATCTGTGGAGCCACATGACGCTGATCGAGAACGTCATCGAGGTTCCGGTGCATGTGCTGGGGGTCAAGCGAGACGAAGCGATCTCACAGGCCGAAAAACTGCTGGCGCGCGTCGGGCTCGCCGAAAAGCGCGACGTCTATCCGGCCTATTTGTCGGGCGGCCAGCAGCAGCGCGCCGCGATCGCCCGCGCTCTGGCCATCAATCCGCGCGTCATGCTGTTCGACGAGCCGACCTCGGCGCTCGACCCGGAACTGGTCGGCGAGGTGCTGAAGGTTATCGGCGACCTGGCGCGCGAAGGCCGCACCATGGTGCTGGTCACCCACGAGATGAAGTTCGCCCGCGAGGTCGCGACCCACGTCGTCTACCTCTACAACGGGCTGGTCGAGGAAGAAGGCCCGCCGGAGCAGATCTTCGGCGCGCCGAAATCCGAAAGGCTCAAGCAGTTCATCCGCAACATCGGCTAGGAAAGCCGGGACGGAAGAAAACCGGGAACCAACAACAAACTGGGAGTTGTAAAAATGAAGACTGTTCTGAAGACATTCGCCGCTGCGCTGCTGCTCGGCGTCGCCGCCATGGGCGTGGCCAAGGCCGATCCGGTCAAGATCGGCGTCGCCGCGGAGCCCTATCCGCCCTTCACCTCGCCTGATGCCTCGGGCAAATGGGTGGGCTGGGAGATCGACTTCATCGACGCCGTATGCGCCGAGGAAAAGCTCGACTGCGTCATCACGCCTGTCGCCTGGGACGGTATCATCCCGGCGCTGACGACCAAGAAGATCGACCTCATCGTCTCGTCGATGTCGATCACCGGCGAACGCAAGAAGACCATCGACTTCTCGGACAAGTATTACAACACGCCGACGGCGATCATCGGACCGAAAGACCAGAAATTCGGCGCCACGCCGGACGACCTCAAGGGCAAGGTGCTCGGCGTCCAGGTGTCGACCGTGCACGCCGTCTACGCCAAGAAGCACTTCGGCGGCACGGCTTCCGAGATCAAGGAATACCAGACCCAGGACGAAGCCAACAATGACCTTGCCGCGGGCCGCCTCGACGCGGTGCAGGCCGATTCCATTGCGCTCGGCGAATTCCTCAAATCCGACCAGGGCAAGGCCTGCTGCGACCTGAAGGGCATGGTGGCTCCGGACGATGAAGTGCTCGGACCAGGCGTCGGCGCGGGCGTGCGCAAGGAAGACACCGACCTGAAGGAAAAGATCAACGCCGGCATCAAGGCCATCCGCAGCAACGGCAAGTATGACGAAATCTCGAAGAAATACTTCAATTTCGACATTTACGGCGGCTCGCCACAGTCGAACTAAAGACCCTCGCACGAGCGGAGGGCATGACCGAAGAGCCATGCCCTCCGCCCTACCTTTCCCACGCATGCATGCCGCCGGCCGCTGGCGCCGGCGGATAGAGCCAGCACTCCGGGGGCGAAGCTGATCGACGCGTTTCTTTCGGCCTCGGCGGCCGGTATCATCGAACTCCTCTCGCCCGCGCCCGTCGGCTGGGGCGGGACCCTCATGCTCGGGCTGCTGCATTCGCTCGAGATCGCCGTCGGGGCCACTTGCGTTGGACTTTTGATCGGCATCTGTGGCGCCTATGGCAAGCTCTACGGCGGCCCGGTGGTGCGCGATCTGCTGGCCGTCTATACGACCATCGTGCGCGCCGTGCCCGAACTGGTGCTGATCCTGCTGCTCTACTACGCCGGCACCGACCTGATAAACCAGGTGCTGACGGC
This sequence comes from Mesorhizobium sp. B2-4-15, assembly GCF_006658505.1. GTDB lineage: Bacteria > Pseudomonadota > Alphaproteobacteria > Rhizobiales > Rhizobiaceae > Mesorhizobium. The sequence continues at coordinate 125,734 of NZ_VFUZ01000005.1, forward strand.
GATGGGCTATCAGCGGATAGACATCAGCGGACTGGTGGCCGGCATCGCCGTGCTCGGCTTCGTCCAGGGCGCCTATTCGACCGAGGTGATGCGCGGCGCCATCCTCGCCATTCCGCAGGGTCAGATCGAAGCCGCGCGCGCCTATGGCATGTCCCCCGGTCTTCTGCTGCGGCGCATCACATTGCCGGCGATGCTGCCTTTCGCCATACCCGGCCTTGCCAATCTGTGGCTGATCGCCACCAAGGATACCGCCCTGCTGGCCGTCGTCGGCTTCTTCGAGCTGACACTGGCGACGCGGCAGGCGGCGGGCGTGACCAAGGCTTATCTGATATTCTATCTCGCGGCGGGTGTGCTCTATCTGGCGGTATCGCTGTTCTCGAACCTGATGCTAGGCCGCCTCGAGGCCTGGTCGAGGCGTGGCATGCCTTCGGTCAAGGACGCGCGCTGATGGCCAGCGAAGCGACCGTCATCAATATGGTGGCGCGCACATCGCTGTGGCTGCAGCCGCATCGCATCGTGCTGATCCTGGTCGCGCTGGGGCTGGTGCTGTCGGCTGTCTTCTTCATGCGCTGGGACTGGTTGCCGCAATATTATGAAATGGGCTTACTCGGCATCTGGCGCTCGCTGTGGATCCTGGCCCTTACCTGCGCGCTCGGCTTTCTGATCGCCGTACCGGTCGGGCTGGCACAGGCCGCCGGTTCGTTCTGGTTCTCGGCACCCGCCAAGGTCTTCTGCACCATCATTCGTGGCACGCCGCTGCTTCTGCAATTGTGGCTGCTCTACTACGGATTAGGCTCGCTGTTTCCGCAATATCCGTGGATTCGCGAGTCCTGGATGTGGCCTTATCTCAGGCAGGCATGGCCGTATGGCGTGCTGGCGTTGACCCTATCCTTCGCCGGTTATGAGGGCGAAGTGATGCGCGGTGCCTTTGCCGGGGTGCCCAAGGGCCAGCTGGAAGCCGCCCGCGCGTTCGGCATGAGCCGCTGGAAGATCTTCCGGCGCATCTGGCTGCCACAGGCCTTCTACCGGGCGCTGCCGACGCTGACCGGCGAAACCGTGCTGCAGTTGAAGTCGACGCCGCTGGTTGCGACCATCAGCGTGATCGACATATTCGCCGTCTCGTCGAAGGTGCGGCAGGACACGTATCTCACCTATGAACCCTTGCTTCTCCTGGCGTTGATCTACATGACGATCACCGGCATTCTCGTCTTCACCTTCGGCAAGATCGAGGCGCGGATTCCGAACAAGATCGGATAGGTGTTAGGGGGTGGTCGGTAGTGAGTAGCTGGCTCCGCTACCGACTACCGGCTACTGACTATCCCTAAGCACCACTCACCAGAGGCAACGACGATGCAACTCAGTCTCGACCAGGCAACAGGATTGTGCCGGATGGCGGCGCTCGGCGCCGGCGCCAACGAAGAAGCCGCGCAATCGCTCGCGGCGTCCATCGTCGCTGCCGAGGCGGAAGGACTTGCCAACGTCGGCCTGACGCATTTCATCGACTATCTCGAAGCGCTCGAGGCCGGCCGCATCGACGGCAATGCCGATCCGGTCATCACCAGGCCGGCGCTGGCCGTTTATCTGTCCGACGCGCGTGGCGGATTGGCGCATACGGGCTTCGACCGCACGATCGACGATCTTGCCAAGGCGGCACGACTGTTCGGTGTCGCCATCTTTTCGCAGAAGAACGCCTATACATGCGGCGCGCTCGGCTACTTCACCGGCCGGCTGGCCGCACAGGGACTGGTATCGTTCGCGGCCACCAACGGCCCGGCCGTGCTTGCTGGTTCCGGCTCGGTCAAACCAGTCTATTGCACCAATCCGATGTCGTTTGCCGCGCCCGCCGCCGATGGCGCGCCGCTGGTCATCGACCAGTCGTCGAGCGCCACCGCCTTCGTCAACATCCGCAAGGCGGCCGAAGACGGCAAGAAAATCCCTGAAGGCTGGGCGCTGGACGCCAGCGGCAACCCGACCACCGATCCGGCGGCCGCCATGAAGGGCGCCATGCTGGCCTTCGGCGGCCAGCGCGGCGCCAACATCGCGCTGATGGTCGAAGTGCTGGCGGCCGGCCTGTCGGGGGCCAACTGGTCGCTCGACGCGCCATGGTTCAGCGGCGGCCCGGACAGTCCCGGAACCGGCCTGTTCGTGCTTGCCGTCGAGCCGAAGCTGCTCGATCCGGATTTCGAACAGCGGATGAAGGGCCAACTCGACCGTCTTCGCCGCCGCTACGGCGTGCATGTGCCGGGGCGGGCCCGGGCCGAGGCGGCCGAGAAGGCACAGGCACGCGGCATCACCGCGCCCAAGGCGGTGGTGCAGCGCATTTCCGAATTCGCCGAGCGCTATTCGGCCTGAATTCCAGCGAACGAATGCCCGGACCGGTGCTGTGCCTTTGCGACGGTGCCTTCGCCTGGCCGTCCAAGGATATTCGAACTGCATGGCGACAAAGTCGGCCGTGCGCGCGCCGTATCGAGCCAGAGACCAGCCACGCGCCACCCGATCTCATCGCGGAGGAAAGCGGCTTCGGCGATGTCGGGCGCATGCGCCGGGCTTTCCCGAGAAGCTTTGGCCAGCCCCGCAGGCGCTCGGACGCGCGGCGGCTGGCGTGACCGTGTCGTAGTCATTGAACCAGAAAGCCAACTGCCGATGGTGTGCGGTTTTTTCCGCACCGCTGAACCTTTCCGACTGTCGCGGCGACACATGCCTGTCCGGGTCGGGTTTGCCCGGCCGGTGCCTTCAGGTCGAATGTGTCCAGGGCTGGGGCGGGCGTGCTTGCTTCACGCCGTCTTGATGCCGTCTCAGGTCAGGCCGCCTCGTTGGACCCTGTTTTCGGCGCGGACGTCACCCGGAAAACCCCGCTTCGGCGGGGTTTTCTGCGTTCCTGGAACTGCTCGAAAAACAAGGGGGACAGCGACGACGCGTCGCCCTTTGCCTTTGGCGCAAAACGGACTATGAAACGGCTTCAGCCAAGCCATCTGGAAAAATGCGCCGGAGCCCACCATGACAGAAATCCTGCAGACCCCAAAGCTCGTCGTCGTCTTCGGCGGGTCAGGCTTTGTCGGCCGCCATGTCGTGCGGGCGCTGGCCAAGCGCGGCTATCGTATCCGGGTCGCCTGCCGGCGGCCAGATCTTGCCGGCCACCTGCAGCCGCTCGGCAATGTCGGCCAGATCCAGCCGGTGCAGGCCAATGTGCGCGTGCGCTGGTCGGTCGACCGCGCCGTGCAAGGTGCCGACCATGTCGTTAATCTCGTCGCCATCCTGCATGAAAGCGGCCGGCAGAAATTCTCCGCCGTGCATGAGTTCGGCGCCCGCGCCATTGCCGAGGCCGCGCGCTCCGTTGGCGCCGGGTTCACCCATATTTCGGCGCTTGGGGCCGATGCGAACTCCGAATCGAACTACGCGCGCACCAAGGCACTTGGCGAGAAGGCCGTGCTGGAGACAATCAACGACGCCGTGATCTTCCGGCCGTCGATCAATTTCGGGCCGGAAGACAGTTTCTTCAACCGCTTCGCCGGCATGGCGCGCTATTCGCCGGTGCTGCCGCTGATCGGCGGTGGCCGGACCAAGTTCCAGCCGGTCTATGTCGGCGACGTCGCCGAAGCGGTGGCGCGCTCGGTCGACGGCAAGGTCGATGGCGGCCATATCTACGAGCTTGGCGGCCCCAATGTGCTCACCTTCAAGGAGTGCATGCAGGAGCTGCTCAGCGTGATCGAGCGCAGGCGCCTGCTGGTGCCGGTGCCGTGGTGGGTGGCCAACATCCAGGCTTCGATCCTCGGGCTCTTGCCCAACCCGCTGCTGACCAAGGACCAGGTGATGCAGTTGCGCGAGCACAACGTCGTTTCGGAAACCGCGGCCAAGGCCAATCGGACATTGGCGGGACTTGGCATCCAGCCGCAATCGATCGCGACGATCCTGCCGAGCTATCTCTGGCGCTTCCGCGCCGCCGGCCAGTTCCAGCAACGCAGGCCCGCCGTATAATTTCCTGAGAGGTCCTACCTCTCAATGACGGCCTCTCAATGATGGCGAGCTGTGACCTGCATGGGCAAGCCGCCTTGCGGTTGCGTCGTCAGCTTCTGCACCGGCCAGGGCTTGGTCTCAGCCGTGGCATCGAAGCGGAAGCGTGACAAAAGGATGGCGAGCGCGATGATCGCCTCCTGCATGGCGAAACTGGCGCCGATACAGACGCGCGGCCCCGCGCCAAACGGCAGATACTGGAAGCGATCGATCTTTTCACGGTTTCCCGGGTGGAAGCGCTCGGGCAGGAAGGCATCGGGCCGGTCCCACAGCTTCCTGTGACGATGGACGACCCAGGGCATGACCAGCACGGCCGCATATTTGGGGATGTAAAGATCGTTCCACATCTCCGGCACGATCGGCTCGCGGTTGATGGAGGGCGCCGGCGGATAGAGCCTGAGTGCCTCGTCGAAGGCGGCGCGTGTCAACGGCATGGCGTCGAGCCACTTCGTCGGATCGGATTCGCGCGCCAGCACCTGGTCGATCTCCTGCTCGACCCGGTCGCGCTCCCAAGGCGATTGGGCAAGGCAATAAAGCGTCCAGCCAAGAGCGCGCGCGGTCGTCTCATGGCCGGCACCGATGAAGGTGATGATGTTGTCCTCGACTTCCGAGCGCGTCAGCCCCTCCGGGCCCTCGGCCTTGAGCAGCAGAGTCAGGAAATCCTGCGGCGCGGCATCGGGATCGCGCCTGACCTTCTCTTCGCGCATCTTGACCGTGTCGGTGACGATCTTGCGGAAATAGGCCATGGTCTTGCGGCCGCGGATGCGGGTCAGCCGAGGCAGCCAGTCGGGCGCGCGCAGCAGGTCGAGGGGGTCGACGCGTCCCATGGTCTCGAACAGGCGGTCGATCTCATTGGCAAAACTGCCCGGCTCTCCTGATATCTCGCCTGAGAACAGCGTCTCGGCCAGGATGTCATAGGTGAGCAGCGTCATGTCATGGGCGATATCGGACGTGCCGCCCGCTTCGTAGCGCGTGACGAACTCCAGCGTACGCTTGAGCATCGGCTGAGCGAAGCCGAAGATGTGGCGTGGCGTGAACACGGGCGCCATCGCCTTGCGTGACCGCCTCCAGACCTCGCCCTCGGCGGTCAGCAGGCCATCACGCAGGATCGGCCGCAGGATCTTCTGGCGCACCGTGGCCATCCTGTAGTTCTTGGCATTGTCGACCAGCACGTGGCGGATGAGACCGGGATCGTTGGCAATGACCAGCGGCCCGCCGACGCCGTTCACCGAAATCCACGGTTCGTTGTAGGTCGGCTCGCCCCACAGTTCGAGCGGATTGCGGTAGACGATGCGGATCAACTCCAGCGTCGAAGGCGGCGACGTGCGCGGCTTTGGCGCGGGAGGAACGAAGGGGGCGGGCTGAGTGTCCATGAAAGGCTCCGCTATCGCCGTTAATGTAGTGACTGGCAATCCGGGCGTCCATGTGACTGAACGGCAGACCGAACCGCGGCAGCAGGAGACGCGAAGGCAGACAGTCCGTTCATCCGATCGTGACCATTCCGCCAAAGGTCCTACCTTGTCCGCCGGAATGCTGTGCCGTAGGGACAGCCACCAATACCGCCAAACTAAGGAGCCCGCCTTGAAGCACCAGTTGAACATCGTCATCGGCAGCACGAGACCCGGTCGTGCCGGCCCGGTTTTTGCCGAGTGGCTGGAGAGATTCGCGCGCGAGCACGGGAAATTCGCGCCAGTACTGACCGACATTGCCGCGTTCAAGCTGCCGGTGCTGGATGAGCCGCATCATCCGAGGCTTGGCAACTACCAGAACGACCACACCAAGGCCTGGTCGAAGGCGATCGACGCCGCCGACGCCTTTGTCTTCGTGGCGCCGGAATACAATTATTTCGCGGCACCCGCGATCGTCAACGCGATCGACTACCTGGCGCGTGAATGGAAATACAAGCCTGCCGCCATTTTCAGCTATGGCGGCGTCTCCGGCGGTCTGCGCGCGGCGCAGGCCCTGAAGCCGCTGCTGACCTCGGTGGGCATCATGCCGATCCCGGAAGGCGTCGCGCTGCCGATGTACCAGAAATTGCTTGATGAGAACGGCGCCTTCAACGCCAGTGAACAGGTGGCTGGCGGCGCCAGGACGATGCTGGACGAGCTGCTGCGCTGGAGCGAGGCGTTGCAACCGATGCGCGCCGGCTGACCTGACGCTGGAGCTCGGCCGGGCCGGGCGGCTGGCGCCGCGCTGGAAGTTCATGATCACGTTTCTCGGCGACCGTGTGGCCAAGGCGAAATAGAGCCCAGCGGGAGCCGGCCCAGCACAGCCGGCTCATCCCCGGGGAAATGCCCGCAAACCTTGGAAAAACCGCCTTTAGCGCCTATATCTAGGCTATATCAGACGCGCGATTCGGGGGCGATTTTTCGCGTTGCGCTAGCGGCCTCTAGACAACAGGTTTTCATGAGCGATCAAACTGAGAACGCCAACGGCGCTGAAGCCGAATACGGCGCCGATTCCATCAAGGTTTTGAAGGGCTTGGACGCCGTTCGCAAACGTCCCGGCATGTATATTGGCGACACGGACGACGGTTCGGGCCTGCACCACATGGTCTATGAGGTGGTGGACAACGCCATCGACGAGGCGCTGGCCGGCCATGCCGACCTCGTTTCGGTGACGCTCAATCCGGATGGTTCGGTCACCGTCATCGACAATGGCCGCGGCATTCCCACCGATATCCATCCCAGCGAGGGCATTTCGGCGGCCGAAGTAATCATGACGCAGCTGCATGCCGGCGGCAAATTCGACCAGAACTCCTACAAGGTGTCGGGCGGCCTGCACGGCGTCGGCGTCTCGGTGGTCAACGCGCTGTCGGCCTGGCTGAAGCTCAAGATCCGCCGCAACGGCCAGATCTACGAGATGAGCTTCACGCATGGCAACGCCGACGCGCCACTGAAGGCGACCGGCAGCTACGAGCAGGACAAGCGCCCAGGCACCAATGAGGGCCGCAGCGGCAGCGAGATCACGTTCTTTCCGTCGGCCGAGACCTTCACCATGGTCGAGTTCGACTTTGGCACGCTGGAGCATCGGCTGCGTGAGCTCGCCTTCCTCAATTCGGGCGTGCGCATCGTTCTGACCGATGCCCGCCATGCCGACGTCGTGCGCCATGAACTGCACTATGATGGTGGCCTCGAAGAGTTCGTCAAATATCTCGACCGGGTCAAGAAGCCGCTGATCGAGAAGCCGATCGCCATCCGGGCCGAGCGCGACGGCATCACCGTCGAAGTGGCGATGTGGTGGAACGACAGCTACCACGAGAACGTGCTGGCCTTCACCAACAACATCCCGCAGCGCGACGGCGGCACCCATCTCGCCGGCTTCCGTGGCGCGCTGACCCGTCAGATCACCGGTTATGGCGAATCCTCGGGCCTGACCAAGAAGGAAAAGGTCTCGTTGACCGGCGACGATTGCCGCGAAGGCTTGACGGCCGTGCTGTCGGTCAAGGTTCCCGATCCGAAATTCTCCTCGCAGACCAAGGACAAGCTGGTTTCCTCGGAAGTCCGCCCGGTGGTCGAAGGACTGGTCAACGAGGCGCTGGGCACCTGGCTGGAGGAGCATCCGACCGAGGGCAAGGTGGTGGTCGAGAAGGTGATCCAGGCCGCGGCGGCGCGCGAAGCCGCGCGCAAGGCCCGCGACATCACCCGCAAGACCTCGCTGGGCGTCACCTCCCTGCCCGGCAAGCTGGCCGACTGCCAGGAGCGCGACCCGGCAAAATCGGAAATCTTCATCGTCGAGGGTGACTCGGCGGGCGGCTCGGCCAAGGGCGGCCGCTCGCGCCAGAACCAGGCCATCCTGCCCCTGCGCGGCAAGATCCTCAACGTCGAGCGCGCGCGCTTCGATCGGATGCTGAGCTCCGACATGATCGGCACGCTGATCACCGCGCTCGGCACCTCGATCGGCAAGGACGAGTTCAACGCCGACAAGCTGCGCTATCACAAGATCATCCTGATGACCGACGCCGACGTCGACGGCGCCCATATCAGGACCTTGCTGCTCACCTTCTTCTTCCGGCAGATGCCGGAGCTGATCGAGCGCGGCCATCTCTACATCGCCCAGCCGCCGCTCTACAAGGTGACGCGCGGCAAGAGCTCGCAATACATCAAGAATGAGAGCGCCTTCGAGGAATTCCTGATCGATTCAGGCTTGGAGGAGGCCTCGCTTACGCTCGGCTCGGGCGAGGTGCGGATCGGGCAGGATCTGCATGGTGCCGTCGACGACGCGCTGGCAGTGCGCCAGCTCATCAACGGCCTGCACACGCGCTACAACCGCAACGTCGTCGAGCAGGCGGCGATCGCCGGCGGGCTCAACCCCGAAATCTTCAATGACCTTGCCCGCGCCAACGCCATGGCGGAGCGGATCGCACAACGTCTCGACATCATCGCCGAGGACACGGAGCGCGGCTGGACCGGCCGCATGTCGACCTCCAATGAGGGCAGCGGCGGCTATGTGTTCGAACGCACGGTGCGCAGCGTCAAGGAATACGCCCATCTCGACATGGCGCTGATCAATTCGGCCGACGCCCGCCAGCTCGACCGCTACGCGCAGCGTCTCAGCGAAGTCTATGGGACGCCGCCGGTGCTGCGCCGCAAGGATGTCGCCGAAACCGTTTCGGGACCGCTGGCGCTGCTCAACGCCGTCTTTGCGACAGGCCGCAAGGGACTGACCATGCAGCGCTACAAGGGTCTCGGCGAGATGAACGCCGAGCAGCTCTGGGAGACCACGCTCGACCCGAACGTTCGCTCGCTGCTGCAGGTCAAGGTCAACGACGCGACGGACGCCGACAGCCTGTTCTCCCGGCTGATGGGCGATGAAGTCGAGCCTAGACGTGAATTCATCCAGGACAACGCGCTGTCGGTGGCCAATCTGGATATCTAGGATCTATCCTTGTCTTTTAAGACCGGCGCACCAGGTGCGCCGATCTTCTTTCGGACGCCAACCAAACATTTCATAAGCCACTGGAACGGAAGACCATCCGGGACATTGTGACACCATCGATCACGATTTCTCAGGAGGCATTCATGGGTCGCGGCATTCTGCTCTGGTTGCTTGGGGTTCCTATCCCGATCATCATCCTCATCATGCTGTTCGCGCGATAGGAGGCCGTCATGCAGTCCACCCTGTCGGCTGTCGATGTTCCCGTTTCGACCGAATCCTCCGCCTCGGCGATCAGCTGGGGTCCGATCATCGCCGGGGCTTTCGCGGCGTCGACGTTGAGCTTCATATTGATGCTGCTCGGCTCCGGGCTAGGGCTGACCATGGTTTCGCCCTGGTCTGGCTCAGGCGCCTCGATCACCACTTTCGCGGTCTCGACCGCGGTCTGGCTGGTTGTGGTGCAATGGCTGTCATCGGGCGTCGGCGGCTATCTCGCGGGACGGATGCGCACCAAATGGGTCGATATCCACACGGACGAGGTGTTCTTTCGTGACACCGCACATGGATTCCTGGCCTGGGCACTGGCAACGCTGCTCGTCGTCGGGGTGCTTGGCTCGGCGCTGACATCGATGCTGGGCTCGGGCGTGCAGGCAGCGTCAACGGTGGTATCGGGTGCTGCGATGGGTGCATCGGCCGGAGCCGCCGGCAATGCCGGCTCGGCATCCGCCGACAATGCGACCTCCTATTTCGTGGATTCGCTGTTCCGCCCGGCCGATCCGAGCAAGCTCGCCGCCGCCAATCCACAGAACGACGCGGCCGCCGCATCGCAGGCGTCGCGCATCCTGATCGCCAGCGCCGCGGCGGGCGAAATTTCGGCCGACGACAAGACCTATCTGTCGCAGCTGGTCGCGGCCCGCACCGGCCTGTCCGAGGCCGACGCCAAGGCAAGGGTCGATGCGATCCTGGCGAAGGCCCAGGACGCTAAGGTCAAGGCCAAGCAGGCGGCGGACACCGCCAGGAAGGCAAGTGCCACCTTCGCGCTGCTGGGAGCGTTGTCGCTGGTTGTCGGCGCCTTCATCGCCAGCGCTGCGGCGGCTTTGGGCGGCAGGCAGCGCGACGAGGAGGAAGCGGTTTTCCTGACCAGCCGCTGAGCGTCCGTTCTCAACCCAAGACAAGAGGAAGCCCGGCGTCGAGCCGGGCTTTCCGTACCTATGCTTTGTGCCTTTCGCCGGTCGCCTGAGATCAGTGATCCATGGCCTTGACGATTTCCTCGGTCATCTTCTTGGCGTCGCCGAGCAGCATCATGGTGCCGTCCTTGTAGAACAGCGTGTTGTCGATGCCGGCATAGCCGGAGCCGAGCGACCGCTTGACGAACAGGCAGGTGCGCGCCTTGTCAACGTCGAGGATGGGCATGCCGTAGATCGGCGACGACTTGTCGTCGCGCGCGGACGGATTGGTGACGTCGTTGGCGCCGATGACATAGGCGACGTCGGCCTGCGCGAATTCGGAGTTGATATCCTCCAACTCGAACACCTCGTCGTAAGGCACGTTGGCCTCGGCGAGCAGCACGTTCATATGGCCGGGCATGCGGCCGGCGACCGGGTGGATGGCGTATTTGACGTCGACGCCATTGGCCTTGAGCTTGTCGGCCATTTCACGCAGCGCGTGCTGCGCCTGCGCGACCGCCATGCCATAGCCGGGCACGATGATCACCTTCTGGGCGTTCATCATCAGGTAGGCGGCGTCGTCGGCCGAGCCCTGCTTGACCGTGCGCTCGATGCCGTCGTCAGCTGCCGCCGCCGTTTCGCCGCCGAAGCCGCCGAGGATGACCGAGATGAAGGACCGGTTCATGCCCTTGCACATGATGTAGGACAGGATCGCGCCGGACGAACCGACCAGCGCGCCGGTGATGATCAGCGCCAGATTGCCCAGCGTAAAGCCGAGCGCCGCAGCGGCCCAGCCCGAGTAAGAATTCAGCATCGACACGACGACGGGCATGTCGGCGCCGCCGATCGGGATGATCAGCAGCACGCCCAGTACCAGCGAGGCGGCGACGATCAGCCAGAAGACCAGCTTCGATTCCGTGGTGACCAGAAGCACGATCAGCACGACCAGCGCTATGCCGAGTGCGGCGTTGATGAAATGGCGGCCGCCGATCATGATCGGCTTGCCGGACATGCGGCCATCGAGCTTGAGGAAGGCGATGACCGAGCCCGTGAAGGTGATGGCGCCGATAGCCACACCCAGGCTCATCTCGACCAGCGCCTGGGCATGGATGTCGCCTGCCGTGCCGATGCCAAAGCTTTCCGGTGCATAGATCGCCGCGGCCGCCACCATGACGGCGGCGAGGCCGACGAGCGAGTGGAAGGCAGCGACCAACTGCGGCATCGAGGTCATGGCGATGCGGCGCGCGGTAACGGCGCCGACACCGCCGCCAATGGCGAGGCCGAGCACGATGAGGCCGAAGCGGCCGGCGGAAGGGGTTGCCAGCGCCAGCGTGGTGGCGAGGGCGATGCCCATGCCGATCATGCCGTAGAGATTGCCCTGGCGGCTGGTGGTCGGGTGCGACAGGCCGCGCAGCGCCAGAATGAACAGGATGCCCGAGACCAGATAGAGGAAGGAAGCGAGATTGACGGTCACGTCACTTGTCCTTCTTCTTGTACATGGCCAGCATGCGCTGGGTGACGAGGAAGCCGCCGAAGATGTTGACCGAGACCAGCATCAGCGCGACGAAGCCGAAACCGGCGGCAACGCCGGAAGCGGCGATGCCGACAGCGAGCAGCGCGCCGACGACAATGACCGACGAGATGGCGTTGGTGACGGCCATCAGCGGCGTGTGCAGCGCCGGCGTCACCGACCAGACGACGTAGTAGCCGACGAAGATCGCCAGCACGAAGATGGCGAAGCGGAAGACGAAGGGATCGATCGCGCCGCCGGAGAGCGCATGCGCGGCATTGCCCGCCGCATCGGCGCCGCCTGGAGCGTTTGCCAGGTTCTGCACCGCCAGCCGGACGGCGGCGCTTGCCTGGTCGAGCTGGTCGAGGGCTTTCTGCAGGGTCTGATCCATCACGCTGTGCCTTTCGACTTGGGCGACTTGGACGCGGGCGACTTGGATGCGGCGGTTTTCCTGGGTGCGGACTTTTTCGGCGATGCCGAAGCGTCGGCGACCATGGTTGTGGCGGGGATCGCGGCCGGCTCGACATAAGGCTGCTGGTCGGCCTTGGCGAAGGCCGCATGGACGACCTTGCCGCCATCGGTCAGCATCGTTGCCTTGACCAGTTCATCGTCGCGCCTGATGGCGAGCGTCTTGCTCGTCTTGTCGACCAGCGTCTCGAGAAAGGCGAACAGGTTCCTGGCATAAAGCAGCGAGGCGGAGGCGGCGACGCGGCCGGGCACATTGAGGTGTCCAACGATCTTGACCCCATTGGCCGTGGTCACCACCTTGCCGGCTTCGGCGCCCTCGACATTGCCGCCGCGCTCGACGGCGAGATCGACGAGCACCGAGCCCGGCTTCATCGAGGCGACCATCGCCGCCGACACCAGCTTGGGCGCCGGCCGGCCGGGGATGAGCGCCGTGGTGATGACGATGTCCTGCTTGGCGATGTGCTCGGCGGTGAGCGCGGCCTGCTTGGCCTGGTATTCCTTGGACATTTCCTTGGCATAGCCGCCGGCGGTTTCGGCGGCCTTGAACTCGTCATCCTCGACGGCCAGGAATTTTGCGCCGAGCGAGGCGACCTGTTCCTTGGCGGCGGGGCGCACATCGGTGGCGGTGACGACCGCACCCAGGCGGCGCGCCGTGGCGATCGCCTGCAGGCCGGCGACGCCGACACCCATGATGAAGACTTTGGCCGCCGGCACCGTGCCTGCCGCCGTCATCATCATCGGCAAGGCACGATCATATTCCGAGGCGCCGTCGATCACCGCCTGGTAGCCGGCAAGATTGGCCTGCGAGGACAAAACGTCCATCGATTGCGCCCGGGTGATGCGCGGCATGAACTCCATCGAGAAGGCTGTGACGCCGGCCTTGGCCAGGGCGGCGACAGCGGCATCATTGCCGTAGGGATCCATGATGGCGATGACGGCGGCGCCGGATTTGTAGCTCTTCAGCTCGGCATCCGTCGGCCGGCGAACCTTCAGCACGACATCGGCCCTGACGACATCCTCGGCCTTGCCGATGGCAGCCCCTGCCTTGGCAAACTCTTCGTCGGGGATGCGCGACCTGGTACCGGCGCCGGTTTCGACAACCACATCGAAGCCCAGCCCCGCAAGCCGTTTCACCGTATCGGGCGAGGCCGCGACACGCGGCTCGTTCGCATCGAGCTCACGAGGGATGAAAACCGTCTGTCCCACCGCATGATCCTTTCGGCTGGAACCTGTCTGCGCAAGCTGTCGGCCGGCGCGTCCGGCGACGTTAAGGCAAGAGGGTTTTGGAAAGTCTACCGCAGAATGAAGGCGCCGACGGCCATGATCAGGATGAACAGGATGGTCGCCGAGAAGAAGCCGCCCGCGAAGAAGCCGAAAGCCATCGCGATGAGAAGGCCAAGGCAGAAAAGCGATCCGTATTTGGCCAGCATGAGAAAGCCCGCATAGGTGCGGTCATGCTCGGCATAGTCCATCTTCGCGCCCAGCTCTACAGGACCGGTCGGCGTGTGATCAGCCATAGGAATACCCCTTCGAAGACATCTTTCAGGCACATAGCGAAAAGCCGGGCGGAGAGCAATGGCGCTATTGCCGCATTGGGGCCGATAACTGCCTCAAGGGAAAGTTGAAGATCGCCGGCCGATCCGTTGCCTGGGCGCTCTGCCGTCACCGGTCATCAGCATCATGTGTGAATCCCGTTGAACCAGCTGTGAGAATTTGGCGGTTTCTGACGGCGTCGCGAGGGATTATCGTCGCCGGATGAACACCCCCAGGTTGAAGCGCCATGATCACGCCCAGACAGACATTTGACTGGAACGGCGCGACCATCGCGTGGGGGACAGCCGGCTCTGGTCCTCCGATCGTGCTCGTGCACGGTACGCCGTTCTCCTCGCATGTCTGGCATCGCATCGCACCCGAACTGGCGCGCGGCCATACGCTGTATTTCTACGATCTTCCCGGATATGGGCGATCCGAGAAACGGGAAGGCCAGGATGTTTCGCTGGGCATCCAGAACAAAGCGCTGACGGCGATGCTGGACTTCTGGAGGCTCGACCGGCCCAAAATCATCGCCCATGATTTCGGCGGCGCCACGGCGTTGCGCGCGCATCTGATCGACGGCCGCGACTATGACAGACTGCTGCTGATCGACCCGGTGGCGGTGCGGCCCTGGGGCTCGCCCTTTGTCCAGCATGTCCGGCAGCATGAGGCCGCCTTCGCCGGAGTGCCGGACTACATACAGGTGGCGATCCTGAAAGCGTATGTTTCGGGCGCCGCGGCCAGGCCTTTGCCGGACCTTGACCTGGAACCCTACATCGCACCGTGGAGAGGCCCGACTGGCCAGCCGGCCTTCTATCGTCAGATCGCGCAGATGGACCAGCGCTTCACCGACGAGGTCGAACCGCTTTACCAGAAGTTCCGCTGCCCGGTGAGCTTGCTGTGGGGAGAGGAAGACCGCTGGATATCACCGGATAGCGGCGCGAAGCTCGCGGCCATGCTGCCGGATTGCACGTTGACGCTTGTTCCAGGCTCCGGCCATCTCATGCAGGAAGACGCACCAGAGGCGATCGTCGGCGCAGCCCGGCGCTTCTTCGCCGGCTGACAGCTTGCTTCAGCTGGCAAGGTGCGGGAAAAGCCCGAGCAATCCAACGACGATCAGGTAGAGCGCGACGATGTAGTTCAACAGCCGTGGCATGATGAGGATCAGCACGCCGGCGATCAGCGAGATAAGCGGCGTAAGCGCGAGCTGGGAAATATGCATGTCCTGGTCCTTTCCTGAGGCGATGGCCCCCAACTTGCGGTGGTGCCGCCACCTACAACGCTATCAGGCCTGGAAAGCTCCATCGCGATCCATACTGCCCAAAAAGCGGCCTGGTCCGGGCCGGCGAGATGGGGGAGGCAAGCGGCCCGAAGACCGCATCAGGCTGCTTCGAAATACTTGGCGGTGGGCAAGATGGTCAGCGGCGCCAATTCGCCTCTCTTGGGACGTTGGAACAGCATGCGTTGCTCGAATGCCGTGGAGTTGAAGAATGGAAAGCGATCCAGCGTCGCCTGCATGTTCTCGGAGCATTTCGACTGGAACAGATGCACGGGCACGGTAAGTCCGGGATAATTTCGCGGAGGCACCGCTTGCTCCGACCGGAAGATGCGATGATAGAAGGCGGAATGCTCTTCCTTGATCGCCGTCAGGCAATAGGTCGGCTTGAAATGGCTGCAGGCAACCACCGCCAGCCTGAGGGTGACATACGGCAGCACGCGCAGACTGCTGGACCACTCAAGATCGGCGGCGAACCGGCTCGGGTCGACGAAAGTCTCGCCAGCCGCCAGGCGCCGCGCCAGCACGTCGCCAAAAACATCGGTGCTGGGCGAGACAGGATATCTTGCGCTGGCGTAGTGGATTCTGATGGTGCTGACGAGCGCGCCATCGAAGAAAACGCCAAAGCGATAGGAATTGGGCAGGTCGTCGAAGTCGTCTTTCACCATGCGGGAGGCATCCGGCTTCACCATGCCGGCGTGAATGTAGGAGTTGTAGCGAAGCCTGTAGATCGCCTCAAGATCCTCGGCACCATCGCAAAGGCGATACTCCACATGCTCCAGAACATCCATGATGTGGTCTGAGAACACCGAGGGGCGATTCTTGTCCCTGCCCGTAGCCGCCGCAACGGGTGTACCCAACAACTTGTTTTCCATTTTGTCCTCGCACTGCCGCACAACGACAATAGCGAAGCACAGTGGAAACCAGAAGCAAAATTCCGAGCGTTTTCGTTTACCCTAAATTAACGTTAACAAATGGTAAATTGCACCTACGGGGAGAAGCTGAGCTCGATGGCTGGATTTCAGGTGGCGGCGCGCTTTGCAGCCGGCTGCAATTCCGCGGCAAAGGGCCAGGTCGCATTGGACATGGTTTCGATGCCCGACGCGCTGAGCGCCGCGCCGAACAGGAAGCCCTGAACAAGATCCGGCTTCACCGAATGCAGCAGGATCTTGAGCTGCTCGAACGTCTCCACGCCTTCGATGGTGACCGTGAGGCCCAGGATACGGGTCAGGTTGACGACGCCCTTCAACAGCTCGAGCGAGCGTGGATTCTGGGTGACGTCCATCACGAACGAGCGGTCGATCTTGATCTTGTCGAGGGGCAGCTTGTGGAGGTAGCTCAGGCTTGAATAGCCGGTGCCGAAATCGTCGAGGGCGATGCGCACGCCGAGGTGTTTCAGTTCCTCGATATATTGCCGCGTCTGGGACTTGTCGTCGAGCAGGGCGGTTTCGGTGACTTCGATTTCGAGCCGGCCGGCGGCGAGCCCGGAAGCGTCAAGCGCATCGCGGACCTTGCGGATGACGTCGCCGTTGCGGAAATCCCTGGCGGAAAGGTTGACCGAGACGCTGGTCTGGTCGGGCCATTTGGCGCATTCGGCGCAGGCCGCCTGGAGTACGAAGGTGCTGATCTCGGAGATGATGCCCATCTCCTCGGCCAGCGGAATGAAGACGCCGGGCGAAATCGGCCCAAGATCGGGATGGTCCCAGCGGCACAGCGCCTCGCAGCTGGCGATGCGCATGGTGTTCATCGCCACGATCGGCTGATAGACGACCCGCAGGCCCTTGCTTTCCACGGCGGTGCGCAAATCCGCCTTCATCAGCTGACGGTTGCGGAATGCGGCATCCATGGCGGCCTCGAACAGCCGCCAGCCGTTCTTGCCGAGCTCCTTGGCCTTGTAAAGCGCCAAGTCCGCCTTGACGATCATGGCATCGACATCGGTTTCTTCGACTTTGGACAGCACCGCGCCGGCGCTGGCCTGGATCCGCAACCCATGGCCCGCAACGTCGACCTCGCCCTGCAGGTCGGCGAAAATCTGGTCGAGCAGGCTGGCCAGGTGGCTTTCGTCCTCGATACGATCGAAGAACATCATGAATTCGTCACCGCCGAAACGGCTGACGGTGATGCCGCGCCCGGCGATGGCCGCGAGCCGCTCGGCGACGGCATAGATCAGGCCATCGCCGACGGGATGGCCGAGGGTGTCGTTGACGCTCTTGAAATCGTCAAGGTCGACCACGGCCAGGCCGCACAGGCGATCACGTTCGCCGGAGGCCATCGATTCACCGACCAGCTCGTGGAAATAGGCGCGGTTTGGCAGGCCGGTGAGGTTGTCGTAGCGCGCCATGAAACGGATCTTGTCCTCCGCCTCGACACGCGCCGTGACGTCTTCAAAGGTGATGACGCCCAATTCCTGGTTGCCTTCGCGGGCAGAGAACTCGAAGTGCTGACCATTGGAAAAGGAAACCAGCACCTTGCGGTCGCGGCCCTCGCGCAGGGCACGCGTCAGCTGCGCCTCGACATAGCGGCAGTCCTTCGGCGCCAGCATGCCGCCGGCAACGCCGCGCAGCAGCAGTGAATGAATCGACCGTCCCAGCAATTGGTCCGGCGATTTGAGCGACATCAGACGGGCGGCCTCGGCGTTGCCGACGACCACCTTGCCGTCGGGCCCGAGCATGACCAGGCCATGCGACATGGTGTTGAGGGCGCGGTTGAAGCGCTGCGCGATCTGCCGCGCCTGCTTGTGTCCGACGACGGCCGAAAACAACACGTTGCGGACGTGGTCGGCGCTGCCCTTGATGATGAACATGAAGGGGATGATCAGCAGGCCAAGCACGACGTGGGGGATGTCGAACCGGAGAATGAGCGCCGCGGCGATCGGCCCGACGAAGGTGACCGCGAAGATCATGACCATGCGAGGCGAGCCGTAGTTTCGGCCGACCACGGTCACCAGGGAGGCCAGCGTTACCGACAGCGCCCCGATCTCGGCATAGGAGTCCGAGTAGACATAGATGGAAATGAAGCAAAACAACCCCAGCAACGACCCTTGAAGGCTGCCCTTCAGGATGTATTCGCGCTCCCACTTCGTTGCTTCGGCCGCGTCGCGCATCTCGCCGCCCGAGCGATGGAACCGCCGCAGGCTGAAGTAGCGCCAGACGCCGATGCCGAGCAGCGCCCCGGCCAGAGCCAGGAAAATAGGCTGGCCGTTGCGCCAGTAGACCATGAGGCTGATTACAGCGTGGCAAAGCGCGCCGATGACCAGCATATGCGCGTTGTCGAACAACGAGCGCACAAACTGGATATAGACATCCACTGGGATGTTATCGGTTTTTGTTTTGCCCATTACTGGCGCCCAATGAGCCCCAGCCTTGGCATAGTCCCATTAAAAAACCTTTAGCCTGGGCTGAAACGCCTGATTTTAGGCGCTTTTTGGATCATTCGGCGGCCTGAAGCTCGGGCCGTGCCGGCGCCGTCGCCAAGCGTTCGAGCAGCCTTTGACGCTCGCCCGCGGCCTTTTCGGCACTGGCTTGCCGGACATGGCCGTAGCCTCGGATAAGCGCGGGGACCGAAACAAGGCCGATCGCCGCCTCGGCCTTGCCCGGCGCCAGCGACTTGGCGACCAATTCCAGGTCGGCCTCATACTGCGCCAGCAATTGCCGTTCCATGCGCCGTTCGCCGGTGTACCCGAACGGGTCGAAGGCGGTGCCGCGCAGCCCCTTCATCGCCGCAAGCAGGCGAAAACCCTTCATCATCCACGGGCCGAAGCTCGATTTCCTCGGTTTGCCGTCATTGCCGCGACGTCCCATGATCGGTGGCGCAAGATGGAATTCGAGTTTCTCGTAGCTCTGGAACTGCTTTCCAAGCTCGGCGGCGAAGGTGCCGTCGGTATAGAGCCGCGCCACCTCGTATTCGTCCTTGATCGCCATCAGCTTGAACAGGCTTTTTGCGGCCGCCGCGGTCACAACGGTCGAACCCGGCATGGCCTTCGTCTCCGCCGCCCGCAGTGCGGAAATCCTGTCGGCATAACGCTTGCCGTAGGCGGCGTTCTGATACGCAGTCAGGAAGGTGACACGGCGGGCAATGATCTCGTCCAGCGTCTCGGCAATCGCAGCTGCCTGCGTCACCTTGCCGGGCTTGGTGATGAGACCGCGCACAAAATCCGGCTCGTGTGCGGCGCGGCGGCCCCAGCGGAAGGCGGCGATGTTCATCGCCACCGCTTCGCCATTCAATTCGATAGCTTTTTCAATGGCTTCCGCCGACAACGGCAGGCCTCCATGCTGGAAGGCAAAGCCAAGCATGAACATGTTGGCGCCGAGCGAATTGCCGAACAGGGTGGTGGCGGTGCCGGTGGCGTCGAAGAAATGCGCCTTCTCGTCGCCGGCGGCGGCACGGATCGCCTTCTTCAGCCGTTCGACCGGCAAGGAGAAATCGGCCGACCGGGCAAACTCGCCAGGCATGATCTCGGCGGTGTTGGCGAGGAAGATCGTATGTCCCTCGCGGACAGCCGTCAGCACTTTCTTGGCGCCCGACACGACGAGGTCGCAGCCAAGCACGAGATCGGCCTTGCCCGCGGAGACGCGGATGGCATGGATGTCTTCCGGCGTGCGGGCGATGCGGACGTGGGTGAACACCGAGCCGCCCTTCTGGGCGAGGCCGGCCATGTCGATCATGCCGCAGCCCTTGTCCTCGATATGGGCCGCCATGCCGAGCACGGCACCCACGGTGACGACGCCGGTGCCCCCGACACCGTCGATGATCGCCGCCCAGCCCTCCCCGCCCAGCGGGAATTCGGTGGGCATGGGCACGCCGTCGAGCGGATCGGTCTTGCCGGCCAAGCCTTCGGCCTTGCGGATCTTGGCGCCGTGCACGGTGACGAAGGACGGGCAGAAGCCGTTGACGCAGGAGAAATCCTTGTTGCAGCTCGACTGGTCGATCTTGCGCTTGCGGCCGAATTCGGTCTCGACCGGCTGGATGGAGACGCAGTTCGACTGCACCCCGCAATCGCCGCAGCCTTCACAGACCAGTTCGTTGATGAAGACGCGCTTGTCGGGATCAGGAAAGGTGCCGCGCTTGCGGCGGCGGCGTTTTTCGGCGGCACAGGTCTGGTCGTAGAGCAGGATCGATACGCCCTTGACGTCGCGCAGCTCGCGCTGGACGAGATCGAGGTCGTCGCGGTGGTGAATGGTGGCACCAGCCGGGAATTCGGCCTTGCCGGCATATTTGTCGGGCTCGTCGGTGACGATGGCGATGCGGTCGACGCCTTCGGCCCGCACCTGCCTGGCGATCATGTCCACCGTCAGGCCGCCCTCATGCGGCTGGCCGCCGGTCATGGCGACAGCGTCGTTATAGAGGATCTTGTAGGTGATGTTGGCTTCGCTCGACAGCGCAAAGCGGATCGCCAGCGTACCGGAATGGTTGTAGGTGCCGTCGCCGAGGTTCTGGAAGATGTGGTCGCGCTTGGAGAACGGCGCCTGACCGACCCATTGCGCGCCCTCGCCGCCCATGGCCGTGAAGCCGAGGGTGTTGCGGTCCATCCACAGCGCCATGAAATGGCAGCCGATGCCGGCGGCGGCGATCGAGCCGTCCGGCACCTTGGTCGAGGAATTGTGCGGACAGCCCGAACAGAAGAAAGGCGTGCGCGAACCGATATCGCTGGCGTCCGCCAGCATCGCCTGGAACTGGCGCAGCTTCGCCACCCGCGCCGAGATCTCCTCGGACGGACCGATGGTTTTGACGATCCTCTCGCCAAGGGCAATCGCAATCTCGTTGGGGTCGAGCGCGCCCTTGGCCGGGAACAGCCAGTCGCCGCGCTCGTCTTTCTTGCCGACGATAACCGGCTGCGAGGCGGTGCCGTAGAGGCCTTCGCGCAGTTGCACCTCGATCAGCGAGCGCTTCTCCTCGACGACGATGATGGTGTCGAGGCCGCGTGCAAACTCCGCGATATGATGCAGGTCGAGCGGCCAGGGGCAGCCGACCTTGAACAACCGCACGCCGATGCGGTTGGCGGCCGCCTCGTCGATACCGATATCCTCCAGCGCCTGGCGGACATCGAGATAGCTCTTGCCCAGCGTGATGATGCCGAGCTTCGGGTTGCGGCC
This sequence comes from Mesorhizobium sp. B2-4-15, assembly GCF_006658505.1. Lineage (GTDB taxonomy): Bacteria > Pseudomonadota > Alphaproteobacteria > Rhizobiales > Rhizobiaceae > Mesorhizobium. The sequence continues at coordinate 146,665 of NZ_VFUZ01000005.1, forward strand.
GCCCGAATAGACGATGCGGTTCAACCCGTTGGCATGGATGAAGGCGGAGGCGGCTGCGCGCTTGTATTCGTGCAGCCGTTCCTCCTGGCCGAGCATGTCGATTTCGTGGCGGATGTTGAGGCCGCCCTGCGGCATGTCGAACTCCGGCACGACGATGTTCAACCGCTCGAGCGAGGCATCGACCGAGGCCGTCGATTCGATGTTGTCCTTGACGCATTTGATCGCCGCCCAGGTGCCGGCGAAACGCGACATGGCAAAGCCATAGAGGCCGTAATCGATGATCTCCTGGACGCCGGCCGGATTGAGGATCGGCACCATGGCGTCGACGAAAAGGAATTCGGTGGCATGCGCATTGGTCGAGGATTCTGCCATATGGTCGTCGCCCATGAGCGCGAGCACGCCGCCATGCTTCGACGAACCGGCGAGATTGGCGTGGCGGAACACGTCGCCTGAACGATCGACGCCCGGACCCTTGCCGTACCAGACGGAGAAGACGCCGTCATGGGTGCCCTCGCCCAGCAATTCCGTCTGCTGGGAGCCCCAGCAGGCGGTGGCGGCAAGCTCCTCGTTGAGGCCGGGCTGGAAGACGATATCGGCCCCGGCGAGTTGCTTCTTCGCCTTCCACAGCTGCATGTCGAGGCCGCCGAGCGGCGAGCCGCGATAGCCGGAAACGAAGCCGGCGGTGTTGAGACCAGCGCGACGGTCGCGCTCACGCTGCATCAGGAGCATGCGGATGACCGCCTGCGCGCCGGACAGGAAGATGCGCTCCTTCCCGAGGTCGAACTTGTCGTCGAGCGCGACATCATGCAGTGTCATCAGGCATTTCCTCTGCGAAGGCCGCGCGGGGCAGCAGCCAACGTCGGGATCGGATGACGCATCCTTTCTTCCCTTGCAAGGCAGGTCAAACAAAATCGAAGAGGCCAGGCAACGCGCAACAAACGGTCCGCCAGGCGCTGGACCGCGCACGAAACCGCCCGCCGGCATGGCCACGGCGCACGAAAATTCCGGCGGAAATCGATGTCGTCAGAGGATATCAGCCGGCTTTCGAGCAATCCGGCTTCGGCTCACCCGGCAGTTTGCCGTCGGGATGACCGGCAAGGTCGGGATTGGCCGTATAGAGCTGGTCGATGACCAGCGGCCGGTCGGGCAGGATCAACTGGTCTTCCGTCGACATCAGCGTGGTGTCGATCTTCTGCAGGACCGTCCCGTCGGAACCCTTGATGGTGATGGCGATGGCATAGGGCTTGTTCTTGACGATACAGGTCAGCGCCGGGCTCTCCAGGCTGACCTTGTCGAGCTTCGGCCAGACCTTCTGCTCAACCACGAAAGGCGCGCCGCCGGCAGGATTCTGGAAGCTGGCAACCGCCACCTGGCCCTCGCCCATCGGCTGCAGGGGCCGCAGCGTCACCACATAGGTGGCCCTGGCGAGACGGTAGTTGAAGACGAATATCTTGCCGGAAACCTCGAACAGCTTACCCTCGCCGCCGGTATCGCGACAGGCGCCGAGCGCAACGGCGGCAATCAGCATTGCGCCGGCTACGATCGCACGCGAAAATCCTCTAGGCATCCTTGACCTCATTGGCCGCCATGCGGCGACGGCGATAGTGACGACTTGCCTTCTGCCGGTTGCCGCACACCGCCATGTCGCACCAGAGGCGGCTGGAATTGCGGCTTCTGTCGACAAACAGCCAGGTGCAGTTGGGGCAAATCCTGAGCCTCGCGATCGTATCGTCACGCAGCAGCGAAAGCGCTGAAACCGCCAGCGCCGCCTCGAAGGCGATCGGCGTCGCGGGATTCCCGAAGGGCCTTCCCGGCGCACCGATCTCCGTGTGGCTGCCGGCCAGTCCCTCGGCGCAGGCCCGCAGGAATTCGGGCAGGTCGGCCGTGGCGACCGCGCCCTTCGACACCGCGCCGCGAAACAGCCGGTCGGTCGCCTCGCGGATCGACAGCACGACGGGCGCGATTGCCACCGGCGAGGACACCGCCAGCCGCCTGTCGCCAAGCTCGGTGGCGCGAAAGCCGCTGGCCGCGTCGGCGAACCGGGCGATTTCAACCGGATCTTCGAAGCGATCGAAGGTGCGCCGCGGATCGCCGCGCAGCACGACGGTGTTCGCGGTGTCGAGCGCGAGCAGGCCGCCGGTGAAGCGGTGCGGGGTCCAGGCAACAGTCATCCTCAAAATCTAACCGATAAATCGCATTTGACAAGTTAGATTCGCCGATGCAAACCTCTGGTGCGATGGTATCGTCGCCTTTGGCTTGAGCATGTCGTTGTCCCAAAGCCGCTTCGCACTTTTGGGCGACATGCGCCTGTTGCTGTTAAGCATGTCGTTGTCCCAAAACCGCTTCGCACTTTTGGGCGACATGCTTTGAGGGTCTTGCATGCTCTATTTCTTCCAGCAGGTGCTGAACGGGCTGCATTCGGGCGCCCTCTATGCGCTGCTGGCCTTCGGCTATGTGCTGACCAACGGCATCCTGCACCGCACCAACCTCGCCTACGGCGCGCTGTTTGCTTTCTGTGGCCAGACGATGATCCTGACCGTCGCCTTCGGCTACCAGGTGCTGTGGCTGACGGTATTGGCGTCGGTGCTGCTCGGCATCCTCGCCGCATTTCTCTATGCCGCGCTCATCAGCCATGTGCTGTCGCGGAGCGTCTTCGAACCGCTGGCCGACCGCTCGCCCAATGCCATCGTGGTGACCACGCTCGGCATCCTGCTCGTCCTGTCGGAAGCGAGCCGTATCGCCGCCGACACGCATGATCTGTGGCTGCCGCCGTTGCTGGCCCAGCCCATCGTCTTCGCCGAAGGCTCCGGCTTCAAGGCGACGCTGACGCTGGTCCAGGTGCTCGACTGCGCGGTGGTCCTGGCGACGGTCGCGCTGGCCACCTGGGCGTTTGCGCGCTCCAACTTCGGCCGCTCCTGGCGCGCCGTTTCCGACGACCCGAGGGCCGCCGCCATGTGCGGCATCGACGTACGCGGCGTGTTCCGGCGTGCCGTCCTGTTTGGCTGTTTCTGCGCCGCGCTGGCCGGTGTCATGGCCAGTCTCTACTACGGCAATGTCGGCTTCGGCTCCGGCCTCGTCTACGGCCTGAAAATCCTCTTCGTGACGGCGGTCGGCGGCTATCTTTCGCCGCCGCGCGCCGCTGTCGGCGCAGCCGCCTTCGGCATGGCCGAATCACTGTGGGCCGGCTATTTCCCGGTCGAATGGCGCGATGCGTGGATGTATCTGTTCCTGGTGGCCATGCTGATCCTGATCGGCGCCGGCCGAGACGCTGGCAAGGTCGTCTGAGCCCATCAGACTTTGGTTGCATGACGCGGCGGCAGATCGCCGTCATCCGGGCTTGCCTCTCGTCCGGCGCCGCTTTGCGGCTCCTATGCTTGTTGACCCGTCTGGCCACGCACGGCATACCGTTAGGCCACGGGGCGTGACGGCAAAAGGGGAAGCCGACACGCCGCCGGTACAAGGGAGGGACTGCATGGAAGGACCGCTCGCTCTGTCGCGGGGCATCGACCGCCTCAACGAATTCATCGGCAAATCGGTGTCCTGGCTGATCCTGCTGGCAATCCTGGTGAGCGCCGCCAACGCCGCCATCCGCAAGGTCTTCGACATCTCGTCGAACGCATGGCTGGAGTTGCAATGGTACCTGTTCGGCGCGGCGTTCATGCTGGCCGCCGGCTATACACTCAAGCAGAACGAACATATCCGCATCGACATCGTCTACGGCCTGTTCCCGCGCCGCGCGCAGCACTGGATCGATCTGTTCGGCCACGTCGTCTTCCTAATGCCGTTCGTGACGCTGATGGTGTTCTATTTCGTGCCCTACGTGTCGCTGTCGTTCCACAGCGGCGAAATGTCGACCAACGCCGGCGGCCTGATCATCTGGCCGGCCAAGGCCATCCTGCTGGTGGGTTTCTTCCTGCTGGCGCTGCAGGGTGTTTCCGAGATCATCAAGAAGATCGCCATCATGCGCGGCGACATGGATGATCCCAATCCATTCATATCGGCGCATGAACAGGCGGAACTCGAAGCCAAGGCGCTCGTGGAAGAGACCAAGGCGCTTGGCGAGGTGCGCTCGTGATCGAGTTCATCGCCCAGAACATGGCGCCGATCATGTTCGCCTCGCTGATCATCTTCCTCTTGGTCGGCTATCCCGTCGCTTTCTCGCTCGCCGCCAACGGCCTCCTGTTCTTTTTCATCGGCGTGCTGGTCTCGCCCTATTCGGGCGGCTCGATCAACCTCGCCTGGCCGTTGCTGCATGCGCTGCCGGACAATTTCTACGGCAGTCGGGTGATGTCGAACGACACGCTGCTGGCCATTCCCTTCTTCACCTTCATGGGCATCGTGCTGGAACGATCGGGCATGGCGGAAGACCTGCTCGATACGATCGGCCAGCTGTTCGGCCCGATCCGCGGCGGCCTCGCCTACGCGGTCATCTTCGTCGGCGCGCTGCTCGCCGCCACGACCGGCGTGGTGGCGGCCTCCGTCATCGCCATGGGGCTGATTTCGCTGCCGATCATGCTGCGCTATGGCTATGACCGCCGGCTGGCGTCGGGCGTCATCGCGGCTTCCGGCACGCTGGCCCAGATCATCCCGCCATCGCTGGTGCTGATCGTGCTCGCCGACCAGCTCGGCCGCTCGGTGGGCGACATGTATGCGGGCGCGCTGATCCCCGGCCTCGTGCTCACCGGCCTCTACATGCTCTACATACTGATCATGTCGATCGTCCGGCCGAATTCGATGCCGGCGCTTCCGCTCGAGGCCCGCACGCTCGGCCATGGCGTGCTGTCGCTGCTGGCGGCACTGGTGGCTGCAGGGGCGATTTCCTACGCGGCCTACCGCTATCTCGAGCCGACCCATGGCGGAAATGCCGACATCCTCGGTGCCAGCGTCGGCGTGATCGTGATCTATCTCGTGGCGATCGTCGACCAGCGGCTCAAGATCAACATGATGTCGCGACTGGCGCAGCAAGTGATCATCGTGCTCATCCCGCCGCTGGCGCTGATCTTCCTGGTGCTCGGCACCATCTTCCTCGGCATCGCCACGCCGACAGAGGGCGGCGCCATGGGGGCGGTCGGCGCGCTCGCAATGGCTGCGGTCAAGGGCCGCCTGTCACTCGACGTCGTCAAGCAGGCGCTGGCTTCGACGACCCGGCTGTCATCCTTCGTGCTGTTCATCCTGATCGGCGCGCGGGTGTTCTCGCTGACCTTCTACGGCGTCAATGGCCACATCTGGGTCGAACATCTGCTGACCTCGCTGCCGGGCGGCGAAACCGGCTTCCTGATCGGCGTCAACATACTGGTCTTCGTGCTCGCCTTCTTCCTCGATTTCTTCGAGCTCGCCTTCATCATCGTGCCGCTTCTGGCGCCGGCAGCCGACAAGCTCGGCATCGACCTGATCTGGTTCGGCGTGCTTCTGGGCGTCAACATGCAGACCAGCTTCATGCATCCGCCGTTCGGCTTCGCGCTGTTCTACCTGCGCTCGGTGGCCGCGCGGGTGCCCTATCTCGATCGCCTCACCGGCAAGCAGATCGCGCCGGTCACCACCGGCCAGATCTATTGGGGCGCGGCGCCCTTCGTCTGCATCCAGGTGATCATGATCGCGCTGACCATCACCTTCCCGCAGATGGTGATGCACTACAAGGGCATCACCATCGATCCCGGCACCATCGACTACAAGGTGCCCGAAGTGCCCGGTCTGTCGCCACTCGGCGCACCGGCGGGCGGTGAGGCGCCTGCCAATGGCGGTGGCGCGCCGGCCGCGCCCGGCACGCCCGACCTGTCGCAGCCACCAAGTTTCGGCGATGCGCCGCCGGCCAAACCGGCGACACCGGCGCCGGACCTTTCGCAACCGCCGAGCTTCAACTGATGGGGATGGCGTCATGAAAGCGGTGCGGCTGGAAGCTGTGGGCAGCATTTCACTGCGTGATGTCGCCAAGCCCGCCCCTGGACCGGATGACCTCCTGGTGCGGATCGAAGCCTGCGGCGTCTGCGGCACCGACCGGCATCTTTTCCACGGCGAATTTCCCTGCAGGCCGCCGGTAACGCCCGGCCATGAATTTTCGGGCATCATCGAGGCGGTCGGCGACGCCGTGTCCGGTTTTGCGATCGGCGACCGCGTCACCGGCGATCCCAATATAGCCTGCGGTCGATGTCCGCATTGCCATGCCGGCCGGGTCAATCTCTGCCGCAATCTCAACGCCATCGGCATCCACCGCGACGGCGGTTTCGCCGACTATGTCGTGCTGCCGCAGAAACAGGCCTTTGTCCTGCCCGCCGGTTTGCCGCCGACACATGGCGCGTTCTGCGAGCCGCTTGGCTGCTGCCTGCATGGCGTCGACCTTGCCGAGATCAAGCCGGGTGGCTCGGTGGTCGTGCTCGGCGGCGGCGTGATCGGCCTGCTCACCGTGCAACTGGCGCGGCTGGCAGGCGCCACGACGATCATCCTGTCGACAAGGCAGGCCTCGCGGCGCGCGCTTGCCGAGAGGCTCGGCGCCACGGCGACGGTCGATCCCACCGCCGCCGATGTCATCGATGCCATTGCCGGGCCGACGGGGCTGATGCCAGGCGGTGCCGACGTGGTGTTCGAGTGCGCGGGCGTGCGCGAAACCGTCGAGCAGTCGATGCAACTGGCAAGGGCCGGCGGTACGGTCGTCATCGTCGGTGTGACGCCGCAAGGCATGAAGGCGCAATTCGAGCCCTTCGACCTCCTGTTCCGGGAACTGAAGGTGGTGGGCTCGTTCCTCAATCCCCATACGCACCGCCGTGCCGCCGAGCTTATCGCGTCCGGCGCGATCGAGATCGACCAGCTGATCTCCAGGCAAGTACCGCTCGAGGAGGCCGCGACGGTGATCGCCAACCCGCCCGCGCCGGGTGAGGTCAAGGTGCTGGTGGTGCCCGGTCGAGGGTGAGGCGCTGCACGTAGGAATTCGCCTTTTGGCCCTACGTCGCGCCCCCCTCATCCCCCTGCCGGGACCTTCTCCCCGTATGGTGACGGGGAGAAGGGGCTGGTCGCGACCTACAGCTTGCCGTTGCGTTGCTGCACCATCATGAAGGTGTCGTAATTGTATTCCGCCACCTGCGCCCAGAGATAGTGCTCCTTGCGGAAGCCCTTGATCGATTCCCAGATCTTCTTGAACGGCGCGTTGGTGGCCTCCATCTCGGCATAGACCTCGTTCGCCTTCTCGAAACAGGCGGACATGATGTCCTGACTGAACGGACGCAGCTTCGCGCCGCCAGCCACCAGCCGCTTCACCGCCGGCGGATTCACATAATCGTATTTCTGCAGCATCTCGGCATCGGCGGCTTGTGCCGCCGTGCGCAGAAGCGATTTGTAAGCCGGCGAAAGCTCTTCATATTTCGCCTTGTTGAACATCAGGTGGACGGTCGGGCCGCCTTCCCACCAGCCGGGATAATAGTAATAGGGCGCGACCTTGTAGAAACCGAGCTTCTCGTCGTCATAGGGACCGACCCATTCGGCGGCGTCGATGGTGCCTTTTTCCAGCGCCGGGTAGATATCGCCGCCGGCGATCTGCTGCGGCACGACGCCGAGTTTCTGCACCACCTTGCCGGCAAAGCCGCCAATGCGCATCTTGAGGCCGGACAGGTCGGCGACGGTGTTGATCTCCTTGCGGAACCAGCCGCCCATCTGCACGCCGGTGTTGCCGCCCGGCAGGCCGAACAGGCCTTGCGTGGCGAGAAATTCGTTGAACAGGTCGATGCCGCCGCCATGGTAGTGCCAGGCGTTCATGCCGCGCGCGTTGAGCGAGAAGGGGACCGCCGCGCCGAGCGCCCAGGTCGGGTCCTTGCCCCAATAGTAATATGCCACCGTGTGGCAGGCCTCGACCGTGCCGGCCGTGGTGGCGTCGGCGGCCTGCAAGCCGGGTACGAGTTCGCCGGCGGCGAAGACCTGGATCTGAAAATTGCCATCGGTGGCTTCAGACAGCATCTTGGAAAACACTTCGGCGCCGCCATAGATGGTGTCGAGCGACTTCGGGAAGGACGACGCCAGCCGCCACGTCACCTTGGGATTGGACTGGGCTATAGCCGGTGCCGCCAGAGTTACCGCCGCCGCAGCGGCGCCGACACCGGTCACGCCGGCCTTGCGAATGAACGAACGACGATCCATGAAGTCCTCCCTTTTGGATCAACAGACCGATGCCGAGGATAAGCTTCGTATCCGGATCGGCCGGAACGAGACAATACACGGGCAAGAAGTCGAGTCCAGCATAGCGGAGGGATTTGACAGCGCAGGCGCGCGACCTTGCCACTATAGTCTAACGGGCTGTCTGCTGGCCTATCCGACACGCTGAAACTTGGCATGGAAAAAAGCCAGGGGATCGCCTATTTTGAGGGCAGGACATTCCTTGCCAGATGGAAAACAGACCCAAAATGCATCAGCCGCTCGTCGCCATATCGACCGACGTCCGCCAGTTCGACAACTACACCTGGCATGCCGCCCCGCAGCAATACCTGGAGGCGGCAATCGCGGGTGCGGGTGTGTTTCCCGTGCTGGTGCCGTCGTTCGGCGACAGGCTCGACTTCGACGAACTCCTGTCATCGGTCGACGGCGTCATGCTGACCGGCTCGAAATCCAATGTGCACCCCTCGCTCTATGGCGGTGACGACAGCGAAGCCAATGGCCCCTACGATCCGGCACGGGACGCCACCACGTTGCCACTGATTCGCCGGGCGATCGAGCGCGGCGTGCCGCTGCTTGCCATCTGCCGCGGCATCCAGGAGATGAACGTGGCGCTGGGCGGGACGCTGGCGACCGAAATCCAGGAGCGCGAGGGTTCGCTCGACCACCGCGCACCGGTGAGCGACAATCAGGACGAGCGCTTCGGCATCCGCCAGAAGGTGACGATCAAGGCCGGAAGCTGCCTGGCCGGCGTGTTCGGCGAGGGCGACATCATGGTCAATTCGGTGCACCGCCAGGCCGTCGACCGGCTCGGCCCGAAACTGCAGCTCGAAGCCGTAGCCGCCGACGGCACGGTCGAGGCTGTTTCGGTCAGGGATGCCCGCGCCTTCGCGGTCGGTGTCCAGTGGCACCCGGAATATTGGGTCAAATCGGACAGCATCTCGGTCAAGATCTTCCGTGCCTTCGGCGATGCGGTGCGCCTGCACGCCACCGCAAAAGCCGCTGCACGAGCCGCTGCGGAATAATCAGTCTTCAATCTTCCGATCGCCCACCAGCGACAGCAAAGGTGCGGTCGGGGCGTAGGATTCATAGCCTTCGCCATCAGCCACGGCGAAGGTCACGATCGGATCGATGCCGTTCGCGCTGAAGGCGACCGCTCCGTCCTGTCCTTCGCGCCAGAATTTTGCCTGTTCGATGCCTGGCAGGAGCCGCCGGCAATTGGGCGCCACCGTCAACAGCGACAGGCCACCCGAGACCGGGGCACCGCGCGTGACCGCGCAGGCCCCTTCGTCGCCATTGGCGACCAGCCTATATGTGTTGCCGGGCGCCGAAGCCTCTTCGGCGACGCTTGCCCCATTGCCGGCGTGAAACAGCTGAATGCCGCCAAACAGCGCGGCGACGGCAATCAGTGCGGAAAACACTTTCATTCTTTCTTCACCATGCGAACTTCTGGATTCAGAATGATTTCAAAGAGTTAAGCCGGCGTTAATAAATGCGGCGGCTTTGCCGCTCAGTTGCGAGCCTTCACATGCACGGTCTCTGGCACCGGTGTCAGCGGCCGGCGCTCGCTGAACCAGGACACCAGATTGTCGACGCACAGATCCGCCATGGCGCGGCGCGTATGCTCCGAGGCGGAACCGACATGCGGTAACAGCGAGGTATTCGGCGCATCAAGCAACGCCTTGGGCACATTTGGTTCGTCGGCGAAGACATCGAGCCCGGCGGCGGCGATGGTGCCGTTGGCAAGAGCTGCCGCAAGGGCCGTCTCGTCGACCGTGCTGCCGCGGCCGATGTTGACGAAGACACCATTGACGCCGAGCGCCGACAGGATTTCGGCGTTGACGGCCTTCTGTGTCGAGGCACTGCCGGGCGCCACCGAGATCAGCGTGTCGACCGCCTTGGCGAGCCCCTTCAGTGTCGGATGGTACTGGTAGGCAAGACCTTCGACACGACGCCGGTTGTGATAGGCGACCGGCAGGCCGAACGCTTCCAGCCGCCGGGCAATGGCTTGCCCGATACGGCCCATGCCGAAAATACCAACGCTGCGACCACGCAAGGTAAGCCGGCTCAGCGGATAGTTGCCCTTGCGCACCCAGCTACCGTCGCGCAGCCATGTCTCGGCGCGCGGCAGGTCGCGGATCGTGTTGATGAGCAGGCCGATCGCGGTGTCCGCGACTTCTTCGGTGAGGACGTCGGGCGTGTTGGTGACCATGATGTCCTTCGCCGCCGCATGGCCGACATCGACCGAATCGTAGCCGACACCGAAGGAGGCGATGATTTCGAGATTGGGCAATGCGTCCATCATCGCCGCGTCGATGCCTGCAAAGGAGGCTATGCCACGCACCGTGCGGCGCATCTCCTCGGTGACCAGCGCCGGATCGGTGCGATCTATGCCGACGCGCCTGAACGTGCGGTCGATGCGCTCGGCGGCATGGTCGCTGAAGCCGGCTGGCACCAGAATGGCAACGGTATTGAGCTGTTCGGCCATGGTCATGCACGCTCCACCGGCTTGCCGGTCGACTGGCGCACATGCAGCTCCGGCTTGATCAATTCCTGCGAGGGCCGCACCATCTGCCCGTTGAGCTTGTCGAGCAGCGCGCTGGCGGCGCGGCGGCCGACCTCGCGCTGGCCGTTCCAGACGGTGGTCAGTGCCGGCGTGGCGATCGCCGCCTCTTCGAGATCGTCATAACCGGTGACGGAGATGTCGATGCCCGGCACGAGGCCGGCACGCGCAATGCCGTTCATCAGGCCGATAGCGACGAGGTCGTTCCAGCAGCAGGCGGCGGTCGGCTTGTCCTTCAGCGCCAGGAATTGCCCGGCGGCTTCGAAGCCGGCCTGCTTGGTACGCGGCCCAGCGATGCGCCAGGACGGCCTGACTTCGAGCCCTGCCGCCTCCATGGCGTTGACATAGCCCTGGTAGCGGTCGCGGCCGGTCGAGGTCTGGTCGGTGCCGCCGATCATGGCGATGCGCTTGTGGCCGAGCGAGATCAAATGGTTGGTGGCAAGGCCGGTGCCGTAGGCATCGTCGCCGCGAAACACCGGCACGTCGGCTCCCTCGACCGTGCGGGCGATCAGCACCGCCGGCAGACCGTTCTCCTCGGCCATCAGGATATCGGAAGCTGGCGTGCCGATGGCCGGCGACATGATGACGCCGTCGGCGCCGAGCTGCAGCAGCGTGTCGATGAAGGTGCGTTGCTTCTCGAGCTGGTCGTAGTGGTTGGACAGGATGAAGGTCTGCCGGCTGCGGTCGAGCTCGCTTTCGATCGAGCGCAGGATTTCGGCGAAGAACGGGTTCATGATGTCGTGGACGACGACGCCGACAATGCCCGAGCGCGAGGTGCGAAGGCTGGCGGCGCGGCGGTTGTAGATATAGCCGATGGCGCGCGCATGTTCCTTGATGCGATCGCGCGTGCTGCCGGCAACCAGCGGGCTGTCGCGCAGTGCCAATGACACCGTGGCGGTGGACACGCCGAGCGCATCCGCGATCGTCGAAAGCTTGATCTTCTGTGCCAGTGACCTGTGCTCCCCGACCGGCTTCAGTCCCTATGCATGTGGTTGTCCCGGAACCGGTTCCCACCTTTGGGCAACATGCATTAAACAGTTTAAAGGCGGCCTTATGCCATCGATTGGGGGCAAATCAAAGTTTTTTTGCCAGCGCTTCGGCTTCGACATCGGAGACCGCTCGGCTCTGCAGCCGGAGCCGGTGCTCGCGGTGGACGATGTAGAGGCCGCTGGCGACGATGATGGCGGCGCCGACCAGTGTCCAGCGATCGGGGAACTGCTTGAAGACGATCCAGCCGGAGAGGATCATCCACACCATCTGCGAATAGGGATAAGGCGCCAGCGCCGTGGTCGTCGCCAACCGATAGGCCTGCACCAGCAGCCAGTGCCCGACACCGCCGAAAACGCCGAGCATGAGCAGCACGAACCAGTGCCAGCCATCATGCGGCAGCGAGAATGAAAACGGCAGCATGGGCAAAAGCAGCACGGCCGGCGCCAGTGCCGAGAACAGGATCAGGCTTTCCGGCGTTTCGGTGGCCGACATGCGGCGCGTCATGATGACATAGAAGCTGTTGGACAGCATCGAGCCCAGCGCGAAGAGATGCCCGATGCCGAAAACGCCGACACCCGGCCTCGTGATGATCAGAACCCCGGCGAAGGCAGTCAGGATGGCCAGCCAGCGCCGCCAGCCGGCCCATTCGCCGAGCAGCGGACCGGCAAGTGCGGTGATTACCATCGGTCCGAAGAAATAAATCGACGTCGTCTCGGCCAGTTGCAGGGAGCGCAGGGCCAGGATGTTGCACATGGTCGAGCCGAACAGGAAGACACCGCGCAGCACATGCGCCGGCAGGTTGACCGGGCGAAACCGCACCGGCTCGCGCCAGCCGCGCAGCAGCGCGCCGACAAGCACGACATGCACGGCAAAGCGCACCCAGGCAACGATCAGCGCGGAAACGCCGGCGAGGACGAGATATTTGCTGCTTGTGTCGAGGAAGGTGAAGAAGACGTAGGTCGCAAGCATGCACAGGATCGCCACCGGCGGCGTCGCGCTTTCGACATATCTTTGGGGAGCACTCACTTGCAGGCCGGGGGAAAAGCTGGGCTGGAACCCCACCTTTTGCGGGAATTGTCGCCTGCCGGCAAGCCAAAAGCGGCTGGCATAACAAGACAGCTCAGCAGGCTCAGCCTTCGTCCTACATCACGTCGACGATCCAACTTCACCCGACAGTCTTTTCAATTCGAATCCATTCCTGTTTGGTAGGCCGATCCAGGGAGCGGGAGGAAGATGTGCCGGATCGATGGATTGAGACGTTCCAGGGCGAGCGTCAGCGTCAATTATATGACCTCTACAGCAGGGAATGGTGGACGAACGGACGACAGTTTGAAGATGTCATCAGGATGGTTGAGCATTCCGATTTAGCAGTCGGCGTTTGTTCGGATGGTGACCAGTTGATTGGATTCGCCCGCGTGCTGACGGACTACACGTTCAAGGCGATGATTTTCGATGTGATCGTGCATTCTGATTTTCGCGGACAGCAGCTTGGGCAGGCAATCATCAATCGGATCATCGGTCACAAAACATTGACCGAAGTGCGCAGTTTCGAACTTTACTGCCCCGACGCCCTCATCCCCTTCTACAACAAACTGGGCTTTGCAAAAGGAACTGCAAGTCTATTGTTTCGAGAGCGGCAAGGGTTTGGCCGCTGATCGTGCTGCGGCGGGCGCCGATTGAGTTTTACTCTATGCGTGCATGCGGGCGCCCTTGGTGATCTTGTCGGCGATCTTCTTCTCGGCGCGCAATGCGATGCCCACCACCTTGGCGTCCTCGGGCGCGAATTCGGAGAAGACGGCGCGGTTGGCAGCGTCGAAGCCGGTCGAGAACATCTCCTCGACATAGAGCGAGGTGGTCACGCCGCGCTCCAGCGCACGCCGGTGGATCGTGGCGAGCGTCGCCTGATCGGCCGACAGCACGATGACCGGCTGGATCGACAGAGGATTGTAGAGATTGCCGGCGCGGTCGCGATAAGGCTCGCCGATAATGTCTGGAAACTGCGCGACGACGCCGCTGGTCAGGAAGGCGGTGACGTTGAGTTTTTGCCAGACAGGCAAGTCTTCCCGCAGGACGATTGCAAACTTCGTATCGAACATGAGAAAATGGACCATTCGAGAATTAGGCCCCGATTGCGAGGCTGAAGGAGACGATGTCGTTCGAACTAGACCGCCAGGCCTTCGAGGGTCTTGGACGTTTGTGCGCCGGCGCGGCCGAAAACTGCATCATCTCCGCTCCCGACCCTGCCGGCATGGAGCGGATCGAGGCACGGTTTCACGGCAGCGCCTTCGATCTGCACCGTCACGACACTTACGCTATCGGGGTGACGCTGCAGGGTGTGCAGACCTTTCGCTATCGCGGTGTGACGCGGCTAAGCCTGCCCGGCCAGATCATCGTGCTGCATCCCGACGAATTGCATGATGGCGGTGCCGGCACCGAGGACGGGTTGCGCTACAGGATGCTCTATCTGGAACCGTCGCTGATGCTTGATTGCCTTGGCGGGCTATCCCTGCCCTTCGTCAGGGATGCAGTGGTGAGGGACGATGCCTTCTGCGCGACGCTGCTTTCGGCGCTGGGGCCGTTGCAGCAGGAACTCGACGAGTTGTTCGTTGACGATTTCCTTGCACAGCTGATGCACAGCCTGTCGCGCCATGCCGGCCAGCCGGCTAAGCCGATGGCCAGAACGGCGTGGCGGGCTGCAGCGCTGGCGCGCGACTATCTCAGGGAGAACGCCACTCGCCCCGTGACCTCCGGCGAACTGGAAGCTGTCACCGGGCTCGACCGCTATGCCCTATCGAGGCATTTCCGCACCGCCTTCTCGACCAGCCCGCATCGTTTCCTGGTGATGCGCCGGCTCCAGCGCGCGCGGCGGATGATCGCCGCCGGTGAACCGCTGGCGCAGATCGCGGTCGAAGCGGGCTTCACCGACCAGAGCCACCTCAACAGGCACTTCAAAAAGGCGTTCGGCATGACGCCGGGACGCTGGTCGTCGCTGATCCGGGAAGGCCCGGCAGCTGCCTGACCGTTGCAATCAGGCGATCAGTCGTCCGACTCGGCGTCGTCGTCGATCAAGACCAATTCCGCGTTGGAGAGATTGGCCTCTATGCGGGCAAGCAGCTTGAACAGCGACTTCTGGTCCTTCTTGTCGAGGCCCTTCAGCGCCTGCTTTTCGGTCTTCTTCACCGACTTCTCGATGGCGCGAATGGTTTCGCGGCCGGTATCGGTGAGGAAGATATGCGCCTGGCGGGCATCGGACTCGGAGGCGCGCTTTTCCAGAAAGCCCTGGGCCTGCAGCCGGTTGATGGTCTTGGTGATGGTGGGCGGGCGCACGCCGAGGCGACCGGCGAGGTTGCCCGGCGTCTGGCCGTCCTCGCGGTCGAGCGCCAGCATGATCTGATCCTGGCCGGCATAGAAGCCATGCGCCAAAAGCCGCGCCGCAAGTGCCGTTCTTGCCAGCCTTGCCGCCGAATGCAGCCGGCTCATTGTTGCAGTCTTGTCCGCCTTGGCCATGGTCATCCCTCTTCGGCCGTACCGGTGCGCATAGCATAGACGCAGCCGGCCGGTTGGCAATCGACGATCGAAAAAGATTCCGGCGCCCCAAACAGCTTTGCCGGCAAGCATTGCGGTGTCCGCCGTGGCTAATGCCAGATGTTTATTTCAGTTAGATGACAAACGAGTTTCCGGAGCCTCGGATCCACCGCGACGAGGACGAGGACGAGGACGGCGGCCGCCGCGACGATCGGCGACTCCTGCCAAGATGCCCTCTTTGCCGTCCAGCCGCAGAAGCGGCGACACTTTCCGCCGCCATCACCACAGGACAATCCCGGCCGGCCGCTTTGGCCCATTGGTTTGCCCCGTGCAAAAGCCCGGCACACATCCTATATGGAACCGACAATCCCTTTATTCGGCCTGGATTTCCAGGGCCCAGTCACTTCGAGGCAAGCCATGAGCGACGCACAGACGCAGATTCCCGTAACCGTTCTCACCGGCTATCTCGGCGCCGGCAAGACGACGCTGCTCAATCGCATCCTATCGGAAAACCACGGCAAGCGTTACGCGGTCATTGTCAATGAATTTGGCGAGATCGGCATCGACAACGACCTCATCGTGGAGTCGGACGAAGAAATCTACGAGATGAACAATGGCTGCGTCTGCTGCACGGTGCGCGGCGACCTGATCCGCGTCGTCGAAGGCCTGATGCGCCGGCCTGGCCGCTTCGACGCCATCGTGGTCGAGACCACTGGCCTCGCCGATCCGGTGCCGGTGGCGCAGACCTTCTTCATGGATGATGACGTGCGCTCCAAGACCAAGCTGGACGCGGTGGTGGCGCTGGTCGACGCCAAGCATCTGCCGCTCAGGCTCAAGGATTCCAAGGAAGCCGAGGACCAGATCGCCTTTGCCGACGTCGTCGTGCTCAACAAGACCGACCTTGTCACCCCCGAAGAACTCGCCAAGGTCGAGGCGACGATCCGCGCCATCAATCCGGCGGCGAGGATCCACCGCACGACGCGCGCCGGCGTTGCCCTGTCGGAGGTTCTCGACCGCGGCGCCTTCGACCTTTCCAGGGCGCTGGAGAATGATCCGCATTTCCTCGAGGCGCATGACGATCACGATCATCATGACCATGATCATCACGACCACGATCACCATGATCATGATCATGATGGGCACGATCACGATCATCACCATGACCACGCACACCCCTCCGACATCCATGACGTGACGGTGAAGTCGGTGTCGCTGCGCGGCGGCGAGATGGATCCGAAGAAGTTCTTCCCCTGGATCGAGAAGATCACCCAGATGGAGGGTCCGAACATCCTGCGTCTGAAAGGCATCATCGCGCTCAAGGGGGATGATGAGCGTTACGTCATCCAGGGCGTGCACATGATCATCGAGGGCGACCACCAGCGCGCCTGGAAGGACGGCGAAAAGCATGAGAGCCGGCTGGTGTTCATCGGCCGCGAGCTCGATGCCGAGCGGCTGAAGAAGAGCTTTGACGCCTGCCAGGCGTAGACCTGGCCTCACGGCGCCTTAGCGGGTTGAATATCTCACGATGTACACATAGTATGTGTACATCGACACTGGGAAAATATCTATGCCTAGATCAGCCGACAACAAAAGCGAGCGCTTCCAAATCCGCATTCCTCCAGCGCAAAAGGCGATGATCGCCCGTGCCGCGGCACTGTCGCACAAGGACATGACCGATTTCATCCTCGACAAGATCGTGCCCGAAGCGCAAGCCGTAATCGAAGCCGCCGAGGTGACGACGGTATCCGGCCGCGATTTCACGCGCATCCTTAACCTGTTGGAACACCCGCCAAAACCCAACGCCAAGCTCCGGGCCGCGATCGCCACTTTGCCGGATACACTGTGACGCTTCCGCCTTGGCACGAGGAGCCGATCGCGAAAGGACACGATCGGCCGTCTTTCGATTGCGGCGACAGGCAAATGAACGACTTCCTGCGAAGGTTCGCGCGACAGAGCCACGATCAGAATGCAGCCAAGACTTTCTGTGCGATCGATGACACAGCTTCGGAGCGTATCCTCGGTTTCTATACCATCGCGCCGTCTGCCGTGGCTCATGAAACCGTGCCCGAAACAATGACGAAGGGCCTTGCGCGACATGAGGTTTCCGGTTTCAAGCTTGCCCGGCTTGCAACCGACCGCACCGTTGCCGGTCATGGGCTTGGAGGTCAACTGCTTGCCGCCGCCGCGTTGCGCTGCCTGCGGCTCGCCGGCGAGGGTGGCGGCATCCTGCTCATCATTGATGCCAAGAACGAGCGGGCCGCGAGGTGGTACGCCAGCTATGGAGCCGAGCGCGTGCAAGGGCGGGAATTGACCTTGGTGATGCCCTTGGCAACGTTCGCGTCCGGCCTGCGCGCCAAGGGATTGCTTTGATGACCCCTTGGCGAGCCTCCTGGTTGCCCGAACCGCAAACGTCGAGTAAGCCGCCTCTGTAATCTCATCCCGCTGAACAAAGATAATCATGCCAACCGTCGCCCCGCTTGATCTCGAAGGCCATTGCGTCGCCGCCCTCTTTCTCGGCGATGTGCCGCATTTTGCGCTGGCCGATGGCGCCATTCATCGGCTCGACAACGGCCACCAGACCGTCCAGACCAATGACGGATTGCTCAGCGCCTTCCATGACGCGGCCAATGACCGGCTGATTACCGGCGGCGAGGACGGCAAGGCGTTCGCCGTGAAGACCGGCGGCGAAGTGACCGAATTGGCGAGCGCCGGCAAGAAGTGGATCACCAGCGTCGCCGCCGGGCCGCAAGGCACCATCGCCTATGCCTCGGGCAAGACCGCCTTCGTGCGCTTTGCCGACGGCAAGACCAGGGAGTTCGCCCATCCGCGTTCCGTCGAGGGGCTGGCGTTCTCGCCCAAAGGCATGCGCTTCGGTGTCGCCCGCTACAATGGTGCGACGCTGCATTTCCCAGCCGCCGAGGGCAAGCCGGTCGAGCTTGAATGGGCCGGCGCCCATACCGGCATCACCTTCTCGCCCGACGGCGCCTTTCTGGTTACGACCATGCAGGAAAACGCCTTGCATGGCTGGAAGCTGGCCGACGGCAAGCACATGCGCATGAGCGGCTATCCCGGCAAGGTCAAAAGCCTTTCATGGAGCGTGAAGGGCAAATGGCTGGCGAGTTCCGGTGCGCCGGCGGCGATCGTCTGGCCGTTTTCCGGTAAGGACGGGCCGATGGGCAAGGCGCCGCTGGAGCTCGGCACGCGCGGCAACGCCATGGTGACTTGTGTGGCCTGCCACCCGAGTCAGGACGTCGCGGCTATCGGCTACGATGACGGCATGGTCATGGCGGTGCGCTTCGCCGACGCCAAGGAAGTGCTGCTGCGGCGGCCGGGCAAGGGCGCCATCACCTCGATGATGTGGGACAAGGAAGAACGCCGCGTCGCCTTCGGCAGCGCGGCCGGCGACTGCGGCGTCATCGACATCACGGCCTGAGGGAATAAGGCAATAGGGCCTGGCCGGGAAACTGCCTCCCTACTGCCCTACTGCCCTACTGCCCTACTGCCCTACTGCCCTACTGCCCTACTGCCCTACTGCCCTACTGCCCTACTGCTGAGCCAATGCAGAACAGACGCGCGGCCAATTGCGGCCGCGGAGGTTGATTGGCTAAGAGGAACCTATCAGAGGGGGTTTCATGCACAGCAGCGACAGTTCGAAGACATCCATCGGTGGCATCGGCCGTGACCGCATCGCCGAACTGCGCGACAGCGAGGCCGAGGCCTTCCGCAAGGCCCGGCCGAAATCGCACGCCAAGGCCGGCAACGGCCTGCCGGGCTTCTTCGGTGGCGTGCCGATGCACTGGATGAACGACTGGCCGACGCCGTTTCCGATCCTGGTCGACAGTGCCAGGGGCGCTACGATCACCGACATAGACGGCAACAGACTTGACGATTTCTGCCTTGGCGACACCGGTTCGATGTTCGGCCATTCGCCGCCGCCGGTGGCGCGCGCCATCCGCCGTCAGGCCGGTCGTGGCCTGACCTATATGCTGCCTTCCGAGGACGCGCTCGCCATCGGGCCGCTGCTGCAGCAGCGTTTCGGCCTGCCATTCTGGCAGATCGCGACCACCGCGACCGACGCCAACCGCTTCGCGCTGCGCGTTGCCCGCGCCGTCACCGGGCGGGAGAAGGTCCTGGTCTTCAACGGCTGCTATCACGGCTCGGTCGACGAGACGATGGTGCGGCTGATCGACGGCAAGCCGGTCAACCGGCCCGGGCTGGCGGGCGAGTTCCGCGACCTGACCCGCACGGCCAAGGTCATCGAGTTCAACGACGTCGCCGCGCTTGAAGCCGCGCTCAAGGACAAGGATGTGGCCTGCGTCATCGCCGAGCCGGTGCTGACCAATTCCTGCATGGTGCTGGCCGATCCGGGCTTTCATGACGCGCTGCGCAAACTGACCCACGCAGCCGGCACGCTGCTCCTGATTGACGAGACGCACACGATCTCGACCGGCCCCGGTGGCTACACCGGGAAATACGGACTGGAACCGGACTTCTTCGTGCTGGGCAAACCGATCGCCGGCGGTGTGCCGGCAAGCGTGTGGGGCATGAGCGACGAGGTCGCCTCGCGCTATGCCGATTACAACAGGACGAAGGAGCCCGGCTATTCCGGGATGGGCACGACGCTGTCGGCCAATCCGCTGCAGTTCGCCACGATGCGCGCCACGCTCGAAGAGGTGATGACGCAGGAGAATTATGACCGCATGGATCATCTGGCGCGGCGGCTCGATGCCGGACTGACCGGGGTGATCGACCGCTACAATCTGCCATGGCATGTCGCCCGTATCGGCGCCCGCGTCGAGTTCATCTGCGCCCCCGGGCCGTTGCGCAACGGCGCCGAGGCGGAGACCGCGCATGCGCCGGAACTGGAGGCCGCCATCCATGTGGCGCTGGTCAATCGCGGCGTGCTGATCGCGCCGTTCCACAACATGATGCTGATCTCGCCGGCAACCCGCGCCGCGCAGGTGGACCGGCTGATCGCCGCCTTCAGCGCGGTTGCGGCAAAGCTTGCGGCATGAGACAAGCGGCCCAGCCAAACCCGAGTGCCATCATGATTTCACCTTCGGGCTCCTCGCCCACCGAGGCGCAAGCCTTTCTCGACGCCCACCCCGAGATCGAGGCCTTCGACATCGTGCTGACCGACGCCAATGGCGTCGGCCGCGGCAAGATCGTGCGCCGGCACGAGCTGAAAAGCATCTTCGAGGGCGGCCGGCACATGCCGATCTCGATCCTTGGGCTGGACATCACCGGCGAGGATGTGCACGAGACCGGGCTGATCTGGACGACCGGCGACGGCGATCTCAGGGCATGGCCGATTCCCGGCACGCTGGTGCCGCTCCATGGCACCAGCCCACCGCGCGGCCAGGTGCTGATGGCGATGTATCATCTCGACGGCCAGCCAATGTCGTCGGACCCGCGCCTGGCGCTGGCCCGGCAGGTCGACATATTGGCCTCGAAGGGGCTCTATCCCGCCGGTGCCTTTGAGCTGGAATTTTTTCTTCTCGCCAATGAGCGCGACGCCGACGGGAAAGTCCAGCCGGCACGCGCGGTGCTGGACGGCCGCGTTTCGGGCAAGACGGAGGTCTATTCGGTCGACCATCTGCACGGCATGGAGCCGCTGTTCTCCGACATCTATGCCGCCGCCAAGGCGCAAGGCATCCCCGCCGAGACGGTGATCTCCGAGTATGCGCCAGGCCAGTACGAGTTGACGCTGAACTACCGCAAGGATGTGATGCGGGCCGCCGACGACCTTGTCATGCTGAAGCGGCTGGTGCGGGCCCAGGCGCGCCGGCATGGCGTCACCGCCTGCTTCATGGCCAAGCCGATCGAGAAATATGCAGGCTCCGGCATGCATTTCCATGTCTCGCTGCAGGACAAGGACGGCAAGAACGTCTTTTCGGAAAGCCCCGGCGAAACCTGGTCGTTGCCGCTGCTGCGCGGTCTCGGAGGCCTGATCCAGACCATGGCGGAATCGATGCTGGTGTTCGCGCCGCACGCCAATTCCTGGCGCCGCTTCGTCTCGCAATCCTATGCGCCGGTGGCGCCCACCTGGGGCGTCAACAACCGCTCGGTGGCGCTACGCGTGCCAGCGGGCGACGCCAGGAACCGGCGCATCGAGCATCGCCCGTCGGGCGTCGACGCCAATCCCTATCTGATCGCAGCGACGGTGCTGGCCGGCATCATCAAGGGTCTCGACGAAGCGCTCGACCCCGGCCCTGAGACCACCGGCAATGGCTATGAAGCGGAGGTGACGCGCACGAGCATGCCGGCCGACTGGCGAGCCGCCATTGAAGCCGCCAAGGCGTCCAGCTTCCTGAAAGGGGCGCTTGGCGAAGACCTGCACCGCACCTTCGTGGCGATCAAGCAGTCGGAGTACCTGCGCGTGGCGCGCACGGTCAGCGAGCTGGATTATCATCTCTACCTGCACGAGGTGTGACGACCTGACGATGGGCGGCGATCACTTTTTCGCCGCCTGCCTCAAAAGAGGTAGCGTAGCGACGAATTAGATCGTGAACGGATTGTGCTCTCACCATCCGTGAAAAGCTGGCGATCGGGCCGGGCGCCGCCAAGGGTGCGCGCCGGCACAGGATGATATCGAGGCGCTGTGGCGCACCTATTCGAGAACATCTTCAATCCGGCGCGGCTGACGGTGAAGGCAATGCAGAAGGAGATGCCGAAAAATATTGGCGGAACCTTCCAGAGGCTTCGCTCATTCCAGATCTAATCGCAGGAGCGGACAAGGCCGCTATAGCCATGATCGCCAGGATGCCGACAACGCCCGCGCCGCATCACGCCAAGGTGCAGGCGAAGCATTGGCCAAAACGCCAGCCGGCCGAAGAGTCTGAGGACGATGGTGCGAGCACCATCTCCGAGTTGGGCGAAGTCGCGAAGAGTTGTCGCCGCTGTCCCTTGTGGCGCGATGCGACACAGACCGTGTTCGGCGAAGGGCCCGACAACGCCAAAGTGGTGTTCGTCGGCGAACAGCCCGGCGACCAGGAGGACCTCACCGGCAAGCCTTTCGTAGGCCCCGCCGGCAAGGTGTTCGACGCCATCCTGGACGACGCGGGCGTCGACCGCCTGAAGGTCTATGTCACCAACGCGGTCAAGCACTTCAAGTTCGAACCGCGCGGCAAGCGGCGCATCCACTCAAAGCCCAATGCCGGCGAAGTCCAGGCCTGCCGCTGGTGGCTCGACAGGGAGTTCGCGCTCATCAAGCCAAACCTCGCCGTGGCGCTCGGTGCCACGGCGGCATTGTCGCTGCTGGGCAAGGCGATCCCGGTGACCAAGATGCGCGGCCAGGTGATCGAGCGAGAAGATGGCTTGCGCGTCTTCATCACCATCCACCCTTCCTTCATCCTGCGCATCCATGAGCCAGCCGACAAGGAAGCCGAGCGCGAACGGTTTCTGAAGGATATGAAGCAGGTGAAGAAGCTGATGGCTGCCTGATGATGGTCGGCGCCGCACCTCATTGCCCTGTCGGGCATTTCTCCCCGTATAGGGACGGGGAGAAAGACGCTGCTGTCCGAACCGGATAGATAGGTAACAGAATAGACCGATTGCATGGGTGACAGTTTTCTTGTCCGCCGGGAGGACCGGCGATGGTTTGGCGAGAGATTGGGCTCATGGATGAGCGGCTTCGATTTGTTGGGGAGTGCCTTAGTGGCGAGGAGACGATGACGCAGCTTTGTGCGGCCTTCGATATCTCTCGCAAGACCAGCTACAAGTGGCTTGGACGCTACCGGGAGCTTGGGCCGGAAGGCTTGCATGATTTGCCGCGAGCCCCGCTCAAACACGGCCGGGCGACGGCATCGGAGCTGGTGGAGCGGATCGTGGCGGCGAAGGAGGCGCATCCGCTATGGGGGCCGAAGAAGATTCTGGCCAGGCTCGAGCGAGCCGAACCAAGCTGCGGCTGGCCGGCGGCTTCGACGGCCGGCGAGATCCTGAAGCGGCATGGTCTTGTCGGGCGGCGACGCAGGCGCTGGAAGGCGGCGGGCAACGGCCCATGGCCGGAGCCTGCGCAGCCAAATGCGGTGTGGACGGGAGACCACAAAGGCTGGTTCCGGACCCGAGACGGGTGGCGTTGCGAGCCCTTGACGGTGATGGATGGCTTGAGCCGTTACCTGTTGGCGCTGGCGGCGACGGGCTCGACAGCCGAAGAGGAGGCCTGGCCGGTGTTTGAGCGGCTGTTTGAGGAGAACGGCCTGTCGGATCGGTTCAGAAGCGACAACGGCTCTCCATTTGCGTCGGCTGGCGTCACCGGACTGACGCCGCTTGCGGTGCGCTTCATCAAGCTTGGCATCGCCCTGGAGCGCATCCAGCCAGGCAAGCCGCAGCAGAACGGGCGCCATGAGCGTTTCCATCTGACCATGCTGCCGATGGCCAACGCACCGGAGGCCGACAGGCAGGCACAAGCCCAGGCCTTCGAGGCCTTCCGGCACAGCTATAATGAGGAACGCCCGCACGAAGCATTGGCCATGGACACCCCGGCACAGCATTACCGCCCCTCGACCC
Organism: Mesorhizobium sp. B2-4-15; assembly: GCF_006658505.1. Classification (GTDB taxonomy): domain Bacteria; phylum Pseudomonadota; class Alphaproteobacteria; order Rhizobiales; family Rhizobiaceae; genus Mesorhizobium. The sequence goes on from NZ_VFUZ01000005.1 coordinate 170,384, forward strand.
GTCCGATGCCGAAGACGACCGCCGAGCCCAACTATCCGGCCGAAGCGGCGGTGCGCGGTGTGCGCCAGAACGGCGCCGTCAAATGGCGGGGTGCCGAAATCTATGTCTCGGTCACCTTGGCCGGCGAGCCGATCGCCATCGAGGAGACTGAGAATGGCGAATGGGCGATGCGCTTCTATGCCCATCCGCTCGGCCTCATCGACGAAAAGACCATGAAACTGGTTCGCCGCAGCGCCGCGCCACCCCGACCGCTTGGCGCTGCGGCGAACTCATCATGAGGGAGAAAACTGTTACCTATGTATCCGGTTCAAAGTGTTACCCATCTATCGGCTGGACACCGGCAGGCGGATGAGGGGCAGCGCTCACGCTTGTTTCAGTGCGACGCACGCTACCGGACGAGGATCGCCCTCAAATCATTGACGTTCGTGCCGGTTGGGCCGGGCGCGAAAAGATCGCCGACGGCGTTGAAGGCCGTCCAGGCATTGTTTCCGGCCAGCATCGCCTTGGCGTCGACGCCGGCCGCGCGCATGCGTGATACGGTCGAGCCGTCGGCGAAAGCGCCGGCATTATTTTCCGAGCCATCGATGCCGTCCGTGTCGGCGGCCAGCGCATGAATGCCTGCCACGCCGTTGATGCCGAGGGCGAAGGCGAGCAGGAATTCCGAGTTGCGGCCGCCCTTGCCCTTTGCCCGCAATGTCACGGTGGTTTCGCCGCCCGACAGGATCAGTACCGGCTTTCGAAACGGCCGGTCGCGCGTCGCCACTTCGCGCGCGATGGCCGCATGAACACCGCCGACCTCACGCGCTTCGCCCTCGATGGCATCGGAGAGGATGAAGGCCTCGACGCCCTGGCACCTGGCTTCCGCCGCCGCGGCTTCCAGCGAGACGCCGGCCGAAGCGATCAGATGCACCTCATTGCGCGAAAAGCGCTGATCATCGGGATTTGGCGCGTCGGCCGCCGGCGACTTGATGTGCGCGATCACCGCCTCCGGCAGGTTCATGCCGTAGGCAGAGATCGATGCCAGCGCGTCTTCGCGGCTGCCGATGTCCGGCACGGTCGGCCCCGATGCGACAAGTGCTGGATTGTCACCGGGAATGTCGGAGACAACCAGCGACACCACCTTGGCCGGCCAGGCGGCTGCGGCCAGCCGGCCACCCTTGATGGTGGAGAGATGCTTGCGGATGGTGTTCATCGCCGCGATCGGCGCCCCGGAAGCGAGCAGCGCCTCGTTGACGGCGATCTCATCGGCCAGTGTCAAGCCCTCGGCCGGAGACGGCAGCAGTGCCGAGCCGCCGCCGGAAATCAGCGCCACGACCAGATCGTCCGCCGTGAGGCCGTGGACTTTTGCGAGCAAGCGCCGGGAGGCTTCGAGGCCAGCGGCATCCGGCACGGGATGCGCCGCCTCGATGATCTCGATGCGCTCGCATTTGGCGCCATAGCCGTAGCGGGTGACGACCAGCCCTTCGATCGGCCCGTCCCAGACCTTCTCGAAAGCAGCCGCCATCTGCGCCGAGCCCTTTCCGGCGCCGATGACGATGGTGCGGCCCTTGGGCTTCTCCGGCAAATGATCCCTGATGGTCCGCTCCGGATCGGCGGCTGCGACGGCGGCGTTGAAGATCGAGATGAGGAAGGGTTTGGGGTCGAGCACGGTCATATCTGGCCGCCATGTGCGGTTTGCGAACTTTTGAAAAGTTGGCGCTGCCCCTCACCCTTACCCTCTCCCCGTGAAGAACGGGGAGAGGGGGTCGCTGGCGTCGCGATCAGCGCCCTTCTCCCCGTCCCTATACGGGGAGAAGGTGCCGGCAGGCGGATGAGGGGCGGCGCCGATGTCACGAATTTGATTCCGGCGGCAATGCCAGTTTGCTTTGATTTATCTTCAAATATTCGCACAGCGTGTCGACCACCACGCCATGATCCTCGCGCTCCGGCAGTCCGGACACGGCGATCACGCCGATGACGCCAGCGCCCTTGACGGTGACCGGAAAGCCGCCGCCTGCCAGCACGTAGTCCGAGATGTCCAGCCCCTCGCCGACCTTGAAGGTGCGGTCCGGGCGCTGCTGTTCCAGCACCATGCGGTAGGTGCTTCGCAGGAACCGCTTGACGACATTGATCTTGCGCCGCGCCCAGTCGGGATTGGAGGCGTTGGACCCGGGCATTGCCGCGTAGAAGAGCGGCCGGTCCCACAGCCTGATGTCGACGATGATGGGCAGGTTTTCGGCGATTGCGCGGTCCCGGATGACCGAGCCGATCGTGAAGGCAACGGCTTCATCGAAGGCGGCAAAGACAAGGGTTTCTTCCTGTCTCTTGATCAGAGCGATGTCGTCAGCAACGGCCATGTCGTTCCCCTGTCAACTTCGCCGCACGCTTTGACCGATGGCTGCCGCCGGGTCAAGCAAGGAACGCACCGTACCGCTCTAATTCGCTATGTCACTCTTGGCGGGCCGCCCCGCGACATAGACCTCGCGCACCGTGCGGTCGTCACCCAGCGTCTGCAGCAGAAACAATTCCTGCGCCAGCGTCTCGACCGTTTCCATCCTGAGCCGCATCGCGGGTGTTGCCCTGGCATCCAGCACGACGATGTCGGCATCGGTGCCTTCACCCAGCGTGCCGATCTTTTCCACCATCGACAGCGCCTCGGCATTGCCTCGCGTGATCTGCCAGAAGGACTGGAACGGGTTCAGCTTCTCGCCGTTCAGCGCGATCACCTTGTAGCCTTCGTCCATGGTGCGCAGCATGGAATAGTTGGTGCCGCCGCCGACATCGGTGGCCGCCGCGATCCGCAACGGTTTCTCGCGATGGCGATAGCGCTGATAGTCGAACAGGCCGGAGCCGAGGAACAGGTTCGAGGTCGGACAGAACACCGCCACCGAACCGCTGTCGGAAAGCGCATCGGCCTCACGTTCCCCGAGATGGATGCAGTGGCCGAACAGGCTCTTTTTGCCCAGCAATCCATAGTGTTCGTAGACGTCGGTGTAGTCGCGCGACCAGGGGTACAGTTGTTGCGTGAACGCGATCTCGGCATGATTTTCCGACAGATGCGTCTGCATGTGCAGGCCGGGATGCTCGCGGCAGAGTGCGCCGGCCATCTCCATCTGCTCCGGCGAGGAGGTGATGGCGAAGCGCGGGGTGATGGCATAGTGCTGGCGGCCCTTGCCGTGCCATTCCGCGATCAGCGCCTTGCTGTCGTCATAGCCTGATTGCGGCGTATCGAGCACGCCCTCGGGGGCGTTGCGGTCCATCATCACCTTGCCGGCGATGTTGAGCATGCCGCGCGCATGGGACTCGGCGAAGAAGGCCTCGGCGGAGGCCTTGTGCACCGAGCAGTAGGCGACCACCGTAGTCGTGCCGTGGCGCACCGTCTCGTCAAGGAACAGCCGCGCGATGCGGCGGCCATGCTGCGCGTTGGCGAATTTCGTCTCTTCCGGGAAGGTGTAGGTGTTCAGCCAATCGAGCAATTCGGCGCCGTAGGAAGCGATGATCTGCATCTGCGGGAAATGCACGTGCGTATCGATGAAGCCTGGCAGCAGCAGATGCGGCCGGTGATCGATCTTGTTTGTCCCCTCACCGGCTTGTTTCTCGACATCGGCATAGGCGCCGGTAGCGACGATCCTGCCGTCGCGGATCAGCAGGCCGCCATCCTCCTCGTAGCGCCAGGCGGAATGATCGTCGATGGCTTCGGGCCAGCGCACGAAGGACAGCGTGCGGCCGCGCAGAAGAGTCGAGCTCATGCCTATTTCCCCGCGCCTTCGAACCAGGCCACCAGCAGCGCCCGTTCCTTGTCCGATATCTGGCTGACATTGGCGGGCGGCATGGCGTGGCTGCGGCCGGCCTGCAGATAGATCTCGCGGGCGTGATTGGCGATGTTGGCATCGGTGTCCAGCATTACCCCCTTGGGCGCATGGTAGATACCTTCATAGACAGGTTCGGCCGCGTGGCACATCGAGCAACGGCCGAGCACGGTGTCGCGCACGGCCGGGAAATGCGCGGAGGCGATATAGACTTCCGCCGAGGCGGCAGCCTTCGGTTCGCCGGTCAGCACCTTTGGCGCGGTCGACAGCCAGATGATGATCATGAACAGGACAAGGGCGCCGAGCCATGTCCAGTGCGGGTTGCCGGCACGCTTGTGCACGGTGTTGAAATAGTGCCGGATCAAGACGCCGATGATGAACACCAGCGAGGCGATGACCCAGTTGAATTGAGTGCCGAACGCCAGGGGATAATGGTTCGACAGCATCAGGAACAGCACAGGCAGTGTCAGGTAGTTGTTGTGAAGCGAGCGCTGCTTGGCGATCTTGCCATATTTGGGGTCCGGCTTGCGGCCGGCGATGAGGTCGGCGACGACGATCTTCTGGTTGGGGATAATGACGATGAAGACGTTGGCCGACATGATCGTCGCGGTGATGGCGCCCAGATGCAGGAAAGCGGCGCGGCCGGTGAACAGGTGCGTCAGCCCCCAGGCGATGAAAACCAGCACGCAGTAGAGAACCAGCATCAGGCCGGTGTCGCTTTTGCCGAGCGGCGAGCGGCACAGGAGATCATAGACCACCCAGCCGACGCCGATCGTTGCCACCGACAGCAGGATGCCTGTAGGCACCGACATGGGCAGCACATTGGGATCGATCAGGAACAGGTCCGCGCCGGCATAGTAGACCACGCAAAGCATGGCGAAGCCGGACAGCCAGGTGGCGTAGGATTCCCATTTGAACCAGGTCAGGTGCTCCGGCATCTCGGCCGGCGCCACCAGATATTTCTGGATGTGGTAAAAGCCGCCGCCATGCACCTGCCATTCCTCGCCGAAGGCGCCGACAGGCATGCCCGGACGCTGGCGCAACCCGAGATCGAGCGCGACGAAATAGAATGACGAGCCGATCCAGGCGATGGCGGTGATGACATGCAGCCAGCGCACGGCGAAGCTCAGCCAGTCCCAGAAAATCGCGAAATCCATCATTGAAGTCGTCCCTGCCGATTGGGTGACTTTACGGTGTGGCGCGCAAACGAAAAGAGGCGAGGTGTGCGATGACTTTCAAAAAAAAATGGAAAATACTAGGTTGGCTATACGCAGCCGCATGAAAGCCACGGAACCGCATGGCCTATCTCGACAACATCGCCGTCTTCGTCCGCGTCGTCGAACTCGGCAATCTGTCGGCGGCGGGGCGCGACATGCGCATTTCGCCGGCGGTCGCCTCCAACCGCATCAAGGAATTGGAGAAGCATCTTGGCGTGCGGCTGTTCAACCGCACCACACGACAGTTGATGCCGACCGAGCACGGCACGGTGTTTTATGCCGGCGCCAAGCAGGTGCTGGAGGCGATCACCGAAGCTGAGGCGGCCGTCTCGGCGCTCTCCGGCCAGCCGCGCGGCACCATCAAGGTGACGGCGCCGCTCGGCCTCGGGCGCCGGCTGGTGGCTTCGGGCATTCCCGATTTCCACGACAAATATCCAGATATCGAGGTGCGGCTCAGGCTCTCCGACCACAATGTCGATATCATGAAGGAAGGCATCGACGTCGCCTTCCGGTTGGGCATCATCGAAGATTCCAGCCTTCGGATGCGCGGCATCATGGACTGCGAACGCGTGCTGGTGGCCGCGCCCAAATATCTGGATGCGCGCGGCGAACCGGCGGAGCCGCAGGAACTGATCGGCCGCAAGCATGACTGCCTGATGCTGCGCTATTCCGGCGCGCGCGAATATGTCTGGACCTTGCAGACCCCGACCGGGCCACAGAAATTCGAGGTGCACGGGCCTTACGACACCGACGATGGCGACGTGCTGACCGGCTGGGCATTGTCCGGGCGCGGCATCATCAACAAGCCGCGCTTCGAGGTCGAACCGTTCATCCGCGACCGGCGACTGAAGGTGATCCTCGCCAACACGCCGCCGACGCCGGTGCAATTCGCCGCCGTCTATCCGCACAAGAAACTGCAAGACCCGAAGGTGCGGCTGCTGCTCGACTTCATGGCGGAGCGCTGCCAGCGGCTGATCAAGGATATTCTCGCCGGGAAATAGAGCTGGCCGGCAAGTGACCGCCCACTGGCCCACCCGAAGAGCTTGCCTTGCCAGAGGACGAACTTAGCTTCGTCCATTGCGCGGTTTGACCCGGGCAATCCGCCCCTTGGATGAGGTACGAGCAGCCGATGGCCAACACCACGACAATGCATCTCGCCATCTCCCTCGATCTTACATCCATGCCAACGGCGGACTTCGGCCTTGTTGCCGGCCTTGCCCGCAAGGCGGAAGAGGTCGGCCTGGACATGATTATCGTTGCCGATTCCGGACCTGGCAGCGCCCTTTCCATTAGCCCATTCGAGGCGACGACACTCTTGGCGGCGCTGGCAACTGCAACCAGCAGGATCGGCCTGGTCGCCAGGGCCTCGACCGTTGCCCACCAGCCCTACAATCTGGCGCGCCGTTTCGCGTCGCTCGACATCGTCAGCCACGGCCGTGTCGGCTGGAACGCATCGCTGACACAAAACCCGCGCGAGGCCGCCAACTTCAGCAAGCCCGAAGAATTTTCGGACGAGGATTTTCGACGCCGTGCGGAGGAATTCATCTGCATCGTGCAGGGCCTGTGGCAGGGTTGGGATGGGGACGCGCTGCTGTTCGACAAGAGCGGCGGCCGCTTCCATGATCCCGAAAAAATGCATCTGCTCGACCACAAAGGTGAGTTCTTCTCGGTGCGCGGACCCCTGAACGTCGCGCGCTCGCCGCAGGACATGCCGGTGCTGGTGCTGTCCGGCCTTTCGGAGCCCGCCATGGATATCGCCGCCCGCACCGCCGATCTCATTCTGCTGGACGACGGGCCGGCAGAAGGCGCGAAGGCACGCTTTGACGATCTGAAGCGCCGCGTCATGGCGGCCGGGCGCGATCCGGACGCCGTGCGGGTGCTGATGAATGTCTCGCTCGCCGCCGGTGATGGACCTGACACCATCGCCGACAGGCTGGAGGAACGGTTCCGGTCAAGGAGTTGCGACGGGTTCAACATCCTGATGCCGGCGCGGGGTCCGGCGCTCGACGATCTCGTCGATCGTGTCGTGCCGAAGTTGCGGCGGCGCGGCCTCGTTCGAGGGGGCTATCGTGGGACAACCTTGCGCTCGCATCTTGGACTTGCCGGCGGAGGTAACCAATGACCGCGTCCCGCCAGATGAAGCTCGGCGCCTTTCTGTGGGCGACAGGCCATCACATCGCCGCCTGGCGCCACCCCAAGGCGCATGTGACGGCCGGCGTCGACATCGACCATTACATCCAATTGGCGCGCACGGCCGAGGCGGCCAAGTTCGACATGATCTTCTGCGAGGATGCCGCCGGCCTGCGCGAGGCCAATGTCAACATCGCCAGCCAGACGTCCCGTTCGATCGGCTTCGAGCCGATCAGCCTGCTTTCGGCGCTCGCCGTCCAGACCAGCCGCATCGGTCTCGTTTCGACGGCATCGACGAGCTACAACGAGCCCTACGGCCTGGCGCGAACCTTCCTTTCGCTCGACCATCTGAGCGGCGGCCGGGCCGGCTGGAACCTGGTCACCTCAGCCAGCCCAATCGAAGCCGCCAATTTCGGCTCGACGGGCCTCAAGCCGCATGCCGACCGCTATGAACGGGCGCGTGAGTTCGCCGAAGTGGTCACCAGGCTATGGCAAGGCAAGGCTTCCGACCACGATGGCCAGAGCTTTTCGGTGCGCGATCCGCTCGACCTGCCGCGTTCGCCCCAGGGCGCGCCAGTGATGGTCCAGGCCGGCGCCTCGGATGTCGGCCGCGACCTTGCCGCCCGCACCGCCGACGTCGTGTTCACGGCGGCACAGACCTTCGAGGAAGCCAAGGCCTTTTATGACGACCTCAAGGGGCGCATGGCGGCCTATGGGCGTGAGCCGGACGACATCAAGATCATGCCGGGCGTAGCACCCGTGGTGGCAGAAACCGAGGCCGAAGCTCGCGAGAAACATGAGGAATTGCAGGAGCTGATCCCCGACGACGTCGGCGTGGCGCTGCTGTCCAGCTATCTCAGCATCTCCGATCTGTGGCGCTATCCGATCGACGGGCCGCTGCCCGAACTGCCGGAAAGCGAGGGGATGAAAAGCCGGCAGGCCCTGGTCGTCGAGCAATCGCGCCGCGACGGCCTCTCCATCCGTCAGCTTGCCCGTCACTTCGCCGGCGCGCGCGGCCATTGGCGTATCGTCGGCACGGCGGCGCAGGTGGCCGACGAATTGCAGGCGCGGTTCGAAGGCGGTGCGGCCGACGGCTTCAACGTGATGCCGTCTTACTTCCCCGGCGAACTCGATGTCTTTGCCGCGCTCGTCGTGCCGGAGCTGCAGCGGCGCGGCCTGTTTCGCGGGGACTATGAGGGCCGCACGCTGCGCCAGCATCTGGGCTTGAAACAGCCGGTTTAGTCGCGGCGCAAGCTTAGCTCGCCATCACCTTGTCATGGGGACGGTCGGCACTTAAGGCCGCCCCGTGCACGACCAGCGCCGTCATGATCTCGGCGGCGGTGAGTGCGGCGATGACCGGCGGGCGCTTGTCCTTGACGGCATCGCCGCCGATCGGCGAGACGAGGCGAGCGAATTCGGCCTCCGCGCCATCCGCCGACTTCAGGAACCAGTTCCTGAATGTGGCTTTCTTGGTCTTCGAGCCGATCATGCCGACATAGGCCGCGTCGTCGCGTTTCAGCGCTTCGGCGACGATCAGGAAATCGAGCGCATGGTCATGGGTGAGGATGGCGAAGGCGGTGCCGGCCGGGGCGTTGCGCACCTCGGCCTCGGGCATCGGGGTCAGCCGAGTTTCCACGGTTTCCGGCATGCCTTCCAGCGCCTCGGCGCGTGTCTCGATGACGACGCCGTGTACGGGAAGAAGCGCTACCGTCGACGCCAGCGCCTGGCCGACATGGCCGCCACCGAAGATATAGACATGCGGCAGATGCGCCTCCTCGGCTTCGGCGGCCGCCACCAATTCGGCGGCGAGTGCGGCATCGACCAGCCGGATCAGCACCTCCACGCGCCCGCCGCAGCATTGGCCGATCTCCGGCCCCAGCGGCACATCCAGCGTAGCGCGGACTTCGTCGACTTCGATGCGGGTTCCCCTCCCCCTCGAGGGGAGGGTGGCGGCGAAGCCGCCGGGTGGGGTCGTCGCGGCGCGGCCTCTCTCCCCCCTTGAGGGGGAGATGTCGGCGAAGCCGACAGAGGGGGTCGTTGCAGCAGTGCTCGACGTAGCGGTGGTGCCTCCTGCGAGGACCCCCTCTGGCCGCTTCGCGGCCATCTCCCCCTCGAGGGGGGAGATGAGCATCTGCCTGGCCCTGTCGATGGCCATATATTCAAGCTGGCCGCCGCCGATGGTGCCAAAGATCGCCGTTTGCGAGACGAGCATGAAAGCGCCCTTCTCGCGTGGCGTCGAGCCTTTTGTCCCGGCTACCTCGACCAGGGCAAGCCGGCCGGCGCCGCCGAGAAAGGCTTTCAGGCTTTGCACTTTCGAGTTCATGGCTCACGTTCCCGCACAGGGAATACAGGGAATATAGGGTTTTCGGCTGGGATTGCACGTTTGCCGGGCCTTCACTCGCCGGTCTTGACCTCGTTCTTCAGCCGCTCGATCGCCATCAGCACGCGCTCCGGCGTTGCCGGCGCATCGAGACGCGGGCAGATCTTATGGTCAGCGACGCTGGCAACCGCGTCGGACAGCGCGTGCAGGACCGCCATGCCATGCGGCAGCGGCGGCTCGCCCACCGCCTTGGAGCGATGGATGGTCGGCTCATAGGCTTGCGACCAGTCGGTCAGCGCCACGTTGAAAATCTTCGGGCGATCCGACGCCAGCGGGATCTTGTAGGTCGACGGCGCGTGCGTGCGCAGCCGGCCCTTGTCATCCCACCACAATTCCTCCGTCGTCAGCCAGCCCATGCCTTGGATGAACCCGCCTTCGACCTGGCCGATGTCGATGGCCCGGTTCAACGAACGGCCGCAATCGTGCAGGATGTCGGCGCGCTCGACGACATATTCGCCAGTCAGCGTGTCGACCGACACTTCCGCGCAGGCCGCGCCATAGGCGTAGTAATAGAAGGCGTGGCCCTGGCCCTTGCTACGGTCCCAATGGATTTTCGGCGTCTTGTAGAACCCTGCGGCCGAAAGCTGAACACGCGCAATATAGGCCTGCTTGACCAGATCGTTGAAGCTGATCTCCTGGTTGCCAATGCGAACGCGATTGGGCAGGAACACCACCTGGTCGACCGGAACCTGGTATTTTTCCGCGGCAAAGTCGGTCAGACGCTGGCGAATCTGCCGGGCGGCGTTCTGCGCCGCCATACCGTTGAGGTCGGCGCCCGAGGACGCCGCCGTCGGCGCGGTGTTCGGCACCTTGGCGGTGGTGGTGGCGGTGATCTTCACCCGGTCGAGGTCGATCTGGAATTCTTCCGCAACGACCTGCGCCACCTTGAGGTGCAGGCCCTGGCCCATTTCGGTGCCGCCATGGTTCATGTGCACCGAACCGTCGGCGTAGACATGGACCAGCGCGCCGGCCTGGTTGGATTCTGTCTTGGTGAAGGAGATGCCGAACTTCACCGGCGTCAGCGCCAGGCCGCGCTTGATGAAACGGCTGTTGGCGTTGAAGGCCGAAATTTCGCGCCGGCGCCGCGCGTAACCGGCACTTTCCTCGAGTTCGGCGACGATGCGCTGGATGATGCAATCCTCGACCTTCTGGTGATAGGGCGTGACGTTGCGGCTGCCGATCGCCTCCATCGGGTCGTAGAAATTCAGCTTGCGGATCTCGAGCGGATCCTTGCCGACAGCGAAAGCCACCTCGTCGATGACCCGCTCGGCGCCGACCATGCCTTGCGGGCCGCCGAAACCGCGAAAGGCGGTGTTGGAGACGGTGTTGGTGTAGAGCGGCGCCGATTTGGCCAGCACGTTCGGATAGAAATAGGCGTTGTCGCAGTGGAACAGCGCACGATCGCCGACCGGCCCGGACAGGTCGGCCGAGAAGCCGCAGCGCAAGGCATAGGTGAAGTCGACGCCGAGAATATTGCCCTCGTCGTCGAAGCCGACCTCATAGTCGATGACGAAATCGTGCCGTTTGCCAGTAGCGGTCATGTCCTCGTCACGGTCGAGGCGGATCTTGACCGCGCGCTTCAGCTTCTTGGCGGCGATCGCGGCAATCGCCGCGCACTGGTTGGCCTGCGTTTCCTTGCCGCCGAAGCCGCCCCCCATGCGGCGGACTTCCACAGTCACAGCGTGGCTCGGCACGCCGAGCGTGTGGGCGACCAGATGCTGCGTCTCGCTCGGCCCCTGGGTAGAGCAATAGACGATCACCTCGTCATCCTCGCCGGGGATTGCCAGCGACACCTGGCCTTCGAGATAGAAGTGATCCTGGCCGCCAAGCCACATTCGGTTCTTGATGCGGCGGGGCGCTGCCGCGATCGCCGTGGCCGCATCGCCGCGGCGCAAGACCAGCGGCGTGGTCACCTGCTTGTCGTTGACCGGATCGAGATCCCAGATGCCGATCACGGCGGGCAGTTCTTCATACTCGATCCTGGCCAGGCGCGCCGCGCGGCGCGCGGCCTCGCGCGTCTCGCCAATCACGGCGAAGATCGGCTGGCCGAAGAACTGCACCTTGCCTTCCGCAAGCACCGGATCGTCATGCATGTTGCTGGGCGAGACGTCATTCTCGCCGGGCACGTCGGCATAGGTCAGGACGTCGACGACGCCAGCGGCGGTCCGCACCGCCGACAGGTCGACACTCCTGAGGATGCCGTGCGCCACCTTGGACAGGCCGAGGCCGACATGCAGCGTGCCGGCCGGTTCCGGCATGTCGTCGATATAGATGGCTGTTCCGCTGACATGTTTGTGCGCGGAATCGTGGCGCTGGTCGGTGGCGACGCCGCCGGTGATCTTTTCGGCCTTGAGGTTGGGGGCAGCGTGCTTGTTCATCATGCCGCCTCGGTGAAGTGGTGTTCTGTCACACCCCCCTCTGGCCTGCCGGAGAGATGTCCGGCAGGACAGAGGGGGGTGGGAAGGAATGAGGCATTCGGCATCATCGTCGTCATCTCACGCCGCCTCGTATCTTGAAACCTGAATCGGCTCGCTTGTGCCGCTGGTCTCGGCAAAGAACCGCAAGAGAAGATTACGAGCCGCCAGAGCCCGGTATTCGGCGCTTGCCCGCATATCGGTCAGCGGCGTGAAATCCCTGGCGTATTCGGCCATTGCCGCCTCGACCGTGTCTTCCGTCCACGGCTTGCCCAGCAATGCCTGTTCGACGGCCGAGGCACGCTTCGGCGTTGCCGCCATGCCGCCATAGGCGATGCGCACATCCGCGACCGTGCCGTCCTTGGCCAGTGTCAGGAAAAAGGCGCCGAGTGCCGCCGTGATGTCCTCGTCGCGGCGCTTCGTGATTTTATAGACGGCGAATTTCGTGTCCTTGGCCGGCACAGGAACGTGCACGGCCTCGACGAATTCACCGGCCTGCCGGTCCTGCCTGCCATAGGCGATGAAGAAGGTCTCCAGCGGGATCGTGCGCCGCTTGTCGCCCTTGCGCAGTGTCAGCCGCGCGCCAAGCGCGATGAAAGGCGGCGGTGTGTCGCCGATCGGCGAGCCGTTGGCGATGTTGCCGCCGATGGTGCCCATGTTGCGCACCTGTTCGCCGCCGATGCGGTCAAACAGCGGCCCGAGCGCCGGGATGCGTTTCGACAGCGTCGAGAAGGCTTCGGTGTAGGTGACGCCGGCGCCGATCGATATGATGCCGTCATCTTCCGAAATGGTGCAAAGCCCGTCGAGATCGCCGATGAAGATCACCGGCGAGATGTCGCGCATGTGCTTGGTCACCCATAGGCCGACGTCGGTTGAGCCGGCGACGATGGTGGCGCCGGGTTCCTTGTCCAGCATCGCAGCGAAATCATCGACATCGGCCGGCACCACCAGCCGCGCCTTGCCAGCGCCGATCTCGACACGGGCGCCATCATGCATGGCCTCAAGTCTCGCCGTGATCATCTCGCGCTCCGCCGCCAGCGGATCCTTGGCCGCCTTGCCATAGCTGGAGATGGCGTGCGCGGCGCGCATGATCGCCTCGTAGCCGGTGCAGCGGCAGAGGTTTCCTTGCAAAGCCTTTTCGATCGCCGCATCCGATGGGTCCGGCGACTTCATCCACAGCCCATAGAGCGACATGACGAAACCCGGGGTGCAGAAGCCGCATTGCGAGCCGTGGAAATCGACCATCGCCTGCTGGACGGGATGCAACTGGCCAGGTTCCCCGCGCAGATGCTCGACGGTGACGACATGGGTGCCGTCGAGCGAGCCAAGAAAGCGGATGCAGGCATTGACGCTTTCATAGACCAGGCCGTCGGCCGAAAGCTTGCCGACCAGCACGGTGCAGGCACCGCAATCGCCCTCCGCGCAACCTTCCTTGGTGCCGCGCAGCGAGCGGTCAAGCCGAAGCCAATCGAGCAATGTCGCGTCAGGCGCCACGGACGACAGCACGACGTCCCTGCCGTTGAGGATGAAGCGGATCTCGTTGCGGATACTGACCTTGGCCATGCCTCAACTCCCCCTGTAGGTCGAATAGCCGTAGGGCGAGATCAGCAATGGTACATGATAATGCACCGCCTCCGCCATGCCGAAGCGGATCGGCACGCTATCGAGGAAGGCCGGCTTCGGCAGTTTCGTGCCCTGGCCGCGCAGATAATCGCCTGCCGCGAACACCAGCTCGTATTCACCGGCGCGGAATTCACTGCCTGCGAGCAGCGGCGCGTCGCAGCGGCCGTCGGCATTGGTGGTAACTGTCTTCAGATGTGCCCGCGCGTCGCCGTCGAGACGGTAGAGCGAAATCGACAATCCCGCCGCCGGCTTGCCGGTGGCGGTGTCCAGGACGTGCGTTGTCAGACGACCGCCATCGGCTTTCGACGTTTCTGCCATTGGCCGCCTCCCATTTTTCGGTACACACGAATGGCCCGGTACAATCGAGTATTACTGACGAATTGTGCGCCAATTAAAGGCGATGCATAAGTCCCGGTCGAGCGGAGTGCGACAAAAACACTTTCAAAAATTTTCGGGGGAATGCGAGAAGCACCCTTTCGATATCCTGATCACACTTCGGGCCATGCCCGGCGGGAGGGACGATGCGTTACACCAGGGACATGCGCGGCTATGGAGCCAATCCGCCGGATCCGAAATGGCCTGGCGGTGCCCATGTCGCCGTGCAGTTCGTCGTCAACTACGAAGAGGGCGGCGAGAACTGCGTTCTGCATGGGGATAAGGCCTCGGAAGCCTTCCTATCGGAGATCGTCGGCGCCGCGGCGTGGCTCGGCCAGCGCCACTGGAACATGGAATCGATCTACGAATATGGCGCCCGCGCCGGCTTCTGGCGGCTGCTGCGGCTGTTTAGCGAGGCCGAGGTCCCCGTGACCTGCTATGGCGTCGCCACCGCGCTGGCGCGCTCGCCGGACCAGGTTACGGCCATGCAGGAAGCCGGCTGGGAGATCGCCTCGCATGGGCTGAGATGGATCGACTACCGCGACCACAGTGGCGAAGACGAGCGCCGCGACCTCGAAGCGGCGATCAAACTGCACTACGAGGTGACCGGCCAGCGCCCGACCGGCTGGTATACGGGCCGCACTTCGGTAAACACAGTGCGCCTGGTGGCTGAAGAAGGCGGCTTCGACTATGTGTCGGACACCTATGACGACGAGCTGCCCTACTGGTTCGAGCATGAGGGCGGCACGCAGCTCATCATCCCCTATACACTCGACGCCAACGACATGCGCTTCGCCACGCCGCAGGGCTTCAATTCAGGCGACCAGTTCTACGCTTATCTGAAGGACAGTTTCGACACGCTCTATGCCGAGGGCAAGGCCGGGCGGCCGCGCATGATGAATATCGGCCTGCACTGCCGCCTCGTCGGGCGGCCGGGCCGGGTGGCGGCGCTGAAGCGTTTCGTCGACTATGTGAAATCGCACGACAAGGTCTGGCTGGCGCGGCGCATCGATATCGCCCACCATTGGCAAGAGAACCATCCCTACAGGCCGGCAGCACTCAGACCATCGAAGATGGAGTTCGAAACGTTCGTGCACGCCTTTGGCGGCGTGTTCGAGCATTCGCCCTGGATCGCGGAGCGGGCCTACGAACTGGAGCTCGGCCCGGCGCACGATACATCAGGCGGCCTGCACAATGCGCTCTGCCGTGTCTTCCGTGCCGCAAGTGAAACCGAGCGGCTCGGCGTGCTCAACGCCCATCCCGACCTTGCCGGCAAGCTGGCCAAGGCCAAGCGGCTGACGGCGGAATCGACCCGGGAGCAGGCGTCGGCCGGCCTCGACGCGCTGACCGACAAGGAACGCGAGCTGTTCTCCAAGCTCAACGCCGCCTACGTCACCACCTTCGGCTTCCCCTTCATCATCGCGGTGAAGGGCAAGACCAAGGAGGAAATCCTGGCGGAATTCGAGGCGCGCATCGGCAACAGCCGCAGCGTGGAATTCGAGACCGCCTGCAAACAGGTCGAGCGCATCGCGCTGCTCCGCCTCAGGGACATGCTACCGCAATAGGTTTGAACCCATGGATACGATCAGGATGCCCGAGCGCACCTACTACGCACCGCATGGCGGCCATTCCGGCCAGACCGAGCTTTTGACGGGCCGCGCCGTCTTCACCGAGGCCTATGCCGTCATTCCCAAAGGCGTGATGCAGGACATCGTCACCAGCGCCTTGCCATTCTGGGACAAGACCCGCGTCTGGATATTGTCGCGCCCGCTGTCCGGTTTTGCCGAGACGTTTTCGCAATACATTGTCGAGGTCGCGCCCGGCGGCGGCAGCGACAAGCCCGAGCCCGATGCCGCCGCCGAGGGCGCCCTGTTCGTGGTCGAGGGCGAACTGACGGTTGTGCTCGCCGGCAAGAAGCATAGCTTAAGGCCCGGCGGCTTTGCCTTCCTGCCGCCAGCCAGCGGCTGGACGGTTCGCAACGAGGCCAAGGCTGCCGCTCGTTTCCACTGGATTCGCAAGGCTTACGAGGTGGTCGACGGTCTCGACACGCCGGAAGCCTTCTTCGCCAACGAGCAGGAGATCGCGCCGACGCCGATGCCCGGCACCGAGGGCCGCTGGGCAACGACGCGCTTCGTCGACCCCGCCGATCTGCGCCATGACATGCACATGACCATCGTCACACTCGAGCCCGGCGCCGTCATCCCGTTTGCCGAGACGCATGTCATGGAGCACGGCCTTTATGTGCTCGAAGGCAAGGCCGTCTATCGCCTCAACCAGGACTGGGTCGAGGTCGAGGCCGGCGACTATATGTGGCTGCGCGCTTTCTGCCCGCAGGCTTGCTACGCCGGCGGCCCCGGCAAATTCCGCTATCTGCTCTATAAGGACGTCAACCGGCACGCCAAGCTCGGCGGGGCTGATATCGGCGGTCGCGCGCGGTGACCCGCATCACGGCCCGGCCGTTGACCCGAGAGGCCTTTGCCGGGTTCGGCGACGTCATCGACATGGGCGGCGACAACCACTATCCGATCAATGGCGGTAAGGCCGAGCGCTACCATGCTCTGGCGACCGCCGAAGCGACAGGGCCGAACGCCAGCGTGCTGATCTCGATGGTGCGTGGCACGCCTTACGAGATGCCGCTGAAGCTGACCATGGTCGAGCGCCACCCCTTCGGCAGCCAGGCGTTCATTCCGCTGTCGCCGCGCCCGTTCCTCGTGGTCGTCTGCCATGACGGCAAGGAAGGCCCAGGCGAGCCGCACGCCTTCATCACCGCGCCCGGACAAGGCATCAACTATTCCCGCAATCTCTGGCATGGCGTGCTGACGCCGATCGGCGAGCCTCAGGATTTCCTGATCGTCGACCGCGGCGGCGACGGCTCAAACCTCGAGGAATTCCATTTCTCGCACGCCTATGAGATCCATCTTCCCGACGAGACCCAGTCATGACCGAGATTTCGCTGATCGACCGCCTGCTCGACGTCATCGAGCACGACATCGTGCCGAAGACGGAAGAGGGCGTCGCGCATGGCAACAAGCTGTTCGGCGCGGCGATCCTGCGGAAGACCGACCACTCGCTGGTGCTGGCCGAAACCAACAACGAGATCGAAAACCCGCTCTGGCACGGCGAGGTGCATTGCCTGAAGCGCTTTTACGAGATGCCCAGGGCCGAGCGCGTCGACACCAAGGAGGCTATTTTCCTCGCCACGCACGAGCCCTGCTCGCTCTGCCTGTCGGCGATCACCTGGACCGGCTTCGACAATTTCTACTACCTGTTCAGTCACGAGGATTCGCGCGACAGTTTCGCCATCCCGCATGACCTGAAGATCCTGAAAGAGGTCTTCACCCTCGATCCGGGCGGCTACAATGCCGAGAACGCCTACTGGAAGAGCTTTTCCATACGCAGGCTGGTGCGGGCGTTGCCCGAGGCCGAACGCCTCCGGCTGGAGACGCGCATCGGGAAAATCTCGGCGCGCTACGACGAGTTGTCGGGCGCCTATCAGGCAAGCAAGGCCGAGAACGACATCCCGCTGAATTGATGGTTGCGGAATTTCATTGATGATCGTCTCTTGAATTGCCCCCTTTATGGGGGCATATTGCGCCATGGAGAAGCGCAGGCCTGCTTATGATCTTGATGCGATCAAGACGACATTTGGGTCTATCGATACGCTGGCAATTACAACATCAGCGCTGCGTGATGCTATTGGCCTCGGTTTCGATCGCGCGGGCGTGGTCGAGGTGATCGGCAGCATGACGCGAAAGATGTTCGTAAAGTCGATGACTACCTTCGCGGATCATCGGGTCTGGCAGGATGTCTATCATGTCCCGTCACGCGACCTGATCCTCTACGTGAAATTCCAGGCAGATGTCGTGACCGAATTCATGATCATGTCGTTCAAGGAGAAATGACCATGGCGACGAGAGAAAGCAGTGAAACGAATACGATGATCTCTCCCGAAACCGGAGAAACGTTGATGCGCGGAGTGCGTCCATTCACCGTGACCTATAAGGGCGAAAGCATGATCGTTGACCTGCCAGGTTACTATCCGGCATCGGGTGGCGAAGGCGTGCATGTCGGAGACGACATGATCGCTGTCGACGCGGCTCTGCGTGTTCTCAAGGAAAAGATCGACGGTGTCCCCGCCCCTGCAACCATCCGTCGTGTCCGCACGAAACTCAAACTGTCGCAGCGCGAGGCGGGATCTCTGTTCAAGGTTGGCGAGAACGCCTTCGACAAATATGAACGCGGTTTGATCGAGCCGAGTGGCCCGACCATTCAACTGATGACCCTGCTTGAAAGGCACCCCGAACTGCTGGATGAATTGCGGTAGCGGCACAGGTCGCATAATTCGCTGCTCCAGTCGCGAATCGCGATTGAAAGTTGCGGCGCGACCGGGCGTTATGCGCGCCATGAAAACCGTCACCGAGTTTCCCCGCAAGGTCATCGAATTTCCCGATATGGGCATCGTCATGCCGGATGGCTGCCGGCTGTCGGCGCGTGTGTGGATGCCGGAAGATGCCGGCGACGATCCGGTGCCGGCAATCCTCGAGCACCTGCCCTACCGCAAGCGCGACGGCACGATCTTTCGCGATCAGCTGACCCATCCTTACTTCGCCGGTCACGGCTATGCCTCGATCCGCGTCGACATGCGCGGCAATGGCGATTCCGAAGGGCTGATGGACGACGAATATTCCGAGCAGGAATTGCAGGACGCCTGCGATGTCATCGCCTGGGCGGCGGCACAGCCCTGGTGCAACGGCAATGTCGGCATGATGGGCATCTCCTGGGGCGGCTTCAACTGCCTGCAGGTGGCCGCCAAGCAGCCACCTGCGCTGAAGGCGGTGATCAGCCTGTGCTCGACCGTCGACCGTTATGCCGACGACATCCATTACAAGGGCGGCTGCCTGCTGCTGGAAAATTTCGGCTGGGCCTCGACGATGCTTTCCTATTCGTCGCGGCCGCCGGATCCGCTGATTGCCGGTGGCAACCGCTGGCGCGATTTGTGGCTCAGCCGGCTGGAGAACCAGCCTTTCCTGCTGCCGCTGTGGCTCAGCCACCCGCACCGCGACGCCTACTGGAAACGCGGTTCGATCTGCGAGGATTTCTCGGCGGTCAAGGCGGCCGTGCTGTCGATCGGCGGTTGGCATGACGGCTATCGCAACACGATCTCGCATCTCGTCACCAACATCGAAGCGCCGGTCAAGGGCATCGTCGGCCCCTGGATCCACAAATATCCGCATTATGCCGGGCCAAAGCCGGCCATCGGCTTCCTGCAGGAAGCGCTGCGCTGGTGGGACCATTGGCTGAAGGGCACCGAGACCGGCGTCGAGAACGACCCCGCCTACCGTGCCTATGTGATGGACAGCGTGCGCCCGGCACGCTGGCACCCGGAACGGCCAGGCCGCTGGGTGGCGGAGAAGCAATGGCCGTCGCCCGCCATCAAAGCGCATTCGATCGAGCTGATCCCCGTTGGCGGCAGGCCAGCCATCGTCGCCTCGCCGCAAAGCTGCGGGCTCGCCGGCGGCGAGTATTTTCCGTTCACTTTCGGCCCGGAACTGCCGGGCGACCAGCGCCCCGACGATGCGCTGTCGGTGTGTTTCGACCAGCCGGAACTCAGTGAGGCCATCGACATCGTCGGTGCGCCGGAAGTTCGGGTCACGCTCGCTTCCGACCGACCGCAGGCCAATATCGCGATCCGGCTGTGCGATGTGCATCCCGACGGCGCTTCCGAACTGATCTCCTATGGCGTGCTCAATCTGACGCACCGCAACTCGCACGAATTCCCCGAAGCGCTGGTGCCGGGCGAAACCGCGTCGGCGCGCGTGGTGCTCGACCAGTGCGCCTACCGGGTGCCGGCCGGCCACCGCCTGCGCATCGCGGTGTCGAACGCCTATTGGCCCGCCATCTGGCCGTCGCCGGAGCCGGTGCAATTGACCTTGTCGGCCGCCGCGCTATCCCTGCCGCTGCGCCCGCTGGCGGCGGGCGACGAAGCAACATTCGCCGAGCCGGAAGGCGCAACACCCTGGGCGACCGAGACGGTTCGGCCTGCCAGATCCGAACGCCATGTCGATCGCGACGAAAAGACCGGAATTGTCATGCTTTCGATAACGGACGACTTCGGCGAAGTCCGTGATCTCGACCATGGCCTGGCCAATGGCAGCATCGTCCGCGAGACCTGGACAATCCATCCTGACAATCCTTTGTCAGCCTCGGGCAAGACGCACTGGACACAGACCCTGTCGCGAAATGGATGGTCGGTGCGGACCGAAACCTTGGCCGAGATGCGATCAGACGCTGAGAATTTCATCGTCAGCGCCAGAATCGAGGCCTATGAGGGCGAAACTCTCGTGTTCCAACGTAATTTCGAGGAAAAGGTCCCACGCGCGCTTCTTTGAGCGCCGATTTCATTGGTCCAAATGCGACGTGCGATTTACGCCACGGCATGTCGCATTCGGTCTTGCTTACTGCTTTCCCTTGCAGTCATTATTCCCCTCACAAGAAGCAAGAAAATCGACCGCAGAGTCGAACCAACAGAGTGAGGAACTCAAAATGTCAAACGAACTGGAATTCCTTAGCCGGCATGTTGCGTCGGGCAAACTGAGCCGTCGTGATTTTCTCGGCCGGGCCGCGGCCCTCGGCATCGCCGCCCCCTTCGCCAACGCGCTGCTGTCAAGCGCGGCGCGCGCCGCGGGTCCGGTCAAGGGCGGTACGCTGAAGGCTGGCCTGGTCGGCGGTGAATCCACCAACAGCCTCGATCCCGCGCTGATGATGACGCAGGTGCCGTTCGCCTTCGGCAAGTGCTGGGGCGAAATGATCGTCGAGCTGTCGCCGGACGGCAAGCTAGAGAACCGCATCGCCGAGGAGATCGGCTCGTCCAAGGACGCCAAGACCTGGACGCTGAAGATCCGCGACGGCGTCGAGTTCCACAACGGCAAGACCGTGACCGCCGAGGATGTCGCCGCCACGCTCGAGCGCCATTCAGACGAAAAGTCGAAATCCGGCGCGCTCGGCTACATGAAGGGCATCCAGACCATCAAGGCCAATGGCAAGGAAGTGGTGCTGACGCTCAAGGAAGCCAACGCCGACCTCCCCTACCTGCTCAGCGACTATCACCTGATCGTCCAGCCCAATGGCGGCAAGGACAAGCCGGATGCCGGCATCTCGGCCGGTCCATACGTGGTCAAGACCAACGAACCTGGTGTGCGCCATGGCGGCGAGCGCTTCGCCAACTACTGGCAGGGCGACAAGATGGGCCATGCCGACCAGATCGAGGTCATCGTCATCAACGACGCGACGGCGCGCACGGCGGCCCTGCAGGGCGGCCAGGTCAACATGATCAACCGCGTCGAGCCGAAGATCGTCGACCTGATCAAGCGCGTGCCGGGCGTGACCATCCGCAACCATGCCGGTCCGGGCCATTACGTGTTCATCATGCATTGCAACACGGCACCGTTCGACAACAACGACCTGCGCATGGCGCTCAAGCTCGCCATCGACCGCGAGGAGATGCTGACCAAGGTGCTGCGCGGCTATGGCTCGCTCGGCAACGACTTCCCGATCAACGCGTCCTATCCGCTGTTCACCGAAATCGAGCAGCGCAAGTACGATCCCGACAAGGCCAAGTTCCACTACAAGAAGTCCGGTCACGACGGCACGGTGTTGCTGAGGACCTCGGACGTTGCCTTCCCCGGCGCCGTCGATGCGTCCCAGCTTTTCCAGCAGAGCGCGGCCAAGGCCGGCATCAAGATCGAGCTCAAGCGCGAGCCCGGGGACGGTTACTGGAACGAAGTCTGGAACAAGCAGCCGTTCTGCGCCTCCTATTGGGGCGGCCGCTCGACCCAGGACCAGATGTACTCGACCGCCTATCTGTCGACCGCCGACTGGAACGACACGCGTTTCATGCGCCCGGACTTTGACAAGATGGTTCTCGCCGCACGCGCCGAGCTGGACGAGGCCAAGCGCAAGCAGATGTACCACGACATGGCTGTCATGGTGCGCGACGAAGGCGGCCTCATCCTGCCGATGTTCAACCAGTTCATCGACGCCACCGGTGCCAAGGTCGATGGCTGGGTGGACGATCCGCACCAGGAACTGATGAACGGCTACGCCTTGGCGAAGTGCTGGCTGCAGGCCTGAGTCCGGCTTTGCGGAGATGTCATCGCCCGTTGTGAAACTAATTGCCCAGCGCATCGCGCTGGGCATCATCCTTCTGTTGGCCATATCGGTCCTGATTTTCGCCGGCACTCAGATCCTGCCCGGCGACGTCGCGCAAGCCATACTCGGACAGTCGGCGACGCCGGAGTCGCTCGCCAATCTGCGCGAGCAGCTCGGGCTCAACGACCCGGCCTATATCAGGTATTTCCGCTGGCTTGGCGGCGTGCTCATAGGCGACCTCGGCACGGCCATGTCGAGCGGGCAGGACATTGCCACCTCGATCAAGGACCGGCTGTGGAACACGCTGTTCCTGGCCTTCTGGGCGGCGATCGTGGCTGTGCCGCTGGCGATCATCCTGGGTCTGATCGCGGTGCGCTACCGAAATGGCTGGGTCGACAAGCTGATCTCCGGGCTGGCGCTCGCCTCGACCTCCTTCCCGGAATTCTTCGTCGGTTATCTCCTGGTCTATTTCTTCGCCGTGAAATGGCAGGTCTTCCCCGCCATCTCGACCGTCTATGACGGCATGCCCTTTGGCGAGCGGATGCAGGCGATCGCGCTGCCTGCGACAGCACTGACGCTAGTGGTGCTTGCCCACATGATGCGCATGACCCGCGCGGCGATCCTCAACGTCATGCAGTCGGCCTATGTCGAAACAGCGGAACTCAAGGGGCTTTCGGCCTTCGCCGTCATCCGCAAGCACGCTTTCCCGAACGCGATCGCGCCGATCATCAATGTCGTCATGCTCAACCTCGCCTATCTCATTGTCGGCGTCGTCGTGGTCGAGGTGATCTTCGTCTATCCCGGCATGGGGCAGTATCTGGTCGATCACGTCACCAAGCGCGACGTGCCCGTGGTGCAGGCGGTCGGCCTGATCTTCGCCGCCGTCTATATCAGCCTCAACATCATCGCGGACATTGCGGCGATCGTCGCCAATCCGCGTCTCAGACATCCGAAGTGAGGGGCGGGCATGCTCGATATAAAACGCATCCCCATCCCGGCGCTGATCGGCCTATTGCTGACCGCCCTGTTCGTGCTGGCGGCGATCTTCGCACCGTGGATTTCGCCGCACGACAATGCCGAGATCGTCGGTGATGTCTGGGAACCGATGTCGGCTGTGCATTGGCTGGGCACCGACAACCTCGGTCGCGACCTGTTGTCCCGCATGATCTACGGTGCCCGCATCACCTTGTTCATCGCCGTTCTCGCCACCGCGCTGTCGTTCTCGCTCGGTGCCATACTGGGCTTCTCGGCGGCGGTGTTCGGCGGCTGGTTCGATACCATCCTGTCGCGCCTCGTCGACCTCTTGATGTCGATCCCGACGCTGATCATGGGCCTGGTCGTGCTCTCTGTTCTGCCAACGAACCTGGTGACGCTGATCCTGGTCATGGGCATTCTCGACTCGACCCGCGTCTATCGCCTGTCGCGCGCGGTCGCCGTAGACATCAACGTCATGGATTACGTCGAGGCAGCGAAGCTGCGCGGCGAAGGCAGCGCCTGGATCATCTTCCGCGAAATCCTGCCCAACGCGCTGTCGCCGCTGGTCTCCGAACTCGGCTTGCGCTTCATCTACGCGGTGCTGTTCCTGTCGACGCTGTCCTTCCTCGGCCTTGGCGTGCAACCGCCTGACGCCGACTGGGGCGGCATGGTCAAGGAGAACAAGGACGGCATCGTCTTCGGCATAGCCGCCGCGCTCATTCCCGCGGCCGCGATCGCAGCCCTTGCCATCTCGGTCAATCTTGTGGCCGACTGGATCCTCAACCGCACGACAAGCCTGAAAGGAGGACGCGGGTGATGGCAGACAGCAAAGCGAAACCCGGCGTGCTGCTCGATATCCGCAACCTGCGCATCGAGGCGATGGTATACCCGCCCGGCGAGGCGCCAAGGAACATCGTGCTGGTGCATGATGTCTCGCTGACGCTCGAGAAGGGCAAGGTGCTCGGCCTGATCGGCGAGTCCGGTGCTGGCAAATCGACCATCGGCCTGTCGTCGATGGGTTATGGCCGTGGCGGCGTGCGCATCACCGGCGGCGAAGTCATTCTCAACGGCCGCGACATCCTGAAAGGCGGCAAGGAGGGTTTCCGCAAGCTGCGCGGCCGCGAGGTCTGCTATGTCGCGCAATCGGCGGCGGCGGCTTTCAATCCGGCGCACAGGCTGATGGACCAGGTGGTGGAAGCCACGCTGCTGCACGGCACGGCGACACGCGCCGAGGCCGAGAAGCGGGCTGTCGCGCTGTTCAGGAAGCTCAGCCTGCCCAATCCGGAAACCATCGGCGAACGTTTTCCGCACCAGGTCTCGGGCGGCCAGCTGCAACGTGTGATGACGGCGATGGCGCTGTGCTCGGAGCCGGACCTGATCGTCTTCGACGAACCGACGACGGCGCTCGACGTGACGACGCAGATCGACGTGCTGTCGGCGATCAAGGATGCCATCCGCGACACCCATGTGGCGGCGCTCTACATCACCCACGACCTTGCCGTGGTCGCCCAGGTCTCCGACGAGATCATGGTGCTTCGCCATGGCCGGCTCGTCGAATGGGGCGGCACCCGCCAGATCATCAAGGAACCGCGCCAGGAATACACCAACGCCCTGGTCTCGGTGCATGAGATCGAACATGCCGAGCAGAACCCCGGCGCCACGCCGTTCCTGTCGGTCAAGAACGTCACCGCCGCCTATGGCGGCGGCCACGTCAAGGTGTTGAAGAACGTCTCGGTCGATATCTATCCCGGCCAGACGCTGGCCGTGGTCGGCGAATCCGGCTCCGGCAAGTCGACGCTGGCGCGTGCCATCACCGGCCTCTTGCCGCCAGAACAAGGCACGGTCACCTTCGATGGGCGCCCGCTGGCCAACCGGCTTGCCGACCGGCCGAAGGAGGATCTGCGCCAGCTGCAGATGATCTACCAGATGGCCGACGTGGCGATGAACCCGCGCCAGACCGTCGGCACCATCATCGGGCGGCCGCTCGAATTCTATTTCGGCATGCGCGGCAGGGAGCGCGACAGGCGTGTAGCCGAGCTGCTCGACGAGATCGAGATGGGCAAAGGCTTTGTCGACCGCTATCCCGCCGAGCTTTCCGGCGGCCAGAAGCAGCGCGTCTGCATCGCCCGCTCACTGGCCGCCAAGCCCAAGCTGATCATCTGCGACGAGGTAACGTCCGCACTCGACCCGCTGGTGGCACACGGCATCCTCAAGCTGCTCTTGAACCTGCAGCAGCACGAAAAGGTCGCCTATCTGTTCATCACCCACGATCTGGCGACGGTGAAGTCGATCGCCGATTCGATCGCGGTCATGTATCGCGGCGAGGTGGTGCGATACGGCTCGAAGAGCAAGGTGCTGACGCCGCCATTCGACGCCTACACCGACCTTTTGCTGTCGTCGGTTCCGGAAATGGAGATCGGCTGGTTGGAAAAGGCGATCAAGGGGCGGCGCATGGAAAGTGCGGGGAATTAGCGATCGGCCGAATCAGGGGCGGCCGTCATCCGCATGCAACACAAGAACGCCACCGTCCTTCGGACGGGCGTCGCCTGTGTGACGTTATTTTTTCAAGAAGGGGTAGGACATGAAGACTGAACTCGACCATCTCGCTGAACTCGCCGGCCGGGGCCGGATATCGCGTCGCGATTTCCTTGGCCGCACCGCGGCACTGGGCGTATCGGCCGCGCTGGCAACGACGCTGGCCGGGAAAGCCTTCGCACAGACGCCGGTCAAGGGCGGCATCCTCAAGGCCGGCCTGCAGGGCGGCGAATCGACCAACAGCCTCGATCCGGCGCTGAACCTCAGCCAGGTCACCTACAGTTTTTGCAAGCAGTGGGGCGAATATCTGGTTCGGCTGATGCCGGACAACAGCCTGACTCACCTGATCGCCGAGGAGATCGGCGCGTCCAAGGACGCCAAGACCTGGACGATCAAGGTGCGCGACGGCATCGAATTCCATAATGGCAAGACCGTTGCCGCCGAAGACGTCGCCGCCACGCTCGAGCGCCATGCCGACGAGAAGTCGAAGTCGGGCGCGCTCGGCGTCCTCAAGAACATCAAGGGCATCAAGGCCAGCGGCAAGGAAGTCATCGTCACGCTCGGCGACGCCGACGCCGATTTCCCCTATCTGATGGCCGACTATCACCTCGTCATCCAGCCGAATGGCGGCAAGGACAATCCCAACGCCGGCATCAGCGCCGGTCCTTACAAGGTCACGGTCAACCAACCAGGCGTGCGCCATGGCGGCGAGCGCTTCGCCAATTACTGGCGCGGCGACAAGGCGGGCCATGCCGACCAGATCGAGATCGTCGTCATCAACGACGCCACGGCCAGGCTGGCGGCGCTGCAGGGCGGCCAGGTCCACATGATCAACCGTATCGAGCCGAAAGTCGTCGACCTGGTCAAGCGCATCCCCGGCGTCAGCATCGAGAACGTGTCGGGCCGGGGCTACTACCCGTTCAACATGTTTTGCGACACGGCACCGTTCGACAACAATGATCTGAGGATGGCGCTGAAGCTCGCCATCGACCGCGACGAAATGCTGGAGAAGATCCTGCGCGGCTACGGCTCGGTCGGCAACGACTTCCCGATCAACGAGGCCTATCCGCTGTTTACCGCCATCGAACAGCGCAAGTTCGACCCGGAGAAGGCCGCGGCAGCCTACAAGAAGTCGGGCCACAGCGGCTCCATCCTGCTGCGGACCTCGGACGTCGCCTTCCCCGGCGCCGTCGATGCCGCCCAGCTCTACCAGCAGTCCTGCGCCAAGGCGGGCATCAAGATCGAGATCAAGCGCGAGCCCGGCGACGGCTACTGGTCGGAAGTCTGGAACAAGCAGCCCTTCTCGCTTTCCTACTGGGGCGGACGCCCGACGCAGGACCAGATGTATTCCACCGGCTATGTGTCGACCGCCGACTGGAACGACACGCGCTTCAAGCGGCCGGAATTCGACAAGATGCTGTTTGCGGCGCGCGGCGAACTCGACCAGGACAAGCGCAAGGCGATCTATCACGACATGGCGGTGATGATGCGCGATGAAGGCGGCCTGATCGTGCCCTTCTTCAACCAGTTCATCGACGCGGCCGCGACCAGCAAGATCAGCGGCTGGGTGAAAAACCCGATTGGCGAAATGATGGATGGCTATGCGCTTGGCGAGTGCTGGCTGAACGCCTGATATCTCCCTGAGACTGAACAGCGCCGCGTGTTCAAACGACACGCGGCGCGCTCTTTTCCGCGGACAATTGCATGGAGGAGCCCGTGGCGCTCAAATCCAAACTCTTGCTGATCGTCCTCGACGGCGTGCCGTACCGGAACTGGCGCCGGCTGATGGGCAATCTCGAAGGCTGGGTGCAGTCCGGCGAGGCGCAAGTGTGGAAAATGCGTTCCGTGCTGCCGTCGACCTCCGCCTGTTGCTACGCTTCTATCCACACCGGGGTGTCGCCGCAGGTGCACGGTATCCTGTCCAACGAGAACCGGTTCCGGGTCGAGCAGCCGGACATCTTCTGCGAAGTCAGCAAGGCCGGAGGCAAGACCGGCGCGGTCACCCACTCCTACTGGTCGGAATTCTTCCGGTCCTATCCGTTCGATCTTGTCGAGGACATGGAATATGACGAGCCCGGCGGGCCGATCACGCATGGCCGCTTCCACACAATGACCGGCTACAACGCCCGCAACCAGATGACGCCGAGCGACGTCGACCTGTTCGCGACGCTGACCATGCTGACCAAACGCCACGGCATCGACTATGGCATCCTGCACACCTGCACGCTGGACTCGATGGGCCACCGTTTCGGCCATGACTGCCACGAGATGGACCATGCCTGCTATGCCATGGACGGCATGCTGGCGGCCTTCCTGCCGGGCTGGATCGCGGCCGGCTACGAGGTCATGGTTACCGCCGATCACGGTCAAACGGATCGCGGCCATCATGGCGGCCGTGATGACGAGATGCAGGATTTCGCGCTGTATTATTTCGGCGCGGGCAAAGGGCCGGAGGCAGATGTACTGCTCGACCAGTTGCAGCTGGCGCCGACGGTGTTGAGCCGGCTGGGTGTGGCGATACCTGCAACGATGAAGGCGAAACCGTTTTTGGGGTGAGTGGGCAACCGTGAGGTTGGCGCCCCTCTCCCCGTCCCTATACGGGGTGAGGGCAGCCTAGACGTCGAATATGATCACTCCAACGCTCGTGCTGCCCCTCATCCGCCTGCCGGCACCTTCTCCCCGTGGAACGGGGAGAAGGGATACTCTGGCAACCTCCCCGCTCTTCGGTTAGCCTCCGCGAATTCCTTGGCGGAGGATGAACCTTTTTGGGCCGTTCAGCGACAGAGCAGGCAGGAGCCAGGCGGCTCGACCGGCCATGACGGCGGCGACGGAGACCGATCGCGCGCTTGTCGACCGGGTCGCGAAGGGCGACCGGGCCGCCGTGCGGCTCCTGTTCATGCGTCATCACGCGCGGGTCTACCGCTTCGTGGCGCGCCAGACGGGATCGGAAATGATGGCTGACGATATCGCGAACGAGGTGTTCCTTGAATTGTGGCGCCAGGCGCCGGGTTTCGAGGGACGTTCCGAAGTCTCGACGTGGCTGCTCGGCATCGCTCGGTTCAAGGCGCTGTCGCTGCTGCGCAAGAAGAAGGAAGACTGGATCGACGACGAGGCCGCAGCCGCAGTGCCCGACAGCGCCGACACGCCGGAAGTCGTCACCATGAAGGAAGACAAGGCCGCCGCCTTGCGGCGTTTCATCGACGCCTTGCCCGAAGAACACCGCACGGTGATCGACCTCGCCTATTATCACGGACAGTCGGTGACCGAGATCGGCGAGGTGCTCGGCATCCCGGTGGCGACCGTCAAGACCCGGATGTTCTACGCCCGCAAGAAACTCGGCGAGGCCCTCAAGGCCGCCGGTTACGACAGGGGGTGGCCATGAGCGCCGCTGAAAAGATGTCGCGCCGCGACGAAATGGAAGCGCTGCTGCCATTCTATCTGAACGGCTCTCTGGAAGGCGCGGAACTGGAAGCCGTCGAGGAATGGCTGGCCAGCGACCCCGCAGCGATGGCGGCCCTTGGCGAGGCCGAGGCCGAATTCTCGGGTACATCAGCCGCCAATGAAGCGATCCGCCCACCCGCCGACGCGCTCAGCCGCTTCGCCAAGGCGCTCGACGCAGAGGCAGGACCGGCGCGGATGCCGACCGGCTCGTCCTGGCTGGCGCAAGCCTGGGGCCGCTTCATGGCGGTACCCGTCGGCGTCGCCTGGGCGGCGGCAGCGGTCCTGCTGGCGCTGATCGTGGTGCAGTCGCTGGTGCAGCCGGGCGGCAAGGGCAAGGATTTCGAGATTGCCGGCGCCGAGGACGATCTGGCGAAGATGCCGTTCGCGCTGGTCAAGTTCAAGCCGGATGCGAAAATGTCCGACGTTTCCAGTTTCCTCGGTGGCAATGGGCTGAGGATCATCGGCGGGCCGACCGCCGACGGCGTGTTCCGGCTCGCCATTCCCGCAGCCAACACGGCCGACTACAGCAAGGAGCTCGGCCTTATTGCCGCCCAGCCTTTCATCGAGACTGTGATCGAGGGAAGGAAACCGGCTGATGGCGGCTAAGGCGGTCATTCGATTTGCGGCGATCCTGGAGCGGTTCACGGTTTCACCGAAACGTAAACCCGCTCCGTCTGCTTTCCTTTACGCAATTCCGGACGGAAAACCGCTACGCACTTTTGCTGGAATTGCTCTGGCGGCGGCGATGACAATCGCCGCCGTGCCTGCCTCGGCGCAGACCAACGGTACCAATCCCGACGGCACGAAAATCGACTGTCGCAACGGGGCCAACGCGGCCGGCGCCGATTGCGCCAAGGATGGCAATGGCGCCAAGAACAATGCCGGCGGCGCGGGTCCTGGTCAGGCGGTCTTTCTTCCCGCCCTGATCGTCGATCTGTTTCCCAACCCGGCGCCTGCGCTGGCGCCTGGGCCGGCACCACGGCCGGAACCGGCGATGCCGCCTGCCAACAACCAGGCCGGTCCGCCGCCGAGCGGCCCGATCGTGTCGCCGACCGACCTCATCGCCGTTCAGCCGCCGCGCGCCGTGGCCGGCGAATTCGTGCCCGACGAAGTGTTGGTGACGGTCGATGGCGATGGCGCCGCAGTGCAGCAGATTGCCGCCTCCTTCGGGCTTGAAGTGCGTTCGCAGCGCCAGTCGCGCCTGCTCGGCGCCACTCTGGTGCGCTTCGGCATTCCCGACGGCCGCCCCGTCGGAGTGGTGCTGGCACAGCTTGCCGCCGACGGCCGCACGCAGCGGCGCGAACCCAACCACATCTACTCGCTGCAGCAGGCGGCCGGCATCGTCAACTATGCCTTCGACCGCATCGCGCTCGATTCCAAACAGGCCAGCGGCGAGAACGTCCGTGTCGCGGTCATCGATACCGGCATCGACGACACCAATCCGGCGCTGGCCGGTGTCATCGCCGCGCAATTCGATGCCATGCCCGATGTGCCGATCGCAAAGCGCGACCATGGCACCTCGGTCGACGGGCTGATCGCCGGTGTCGGCGCGCTGGAGGGCATGGCGCCGGGCGCCAGGATCTATCATGCCCGCGCCTTCGAGGGTGGCAAATCGACCATGGACGTCATCCTGGCCGCCCTGGACTGGGCTGCCGAGCAGAATGTCAGCATCATCAATATGAGCTTCGTCGGCCCGAAGAACGACCTGCTCGGCACCGCCTGCGGCAATGCGCGGGCGCTCGGCATGGTTCTGGTCGCAGCCGCCGGCAATAATGGACCGAAAGCGCCCTATGGCTATCCGGCGGCCTTCGACGGCGTCATCGCCGTGACCGCCACCGACGCCAGGGACGCGCTGATGCCGCAGGCCAATCGCGGCGCCTACGTCTTCATCTCGGCGCCGGGCGTCGAGATGGTGGCGCCGAGCGGCGCCGGTTCTGATGTCGTCACCGGCACCTCTTTCGCGGCGGCAATCGTGACCGGCGCCATCGCCAACCTGATCCATGCCGCGCCTGACCGCTCGGCCGACGATATCGAGAAGGCGCTGGCAGCAACGGCGAAAGATCTCGGCCCCAAGGGGCGCGACAACGACTTCGGCTACGGGCTGCTGGACATCAAGGCAGCTGAGGCGGCTAAGGAATGAACGTTAACCTAAAACCGTCTAGACTGGCGCCCCGGCGACCGATCCCCTGACCACCAGGTCGACCGGCCAGACCTCGCCACGCGCGCCTTCTTCCAGCCCCGAGATCCGCGCCGCCAGCCGCTCGGCGACGCGCGCGCCGGCGAGACGGATGGAGGAGCGCGTCGTCGACAGCGGAACGGAAAAATTTTCGGGCCTCAGCCAGGGAAAGACGTCGTCATGAGCGATGAGCGACAAGTCGCCAGGGATGGTCAGGCCGAGGTCGCGCACCGCACGCACGACGCCCAGCGCCATGATCAGGCTGGAGCAGGCGATCGCGGTGGGCGCGCCATCCTGTTCGAGCAGGCGCCTGGTGGCGCGATAGCCATTCTCCTCGGTCATGACGACGGAACAGACATGGCGGTCGCCCAGGGTCAACCCGCTCGCGGCGAGCGCGCGGCGCACGCCGCGCTCGCGGTGGATGGCGAAGGTCTCGCGGTCGTCGCCATTGATCAGCGCCAACCGCCGGTGACCGAGCTGGATAAGCAGGCGCGCCGCCTCGTGGAAGGCGCCCTCATTGTCGATGTCGAGATAGGGATAGTCGAAACCGGAGTCTTCGCTGCGGCCATGGACGATGAACGGAATGCCGAGCGTGTTGACCAGCGCCACGCGCCGGTCGGCCGGCCATGGCGAGGAAATGTAGACGGCGTCGACCTGCCGGTTGGCGACGATACGCCGGTAGGTCGTCTCCTGGTCGTCGGCATCGGCCGGCGACAATACGAGGTCGAGTTCGTGCGCGCGGGCATAATCGCCGAGGCCCGAGAGAAATTCGACGAAGTGCGGATCGATGTCGACGGCCGCACCTGTCGGCAAGACGTAGCCGATCATGCCCGACTTGCCCGTCGCCAGCCGACGCGCGCTCGGATTCGGGCGATAGCCATGCCGCTTGGCCGCGTCCATGACGCGCCTGCGCGTCTCCTCGTTGACCTCTGGATAGCCGTTCAGCGCACGGCTTACCGTGGTCTGCGAGAGCGCCAGCATATGCGCGAGCTGCTTGAGGTTCACAAGAGGCCTCCTTGCCTCAAAGCGCTTTTAATTGAATCGACCCAAGCGCCGCAAGGGCGCCGCCGTGAGATGGTGACCATAAGCGCGCGAGGAGTGAATTTGAAACAAAAAGTTGCTGCTGCAGCGCCAAAAAACTATGCTGCGGCGCACTTTTCGTCTTCTGAACGCGCGAAATTAAATCGATTAGCCTGCTGACCCTCTTGACTTCCGTTCGATTCAATGGCGAGATTGAAATAGCCAAAGCGCTTTGGAAGACTCTTCGAAAGGTTGCGGTTCCCTTGCGACTGAGTCACAGTCCTGCGGCGTCGGCGGGCGGAATGGAGGTTCCGTCCGGTGTATGTGACCCACTGGGAGGGAATACCGATGAAGAAAATGCTTTTGCTGGGTGTAGCGTTTGCCACGCTTGCCCTTAACGCGCCCGCGCAGGCCGAACTGAAGTTCAAGCCAGGCGAGGATCCGCGTTTTCACTGGGCGAATTACGAAGGCCTCAAGAAAGTCGATCTCAAGGGTGAGACCCTGTCGATCTTCGGACCATGGCGTGGCGAGGACGAGACGCTTGTCCGTTCGGTACTCGATTATTTCTCGGAGGCCACCGGCGCGGAGGTCAAATATTCCTCGTCCGAGAACTATGAGCAGCAGATCGTCATCGACACCCAGGCCGGCAGCCCGCCCAACATCGCCGTCCTGCCGCAGCCGGGCCTCATCCAGGACCTCGCTTCCAAGGGCGTGCTCACCCCGCTGGGCGACGACGTGGCCGCCTGGATCAAGGAGAATTACGCCGCGGGTGACTCCTGGGCCAAGCTCGGCACCTACACAGGCAAGGACGGCAAGTCCGGCTTCTACGCCTTTCCCTACAAGATCGACGTGAAGGGGCTGGTCTGGTACTCGCCCGACAATTTCCAGGAAGCCGGCTACAAGGTGCCTAAGACGCAGGAGGAACTCGCCGACCTCGAAAAGAAGATCATCGCCGATGGCGGCAAGCCCTGGTGCATCGGGCTTGGCTCCGGCGGCGCCACCGGCTGGCCGGCGACCGACTGGGTCGAGGACATCATGCTGCGCACGCAGCCGCCGGAAGTCTACGACAAATGGGTGAAGAACGAGATCCCGTTCAACGATCCGGCTGTGGTCAGCGCCATCGACATTTTCGGCAAGATCGCCACCGACGACAAGATGGTGGATGGCGGTGCCAAGGCGGTGGCCGCGACCGACTTCCGTGACAGCCCGAAGGGCCTCTTTACCGTACCGCCGAAGTGCTACATGCACCATCAGGCGTCGTTCATCCCCTCCTTCTTCCCGGAGGGCGTAAAGCTCGGCCAGGACGCGGACTTCTTCTACTATCCGCCTTTCGCCTCAAAGCCGGAACTCGGCACGCCGCTGGAAGTGGCCGGAACGCTGGTGATGATCACCAAGGATTCCAAGGCATCGCGCGAATTCATCAAGTTCCTGCAGATGCCGCTCGCGCATGAATTGTGGATGGCGCAGAAGAGCTTCGTCACCCCCTTCAAGGCGGCCAACAAGGACGCCTATGGCAGCGAGGCGCTTAAGAAACAGGGCGAGATCCTGATCGGAGCGACGACGGTGCGGTTCGACGGCTCCGACCTCATGCCCGGCAAGATCGGCGCGGGCTCCTTCTGGACCGGCATGATCGACCTGGTCGGGGGCAAGTCCGCGCAGGACGTCGCCACCGATGTCCAGAAGAGCTGGGACGCAATCAAGTAGGCCGCTCCGACGCGACCTGAGCCTTCCACATCCTCCTGCTGGATCCGGGCTACGGCCCGGGTCCGACCGGCGCCGCACACCGGATGCCTTAGCGTTTCGATTGTTCCGAACAACTGAAAGTCGGTGCATCCGGTCGCCAGCACTGCCTGGCCGATCATGCGCAGGGAGAGGGACCCATGGCGACTCAGATCTTCTCGGCCATATTTGTCATCATCGTCGGCGTCGGCGGCTGTGTCGCCTATTTCTGGGGCGCCAACAAACTGCTCGACCTGATCTTCCCCTCGCGCGGGGTCTCCGGCACGGCTGCCGTCAACAATCTGCGCCGGCAGGGGTTGGTGCGGCCCTGGCTGTTCGTCGGCCCGGCTCTGATCATCCTGACCATCTACCTGATCTATCCGGTGATCGCGACGCTGTGGCTCTCCGTCTTCGACCGTGGCGGCACCAGTTTCGTAGGGCTCGCCAACTATGAATGGGCGTTGCGCGATCAGGATCTGCGAAACTCGATCCTGAACAACATCCTGTGGCTGGCGGTGGTGCCGGCGGCCTGCACCTTCCTTGGCCTGATCATCGCCGTGCTGACCGACAAGATCTGGTGGGGCACGATTGCCAAGAGCCTGATCTTCCTGCCGCTGGCCATCTCCTTCGTCGGCGCCAGCGTGATCTGGAAGTTCATCTACGAATATCGTGGTGAAGGCCAAATCCAGATCGGCCTGCTTAACGCCGTCATCCAGCATTTCGGCGGCCAGCCACAGGTGTGGATATCGCTGCCCTTCTGGAACAATTTCTTCCTGATGATCATCCTGATCTGGATCCAGACCGGCTTCGCCATGGTTATCCTGTCCTCGGCGCTGCGCGGCATTCCGGAAGAAACGCTGGAGGCCGCGGTCATCGACGGCGCCAACCCGTTCCAGATCTTCTGGAAGATCATGGTGCCGCAGATCTGGGGCACCATCGCGGTGGTGTGGACCACAATCACCATCCTGGTGCTGAAAGTGTTCGACATCGTGCTGACCATGACCAACGGCCAATGGAACAGCCAGGTGCTGGCCAATCTGATGTTCGACTGGATGTTCCGCGGCGGCGGCGATTTCGGCCGCGGTGCCACGATCGCCATCATCATCATGATCGCGGTCATTCCGATCATGATCTGGAACATCCGTCAGGCCAACAAAGAGACGGGAGGGCACTGAGATGGCCGTCACCACCGGAAAGCCCTTTGTCGGCCGTTTCGGCGTCCACATCGCGGTGCTGGTCTTCGTCGTGATCTGGACCATCCCCACGCTCGGCATCCTCGTCTCGTCGCTGCGCGACAAGGATCAGATCGTCGCTTCGGGCTGGTGGAATTCCTTTGCCAGTTCGAGCCAGACCGAGGCCGGACGATTGCCGGCCGCCTCGACGCAGACCCAGAAGGACGGCAAATACGTCATCGAAGGCAACATCTTCGGCGATGGCGCCAAGCGCGCGATCAGCGCCTTCGGTGTCAAGGCCGCCGCGCCGACACAGTATCCGGCCGGCACGCCAGCGGACCTCGGCGACGGCGTGACCCTGCAGGTCAACGCCGACGGCAGTTTCGTGCTTGCCTCGCCCAAGGCGTTCGAAGGCGATCGCGGCCAGCGCATCTATTTCGCCTCCTCGGCGCCACCGAAATTCACCACCGACAACTATCAGACCGTGCTGTTCTCGGAAGGCATCGGCCGCTCCTTCATGAACTCGCTGACGGTCACCATCCCGGCGACGGTTATCCCGATCCTGATCGCGGCTTTCGCGGCCTATGCGCTGGCGTGGATGCGCTTTCCCGGCCGCGCGCTTTTGATCGCGGTCATCATTGGCCTGCTAGTAGTCCCCCTGCAGATGTCGCTCATTCCACTGCTCAGGCTCTACAACGGCGTCGGCACTTTCTTCGGCGTACCGTCTAAGACCTATCTCGGCATCTGGCTGGCGCACACCGGCTTCGGCCTGCCCTTCGCCATCTACCTGTTGCGCAGCTACATTGCCGGCCTGCCGCGTGAGATCATGGAATCGGCGCGCATCGACGGCGCCAGCGACTTCGAGATCTTCGTCAAGATCGTGCTGCCGCTGTCTTTCCCGGTGCTTGCCTCGTTCGCCATCTTCCAATTCCTGTGGGTATGGAACGATCTCTTGGTGGCGATGGTTTTCCTCGGTACGGCGCCCGACCAGATCGTGCTGACGGCCAAGCTCAATGCGCTGCTCGGCTCACGCGGCGGCAATTGGGAGATCCTGACGACATCAGCCTTCATCACCATCATCGTGCCGCTGATCGTCTTCTTCTCCTTGCAGCGCTATTTCGTCCGCGGGCTGCTGGCCGGCTCGGTGAAAGGAGGTTGAGACAATGCAATCGGCTTTGAAGGCGACTTCGAGACCAGATCCCGCCATCGACCGTGACTGGTGGCGTGGCGCGGTCATCTACCAGATCTATCCGCGCTCCTATCAGGACTCCGACGGCGACGGCATCGGCGACCTGAAAGGCATAGTGCGGCGCCTTCCCTACATCGCCGCGCTTGGCGCGGACGCCATATGGATTTCGCCCTTCTTCAAATCGCCGATGAAGGATTTCGGCTACGACGTGTCGGACTATTGCGACGTCGACCCGATGTTCGGCACGCTTGCCGATTTCGATGCGCTGGTTGCGGAAGCGCACCGGCTGGGGCTCAAGGTGATGATCGACGAGGTGCTGTCGCACACCGCCGACATCCACCCGTGGTTCAAGGAGAGCCGGTCGAGCCGCACCAACTCCAAGGCGGACTGGTATGTCTGGGCGGACGCCAGACCCGACGGCACGCCACCCAACAACTGGCTGTCGATCTTCGGCGGATCGGCCTGGCAGTGGGACACCAGCCGCCAGCAATACTACCTGCACAACTTCCTCGCCGAGCAGCCGGATCTCAACTTCCACAACCATGAGGTCCAGGACGCGCTGCTCGACGTCACCCGCTTCTGGCTGGAGCGCGGCGTCGACGGCTTCCGTCTCGACACCATCAATTTCTATTTCCACAGCCAGGGGCTGGAGAACAATCCGCCGCTGCCGCCCGAGGAGCGAAACGACCAGACCGCGCCGGCGGTCAATCCCTACAATTACCAGGACCATATCTACGACAAGAGCCGTCCGGAAAACCTCGGTTTCCTCGAGCGCTTCCGCGCCTTGCTCGACGAATATCCGGCAACCGCCGCTGTCGGCGAAGTCGGCGATTCGCAGCGCGGGCTGGAAGTGGTCGCGGCCTACACCGCTGGCGGCAAGCGCGTGCACATGTGCTATTCCTTCGACTTCCTGGCGCCTGAAAAGATCAGCGCCGCCAAGGTCCGCTCGGTACTGGAAGCCTTCGGCAAGGTCGCCAGCGACGGCTGGTCGTGCTGGGCGTTTTCCAACCATGACGTGATGCGCCCGGCCTCGCGCTGGGCCGCCAATGAGGCTGACCCGATCGCCTATCTCAAGGTCATTTCGGCATTGCTGATGTCGCTGCGCGGCTCGGTCTGCATCTACCAGGGCGAAGAGCTGGGGCTCGGCGAGGCCGATCTGCGCTTCGAGGATCTGCAGGATCCCTATGGCATCCGCTTCTGGCCGGAATTCAAGGGTCGCGACGGCTGCCGCACGCCCATGGTGTGGGACGGCAGCGCCAAGAACGGCGGATTCTCCCAGGCAAAGCCCTGGCTGCCGGTGCCGGCCAAGCATCTGTCGCAGGCGGTCAATGTGCAGCAGGGCGACGACACGTCACTGCTCGAGCACTACCGGCGCTTTCTCGCCTTCCGTCGTGCCCATCCGGCGCTGGCCAAGGGCGATATCAATTTCATCGAAAGCCAGGGCGACACCATCGCCTTCACGCGCCGGGCCGGCAATGAGCAGATCGTCTGTGTCTTCAATCTGAGCGCCAAGCCGGCCGAGGTTGACCTTGGCGGCGGATCGCTGCAACCTTTGCCGGGACACGGATTTTCCGGGAAGGCGGACACAGGCACCATCCGCCTCGGCGGCTACGGCGCCTGGTTCGGGCGCACAGACTGAATTTCAAATCACTGGGAGAAAATCATGGCCGATGTCACGCTGAGACAGGTGAAGAAGTCCTACGGCAATCTCAACATTCTCCACGGCATCGACCTCGACATAAAATCGGGCGAATTCATCGTCTTCGTCGGCCCGTCGGGCTGCGGCAAGTCGACCTTGCTGCGTTCCATCGCCGGGCTGGAGGAGATCACCTCGGGTGAGCTCAAGATCGACGGCGAGGTGGTGAACGACGTGCCGCCGTCGAAGCGGGGCATCGCCATGGTGTTCCAGTCCTACGCGCTCTATCCGCACATGACCGTCTACGACAACATGGCGTTCTCGATGAAGATCGGCAAGGAAAGCAAGGCCGAGATCGACAAGCGCGTGCGCCAGGCTGCGGAAATCCTGCAGCTGACCAAATATCTCGACCGTCTGCCCAAGGCGATGTCGGGCGGTCAGCGTCAGCGCGTCGCCATCGGCCGCGCCATCGTGCGCAATCCGAAAGTGTTCCTGTTCGACGAGCCGCTGTCGAACCTTGACGCGGCGCTGCGTGTCGCCACGCGTATCGAGATCGCCAAGCTCAAGGAATCGATGCCCAAGACGACCATGATCTACGTCACCCACGACCAGGTCGAGGCGATGACGCTGGCCGACCGTATCGTGGTGCTGAAGGAGGGCCATATCGAGCAGGTCGGAACGCCGATGGAACTCTACAAGAGGCCCGGCAATCTGTTCGTCGCCCAGTTCATCGGCTCGCCGGCCATGAACATCCTGCCGGCGACCGTCGACAGGACCGGCAGCCCGACCGTCATCAGCCATGTCGGCGGCCGCAAGGCGACAGTGCCGATCGCAACGCCGGCATCTGCGAAGGGAGCGGCGGTAAGCTTCGGCGTACGGCCGGAAGATCTCGCGATCGCCAGCGGCACGGACTATCTGTTCGAGGGGACAGTCGATTATGTCGAACAGCTCGGCGAGGTCCAGCTGGTCTATGTCGACATCGGCAGGGCCGACCTGCCGCTGGTGACCAAGCTGCCTGGCAATGTCGAGGTCAAGCGCGGCTCGACGCTGCGGCTGACCGCCGATGCCGGCGACCTTCATATCTTCGACGCGGACGGCCGCTCCTTCGCGCTTCACGAGATAGAGGCAAAGGCGGCCTGAAACAGGTTCTGGTGATGAAAAAGAGCCGCGGGCATCGGTCTGCGGCTCTTTTTGTATTCCACATCAGCTATTAACGGCCGAAGAGGTTCCGGTCGCTGCCCTGTGGGGTGGACTTCTGGACGTCACCCGACGAATTGAGCAGTTTGTAGACAGGCGACTCTTCGTTGCGGATCGAGCCGGTATGCGAAGCGTCTACGTTGGCGGTCGTCGTCTGCTTGTTGATGTCGGTGCCGCCGACATTGTCGTTGGCCGCATAGGCGCTGCCGGCGGCAATCAGAAGAGCGGCGGCGGTAAGAACAATCTTTTTCATTTCGGGTACTCCGGTATATTCCAACTCAGGCGGCGGGCTTGCCGCCGCCTGATGTCGGAAAGTTAGTTGTTGCCGAACAGGTTGCGGTCAGCACCGTGCGTGGGCGTCTGAGCCGCCGGTTCGGACTTCTTGATCGAAGCGGTATATGAGGTGTCGGTGGACGTGGCGGCCGGCTGGCTGGCGCCATTCGAGCCATAATTGTCACTGCCGGCGAAAGCGCTGCCGGAAATGGCCAGAATGGCGACGGCAGCAAGAGCGATCTTCTTCATTTCAAGTCTCCTGAATTCTTCGAGTGTCGCCAGGACGGCGAGTCAAAACCCGCCGCCTGCTGGAGATCGACTGTTAGTTGTTACCGAACAGGTTGCGGTCAGAACCGTGGATGGGCGTCTGGGCAGCCGGTTCCGACTTCTTGACCGAAGCGGTGTAGGAGCTGTCGACAGCGGTGGCCGCGGGGGCCTTCGAACCATAGTTGTCGCTACCAGCGAAGGCGCTGCCGGAAATGGCCAGAAAGGCGGCGGCAGTGAGGACAATCTTTTTCATTTTTTGGTACTCCAGTATTTTTCCGTCCGTCTAGCGGCGTGTCTTGGGATTAAATCGCGTCGTTCGGACGACCCCGATGTGGGAGAGCCAGCTAGCCGTTTCCAATCACGAAGATGTTCAACGTGGACCATGAATCCACCACTTGAAATTGTACCAAGATCCCCCACATAAGATTTTTTTCCATGCAATATCAAAGTGTTAATTAAAATCGGCGCCGCCATCACCGACTGTATCGGAGGCTCAGCGTTCACACCGTCCTGCACGCACAGTCAACAGAAACGAACCGTTCGGTTCGATTTTAGAATCTGCTAATAGTCACTTTTCGAAACCGTAACCCTTTTTTGCTCCCAATCGGGGCCGACTCCCGGCGCCCGGCGCGCCGTCACCGCCATGATTCTCGCTGTCGCTGTTCGCGACCAGCTCGTTGCGCATGCGTGTCGCGCCACATGGATGCGATGTCGCTTTCATGCCGATGTCGCAAGCGCTGTCGTGGTTAGATCATGTCATCTCAGGTGCCGCTTCGTGACGACGGGGCGGAGAATTGGGAAGCCGGTCAAAGTCCGGCGCTGCCCCCGCAACGGTGGTGGAGTTCAAGTCGCAACGGGAGACCACTGGGCGAAAGCCTGGGAAGGTGTCGCGACAGTCCGCAAGGACACTCCAGAGCCCGGAAACCAGCCCGAGATATTTGAACTCGACTGATCGCGGCGGGCGGTCAAGGGGCGGATAGTGCATGTCCGGCGCTTTTACCGGCCTGCGTCCCATCCTTCCTCTCTTCCCCTCCGGTTCAGTCCTTGAATGCGAGGACAGGACATGGATGTGCGCATCGATATGCTGAGGCTCTTGAACAGCCGCAGAGAGGGCTTTTCGCTGGAACAGCCCTTCTACACCGACCCGGACTACTTCAAGCTCGACATGGAGCTGATCTGGTATCGCGACTGGCTGTTCATCGGCCATGATTGCGAATTGCCGAAGCCGGGAAGCTTCATCACCGTGCAGATCGGCGACTATCCGGTCGTGCTGGTGCGCGACCAGCAGGGCAAGATCAATGCCTTCCACAACTCCTGCCGCCATCGCGGCAGCCGCGTCTGCAACACCGACAAGGGCTTGGCCGCCAAACTGGTCTGCCCCTATCACCAGTGGACCTACGAGCTCGACGGCCGCCTGCTGTTCGCCCGCCAGATGGCCGACGGCTTCGACAAAAGCCAGTTCGGCCTGAAGCCGGTCGCCTGCGAGAGCGTGGCCGGCTACATCTTCATCTGCCTGGCCAAGGAGCCCGCCGACTTCGCACCGATGCGGGCGATGATCGAACCCTATCTCAAGCCGCACCGGCTGAGCGAAGCAAGGATCGCCTTCGAGAGCACCATCATCGAGAAGGGCAACTGGAAGCTGGTCTGGGAAAACAACCGCGAGTGCTACCATTGCGCCGGCAACCATCCGGAGCTTTGCAAGACCTTCCCGGAGGCGCCGACCGTGACCGGTGTACAGGGCGCCGACAGCGATCCGGAAATGCTGGCGCACTGGGCGAAATGCGAGGCGGCGGGCCTGGCGAGCAAGTTCCGTATCGACCCGGCCGGGCAATATCGCGCCACCCGCGCGCCGCTGCTGCGCGATGCGGTCAGCTACACGATGAACGGCAAGCGGGCGGTGAAGAAGAACCTCTCCGATAGCGTCTCGGCCGACCGCATCGGCACCCTGATGCACTATCACTATCCGACGACCTGGAACCATATCCTGATCGACCATGCCGTCACCTTCCGCGTGCTGCCGATCAGTGCCACGGAAACCGCGGTGACGACGAAATGGCTGGTACATAAGGATGCGGTCGAGGGCGTCGATTACGATCTCGCCGAACTCATCCATGTGTGGACCGAGACCAACGATCAGGATCGCCGTATCGTCGAGGAAAACGCCTTCGGCATTCTGTCGCCGGCCTACGAACCAGGCCCGTATTCGGAGCTGCATGAGGGCGGCGTGATCCAGTTCGTCGACTGGTATGCGCGCTTCATTGGTCCGCGCCTCGCCGAGGATGGTCGACCAGCGCTCCGCAGTGTCGCCTGAGAGGCCAAGGGATGAACGCGATGACTGATCTTGGCCTTTACCGCCATCTCGACCAGATGGCGCCATGGAACGACAGGCTCCAGGTGCTGGAAGTGACCGGCGTCAGCGACGAGTCTCCCGACGTCAAGACCTTCACCTTCCGCTCCGACAACCAGACCTGGTTCCGCTACAAGCCGGGCCAGTTCGTGACGCTGGAACTGCCGACAGCCGACGGGCCGCTGATGCGCACCTATACATTGTCATCGTCGCCATCGAGGCCGTTCTCGATCGCCGTGACGGTGAAGGCGCAAGCCGGCAGCATCGGTACGCGCTGGATGTTCGACAATCTGAGGCCCGGATCGCACGTCAAGGCCTATGGGCCGGCCGGCGATTTCTCGCTGCACAGCCATCCGGCGGCAAAATATCTGTTCATCTCGGCCGGCTCGGGCGTGACGCCGATGATGTCGATGCTGCGCTGGCTGAACGACTGCGCGCCATGGACCGATGTCGGCTTCGTCAACTGCGCGCGGCGCCCCGAAGAGATCATCTTCCGCAAGGAACTCGAACTGCTCGGCGGCCATATGCCCGGCCTGTCGCTCGGCTTCATGATCGAGGAGCGCTCAAGCCGTGAGGGCTGGTACGGCCATATGGGCCGTATCGATGCCATAAGGCTGCCGCTGCTGGCGCCCGATTTCCGCGAACGCGAGATATTCTGCTGCGGTCCCGACCCTTTCATGCGGGCCGTGCGCGGCATGCTGGAAGCCGCCGGCTTCGACATGACGAAATACCACCAGGAGAGCTTCGCCGCGCCGGTGGTGGAGGAAATCCCGGCGCCGTTCGCGTCGCCCGCACAGGACGGCGCCCCTGTTCCCGTCGACGCCGCGACAGCGATCCGCTTCGCGCTTTCGGACGTCGATGCCGAATGTGTCGCCGGCCAGACCGTGCTGCAGACGGCGCGCGCCTCGGGCGTGCGGATACCCGCGGCCTGCGAATTCGGCCTGTGTGGAACCTGCAAGGTCAAGAAAGTCTCCGGCGATGTCGAGATGAGCCACAATGGCGGCATCCTCGATCATGAGATCGATGACGGCTTCATCCTGGCCTGTTGCTCCAAGCCGCTGTCGGCGTTGGAAATCGAGGCGTAATCGGTTCAAGGCCTCAACCGATCCGGGAAATAGTGGGTGCCT
Organism: Mesorhizobium sp. B2-4-15; assembly: GCF_006658505.1. Lineage (GTDB taxonomy): Bacteria > Pseudomonadota > Alphaproteobacteria > Rhizobiales > Rhizobiaceae > Mesorhizobium. Next base: position 213,533 of record NZ_VFUZ01000005.1, read on the forward strand.
TGCCGGCCCTGATTGCCTTGCCAAGAATAAACCGAGCGTTTACAGCCGTTGTAGGTCGAAGCAATCCTGCCGGCAGGTGGAATTGCGGAGCGGGGCAACAACGATGCGTGATTCCAGTGCTTATGCGGTTGCGAGCCGGGATATCGTCTTCGAATCCTTCGATGGCGAGGCCGTGGTGCTCAACCTTGCGAATGGCAAGTATTTCGGCTTCTCCGATTCCGGCAGCAGGGTCTGGCAGGCGCTCTCGTCAGGGGTCGACGCCCAGGCCCTGATCGGGCTGGCCGCTGGCGGCTCGACAATAGGCCCGGCTGAACTTGACGACTTCATATCGCACTTGCTCGAACTGGGATTGCTGGTGCCTTTGGAAGCAGCGACGCAGCCACTGCCGGACGAGTTGCTCGCCGGGCTTGCCGCCACGAGCGAGCCGCTCAATGTGAGCGTCCACGACGACCTTGCCGACCTGATCATCGTGGATCCCATCCACGAGGTCGAGGAACCTCTCGGCTGGCCTGTTGTCAAGCAGGCATCCTGACGAGCCGTTTGCATCCTGGCCGCTTGCATGCTGACAGAGGCGCTGGATGCCGCGCGTGACGCTCGAAACCCTGCCGGATTACGCCCGGTATCTCATCGCCGCCGCCGAAGACGCGGCCGCGCACCATCCAGCCACGAAGAAGGTCCGCCTGCCCCGGCTGGAGCTGACCGCGCATATCGGCCCCGGTGTGCTTGCGGATGCCCTTGGCCACGCCTTCGTGGAGGCCGCCGATGACGACCGGACGGAACCGTCGGCATGTCGCATCTTTGTCGTTCATCCCGGCATCGCCGGCATTCCTGAGCCGGCACAATGGGGCGACGCGCATTTCACCGAATATGGTTTTGCCGAGCGGCTCGCCGAGGCGGGGCTGCGCGGCCACTATTTTCACGATCTGGACTTCTGGCAGGTCTACGGCCCGCAACACCGCATTGGCGTGCAATTGATGGCGTCTGCCGACGCCTTTCCGCCCTGGGAGCCGGGGGCGCCGCTACGGGCATTCCTGCATTGGGAATACGCGGCGCGCGGCATGCGGCTGACCCATGCCGGCACGCTCGGTGCCGACGGCAAGGGCGTGCTTTTGGCCGGCGCGGGCGGCGCCGGCAAATCCGGCACCGTCGCTGCCGGCCTCATAAACGGGCTCGACAGCGTCGGCGATGATTATGTGCTGATCGACCCCGCCGGCGGCGTGACCGCGCGGCCGCTGTTTTCAACGCTGAAGCAGGATCCAGCAGGGTTCGCGCGGCTGGGGCTGAAGCAGCGGCTGAGGGCGGAAAGTCCCCTCAACTGGCAGGGCAAGCACACGTTTCACATTGGCGACATCGCGCCCCGTCCGGTACCCTCGAAGCTGGACATCGTCGCGCTGGTGGTGCCACATATCAGCGGTGGCGGAGCAAGTTCGATCATGCCGGTGTCGCGCAGGGACGCCATGATTGCATTGGCGCCGTCCGGCATAGCGCAGATGCCGGGCGAGCGGCGATCTCGACATCATCGTCATCGATGATGGCTCGACGGACGGATCGGCAGAAGCGGTGCGCTCGATAATGGGAGAAAGCCCATGCATTCGTCTGTTTCAACAACCCAACATGGGTGTGACCCGGACGCGTAACACCGGACTGAGGCTGCTCGGCCAAGAGACCGAACTGGTCTCTTTTCTCGATTCGGATGATATTTCGCCGGTCGGACGCTTTGCCGCCGATGTCGAATTCTTCCGCAAGGACCCTGATCTGGATCTCACCTATTCAAGGATGATGCTGGTCGACAAGATCGACGACGAGAGCCTCGAGCCCACCGACGACAGCCGCAGCATCACGGTTCGCGGCATCCACCTGTCGGCGGCGATCTTCACGCGCCGGCTTGTCGAGCGTATCGGTGTCTTCGACGAAGCGTTCAATCAGGCAGAGGATACCGACTACCTGCTGCGCACGTTTGAAAGCGGACCAAGATATGTCATGCCGGAGACCGTGGCCCTCTACTACAGACGCCATCCCGGCAACATGACCCGACAGACCGACGTCCAGTCCCGTGAATTCATGCGCGCCATCTATAAGTCGATGAACCGCCGCAAGGCAGATCCGACCCTGCGTCGAATCGAAGGTATCTTCGAACTCAAGGATCTCGCTGACTGGCATTTGATGTGATGGGCGGATACGGCGTCGTCATTCCGGCATTCAACGCGAGCGGCACGATTGCCGAGACGCTGCGCTCCGTCGCCGCCCAGACGGTTCGCCCGGAACTGGTCGTCGTCGTCGACGATGGTTCGACCGATGATCTTGCCGGCGTGATCGATGCGCTCGGCACGCCGGTGCGCCTGCTGCGGCAGGAGAATGCCGGGCCCGGCAGCGCCACGACCCGAGGCATGGCGGCGCTGACGACGCCATTCGTCGCGTCCCTCGATGCCGACGATCTGTGGCTGCCGAGCAAGATCGAAAGACAGCTCGCGTATCTCGAGAGCTCTCCCGCGACATCGGGTGTCTTCTGCCATTTGCGGAACTTCCGCAACGACCTGCCCGACGCGCCCGAAGCAGCCGCCGTGCCTGGCTGGTCGCGCTCGACCATGCTGATCCGACGCGAGGTCGCCGAGACCGTCGGGCCGGTCATCGACCCGCCTGGCGGCCGTGGCGAAATGATCGACTGGATCGCCCGGGCACGCGAGGCCGGCTTTGCCCTCGATATGATGGACGAGGTGCTGGCGCTGCGCCGCATCAGACCGGGCAGCCTGTCCTATGGGCGCGACGCGGCCCGCGACCGCGGCTATCTGGAAGTGGCGCGGCTCGCCATGCTGCGGCGGGCCCTCAACAAGGCCGGTCCGGGCTGATGGCGAATATCCGCGGTATCGACCGACGCTTCCCTGATTATGGCTGGTCGTGGCCGACCGGCGGGCTCGACCAATTGCTCAAGGCAGCGCTGCTTCCCGACGAGGATGCCGCTGCTGCTTGCGCCGCGCGCTGGCTGGACGAGAACGATATCGATCTCGTCTCCTTCCGCGAGCACCGGCTGCTGGCCGCGATCTCCGACAGGTTCGGCAGGAAGCTGGCCGGCCACGCCGCCTATCCGCGGCTCGTCGGCCTGCAGAAGATGCTGTGGACCAAATCCCGCATGGCCATGCGGGAAGCCGAGCCGGCGCTGAAGGCGATGGTGGATGCCGGATGCCGGGTGATGCTGATCAAGGGCGCCAGCCGGACTGCCTTGAACGCCTCGGCGCAACGCGGCCGTGTGGCGCACGACATCGACATACTGGTGCGGCCCCACGACATGCAAACGGCCTTCGACGTGCTGCGCGACGGCGACTGGCAGATCGCTACCGGTGTCAGCCCGCAATATCTGAGGACGAGGCTGGCGTCGCTGCGCTCCATGAACTTCTTCAAGGGCAATCTGGGCGACATCGACCTGCACCAGCTTGGCTATGATGGTTCGCAGCAAAGCCAAGAAGACGATCTGGCCATATGGCAACGGGCTGTCGTGGCCGCGTTCAGCGACATCGGCGTGCTGGTGCCCTCGGCTGCCGACCGCATCGCGCTTGCCATCGCGCATGGCGGGCTCGACGCCCATACGCACAGCGACTGGCTGGTCGACTGCGTGGTGGCCATTCGCGGCGGCGATGTCGCCTGGGACGTGCTCCTCGATGTCGTCGCCAGGCGTGGGCTTGCCGTTGCCGCGGCGGTGGCGCTCTCCTACCTCGCGCTTGAAACAGGCGTCGCAGTGCCGGACAGCGTGCTGGCGCGCGTGCTGCAGATGGCCGACCGCACCGGCCTTTCGCGCTGGTCGGCGATGCTGCAGGCCAAGCCGCGGACCGATTTCGGCCGGCTGGTCTGGCTGTCGCGCGGCCTTGCCAAGCAGTTGCGGCTGCGGCGCAAGCACGGCCGGCTGCGGCAGGAGCCGCCAGCCAAGGCCTGGCGCGGCAGGGCAGCCCGCGGTGAGCCGGCCGAAAAGGCGGCGCTGCCGGTGTTCTCGGAATTCATACCTTGTCCGCGCACGACGGGGAACATGATGCTGGCCATCACGGTCAGGATCAGCGTGCCACCGGTCCGGCGCCGCATCGAGATGGAGATCAATGCCGATGACCACCATGTCGCCCGCCTGCGCGCCATGGCCATCAGCCGGTCCGGCCGGGAACGGGTGCTGCATTTTCGCGGCAAGGTGACGCTTGACGGCAAGAGGGATGCCTTGACGCTGGAGGCGCGCCCCTCCCGCAGTTCCGCCAATGGGGTGATGAGGCGACCGTCGCGGCCTATGGCGCGCTGCCTTTCCAGCTGATCTCGGCGACGTTTTCGCCCCTGTCTTGAGCCGCGTCTGGCATCGGGGATGGGCCAGAGGCTGATACGGGCCGTTCATTCCGGCTTCCGGAAACCCTAATCCTCCTCTTTTTCTTCCTGGCTGGCGGGCAGGCTGTGCTCAGCCGACCGGTTAGAACGCCTTTAACTGCTGATCTGCTAGAGACCAACTGTTCTGGTGATGAAGGCTGTTGGCATGGACTCGCCGCTTGTTGCTCCCGTCAAGCCGGCAGACTTGAAGCCTCGCCGGGCCGTGTTTCGTCTCGGCGCGCCGGTTGCCGCGACGCTGTTGGTCGTTGCCTATACGATCGCCGTGTCACTCGTCGTCGTGCCGAGCAATGTCGACGTATCGTGGCTGCTGACGGTTGGCGAGCGCGTCCTGGGCGACGAGCGGCTTTATGCCGATATCGCCGAGGGCAACCCACCTTTTTCAACCTGGCTTTATTTGCCCTTCCTTGTCATGGAACGGCTGACCGGGCTTGCAGCGGAGATTTGGGTGAGCGTGGGCCTAGCCGCGTTCGCGATAACTTCTGTCTACTGTTCCGCGCGCGTTCTAGTGCGGGGGGGCGAAAAACCGCTGAAACAATGCGTCTGGATCATTCCAGCGGCGGTGTTTGTCGTGCTGTTCCTGTTCCCGCCGGATTTCGGCCAACGCGAGCAGATTGCCGTCATTGCCTTGCTGCCCTGGCTGGCATTGCTTTCGGCGCGCGACCGCGCGGCGGATTTTCGTGCAGGCAGCGTCGCCGAGCGGTTCGGAGCCGGTGTGGGCGCCGGTATCTTCGTCATGATCAAACCACCCTACAGTGTGCTCTCGCTGGCTGTGCCGGCCATGGTCATTGCGCTGCAGCGACGCTCACTCCACCCGCTTTTGACGACGGAAAATATGGTCGGCGGCACTTTGACCGTCGTCTACCTGATTGCGCTCGCCGTTTTCATGCAGCCCTTCTTTACAGAAGTGCTGCCCTTGCTGCGCCAGGTCTATCTGCCGTTGCGCATGCCGGTGCTCGGCATGCTGATGCTATGGCCTGTCACGATGTTCGCGGCCATGGCGGCGGCAACGCTGGTCATGGTCTATCCCGGTCGTCTCCATCGCGATGCGAAAATACTGCTTCTGGCCGGAGCGGCCTACGTCCCCGCCTTCGTCATCATGGGCAAAGGGTGGACCTATCAGGCGCTGCCGTTCCTGACATTCGGCGTCCTGGCACTGATGCTTCAGTCTATCCGGTTGAAACCGCTGCAAAGCCTGCCTGCACTAGCCAAGACTGGCGCCTTGCTTGGCTTGTTTTCGATCGTCAAGTTGATCGTGGCGCAACAAAGTCTGGCGTTTGCCCAGCCACGCAGTGATCTTGACGCAGCGGCGGTCGCCGTCAGCCGCGTCACTGATCATCCAACTTTCATGTCAATCGGTTCGCAGCTGCAGGCTGGCAACCCGCTCGCCCGGATGGTCGGCGCCCGTGTCGTGGCACGCAATCCTTCCGCCTGGATGGTCAATGATGCCGGGATCCTTATCCAGTTGGCGCAGGATCCTGCCCAGCGGTTGGATCTGGAGACCCTGCGTCAGGAATATATTCTGGCGATTGCCCGCGAACTTGCTGCCAAGCGACCGGACATCGTGGTAGACGACGGAACGGCAGAGCCGCGTGCGCCAACGCCCTTGAGGGACAATGTCACGATCGCCAAGGCGCTGGAGGGTTACCGCGCGCTGCTTCAGAACGGATCGGTGACCGTGCTCATCCGCGCCGACATCAAAGCGCGCCAATAGACACAATCAAGCTTCCGGCGACGGCATGTCGGTAGCCGCAACCGGGGCTCTGTGCTCGCGGGCAACGATGTTGGCAAGCATCCATGCCGACAGTGACAACGGCACCATCACGCCGATGCCAAGCCCGGCATTGTTTATCAGATGGGCGATGCCCGGATAGAGCCAGATCAGCGCCAGAAAAATCCTGGGCATGGTGTTGCGCGTCGCGAATATATAGGCGACGGCAACGGCCAGACCGATCGTGTCGTAGCTGTAGCCGTAAGGCGTCGCCAGCGTCGCCAGCACGGCGGTGAGCACGACCCGTTCGCGATGCTCGACCTGCCGCCACGGCAACCAGACCCAGATGGCTGCTGCGATCGCCGCAACCGTGGCAATGGCTTGCAAAGCATAAGCCGCGGCCAGTCCCAAACCAGATGCACGAGCCAGGAAGAACATGGTTGCCGCATTGGACTGATAGGGCTGCGGATAAGGCGCTTCCAGTATCGCCGTCATCAAGGGGCGGGTTTCGGTCCAGAACAGTCGCCAGACATCGAATCCGAGCGAGGCTCCGGTGAACAGGAACAGCGCCGCCGATGACAGTACGGCAGCACCGATGGCGCGCCAACTGCCGCTGGCCAACAGACAGAACGGGACCAGAAGGCCAAGATGCGGCTTGACCGTCAGCAACCCGAACAGCAGCCCGGCCAGGATCGGCCGCTTCGGCGCCGCCGCCAATCCGCCAACGAGCAAGGCCGTCGTCAAGGCGCCGTTTTGGCCGAAGGCCGCATTGATCAGCACGGCCGGACAGACAAGGAGGGCCACTTCGGCAAGCGCGCCAAGTTTCAGCGGCCGTACGGCCAGCCAGAGGCAAAAGAGGGTGCCGAACGTCCAGACGAAGTAGGCTGAAAAGATCGGCAGCAGAGCAAGCGGCGCGCCGAAAATCAGGATGCTGGGCGGATAGCTCCACTCCTGATTTGGAAGGTCGGGCGAAAACAACTGCCGCAGACTTGCGCGATAGCTGTCCATGTCGAACAGCAACGCGACATGCCCATCAAGCGCCATGCGTCCACCCGCCCACAGGTTTGTAAAGTCCCAATAGGGCATCCCGTGGCTGACCACGGACAGGCCACGCTCGTCTGACGTCCACAATCCCACATGATAGCGCAGCCCGATCAGTATCCCGGCGCACAACACAAGTGCCGCGAAACGGGCATCGGACCGGTTGGGGGCAGTCTGATTGACCGGTGCCATTGCGATCATATTCCGTGCATCCACGACCTTGGCTGCCTTAATAATGCCCGAATAATGCCCGGGGGTTAAGATCGGCTTATATATGGGCGGCGCCCCCTTCCGGCTTCGTCACCCGGCGCAGCGTCAGATTGATCCTGCCGCCGTTTTTGAGCAGAGCCGAGGTTGAAGGATAGATGCGGTCGACGCCGTGGAAGGCGAGGCGGCCCTCGCCGCCAAGCACGACGACGTCGCCGCTCTTCAGCCTGAACGATTTGGTGGCGCCGTCGCGCGTCGTCTGGCCGACCCTGAACAGGCAGTCGTCACCCAGCGAGACGGAGACGACGGGTGCTGAGAAATCAGCCTCGTCGCGGTCCTGATGCAGGCCCATGTTGGCGTCCGGTGCATAGAAATTCACCAGACAAGCCTCCGGCGGATTGGGATAACCCGATACCTGCCGCCAGAGACCAAGCAGACCTTCGGGGATCGGCGGCCACGGCTGTCCGGTCACCGGATGCGTCGGCTGGTAGCGGTAGCCGCGTTCCTTGTCGGTGACCCAGCCGAGCGGGCCGCAATTGGTCATGCGCACGCTCATTTCCTTGCCGGTGCGCGGCATGGCCGGCACGAACAACGGCGCCTGCTGGACGATGCGTCTGACATCCTCGACCAGCGCCTCCTGGGCGGTGCGCGGCAGATAGGCCGGCATGTGGCGGACGCCCTTGGGCAGAACGAGCATGGGTTGCCTCGCATGGCGGTGGTGGATCGCCACAACATGCCACTATCAAACGCGAACGGCGACCCGAAAGCGTCACGTGACGGGCTGCGGGTATTTCGGCAACAATTCGAATGCAGGCGCGGGGATAGACACTTGCAGGGGATAAGCGGAAGAGGCATCGGCACGGCAACCAACAGCCAGGCGCCTTCGATTTCACCGCTTCGAAACGACGCTACCTTGGTGTGGTGCCTAATCGTTCTCCACCCGGCCGCGCAGCTTCTTGATCGTGCCGCGTCCGGCCTTGCTCTTCAGCCGCCGCTCGACCGCGCCTTTCGAGGGCCGCGTCTTCTTGCGTGGCGGCGGCGGCGGTTCCGCCGCCTTGGCGACCAGCGCCGTGAGCCTTGCCCTTGCATCCGCCCGGTTCTGCTCCTGGGTTCGGAAGCGCCCGGCCTCGATGACGATGACGCCGTCCTTGGTGGCGCGCTGGCCGGCAAGCTTGATTGTCCGCGCGCGTACCCGCTCCGACAGGCCGGCGGCGTTGGCCGCGTCGAAGCGCAGCTGTACCGCCGTCGCCACCTTGTTGACGTTCTGGCCGCCGGGGCCGGACGAGCGGATGAAATCCTCGTGCAGGTCGCCCGGATGGATCACCGCTTCGCCTGATATGATGATGTGGTCGTCGGTCGGCATGCCGCAGTCATGGCGCGGCGGACCGAAAAAGAAAAGGCCCGATCGAAACCGGGCCTTCAATGGTGCCGAGCGACAATGATGCTCAGCGATTCGGGCGGTTACTCCGCCGCTTCCTGCATGCGGGGCGCTGCCCCCATGATGGTTGCATCGACATGCGGTTCGAATTTCTCGAAATTGACGGCGAACATGCCGACCAGCTTTGCCGCCTGCCGGTCATAGGCAGCCTTGTCGGCCCAGGTCGCCCGGGGGTCCAGAATCATCGGATCGAGGATGGCGCTGTCGACGCCGGGCACCGCCACCGGCACCTCGAAGCCGAAATTGGCGTCGGTGCGGAACACGCCTGTCTTCAGCGAGCCGTCGAGTGCCGCGGCAAGCAGAGCGCGCGTCGCCTTAATCGGCATGCGCTTGCCGGTGCCGTAGGCGCCGCCGGTCCAGCCGGTGTTGACCAGCCAGCAATCAGCGCCATGGCGGGCGATCAGCTCGCGCAGCAGATTGCCGTATTCCGATGGATGGCGCGGCATGAACGGTGCGCCGAAACAGGTCGAGAACGTCGCCTCGGGTTCGGTTACGCCCTTTTCGGTGCCTGCGACCTTGGCCGTATAGCCGGAGAGGAAATGGTACATCGCCTGCGCCGGGGTCAGGCGCGCGATCGGTGGCATGACGCCGAAAGCGTCAGCGGTCAGCATGATGATGTTCCTGGGATGACTGGCGCGCCCGGTCTTCGAGGCGTTGGGGATGAAGTCGAGCGGGTAGGCGCAACGGGTGTTTTCGGTGAGCCGGCCGTCGTTGAAGTCCGGCACGGCATCGGCGTCGAGCACGACATTTTCCAGCACCGTGCCAAAGCGCTGCGTGGTGGCGAAGATCTCCGGCTCGGCTTCCGCCGACAGCTTGATCGTCTTGGCGTAGCAGCCGCCTTCGAAATTGAAGATGCCGTGCGGACCCCAGCCATGCTCGTCGTCGCCGATCAGCGTGCGCGACGGATCGGCCGACAGCGTCGTCTTTCCGGTGCCCGACAGGCCAAAGAAGATCGCGGCGTCGCCGGCGGGGCCCTCATTGGCCGAGCAGTGCATCGGCATCACGCCCTTTTCCGGCAACAGGTAGTTGAGCATGGTGAACACCGACTTCTTCATCTCGCCGGCATAGGACGTGCCGCCGATCAGCACGATCTTGCGGGTGAGATCGACCGCGATCACAGTTTCGGTGCGGCTGCCATGGCGAGCAGGGTCGGCGCGGAAGGACGGCAGGTCGATGATCGTCATCTCGGCTACGAACTGCTCGAGTTCGGCGTTATCCGGGCGTATGAGCAGATTGCGGATGAACAGCGAGTGCCAGGCGAATTCGGTGATCACGCGGGTGGGCAGCTTCAGCTCCGTATCGGCGCCGCCGACCAGGTCCTGCACGTAGAGGTCCTTGTCCGCGGCATGGGCGCGGAAATCGGCGAGCAGCGTCTCGAACTGAGACGGCGAAAGCGCCTTGTTGTTGTCCCACCAGACATGCGGTTCGGTGGCGTCGTCACGGACGACGAACTTGTCCTTGGGCGAGCGGCCGGTGTGCTGTCCGGTTTCGGCGACCAGCGCGCCATGGGCGGTCAGCCGGGCCTCGTTGCGCCTGATCGATTCCTCATAAAGAGCGGCCGCGCCGAAATTGTAGCGCACCACGCCGGAGGTTTTGAGACCGATACGATCGATCGCACAGGCAGGATTGCGTTTGCCGACTTCCGACATTGGTGACCCTTCTCCGATTTGCCGCGTCTTTGCTGACGTATTCCAGCATGCCCGCTGTCCGGGCAAAGATGGCAAAACCAGAAAAGCCAAATGATATCAAATCATTAATCGATTTAAAAAATTTGAAAGTTGTTTAAATCGTTTATATGTGCAAAAAGTTTCGTGGTTGCCCAAAGGATTGGCCGTGTTCGTTCGTCCAATCCATGTCGAGGTAGGATTGTGGCCGCCGGACGCCGCCCGTGACAGCGGACAAGGCCTATGCCACATTTTGTACCTAATTTGTCCTGCAAAAGCCCCTTCTCTGCGAAAGAAGGGACAGCTCATGAGGGAGCCGCTTGAAATGGCAACAATCGCGCTTGTCGATGACGACCGCAACATTCTGACGTCGGTGTCGATCGCCCTCGAATCCGAGGGGTATCGCGTCGAGACCTATACGGATGGTGCGTCCGCGCTGGAAGGCCTGGCGGCTCGGCCGCCGAATCTTGCCATCCTCGATATCAAGATGCCGCGCATGGACGGCATGGAGCTTCTGCGCCGGATGCGCCAGAAATCCGACCTGCCGGTGATCTTCCTGACCTCCAAGGACGACGAGATCGATGAGTTGTTCGGCCTCAAGATGGGCGCCGACGACTTCATCCGCAAACCGTTCTCGCAGCGCCTGCTGGTCGAGCGGGTGCGCGCCGTGCTGCGCCGCGCCAGTGCCCGCGAGGCTGCGGCCAAGGCGCCCAGCCAGCAAGCTCGCTCGCTCGAGCGCGGCCAACTCGTCATGGACCAGGAGCGCCACACCTGCACCTGGAAGGGCGAGCCGGTGACCCTCACCGTCACCGAATTCCTGATCCTGCATTCACTGGCGCAGCGTCCCGGTGTGGTAAAAAGCCGTGATGCGCTGATGGATTCGGCTTATGATGAACAGGTCTATGTCGACGACCGCACCATCGACAGCCACATCAAGCGGCTGCGCAAGAAGTTCAAGGCCGTCGACGACGACTTCGAAATGATCGAGACCCTTTATGGAGTCGGATACCGGTTCCGCGAGGCATGAATAGGCAGTAGTGAGTAGGCAGTAGGGAATAGTCGGTAGTCAGTTTTGAATGGTGCTAGCGGCCACTCATCCATAGCCGGTCAGCCAGCCATTTTTCTATTCCCTACTGCCTACTGCCTACTCACTAATTAAGCAGGGAACTGCTATTCGATGGCAGTTGAAGCACAACGAAGCAGACCGGCGGGCGCCACCAGGCGGCCGTCGCGTATCATGCCGTCCTTCGTTTCGAGGATCACGGTGCCGATGCGCCGCTTCCTCGGCCATCACATCTTTTCCAGCCTGACGCGGCGCATCCTCTTCCTCAACCTCGCCGGTCTCGCCGTCCTTGTTACCGGCATCCTCTATCTCAACACCTTCCGCGACGGGCTGATCGACGCCCGCGTCGAAAGCCTGATGACTCAGGGTGAGATCATTGCCGGCGCGATCGCCGCATCGGCGACAGTCGAGACCGACTCGATCAGCATCGATCCGGAAAAACTGCTTGAGCTGCAGGCGGGCGAAAGCCTGGGGCCGGGCTCCGACCAGCTCGACAATCTGGACTTTCCGATCAATCCGGAACGCGTCGCCCCGGTGCTGCGCCGGTTGATCTCGCCGACCCGCACACGCGCCCGCATCTATGACCGTGATGCCAACCTGCTGCTGGATTCGCGCCACCTCTATTCGCGCGGCCAGATCCTGCGCTACGACCTGCCGCCGGTCGACGAGGAAGAGCCCGACCTTGTCGAGCGCATCCAGAAATTCATCTTCGACTTCTTCCGCAACACCGATCTGCCCGTTTACCACGAGCAGCCGGGCGGCAATGGCGCCGCCTACCCGGAAGTGATCAAGGCGCTGACCGGCAGCCCCTCGACCATCGTGCGTGTCAGCGAACAGGGCGAGCAGATCGTGTCGGTGGCCGTTCCGATCCAGCGCTTCCGCGCCGTACTCGGCGTGCTGATGCTGTCGACCGAGGGCGGCGACATCGACAAGATCGTCGCCGCCGAACGCAAGGCGATCCTGCGCGTGTTCGGCATCGCGGCGCTGGTCACCGCCATCCTGTCGATGCTTCTGGCCTCGACCATCGCCAACCCGCTGAGGCGGCTGTCGGCGGCGGCGGTGCGGGTGCGGCGCGGCGTGAAGAGCCGTGAGGAGATCCCGGACTTTTCCGACCGACAGGACGAGATCGGCAACCTTTCGGTCGCGGTGCGCGACATGACCAACGCGCTCTATGCGCGTATCGAGGCGATCGAAAGCTTCGCCGCCGATGTTTCACATGAGCTGAAGAACCCGCTGACCTCGCTGCGCAGTGCGGTGGAAACATTGCCCTTGGCGAAAAACGATACTTCACGCGCGCGGCTGATGGAGATCATACAGCATGACGTCAAACGGCTGGATCGCCTCATCACCGACATTTCCGACGCTTCCCGCCTCGACGCCGAACTCGCGCGCGAAGACGCCGGAACCGTGGACCTGAAAAAATTCGTCACCGACCTCGTCGCCGTGTCGCGTGAGGCCACCCGCAACAAGAAGGTTGTCGAGATCGAGCTCAGGATCGCCAAGCTGCCGCAGGGCGTCAAAGGCTATTTCGTCGTCGGCCACGACCTGCGCATCGGCCAGGTCATCACCAACCTGATCGAGAATGCGCGCTCCTTCGTTCCCGAGGACCACGGCCATATCATCCTGTCGCTGGCGCGCGCCGGCAAGTTCAATATCCTGACCGTCGACGACAACGGGCCCGGCATTCGCGCCGACAACATCGACCGCATCTTCGAGCGCTTTTACACCGACCGGCCGGCCGGCGAGGCGTTCGGCCAGAATTCGGGCCTTGGTCTGTCCATCTCGAGGCAGATCGTCGAGGCCCATGGCGGCACGCTGACCGCCGAGAACATCCCCGGCACCAAGCCGGGCGAGATCAAGGGCGCGCGCTTCGTCGTGACGCTGCCGGCCGAAGCGTGACGCCGACCGAAGATTCAATTCGTGAAACCTGAAAACATCCACGCAACGGCGGTCCTGATCGGCGAGCGTGGCGTGCTCATCGGCGGCGCTTCCGGTTCGGGCAAAACGACGCTGGCGCTGGCGCTCATCGACCATTGCCGGCAGCGCGGAATGTTTTCGCGGCTGGTCAGCGACGATCAGCTTTTCGTCGCGGCGCATGCGGGGCGGCTGGTGTGCCGCGCGCCCGCGACCATAGCAGGCCTGGCCGAGGTGCCGCGGCTGGGTCCGCGGCCCCTGACGTTCGAACCGGCCTGCGTCGTCGACCTGCACCTGCGCCTGCTGCCGGCTGATGAAATCGCGCGTTTCCAGGTGGACGCCAGCACCAACATCGCCGGCTGCGCGGTGCCGCGGATCGATGTCGCCGAGCGCAATGTCGCAGCGGCCCTGCCTGCCGTGATGGCGCGGTTGTCGATCTCGCCTTTTTTATGATCCGTCCGGGTTTTTTTGCTGCAATGCGTCAAAATGGCATGGGCCGTCGCAATTTGGGGCTTGTCAACGGGCCGCGCGTCGACAAGATAGCGCTCCCGCCGCCCGGAATGGCTGGCGAGCATAAAATGCGCCTGTGAAGCGGCGATGACGGGAGCCACCAAAGAATGATCGGACTCGTGCTTGTAACGCACGGTCAACTGGCCACCGAGTTCCGACATGCCGTCGAACATGTCGTCGGGCCACAAGACAATTTCGAAACCGTGGCGATCGGTGCCGACGACGATATGGAACAGCGTCGCCGCGACATCGTCGACGCCGTGGCCCGGGTCGATACCGGCGCCGGCGTCATCGTGCTGACCGACATGTTCGGCGGCACGCCATCGAACCTCGCGATCTCGGTGATGGAGTCCGGCCGCACCGAGGTGATCGCCGGCATGAACCTGCCGATGCTGATCAAGCTGTCCTCGATCCGCAAGGGCGACAACATGGCCGCCGCGCTCGACGAGGCGCAGGCCGCGGGCCGCAAATACATCAACGTCGCCAGCCAACTCCTGAGCAGCAAATGAGCATGGTTTCATCGGAAAAGGACCAGATCGTCCGCGATTTTCCGATCGTCAACCAGCGCGGCCTGCACGCACGTGCCTCCGCGAAATTCGTCCAGCTCGCCAGCGGCTTCAACGCATCCGTCCATGTCGAGAAAGACGGCGTCAAGGTCGGCGGCACCTCGATCATGGGTCTGATGATGCTGGCCGCAAGCCCTGGATTGTCGATCCGCGTCACCGCCAGTGGGCCGGAGGCGCTCGAGGTCATGGACGCATTGGAACAACTCGTTGCCTCCCGCTTCGGCGAGGAATGCTGATCCCGTGCACCGCCAAGGCATGTCCGAGAGACATGCAGGGATAAAGATTTCTTTATATCCCATTGTCGTCTGGATGCCGATCTGCTAGTCAGGCCGGCAATTCGCGCCCTTCGATGCGCCTGCCAGCGCGGGCGCATCCGCAACCAATTCGCAAGCATAACAATTCGCATCGGAGTACTGCCATGACGGGTAGCAAGGATTATGTGGTCGCCGACATCTCGCTTGCCGGCTGGGGCCGCAAGGAACTCGATATCGCCGAAACCGAAATGCCGGGCCTGATGGCCTGCCGCGAGGAATTCGGCGCCAAGCAGCCGCTCAAGGGTGCGCGCATCACCGGCTCCCTGCACATGACCATCCAGACCGCGGTTCTGATCGAAACGCTGAAGGCGCTCGGCGCCGATATCCGCTGGGCTTCCTGCAACATCTTCTCGACCCAGGATCACGCCGCGGCAGCTATCGCCGAGGCCGGCATTCCGGTCTTCGCCGTCAAGGGCGAGAGCCTCGAACAGTACTGGGACTACACCGACCGGATCTTCCAGTGGGCCGATGGCGGCCTCTCCAACATGATCCTCGATGATGGCGGCGACGCCACCATGTACATCCTGATCGGCGCCCGCGCCGAAGCCGGGGAGGACGTGCTGTCCAATCCGCAGAGCGAGGAAGAGGAATATTTCTACGCCCAGGTCAAGAAGCGCCTGAAGGCCTCGCCCGGCTTCTTCACCAAGCAGAGGGAAGCGATCCGTGGCGTCACCGAAGAGACGACGACCGGCGTCAACCGGCTGTATCAGCTGCAGAAGAAGGGCCTGCTGCCCTTCCCGGCCATCAACGTCAACGACTCGGTCACCAAGTCGAAGTTCGACAACAAGTACGGCTGCAAGGAATCGCTGGTCGACGGCATCCGCCGCGGCACCGACACGATGATGGCCGGCAAGGTCGCGGTCGTCTGCGGCTATGGCGACGTCGGCAAGGGTTCGTCGGCCTCGCTCAAGGGCGCCGGCGCCCGCGTCAAGGTCACCGAGGTCGACCCGATCTGCGCCCTGCAGGCGGCGATGGACGGCTTTGAAGTGGTCACGCTGGAAGACGCGGCTCCGACAGCCGACATCGTCATCACCACCACCGGCAACAAGGATGTCGTCACCCTCGACCATATGCGGTCGATGAAGGACATGGTGATCGTCGGCAACATCGGTCACTTCGACAACGAGATCCAGGTGGCGTCGCTGCGCAATTTGAAATGGACCAACGTCAAGCCGCAGGTCGACATGATCACCTTCCCGGACGGCAAGCGGATGATCCTCTTGTCGGAAGGCCGCCTGCTCAATCTCGGCAACGCGACCGGCCATCCAAGCTTCGTCATGTCGGCTTCCTTCACCAACCAGGTGCTGGCCCAGATCGAGCTGTTCACCAAGGGCGAGCAGTACCAGAACCAGGTCTATGTCCTGCCCAAGCATCTCGACGAAAAGGTCGCCCGCCTGCATCTCGATAAGCTCGGCGCCCGCCTGACCGAGCTGTCGGGTGAGCAGGCCGCCTATATCGGCGTTACGCCGCAGGGTCCGTTCAAGCCGGAACACTACCGCTATTAACCAAAGCTAAATTTCCTACCAGATATTGAGGCCGAGCGATTGACTTTTCGCCCGGCTTTATTTTTGCGCGCGACCAGCCTTCACGGCGATTCGGCGAGGGTTTATTGTCAGGTGATTCGCGACGCTTCCGGCCCGAGAGGGGATCAGAGAGGCGCGTTTCAGGGCGGTCTTGCATTCAGGCGGCGGAGAGGACCAAGACATGCCGGGGCAATACCCGCACGGAGCGGGACGGGCCGTTTCCGGCGGCCATGACGATTCGGGGACCACAGGCTCCCCAACACGGCGCGGGCGTCTTTCATGGCGTGGCCGCGCTGGACTGTTGCTTGCCGGCTCCACGCTTGCCAGTCCCTTGCTTGGCGCGGTGGCACGTGCCCAGGGCGCTGGCGTACCGGCAGCCGGTCTATCAATCAGCACGATCGAGGTGATGCAGCTTGCCGTGTTCGTCGGCGTGACGGGCGCGGCCTTTCTGTCGGCCATCGTTCTCATCCGCGAACGGGCCCGCACCTCGGCGGAAAATGTCGAACTGAGAAGCCGCATCGCCGACGTCAACGCGGCGCTGCGCCGTTCGGAAGCGTTGCTCAATCTGCGCGACCAGCGTGTGGTCGTCTGGGCTGCCGAGAACAAGAAGCCCGAACTCATCGGCACCTTGCCGGTCGAAAGCGGCGCGCCTGAGGAGCGGGCGGCTTTCCTGGCCTTCGGCCGCTGGTTGATGCCGCGCTCGGCGGCGGCGCTCGAGCATGCCGTCGCGGGCTTGCGCGAAAAGGCGAGGCCCTTCGACCTCATCATCGAATCCCAAGCCGGCGCTCCGCTCGAAGTGCATGGCCGCAAGAGCGCGGCGCACATACTGGTGCGGTTTGTCTCGCTTTCCGAGACACAGCGAAGCCAGGCCCGGCTGAAGATCGACAACCAGCGGCTGGCCGCCGATCATGACACGCTGATCGGTCTGCTCGAGGCGCTGAAGATGCCGGCATGGCTGCGCGACGAGCACGGGCGGCTGAAATGGGTCAACCGGGCCTATGCCGACGCCGTCGAAGCCGAGAGCGCGGAAGCCGCCGTCCGTGATGCCAAGGAGTTCCTCGGCGGCCAGGCACGTGAGACAATCGCCGCGCAGCACAAATCGCACCCGGTTTTCGAGCAGTCGCTTTCGACGGTGATCGAGGGCGACCGCCGCGTGTTCGCGGTGACCGACTTCGCCGGCGCCGACGGCTCGGCCGGCCTTGCCTGCGACACCAGCGCCATTGAGACCATTCGCGGCGAATATGAGCGCACGGTGCGCAGCCACGCCGACACGCTCGACCAGCTCAACACCGCGGTCGCCATCTTCGACACCGACGAGAAGCTGCGCTTCTTCAATCAGGCGTTCCAGAAACTGTGGGGGCTCGACAGCGGCTTCCTGCATAGCGCGCCAGACAATGCGCTGCTGCTCGACCGGCTGCGCAGCGAGGGCAAGATCGCCGAACAGCCCGAATGGCGCCGCTGGAAGGAAGGCCTGCTCGGCGCCTACCGCGCGGTGGAATCGCAGGAGCACTGGTGGCATCTGCCCGACGGCAAGACCATCCGCGTCGTCGCCAATCCGCAGCCCAAGGGCGGCGTCACCTGGGTGTTCGAGAACCTGACCGAGAAGATGGACCTGGAGAGCCGCTACCGCACCGCGGTGCGGGTCCAGGGCGAAACGCTGGACAACCTCGCCGAGGGCGTTGCCGTGTTCGGCCCGGATGGCAGGCTGCGGCTATCGAACCCGGCCTTCGCCGCGCTGTGGGGACTTGGGGCGGACGCCGCCAAGCCCAATGTGCACGTCTCGACCATACGCGACCTTTGCGACCGGCAGACGGCGGACAGCCCCTGGCCCGGTTTCGTCGCCGCCATCACCGGGTTCGACGACGAGCGCCGCGACCGCCATGGCCAGACCGAGCTCAACAACGGCACCGTGCTGCGTTACGCCGTGATCCCCTTGCCCAACGGCCAGGTGATGATGACCTTCGTCGACGTCACCGACAGCGTCCATGTCGAACGCGCGCTGAAGGACAAGAACGAGGCCCTGGAAAAATCGGACCAGCTCAAGAACGACTTCGTCCAGCACGTGTCCTACGAATTGCGTTCGCCGCTGACCAACATCATCGGCTTCACCGAACTTCTGTCCTTGCCGACGACCGGCCCGCTCAACCAGAAACAGCGCGAATATGTCGAGCATGTCGGCTCGTCCTCCTCGGTGCTGCTGACCATCGTCAACGACATACTCGATCTCGCGACCGTCGATGCCGGCATCATGCAGCTCGACATCTCCGAGGTTCATGTCGACCGCACCATCGCGGCTGCCGCCGAACTGATCGCCGATCGGTTGCAGGAGCATTCGATCCGTCTCGAGGTCAATGCCGCCGAGGCGCCGAAGACGTTCCACGGCGACGAAACCCGCATCCGGCAGATCCTCTATAATTTGCTCAGCAACGCCGCCAATTACGCCCCGGAGGCCAGCACCATCCGGCTCGCCTGCCGCCAGCTTGCGGACGGGGTGGAATTCTCGGTTCATGACGATGGCCCCGGCATGCCGCCGGATGTGCTCGATTCGGTGTTTCGCCGCTTCGAACCGCGCGCCAATGGCGGACGTCGGCGCGGCGCGGGCCTCGGCCTGTCGATCGTCAAGAGCTTCGTAGAATTGCACGGCGGCGGCGTCCGCATCGAAACCGGCAAGGACAAGGGCACGACCGTCATCTGCACCTTCCCCGACATGCCGGGCATGCGCGCCGCGGCCGAGTAGCGCGTTCGATGACGGAACCGGTGCTCGAGCGTCTGCTCGCCGACGAGATACAGACGGCGCGGCTGGGCGAGGATCTGGCGCTGGCACTGCGCGTGGGCGACGTGCTGGCGCTCAAGGGCGATCTCGGCGCCGGCAAGTCAACGCTGGCGCGGGCGCTGATCCGGACGTTGGCGGACGATGCCGGCCTCGACGTGCCGAGCCCGACCTTTACGCTGGTGCAGAGCTACGACACGCGCATTCCGGTCCATCATTTCGACCTCTACCGCCTGTCGTCGGCGCGCGAGCTCGACGAACTCGGTTTCGAGGAAGCCCTGACGCAAGGTGCCGCCCTTCTCGAATGGCCGGAACGGGCCGAAGGCGAACTGCCGAAAACGACCGTCCTGATCGAACTCGTCCAGCATGGCGAAGGCCGCCTGGCGCGTCTGTCGGGGCAAGGGGCGGCTTTCGACCGCGCGGCGCGATCGCTGGCCATGCGCGGTTTCCTGGAAAGCGCCGGCTGGGGCGAAGCCCACCGCCGCCATTTCATCGGCGATGCCTCGGCCCGCTCCTATGAGATCGTGACACTTGCCGGTCGGGAACAGGTGCTGATGAATTCGCCACGGCTGGTGCTCGGCCCGCCGGTGCGTGACGGCAAACCCTATGCGGTGATTGCCCACACCGCCCAGTCGGTCTCCGCTTTCGTCGCCATCGACCGCGCCTTGAAAGCCGGCGGTGTCAGTGTCCCCGAAATCCTTGCAGAGGACCTGGACCAGGGCTTCCTCCTGCTCGAACATCTCGGTACGCAAGGTTTTCTCGGCAAGGAGGGCGAGCCTGTTGCCGCGCGCTACGCAGCGGCGGCCGAACTGCTGGCCATGATGCATGGCAAGAGCTGGCCGCGGCGTCTTGAAGCGGCACCGAACCGCTTCCACGACGTGCCGCCGTTCGACCGTGACGCCATGATGATCGAAGCCGACCTGCTGGTCGACTGGTATGTGCCGGCGATATCGGGCGGCCCGGCCAGCGACGACCTGCGGACGGGTTACACCAGGGAATGGAACGCGCTTTTCGACCGGTTGCAGGGCAGCGAATACACGCTGATGCTGCGCGACTTCCATTCGCCCAACATCATCTGGCGCGGCCACCGCTCCGGCCATGACCGGCTGGGCATCGTCGATTTCCAGGACGCGTTGATCGGACCTTCGGCCTATGACGTCGCCTCGCTCGCCATGGACGCCCGCGTCACCATTTCGCCGGAGATCGAGAAGCAGACGCTCGATGCCTATGTGGCAGCGCGCCGTGCAGCGGGTGTCTTCGACGAAGAGAGTTTCCTGGAGGCCTATGCAATCATGGCCGCGCAGCGCAATTCCAAGATCCTCGGCATTTTCGTGCGCCTCGAAAAGCGGGACGGCAAACCCTATTATCTCAGGCACCTGCCGCGCATCCGCGACTATCTGCGCAGGGCGCTGTCGCATCCCGCGCTCGCCAGCCTGCGGGATTTCTACGACACGCATGGGCTGCTTGAGGAACGAACGCTGTGACAGCAAGACCGGACACCGCCATCGTACTTGCCGCCGGGCTCGGCAAGCGCATGCGGCCGATCACCGACACGATCCCCAAGCCGCTGGTCACGATCGCCGGCAAGACGCTGCTTGACTGGGGCCTCGACAGCCTGGCCGCCGCCGGCGTCGTCAAGGCCGTGGTCAACGTCCATTATTTTCCCGAACAGATCGTCGCCCATGTCGCCGCGCGCCGCGCGCCGCGGATCATCATTTCCGACGAGAGCGAACGGCTGCTCGATTCCGCCGGCGGCATCGTCAAGGCGCTGCCAGAGTTGGGTGGAGAACCCTTCTACCTCCTCAACGCCGACACATTCTGGATCGACCACGGCCCGCTCAATCTCGGCCGCCTCGCCCTTGCATGGGACGCGGCGAAAATGGATATTCTGCTGATGCTGGCGGACCTCCATCAGGCGACAGGACATTGTGGCAGCACCGATTTCCTGGTGGCGCCGGACGGTGCGTTGCGGCGTTCAAAAGGCGATCCGGCAGGCCTGATCTATGCCGGCGCCGCGATCATCCATCCGCGCCTGTTCAAGGACGCGCCGACCGAACCGCATTCGCTCAACGCCTATTTCGACAAGGCCATTGCCGCCGACCGCCTGTACGGCATGCCGATGCAGGGCCATTGGATCACCGTCGGCATACCCGATGCCATCCCGCTTGCCGAAGCAGCGGTCGCCAGCGCGCTAACCGAGCCGCAATGAGCGGCCCAAGCCGCGTTTTCTCGATCCCCCCTGGAGCGCCGTTTCTGCCGACGCTGGCCGAGGCGCTGCTTGCCGGCCGGCTGGTTCCGGGGTTCCGTTTCGATGGCGATCCGCTCGCCTTGGCCGATGTCACCATCTATGTGCCGACGCGCCGCGCCGCGCGGGCTCTGCGTGGGGTCTTCGTCGACAGCTTGAAAGCACGCGGCGGTGGCGGTTCGGCGATCCTGCCGGTCATTCGTCCGCTCGGCGAGTTCGACGAGGACGAGGCCGCGTTCGACGCCGAGCCGTCGGCGGCAATCGATCTTGCGCCACCGATCGCCGCGACCGAGCGCCTGTTGCTGCTGACGCCGCTGGTGCGGGCATGGAAACGCAGGCTGCCCGCTCACGTCGCCGCCCTCTTCGCCGAGGAAATCGTCATCCCGGCCTCGACCGCCGATGCGATCTGGCTGGCGCGCGATCTCGCTGCATTGATGGACGAGATCGAGACGGAAGGCACCGACTGGAGCAAGCTCGCCGACCTGGTGACCGGCAACCTTGCCGGATGGTGGCAGGTGACGCTCGAATTTCTCGGCATCGTCACCGATGCCTGGCCGAGGTTTCTTAGAGAGAGCGACCGCTCCAATCCGGCCGCGCACCGCAGCGCGCTGATCCGCACCGAGGCGGCGCGGCTGCGGCGCAATCCGCCGGTCGGGCCGGTCATCGCCGCTGGGTCCACCGGCTCGATACCTGCCACGGCCGAATTGCTTGCCGCGATTGCTGGCTTGCCGGGCGGCGCCATCGTGCTGCCCGGGCTCGACCGGACGCTGGACGAAGCGTCCTTCCAGGCGCTTGTCGCCCCTGGCGCGCGCCCGGCCGTGCTTGGCCATCCGCAATATGGCCTGGCCAGGCTGATCGGCAAGATCGGCGTGCTGCGCTCGGATGTCGAGGAGATCGGCACGGCCGAGCCGCAGCTTGCGCTTCGCGCCGCCCTCGTCGGCGAGGCACTGCGGCCGGCCGAGACCACCGAATTGTGGGCCGAGACCCGCAACGGGTTTTCGGCAGCCGATATTGCCGGCGCCTTTGCCGACGTGACGCTGCTCGAAGCGGCCAGCGAACGCGACGAAGCTATCGCCATCGCCGTCGCGCTCAAGCAGGCGGTCGAGGTACCGGGCCAAAGGGCGGCTCTCGTCACCGGCGACCGTGCGCTGGCGCGGCGCGTCTCGGTCGAGCTCAAACGCTTCGGCGTCGTCGCCGACGATTCCGGCGGCACCCCGCTTGCCAACACGCCCGCGGCCAGCCTGCTCCGGCTGATGCTCGAGGCAGTGTTCCGGCCTGGCGACCCGGTCGGCCTGCTGTCGCTGCTCAAGCACCCGCTGCTCGGCCTCGGGCTCGAACGCGCCAATGTGCGGCATGCGGCGGAACTGGTCGAACTGGTGGCACTGCGCGGCGGCACCGGCCGCCCCGACATTGCCTCGCTGCCGGAGCTGTTCGAGGCCCGCCTCACGGGACTCGGCGATGATAGCCGCCCGCCCTTCTGGTTTGCCCGTCTCACCGTCCGCTCCATCGAGAATGCGCGAACCCTCCTCGCACGGCTGGCAGAAGCGCTGGCACCGCTTTCGGTGTTTCGTGGTCAGCCGGATGCCGATCTTGCCGCGCTGGTCCGGGCGAGCGTCGAGACTCTGGAAAATCTCGGCCGCACCGCCGATGGCGGCCTTGGTGACCTCTACGCCGGCGATGCCGGCGACAAGCTCGCTGAACTGCTGCGCGGGCTTGTGTCGGCGTCGGCATCGCTGGCCTTTGCCGCCAGCGAATGGCCCGATGTCATGGACGCGCTGATCGCGCCCGAGACGGTCAAGCCGGCGCAGGGTACCGACAGGAACATCGCCATCTGGGGCGCGCTGGAGGCGCGGCTGCAGGATATCGACACGATGGTCATCGGCGGCCTCAACGAAGGCGTTTGGCCCCGCAAACCCGAGAGCGACCGCTTCATGTCGCGGCTGATGAAAACCGGCATCGATCTCGAACCGCCGGAACGGCGCATCGGCCTCGCCGCGCATGATTTCCAGATGGCCATGGGCGCTAAGAAAGTGGTGCTGGCGCGCTCGGCCCGCGCCGGCGACGCGCCCGCCGTGCCATCGCGCTGGCTGCAGCGGCTGCTGACCTTCATCGGCAACGAGCACGCAGCAGCACTGCGCCGGCGTGGCGACGAATTGCTCGCCTGGGCGCGCGCGCTCGATACCGGCCCGAAGCTGGATTTCGCGCCGCGACCACAGCCGAAGCCGCCGCTGCCGGTGCGCCCAAGCCATTTCTCGGTCACCGAGATCGAAACCCTGCGCCGCGATCCTTACGCCGTCTATGCAAGGCGGATCCTCGGCCTGATGCCGCTCGATCCGCTCATCCGCGATCCCGGTGCGGCCGAGCGCGGCACACTGTTCCACGCCATCCTGCATCTCTTCTCGTCGCGCGTGGCCGATCCGCGCGCGTCCGACGCGCTCGCCAGCCTCATCGCCGCCGGCCGCGCGTGCTTTGCCGAGGCAGCGCTTCCAGCCGATGTCGAGGCGGTGTGGTGGCCGCGCTTCGAGAAGCTCGCCGCCAACATCATCGAGTGGGAGCGCACGCGCGCCGATGCGGTGGTCCGGCGTCATGCCGAGGAGCGAGCCGGCAAGACCGTCGTCGGCCAGTCCGGCGTGACGCTGTCCGGCTACGCCGACCGTGTCGATCTGCTGGCCGGCGGCATGGCCGACATACTGGATTACAAGACCGGCTCCTCACCATCCAAGGCGCAGGCGCACACGCTGCTGGCCCCGCAACTGGCGCTGGAGGGCGCACTGCTCAAGCGCGGCGCCTTCAAGGATTTGGGCGCGCGCGAGCCCTCGCAGCTGGCCTTCGTGCGGCTGAAGCCGAATGGCGAGGTGTTCGAGGAGTCCATCCTCGAGCACAACCGCCAGCCGCGGACCGCGACCGATCTCGCCGAAGAGGCCTGGGCGCGGCTGGAGAAGCTGCTGATCCATTATGCCAAGCCGGAGACCGGCTATCTATCGCGCGCGCTGCCGTTTCGCGAAGGCGAGACGGATGGCGACTACGACCATCTCGCCCGCGTGCTCGAATGGTCGGCCGGCGGCGATGCCGGTGACGAGGGAGGGGAGGCATGAAGAAGGCCTATCCCGTCCCGAGCGACACCGCTTCAAGCCAATCCCGCGCCGCCGATCCCGGTAATTCCGCCTGGGTGTCGGCCAATGCCGGCTCGGGCAAGACCCATGTTCTGGCCCAGCGCGTCATACGGCTGCTGCTCAACGGCACCGACCCGTCGAAGATCCTGTGCCTGACCTATACGCGCGCAGCCGCCGCCAACATGTCGAACCGGGTCTTTTCCACGCTGTCGGACTGGACGGCGCTCGGCGACGCCGAACTGGCCGTGAAGATCGAGGCGCTGGAGGGGCGCCGGCCCGACCGCGACACCATGCGCCGCGCGCGCCGCCTGTTCGCCGAAGCGCTGGAGACGCCCGGCGGACTGAAGATCCAGACCATCCACGCTTTCTGCGAATCCGTGCTCCACCAGTTTCCACTGGAAGCCAACATCCCGGCCCATTTCGAAATGCTCGACAGCCAGATGGAGGCATCGCTCTTCGCCACCGCGCGCCGCGAGATGATTTCGGCCGCCGGCGACAGGGACCTGGCCAACGCCTTCGCCACCGTGCTGGAACGTGGCGGTGAAGCCGGCCTAGATGCCCTGCTCGGCGAGATCGTGCGCAAGCGGGACGGGCTGCGGCTTTTCCTCGATGCGGTCGGGCTTGACGGCTTCCAGCCCTTGTTCGATGAATTCCATTTCCGCCCCGGCCAGACCGCCGAGGGCATAGCGGCCTCGGTGTGGCCGCTGCCGGGCTTCCTGCCCGACTATTTTGCCGGCTTTGTCCAGGCCGCCGAATCCACCGACGCCCGATCGGTGCTGAACAACATCCTTCCCTATGCACGCCAAGCCTTCGCGGAGGGCGATCCCGTTCGCAGGCTGCAATTGCTTGCCAGAGCCTTCCTCAAGACCGATGGCGCCCCCTACGATCCGGCAAATGCCTTCAAGAAAGCGCTGACCGACCGATTGCCGGACCTGGCCGAGCGCTATCGCTCGGCATCGGGCGCCATTATCGAAACCGTCGACCGGCTGGCGCTGTTCCGGATGCTGGAAGGCACGCGCGCGGCACTCACCATCGCCGATTGGCTGATCGCCCGCTATGAAGTGCTGAAGCGTGGGCGCGGCTTTCTCGACTTCAACGACCTGATCACCCGGACGGTCAACCTGTTGGCACGGCCCGATGCAGGCCCCTGGGTGCAGTACAAGCTCGATCAGGGCATCGACCACATCCTGCTCGACGAGGCGCAGGACACCAGTCCGGATCAGTGGGAGGTGGTGAAGCGGCTGGCCGAGGAATTCTTTGCCGGCTTCGGCGCACGCGACAGAATCCACCGCACGGTCTTTGCCGTCGGCGACGAGAAACAGTCGATCTATTCCTTCCAGGGGGCGGCGCCCGACTCCTTCGCCGATAGCCGGTTGTTGTTCGCCGGCCGCGTGCGCGATGCGGAGGCGTCGTTCGCCGACCTCAAGCTGACCTGGTCGTTCCGTTCGACCGATGACGTGCTGGCCGCCGTCGACCGCGTCTTTGCCGATCCTGTCGTTCGGCGCGGCATCAGCCACGATCCCGATCCGCTGAACCACAAGGCCATCCGCACCGATGCGCCGGGCTATGTCGAGGTGTGGCCGTCGATCGGCGCCGATATCGTCGACGAGCCCGACGACTGGACGCAGGCCATCGACCATGCCCATGCGCCGGCGGTACGCGTTGCCGAGAATGTCGCGGCCACCATTGCCGGCTGGATCGGCAGCGGCGAGATCATCGAAGGCCGCGGCAAGCGGCTGCGGCCGGGCGACGTGCTGGTGCTGGTGCGCAAGCGCGACAGTTTCGTCCACGCACTGACGCGAGCGCTCAAACGCCGCGACATTCCGGTTGCTGGCGCCGACCGGCTGAGCCTGCCCGGACATATCGCGGTCAAGGACCTGATCGCGCTCGGCCATCTCCTGATCCAGCCGCAGGACGATTTGTCGCTGGCCGCAATCCTGCGCAGTCCGATCTTCGACCTGCCGGAGGAGGCGCTTTTCACGCTCGCCGCGAAGAGGCCGCCCGGCCTGTCGCTGGCGGCGTCGCTGCGCCAGCAAGCCGAACAAAGCGAGCCCTTGGCAGCGGTCGTCGCCCAACTCGATGGCTGGGCCAGCGAAGCCGCCTTCAAGCCGGTGTTCGAGTTCTATGCCGGCCTGCTGGCACGCGATGGCGTGCGCCGGAAGATGATCGCCCGGCTCGGGCCGGAAGCCGGCGATATTCTCGATGAATTCCTGAGTTTCTGCCTTGCCGAGGAGCGGACCGGCCTGCCTGGGCTGGAAGCCTTCCTGTCGACGCTGGAAAATGCCGGCCCCGAGATCAAGCGTGAGATGGACCAGACCCGCGACGAGGTCCGCGTCATGACCGTGCACGCCGCCAAGGGTCTGGAAGCACCCGTTGTGTTCCTGGTCGATGGCGGCTCCGCCCCGTTCAGCGACCAGCATTTGCCACGCCTGATGCCTTTCGACGGCTCCGGCATGCACTGGAACGGCAAGGGTTATCTCTGGCGTTCGGCCAGCGATGTCGCCAACGGCTTTTCGAAAACGGCTGCGGCGCGAGCAAGGGAACTCGCCGACGACGAGTATCGCCGGCTGCTCTATGTCGGCATGACCCGCGCCGAGGACCGGCTGATCGTCTGTGGCTATCACGGCAAGCGGGCACCGAATGCCGGCACCTGGCATTCGATCGTCAGCCGCGCGCTGATCGGCGCGCCCGAGAGCGAACAGCGCGCGCATACCGCCACCGGCGAGCCGGTGCATCGTTTTCATGTCACCAATCTGCCACCGGTCGCGCCGAGCTCCGGTGAGCAGGCGCGGCAGGCCGATGCTTTCGGCCCGTCGCCGGCGACCTTGTTCCGGCCCTTGCCGCCCTTCGAGGACCTGCCGCGCCCGCTGTCGCCATCCGGCGCGTCGGCGCTGATCGATGAAGGCAAGGAGGCGGTGGTCGACAAGGCTTCACCGGTGCTGGACGCCGATGCGGAGCCCGGCTTTGCCGTGCTGCGCGGGCTCACGCTGCACAAGCTGCTCCAGATGTTGCCTGGCATGGCCGAGGATGCACGTGAGGGCGCGGCCGAGCGCTACCTGGCGCGCGTCGGGGCAGGCTGGCCGCCGTCAGAGCAGCAAAAAGCCTTGGCATCGGTCATTGCCATACTTGCCGACCCTCGCCTCGGCCAGTTGTTCGCGCCATCCTCCCGTGCCGAGGTCGCAATCATGGGCAGCCTGGAGGTAAGGGGGAAAAAGCGCTCCATTTCGGGCAAGATCGACCGTTTGGCGGTCACCGCGGACACGGTCTCGATCGTCGACTACAAGACCAACCGGCCCGCACCCGCCTCTCTCGCCGAAGTCCCGCCGGCCTATGTGCTGCAGCTTGCGCTCTATCGCGCCCTGCTGCAGCCGCTTTATCCCGGGCGGGAGGTCAAGGCGGCTCTGCTGTTTACCGAGGCGCCAAGGCTGATCGAACTGCCGGCCCGGGCCATGGATGACGCCCTTGCCCGACTCACGGGAGCGTGACACAAGACCTGCTTGAAGAAGGGCGCGACAACCACCACATTTGGGTGCGACAAAGAACTCTCGAAAGGATTTTTCCGCATGGGTGCCACCGTCAAGGTCGACAAGAACAATTTCCAGGCCGATGTGCTCAACGCCAAGGAGCCGGTCGTGGTCGATTTCTGGGCGGAATGGTGCGGCCCGTGCAAGATGATCGCGCCGGCGCTCGAAGACATCGCCACTGAACTCGGGGCGAAAGTGAAGGTCGCCAAGCTGAACATTGACGAGAATCCCGAGCTTGCCGCGCAATTCGGCGTGCGCTCGATCCCGACACTGATGATCTTCAAGGGCGGCGAAGTGGCTGACATGAAGGTCGGTGCCGCGCCCAAGACCGCGCTGTCGCACTGGATCAACGGCAATCTCGCCTGAGTTTCCTAAAAATCGGATTGATAAGCCCGGCCTCGCGCCGGGCTTTTTGTTGGCGTCATCGGTGAACTGCTCTGGCCCTCACACAAGGGCTTTCCATGTCTTCTGTTGTAAGCAGAAGCAGGGAGAGAAAAATGACCGGATCCGCCAAGGCCACCGTCTTCATCGACAATGAGCGCGTCATCGTCACCGAATACCGCTTCCAGCCGGGCGACAATACCGGTTGGCACCGCCATGGCCACGACTATGTCGTCGTGCCGCTGATGGACGGCAAGGTGAAACTATTGACCAAGGACGGCGAATCCTTCGCCGAGATGAAGAAGGGCGCGCCCTATTTCCGCAAGGAGGGTGTCGAGCACGACGTCATCAACGCCAATGAGGGCGAATACGCCTTTATCGAGATCGAGCTGAAGTAACCGGCGTCTCGACGGATTGGTGTATATATCTTTCAAACGGGAGTTTGAAATGGCTGAACCACAACTGTCAGTGCGCAGTGCAAAAGCACGCGATCTGGCTCATCGCCTTGCTCGCCGGGAGAACCGCTCGATAGCCGATGTGGTCGAACGCGCGCTTGAATCCTACGAGATACGGGAAGCGGGCCGAGAACCCGCGTCCGCCTTCTATGCTCGTCTGACTGCAAGCAGCGGCGCCGACATTGATCTGGAGGAAGTCATCCGCGAAGGCCGCCAGGTTCATACAGGGCCCGAGCTTTGGTTTTCCTCGATATTGACGTGATTTCGGAGGCACCAGACGAAGCCGTACTGGCTTGGCTTGTCCGCCATGATGCGGAACTGGCCCTTCCCACGGTGACGATTGCCGAAATCGCGTTCGGCATCCAAAAAATACGACCTGATGAGCGTGCCGATCGGTTGGAGCATGGCCTTTCTCAATGGCGCCATCGATTTGCGGATCGCATTTTTGGACTGACCGAGGAGGCTGCCTTGGCTTATGGCGAGATCATGGAAACGGCCAGGAGGAAAGGCCGCGGCATGTCGGCTCCCGACGGAATGATTGCAGCAATCGCGCGCGTAAACGGTGGTCGGTTGGCAACGCGCAATCTCAACGACTTCGGTGCCACGAGCCTTGATTTGATCTCACCGTGGGATTTCTGAGCGGCCTGCCGCCAAGCGTGCCGAACCGTGAGAGGCGCCACCTCAGGTCGGCGGCGTGCCGTTTTCGGCCAGCACCGCACCGGCGAGGTAAAGCGAGCCGCCGATCAGGATGCGCGGCGGCGGGCCGTCCCAGGTGTCGCGCAGCAGCATCAGCGCGCTGGCGACGGAACTGACCGGCTCTGCCGACAACCCGGCTTCCGTGGCGCGGATCGCCAGTTCGTCGTTCGGCACGCCGGCGTCGCTCATGCTCACCGGCACGGTGTAGACATGCCGGACCAGGCCTTTGAAGGCGCGGAAATAGCCGCTCTGGTCCTTGGTGTTGATCATGCCCGAGATGAGGAAGAGCGAGCGCGGGTTCTTTTCTTCCTGCTCGGCCAAGGCTTCGGCGACGACCACGCCGGCGCCCGGATTGTGGCCGCCGTCGAGCCAGATGTCGGCGCCCTTGGGCGCTAGCTCGGTCAGGCGACCCTGCACAAGTTTCTGCATGCGGCCGGGCCAGGCTACATTGGTCATCGCCTTCTCGGCGGCGCGGTGGCCGATCTCGAAGCCGGCGGCCTTGACCGCGGCGATCGCCGCGGCCGCATTGGCGAACTGGTGACGACCTGGCAGCCGCGGCGGCGGCAGGTCCATCAGTCCGTCCTCGTCCTGGTAGACCATGCGGCCGTTTTCCTCGAAGGCCAGGAAATCCTGGCCGTAGACGAAGGTCGGGCATTCCAGCCGCTCGGCGGTTTCGATCAACACCTGCAGCGCCGTTTCGCTTTCCTGCGCACCGATCACCACGGGGCAGCCGCGTTTCATGATGCCGGCCTTTTCAGCCGCGATCAGTTCGACACGGTCGCCGAGATAGGCCTCGTGGTCCATAGACACCGGCATGATCACCGACACGGCCGGCCTGCCGATGACATTGGTGGCATCGAAGCGGCCGCCGAGACCGACCTCGATGATGGCGGCTTCGGCGGGATGCTCCGAAAACAGGATGAAGGTGACGGCGGTGAGGATTTCGAAGACGGTGATTTTCTGGCCTTCATTGGCCTTGGCGACGCGGGCAATGGCCTCGGCGAAGACATCATCGTCGACCAGCCTGCCACCGCCTTCGGCGGCAAGCCGATAGCGCTCGTGCCAACTGACTAGATGCGGCGACGTGTGCACGTGCACAAGGCGTCCGGACGCTTCCAGAAGCGCCCGCGAGAAGGCCGCGCACGAACCCTTGCCGTTGGTGCCGGCGATATGGATGACCGGCGGCAGCAAGTCCTGCGGATTGCCCAGCCGCTCCAAAAGCCGTGTGATGCGGTCGAGCGAAAGGTCGAAGCCTTTCGGGTGAAGCGCCATCAGGGCTTCGATTTCGCGGTCGGCGGCGAGCGTCGTCATGTCAGAATCCCTGCGCATGGCCCGAGAGCCAGAATCGCTCCCGCAATGACCACGGCAATCAAAAGGCTACAGCGCGCCATGGACACGGCGCAATCGTTGTTCGCGGCGGCTGGTGTCGCGTCAGGCCTGCGGCCTGGATTCGCCGGCAACCACGGCTGGCGGCAAGATTTCCGGTTCCAGCGGCTTTTCCGCCTCCGGCATCTTGAGCAGCATCTTGAGCAGGCGGGCGATCGTCTCGCGCAGCTCAAGCCGCGACACCACCATGTCGACCATGCCGTGCTCCATCAGATATTCGGAGCGCTGGAAGCCGTCCGGCAGTTTTTCACGGATGGTCTGTTCGATGACGCGCGGCCCGGCAAAGCCGATCAGCGCGCCGGGCTCGGCGATGTGCACATCGCCCAGCATGGCGTAGGAGGCGGTGACGCCGCCGGTGGTCGGATTGGTCAGCACGACGATATAGGGCAGGCCGGCTTCCTTCAGCCGGTCGACGCCGACCGTTGTGCGCGGCAATTGCATCAGCGACAGGATGCCTTCCTGCATACGGGCGCCGCCCGAAGCAGCGAACAGGATCAGCGGCCGCCTGCGCTGCAGGGCGACCTCGAAAGCGTGCACGATGGCATCGCCCGCCGCCATGCCGAGCGAGCCGCCCATGAAGGCGAAATCCTGCACCGTCACCACCACCGGCAGGCCGTCGATGGTGCCGAGCGCGTTGACGATCGCATCTTCCAGGCCGGTCTTGGCCTTGGCGTCCTTAAGCCGGTCGGTGTAGCGCTTCTCGTCGCGGAACTTCAGCGGATCCTGCACGACCTTCGGGTTCTCGAGCTGCTCGTACTTGCCGTCGTCGAGGAAGTATTTCAGCCGCTCCTTGGCCGAGATCTTCATATGATGGCCGGAGGACGGAATTACGAACTGGTTGGATTCCAGATCCTTGTGGAACACCATCTCGCCGGTCTCGGGATCCTTGATCCAGAGATTCTCGGGCATGTCGGTGCGCCGGCCAAGCATCGAATTGATCTTCGGGCGAACGTAATTGGTGATCCAGTTCATCGCTTCGGCTCCTGTCCTGACGAAGAGTTGTTAATGCATGCCGCCCTTTGGGATATCGGCATGCACAAAACCAGAGGTAGGAGAACTATTCGGCGGCAGCAAGGCGGGCCGAACGCACGCCTTGTGCAAGGCCGCTGACCAGCGTGGCGACGGCCTCGGCCGGATCGGCGGTTTTTTCACCCTTCGGCCCCAGCACATTGGCCACCGCACTGACGATCGCGGTGCCGACGACGACGCCATCGGCATTGGCGCCGATCACGCGCGCCTGCTCGGCGGTCTTGACGCCGAAGCCGACGCAAACCGGCAGGTCGGTATGGCTCTTGATGCGCTTCACCGCTGACGCCACCTTGCCGGTGTCGGCCAGCGCCGAGCCGGTGATGCCGGTCATGGACACATAGTAGACGAAGCCGGACGTGTTCTGCAGCACCTTGGGCAGCCGCTTGTCGTCGGTGGTCGGCGTCGCCAGGCGGATGAAGTTGATGCCCGCCTTCAGCGCCGGAATGCAAAGCTCCTCGTCCATCTCGGGAGGCAGGTCGACGACGATCAGTCCGTCGATGCCGCTGGCCAGCGCGTCTTTCAGGAAACGGTCGACGCCGTAAATGTAGATCGGGTTGTAGTAACCCATCAGCAGGATCGGCGTTTCATTGTCGCCTGCGCGGAACTCCGCCGCCATCTTCAGCGTCTTGACCAGCGTCTGGCCGCCTTTCAGCGCGCGCAGGCCCGCCGCCTGGATCGCCGGGCCGTCGGCCATCGGATCGGAAAAAGGCATGCCGAGCTCGATAATGTCGGAGCCGGCCGCGGGCAGCGCCTTCATGATCGACAG
Organism: Mesorhizobium sp. B2-4-15; assembly: GCF_006658505.1. Classification (GTDB taxonomy): domain Bacteria; phylum Pseudomonadota; class Alphaproteobacteria; order Rhizobiales; family Rhizobiaceae; genus Mesorhizobium. Next base: position 246,199 of record NZ_VFUZ01000005.1, read on the forward strand.
CGAGGTGTCGTAGTCCGGGTCGCCGCCCATGAAATAGGTGACGAGCGCCGGGCGGCCTTCGGTCTTCAGCTTCGCCATGCGGCGGTCGATGCGGGTCGTCATGATCAGATCTCCATGCCCAGCATCGAGGCCACCGTGTGCACGTCCTTGTCGCCACGGCCCGAAAGGTTGACGATGACGATCTGGTCCTTGTCCATGGCGGGAACGATCTTCACCGCATGCGCGATGGCGTGCGCGGATTCCAGCGCCGGAATGATGCCTTCGACGCGCGTGGTCAACTTGAAGGCTTCCAGCGCCTCGTCATCGAGGATCGGCACATATTCGACGCGGCCGGAGTCGCGCAGCCAGGAATGCTCAGGGCCGACACCGGGATAATCGAGACCGGCCGAGATCGAATGGCCGTCCATGATCTGGCCGTCGGCATTCTGCAGGAGATAGGTGCGGTTGCCGTGCAGCACGCCGGGCGAGCCGGCATTCATCGAGGCGCAATGCTCGATGCCGTCGAGACCGCGCCCGCCGGCCTCGATGCCGATGATGCGCACATCCTTGTCATCTAGGAAGGGGTGGAACAGGCCGATGGCGTTGGAGCCACCGCCGACAGCGGCTATGATGGTGTCCGGCAGCCGGCCTTCCTGTTCGAGGATTTGCGCGCGCGCTTCCGAACCGATCACCGACTGGAAGTCGCGCACCAGCTCCGGATAGGGATGCGGGCCCGCCGCGGTGCCGATCAGGTAATAGGTGTCCTCGACATTGGTCACCCAGTCGCGCAGGGCTTCGTTCATGGCGTCCTTCAGCGTGCCGTGGCCAGCGGTGACCGGCCGCACTTCGGCGCCAAGCAGCTTCATGCGGAAGACATTGGGGCTTTGGCGGGCGACGTCGGTAGCGCCCATATAGACCACGCAGGGAAAGCCGAAGCGGGCCGCGACGGTGGCGGACGCCACGCCATGCTGGCCGGCACCGGTCTCGGCGATGATGCGCTTCTTGCCCATGCGCTTGGCGAGCAGGATCTGGCCGAGGCAGTTGTTGATCTTGTGCGAGCCGGTGTGGTTCAGGTCCTCACGCTTGAAATAGACTTTGGCGCCGCCCCCGAGCCCCTTCGCCGAGGAAACCTCACGAAGATGTTTCGTCAGCCCCTCAGCGAAATAAAGCTTCGACGGCCGCCCGGCATAGTGGGTCGAAAGATCGGTCAGCTCAGCCCTGAAATCCGGATCGTTCCTGACCTCGTTCCAGTTCTTTTCCAGATCGAGGATCAGAGGCATCAGCGTTTCGGCGACGAAACGGCCGCCGAAAATGCCGAACATGCCCTGCTCGTCGGGTCCGGTGCGGAAGGAATTGGGTGTCGCCGGCTTGTTCATCGCCGATCTCCTGGCTTCTTGACTTGTTGAGCATGTCCTTGTCGGAAAACCGGTTCCACTTTTCCGGAACATGCTCTGGTTTGAGCCGGTCAGGCGGCGCGGTCGTCGCGTGCTGCCCGGACGGCCCGGAAAAACTGTTCGATCAGCCCCGGATCCTTGACACCCGGCGCGCTTTCCACGCCCGAGGAAATGTCTATTCCGGGCGGGTTTGCAAGCCGAAGGGCATCGCCGATATTGGCGGCGTTAAGCCCACCGGAAAGCATGTAATCGACGCCGGCGTCAAGGCCGGCGAGAATGCGCCAGTCGAAGGCCACACCATTGCCGCCCGGCAGCTCGGAGCCCCTAGGCGGCTTGGCGTCGAACAGGAAGCGGTCGGCAACGCCGATGAGCGGCTTGATCCGGTCGAGGTCGGCAGCCTCGCTGAGCGGCAGCGCCTTCATCACGGGCAGGCCATGGCGGGCCTTCAGTTCGGCCACCCGTCCGGGTGTTTCCGAGCCGTGCAACTGCAGCATATCGGGCTGCATCGCCGTGACGATCTCGTCCAGGAAGGCGTCGCTGGCATCGACCGTGACGGCGACCGCCAAAGCCTTGCCGCGCGCCGCTTCGCGCAGGCGACCGGCCTCAGCCGGCTCGACATAGCGAGGGCTTTTAGCGAAGAAAATAAAACCGACATGGCTGGCGCCGCCGGCCAGGGCCGCGGCCATAGCCTGGTCGGTCTTCAAACCGCAGATCTTGATGTCGAGCGCCATGGCGCGGGAATTGGCACGAAAAGCGATAAGAGTCGAGAAAAAGCATGCTGTTTGCCGGCAAGGCCAAAGGCGCTACCTATTGATGGAGGGCACGTTGATGAACAGCATGCCGGGCGGGAGAACGACCATGACCGATACAACCGACCCAACCGTTGCCGAACTGAAGCAGAAGATCGCACAGGCGCGTGACGTCATCGCACATCTCATGGACAAGGCCGCCTTCAACGGCGCCGAAGCACATCGCGCTCTGGAGTATTTCGGCAGCGACGCCTTCGATCGGAACTTTTTGCCCTGGCCGCATCATGGGAATGAGGGGCTGAGGCCGGAGGAACTCAATGCGGCGAATGATGATTGAGGTGCCAGAATAGAGTAAACACGCGAACAAGGCTGACGGGACAGCACCCCCTTCTGGCCTGCCGGCCATCTTCCCCGAAGGTGGAGATCGGATGTCGCCTTGGCCTCGCCTACTCGAACACGATCGCCTGCAGGGCTCCGCCGTTGCGCTTCAGCCAATCCTTGCAACGGTCAGTGTCGGGGCAAAGTTTTTCGCACAGTTTCCAGAATTTCGGGCCGTGGTTCATCTCTTTCAGATGCGCCACCTCATGCGCGACGAGGTAGTTTATGACCGGTGGCGGTGCCATCATGATACGCCAGGAGAAAGACAGATTGCCTTCCGAGGTGCAGGAACCCCAGCGGCTTGACGTATCCTTATAGCGGATCGCCTTGGCGCGCTTGCCAAGCGCCTCGGTGTGCCTGACCACCAGCTTCTCGATATCTTTCTTGGCCTCGCGCTTCAGGAAATCGGCGATGCGGCGCGGCAGGTGCACACGCTCGCCATGCACGATCAGCAGCGGGCCGCGCTCGTCGCGCGACACGGTGACGGTGCCGCGCTTTGACGGTTCATGGACGATGCGGTGTGGCACGCCCCGAACTGGGAGCTTGATGCCGGGCCGTACCTGAGGCCGCGTCGGCACCTTGGCCAGCCGCTGCTCCAGCCAGTCCTGATGGCGATCGAGGAACCGCTCCACCTCGCCACGGCGCAGGCCAGGCGGCACGGTGATGCGCAGGCCCTGGCCACCGGAATCGATGCGCAGCGTCAGACGCCGCGCCCTGGCACTCTCGACGATCTTGAGCGGCAATGTGCGGCCGGCGACGCAATATTCACGCTCGACGACGGGCGTGGGCTTAGGCTTTGTCAGATTGCGAAAGAATCCGAGGGTCATGGCGGGACGATACGCGATTCGGGAAAAACGAATAGAACAAAAAAGAAACGGCGCCGCTTGCGCGACGCCGTCATCATACCTCAGCCTGTCGCGCGGCTTCAGTCGTCGAGCAGGTTCGAGCCCCTGCCACGCTTGGCGGTCGACGTTCCGGCGCTCGGGTCGGCCTTGGTCGGAGCAGTCGACTTGTTGCGGTTCGCCATGAAGCGATCGAACTCGTCCTGATCCTTGGCACGACGCAATTCGCGGGCATAATCGTCGAACTCGGTCAGCATGTCGTCGAGTTTGCGGCGTTCCTCGGCGAGGCGCTCAAGCTCCTTTTCGCGCCAGTCGTCGAAGGCGACATTGCCGGTGCGGGCGGAGCCATTGCCCCAGCGCGCGGCCTTGTCGGAGCCGCGGCGGCAACCGGCGAAGATACCGTCGGTCGCGCGGTTGACGTCACGCTTGAAGCCTTCAAGCCGGTCGCCCCAGATGATGTAGGCGAGCATGGCTAAGCCGAGCGGCCAGAACACCATGAAGCCGATCACCATCAACGCGATGGTTGCCGGCGTCCAGGCCGGGCGGATCAATGCAGATGTGTTCATTTTCTCCCATTCCTTCGGTTGGAGACAGCCAGGACCGGCTGCGTGGAATCGAAATGGGAAGGCAAAAACGGCGATTCAAGATAATGTCCGCTAAAACCGGACAAGCTTCTGAAATGATTGTCGCTTTTTGAGAATGTCGAGGAAAAGCACGGCCAGCCCCGCGATCAGCCCCCAGAAAGCAGCACCGACGCCAAACAATGTCAGCCCGGAAGCGGTGACGGCAAAGGTGACGGTGGCGGCCATGCGCTCGCTCTCATCCTTGAGCGCGATCGCCAGCGCGTTGGCAAGCGAGGCCATCAGCGCAAGTCCCGCCACCAACACGATCAGGCTTTGCGGCAGGACGGCGAAGATCGCCACCAGCGACGCGCCGAAGATCGCGAAGATGAGATAGGCAAGCGCGTAGAACGGGCCGGTCTTCCAGCGCTCAGCGGGGTCGGGATGAACATCCGGCCCGGTGCAGATCGCCGCCGAGATCGCGGCCAGATTGCTGGTCGAACCGCCGAACGGCGCCGATAGCAGCGAAAGCAACCCGGTGACGCCGATCAGCGGTCCGGGCTCGGGATGGTAGCCGGCGGCGCGCAGCACAGCGAGACCCGACAGGTTCTGCGAGGCCATGGTGACAAGGTAGAGCGGCAGTGCCAGACCTATCATCGCCTTGACGGTGAAATCAGGCGCGATCAGCGTCAGCGTCGACAATTCGGGGGTGGGCAGGCCGCCGACACGGCCAGTGAGAAAAGCAGCGAGCCCGCCGCCGATCAGCACCGCCAATACCGATAGCGCCGGGTTGAACAGGCGGATGATAAAAAAGGCCGCGATCAACGGCAGGATCAGCCACGGATCGGCAGGAACAGTCTTGACCGCGTTGAGGGCGAAGGTGACGACGATGCCAGCCAGCATTCCGGAAGCGACCGAGGGCGGTATCCTGGAGATCAGCTGCGTCAACGGCCGGAACAGGCCGGTGGCGATCAACAGGATGCCGGTGACGATGAAGGCGGCGACGGCCTCGCCGATCGAAAAGCCGCTCGATGCCGCCATCAGCGCCAGGCCTGGCGTCGACCATGCGGTGATCACAGGCATTTTCGTGCGCCACGACAGCCACAGGCTTTCGATCGCCATGGCGAGGCAAATGGTCGTCACCCAGCTCGCCGTCTGAACCTGCGTCGCGCCGACCGCCTTGGCGGCGGCAATGACGATGGCCAGTGTGCCGCCGAAGCCGACGATTGCCGCGACGAAGGCGGAGACCGGGATGGAAAGGCGCATCGTCATTTGCCTCGTCTGGCTATGTCACCCACCGCCCGGACCAGCATGTCGAGGTCCTGCGGCCGCGACAGGCGGTGGTCGCCGTCGGGAATGAGCGACAGCGTGACATCGTCGGCCGGCAGCAGCCCGACCAGTCTCAACGCATGGCTCGACGGCACGTCGGGATCGGCAAGGCCCTGCAGGATATGGACCGGGCAATGCGTGTCGATCGGCCCGGTCATAACCCGGTTGTCGCGCCCGTCCTCGATCAGGGCCCTGGTGTAGATGTAGGCCTCCGTGGAATAGTCCGACGGCTCGGCGAAAAAACCTTTTTCGGCGAGGTCGCGTTTCTGCGCCTTGGTCAGCACCGGCTCGACCAGCTCACTGGTAAAATCCGGCGCCGGCGCCAAGAGCACCAGGCCGACGACATTTGTGTCGCCGGCCTTGCGCAGTTCCTGCACCATGCGCAGCGCGATCCAGGCGCCGATCGACGAGCCGACCAGAATCTGGTTGCCCTTGGTGAAATGCCGGAACACGGCAAGGCTTTGCGACAGCCATTTCGAAATCGTGCCGTCGACAAAGGCGCCGCCGGATTCGCCATGGCCCGAATAGTCATGGCGCAAGAACGCGCGGCCTTCCCTCGCCGTCCAGTCGGCCAGCATCTCGGCCTTCGTGCCCAGCATGTCGGACTTATAGCCGCCGAGCCAGACGATGCCCGGTGTGGCGCCGGATGTATGGCGGACCGCGATGCGCGATCCATCGACGTCCAGAAAAGTGGGGGCGGTGGCGGTCATGGGCTATCGATCGGTCCTGGTTGACTGGCCCGGTGTCTGGGCTCCGGTCTTTTGGCACAGCCAGAGGCGAGGCGGAAAGTGCTCGCGATGCTTCTTTGCTTGGTACAGGCTCTTGATCAGGTGATTTCCTGAGAACGCTGTGCTATTGACTCCGCCCGCGCGCTTCCCACATTGGCGCGTCCACATACAGTTTTGTACGAACCCTGAACGAAACGGCCAAGGAGACCACGACCATTCGCAGACCTTTCAAAGCAGCGGCGCCCACCAAGGATGGCCCGCGCTCCAACCGTGACATCCGGGTTCCCCGGGTCCAGCTTATCGACGCCGAAGGCCAGAACCGTGGCGACGTTTCCATCAACGACGCATTGCTGCTCGCCGAAGAGGCAGGGCTCGATCTCGTCGAAATATCGCCCAACGCACAGCCGCCCGTCGTAAAGATTCTCGATCTCGGCAAGTTGAAATACGCCAACCAGAAGAAGGCTGCCGAGGCCCGCAAGAATCAGAAGGTCATCGAGATCAAGGAGATCAAGATGCGCCCGAACATCGACAGCCATGATTACGAGACCAAGATGAAGGCGGTTCGCCGCTTCTTCGAGGAAGGCGACAAGGTCAAGCTGACGCTGCGCTTCCGCGGCCGCGAGATGGCGCACATGGAACTCGGCATGCAGCTTCTGAACAAGGTGCGCGAGGAAGTCGCGACCATCGCCAAGGTCGAGGCGGAACCGAAGCTCGAAGGCCGCCAGATGATGATGGTGCTGGCGCCGCGCTAAGCAGACTCCGTTCGCTTCGCCGGGCGTCGTCTGCTCAGGTTTCTTTGGTTGTCGCAGGTCCTCACCGCACCATGCAACACTTTGCGGAACCCGGCTCAGATCACGTTAAGGTTAGGCGTGGCCGTCGCGCTCCCAATTCGCCTGAATTGTGCTACAGGCGTCCCGACGATCGGCGGGACGCCTGTTTCTTGGCCACAGCCGCGATCGCCGGCTTTGTTTTTATGCCTGTCGTTCTCCCAAAACCGAGTTCATTTTTTGGGCGGCAGGCGATAGGCTCCTCGACGATCGGATACCTCCCTTGGACAATGAACCGAAATACGGGCTGGGCAACTACCAGCAGATGCGCAGGCTGGTGCTTGCCGTGCTGGTGGTGGTGCTGTTTCTGGCGCTGCTGTTTGGTCAGTCGACCTTCCCGCCCGACACGCCGGTGCATGAATCGATCGAAATGTTCGGCGTGCTCCTGATTTTCCTCGGCATCGTCGGTCGCCTCTGGGCGACGCTGTATATAGGCGGACGCAAATCTTCCGAGGTGGTCACGGGCGGGCCCTATTCGATCACCCGCAATCCGCTCTATGTGTTCTCGACCGTGGCTGCGGCCGGTGTCGGTGCGCAGATCGGCTCGTTCTCCGGCGTCATCCTGTTCGCGGTTCTGTGCGCGGGTGCCTTCCATATCGTCATCCTGCGCGAGGAGAAGTTTCTGAAGGAGGCGCTCGGCGCACCGTACCAGGCCTATCTGGAGAGGGTGCCGCGCTTCTTCCCGAAGCTTTCGCTCTACCAGGAAGGCGAAACAGGCAGCTTCAAGCCGCGTCTGCTGCTCACCACGCTGCTGGATGGGCTGGTGTTCCTGGTCGCACTGCCGGCCTTCGAACTGATCGACGGTGCCCAGCAGTCGGGCATGCTGCCGGTGTGGTTCACGCTTCCCTGATCTGTAGGGCAGTTCGGTCTCTGTCGCGGTCAGCGAGCAGAATTGTCACGACCCGGGACTACTGTCACCGATGTCGGCGCTGCCCCTCACCTGCCTGCCGGCATCCTCTCCCCCGTATAGTGACGGGGAGAGGGGGCTCTCATCGATGGTTTCGCCAATCGCCGGCGTTGTCAGGAATAGCGCCAAGGGGTGTGGCCAGCCCTTTCTCCCCGTCACTATACGGGGAGAAATGCCCGGCAGGGCAATGAGGGGCAGCGCCAACACTCGGAAGAGAAACTGAAGCGATGGCTTTGGCGAGTGAATGTGTCGGGTGTTGCGCACGGGCCTTCTTTGACGTATAGGACCGCCGTTCAAGAAAACCGCCCGGCAGGGCATGCCGTGGCGGTTTCATTTGCTTTTCGGGCTTTGGTCGGCCCGAAGCGAACAAAACAAGAGGCGTGGAGTGCCGGAGGCACGACAGGGACCTCATAGAAACGGAGTAGCAAAATGCCCAAGATGAAGACCAAGTCGGCCGCCAAGAAGCGGTTCAAGATCACAGGTACGGGTAAAGTCCTGTCGGCTGCGGCCGGCAAGCGTCACGGCATGATCAAGCGTTCCAACAAGTTCATTCGAAATGCCCGCGGCACGATGGTTCTGGCTGAACCGGATGGCAAGAAGGTCATCAAGAATTTTCTGCCGAACGGCCTCTAAGGCATTCGGTCTGGACAGCGTTTAAGGAGATCATGACATGGCACGCGTAAAGAGAGGCGTCACCTCGCACGCCAAGCACAAGAAGGTCCTGAAAGCCGCCAAGGGCTTCTACGGCCGCCGCAAGAACACCATCCGCATCGCCAAGCAGGCGGTGGAAAAGTCGCTGCAGTACGCCTACCGCGACCGCAAGAACCGCAAGCGCTCGTTCCGCGCGCTGTGGATCCAGCGCATCAACGCGGCGACGCATGAGCACGGCTTGACCTATGGCCGCTTCATCGACGGCCTCAACAAGGCCGGCATCGAGATCGATCGCAAGATCCTGTCGGACATGGCCATCCATGAACCGCAGGCGTTCGCAGCCCTGGTCGCCAAGGCCAAGGTGGCGCTCGAATATCTGAAGAACACCACGCCGAACGCTTTTGAAAGCGCTGTCGCTTAAGACCAGCGCTTCCCAAGCATTCTTAGTACTGATTTTGGGGAACCCGCGCTGGCACGGCTGGCGCGGGTTCTTTTTTGGCCCCTGATGTAACCAAAATGGCACCCGCGTAACCAAAATCGTAACGCACGCTAAGGCCTGCCACCGAATAGAAAGAATTTCGCCGTGAACGCCACCGCTGGAAATCTTGAAACCCTTGAAGCTTCCTTGATGGCCGACATCGCCTCGGCTGCCGACGAGCCGGCGATCGAGGCCGTGCGTGTCTCGGCCCTCGGCAAGAAGGGCTCGGTCTCCGAAATGCTGAAGACACTCGGCGCGATGAGCGCCGAGGAACGGCAGGTGAAGGGTCCAGCAATCAATGGCCTGAAGAACCGCATCACGGAGGCGCTGACGGCTCGCAAGGCCGAACTCAGGGATGTAACGATCGCCGCCCGCCTCGCCGCCGAAAAGGTCGACGTGACGCTGCCGGTGCGGCAGTCGCCGGCCGAGCGCGGCCGCATCCATCCGATCAGCCAGGTGATCGACGAGATCGCGGCGATCTTCGGCGATCTCGGCTTCGCCATCGCCGAAGGTCCCGATATCGAGACCGACTACTACAATTTCACCGCGCTGAATTTCCCCGAAGGCCATCCGGCGCGCGAGATGCACGACACCTTCTTCTTCCAGCCGGACGAGAAGGGCGAGCGCAAGCTTTTGCGCACGCACACCTCACCCGTGCAGATCCGCACCATGGAGCGGCAGAAGCCACCGATCCGCATCGTCATTCCGGGCAAGACCTATCGCCAGGATTCCGACGCCACCCACTCGCCGATGTTCCACCAGGTCGAGGGCCTGGTGATCGACAAGTCGGCCAACGTCGCCAACATGAAGTGGGTGCTGGAAGAGTTCTGCAAGGCCTTCTTCGAGGTGCCGAGCGTGAAGATGCGCTTCCGGCCGTCCTTCTTCCCGTTCACCGAACCGAGCCTCGAGGTCGACATCCAGTGCGACCGCTCGCGGCCCGGCGAAGTGCGCTTCGGCGAAGGCTCCGACTGGATGGAGATCCTCGGCTGCGGCATGGTGCACCCCAACGTGCTCAAGGCCGGCGGGCTCGATCCGGACGAATACCAGGGCTTTGCCTGGGGCATGGGCATCGACCGCATCGCCATGCTGAAATACGGCATGCCGGACCTGCGCGCCTTCTTCGACGCCGACGTGCGCTGGCTGTCGCATTACGGCTTCCGTCCGCTCGACATGCCGACGCTGTTCGGGGGCCTGAGCCCGTGACGAGCCAAGAAATCCCTGCTGCCAAAGCTTACGGAACAGTACAATGAAATTCACTCTCTCCTGGCTCAAGGATCACCTCGAGACCGACGCCTCGCTCAACGAGATCGTCGAGCGGCTGACGTCGATCGGCCTCGAAGTCGAGCATGTCGACGACAAGTCCAGCCTGAAGCCGTTCGTCATCGCCAAGGTGCTGACGGCGGTGCAGCATCCCGACGCCGACCGGCTGCGGGTGCTGACCGTCGATACGGGGGATGGCAAGGCCCCTGTGCAAGTGGTCTGTGGCGCACCCAACGCGAGGGCGGGCCTGATCGGCGCCTTTGCCGCGCCCGGCACCTATGTGCCCGGCATCGACGTGACGCTGACCGTCGGCAAGATCAGGGGCGTCGAAAGCCACGGCATGATGTGTTCCGAGCGCGAACTGGAACTGTCCGACGAGCACAACGGCATCATCGACCTCCCCGGGGATGCGCCGGTCGGCACCAGCTTCGCCGCCTATGCGCATCTCGACGATCCGGTCATCGAGATCAATCTGACGCCGAACCGGCCGGACGCCACCAGCGTCTACGGCATCGCGCGCGATCTCGCCGCGAGCGGGCTCGGACGGCTCGTGGGTGGCGCGATCATGCCACATGTCGGCGAGGGCCTGTGCCCGGTGAAGGTGACGATCGAGGCGCCGGAACTCTGCCCCGGCTTCGCGCTGACGATGGTAAGGGGCGTCAAGAACGGCCCGTCGCCGAAATGGCTGCAGCAGCGCCTGATCGCCATTGGCCTCAGGCCCATCAGCGCGCTGGTCGATATCACCAACTATGTCACTTTCGACCGCGGCCGGCCGCTGCATGTGTTCGACGCGGCGAAGGTTGCTGGAAATCTCGTTGTGCGCCGGGCGAAGGACGGCGAAAAGCTGCTGGCGCTAGACGGCCGCGAATACACGCTCACGCCGGAGATGTGCGTGATCGCTGACGACAATGGCGTCGAATCGATCGCCGGCATCATGGGCGGCGAGCATTCCGGCTGCGACGAGAACACCACCGACGTGCTGGTCGAGTCCGCGCTCTGGGACCCGATCGCCACCGCCCGCACCGGCCGCACGCTCGGCATCATCTCAGACGCCCGCTACCGCTTCGAGCGCGGCGTCGATCCCGAATTCATGGTGCCCGGCATCGAGCTCGCGACCAGACTGGTGCTCGATTTCTGCGGCGGCACGCCTACCGAAATGGAAGTGGCCGGCTATGCCGGGCGCAAGCCGAAGATCGTGTCGTTCCCGCTGTCGGAAGTGAAGCGGCTGACGGGCATCGAGGTGCCGAAGGCGGAAAGCCTCGACATCCTGACCCGCCTTGGTTTCCAGCCGCAGGGCTCGGGCGACGTCGTCAAGGTCAAAGTGCCGTCCTGGCGGCCGGATGTCGACGGCAAGGCCGACCTTGTCGAGGAAGTGATGCGCATCCACGGCGTCGACAACATCGCGCCGCAGCCGCTCGGCGCGCATGACGCGGTCAACGCAAAGATCCTGACCACACTGCAGATCCGCACCCGCACGGCCAAGCGGGCGCTTGCCGTGCGCGGCATGATGGAAGCCGTCACCTGGTCGTTCATTCCGGCCAAGCATGCCGAGCTGTTCGGTGGCGGCCAGGCGGCGCTGAAGCTCGCGAATCCGATCGCCGCCGATATGTCGGACATGCGGCCATCGCTGCTGCCGGGGCTGATCACGGCCGCGCAGCGCAATGCCGACAGGGGCATCGGCGACGTGGCGTTGTTCGAAGTGTCGGGCACCTATGAGGGCGACGGCGCCGACCAGCAGCGGCGCGTGGCCGCCGGCGTGCGGCGCGGCACCGCCAAGCTCGACGGCTCGGGCCGCAACTGGGCCGGCAATTCCGGCCCGGTCGGCGTGTTCGACGCCAAGGCCGATGCGATCGCGGCATTGGAGGCCTGCGGCGCGCCGGTCGAGCGGCTGCAGATCGAGCCCGGCGGTCCGGCCTGGTATCATCCTGGCCGTTCCGGCACGATCAAGCTCGGCCCGAAGACCGTACTCGGCACATTCGGCGAGTTCCATCCCAAGACAATGGAAGGGCTCGATGTCTCCGGGCCGCTCTGCGGCTTCGAAGTGTTCGTCGACGCCGTGCCCGAGCCGAAGGCCAAGCCGACGAAAACCAAGCCGAAGCTCGAGCTTTCCGCCTTCCAAACGGTGAAGCGCGACTTCGCCTTCGTCGTCGACAGAGGAGTCGAGGCCGGCACGCTGGTGCGCGCGGCCCTTGCCGCCGACAAGAAGCTGATCACGGCCGTTTCGGTTTTCGATATCTTCGAGGGCGCGTCGCTCGGCGAGGGCAAGAAGTCGATCGCCATCGAAGTGTCGATCCAGCCGGTCGAAAAGACGCTGACCGACGAGGATTTCGAGGCCTTGGCCAAGCGTATCGTCGAGAATGTCGGCAAGCAGACGGGCGGCGTGCTGCGAGGCTGAGCTATATTCACGTGACCCCACTCGAAATATTTTTTGTTCAGGAGTTTTGCCGTTCCGCGCGCATTTCTCCTGACTTGGTGAGCGTGTTGAAAGTTAAGGAGCGCAGCCGCAATCCTGTGGGATTCATGACCACGATCATTCCTTCGTCGGTTGCCGAGGAATTGCGTTTTGATGGTCGAGTGTTCAGTTCAGCCAGAGTAGCGCATGTCGGACCCGACCGACTTCCTTGCGGCATGGTTCTGTTCTTCGATGAGGTTACAGGAATGCTCGATGCGATCGAAGGCTTCGCTTATGGCGAAGAGTGGCCTTCGGTCGAAGAACCTATCTTCTGGTCAGAGCCCAACGAACAAATGAGTTGACGGGTTGCAGTTGCACGTCGAATCGCCCTCCAAAGAGCGATGGACCATCTCCGCTATTCCGGGCTCTCGTTCGAGAAACAACGCGCGGCTTTTTTCGCCATCGTAGCGGCTGATCCGCTGCTGGCCGAAACGCTGGAGCGGGTGCGCACGCTTGCGCTGCCGGACTGGCTGGTGGTTTCAGGGGCGCTCTACAACAGCGTCTGGAACCATCTGACCGGCATGCCGTCCGGCTACGGCATCAGGGATGTCGACCTGTTCTATTTCGAGGACAGCGACCTATCCTACGGGGCCGAGGACGCGGTCATTCGCCGGGCAGCCAAGCATTTCGAAGGGCTGGCGCTGCCGGTGGAGGTGCGCAATCAGGCGCGGGTGCATCTGTGGTATCCACAAAAATTCGGACGGCCTTGCCCGCGCTACCTGAGCTCCAGTGAATCGGTCAGTTATTTCGCCTCAAAGACGCATGCAGTGGGCGTGCGCTTTGACGCCGATGGGCAGCTCGATCTTGTGGCGCCATTCGGTCTCGACGACATCTTCTCGTTCCGCATCACACCGAACAAGGTGATGGACAACCAGCGAACGCATGAGGCTAAGGGCAAACGGGCGCGGGAGATGTGGCCGGAGATTGAGGTGGTGCCGTGGTGACCACCCTCCCCCTTGTGGGGAGAGTGAAGGGCGTGCTGGAAGAAACGCACCCTGCTATTCGTTCCTGTCCCATGCAGTTTTCAATCACCAACAGCGCGACCCGGTATGGCTGGGCCATGATCATCCTCCACTGGCTGATCGGGATCATGTTTATCGGCCAGTTCGTGCTCGGCTTCATGATGGTGAGGATCCAGAGCCAGCGAACGGCCTTCGAACTCATCCAGTTGCACAAATCCCTGGGCTTCCTGCTGCTGGGCCTCGTCATCCTGCGTATCGGCTGGCGGCTCGGCAATGCGGCACCGCACTTGCCGCCTTCGGTCGGCGCCCTGGAGCGGCGCACGGCGCCGCTCGCGCATCTGGCGCTCTATGCCTTCCAGACCGCTTTGCCCCTGTCAGGCTGGGCGCTGGTTTCGGTCTCGACGCTGGAAATCCCGACCATGCCGTTCAACCTGTTCGTGATGCCCGACCTGCCTTTGGCGGAGTCCGACGCCGCGGAGAGCTTCTGGGCGGCAACGCACTGGTATCTCGCCTATGCCGGCATCGCGCTGGTGGCGCTGCATGCCGCCGCCGCCCTGCGCCACCACTTCCTGCTGCGCGACAGCGTGCTCGCTCGCATGATCACACCTTCGTCAGGCAGGGAATAGTGCGGGCGGTTCGCGCGTTTGTGGGGGTGAGGACGCGAAACGCGTTACCTCCAGGAAAGGAACAATCCCATGCATGCGCGCATCCTTGGATTCGCGGCTTTTGCCGCATGCCTAGCCGTGCCCGCCACTGCCGCGGTGGCGCTGAGCGACGCTGCGGGCAGCTACACGATCAGTCCGGCACGCTCCAGCATCCGCTTCACCATAGGCAAGGCCGGTGGCGGCGGCTTCGATGGCGCCTTCGCCCGCTTCAAAGGCACGATCCGCATCGACAATGGTGACGTCGGGCGCTCGAAGGTCGACCTCACCATCTATCCGGAAAGCGTCGGCACCGGCCAGGGCCGCATCGATGCCTTCCTGCGCTCCGACGCGGTGTTCGATGCGGCCAACAGCCCGGAGATCCAGTTCCACTCGACCAGCGTTATCCGCACCGGCGACACATCAGCCCTTGTCACCGGCAGGCTGACGGCGCGCGGCAAGACGTTTCCGGAAAAGTTCACCGCCGAACTCGATGGGTTGAAGGCCGGCACGATAAAATTCCATGTCACCGGCAAGGTGCTGAGGTCGCGCTATGGCATGGATGTCGGCACGCCGCTCTACTCCAACGTCGTGGATTTCAACATGACGCTGACGGGCAAGAGGGGCTAGTTCTAAGCCGCGCCTGCTCGGGTTCGTCATCCTAGGGCGAAGCAAGGAGCGAAGCGACGCGGCGCAGACCCCAGGATCCATTCCGTGACGCTAAGGCCTTGCAACGGTTACGGAATTCTGCACCGTCGCACTTTACGTCATAGGTCACGGAATGGATCCCCGGTCAAGCTCGAGGATGACGAAGGCGCTTTGTGACCCGCGTCTGCGATTGGCTTTTCTCCGGAATTGGGGCACACCTCCATCGATGTAACCGACATGGAGAAGCGCGATGTTCCGATGGGGTGTGTTGTCGACGGCCAAGATCGGCCGCGAGCAGTTGTTGCCGGCAATCGTCGAGGCGGAGAATGGCGTGCTGTCGGCGATTGCCAGTCGCGACCTGTCGAAGGCAAAGGCATTGGGCGAGCGTTTCGGCGCGCGGCATGCGTTTGGCTCTTACGAGGAACTGCTCGCCTCCAATGAGGTCGACGGCGTCTACATCCCGCTGCCGACATCGCAGCATGTCGAATGGACGGCCAAGGCCATCGAAGCCGGCAAGCATGTGCTGGTCGAAAAGCCGCTGGCACTCGACGCCAAGGACATCCTGCCGCTGATCAAACTGCGCGACCAGAAGAAGGTGCTGGTCTGCGAGGCCTTCATGGTCATCTATCATCCGCAATGGATCAAGGTGCGCGATCTCATCGCCGGCGGTGCCATCGGCCGGCTGCGCCACGTTCAGGGCGCGTTTTCCTATTACAATATCGACCCCAACAACATGCGCAACCAGCTCGACCTCGGCGGCGGCGCGCTGCCCGATATCGGCGTCTATCCGACCGTATCGACGCGCTTTTCGACCGGCAAGGAGCCGCTGCGCGTGCAGGCGACGATCGAGCGCGACAAGAAATTCGGCACCGACATCTATTCCTCGATCCGCGCCGATTTCGGTGACTTCGAGCTGTCCTTCTACCTGTCGACGCAGATGGCGGCACGCCAGGTGATGGTGTTTCACGGCGAAAAGGGTTTCATCGAGGTGTTCTCGCCCTTCAATGCCGGCCTCTACGACCATCACCGCGTCGAGCTGCACAACCAGAACCACACCGAGGCACAGGTGTTCCGCTTCCCCGGCACGCAGCAGTACAGGCTGGAGGTCGAGACCTTCGCGCGCGCAGCACTTGGCGGCGAGGAACGCGTCTTCACGCTGGAAGAATCCGTGCTCAACCAGAAAGTCATCGACGCCATCTTCCGCGCCGGCGGCAAGGACGGCTGGGAGGCCGTCTGACTCTTTGTTTGACGCAATTCCGGACGGAAAACCGCTTACACTTTTCCTGGAATTGCGTTAGCCGGCTAGTTCCGGGAGGGAAAATGGCTGACGACGCGGACGTGATCATTGTCGGCGCCGGCCTTGCCGGGCTGGTTGCCGCCGCCGAGCTTGCCGAGGCCGGCAAGAAAGTCATCATCGTCGACCAGGAGCCGGAGCAGTCGCTTGGCGGCCAGGCATTCTGGTCTTTCGGCGGGCTTTTCCTGGTCGATTCACCCGAACAGCGGCGCATGCGCATCCGTGATTCCTTTGACCTGGCGCTCGAGGACTGGATGGGCACCGCCGCTTTCGACCGGCCTGAAGATTTCTGGCCGCGCAAATGGGCGGAGGCCTATGTCGACTTCGCCGCCGGCGAAAAGCGCTCCTGGCTGATTGAGCGCGGCCTGAAGTTTTTTCCCGTGGTTGGCTGGGCTGAGCGCGGCGGCGGCAACGCCATCGGCCACGGCAATTCGGTGCCGCGCTTTCACATCACCTGGGGCACCGGCCCCGGCGTGCTCGAACCCTTCGTGCAGCGCGTGGGCGAGGCGCAGAAAAGCGGGCTGGTCAGCTTCAAGTTCCGTCACCGGGTCAACGAACTGACACGCACGGGTGCTGCCGTCACCGGTGTGCGCGGCGACATCCTCGATCCGAGCAGTGTCGAGCGCGGTCACAAGAGTTCGCGCGACATATCAGGCGATTTCGAGCTTCACGCGCAAGCGGTCATCGTCGCTTCGGGCGGCATCGGTGGCAACCATCAGCTGGTGCGGGAAAACTGGCCCAAGCGCCTCGGCATGGCGCCGAAGCGCATGATCACCGGCGTGCCAGACCATGTCGATGGCCGCATGCTGGCGATCACGGAACAGGCCGGCGGCTCGATCATCAACCGCGACCGCATGTGGCACTATGTCGAAGGTATAAAAAACTGGGCGCCGATCTGGACCGATCATGCGATCCGCATCCTGCCCGGCCCGTCCTCGCTCTGGCTTGATGCGCGCGGCAAGCGCCTGCCCGTGCCGCTCTATCCCGGCTTCGACACGCTGGGCACGCTCAGCCATATCATGGGCACCGGCTTCGACTACTCCTGGTTCATCCTGACCAGGAAGATCATCCAGAAGGAATTCGCGCTGTCGGGTTCCGAACAGAACCCGGACCTGACCGGAAAAAGTTGGCGTCAGGTGCTTGGCCGCGCCACATCGGGCATTCCCGGTCCGGTGAAAGCCTTCATGGAGAAGGGCGAGGATTTCATCGTCGAGGCCGAATTGCCCAAGCTGGTGGCGCGCATGAATGCGCTTACCGGCGGCGAGCCGCTGCTGGACGTTGCGCAAGTCGAGCGCGAGATCCGCGCCCGCGACCGTCAGCTCGACAACCCGTTCTCCAAGGACATGCAGGTCACCGCGCTGCGGGGCGCACGCGCCTATCTCGGCGACCGGCTGATCCGCACCGCCAAGCCGCACAAGATGCTCGACCCCGCGAATGGCCCGTTGATCGCGGTGCGTCTCAATATCCTGACCCGCAAGACGCTGGGCGGCCTGCAGACCGATCTCGACAGCCGGGTGCTTGGCGCCGACGCCCAGCCAGTTGCGGGACTTTATGCCGTGGGCGAGGCCGCCGGCTTCGGCGGCGGCGGCATGCATGGCTATGCGGCGCTCGAAGGCACGTTCCTCGGCGGCTGCATCTTTTCCGGCCGCAGCGCCGGCCGGGCGGCGGGGCGTTCGGTGGCGTAGGCCGGGCCAGTGCAGCCTGGCGCATATGCCCTGCCGGCACTCGATCAGGGATTCCGGCGCGGTCGGCGCGGCTCGATACAATCGGATGACGGCGCCGTCGCCGGGCCGCCACGGCAATCCGGCTCGCCGGGCTGGATGTCAGGCCGCGGCGCACAATCGATTGCCGGCCCGCCGACGCAATCGGGCCGATCCGGACGATCCGGCCTGTCGGGCCGATCCGGTCTGTCCGGACGCTCGGGCCTGTTTGGCCAGTCTGGCCTGTCGGGTCGGTCCGGGCGATCGGGCCTGTCGGGGCGCCATGGTCTATACGGTCTCCAAGGCCTGTCGGGTCTGTGGTCGCGATCGCGCCAATGGTGGTCGCGCCAGGGGCGGTCGCGATAATCGTCCGTGGCGACACATGCGCTGAGCGTCGCGGCGCAAAGAAGGAGCGCCAAGGCGCTTCCGAACCTGGTCATGATAGCTGCTGTTTCCTTGCCGTTGGCCACCCATGGGGGTGGATCTGCCCGTCCGGCATTGCGCCTGCATTACGTGGCGTGCGAATGGGTCGCGAAATTTGCCGGACAATGCCGCGGCTGAAGAAAATCGCTTACCAGGGCCAGGCGCCCCTCCCAAGCGCAGCTGCCGCGTCGACAATGCGCGTGAAGCTGGCGCGGGCGCGCCCCACCGTGTGCCGGGCCCTGAGATAGCCGTGCACCAGACCCTTTTCCTCGATCCAGACGGCCCGTCCGCCCGCCGCGACGACCCGGTCGCGATAGGCCTCGCCGTCCGACGAGAGCGGATCGCACTCGGCGGTAATCAGCACTGACGGCGGCAGGTTGGCGAAATCGGCGTCGGCGAGCGGCGATAGCGTTATGTCGCCGGTCTGGTCCGCGCCGCCGGTACGGATATGCTTGTAAAATTCGAGATCGCGCATGGTCAGCATCGGCGCCTCGGCGTGCGTGACATAGGAACCGTTCGAGCGGTCGCCGCCGAGCCCGGGATAGATCAGTACCTGGCCGATCGGCCTTTTCGCGTGGCCGCGCGTGGCATGGCTGACCGCGGCGCAGAGATTGCCGCCGGCGCTGTCGCCGCAAAGCAGGATAGGGCTGTCGTAGGTGGCGGCAGCCCATTCGAAGGCACTCATGGCGTCGTCGAAGGCAGCCGGATGCAGGTGCTCCGGCGCCAGCCGGTAATCGACGGAGACAACCTCGTAGCCGGTGCGGGCGCAAAGCTCGGCGCAGACATCGTCATGGCTGTCCAGGCCGCCGAGGATGAAGCCGCCGCCATGGATGTAGAGCACCGTCGCTGCCTTGTCAGGCACTCCATTGCGATAGATACGGATCGGGATCTTGTGCTCGGGCGTCGCAATGGCCGATGTTTCGGCCGTGACGCCCTCTGGATAGCCGGCAAAGAATTCCCGGCACATGCGATCATAGATCTCGCGCTGCTGCGCGATCGTGTAGTCGATCGTATCGGGCGGATAGTAGGAATTGGTCCGCTCGATGAAGGCCCAGGTCTCGGCGTCGATGAGGGCTTTGTAATCGGTCATGGGGCGGATTGCCAAAGCTGAGCCCAGGCACCCCCCTCTGTCCTGCCGGACATCTCCCCCGCAAGGGGGGAGATTGCCAGTTCCGCTGGCGGCGCATTCTTTTGAACGTCGAAGATTGGCGAAAGCTGAGATGGCATCCGATCTCCCCCTTTGCGGGGGAGATGCCCGGCAGGCCAGAGGGGGGTGGGACGGAATGCCATCATCTCCGAGTCACTTTCCCTTCCACACCGGCTCCCGCTTCTCGGCAAAAGCGCGGAAACCTTCCATATTGTCTTCGGAACCATAAAGCGCATCGACCGTCGCCAATTGCCGGCGCGTCACCCGGTTCATGGCGTCCTGGAAGGTAAGCGCTTCGGCCACCCGCGCGGTCTCCTTGATCGCGGCGAAGACCAGCGGCGGGCCGCTGGCCAGCAGCCGGGCGATTTCCCAGACGCGATCCTCGAGCTTCTCCTTGGGGAGGACCTCGTTGACCAGGCCCCAGCGATGCGCCTCGGCGACGTCCATCCAGCGACCGGTGAGCAGCAGGTCCATGGCGACATGATAGGGGATGCGCTTCGGCAGCTTGATCGTCGCCGCGTCGGCCAGCGTGCCGGCGCGGATTTCTGGCAGCGCGAAGGAGGAGTGGTCGGAGGCATAGATGAGGTCGCAGGACAGCGCCAGTTCGAAGCCGCCGCCGACCGCCATGCCGTTGACGCAGGCGATGACCGGCTTGTTGAGGCCGCGCAATTCCTGCAGCCCGGCAAAGCCGCCGACGCCATAATCGCCGTCGACCGCATCGCCGCCGGCAGCCGCCTTCAAGTCCCAGCCGGCGCTGAAGAACTTGTCGCCGGCGGTCTTGACGATGGCGACGCGCAAGCCGGCATCGTCGCGGAACGCCTTGAAGGTCTCGCCCATCAGCCGCGAGGTCTTCAGGTCGATGGCGTTGGCCTTGGGCCGGTCAAGCGTGACCTCGAGGATCGAGCCTTCGCGGCGGGTTGAAATGACGTCAGACATTCCTGTTCTCTCCCAGTACCAGCAGCGCGTCGGCGATCCAGGCGCCCTTGCCCTCGACGCAGACGATCAGCGGGTTGATATCGAGTTCCTCGATCTCGCCGGCATTCTTCTGCACGAAGTCGGCGATGCCCGCGATGGCATCGATGGCAGCCGCGACGTCGGCTTTCGGCCGGCCGCGATAGCCTTCGAGCAGCGGATAGAGCTTCAGGCCGCGCAATGCCGCCTCGATGTCGTCGCGGGTCGCGGGCAGCATCAGCGTGACGCTGTCGCGCAGCAATTCGACCAGCACGCCACCGGTGCCCAGCGTCATCACCGCGCCGAACATCGGATCGCGGGTGAAACCGACGATCAGTTCGGCAACACCGTCGCGCACCATGCGCTCGACATAAAGCCCGGTGCCGAGCGGCAGCAGGTCATGCGCCGCCGTGCTGACGGATTCGGCATCCTTAAGGTTGAGCCTGACGGCGCCGACCTCGGATTTGTGGGTGACGCCCAGCGCCTTCAGCGCCACGGGGAAACCAAGCGCCATCGACGAGATCACCGCCTCGACCGCATTACCGGCGCGCTCGCCCTTGGGCACTGGAAGCCCGGCCTTGATCAGCCGCGCCTTCGCCACAGCCTCGTCCGGCGTGACATGCTCGCCCTCCGAAGCGCCTGCGGCCGATGTATCGACCGGCTGCGCCTGCGGCTCGCGCCAGGCCCAGCCAATGAAGGCCGCCGCCTGGGCGGCATCCATGGCTTCGGAAATGCCGAACAGCGGCACCATGCCGCGCGCCATCAGCTCGGCGGTGTATTCCTCGGGCAGGTTCTCCGGCAGCGATGAAACGATCGCACCGTGTGCCTTGTTGGTCTTCAGCGCCGATTCGAAGGCACGCAGCGTCGCCCACCAGTCCGTGACCGAGCAGCGGTCGGGGCGCGGGAAATCGAGCACCAGCATGTTCAAGTCGAAACCGCCCGACACCATGGCGGTGAAGGTGGCGGTCATCGCCGGCTCGTTGTTCCAGATGAAGGTGTGATAGTCCAACGGATTGGCGACCGCGACCAACGGCCCGAGCGTTGATTTGACATGGGCCCGGTGCTGCTCCGTCAGAACCGGAAAGTTGACCCAGCGCCCTTCGGCGCTGTCGGCCATGACCGACGCCTCGCCGCCCGAACAGCTCATCGACGACAGACGATAGCCGGGCAGCGGACCGGTGATGTGCAGCAGCTTCAGCGCCTCGATGAAGGCGGGGATGGAATCGACGCGGGCGATGCCCAGTCGCCTCAGGAAGGCGCCGGATGCCGCATCCGAGCCGGCAAGCGAAGCCGTGTGCGACACCGTCGCCTGCCGCGCCTGCTCGGAGCGGCCGACCTTCATGGCGATGATCGGTTTTTTCAATTCCCGCGCCCGGGCGGCCAGCTTCTCGAAGCCGGCCACCGAATCGAAAGCCTCGATGTGCAGGCCGAGCGAGGTGACGCGCTCGTCCTCGATCAGGCCGAGCGCCATTTCCGACAGGCCTGTCTGCGCCTGGTTGCCGGCTGTCATCAGGAAGGCGATGGGCAGGCCGCGCTTCTGCATCGTCATGTTGATGGCGATGTTGGACGATTGTGTGATGATGGCGACGCCTTTGCCGCCCTCGGCCAGCCTGATGCCGCCATGCTGGTCGGGCCACAGCAGTGCGCCGTCGGCATAATTGATCAGGCCGTAGCAATTCGGGCCGATGATCGGCATATGGCCTGCTGCCGCGACCAGTTCGGCCTGCAGCCGCTCGCCGTCCTCGTCATAGGCCTCGGTTTCGAGGAAGCCGGCGGCAAAGCAGACGGCGCCGCCAGCGCCGCGCTCGGCCAGTGCCTTGACCACCTCGATGGTCAGGTGCCGGTTGACGCCGACAAAGGCGGCATCCGGCGCGCCGGGCAGGTCCGCCACCGAACGATATGCCTTGCGACCGGCGACCTCATCCTTGGTCGGGTGCACCGGCCAGATTTCGCCGGCAAAACCCATCTTGATCGATTGCGCCACGACGGCGGCGGCCTGCACGCCGCCGAACACGGCGATCGATTTCGGGCGCAGGAGACGTTCGAGTTTATGCATGGTCATCTTTTCATTTGAGCGCGATCCCAGGACAAACGATCACGTTTGTCCTGCAAAACCGAATCCCGGCTTTGGGCGATCATGCTCTAAGCCCCGAACGGACGCAGCAGCGCCCGCGAAATAATATGTCGCTGAATCTCCGACGTGCCTTCCCAGATGCGCTCGACGCGGGCATCGCGCCAGATGCGCTCCAGCGGCAAATCGTCCATCAGCCCCATGCCACCATGGATCTGGATCGCCTCGTCGGCGACATAGGCCAGCATCTCTGTAGCCTTAAGCTTGGCCATGGCCATGTCCTGATCGGTGACAGTGCCTTGATCGTACTTCCAGCCGGCCTCGAACACCATAAGGTCGGCGGCCTTCAGTTCAGTCGCCATGTCGGCGAGCTTGAACGAGACGCCCTGGAACTTGCCGATCTGCTGGCCGAACTGCTGGCGCTGCGCGGCGTACTCGACCGCATGGCCAAGCGCCCGCTCGGCGCGGCCAAGACAGGTGGCACCGACCTGCAAACGCGTGGCGCCAAGCCAGGAGTTGGCGACGTCGAAGCCTTTATGCACCTCTCCCAGCACCTGGCTCGCCGGCAGCCGGCAATCGTCGAATTCAAGGATTGCGTTGGTGTAGCCGCGATGCGAGACGTTGCGGTAGCCGTCGCGCACCGTGAATCCCTTGGTGCCCTTGTCGACGAAGAAGGCGGTGATCTTCTTGCGCTTGCCGCGCGGTGAGTCCTCTTCGCCCGAGGCCATGAAGACGATAGCGAAATCGGCAAGATCGGCGTGGGAGATAAAGTGCTTGGTGCCGTTCAGCACCCAGTCGTCGCCATCCTGCACCGCAGTCGCCTTCATGCCGCGCAAGTCCGAGCCGGCGCCCGGCTCGGTCATCGCCAGACAGTCCCATTTCTCGCCACGGATGCAGGGGAAGAGATATTTTTCGCGCTGTTCGGGGGTGCCGGCGAGCAGGATGTTGGAGGGGCGCGCCACGCAGGTCCAGTGCAGCGCGTAATTGGCGCGGCCGAGCTCTTTCTCGTAGAGCAGCCAGGTCACCGTATCGAGCCCCGCGCCGCCGACATCGGCCGGCATGTTGGCGGCATAGAGCCCGGCCTCGATCGCCTTGGCCTTCAACTCCTCGATGAGCTCGCGGCGCAGCACGCCGGTGCGCTCCACCTCACGCTCATGCGGGTAGAGCTCGTTCTCGACGAAGGCGCGCGTCGTCTCGACGATGAGCTTCTGCTCTTCCGAAAGACCGAAATCCATGGCCTCAGCCCTTCCTCTTGTTCTTCGGCTTATCCGCCTTCTTCACCGGCTTGGAGGCCTTGGCCTTCTCGGCCGCCTTTGAAGCGGTCGGCTTCTTCGCCGCCAGCTTGGCCAGCTGCGTCGTATAGTCCTTGTGCAAGGCGCCGGCGCCCCAGCCCTTGCCCTTGTTCTGCTTCGACAGCGCATCCATGATGGCGACCAGATTGTCGTCGCGGATCTTTTCCAGCTCGCGGATCGACAGGCCATGCGCCTGGTCGTCCGACTGGGTGGCGATCAGATCCACCAGCTCGTCGTTGAACTCCGGCACGTCCATCAGCTTGGTCCATGGCCATTTCAGGCAGGGTCCGAACTGGGCCATGAAGTGGCGCATGCCGGCTTCGCCACCGGCGACACGGTAGACCTGAAACATGCCCATCTGCGCCCAGCGCAGGCCGAAGCCGTAGCGCATGATGTCGTCGAGTTCCTCGACGGTGCAGATGCCGTCCTTGATTAGCCACAGTGCCTCGCGCCAGGCGGCTTCAAGCAGGCGGTCGCCGACAAATGCTTCGATCTCCTTGCGGATGACGACAGGCTTCATGCCGATCGAGGCATAGATCTCCTTGGCGACCTCGATCGCTTCGGGAAAAGTCTGATCGCCGCCGACGATCTCGACCAGCGGCAGGAGGTAGACCGGGTTGAACGGGTGGCCGACGACCAGCCGTTCCGGATGCTTCTTCATCGCCACCTGCATGTCCGTCGGCTTGATGCCGGAGGTGGAGGAGCCGACAATGGCGTTGGCCGGCGCATGGGTGTCGATCTCGGCCAGCACCTTGTGCTTGAGGTCGAGCCGTTCCGGGACGCTTTCCTGGATGAAATCGGCGTCTGCCACCGCCTCGGCGATGGTCTTGGCGAAGGTCAGCTTGCCTTCTTTCGGCAGGCCACCGGGCACCATCTGCTTATAGGCGCGGCGCGCGCCCTTCATCACTTCGCTGACCTTGCGCGACGCCTCGGGATCGGGATCGAAGATCGCCACGTCGATGCCGTTGAGCAGCAGGCGCGCGACCCAGCCGGCGCCGATGACACCGCCACCGATGGCGGCTGCCTTGTTGATGATGCTCATAGGGAGGCTCCGGTTCTCTTATTGGCTATTTGGGGATCGATGAGCGGCACGCGCTCGCCGGCGCGTGTCACCTGGGGGTCGTAGGCCCTTCGGGTGAAGACTTCGAGCACGAAGGGCCGAAAGAAGTCGATCGGCAATGTCTCGTAGTCGGGATCGAAGCTCGACTGGTCCCAGCGCTCGCAGAACTGGTCGCAATCGTCGAAATAGGCATGGCCGGCGAAGCGGTCGCGGGCATGGCGATTGCCGCCAAGGTGATGGGCGTAATAGAGCCGCTGGAAATCGCCGTGCTTTTCCACCACCCAGGTGCATTGCTCGCGCACGAAAGGTTTCAGGATCGACGCGGCATATTCGTCATGGTTGTAGGGCGCGTAGATGTCGCCGATGTCGTGCAGCAATGCACAGGCGATCCAGTCGGTATCGGCGCCGTCGCGCCAGGCGCGTGTCGCCGCCTGCAGCGAATGGCCGAGCCTGGTGATCTTGTAGCCCGAAAGGCCCTCGTCGAGTTGCACCAGCGCGTCGAGCAATCGCTCGCCGGTCTTGGCCGCATAGTCGATTTCATGCGCGGTCAGGAACTCGTAGTCGTCCCTGTCGCCATCCTTCATCGCGGTGAATTTAACGGTCGTCATCTGCGTCTCCCGGGTTGAGCGCATGATCTTTCCGAAAGCCGGCTACGGCTTTTCGGGATCAGGCTCTGGCTCACGCCGCGATCGGCGCCCGCTTGGTAAGGTTGAGCTTCTTGCGCACTTCCTCGGGCCCGAGGATCGTGGCGCCGAGATTGGTGACGATGCTGGCGGCGCGCTCGACCAGCTGCGCGTTGGTCGCCAGCACGCCCTTGTCGAGCCACAGATTGTCCTCCAGCCCGACGCGGACGTTGCCGCCGGCCAGCACGGCGGCGGCGGCATAAGCCATCTGGTTGCGGCCGATGGAAAAGGCCGACCAGGTCCAGGTCGACGGCACGTTGTTGACCATGGCCATGAAGGTGTTGAGGTCGTCGGGCGCGCCCCACGGCACGCCCATGCAGAGCTGCACCAGCGCGTCGGGGTTCAGCACCCTTTCCTCCACCAGCTGCTTGGCGAACCAGAGATGGCCGGTGTCGAAGGCCTCGATCTCGGGCTTGACGCCGAGTGCCGTCATCATGCCGCCCATGGCGCGCAGCATGCCGGGCGTGTTGGTCATGACATAGTCGGCCTCGGCGAAATTCATGGTGCCGCAGTCGAGCGTGCAGATCTCAGGCAGGCACTGGCGCACATGTTCCATGCGGTTGGTGGCGCCGCCCATGTCGGTACCCTTTTCGTTGAGCGGCAGCGGCGCTTCCGGCGAGCCGAACACCATGTCGCCGCCCATTCCGGCGGTGAGGTTCAGCACCACGTCGACATTGGCCTCGCGGATGCGCTCGGTGACCTCACGATAGAGATGCACATCGCGCCTGGGCTTGCCGGTTTCGGGATCGCGGACATGGCAATGGACGATGGCAGCACCCGCCTTGGCCGCGTCGATCGCCGAATCGGCGATCTGCTTGGGCGAACGCGGCACATGCGGGCTGCGATCCTGCGAACCGCCGGACCCGGTCACGGCACAGGTAATGAAGACCTCACGGTTCATCGCGAGCGGCATGGAATTTCTCCTCCCATAGAAACAGACCGCAACAATGACCGACTTGCCGGAAACTGTTTTGCGTTTTACGAAGCTTCCATGATCAAAAGCGAAAAAACCGATATCTTTCGTGCCGAACGCTCGCCGCTCAAGGTGACGCTGCTGGTGTTTTCCGGCTCGTCCATCATGTGCGTGGCGTCGGCTGTCGATCCGCTGCGCGCCGCAAACCGCATCTCAGGCGAGACATTGTTCGACTTCAAGCTGGTCTCGGTGACCGGCGAGGCTCCGGTCACCACTTGCGGCCTGCCGGTGGCGGTCAGCGGCCGCTTCGACGCAAACGAATCAACCGACGTTCTTGTCGTCGTGGCTGGTTTCGGCACCCAGAACTACGCGACATCGGCGCTGCTCGCAGGCTTGCGCCGCGCGGCACGGACGGCGCGCGCCTGCGGCGGTGTCGAGGCCGGCACATGGCTGGTGGCGCGTGCCGGCCTGCTGGAAGGGCGAAGCGCCACCACCCATTGGGAGGACATGGAAGATTTTTCATCGGCTTTCCCCGGCGTCGATGTCCGTCCGGACCGCTATGTCATCGACGGACCGGTCTTCACCTCGGGCGGCGCCTCGCCGACCTTCGATCTGATGCTGCATCTCATTCGCACGCGTCTCGGCATGGCCGTGGCGCTCGATGTCGCCAGCGTCTTCATCTACGACCAGGCGCGCGCCGCCACGGATGCGCAACCGCTGGTCTCGCTCGGCCGGCTCGACGGCTACGATCCCCGTCTGGCGCAAGCCATCCGGCTGATGGAAGCGCATGTCGACCAGCCGCTGACCATAGAGGCGGTCGCCAAGCGCGCCGGCGTGACCGCACGGACACTGGAAAGCATCTTTCGCAAGTCGATCGGCGAGACGCCGGGCGCTTACTATCTCAGGCTGCGCCTGGGTGCCGCACGACGGCTGGTGGTCGACACGCGGATCGCGATGGCGGACATTGCCGGGCGGACCGGCTTTTCGTCCGCAGCCGCATTTTCCAGGGCGTTTTCCAGGGCTTTCGGTGAAGCGCCGGTCAGGCTGCGGCGCGGCTGAGTATCCAGTCTGTCGCGGCGGCGAGGTCGTCGACCAGCGCCGTGGGCGCCGGGTCGAAGCGCGTTTCGTCGCCAGGGCGGTACTTGCCCGTTCGCACGAGCAGCGCCGCGCCAAGCCCCGCGCGCAGGGCGCCGGCGACGTCACTCTCCGCATCGTCGCCAACCATGACCGCATCGGCGGCCGGGCAATTCAAGCCGGCAAGCGCCGAGAGGAAGAAATCGGGCGACGGTTTGCCGAGCACGACGGGACTTCGCCCGCTGGCGAATTCGAGGGCCGCGACGAAGGCCCCGGCGTCGAGGCTGAGCAGGCCGTCGGCATCCTTGAAGGTGCGATTGGTGGCAAGCGCGAGAAAATCGGCACCGGCAACGAGTTCGCGAAACACCCGGTTGAGGCTTGCATGGTCGAAGGCATCGCCGGCGTCACCGACGACGACAGCGCGGCCATTGCCGCCGTCCAGGCCTGAAAACTCGGCCTTGAGGTCTGGATGGACGAGCAGATGAGGCTGGCGGCCGTGCCTGCGCAACCATTCGACCGCGGCACGCGCCGGCGTCAGCAGTTCCTCGTCCTTCACGCGGACGCCCAGAGCGGCAAGCTGTGCGAGGATTCTGTCGCGCGGCGAACGTGTCGTGTTGCTGACGAAGCGAAGCGGCAGGCCAGCCTTGCGCAGGTGTTCGACGGCGGCCACGGCGCCCGCGATCTGGGTGTCGCCATCGTAGACGACACCCAGAAGATCCAGGAGCACCGCGCGTATCATCGATGCAGGATGGAGAAAGCGTCTCCATTCGTCAAACCGCGGAAGAATCAGACCACTGAAATCACGGAAGAATCAGGCGGCGTCGCGGCCATCGCCGACGATGCGCGAGCGCATGCTCTTGGCCAGTGCCGTTTCGAGCCGCGCGGCGACCGCGCGATCCCATTCATTTGTCTTGCGGGCGCTGTCTTTCGAATGCGGCAGCGCCATCAGCCGATCGATGATCGAACCAGCCTCGCCAGGTGAGAGTAGGGCGTCGATTTCACGTTCGTGCTGCATATCGTTTCGCCTCCTTTCCTTCCCGCCACGAGCCACTCTTATACGAGATTCGTGACGACCATTTGAAGGCAGGAGCGGGGCGATTAAGGGGCGGTGCGGGGCAAAAGATTGTCCCTGATTTCGACATGGCGCGCAGAAGGTTCCGCGCGCCAACTTTTCGAACGGACCGGTTGCCGGCCTGGATTGCTGGCCGGCAAACGTCTCAGACGTAGCGGTTGACGATGTTCTCCAGCAGCTCCTGGCGGCCGGAGCGCGGCTGCGGCTCGATCTTCTTCTTCACCACACGTTCGGCGATCTCTTCCAGCGTACGCTTGCCCGACAGCATCGCCTTGGCCTCGGCGCTGTTCCAGCCGGCGTAGCGTTCGGCCAGCGGTCCCGACAATGCCTTGTCCTCGACCATCCGCGCCGCCGCCTTGAGGCCGCGCGCGCAGGCGTCCATGCCGCCGATATGAGCGATCAGCAGGTCCTGCGGATCGAGCGACTGGCGACGCAGCTTGGCGTCGAAATTGGTGCCGCCGGTCTTGAAGCCGCCGCCTTGCAGAACCTGGTAATAGGCAAGCGCCATCTCCGGCACGTTGTTGGGGAACTGGTCGGTGTCCCAGCCCGACTGGTAGTCGTTGCGGTTCATGTCGATCGAACCGAAGATGCCGAGCGCGTTGGCCAGCGCCAGTTCGTGCTCGAAGGAATGGCCGGCGAGGATGGCATGGCCCTGCTCGATGTTCACCTTGACCTCCTTCTCGAGGCCGAAGCGCTTGAGGAAGCCATAGACGGTCGCGACGTCGTAATCATACTGATGTTTTGTCGGCTCCTGCGGCTTCGGCTCGATCAGGATGGTGCCCTTGAAGCCAATTTTGTGCTTGTACTCGACGACGAGGTTGAGGAAGCGGCCGGCCTGCTCCTGCTCGCGGGCAAGGTCGGTGTTGAGCAGCGTCTCATAGCCTTCGCGGCCGCCCCACAGGACATAATTCTCGCCCTTCAGCCGCTTGGTGACGTCGATGCAGCTTTTCACCGTCGCCGCCGCGTAGGCAAAGACATCCGGATCGGGATTGGTGGCGGCGCCGGACATGAAACGGCGATGCGAGAAGAGGTTCGCCGTGCCCCAGAGCAGCTTGACGCCGGTCTGCTTCATCTTGATAGCGAAATAGTCAGCGATTTCATCGAGCCGTGCGGCACTCTCGGAAAAATCCTTGCCCTCCGGCCGCACGTCGGCGTCGTGGAAACAGAAATAGGGGGTGCCGAGCAGCGAGAACATCTCGAAGGCGACATCCGCTTTCAGTTTCGCCAGTTCCATCGTGTCGATCCCGCCGGCCTTGGGGAACCAGGGGCGGTCGAAGGTCTGGCCGCCGAACGGATCGCCGCCGGGCCAGGCGAAGGAATGCCAGTAAGCGACGGCGAAGCGCAGATGGTCTTCCAGCCGCTTGCCGGCCACCATTTCGTCCGGGTTGTAGAACCGGTAGGCCAGCGGATTGGTCGAATCCGGTCCTTCATATTTGATCTTCTGGATGTCGCCGAAAAATCCGCTGCTCATGATTCCTGTCCTCTCTCGAATAGTTCGCCCTGATTACCTCAGGCGTAATTGGTTTCGGTCCTGGGGTGGTCGAAAAGGCTCGGGTCAAAACCGTCAAACAAAGGAGACAGACCATGACCGACCTCAACAAGATCGCCGAGGGCTACATCACCGCCTGGAACGAAAGCGACGCCGGCCGCCGCGCCGAATTGCTCAAGGCGACCCTCACCGAGGACGTCAGCTATCGCGATCCGATCATGCAGGGCGACGGCCATGAAGGCGTCGCGGCCCTGATCGACGGGGTGCAGCATCGTTTTGCCGGCTTCCGTTTCTCGCTGAAGGGCACGCCGGACGGCTTCGCCGACAAGATCCGCTTTTCCTGGAACCTTGGACCCGAAGGCACGGACTCCGTCATCGAGGGCACCGATGTCGGCGTCATCGAGAACGGTCGGCTGAAGAGCGTTACCGGCTTCCTCGACAAGGTGCCGGCGCAGTGAGCGCAATCCGCTAACGTGCGGTGCATAGAGCCTACCGCGAAGGTCGGCGCCGCCCCTCATCCGCCTGCCGGCACCTTCTCCCCGTATAGGGACGGGGAGAAGGGGGCTGTCCCCAACTCCGGCACCCTTCTTGAAACAATGACGATTGGCGAAATCGGCGATACTAGCGCCCCTCTCCCCGTCTCTATACGGGGAGAGGATGCCGGCAGGCAGGTGAGGGGCAGCGCCGACGCCCGGAAACGGGTTGTGGGCCAGGCCCCG
>NZ_VFUZ01000050.1 GCF_006658505.1 Mesorhizobium sp. B2-4-15
TGCCCATCATAGATCTCCTCCAGCTCTGGCCCCACGATCATACCGCAGGGCGGGAGGAGAGCCGTCCACCGCATCAAAAGCGGAACGTCTTCTTTCGGATGATTAAGCTGGAAAGCCGGCTCTGGCGTTCGTGGTACCTGCAATCCCTGTTCGTCAGGTCGCGCCAACGTGATAGATTCAAAGGCGTTGCCAAGTCAGCCATTCCGCCATGCGCATTGCACAATGCCATGGCTTCGACATATTGAGGCATGTTCCACGCCTCCCTCGCCGTTCTGGTGATCGACGAAAACCGCATCCGTGCCTCGATCATCGAGGCCGGGCTGCGGGCGGCCGGGCATGAGCGGGTGACCGTCATCCATGACGTCACCGGGATTGCGCGCCGTATTGCCGAGATCGAGCCGGACGTCATCGTCATCGACCTCGAAAATCCCAACCGCGACATGCTGGAAAACATGTTCCAGCTCTCGCGCGCGGTGAAGCGGCCAATCGCCATGTTCGTCGACCGCTCCGACCAAGCCTCGATCGAGGCGGCGGTCGAGGCCGGAGTATCGGCCTATGTCGTCGACGGACTTAGGCAAGAGCGCGTCAAGCCGATCCTCGACATGGCCGTGAGCCGCTTCAACGCCTTTTCGCGCATGGCGCGCGAGCTTGAAGAGGCGCGCAGCGAACTGGAGAACCGCAAGCTGATCGACCGCGCCAAGGGCATATTGATGAAATCGCGCGGCCTGAGCGAAGAGGCCGCCTACACGCTGCTGCGCAAGACGGCGATGAACCAGAACCGCAAGATCAGCGACATCGCCCAGAGCCTGGTGACCGCCGCCGGGCTGCTCGGACCGGCGGAGGACGAATGAGCATGGGCGCCGAGCATCAGATCACCGCCGGCTTCATGCCGCTTTTCGACAGCACCGTCCTGGTCGCCGCCCGGGAGATGGGTTTTGCAGCCCGCGAAGGCATCGAACTCAAGCTGCAGCGCGAGACCTCCTGGGCCAACATCCGCGACCGGATCGCTATCGGCCATTTCGACGTCGCCCACATGCTAGGGCCGATGCCGTTGGCCTGCAGCCTCGGCCTCACGCCGATCGCCTCAGATACAATCGTGCCGTTTTCGCTCGGTCTCGGCGGCAACTGCATCACTGTCTCCAACGCTGTGTGGAACCGAATGGCAGCGCATGGCGCGGTGCCCGACCTCGACCCCGCCCGCACCGGGGCCGCGCTTGGCTCGCTCATTCGCGAGCGGGCGACATCTGCCTGCGAGCCGCTGCGCTTCGCCGTCGTCCATCCCCATTCCGGGCACAATTACGAATTGCGCTACTGGCTTGCCGCCTGTGGCATCGATCCGTCCCGCGAGATCGAGATCATAGTCGTGCCGCCCCCTTTCATGGCCGATGCGCTGGCCGCCGGCCGCATCGACGGCTATTGCGTCGGCGAGCCCTGGAACAGCGCCGCCGTCGCTGCCGAAACGGGCCACATGGTCACGGTCAAGGCGCTGCTTTGGCGCAACAGCCCCGAAAAGGTGATCGGCGCGCGCAAGGCCTGGGCGGAAGCAAACCCGGACGCGTTGGCGGCGCTGCTGCGGGCGCTCCATCATTCCGCACGCTGGTGCCAGAACCGGGAAAACCACAACGAACTGGCGGAGCTGATGGCAGGATCCCGCTTCCTCGGGCTGCCGGCTTCGGTGCAGATGCCGATCCTCACTGGCCGGCTTAAATTGGGCGGGGGCGTGGAACGGACGATCGAGGATTTCTTCGTGCCATTCGACAAGGCCGCGAACTTTCCCTGGAAGAGCCATGCGCTGTGGTTCTATACGCAGATGGTGCGCTGGGGCGATATCGCGCACACGGCCCGGAATCTCGCCATCGCCCGCGACTGCTACCGGCCCGACCTCTATCGCGCGGCGCTGAAACCGCTGGGTGTCGCGCTTCCCGGCGCCAACGCCAAGGTCGAGGGCGCGCTGAAGGTGGCGACGCCGGTGGGTTCGGCGGGGGCGAGCCTGGTGCTCGGACCGGATGGATTCTTCGACGGCCAGACCTTCGATCCGGACGAGATCGACGGCTACATCGCAGGCCAGAAGTCAGCCGTATCGCACCTCTGATCATTTCCGCCAACGTTGTGCGCTGCACAAAAAATATGCGACTTGTCCACGCCGCTGACCAATGTTTGACCCCGTGGCTAGCCGGTCACGCTGGCGATGCGAGCGACGATCGTATTGATTTCACTTGAAATTCGTTCTCATGCCAAAACTGGCACGGTTCCTGCTTTGAGATAATCGAGCCCTTCTCGGGCAATGGAACAGGCGTCCAATGGCGGGCGCCGAAGGCAAAGCTGCCGCTCAGGTCTAGACGCGATCCCGGATGTACGGACGCGAGAGACCTGGACGGCGGCTTTTTTGTTTTGGCCGGACGCAATGCAAGGCGCCGGCATATCCAAGCGGAGACGACGATGGCGAAACGAATCGGAACTGGCGCGTGCCTCAAGGACCTCACGCGTCACGACTTTCTCGTCGGCAGCGCGCTGACGGCGGCGCTGTTCACCGCCGCGCTCCTTTTGCTTCCCCCGGATGCCACGCCCGAAGGCAAGGCCCCCGAGACGACCGCACCGGTCTCGTCGAACTGACCGAAGGACACGTCGTGACCATGATCAACAAACGGACGCCGCGCCTCCCACGCCGCAAACGGAGCCCAAGATGACCGCAAAAAATCTCGCAGCCGCGCCCAGCCAGGACAGTGCTCCCCGGCAGGCGCTCGTGATGTCCACCATAGCGTTCACCGTCTGCTTCGCGGTGTGGACGATCTTTTCGATCATTGGCGTGCGCATAAAGCAGGAGCTCGGGCTAAACGAGACGGAATTCGGCCTGCTCGTCGGCACGCCGATCCTCACCGGCTCTCTCGTGCGCATGGTGCTCGGCGTCTGGACCGACCGCTACGGCGGACGACTGGTCTACACCGCGACCATGCTTGCAGCGGCGGTCGCGACCTTCCTGCTCGCTTTTGCGCACACCTATGGGCAGATGCTGATCGCCGCGCTTGGCGTCGGGCTCGCCGGCGGTTCCTTTGCCGTCGGCGTGTCCTATGTCTCGCGCTTCTTCCCCGCCGACAAACAGGGGACGGCGCTCGGCATCTTCGGTGCCGGCAATGTCGGAGCCGCGGTCACCAAATTCCTGGCGCCGTTCGTGCTTCTCTCCTGGGGCTGGCAGTCGGTCGCGCTGATCTGGGCGGCGGCACTCGTCGTCATGGCTGCCATCTTCTGGTTCACCACCAGCGATGATCCGGTCATTCGTGAGCGCCGTGCCGGCAAAACAGCACCTGCGAGGAGCTTCTCGCAGGAATTCGCGCCGCTCAAGAACCTGCAGGTCTGGCGCTTCGCCTTTTACTATTTCTTCTCTTTCGGCGCGTTCGTCGCGCTGTCGCTGTGGCTGCCGCGCTACCTGATCGGCGTCTACGGTTTCGGCATCTCCACCGCCGGCATGGTCGGCGCCGCCTATTCGATCCCCGCGAGCATCTTCCGCGCCTATGGCGGCGTGCTTTCCGACCGCATTGGCGCTCGTACCGTGCTCTACTGGACCTTCACCGTCTGTGCCGTCGCGACTCTCGTCCTGTCCCTCCCCTCGGCAGACTACGTCGTGCGCGGCATCAGCGGGCCGATCGCCTTCCATTTCGAGATCGGCCCGCCCGCCTTCATCGTCGTCGCTAGCGTGCTCGGCTTCTTCATGAGCCTCGGCAAGGCCGCTGTCTACAAGCACATCCCCGCCTACTATCCGCAGAGCGTCGGCGCGGTCGGCGGGGTAGTCGGCATGATCGGGGGGCTTGGGGGCTTCATCCTGCCGATCGCGTTTGGCGCGCTGAACGACCTCACCGGCGTCTGGTCGAGCTGCTTCATGCTGCTCTTCCTGATCGTTGTCGGCTGCTTTGCCTGGATGCATTTCAGCATCCTGCGGATTGAGCGCGAGGCGGCCGCCAACGCATCAAACCTTTCCTACGCGGCAGAGTGACAGCGGAGCGGATCACCATCATGAGCGAGAAACTCGTCATCATCGGCAACGGCATGGCCCCCGGGCGCATGCTGGAGCATCTCCTGGAGAAGGCGCCGGACCGCTACCAGGTCACCATCTTCAATGCCGAGCCGCGCGTGAACTACGACCGCATCATGCTGTCGCCGGTTCTTTCCGGCGAAAAAGCCTATGAGGAAATCATCATCCATGGCGACGGCTGGTACATCAAGCACGGCATCACGCTCTACAAGGGTCACAGGATCGTCGCCATCGACCGGGCGGCGAAGACGGTCACGTCGGACCATGGCGTGACCGAATCTTACGACAAGCTGGTCATCGCCACCGGCTCGGTGCCGTTCATCATCCCGGTGCCCGGGAACAACCTGCCGGGCGTGCTGACCTACCGCGATCTCGACGATGTCCGGGCGATGATGCTCGCCGCCCAATCGCGCGCCAAGGCCGTGGTCATCGGCGGCGGCTTGCTCGGGCTTGAGGCCGCGGCCGGCCTCAACGCGCAAGGCATGGACGTAACGGTTCTGCACGTCATGCCGACGCTGATGGAGCGCCAGCTCGATCCGGCCGCCGGCTACCTGCTGCAGCGCGCTGTGGAAGAGCGCGGCATCAAGGTCATCACCAAGGCCAACACCCAGGCCATCACTGGCAACGGCAAGGTCGAGCAGGTGGAACTCGCCGACGGCACCGTCATCCCGGCGACGCTGGTGGTGATGGCGGTGGGCATCCGGCCGAACGCGGCGCTGGCCAAGGAGGCAGGCATTGCCGTCAATCGCGGCATCGTCGTCGATGCCGGCATGCGCAGCAACGACCCCGACATCTACGCGCTCGGCGAATGCGCCGAGGTGGGCGGCATGGTCTACGGACTGGTGGCGCCGCTCTACGAGATGGCGCGTGTCGCGGCCGCCCAATTGGCCGGCGACGAGGCTGCTGCCTTCGTCCATTCCGACACGCCGACCAAGCTGAAAGTCACCGGCATCGACCTGTTCTCGCTGGGCGACTTCGCTGACGGCGAGGACCGGCAGGAGATCGTGCTGCGTGATGCGGCCGCCGGCGTCTACAAGCGCCTTGTCCTGAAGGACGACCGCATCATCGGCACAGTGCTCTATGGCGAGACCGCCGACGGCGCCTGGTTCAACGACCTGAAGAAGAAGCAGACCGACATTTCGGCGATGCGCGAAACCCTGATCTTCGGCCAGTCATACCAGGGGGGTGCCCCCCTGGACCCTATGGCGGCCGTTGCAGCCTTGCCGGATGATGCGGAAATCTGCGGCTGCAACGGCGTCTGCAAAGGCAAGATCACTGGGGCGATAAGGGGAGCGGGGCTGACGTCCCTCGACGCCGTGCGCGCCCACACCAAGGCGTCCGCTTCGTGCGGCTCCTGCACCGGCCTGGTCGAGAAACTGATGGTGCTGACCATCGGCGACAAGTACAACCCGGCCGCCGTGCAGCCCATGTGTGCCTGCACCTCGCTCGGTCATGACGAGGTGCGCCGGCTGATCAAGGCCAAGAGGCTGAAGACCATTCCGGCCGTCATGCAGGAGCTGGAGTGGAAGACCTCCTGCGGCTGCGCCAAATGCCGGCCCGCGCTCAATTACTACCTCGTCTGCGACTGGCCGGACGAATATGCCGACGACTATCAGTCACGCTTCATCAACGAGCGCGTGCACGCGAATATCCAGAAGGACGGCACCTATTCGGTCGTCCCGCGCATGTGGGGCGGGGTGACCAGCGCCGGCGAGCTGCGCGCCATCGCCGACGTGGTCGACAAGTTCGAGATCCCGATGGTGAAGGTGACCGGCGGCCAGCGCATTGACATGCTGGGCATCCGCAAGGAAGACCTGCCGGCGGTATGGGCCGATCTCGGCAGGGCAGGCTTCGTCTCCGGCCATGCCTATGCCAAGGGCCTGCGCACCGTCAAGACCTGCGTCGGTTCCGACTGGTGCCGTTTCGGCACGCAGGATTCGACGGGGCTGGGCATCCGCATCGAAAAATTCATGTGGGGCTCGTGGACGCCGGCCAAGGTCAAGATGGCGGTGTCGGGCTGCCCGAGGAACTGCGCCGAGGCGACCTGCAAGGATGTGGGGGTGATCTGCGTGGACTCCGGCTACGAGATCCATTTCGCCGGCGCTGCCGGCCTCGACATCAAGGGCACGGAAGTCCTCGGCCTCGTCAAGACCGAGGATGAGGCGCTGGAGCACATCGTAGCGCTGGTCCAGATGTATCGCGAACAGGCGCGCTATCTCGAACGCATCTACAAATGGGCCAAGCGCGTCGGCATCGAAGAGGTGAAGCGACAGATCATGGAGGATGGCGAGAAGCGTTGCGCCTATTTCGACCGCTTCGTCCTTTCGCAGAAATTCGCCCAGGTCGATCCCTGGTCGGAGCGCGTCTCCGGCAAGGACAAGCATGAGTTCCGGCCGATGGCCTCGGTCGGCTTTGCCGAGGCGGCGGAGTGATGGAGATGAGCTGGATATCGATCGGTGCCCTCTCCGACATCCCGCGCCGCGGCGCGCGCTGCGTCGATACCCCGCAAGGCAAGATCGCCGTCTTCCGCACCGCCGAGGATCAGGTCTACGCCATCGACGACCACTGCCCGCACAAGGGCGGGCCGCTCAGCCAGGGCATCGTCCACGGCGCGGCGGTGACCTGTCCCCTGCACAACTGGGTGATTTCGCTGGAGACAGGCTGGGCGCTCGGAGTCGACGAGGGCGCCGTGCGCACCATCCCAGTGAAACGCGAAGGCGAGCGCCTGTTTCTGGCGCTCGAAGCGCTGTCCACCCGCGCGGCCTGAAGGCATGGAGATCGAGGAAGCACGCGAGGTGAGGACCACCTGCCCCTATTGCGGGGTGGGCTGCGGCGTGCTGGCGACGGTCGCCGCGGACGGTGAAGTGTCCGTCCGCGGCGACCCCGCCCATCCAGCGAATTTCGGCCGGCTTTGCTCCAAGGGCTCCGCTCTGACCGAAACCATAGGTCTCGATGGCCGGTTGCTGCATCCGCAAATCGGCGGCCGTCGCGCTGGCTGGGACGAGGCGCTCGACCTTGTCGCCTCGACTTTCGCGCGCACCATTGCCGAACACGGTCCGGACGCGGTCGCCTTCTATGTATCGGGTCAACTGCTGACCGAGGATTACTACGTCGCCAACAAGCTGATGAAGGGGTTTATCGGCTCGGCCAATATCGACACCAATTCGCGACTCTGCATGGCGTCCTCGGTGGCCGGCCACCGCCGTGCCTTCGGTTCCGACACGGTGCCGGGCTGCTACGAGGACCTGGAACTGGCCGACCTCATCGTTCTGGTCGGCTCCAATCTGGCCTGGTGCCATCCCGTGCTCTACCAGCGCATTGCTGCGGCACGCGAGCTGCGGCCACAGATGAAGATCGTGCTGGTCGACCCACGCCGCACCATGACGGCCGATA
This sequence comes from Mesorhizobium sp. B2-4-15, assembly GCF_006658505.1. Taxonomy (GTDB): domain Bacteria; phylum Pseudomonadota; class Alphaproteobacteria; order Rhizobiales; family Rhizobiaceae; genus Mesorhizobium. The sequence goes on from NZ_VFUZ01000050.1 coordinate 7,421, forward strand.
TAGCCGATCTGCATCTGGCGATCGCACCCGATGGCGACGCGGCATTGTTTTGCGGCCTTCTGGCCTATCTCGGCGCGAACAGCGCGTTTGATCGCGACTACATCGCCGGGCATACCTGTGGCTTCGAGGAGGCCCTGACGGCGGCGGGCGCGCTCGATCTTGCCAGCATCGCCGCCGCCACAGGCCTCGGCGAGCACGAGCTTCTCGGACTCTACGAACTGTTCGCAGCGACGGACAAGACGGTCACCGTCTACAGCCAGGGCGTGAACCAGTCGTCGCAAGGCACCGACAAGGTCAACGCTATCATCAACTGCCATCTGGCCACCGGCCGGATCGGCAAGCCTGGGACGGGGCCGTTCTCGGTCACGGGCCAGCCCAACGCCATGGGCGGGCGCGAGGTCGGCGGCCTGGCCAATATGCTCGCCGCGCATATGGAGATCGAAGAGCCCGCGCATCGCGACCGCGTGCGGCGCTTCTGGAACGCGCCGGCCATTGCCGACAAACCCGGCTTGAAAGCAGTGGACATGTTTCGCGCGGTGGCCGAAGGGCGCATCAAGGCGCTGTGGATCATGGCCACCAATCCGGTCGATTCCATGCCGGATGCCGACATGGTGGAAGCCGCTATCAGGGCCTGCCCCTTCGTGGTGGCGTCGGAAGTGCTCGCCAGCACCGACACGGTCCGCCATGCCCATGTGCGGCTGCCGGCCACGGCCTGGGGCGAAAAGGAGGGCACCGTCACCAACTCCGAACGCCGCATATCACGCCAGCGGCCGTTCCAAGTAACGCCTGGCGAGGCAAGGCCGGACTGGTGGATCGTCGCTGAAGTGGCGCGGCGAATGGGTTTCGGCGAGGCGTTCGCCCATGGCTCTCCGGCGGAGATTTTTGCCGAGCACGCCGCGCTGTCGGGGTTCGAGAATGACGGCGCCCGAGATTTCGATATCGGCGCCTATGGCGGCATCGATCCTGAGGACTATCAAAGGTTAGCGCCGTTCCAATGGCCAGCGCCGAGCCAAGGCACTCCCCTCTGGCCTGCCGGCCATCTCCCCCTGGGGGGAACTCGGACGTCACATCGGCCTTCGCCAATCTCCGGCGTTATAGGAGAAGGACCGGCGACGAAACCGCCAATCTCCTTCCTTGAGGGGGAGATGGCCGGCAGGCCAGAGGGGGCTGTTCAAGCCGGACTTCGGCGGGAGAGCGCTTCAACCGAGCTCCAGCCCATCCGCTTCTTCGCCGACGGCAGCTTCTACACCCCAGGAGGCAAGGCCCGCTTCATCCCTATCCGCCCCTCGACCGAAACCCGCACCACGCCCGACTACCCGCTTGTCCTCAACACCGGCCGCATCCGCGACCATTGGCATACAATGACGAGGACGGGCAAAAGCCCGCGTCTGTCCCAGCACAATGCCGAGCCGTTCCTGGAAATCCATCCCGCCGACGCGCGCCAGCATGGCATCGGCGACGCCGATATCGTGCGCGTTTCGAGCCCGCACGGTAAGGTGCTTGTGCGTGCGCTCATCACCAGCCGCCAGCGTCGCGGCTGCGTCTTCGCGCCGATGCACTGGACTGACCAATTCGCGGCCCAAGGCAGGCTCGGCGCGCTGGCCGCGCCCCTCACCGATCCGGTATCTGGCCAGCCGGCGCTGAAGCATGTCGCGGTGCGCGTCGAGAAATTCGTCGCCGGCGCCTTCGGCTTTGCCGTGACGCGGCAACGGCCCGAGACCATTGCCGCCGACTACTGGGCCGTCGCTCGATGCAAGGGCGGCTGGCGAATGGAACTTGCCTTTGCCGATGGTGGCGCCGACTGGACCGCGTTTGCTACTACATTATTCGGAACGTCGCCTGATGCCGAACTGCTCGCCTATCATGATTGCGATGCCGGCCAACACCGCGTCGCCGCCTTCGCCGACGAGCGCCTTCTCGGCGCGCTGTTCGTCGCGCCACGCCCGGTCGCGGTTTCGCGCGGCTGGGCAGCCGAACAGCTTGACGCCGCGCTAGCCGGCCAGCGTCAGCGCTTCAGGATCGTCGCCGGTCGCGCGGGCGCTGAAAAAGCGGACATCGGCGCGATCGTTTGCTCCTGCTTCGGCATCGGTACTAACCAGATCGCGGCGGAGTTGGAGGCGGGCTGTTCGACGGTCGAAGCCATAGGACAGGTACTGAAAGCCGGAACCAATTGCGGCTCCTGCCGTGCTGAGATCCGCGCCATAATCGGGGCAAAACAAGGTTCAGACAGCGGAGTGAGGGATGTTGGATACTGCCAGTTTTAGGTGGCGAGCATCCATTCAATGCGCGAGTCAGGCGCAGACGCCTGTCCTGGCGCAGGGCAACCTCCACCGTAGAAGATAAATGCGGTTGGCGAGTGGCTGGACGAACTCCTTGAATCGACCTTGGCGAATTGCTGCGTAATCTACTGCCAGATAACGGGTATGTTAGTTGCAGAGGGTGTGAGGTCGGGCGAACCCGAAAACAACGAGCGAGATTGATTGCTGGCTCCATACCAATGGCCGCAATGGGGCCGTGTATGGACGGCTCTCCGTTGGCAAGGGATTCTTTGAGCTTTGCCTTTGCTGGTTGGTGCGGCCATGTATCCG
>NZ_VFUZ01000051.1 GCF_006658505.1 Mesorhizobium sp. B2-4-15
GTGCCGGTGATGACGTTGCCGCCATGGCCGGCAAAGTCCGCCGCCGCGATCGTCAGCGCGTCGGCATGCGCCGTCGGCGCGTCGTCGACGATATTGATAACCAGGTTGCCGGGAGGTGCCGCATCGCCGTCGGCGTCCGTCACCCCAACCACGAAAGTGACGCTCGTGTTGTCGCCAGAGGTGTTGTTGGCAAGTGTATAGGAGTAGGTGATCGTGCCGATACCGGTGGCGGCATCGAAGACATAGCTCGCCGTCAGCGAGCCCGTGGCGTCGGTGAAGGTCTGCGGCACTGTGGTCAGGGCATGGCCGCCGAGCGTGACCTGCGAAACGCCGTCCGGCGATGTGAAGCCAACAGTCCCGGAGGTCATCTCCGAATTGGAGCCAAAGGCCGAACCGGCGGGTTCGCCATTGTGTGCAGGCAGGCCAGCTTCGGAGACGGTCGCCTCCCCGATGAGCCCGATCGACGGTATGGAATTTGGCCTGACAAGGCCCGTGAAGAGCTCGCGGTTATCCGGCTGGCCGAACTGGAGGTCGGTCGGCGGCAGCAACGCCGATAGTCCAAATCCGTCGCCGATGCCGCCGGCAGGCTGTTCGAAATTTCCACCAGCGCTGCTTTGCGAGCCATTTCCGCCAGCCGAGATCGACCCGTCCGCGCCGAAGGCGACATCGATGTGGCTTGCCTCGAGCGCCGCGATCAAGGCAACGCGCGGCACCTCGACGTCACCGATGACGAAGGTCGGCACATTCAAGGCGCCGTCCTTGATGACGATGACGGAGCCGTCCGCCTGTTCAAGCAAGAGGTTGTGACCGTCGACCTTGATGTTGTCGATCGAAACATTGGCTGGGAGTTTGACGATGTTGCTCGCGTCGGCAACGTATTCATGCGGGATATTCGCCGCCGGTGGAGCATTCACGGGCGCGCCGCCACCGACATCGACCGGCACGGGTTCGGCCGCGGCCGGTGCGGTTTGAGCCGGCGCCGCTGTCTGGTCCGCCGGGGCGGCTTGAGCAATCTGCACCTGCACTGTCAGATCATGATGATCGCCGGAGACGTGATGCTCGTCCCACGAACCCGAAACGTTGTCCAACTCAATACTGGTCGCCATAGCTAAAACCCCTCCGGCATTTCCCGGAAAGAGACAGGCGATGCGTCGGTTTTGCAACGGTCCGTCAATCTATTCTATATATTTGAATATGTCTTCGATAAGCTTTTTTACGCTTGGTAAACGGCCTACATATAATATGTTATATCTCACCTGATAGGATGAGTTCGGTAGCCGGTATCGGTGGGGAGTTTTGGTAAACAGAAGTATAAATATGAATAAAATTTTACACAAAATAGCTGATGCATGTTTTTGGAAAGTTACCCACCTTCCTTTCCAGTAATTTGAGACAGGGTTGGTAGCGTCCGCAGTCAAAGGTGGGCGTTATGAAAAAACAAAAAAATGTTCCAGGAACAACCCGAATCAAACTACTCCTGCTGGCGGCTGGCCTCGCGGGCCTGGCGCAGCCGGCCCTTGCCGGCCAGGATTTCAAGGGTTCCCTTCCCGGGAAGCCGGCCCTGGAGACGGTTCAGGCGCCGCCTTGTCTCGGCGGCATTTCCCTGCAGCGGTATCAATCCTGGCAGCCCGTCGCGCCTTATCAGGTGAGCATTGGCCAGATCAGCATTGGCCAGATCGATATTGCATTGAACGGCTACGGCCGCGTTTCCGCGGATAGTGGAACCGGCACGTCGACGGCGCAAGACAACCCCGGTATCGACCCAATGCAGACGGCGACGATCATCCCGGGTGTGTTCGGGTCGGTTGCCCTGTCCATGCATAATTTTCCCGTTTCGGCGCGCTGGGCACCCGTCTACCAAGCCATATCCAGTTGCACGCCGGACACCGATTGCGGACGCAAGAGCCAGATTTTCGCCAACATCGTCTCGATCGCTCGGGGCAAGCCCTTCAGCGAAAAACTGTCGTTCGTCAACAGCAGCATCAATCACTTCATCGCCTACAAAAGCGACATCGACGTATACGGCAAGCTCGACTATTGGGCGAAACCTTCGGAGGTTCTTGCAAATCGCGCTGGCGACTGCGAGGATTTTGCCATTCTCAAGATGACCGCGTTGCTGCAGGCGGGTATTCCGGCGCAAAGCATGTCGCTGGTGGTGCTCCAGGATCGCAAGCGCAGGTTCTTTCATGCCGTGCTTGCGGTAAGCACCGCAAGCGGCGCGTTCATTCTGGATACCCTTGGCAATAAAGTCCTCAGGGATAGCGACCTCCCAGACTATCAGCCGCTGTATTCGTTCAGCACCGATCGGGCTTGGATTCACGGGACGAAAGCCGGCGCCGCGCAAGTGGCCGACCTCAAGGGTGGCTTTCAGTCGGTCGCACCCGGCGAGGGTTTGATGGATGGTCAGTGACGGCCAGGGCGGACGCCTCCACCCCCTGCATTGAACAGTCAGCCGTTGAAGACAAACGCCATCAGCAATTCAGGCTCCAGCACCGGCGCGCGCACCGCGTTCAACTGGCCTCGATAGCGACGTTCGCCGGCGCCAATCACGAAGCCGCTTGTCACCGGGGTTTCGCCGTTGGCGTCGAGGCGCGCGAATATGTCGGCCACACCGATGTCCAATGCCAGCTTGAGGTCTTGGCGCGCGTCATCGTTCGGGGTCATGGGCAGCTGACGCTTGACCAGTTGCTGGAAAGCCGCATTGAACGTCAGGATCTTCTTCGACGATGCAAGAGCGAAGGCGGGCGAGGGACAAGCGACCAGAATGGCGTTGATCGTTTTGATCGATGCCAGCTTGCGCAAAGTCAGGTTTTCGTCGGCAAGTGCGCGTATGCAAGCCACCCGGATTGCCGACGTCAGGTTTCCCGTCTCGGAGTGATTGCCAGCGATTTCGTCAATCAGCATACCGATCGTGCATCGCCTGTTCTCCGCCATCTGCTTGAGCGAAATCCAGAAAGCCCGCTCCAGCCGTATGCCGCGCCGTACGCCACCGCGCGTCACAACCCGGAATTCCAGCCCAAAATCCTCTGCTGCGAGGGGCAGGAGCGGCCGGGCACCTTGGGGTGGAGCGGAGGAGGCGACGCTATCGTTCACTCATTGCCTCCTCTCGCGCCTTGTTGATCGGTTTCAAAAGGTAGGTCAGGATTGTCTTGCGCCCGGTCTTGATGTCGACCGAACAGATCATGCCGGGGATGATCGAATAGGCCTTTCCATCTCTCTCGAGCGTCGACTTTTCGGTGGCAACACGAACCTGGTAGTATGGCTCTCCGGTTTTCTGGTCGACAAGGCTATCCGCGGTGATGTTGGAGACTTTGCCTTCGATGCCGCCGAAGATCGAGAAATCGTAGGCCGTGACCTTTATCAGGGCGTCCTGATCCGGGCGGATAAAGGCGACGTCGCGTGGCGAAACACGCGCTTCGACCAGCAATGTCTCGGAAGTGGGCACGATTCCGGCAACGATGGCCCCTGGCTGCACGAAGGCGCCAACCGTGTTCAGCTCCAGCGTGTTGACGATGCCGTCCACGGGAGAGCGGATGTCGGTGCGTGCGACCTTGTCGGTTGCACCGCGGATGGTCTCATCCACCACCGAAAGATCAGCGAGCGCCTGTGTCAGGTCACCCAGTGCTTCCTGCTTCAACTGCAGGCCCAGCTCATCGACCTGGAGCTGCGCTTCGGTGATCGCCGACTTGGCTTTCCTTATCGTCTCGCCGGCCAGATTCAACTGGCCGTTGAGTTCGGTTTGCTCCTGCTCGGCCTTCAGCTGCTCGGTTCTGGCCATCAAGCCTTTCTTTGCCATCGACTCGACCAGCTTCGTCTGCTGGTCGCTTACCGCCAGGTTCTTGATCAGGCGCTCGGAATTGGCGTTCGCCTCGTCCAGTTCCCTTTGGCGCTGGTCGAGGCGCGACTTGAGCACTGATAGCTTGTTGTCAAAGTTCTCGCGCCGGGCGACGAGCAGGTTTTGCTCATTGTCGCAAATTTGCGGAGCAACCGACTGTATGTCCTGCGGGCAAGGGAACGAGCCCGCGAGATTGCCGGTCTGTTCGTATTTGAGCCTGGCGATGCGCGCTTCAAGCGCACGCGCCTTCGCCTGCTGTTCACCGAGACTGGAGGTATTCAACGTGTTGTCTAGGCGTATGATAAGATCGTTCTTTTTGACGATTTGGCCGATCTGCACCGCTATTTCCTGAACGACACCCGGCTCGCTGGCTTGAATGATCTGGGTCTTTGAGGCCGGTATGACCTTGCCGTCACCGCGCGCGATTTCGTCCACCTCGGCAAAGGACGCCCAAGCAACAAATGCGACAAAGAGCGCCGCTATGATAAATATGGACGCCGTCGCAAAAAGCGGCGGGCGGTCTTCCCTAGCAAGCATTTCCCATGCCCCATTAAGTCGAGACCGAGCTCGACATGGTTCTCTTCTTCAGGCGCTGTTTTTCTGCAGCGCCTGAATGATTTGTTCTTTCGGTCCATCGGCAACGATCCGGCCTTGATCTATGACAATAAGCCGTTCGGCCAACTCGAGCATGCTGAAGCGGTGGGTTGAGACGATCAGCGTCGTATCCCGGTCAAAAGCCGATTTGAGCTGTTTTATCAGCTGCCGCTCCGAGGCCAGATCCATCGATCCCGACGGCTCGTCCAAGAAGACAATTTTCGGTTTGGTCAAAAGCAGTCGTGCAATCGCCACGGTCTGCCTCTGACCTCCGGAGAGATTGGTGCCTCGCTCGCCGACATTCATGTCGTAGCCGCGCGGGTGGCGAGAGACAAACTCATCGACGCCGGCGGCTTTGGCGGCTTCGATGATCTCCTCGTCGGTTGCTTCCGGAGATGCCATCAGGAGGTTCTCCTTGATGGTGCCCGAAAACAGATCGCCGGCCTGCGCGACAATGCCTACGGCGCGGCGCACCTCCGAAGGGTGATACTGGCGGATATCGATGCCATCCAGCAAAAGCTCTCCAGAGGTCGGCAGGAAAAGCCTGCCGATCAGCCGCCCCATCGTCGTCTTGCCCGATCCTATACGGCCAATGATGCCGATCCGCTCTCCCGGCTTGACCAGGAAATTCAGGCCGGACAACACCTCGTTTTCCGAACCGGGATAGATGAACCCGACATTCTTGAACACCATCGCGCCGTTGCGGATGGGGCGGTTGACGAAGCCAACCGTGTCCGGCCGGTCCTCCGGCTGAGCCATGATCGAGTTCACCATCCTCAACGAGAGCATGGCCTGACGAAACCTGGACAGGGTGATTGCGATCTGGCCGAGCGGAGCCACGGCACGGCTCGCCAGCATCACCGTTCCTATGATCGCTCCTGTCGAGACATGCCCTTCGGAAAAGGCATAGGCGCCGGCCACGACCAGGGCGACGGTCACCAGCTGCTGAATGGCCTGGGTGATGTTTCCCGCGGCCGCCGAAAGCTGCTTGATCTTCTCGGATGTGTTGGCGGCGTTCTTGGAGTGTTCTCCCCATTTCCTCAGCAGATATGCTTCGGCGCGCAGCGACTTGATTGTTTCCAGAGTGGAAATGGACTCGACCAGCAGGGCCTGGCGTTGCGAAGCCTCGTTCATCGAGGCGGCCACCCGCTTGCCGATGCGGCGCTGCGTGACCAGGCCGACTATGACGGATGCGACGAAGGCCAGCGCCGGTATGATCACCAGCCAGCCGCCGATCGCGTAGATGACGAGCAGAAAGACGAACACGAAGGCCGTATCGATGAAGACGCTGATCGTGTTCGAGGTAAAGAACTCTCGCACGAACTCATATTGCGTGATCCGATTTGCGTATTCGCCGGTCGAGCCAGGGCGCGCCGACAGCGACGAGTTGAGCACCTTTTCGAACAAAAGATACGATATCCGAAGATCCGCCTTCCGTCCGGCATAGTCGATCAGCGAAGCCCGCGCCGTCTTCAGAAGCAGGTCGAACAGGATGACGGCGCCGATCCCGATCGCCAGCACCCAGAGCGTGGATATCGCCTTGTTGGGCAATATCCTGTCATAGACGTTCATGGTGAAGATCGGGGAGGCGATGGCCAGAAGGTTGATGAATATCGCCGACAGGACGACCTTCGAATAAGTGCGCCAGAAGGCGCCCATCGTACCCGTCAGCCAATGGCGCCGTTCGATTTTCTGCGCCGAACCGACGTTCATTGCCTCGGTGGCGTTGGCGTAGGTGATGGAGAAGGAAGCGCCGCCGATGATGTAACTCGCGGCCAGTTCAGACCTGCCCATGGTCGTGCGCCCGTCTTCCTGCGGGGCGGTGAGATAGTCTCCAGCGTCAATTTCCGACAGCAAGGCGATGGGCAATTGACTGGCACGGAAGAGAATCGCCGGAAGATCGACACGACCGCTCAGGAAGTCGCGGTGATTGAACTCCTTGACCTCGAGGCCGATGCGCTCGGCAAGATGCCTGATCTCGGCGATCTCGATGCGCGTCTCTGAAACAGGCACCCCGGCAAAAAGCACGGTTTCCGCGCTCGGCCGGCCCAGATAGGCGGCAACCGCCGAAAAGCAGGCCTTGAAGGCTTCTTTCGGGGTCAGGATATTTGGCTGTTTGTTCACGACCCGTCCGCCAGGACTTCAGTCAAAACCTCATTTCTTCCTGACCGGGGCAAGGATGTCGAAAGGCAGATCGTTCTTCTGCTCCGATGGCGTCCGTGCATAGGTTTCGGTGTCCGCTGTCGGCGGAACGGCAAACTCTGTCTGCGCATAGGCCGTGGCCTGCTTGGCCGGCTGAATATCCATCGTCTTCAGAAGCTGTCCCGTCGCTGCCAGCAGGCGATATTCGGCGAACAGCGAGGCATAGGAGGCGGTATCGGCGAGCGTCGCCGTGTTGAAACGCGTATTCTGCGCGTCAAGCACGTCGAGCAGCGAGCGCTGCCCAACCTTGAACTGTTCGCGATACGACGCGACCAGCTTCTCATTGGTGGCGGCCTGAAGCTTCAGGGTTTTCGCCAGATCGGCTTGCCGGAAGCGGCGATCCCACGAGGTGCGGACAGCCTCCTCGATTTCGCGCAGGACCTGATGCAGGGCAAGGCGCTGTTCGCTGGTGCGACGGATCTGCTCCTGCTCATTGGCCTTGTCTATCCCGCCCCGATAGAGATTCCAGCGCAACACCAGGCGTGCCTGCAGGTCGGATGTGTCGCCATTATCGCCATCGATATCGTATCCGGCCCGCGCTGTGCCTTCGGCGACAATCGAGGGGCCGTATTTCGCCCGGGCCGCGTCAACCAGCGAGGCCGCAGCGTCGATATCGCTGTTGGCCATGTGGACGCGTGGGTTGTTCTGCCGCGCCAGGCCCAGCGCATCATCCAGCGACTTCGGCAGCGCAGCGGAAACATCGCCTGGCCTCGACGCATTGGTCAGCGGCTTCCCGACAGTCTTGAAGAACCGTATCCTCGAAGCCTCCAGTTCCTCCGAGGCTTCCTGCATGCGGGCCTTGGCCGCAAACAGCCGCTCCTCGGCCTGTTGCCGATCGGCTTCGTTCAATCCGCCGCCCGCAATGCCTTCCTTGATGTCGTGGAGAATTGCTTGATGGAACCCCAGGTTCTTCTTCGCTTCGGTGACGATTGAAGCCTGCAGCATATATTCGAGATAGTCCTGGACAACCGAGAGCCCAATGAATTCGGAGCGCTCCAGCACGCGGAACGAAGCGCCATCGACCCGCGAGGCCTGGCGGTTCATCTCGGCCCGCCTTGCGCCGCTGTCATAAACCGTCTGCGAAACCACGACGTCGGCTTCGGCCGGATAAAGGCTGTCCTTTTCGATGGAAAGCGCCCGGCGGGATGAGTTGTCGAGGCGGCGAGCCCCAGCGGATGCTTCCACATCGACACTGGGAAGATAGAGCCCTTTCGCCTGACGCAATTCGAATTCGATCGCCTCGCGGTTTTCGATGGCCTGGCCGATTTCGGGATTGGACTCCACGGCGACCGCCATGGCCTCCTTCAGCGTCAGGGCATCGGCACTGCCGCAAGCCAGAAGCGATACCGTCACCAAAAGACCAAGGCGCTTGCCAATGGTCGAAGAACCTGTCGTCTTCATTTTCCCACCCACGTTTTCCCGCGCCTTTTTTGAAAAGCGCTGCAACCCAAACTACCCCATCTGGCTTTGCTCAATATCCAGCAAAATCGCATATTGCGTTAGTATTTACTGATTTAGTTGTACGCGGAGCGGCGATTCCGAGCATAAGTTTGGAGAATGTAGCAAAAATGGCACATAACCCGGACCCGCTGAGGTTGTGAGTGAAGGCCGTGAACAAGGGCGCTGCAAGAAAGCGCGAAGTTCTTGGCAGCAGATTCTCGGTGGTGCGCGGAGGGACCTTTCGCCCGCACTTGCCGACCGTTGCCGATACAAATGCAAAACGTCCCGTTAAGTCTTGCGCAACCCATGCGGCGTAATCTGCCAGCCAGATTGCGAGGCATCATGAAGCGCAAACCACTCTTGCTTTTCGCCTTCCCGGCCTTTGTCCTGCTGATCCTGGCGACAGAGCGAACAGCCACGGTCCTGCTCGGAACCTATCCAGCAAGCGCCGATATGTGGAGGATCTGGCTTGCCTTGCACCCGTCGTCCGGCATGTTCTGGCAACAGGTCGATTTCTATCTGGGAGGGTCGATGGGCCTGGACTTTGCTTTGCTGGGCGCCGTCCTGGGAGTCTGCTGGATGGCATGTCGGGCCAGAAGCTCGGCGGCTTTCTTTCTTGTCAACCATGGCACCCTGATCCTCGCGGCATCGATGATTTTCATCGGCGGCCACTCGCAGACCGCAAGCACCATTGCCGCGTTTACGGCGCCGAGCGGCTTTCAGTTCTCACTGGTGATGGACTTCACCTGGCTGAACGGCCTGCTGTCGGTCATGGGAGTAGCGGCGTGCGCCTATTGTCACTTTGCCTATCTGGGTGAGCTCAGGATGCGCGTTGAATCGCGGCGTGTCCGGGTTCTGGCACTGCAGAGAGATTTCTAGCCGGGCGCCGGCCGTTCGCCGCGTTTGTGCCGCCAGTGCAGAACCTAGAGCGTTTCATAGCTTGAGAGAATCGTAGGATTCCCACGGGCTCCGTTTTGTGATTCAAGATGCAGGCTGGAC
>NZ_VFUZ01000052.1 GCF_006658505.1 Mesorhizobium sp. B2-4-15
TGCCCATCATAGATCTCCTCCAGCTCTGGCCCCACGATCATACCGCAGGGCGGGAGGAGAGCCGTCCACCGCATCAGAAGCGGATTGGCAACTTTCCAGCTTCACAATAAGGATAACGGACGTTCAAATTCCATGATCGGAAACGTGTCCGAGCGCCGTCGGATTTGGCACAATTGCTGGCTGACGGCTCAAATCTCCAACGACATTTACGCTGGACGGTCCTTCACCAGCCAATCGAGCAGATCGGATACGAGCGCTATGGCATCCCCCCTTGCCGGACAGATGGCGTAGTAGCCATAGCCGCTTTCGATGACGCGCGAAAAGGGCGTGACAAGCGCGCCACTTTCCAGATCCTGCCGCGCTAAATGCATATCTCCCATGGTCACGCCGTAGCCGCTTGCCGCGGCTGTCATCGCAAAATCCTGGGTGTCGAATATCTGGTTGCGCGCCGCGGTCAGGTCATAGGCGCTTTCAGCCTGAAGCCAGAGCGTCCAGTCGCTCTGGCGAGCGTTGGAGTGCAGCAGCACGCAGTTAGCCAGATTTTCCAAGCGTGCCGGATCGCCAAGCATGCCGGCGAATGAAGGGGCGCACATCGGCGTAAGCTTTTCGGGCAGGAGCAGTTCGACCTTCATCCCCGGCCAATGGCCGTTGCCATAGAGGATCAGAAGATCGATGTCTCCGGGCCCGAAGTTCGGCCTGGCAAACCAGGCGGTGTCGATCGTGATGTTGAGGTCCGGGTGGCAACCATGAAGGTCGGTCAGCCGGGGAAGAAGCCAGCGCCGGGCGAATGTGGGCGGCATCCGCACGGTTAGGGATCGTCCCTTTGTCCTGGTCGCCTCGAAGGAATTGCGGAGCGAGATGAGCAATCCATTGACGATGGGAACGATCGCGTCGCCCTGCTCGGTCAGGACCACCTTGCGCGTATGACGCTGGAAGAGGCTGCAGCCGAAATAGTGCTCCAGCTGCTGAATCTGGCGGCTGATGGCGCTTTGGCTGAGATTGAGCTCCGACGCAGCCTGGGTAAAGCTTCCTGTCTCCGCTACGACAGAGAAGGTCTGCAGCGTCTGCAATGGCGGCAGCCGGTTCTGCTGGAATGTCGGTTTCAAATGATCCTCCGCGAGGGTGCCATCCATTAAACAGGCGCCGTCGCGGAGGTAAACAGCGTTTCGACGTCAGCCGAGGAGCGCGCGCAGCTCAGCTGCGGCGCGCCGCACCTGCTCGGGCGCCGTACCACCGCGATGGTTGCGGCTGGCGACGGAGCCTTCCGTCGTCAAGACATCCGCCACATCGTCGGAGATCACCGGTGCGAAAGCCTGCATGGCCGCGAGAGGCATTTCTGAGAGTGTCTCGTAGCCGTTGTCCCGCGCGGCGCCGACGATAGCGGCCACCGCATGGTGGGCATCCCGGAAGGGCATGCCGGCGCGCACCAGGTAATCTGCCAGGTCCGTCGCCGTCGAATAGCCTTTTTCGGCCGCCATGCGCATGTTGTCGGCCTTGACCTTGATCGTCGGCAGCATCTGGGTCGTGACGGTAACCGCGCCACGCACATTCTCCAACGTGTCGGTCAGCGGCGGCTTGGACTCCTGCTGGTCCTTGTTGAAGGCGAGAGGCTGCGACTTCATCAGCGCCACGGACGTCGTCAGGTTACCGATCACACGCGCGGCCTTGCCGCGGACAAGCTCGGCGAGATCGGGATTGCGCTTCTGCGGCATGATAGAGGAGCCGGTGCAGAACTGATCGCCGACCTCGATGAAATCGACCATTGGCGTACACCACAGGATGACTTCCTCGGCGAAGCGCGACAGGTGGCCCATGATGACGGCGCCGGCCGCGCAGATATCGACCACGTAATCGCGGTCGGAAACGGCGTCGAGCGAATTGCGGAAGGCGCGCGAAAAACCGAGTTCCTGCGCACTGAAATCAGGGTCGATGGGAAAGCCTGTTCCCGCGAGCGCCGCGGCGCCCAGCGGTGACACATTGAGGCGCTCGCGCGCCTGGCCGACGCGCTCGAGATCGCGAATGAACATCTCCGCATAGGCCATCAAGTGATGGCCGAACGTAACCGGCTGGGCGATCTGAAGGTGGGTGAAGCCCGGCATGATCGTAGCCGCATGGGTTTCCGCGAGATCGACGAAGGCGAGGATGAGCGCCTTCAACTCGAAACCGAGCGCTTCGAGTTCGGCCCGTGCATAAAGGCGGATATCCGTCGCGACCTGGTCGTTGCGCGAGCGGGCGGTGTGGAGCTTCTTGCCGGCGTCGCCGACCAGCGCCGTCAAGCGGCTTTCGACGTTCATGTGGACGTCCTCGAGCTCCTTCCTCCACACAAAGGCGCCGGATCCAATTTCACCGGCGATCGTGTCGAGACCGGTCTGGATGGCCTCGTGGTCCGCGGGCGTCAGGACGCCTGCGCGGGCAAGCATCCGGGCATGAACCTTGGAGGCGGCGACGTCATAGATGGCGATGCGCTTGTCCTGGTCGAGGCATTCGTGAAAGTCGCGAAAGTCGGTCGAGATGGCCTCCTTGAACAGGGGCGACCATGTTGCGTTCGAAGGTTCGGACATTGTCATCTCACGGTTGGAGCAGATCGGTGAAGGTGCGGACATCGTCGACAGCGTCGATGTCGAGGATCACATCGCGAAGCGCGGCAACGCGGGCTTCCGGCAGCACGATGCCAGCAAGATCGGCGTATTTGGCGATGATGCGCTCGTCGCTCAGCGGATTGAGCGGTCCGCCGAGGGGATCTTCCACCTTGGCCGAAAACACCCTGCCATCACGGGTACGGATATCCACGGACGGCTCTTCCTCGTCGCGCATCGCCTGGTCGACGCCAACCGTCACACGGTCCAGCCATTTGCCGATCGCTGGATCACGCCAGGCTTTCTCCTCGAGCTCGGCCAACGAGACCTTGCCGTGATGCAGCCGGGCCGCAACGGCATAAGGCAGGCTCATCTGTGCCTGCGCCCGCGAGGTCACCGTCTTGTGGCCGCACATGCCGAACTGGAAGGTGCTCATCTCGACGGAGACCGAAGCGACATCCGAACTCGCCAGCCGGTTGTCCCCGAGCATCAAATCGATGGCGTCGATGGCCGAGTGTGTGCCGCGGCACGTCGCGTGCGGCTTGATTGAGCAGCGGTTGAGCCGCCAGTTCTGGCCGAAATCGCGACTGAGCTCTTCCGATGCCGCCCGCCCGTCGCCAAAGGTTCCGAAAAATCCGCCCCAAACATCGTCGAAAGCCAAAAGCGGCCCGTGAAAACCGGACCGAGCGAGCCGGGCCGAAACGTAGCCGCCCTCCGCGGCACGGCCGGCGTGCAGCTTTTTGGCGGGGCCGCCATCATGGATGAAGGCCCAGGTCCCGCCCGAATAGGAGAGCGCGCAGCCTAGCGCCGAGGCTATGCCGTCTCGATCCAGTCCCAACAGTGTCGCCACGGCCGCCGCGGCGCCGAAGGTCCCGCAGGTGCCGGTTGAATGCCAGCCTTTGCCGTTGTGGATTTCATAGCCGCCGGCGGCCTCCAGGACGCGGCGTCCCACCTCATAGCCTAGCAACACGGATTTAAGGAACAACCGGCCGTCGACGGCTCCCTCCATCGTTTCGAGCGCCGCAATGACGGCCGGCACAACGACGGCGCCAGAGTGATCGCAGCCACCAGAATCGTCCAGTTCGAAGGCATGAGCGGACACGCCATTGAGGAAAGCAGCGGTGCGGGCGTCGGTCTTGAGCGGCAGTCCCCAGGCGCTCGCCTCTCCTTTGTCGCCCTTCAACCCTAGTGCGTCGACCGCGAGCTTCGTCTCGAGCGATGTCGCGCCCACGATCGAAACGCCGAGCGTATCCAGAATATGGAGCTTGGCTTTTCGCACCGTGGTTTGAGGAAAGTCCGAAAAGTCCGTGGCAGCGACTTTGTCGGCAAGCGCAGTGAGCATGGTTTCAGCCATCGACGCCCTGCTCCTTGCGATAGGTGTCGAAGACCTCGATCGGATGATCGTTCGCGACGGTCGAGTCAAGCGACTTCTGGCGCTCCGCTATCTCGCCGCCGGTCGCCAGCCACACATCGTCGAAGCTGAGGATGTGACGCAGCAGGTCCTCGACAAGCGAGATCCGCCCAGGTGTTCCGCTCCATTCCGGTCGAAGCTGGATAACGTAGCAGAGGCCGTAGCGGCGATATGCGTCGAACTCGGCGATCCAGTTGTGAAGGACGCCTTCGTAGTCGGGTATCCGGCCCTGACCCTTCGGAAAGGCGGGCGTGAAATTGAACTGGAAATAGGGCCGGTCTTCCAGCTCGACGTGAACCGGAATTTCCACAAGACCGGACGGATGGGTGTAGGGCACGTCGTCGCCATTGAGGCTGGCCGACCAACCGTAACCCGCCTCCAGCAGAAGCCTGTCGAACCCTAGGGGCCAATTGCCCTGCGCCAGGCGGAACCCGGTTATGTCCCTCCTCGCCAGCGTGTTCAGCGCGTCCCTCGAGCGCCTGAGGCTGTCGAGCGACCGGGCAGGCGTGAGCGCGTCGTAGCGATCGAAGGCAAGGCCGCTGCTTGCGATCTCGTGCCCCGCATCGGCGATCCGACGCGCCAGGTCGCCATGGCGATCCGCTGTTTGGGCGTTCAGGAACCAGCTTGCCTTGACGTTCGATGTTGCGAATGTCCGGCAAAGCCGCTCGACGCCACGGGTTGCGCCGAATTGCCAGACCGACAGGCTCTTCGACCTGTTGGCGAGATCGGGAGCGGCGGCTATCGCGTCGGCTCCGTCGTCGAACGGCACCGCGACCATCACGGCGCAGCTTTTGCCCTTGGGCCAGATTGTCGGCTGTGGTGTGGTCATGCTGTCAGCTTTCGATTGTCGGCCCCGGACCGGCGTTCGATCCACCAATGGGCGATGTCGCCGAGGCGGGCCGTCCAGACGCTGTCGCCTTTGCTGGCGATCGCCTCGAACAGGCCCTGGAGAATGGAAAGACGCCCCGGCTTGGCGCATACCTTCGGATGCAGGATCGTCGTCCAGCACAGCCCTTCGCGATGATAGCCTTCGAACTCCGCGCGCCAGTTGCGCTCGACGGCGCGATAATCTGCAATCCGGTCAAGCCCGATCGGGAAATCCGGCGTCTCGGTGTAGGCAAGCGCGGTGTAGTCGTCGATGTCCCAGCGCGCCGGGATTTCAACGAGCCCGGGACCCTTATCGGAAGGATGGAAGTAGGGGCGGTCGTCGCCGCGCATGGAACTCGAGTAGATGACGCCGAAATCCTGGAGAAGCGCCGCCGTTTCCTGGCTCCAATCGCCCGATGGTGTTCTGAACCCGATAGGCGTCACGCCGAGCCGCTCGCGAAAAATCCGGCGCGACCGCGCCATCACGTCCAGTTGCTGCTGCGCCGTGAGGTCAATGAATACCTCGTGGCGGTGACCGTGATAACCAACCTCGTGGCCGCCGGCGACGATGCGCTCGCACCGGTCGGTCCAGTGCTCCACGACCCAGGTTGGGATGAAGAAAGTGGCCCTGAGGTCATAAGCCGCGAGCAGGTCGAGCAATCTCGGCAGCGCGCGCCACGGGCCATAGGCGCCCTGCGTGAAATAACGCGGGTTGGAAAGCAGCGACCCATCGAGCATCGCGTCTCCCGTCGGCCCGTCGACGTCGAAAGCGAGACCGACTGCGGATTGTCTTCCGGCCGGCCAAAGCGAACCGATGGAAAGAGGAGGCTGTGGCATGGGCGTGGTCATTCTGTTGGGGGATTCCCCCGCGCCCGGCAAAGCCGGGCGCGGGGGGCTCAAGGACAAAGCTCCCAGTTCCGGCCGGATGACCGGTCGAAGATCGCGAACTTTCGGGGAGGTTTAGGCGCGCCTTGGCGCTTACTTCACGCCGTTGATGACGGCCTTCGGCACCGCGTTGTGCACCAAGCCCCACTTCTTGAGCATGGCGTCGTAGGAGCCGTCCTTGATCAGTTCGTCAAATGCGCCGGCCACGGCATCGCGAAGGCCGGTATTGTCCTTCTTGAAGCCCATGCCGAACGTATCGTTGCTGAGCAGGGGTTCGCCGATGAGTTGATAGGTGTCCGGCTCGAGGCGGATCTGGTAGGCGATCGTTTCGATGCCCTGCACTACGGCATCGTAGCGGCCCTGCTTCATGCCGAGACGGGCGGCGTTGGAATCGGCCGTTCCCTCGAACTTGATCGCAGGCTTGCCCTTGGCAACGCAGTTGGCGTCGCTCCAGCTGGTGACGTTTTCGCCGAAGGAGGTCGAACGGCTGCCAGCGACGGTCTTGCCGCAGAAATCCGTCGTTTCCTTGTATTGGGCGGCGTTGGCCTTCATCGTGAAGAGGATCGGGCCACTCGTTAGGTAGTCGACGAAGTCCATGCTGGCCTGGCGCTTCACGTTGTCGCTCATGCCGGAGACGATCATATCGCCGCGCCCGGTCTGGAGCCCGCTCTGCAGCTCCTGGAATGCGGAGGTGACGAAAAGCACGTTGAGATTGAGCTTCTTGCCGATGGCGTTGATCAGGTCGACGTCGAAGCCGTCCAACGTGCCCTGATCGGGATTGACGAATTCCATGGGCGGGTAGATCGGGTTGGTCAGGACGCGCAGTTCACCCTGGTTGACAAGGTTGAGCTTGGTGTCCGCGTGCGCAGCACCGGCCGCGACAAGGGCCATTGCCGAAACGGCAATGCGTAGGAATTTCATGGCTTTTTCCTCCTGAAGGTTGTTTTTCAAAGCACCGCAGAGATGAAGTTCCTCACTCTGGGATTTCGTGGACTTTCGAGAATCTCGGCGGGTGTCCCGCAGTCGACGATGCGGCCGGCGTCCATGAACAGCACACGGTCGGCCACCTCGCGGCAGAAGCCCAGTTCATGCGTGACGACGATCATCGTGGTGCCGGAGGCCGCAAGCTCCTTCATCACGCCCAGCACCTCGCCGACCAGTTCTGGATCGAGCGCCGAGGTCGGCTCGTCAAACAGCATCGCCTTGGGCTTCATGGCGAGCGCACGGGCGATCGCTACGCGCTGTTGCTGGCCGCCGGACAATTCGCCCGGGTAAGCATCGGCTTTGTGGGCAAGCCCGACGCGCTTGAGCAGGGCCTTGGCTTCCTCGACGCAAGCGGCCTTGGGGCGTTTCTGCACGCCCATCGGCCCCTCGATGATGTTTTGCAGCACCGTCTTGTGGGGGAAGAGGTGGAACCGCTGGAATACCATGCCCACGGACTGCCGCTGGCGGGCGATCTCGCGTTGGCTCAACGGATAGAGCTTGTTCCCGTCGCGGCGGTAGCCGACGATTTCGCCACCGATGGTGACATATCCAGCGTCGACTCGTTCAAGCTGGTTGATGCAACGCAGGAAGGTGCTCTTGCCGGATCCGGAAGGGCCGATGATGCAGACGACCTCGCCTTTCGCGATCGCGAAATCGATATCCTGCAGGACATGGAAGGAGCCGAAATACTTCTGCAGACCGACGGCTGTAATCAGGGCGTCCATCACGCTGCCTCCTCTGCCAAGGTCTGCTGGGCGGGCTGGCCCGGGCGATGGCCGCCCCAGCCTTTCGAGAAATGGCGCTCGATGAATATCTGGCCGATGGATAGCACCGTGACGACCACCATGTACCAGATCGCGGCCACGATCAGCAGTTCGATGACACGGGAGTTGACGTAGTAGACGTCCTCGACGCTTCTCAGCAGTTCGGAGAACTGGATGACGCTGGCCAGCGAGGTGAGTTTGACCATGCCGATGGTTTCATTGCCGATCGGCGGAACGATCACGCGCATGGCTTGCGGCAGGATGATGCGCAGCATGGCCCGCAGCGGCGTCATGCCGATCGAAAGGCCGGCTTCGGTCTGGCCCTTGTCGATGGAGAGGATGCCTGCACGCACCACCTCGGCAGTATAGGCGCCCTGCTGGATGCCGAGCCCCAGGAAGGCGGCGACGAAGGGCGTCATGACATCCACGGTCTTCAGGGAGAAAAGACCGGGAATCCCAATCGTGGGAAAGATCAGCGCGAGGTTGAACCAAAGCAGCAGTTGCAGCAGCGCAGGGGTGCCGCGGAACAGCCAGACATAGCCGATCGAGACGTTCCTGAGCACCGGGTTGTCCGACATGCGCATGATGGCGGCCATCACGCCCAGCACGATGCCCAGCGCCATGGCGCAGAAGGTCATGATGATCGCGTTGACGACGCCTTTGAGAACGCTCGGCGCAAAGATATTGTCGCCGACATATTTCCAGGCGATGTCGCCTACCCAGAACGCCCTGACGAGCAGCACGAGCAGGATTATGACGACAAGCCCAAGTATTTTCGTCCAGATCTGGCGTGGCGGCACAACGACAAAGGCCGTCGACCTGGCGCTTTCGATATCTCCCATGACCATTGTTCCCCGAAGGCTCTATGCCCTCGTTCTTGTTTTGATGACAAAGCGTAACCTTGCGAGCGCAGCTGCCGCAAACGAGATATGAACATGCGATTTATGATGGATTTGCATAAATCTCTTTGCCCTCCATTGCAGCGAATGTGGTTGACGGTATGTGACCACCGAGCTGACCCTTAAGGGCTAAGAGCTGACCGATGGCCTCAGAACTCGGACAAGGCGAACCTCGGTCCACCCCCTGGACTCGATGACGTAGCCTAAGGCGAAGTCGGGTGAAGGATTGGTTTTGCCGCCAACAATTCCGCTAGTTGGTGAAACGCGGCCTGCGCCTACCACAAATCCCGAGGCCAGCCACGGGTCGTAAGCCAGCGTACCTGCAATCCAATGGACGTGTCCGCTTTCGGTTGAAGCGAACCTCACCGCAACGTCTGGCATGGGGCACTTCCAGACAGGCAGCGTTGGGGCCGTGTATGGACGGCTCTCCGTTGGCAAGGGATTCTTTGAGCTTTGCCTTTGCTGGTTGGTGCGGCCATGTA
>NZ_VFUZ01000053.1 GCF_006658505.1 Mesorhizobium sp. B2-4-15
TATACGGGGAGAAGGTGCCGGCAGGCGGATGAGGGGCCGCGCCAGCCCTGGCTATTGCCAAGATCGTTCGGAAAAATCGATCATTATAACGAAAATAATTCGTTGGAAAGATTGATCATGAAATGGCATTTCTCCGGCACACTCGCCTGGAGAATTGCATTGTCTTCCCTGACCCGCATCGCGAACGATATTCCGAAGAGCACGATTTCCGCCGATCTGGCTGCTGGGCGCAAGCGCCTCGATTCGGTGTGGAACGGCATCATCCCCGGCATGGTGCTGGTGGCGATGATCACCGCCGTCGCCTTCTCGGCGCGCAATGTCTCCGGCTTCGCCCTGTTCAGCCCGATGATCCTGGCCGTCGTCGCCGGCATGGTCTATTCCAACGTGCTCGGCACACCGGCGCATGCCAAGGCCGGCATCGCCTTCTCGCAAAAGCGCCTGCTGCGCTTCGCCATCGTGCTGCTCGGCTTCCAGCTGACGCTCGGCCAGGTGGTCTCGATCGGCGCCAGCGGCGTCGGCATCGTCGCACTGACCCTTGGCGCCACCTTCCTCTTCACCATCACGCTTGGCCGGCTGATCGGCGTCGACGCCAAGCTGGCGCAGCTGATCGCCGCCGGCACCTCGATCTGCGGCGCCTCGGCGATCGTGGCCACCAACATCGTCACCGATGCGCGCGACGAGGACGTCACCTATGCCGTCGCTTCGATCACCTTGTTTGGCACCGTCGCCATGCTCGGCTTCCCGCTGCTGGCGCCGCTGCTTGGCCTCGACCAGCACGCTTTCGGCCTCTGGGCCGGCGCCTCGATCCATGAGGTGGCGCAGGTCATCGGCGCCGGTTTCCAGAACGGCACCCAGTCCGGCGAGATCGCCACTGTGGCCAAGCTGACACGCGTCGCCATGCTGGCGCCAATGGTCATCGCCCTCGGCCTGATGGCGCGCCGCAAGAGCAGCGGCGACCAGTCGGCCGCACGGCCGCCCATGCCATGGTTCGTCGCCGCCTTCGTCGCCGTCGTGGCGCTGAACAGCCTGGTCACCATACCGGTTGAGCTGAAGCAGGCAATGGCGCTTGCCACCACCATCATGCTCACCATGGGTCTTGCCGCCATGGGCCTGCAGGCCGACATTTCGCAACTGCGCTCGCGCGGCCTGCGTCCGCTGGCGCTGGCCTTCTCCGCCTTCCTGTTCATTGGCGGCTTCAGCCTGATGCTGGTGAAGCTGGCCTGAGCAGCGGTCAGTCCTCGAACGAGCTCGCCGCGACATAGAGCGCCGCGAGCTTTTCGATGCCGGCCTGGTCTTCCCCGTCGAAACGGCCAGGCGTCGGGCTGTCGAGATCGAGCACGCCGAAGACGCCGTCATTGTCCTCGAGCAGCACGACCAGTTCGGACCGCGAGTCCGCGTCGCAGGCGATATGGCCGGGGAAATCATGCACGTCCTTGATCAGCATCGAGGTGCCGAGTTCGACGGCGGTTCCGCACACGCCCCTGCCGACGGCGATGCGCACGCAGGCCGGCTTGCCCTGGAACGGTCCGAGCACCAGCTCCTCGTCCGATGCCATGAAATAGAAGCCGGCCCAGTTGAGGTCGGGCACCATCTGGAAGATCAGCGCCGCGGTGTTGGCGGCGTTGGCGATCGAGTCCTCTTCGCCCTCGAGCAGCGCCTTCAGTTGTGCCGCGAGATCGCGGTAGAACGCCGGCTTGTCCGAGGTGTCGATGGCCTTGGTCGCAAACATGGCTTGTCTCCGTAACGAAATCAGCGTTTCCCCAACTCTGCACCAAACGAGCACCGGATCATATAGCGCCACGCACGATCTGTGTTGATGTCATCGCACTGTGCCGCTTGTATGTCAGTGCTGGTTCACTCCGGCCACTCTTCGGGCTGCCAGTCGCGTGACGTGTGGATTACCCGAACGATGGAAATGAACTCCCGCCCCGCCTGCACGGTGAGCGAATAAGCGATGATGTATGGCAAGCCGGTGACGACTTTCTCATAGCTGCCCGACACGCGCCCCGGCCGCCCCGTCGGCATTTTTCCAAGTGCTGCGCCGGCACCGCGAATAAGGTCCGCAACACGGCGTGCGGCCACCGGATTGTCGGCAGCGATATAGGCAAGTTGCTGCTTGAGGTCGTCCAGTGCCTCGCGCGACCATTGAACGGGCCGAGTCACCCCTTACCCTTGGCGGCATCGATGACGGCATGGAGCTCCGCCATCGCTTCATCATGGGGAACCACGCGACCGGCCGCGACATCAGCCATACCGCGTTTGATTCCGTCGACAATTGAAAGTTCTCGTTCGACATAGGCGGAAACGGCTTCGGCCGCGAGATAGGATTTGCTGCGTCGGGTGTTCGTCGCCAGCCGGCCGAGTTTTTCCTTGATTTCCGGCGTAACGCGGATCGTCATGGTGGTGCTAGCTGTCATAGCGAAAGCCTCGTGTTTAACTGTGTACATGTTGGCACAAAGTAGCTTTGAAAACCAGTCCTGTGCTGACCGACGGCGAAATCCGCCGCTGAAGGGCGATGTGATGCTGGGCACACGATGGCGACCGATGAGCCGCCGTGCGGCTGGCCGCCCCGCGAAAGGCCTGAAAGCCTACGCCGCCTTCCGGACCTCGATCGTCAGATGCGACAAGGACCGGAACCGCGCCAGCCGGCTGCGATAGTAATCCTGTTGCCGGCGCGTCCGCGTCACCACCGAGACGATGGCGCCGAGATGGCCCGGCCCGAGCCGCCACAGATGCAGGTCGGCAAGCTGGTCGCCTTCGCTCTCGATGGTCCGGCGCAGGCTTTCGGCCATGCCGCGGTCGGGATTCATGTCGAGCAGCACGGCGCTGGTGTCCCGGATTAGCCCCAGCGCCCAGCTGGCGATGACCACCGCGCCGACAATGCCGGCAACCGGATCCATCCACAGCCAGCCGAAGGCGCGGGCCAGGATCAAGCCGATGATGACCAGCACGGACACCGCCGCGTCGGCGATGACGTGGACCACGGCGGCGCGCATGTTGTTGTCGTGCGTCGCCTTGCCGTGCGCATGCTCATGTTCCTCGAACAGGACCGGATAGGTTCGTCCGCCGATCCTGACATTGGCCTCGAAGGCATGCGGCTCGGGAATCTCCTCGATGGATTCCAGGCCATCGCCCAGGTCCCTGAAGGCGAAGCTCTGCCGGACACCATCCGACCGCACCGTTTCTATCGAGACGGACGACCAAGCAAGCGCAACGCCCGATTGAGAATGGAGCCGGAAGCGCGGCGGCACGCTCTCCTCGAACACTTCCAGCACGACCTCGCCATCCTCCGTGGCGATCCGATGCGTCTCGTCATGTCGGTGCGCCGTCGCGTGCTCATGATCGTGGCCATGCTCATGATCGTGACCGCCGCCGAGCAGCCATGCGCTGGCAATGTTGACGGCAAGGCCAAGGCAGGCGACCGGTATGGCCTCGGCAAAATGGATCGGCACGGGCGTATGGAGACGCACGACGGATTCGTAGCCGATCAGCAGTGCGATCATGGCCAGGATGATGGCGCTGGTGAAGCCGGCGAGGTCGCCGAGTTTGCCGGTGCCGAAGGTGAAGCGCTGGTCGCCGGCATGCCGGCGGGCATAGGTATAGGCAAGCGCCGCCAGAAGCAGCGCGCCGGCATGCGTGCTCATGTGCAGCCCGTCTGCGACAAGGGCGATCGAGCCGAACAGAATGCCGCCGACGATCTCGGCCACCATCATGGCCGCGCAGAGCCAGATCACCGCCCAGGTCTTGCCTTCGCTCTTCCGGTGTTCCTCGCCCAGGAACATATGGCTGTGGAAAGCCGCTGCGCTGTTGGCTTCTGTCATGGCGGAACTCACTTCACATAGGTGCGGACGACATCGAGCAGCTGCTCGACCGCTTCGCTGTTGAGCGCGCCGGGGTGGCGCTCGGAATCGACGAGATGCGTGCGCACATGATCCTCGATCACCTCGCCCATCAGCCCGGTCATTGCGCCGCGCGCGCCGGCGATGAGATGCATGACCGCCTCGCAGCCGGCCTCGCTGTCGAGAGCCCGCTCGATGGCTTCCACCTGCCCCCTGATGCGGCGCACGCGCGCCAGAAGCTTCTGCTTTTCCCGGACCGTGTGTGTCATGCCGACCGGCTTAGCATAGCCCTATACAATGAGGCGAGCAGTCCGCCCCTTGCAATCGCGGGTGCGGGCACGGCGGCACTGATGGACAGGCATGCCAAACTGATCTGCCGTCGGCATGAAATATTCAAGAATATTGTTTCGGCATCCGCTTTCTTGAAAGCCGCGAACCCCCAAATATTTCAAAAATTTGAATTTTATCGGCCGAGCGCCTATTTATCCGACAAGTTCGTTTCCGTGATTTCCGCATGAAGGAGATTTGTTCGATGGCTGATGGCAATCAGACTCTAATGGCGAAAGCCGAAGCTCGTTTTGTCGACAAGCAGAAAAAGACGGCGGAGCGCAGCAAGGCGACCGCCGAATACATCTCCGAGGCGCGCGCCAGGGAGATCAAGACGGCAAGATTGAGGCAGTTGCGGCTGGCCAAGGAAGAGGCTGACCGGATAGCGGAAGCTGAGAACCCGGCGCCGAAGAAGAAACGGGCGGTGAAAAAGGCCTAGGAGGACTTCCAGGAAAGTGTGAAGCCGCCTGGAATTGCGTCGGAGCATAGAGCCAAGGAGGCCAAGATGAGCCTGACCTTTCCCAATCGCAGCCGCAGCTATGACGAAGCCGGCAAGCGCATCCGGTTCGTCGGCCATGACGGCATGTTCCAGATTTCCTTTTCCGTCGCTGCCGATGCGATGTCGAAGATAAAGCCGTCGACCGTGGCCAACGAAGCAGGCTACCTGGCCACGTTCGACGCCGAGGGCAGCGCCATCCGCGACGTGGCGTCGAGGGCCTATGACCGCACCCGAAAGAGCCTATATGTGCTGACGGCCGACGATTTCCACTGAGAATGTTGGAGGCCTCGCCTCGGGATCGAACCGAGGCTTCAGAGATTTGCCGTCTCCAGCGTAGCCGCTCCGCCACGAGGCCATGGCGATCGACCTAACGGATAAATGTTTGCGGAAAAGTTAAGCTCGAAGGCCTGCTTGTCGGTACGTTGCGAAATGCCGCTCCGCACCGTTGCGGCACCGCTTCGCCGGTAGGCGCCATGCCGCCCGGCCGGAGGAACGAGCAGCGCCATCGAGAGGCGATAACGCCGATCTGCCGAGCGAATAATGGCCGGCGAAACAGCGGCAAGGCGAAGCCGGCCGCAGCTCTAACTCACAGCTCTAACTCTCTGTTTTTACGCAATTCCGGAGGGAAAATCGTTCACATTTTTCTTGAGAGGGCTCGAACGTCACGCCGCCACGCTGCGGCCTTTCAGGCCGGCTTCCGCCTTGAAGATGCGGAACGTGTTGCGGCCCGCCGCCTTGGCGGCATAGAGCGCGGTGTCGGCTTGCGCGAACAGGTCGCATGGCGTGCCCGTTCCGGCGAAGGCGATGCCGACCGAAGCGCCTAGTCTCAGCGACTGGCCGCGGACCACGACCGGGTTGCCCATCGCCTCGATGATGCGGCGCGCCATGCCGGAGACGGCACCCCGGTCGAGATGCGGGCCAAGCAGCACCGCGAATTCGTCGCCACCGACGCGCGCCACCAGATCCGCCTCGCCGCAACCGCCGGCAAGCCGTTCGGCCGCCGCCTTCAGGCATTCGTCGCCGACGACATGGCCGAACGTGTCGTTGACGGCCTTGAAGCCGTCGAGATCGATCAGAAGCAGCGCGCCGAGCGGACGGCCTTCGTCGGCATGCGCGAGCCGCGCCTGGAAGCGGGCGCGATTGGCGAGCCCGGTCATGGCATCGAATTCGGCGAGGTAGCGCATCCGGTCCGACAGGATCTTCTCCTCGGTGATGTCCTGCTTCATGCCGAAGATACGCACCGGCACACCGTCCTCGCACTCGACGGTCGCGGTGATGCGGATCCAGCGGCTGCGGCCCGCGAAGGTGGTGATCTCGGCGTCGAGGGTAAAGCCGCTGCGCTCGACAATCGCGCGGCTGCGCAGGCTGTCCAGCGCCTTGCGTGACTCCGCCGGATAGCACTTGATGATCTCGCTCCGGTCGAGTGCGGCGCCGCGCGGCAGATCGAACAGATCGTAGACCACGTCGGTCCAGTGCAATTGTTCGCCGGGCAGGCTGCATTCCCACACGCCGATGCGCGCGGCGACCGACGCGCGGTCGAAGATCTTGCGGCTGTGCGCCAGTGAAACCTCCTGCCTGACGATCAGTGCGGCCTGTGCCGCGACTTCCGCCTTGAGGCTGGCGATGGTGGCGGCATCGCGGCGGCGCTCGCCGCCACTGTCATGCCCTCTCCGCCTGCCGTGCTGCGATGCCGGGCCTTTGGGAGCGTATGACGTATCGGACATGGCTTAACTCCTGGCGGGCCACCACCATGGCGCAACAGCCCTTAAAACTTCGCTGACGGCGAATTGGTCTCGGAGACCTCACCGAAGTCGAACTCCGGGACGGCTGAGGCTGGCCGCAACGCTTCGGGCCGTTTGGGGCTCGGCTACTTCAGGCTCGATTGGACGGTGGCGGCGGACAGTGCCGGTTTGGGCGTGGCTGCGTTCGGTGCCGGTTGCGGAGCGCTCCCGTCGATATGCGCCCAGCCTGGCCGCTCGAACAGGAACATGCCGAAACCGATGCGTTTGACGATGAAGTAGAGAACGACCGGGCTGATCGTCGAGACCAGAAGCACCGCCAGACTGAGCATGCCTGTGTCGGTCAGCATGCCGCTTGCCAGCGCCGCGCCGCGGAAGAGCGACATCGGGATGGTGAAGGCGACATAGACGACCAGCGAATGCTCGCCGAGCCACCGCAGCCATTCCATGGCCGGGAACTTGGACAGGAAGCCGCCAAGCACGCAAAGCGCCACAGCGCCGGCGACGGCCAGGGTGAGGTGCAACGGCGGCCACGCCGCCAGGCCCATCCGCATGCCGACCGGCTGAAGGGCATAACCCGGTGAATAGACGAGCAGGCCGTTGACGATCGCCCACAGAACCAAGCCGGCCACGGCCAGCGCCGGGCGGGCTTGCGTCCATCCGACGAGCCGGAACACCAAGGGCGCCAGCACGAAGCCGAGGTAGAAGAACACGAAATAGGCCGCGAATTGTTCAACCGCATAGCTGTCCGGATGGGGCGCCCACATCTGCAGGGCGGCAGCGATCGGGATGACGATCCAGGCGGGCACGCGGAACTGCCGCAGCAGCTTCGCCGCGAGGCCGAACACCGCCAGCATGTAGATGAACCACAGCACGCCATAGGGCTGGACGACCGCCATTGCGAGGTCGTGCAGCATGCCGCCGGGATCCCGGCTGAAGATACCGATCTTCAGCCCGATCGAGATGATCGCCCACAGCACGTAGAAATAGAGATAGTGGACGACGCGGCGATCGATATAGCGCCGCCACGGCCGGTCGATGACCTGCGACAGGAACAGCCCTGAGATCAGGAAGAATTCCGGCATGCGAAACGGCGTCGCGAAGCCGATGACATAGTGGAGGAAGCCGACGCCGCCCGTGTACTCGCCCGTATTGTAGGCCGAGTACATCATGACCACGAGGATGATCGAGAGGCCTTTGGCTGTGTCCACCCACGGCATGCGCATCGGGCTGTTCATGGCGAATCCATCCGGAGCCGGCCAATCCGGCCAGCCATCATCCGGCGATATCTAGCACCATCAAGCTTCCCAGATCGTAAACGCGCCTCTTCGCGGCGAGGTGGCGGATCATTATTGGCCGCTGCACATCCGGCATGTCCGTCATGGTCGATCGCTTGCGGCCTCCAAGTCGCTGGCAATCCTTCGCCGTCGGCGCTGCCCCTCACTGTCCTGCCGGACATCTCTCCCCGTA
>NZ_VFUZ01000054.1 GCF_006658505.1 Mesorhizobium sp. B2-4-15
GTCAGGCATTTCGGCCTCCGCTGTCTTTCCGATATCGCGCTCTACGGCGCCCCCCTCTGTCCTGCCGGACATCTCCCCCTCCAGGGGGGAGATTGGATATCACTTCTGCTGTCGCCAATCGCCAGCGTTGCAAGGCAGGTGCCAAGCCTTGAACTGCCAATCTCCCCCCTAGAGAGGGAGATGTCCGGCAGGACAGAGGGGGGCGCTGTCCCGCCAACGTCTCCTTTGAAACGAGCATCCTCAATTCCCCTCGAACACCGGCTTTTCCTTGGCGACAAACGCCCTGTAAGCCCGCTCGAAATCGTGTGTCTGCATGCAGATCGCCTGCGCCTGCGCTTCCGCCTCGATCGCCTGGTCGAGGCCCATCGACCATTCCTGGTTCAGCTGCGTCTTGGTGATGCCATGGGCGAAGGTCGGGCCGGAGACGATGCGCGCCGCCATGTCGAGCGCGTCGGCTTCCAGCGCGGCGGCGTCGACGAGCCTGTTATAGAACCCCCAGCGTTCGCCTTCGGCGGCCGTCATGGTGCGGCCGGTGTAGAGCAGCTCGGCGGCTCGGCCCTGGCCGATGATGCGCGGCAGGATCGCGCAGGCGCCCATGTCGCAGCCGGCAAGGCCGACCCGAGTGAACAGGAACGCGGTCTTGGCCTCCGGCGTGGCGATGCGGATGTCGGAGCTCATGGCGATGATGGCGCCGGCGCCGACCGCCACGCCATCGACCGCCGCGATGATCGGCTTGCCGCAATTCAGCATCGCCTTGACGAAATCGCCGGTCATGCGGGTGAAGGCGAGCAATTCCTTCATGTCCATCCTGACCAGCGGGCCGATAATGTCGTGGACATCGCCGCCGGAGCAAAAATTGCCGCCATTGGGCAGGAACACCACGGCGTCGACGTCGTCGGCGTAGACGAGGTCGCGGAACGTGTCGCGAAGTTCGGCATAGCTGTCGAAGGTCAGCGGGTTCTTCCGCTCGGGACGGTCAAGTCGGACCTTCGCGATCCTGCCTTCGACCTGCCAGAGGAAATGCTGCGGCTTGAGACCGGCCATCTTTGTCATTCGCGTCCCTCCCAGTTGCTGCGGAAAGAGGTCAGCATGCCGGTCAGCCGGCGTGCATCCTCCTCGCTGACCTTGCCCAGCAATTCACCGATCCAACCTTCATGCGCCGCGGCGATGGTGGCAAAGGATTTCGAGCCCTCCTCGGTCAGCCGCACCATGGACGTGCGCCTATCGCCATTGCGACGCGCACGCGCCACCAGACCTTCCGAAACCAGCCGGTCGACAATGCCGGTGACGTTACCGTTGGAAACCAGCAGAAAACGCGACAGGTCGCTCATCAGCATGCCTTCGGGCGCGCGATAGAGTGCGGCCATCACGTCGAAGCGCGGCAGCGTCGTATCAAACTCCTTCTTCAGGCGTTCGCGCAGCTCGGCCTCGATCGTGCGCGAGGCCCGCAGCAGCCTGATCCACAGCCGAAGCCGGTCCTTGCCGGGTCCCGATGGCGCGGGCAGGGGGCCGGCTACCATGTTTCGCCTCCTGAGATCGAAATGGCCTGTCCGGTGATCGACGCCGCCGCTTCGCCGCACAACCACAACACCGAGGCGGCAATCTCCTGCGGCTGGATGAAGCGGCCTTGCGGGTTGGTCGAGACGAGGCTCGATCGTGCCTCGCCGGCCGAGCGGCCGGTCTTTTCGACAATGCGCTGGATGGATTCCTCCAACATCTCCGTTTCGACAAAGCCTGGGCACACCGCGTTCACGGTGACGCCGGATTTCGCCGTCTCGGCGGCGAGCGCCCGCATCAAGCCGACGACGCCATGCTTGGCGGCGACATAAGGCGCGACATAGGCGTAGCCTTTCAGCCCTGCCGTCGAGGCGATGAAGACGATCCGGCCCGCCTTGCGCGCGGCCATGCCGGCCAGCGCCGGTTTCACCGTCAGGAAGGCGCCGGTCAGGTTGATGTCGAGCGTCCGCTGCCAGTCGGCAAGCGTGGTCTTGTGCGTCGGCGTGCTGCCGGCCATACCGGCATTGGCAACGACGATGTCGAAGGGCCCGCGCGCGGCTTCCGCTGTCTGGTAAAGCGATGCCATCGCCGCCTCGTCGGTGACGTCGGCGGCGATCCCGAAGATGCGATCGCTTTCGCCGGCCACCTTGGCAAGTTCCGCTTCGCGCCGGCCGCAGACAGTCACGTCGATGCCGGCACCCGCAAGCGCCAGCGCGATGGCCCGGCCAACGCCGGAGCCGCCACCGGTGACCAGCGCATGCTTGCCGGCGATCATGCGCCAGTCCTCGAGGCAAGGCGCCGAGTACCCCCACCCCTAACCCTCCCCACAAGGGGGAGGGAGAAGGCCACGGCAGCGCCTATCCATTGCAAACTTATGCGGTTCCGACCGAGCCGGATGCAACTTAGTCCCCCTCCCCCTTGTGGGGAGGGGTTAGGGGTGGGGGTACGGAGCCAACTTGCGAAGCGTGAAG
>NZ_VFUZ01000055.1 GCF_006658505.1 Mesorhizobium sp. B2-4-15
CGCCGTGATCACATTGCCAAGCTCGGGGCCGTAGCTCCCGGCCGTCACACTGTCGGTATCGGCATGGGCCGTCGGAACGTCGTCGACGATGTTGATGGTCAGCGTCTTGTCGTTGTGGTCGCCGTCGGCGTCCGTCACCGAGACCGCGAAGTCGTCATGCGTGGTGTCGCCGGAGGTGTTGGTGGTCAGCGTGTAGCTGTAGCCGACCGAGCCGGCGGCAATGCTGGTGATGGTCAGCGTGCCGAAGCTGCCGGCAAATGTCTGGCCGACCGCGCTCACCGCCAAACCGCCGATCGTCACCGTGGCCGGACCGTCCGGCGCCGTATAGGTGATCGAACCGGTGGTCGTCTCCGAGGTGTCGGAGTTGTTGTTGGGGAGCCCATCGGCGCTCTCGCCGGAGCCCGCCGGCAAGGCACCATGCGGCGGAAGACCCGCTTCCGACACCTGCGCCCCGGCCGTGCCGGCCACCGGAACCGTCGTCGTCACCCCGCTGTCGCCGATGGAGATGGTCAGCGTCGTGTGCGACAGGTCGCCGTCGCCGTCCTTGAGCGTGTAGGTGAAGACGTCGTCCACGCCGCCGGGCGTGCCGGCATGGCGGGCATAGCTGTAGTCGCCATTGGCCTGCAGCGTCAGGTCGCCATAGGTGCCGTGGATCACGGCGCCTACCGTTGCGGCGTTGTCAAGGTTGCCGCCGGAGCCAGCGGCAACGCCCGCCACGACCGCGCCATCGGCGCCAAGCGTGTCGGCGCCCGACGACGTCGTGCCGACCGCCGTGATCACATTGCCAAGCTCGGGGCCGTAGCTCCCGGCCGTCACACTGTCGGTATCGGCATGGGCCGTCGGAACGTCGTCGACGATGTTGATGGTCAGGGCGCCATTGCCGGTGCTGCCGTCCTGGTCGGTGACGACGACGGCGAACTGCGGCTGCGCCTCGAGATCCTGGCCATTGTTGGCGGCCGGGCTCTCGAGATGGTTGTTCTGCAGCGTGTACTGGTACTGGATGGCGGTGCCGTTCCACCAGGCTTCGAGGCTGCCGCGCGTGCCGTCGGCGACCGTCGTGTGGGTGCCGTCCAACGCCACCGCGGCGCCGCCGACCGTGATCGAGGCGACGCCGTCGGGCGCGCCGACCGCGATCGTGCCGCTGGCGACCGTCTGCGTCAGGCCCTGCTGCGAACCGTCCGCCAGGCCTGCTTCGTAGACCGTGTCGGCGGCCGTGCCGATCGCTGGCGGCGTCACCGTCACGCCGGCATCGCCGATATGGAGCGTCAGCGTCGTCTGCGACTGGTCGCCGTCGCCGTCGGTCAGCGTGTAATGGAACACGTCGTCCACGCCGCCGGGCGAGCCCGCCGCGCGGGTGTAGGTGTAGGAGCCGTCCGCGTGCAGCAGGAGCGTGCCGTACTGGCCAGCGACCGACACGCCGCCGGCGGTCACGGCCTGCGCCGAGCCGGCGCCGTCCTTGCCATAGGCCGAGGTCACGCTGGCGCCGTCCGCGCCCTGCACGTCGGCCGCCACGGCCGGGCTGTCCTCGCCGGTGCCGGTGATGACGTTGCCGCCATGGCCGGCAAAGTCCGCCGCCGCGATCGTCAGCGCGTCGGCATGCGCCGTCGGAACGTCGTCGACAATGTTGATGGTGAGGGCGCCATTGCCGGTGCTGCCGTCCTGGTCGGTGACGACGACGGCGAACTGCGGCTGCGCCTCGAGGTCCTGGCCATTGTTGGCGGCCGGGCTCTCGAGATGGTTGTTCTGCAGTGTGTACTGGTACTGGATGGCGGTGCCGTTCCACCAGGCTTCGAGGCTGCCGCGCGTGCCGTCGGCGACCGTCGTGTGGGTGCCGTCCAACGCCACCGCGGCGCCGCCGACCGTGATCGAGGCGACGCCGTCGGGCGCGCCGACCGCGATCGTGCCGCTGGCGACCGTCTGCGTCAGGCCCTGCTGCGAACCGTCCGCCAGGCCTGCTTCGTAGACCGTGTCTGCGGCCGTGCCGATCGCGGGCGGCGTCACCGTCACGCCGGCATCGCCGATATGGAGCGTCAGCGTCGTCTGCGACTGGTCGCCGTCGCCGTCGGT
>NZ_VFUZ01000056.1 GCF_006658505.1 Mesorhizobium sp. B2-4-15
CTTGTCGGCCGATAGGCCGCGGATGGCGTCTTCGATCTTGTAGAGCTCGGCGATCCGTCTTAGCGCCTCGCTGGCGATCGGCGCGGGACCGGCAGCTGCCAGTTCATAAAAGCGCCGACGGACATGCGCCCAGCAAAAGGCGAGCGTCACGCCGCTCTTTTCGGCCAGCACGCGATAGCCACCATAGCCGTCGACCTGAAGGATTCCGGTGAAGCCTGCGAGATGCGCGATCGGACGCTCGGCCTTCCGGTCCGGCGCATAGACATAGGCCACGCCTGGCGGGTCGCTCCTCTCCCACGGTCGGTCATCGCGGGCATAGGCCCAGAGTTGCCCCGTCTTCGTCTTGCCGCGGCCGGGGTCGAGCACCGGCGCTGTCGTCTCATCGGCGAAGAGTTTTGGTGAGGACCTCAGCTTTCCAAGCAGCCGCTCGTGCACCGGACGCAGATGCCAGGCGGCACGGCCGACCCAGTCGGCGAGCGTCGAGCGATCGAGATTGATGCCCTGCCGGGCGTAGATCTGCGCCTGACGATAGAGCGGCAGATGATCGGCATATTTGGAGACCAGCACCTGGGCGACCGTCGCCTCGGTCGGCAGCCCGCCTTCGATCAGCCGGGCGGGCGCCGGAGCCTGAACGACAACGTCCTCACAAGCGCGACAGGCATATTTGGGCCGACGCACCACGATCACACGCAGCTGCGCCGGAACGATATCGAGCCGCTCGCTCGCGTCTTCGCCGATCCGATGCAGGCCACTGCGGCAGCACGGGCAGGCATGGTCCTCGATGTCGACGACCATCTCGACGCGAGGAAGGTGTGCCGGCAGCGAGCCACGGTTGGTCCGACGCTTGGTAGTCCTTGCCAGACGTCCCGTGGCAGCAGCCTGCTCGTTCTCCTCCTCGCCGGCCGCCTCGATCTGCTCGGCTTCCTCAAGTCCCAGCAGCAGTTGATCCTCAGGGAGCGTCTCGGCACGACGGCCGAAGCGATGGCGCTGCAATTCCTTGATGATCTGGATCAGCCGGGCATTCTCGACGTCGCGCGCCAGGACCATCGCCTTCAGCGCATCCGGATCATCGGGAAGCTGGTCAGCCGTCATCGCCATGAGCCGATCAGACCATATTCGCCAACGGCTCGCGACAGCGGAATCGATGCTGATTCACTTCGTCGCGGGTCAGCCCGCCTGGGCTGGAATGCGGGTCCGGCGCGCCTCGTGGACGCGCCGCCAATCGAGCCCTTCGAGCAGCGCCGAGAGCTGTGCAGCCGTCAACCTCATCACGCCGTCATGCACTTTCGGCCAGCGGAACTCGCCATCCTCCAGACGCTTGGCATAAAGGCAGACGCCGGTGCCGTCCCAGAAGATCAGCTTGATCCGGTCGGTGCGCTTGGCGCGGAAGACATAGACCGCGCCGCTGAACGGATCGGCGCCCATCGTCTCGCGCACCAGCGCGGCCAAGCCCTCAGCACCCTTACGGAAGTCCACCGGCTTCGTCGCCACCATGACCTTGACCGCACCCGTCGGCCCGATCACGACGTAGCCTTCAGCGCGCGGATCACCGCCGCAACAGTCCTGGCGTCGGCGCCACGGCCGACCCGCATGGTGACGCCGTCGATCTCCAGTTCGATCATGCCGGCATCGCGGGCGGCGTTCCGTTTGCGTTGTGGCTGCCGTTTCCCCGTCGGTTCCGACTCCGGAGCCGCCACCACTGCCGGCACGAACAACGGTTCCGGTGCCAGCGTTTCCGCCAACGGCACACGAGCGGCCCGACGCCAGGCAAACAGCTGCTGCGGGGACAATGCATATCGCCGGGCCACCGCACTCACAGTCTCGCCGGCATCGTAGCTTTCCGCCACGATCCGCGCCTTCTCCTGCGGCAGCCATTCCCGCCGACGACCGGAACCCGTGAACACCTCGAACCGGCGCGCAGGCTCGGGATCGCTGGATTTAAGCGTAAGCTCTGAAATCGTCATGTGTCGAAGCCCTCAAAGGCTCCAACATCCTCGCTCAGGCCGACCTCCGAAAGGTGCCGCCGGAACAGCGCTTACG
>NZ_VFUZ01000057.1 GCF_006658505.1 Mesorhizobium sp. B2-4-15
TGATGCGGTGGACGGCTCTCCTCCCGCCCTGCGGTATGATCGTGGGGCCAG
Source organism: Mesorhizobium sp. B2-4-15 (assembly GCF_006658505.1). Lineage (GTDB taxonomy): Bacteria > Pseudomonadota > Alphaproteobacteria > Rhizobiales > Rhizobiaceae > Mesorhizobium. Next base: position 52 of record NZ_VFUZ01000057.1, read on the forward strand.
AGCTGGAGGAGATCTATGATGGGCAACGTTACGACGATTGGGCTGGATATTGCGAAGTCAGTGTTTCAAATCCACGGGGTGGATGCGGCGAGTGAGGTTGTCGTTCGCAGGAAGCTGACGCGTGGGCGCGTGCTGGCATTCTTCGAGAGCCTGCCACGTTGCCTGGTCGGTATCGAAGCCTGCAGCTCGTCGCATTATTGGGCGAGAGAACTGACTGCACGTGGCCATGATGTCCGGCTGCTGCCGGCACAGTATGTGAAGCCTTATCTGAAGCGGCAGAAGAATGATGCCGCAGATGCAGAGGCGATCTGCGAGGCGGTCACTCGGCCGACCATGCGCTTCGTGCCTGTGAAATCACCCGAGCAGCAAAGTGTGATGATGCTGCACCGGGTCCGGTTGATGCTCAACCGCCAGCGCACGCAGATATCGAACGCGTTGCGGGCACACCTATCCGAGTTCGGCATCGTCGCGCCGATCGGGCGGAATGGGATTGAGCAACTGCTCGTGGTCGTCAACGACGAGAACGAGATCAGGATACCAGCTGACGCGCGGCTATGCCTTCGCATGCTTGAGGCGCAGCTCAGGGTCGTGAAGAAACAGATCCTCGAGAACGATCGTAGGGTTCGGGCGAATGCGCGTGAGACCGAGCTTGGTCGCAGGTTGATGGAAATCCCAGGCGTCGGCCCGCTGCTTGCGAGTGCATTCGTAGCTACGGTCGCCGATGTGCATGCGTTCAAGTCGGGGCGCTGTCTATCGGCATGGATCGGACTCGTGCCGAAGCAGAATTCTAGCGGCGGAAAAGAGAAGCTCGGCAGCATCTCCAAGGCCGGCAATCGCTACTTGCGACAGTTGCTCGTGGTGGGCGCGATGGCGGTCATCCGTTATGCCGAGCGCAACGGGACCAGGAGGCCATGGCTCGTGCAGTTGATGGCCCGGCGAACAGCCAAGGTTGCGGCGGTTGCGTTGGCCAACAAGACCACCAGGATGGTTTGGGCACTGATGACAAACGGCGAGCGCTACAGGGAGCCGGTCATCGCATAGAAGAAGATAAGGCGAGCGATCGCTGACGAGGTTGGAAAGGGCGGACAGGAGCTAATGCACAAAGCCGGTTGATACCGCCGGATCAGGAAAACCCACTGGGGCCGTGCACTTCGAGTGCGAGCTTTCGATCGGGACCTGAGACGCGCGAATGGCATTATGGCCAGCGGCACATGATAGGCCGCACCTACAGGTCGGATACATGGCCGCACCAACCAGCAAAGGCAAAGCTCAAAGAATCCCTTGCCAACGGAGAGCCGTCCATACACGGC
>NZ_VFUZ01000058.1 GCF_006658505.1 Mesorhizobium sp. B2-4-15
CCCCGTCACTATACGGGGAGAGCGACTGTCTTGGATTTCAAGCGGGTTGCCATGGTTTTTGGTCCCTGATCATGGCGTTGAGGATTGTGAGCAGTTTTCGCATTGTAGCGGTAACGGCGACGATCTTGGGCTTTCCGGCAGCGACGAGGCGATCGCGGAAGGCCTTGAGAACCGGGTTATGGCGAATGGCGACGAGGGCGGCCATGAACAGAGCCGAACGCACGCTGCTCCTGCCGCCGCTGATAAAGCTCTTGCCGCGCCAGACACCGGACTGTCGCGTGAAGGGGGCAAGGCCGGCGAGCGCCGCGACCTGGCGGCGGTCGAGGCTGCCGAGTTCGGGCAGCTCGGCAATGAGGGTTCTTGCCACGGTGGGTCCGATACCGGGCATGGAGGTTAGCAAGTCCTGGCGCACCAGCCACAATGGCGACTTGCGGATATGAGCGTCCATATCCTCGTTGACGCTTTCCAGTTCCCGCCTCAGCGCCGCCAGCAGCCGCTTGATGCTCTTCTGGGTCTGCTTGGCGGTTGCAGCCCTGGCGCGGTTCTCCTCGGCCACGATCATGGCCACGATCTGCCGCCGCCGGGCAACGAGGTCGGCAGGCAGCCGGGTTTCGGCATCCGGCAGGGGCCGCAGTTCAGGTCGCATGGCGCTCGCAAAGGCGGCGATCACAGCAGCATCGATGGCATCGGTCTTGGCCCGCTTGCCAAGCGCGCCAGCGAACGAGCGCACTTGCGCGGGATTGATGATCACCACCGGCTGGCCAGCCGCCGACAGCTCCGCCGTGACCAGTGTCTCCAGACCGCCCGTTGCCTCGAGCGCCACGCGCTCGGGCTTTAGCGCATCGAGTTGGCCCTTCAGCCGCGCGACGCCCTCACTGTCATTGGAAACACGAACACTCTCGCCCGAAGGCAGGATGTGCACGTCCAGCCAGTCCTTCGAAACGTCGATCCCCACAAAATGCGCGTCCATCCTATCCCATCCTTGCCTAATCGGGCTTCGCTTGCGGCCCAGGCGACTGTTCGGGTTCGATGGAACGGCGGACGAAGAACCAAGCTCTCCCACGGGCTTCATGGCCCAAAGATGCGTCGGCCTCTCGTCCGCCACCGCTCCCGCCATCATAACGGATTCGGCAAA
>NZ_VFUZ01000059.1 GCF_006658505.1 Mesorhizobium sp. B2-4-15
CAGTGTGGCGATGCCGTAGGTGCCGGTCTTGGTGTAGGTCGCCCCGCCATTGCTGGTCGCCCAGCCATTGCTGGTCAGCGCCGTGCCGTCGTAGACAGCCGCGTCGCCGGCGTCCACATCGCCCTTGGTCAACGCGATGCTGGCCGAAGCCGTGCCCGCGGTACCCACACCGGCTTCCACCAGTTGTGCGCTCTGCGCGCCAGCGGTGACCGTCGGGTTGTCATTGGTGCCGGTTACCGAAATCATCAGCGTCGTTGTGTTGGACACTGCGTTGAATGGATCCTTGTCAGTGTAGGTGAACGTGTCTACCGCTGTGACTCCAGCAGCGAGGCTGTTGGCGTTGTCCGCCACGTAGTTGTACGAGCCGTCGGCATTCAGCGTTAGGTGACCGTAAGTGCCGGAGAGCGAACTCCCGACTCCCAAGCCCTGCGTTACTGCGCCGGTGCCCGCAACCACACCGGATACCACCAGCGTGTTGTTAGCATTGTCGACGTCGCTGTCGGCCACCGATCCACCTGTGGTGCCCCTGATCACGCCATTAGCAGCAGACACAGTGAGGGTCGCGTCTTCCAGTACTGCTCCGGTGTCGGCATTGGCAACAGGCGAGTCGTCGGTGCCGGTGATGGTGATGGTGACGAGCTGGTCGACCGTGCCGCCGTGTCCGTCGGCGATGGTGACGGTGAACGTCTCGGTCGCGGTCTGGCCTTGCGCCAGATAGTCGGTTGCGTCGTCGGCGACCGTGTAGGTCCAGGTCACCGTGCCGTTGCCGGCGCCCGTCGCCGTGTCGCTCACCACCGGCGTCAGCGTGCCGCCCAGCGTGTTGGTGGCGGCCGGGGCGGCCGACACCGTGTGGGTGTCGATCAGATCGACGTCGTCGAAGGTGATGGTGCCGGTGGTCGACAGATTGCCGAGCACGACGTCGGTGTCTTCGGTCACCGCGCCGGTCGCGTCGGCCGCCGAAATCGTCGGGTCCTCGTCGGTGCCGGTGATGGTGATGGTGACGAGCTGGTCGACCGTGCCGCCGTGTCCGTCGGCGATGGTGACGGTGAA
>NZ_VFUZ01000006.1 GCF_006658505.1 Mesorhizobium sp. B2-4-15
GATCTACACCGCGCTGTCCGTCATCCTCATCCTGCCGCTGTCGGTGGCCTTCGGCCTGATGGTCTACCAGCATGACATGGCCGGCGGCACGGCTCTGCGGACGGTGCTGTTCTCCACCTACATGGTGCCGATGATCGCGGTGGCGCTTGTTTGGTCGAAGCTCTATTCGCCGAGCGAAGGACCGTTCAACCAGATGCTCGGCCTGGTCGGCATCGGCCCGCAGCCCTGGCTGTCGTCGCCGCGCTCGGCGCTGATCTCCATCGTCTTCCTCAATGTCTGGCAGCAGGTCGGCTACTTCACCGTGCTGGCGATCGCCGGCCTGACGCAAATTCCCGGCAGCCTCTACGAGGCGGCCAAGCTCGATGGCGCCAACCGCTTCGAGCAGTTCCGCTTCATCACCCTGCCGCTGCTGCGACGCACGCTCCTGTTCAGCGCCGTCATCGCCATCATCAATGCCGTGCAGGTCTTCGAGCCCGTGGCGCTGATCACGCAAGGCGGGCCGGTCGGCTCGACCAATGTCCTGACCTATCACATCCGCCGCGTCGGCATCGAGCGCGCGCAGGGCGGACTGGGTTCGGCCATGGCGGTGATGCTGATGCTGTCGCTGATCGTCGTGGTTTGCGCGCTGTTCGCAATTGCCAACCGGAAGGACGACGAATGAGCGCGCGCGACCTGTCGGGACCCTTAAGCCGGCTGCCGCGCAAACGCCCCTCCGGCCGCAAGGCGCTGCTGGCGACGCTGATGCTGCTGGTTGCCGTGGCCTCGGCCTTCCCACTGATGTGGATGGTGCTTTCGAGCCTGAAAACCCCGGCCGAGAGCATGCAGGTGCCGCCAGTGTGGATACCGCATACGCCGAGCTTCGACGCCTATGAGAAGGTTTCGGGCGTGGTCAATGTCGGCCGCTCGATGTGGAACTCGCTGGTCATCGCCTCGATCACCACCGCCGGCATCCTGATCACCAGCATGATGGCCGGCTATGCCTTCGCCAAATACCGCTTCCCTGCCCGCTCGCTTTTGTTCTCGGTGCTGATTGCCACCATGTTCCTGCCGCCGATCGTGACGCTGATCCCGCTCTACCGCCTGGTGGGCTCGATGGGGCTGAACGCCAGCCTTGCCGGCATCATCGTTCCCAACCTCGCCAATGCCTTCGGCATCTTCCTGATGCGCCAGTTCATATCAGGCGTGCCGGACGATCTGATCGACGCCGCGCGCATGGACGGCGCGTCGGAATTGCTGATCCTCTACAAGATCGTAGCGCCCAGCGTCGCGCCGGCGATCGCCGCACTTGCGCTGTTTGCCTTCGTCTATCACTGGAACAGCTATCTGTGGCCGCTGACCGTGCTGCAGGGCAATGCCGACGCCTATCCGATCGTCATCAGCCTCAGCCGGCTCTTGAGCTACAACCGGGGTGCTATGAATACCGGATTGGTGATGGCCGGCGCAACGCTGGCCGTGCTGCCGCCGCTCGTCCTCTTCGCCTTCCTGCAGCGCTTCTTCGTCGATTCCATCGTCGGCTCGGCGATCAAGGGATAGCCGCCCTCAATGGGGCAGACCGACATAGTTCTCGGCGAGCGCCGTCGCTGCCGCGCGCGAATGCACGAGATAGTCGAGTTCCGCCTCCTGGATGCGCTGGCCGAATTCGCCGGTGTCTGGAAAGCGGTGCAGCATGGTCGTCATCCACCAGGAAAAGCGCACCGCTTTCCAAACCCGCGCCAATGCCTTGCCGGAATAAGCGTCGAGACCTGCTTGAGATTTGGCCTCATAGAACTCACGAAACCCGTCGAAGAGATAGCGCACATCGCTGGCGGCGAGGTTAAGGCCCTTGGCACCGGTCGGCGGCACGATGTGGGCGGCGTCGCCGACCAGGAAAAGCCGGCCAAAGCGCATCGGCTCGGCAACGAAGGAGCGCAGCGGCGCGATCGATTTCTCGAAGGATGGCCCTGTCGTGACGCCCGCCGCCGTCCGCTCCGGCAAGCGGCGGCGCAACTCATCCCAGAAGCGGTCGTCGGACCAGTCCTCGACGCGATCGTCCTGTGGGCACTGTACATAGTAGCGGCTGCGGTGTGGCGAGCGCATCGAGCACAGCGCAAAACCCCGCTCGTGATTGGCATAGATCAGTTCATGATCGGCCGGCGGCACTTCGGCCAGCACGCCGAGCCAGCCAAACGGATACTGCCGCTCGAAGGTTTTCAGCGCGCGCTCCGGCACCGATTTGCGGCTGACACCGTGATAGCCGTCGCATCCGGCAATGAAGTCGCAGTCGATGCGGTGCGCCACGCCATGCCTGGTATAGGTGACGAAAGGCGCTGCGCCGTCGAAATCGTGCGGCGCGACATCAGCGGCCTCATAGACAGTGACAAGCCCCGCCGCCTCGCGCTTGTCCATCAGATCATGCGTCACTTCGGTCTGGCCGTAGACGGTGACATGCTTGCCGCCGGTGAGCGCCGCGAGATCGATGCGGTGCAGGCGCTCGTCGAAAGCCAGCGAGATGCCGGAATGCGGCAAGCCTTCGGCATGCAGCCGCGCGGCAGCACCGGCCTCCCCGAGCAGATCGACGGTACCCTGTTCGAGCACGCCGGCGCGCACGCGGCCAAGCACATGGTCGCGGCTCGAGCGTTCCAGAATGATGGTCTCGACGCCGACGCCGGCGAGAAGCTGCCCGAGCAGCAAGCCCGAGGGTCCCGAGCCGATGATGACGACCTGGGTGCGCATCAGTGGCCGAGACTTTCGATCTGCCCGGCCAGGCCGGCGGCAAGGCGCAGCGATGCGGCGGTTGCGACCACCATCTGCGGGAGCAGCAGCCATTCCAGCGTCCAGGCCGCGCCCGAGCGTTCCTGCTCATGGACCAGCGCCTGATGCATGCCCGAAAGCTGCGTTGCGTTGAAGTGGGCGAGCGCCACCAGCGCCTCGGCCTTCACCGGGTTCTGCTTGTGCGGCATGGCCGACGAGCCGCCCCCACCCGACAGCGCGATGTCGGTGCCACCCTGCGCCATCAGCGCGATGTCCTGGCCGAACTTGCCGAGGCTGCCGGTCAGCAGCGACAGCCAGCCGGCAAAATCGGCGAGCGCGTCGCGCTGGCTATGCCATTGCGGCGCATCGGCAAGACCAAGTCTTTCGGCAAGCGCCGCACGCACCACCGGCCCCTTGTCGCCAAACTTTTCCAGCGTGCCGGCGGCTCCGCCGAATTGCACCACCAGCAGGCGCCTGGACTGTTCCGATAGCCTTTCCTGATGCCGCTGCAGTGGCGCGCGCCACGCTGCGACACGGTCCGCCATTCTGATAGGGATCGCCTTCTGCATGCGCGTCACGCCTGTCAGCGTCCTGTCCCCGAAACGCTCCTCGAGTGAGGCGAGGCGCAAAACGGTCTCGGTCAGGAGCAAGCCGAGATGCTCGACGACGGATTTCAGCCGAAGCACAAGACCGGTATCGACGACATCCTGGCTTGTGGCACCGAAATGCACTTTGTCGCCATGCGGTTCGCCGACCGCCGTCCTGAGCTGGCGCACCAATTCCGGCACGATGACGCCGTCCTTGGCGGCAGCGGCCCGCAGCAACGCCGTGTCCAGCCGGAATGAGGCGAGTGCCACCGTGATCGCCGACGCAGCGTCCTGGGTGATGATCCCGCTTTCAGCCTCGGCTTGCGCCAGCGCGCGCTCGAAGGCCAACATCGCCTCGATTTCCGCCTCCACGGAAAAATGCCTGGCCGCCTCCATGTCGCCGAGAAGCGCGGAGAGCAGCGGATGGTCGAAGGGCGATACAGTCATGTCAGGGGTCGCCTAGCTGTCGAAGAAGACCGTTTCCTTCTCCCCCTGGAGATGGACGTCGAAGATATAGGTATCGCCTTGGCGCGCGGCGATCAGGGTGGGCACGCGAACGCGGTGCTCGATGCGCGCCAGGATCGGATCCCCGGCATTGGCTTCTTCCTCGTCGGAGAAGTAAAGCCGCGTATGCAGGCCGATATTGATGCCGCGCGCGACGATCCACAATGTGATGTGCGGCGCCATCAGGCGGCCATCCCGGAACGGCACCCGGCCCGGCTTGACCGTCTCGAATGCGCAGAGCCCGGTTTCCATGTCGGTCGGGCAACGGCCCCAGCCGGAAAAGTTCGGATCGGCGGCACCGCGCAATTCTGCGGGCGAATTGTAGAGCCCCTCCGCGTCCGCCTGCCAGATCTCGATCAGCGCATCCTTGAGCGGCGTGCCGGTGCCGTCGAGAACCCGGATGTGAAGTTTGATGCGCTCGCCTTTGGTCTTGTCGTTGACCATGGCTGCACCGAGATCGCTGGGGTAGACATCGCCGATACCACAGAAATTGGGCGTCAGCCCGATATGGACGTAGGGTCCCGCGGTCTGCGATGGGCTTTCCCTGAGCCGGTCGAGCGACTGGGCCATCAATTGCCCTCCAATCGGTTTTCGAACAGCGATGAGCGCCGCCCGCGCAGCACGATGTCGAACTTGTAGGCGAGCGCATCCATCGGAATGGTCGCCTGCGTGTCGAGAACAGCCGTCAGCGCCTCTATGGCCGCCTTGTCGGCGATGCCGCGCACGATCGGGCATTTCCAGATCAGCGGGTCGCCCTCGAAATACATCTGCGTGATCAGCCGCTGCGCGAAACCATGGCCGAAGACCGAGAAATGGATATGCGCCGGACGCCAGTCGTTGGGACCGTTCGGCCAAGGATACGGTCCGGGCTTGACGGTGCGAAAGGCGTAGCCGCCATCCTCACCCGACAAGGTGCGGCCACAACCGCCGAAATTCGGGTCGAGCGGCGCCAGGTAACCATCCTTCTTGTGGCGGTAACGGCCGCCGGCATTGGCCTGCCAGAACTCCAGCAGCACGCCGGGAACGCCAACGCCGCGTTCGTCGATCACCCTGCCATGGACGATGATGCGCTCGCCGATGGCGCTCTCTCCCGGCCTTGCGAAATTGTGGATCAGGTCGTTGTCCAGTTCGCCGAGCATGGCATGACCGAAGACCGGACCCGATATCTCCGACAGCGTGTTGTCGAAGGACAGCAGCGCCTTCCGCGGCGAGCGCAATACCGAGCTCTTGTAGCCCGGCGTCAGCGCAGGCGGGTGCCATGTCCGGTCGCGCTGGAAGAAAGCGCCGGTCTCGGGCACCCGGTTCGAGCCGGACTCAGGCATTCTTGGCTCTATCCATTTCCGAAAACACGTCCTTGGCAATTCTGAAGGCCCGGTTGGCAGCAGGCACGCCGGCATAGATGGCGACATGCAGGAACGCTTCGCAGATATCGTCGCGTGTGGCGCCGGTGTTGGCGGTTGCGCGCAGATGCAAGGCGACCTCTTCATCATGGCCAAGCGCCGCCAGCAGCGCCAGGGTGACGATCGAGCGCTCGCGTTTGCTGAAGCCCGGCCGCGACCACACCGTTCCCCAGGCGGCCTCGGTGATCAGTTCCTGAAACGGTTGATCGAAATCGGTGGCGCCGACCTCGGCCCGGTCGACATGGCGGTCGCCGAGCACCGACCGTCGGACGGCGAGACCCTTCCGATATCTGGCTGTGTTGCCGGGGACTTCATCCATGGGTTTCTGCTCCAGGGGCAAGCGATGCGATAAAACCGCGGATCAGCGCGACCAGCGCCTCCGGCTGTTCGATGCAGGGAATATGTCCGGCATTGCGGATGATCTCGAAACGCGCGCCCGGGATCAGATCGGCCAGAGAGCGGACAAGATCTGGAGGCGTCGAACCGTCCCGATCGCCGGCGATGCAGAGCGTCGGCACGGCAATGCACCGCGCGCTCTCGGTGAAGTCGGCGTCGCGGACAGCCTTGCATGTCCCGATATAGCCGGGCAGCGCCTGCCTGGTCAGCATGTTGCGGCAACCGGCAAGGTCGGCGGCGCGGGCGGCATGGAAATCCGGCGTGAACCACACTTTCATCACGCCGTCGGCGATCGCATCGATGCCGAAGCGCTCCACGGCCGCAATGCGGCTGTTCCAGCTTTCGGCGGTGCCGATCTTGTGGGCGGTGTCGCTGAGGATCAGGCCCTCGACACGTTCCGGATGGCGGGCATGGAAGCCCTGCGCGATCATGCCGCCGACCGACAGACCGAACAGCACGATCTTGTCGAAACCGAAATGGTCGACGAGGGCGCAGAGATCGTCGACATGGTCATCAATCGAACGGACGCCGTTGCCATTGTCGGAAAGGCCGTGACCGCGCTTGTCGTAGACGAGCAGAGGCATCTCACCGGCCAGAAGCGTAACGACCTCGTCCCATATCCGCAGATCGGTGCCGAGCGAATTGATGAACACGACCGGGGGCGTCCTGCCTTTCGCCTCGACATATCGGTGGTGCAGCGTGATGCCGCCAATGGTGACGAATGGCACGGGTCCGATCCTCCATCTCCACATTGCACGCTGCGTTTGGTTCGGTAAAATGATATTTTGCGCCATTTCATTAACTCAAGGGTTATCAAATTCATGCCCGACAGCCGCATCCGGTTCCGTCATCTGCAAGCATTCCTGGAAGTCGCAAGGCAGGGCAGCGTGGCCCGTGCCGCAGACTTCCTGCATGTCAGCGCGCCGGCGGTGACCAAGACCCTGCGCGAACTGGAGGAGGCGCTGGGTGTGGCCGTCGTCGAGCGTGACGGGCGCGGCATTCGCGTCACAAGGCTTGGCGAAATCTTCCTGGACCATGCCGGCTCGGCGATATCGGCGTTGAGGCGCGGCATCGATTCCGTTCGCCAGGACGGCGCCGTCAACCGCCACCCGATCCGCATCGGCGCGCTGCCGACAGTATCGGCGAAGGTCATGCCGCAAGCCATGAGCCTGTTCCTCAGGGAAAACACCGGGGCGGCGATCAAGATCGTCACCGGCGAGAACGCCGTGCTGCTTGAACAATTGCGCATCGGCGCGCTCGATCTCGTTGTCGGACGGCTGGCGGCGCCCGAAAACATGACCGGCTTCTTCTTCGAGCACCTCTACTCCGAACAGGTGCTGTTCGTGGTGCGGGCCGGGCATCCGTTGCTGGAACCGGGAGCCGACATCTTCGCGAGGCTCGACGAATTCCCGGTGCTCATGCCAACTCGGGAATCCGTCATCCGCCCCTTCGTCGATCGCCTGTTCATCACCAATGGCATGACCGCGCCGGCGATGGAAATCGAGACGGTTTCGGACTCCTTCGGCCGCTCCTTCATGCGGCAGAGCAACGCGGTGTGGATCATCTCGGCCGGCGTGGTCGCCAACGAGCTCGCAAGCCGCGCCTTCGTCGCGCTGCCGGTCGACACGGACGAAACCAAAGGACCGGTCGGCCTGACGATGCGCACCGACACCGCCCCCTCGCCCGCCTTCATGATCCTGCTGCAAACCATTCGCGAGGCGGCACGGCCTGATGCCTGAGCTCCAAGACGGTTCGAACCGAGCTCGGCTGCGGCGCGGTCTCCTAACCCAGGGGTTAATAAAACACCGCAAAATATCATTTTACTGAACCAAACCGCAGGTGCACTGTACCGACCGAGGAGCACAGAGGGAGGAACCGCATGACCCATTCCATTGGCAGCAGGCCCATCATTCGTGGCGTGTCGCGGCGCCAGTTCATCGCCACCTCGATCGCCGGTGGCGCGGCACTCGCGCTTGGCGGCAAGAGAGCCTTCGCCCAGGCAGGCGGCACGCTCAAGGTCGGCTTCGTCAGTCCGCGCACCGGGCCGCTGGCAGGCTTCGGCCAAACCGACGGCTATGTGCTCGATCTGGCCCGCAAGGCACTGGCCGGCGGCCTTGAGATCGGCGGCAAGAAATACAGCGTCGAGATCCTCGACCAGGACACGCAGTCCGATCCGTCACGGGCCGGCCAGCTCGCCAAGGATTTGATCAACAACCAGGCCATCGACCTGATGCTGGCGGTATCGACGCCCGAGGTGATCAATCCAGTGGCCGACGCCTGCGAAGCCGCCGGCGTGCCGTGTCTGTCGACAGTCATGCCGTGGGAAGCCTGGTATTTCGGCCGCGGCGCCAAACCCGGCGCGCCCTCGCCATTCAAATGGACCTATCATTTCGGCTTCGGCGTCGGCGAGTTCTTCAAGACCTACATCTCGCAATGGAACCTGATCGAGACCAACAAGAAGGTCGGCGTCATGTATCCCAACGACGCCGACGGCAACGCCATCCGCGCCAATCTCGCGCCGCTGCTGGCCAAGCAGGGTTTCACCATCGTCGATCCCGGCGCCTACGAAACCGGCACCACCGACTATTCCTCGCAGATCGCGCTGTTCAAGCAGGAAGGCGTCGAGATATTCAACTCCTTCCCGATCCCGCCGGATTTCGCCGCCTTCTGGCGCCAGGCGGCGCAGCAGGGCCTGATCAGGCAGATCAAGATCGCCCAGGTCGCAAAGACCGGCCTGTTCCCATCGGATATCGAGGCGCTCGGCGACCTCGGCGCGAAGATTTCGAGCGCCGCCTACTGGCACAAGGCCTTCCCCTACAAATCGCCGCTGACAGGCGTTTCGGGCACCGAGTTGGCCGACGGCTATGAGGCGGCAAGCGGCAAGCAGTGGACACAGCAACTCGGCGCCTCGATGTCTCTGCTCGATGCCGGCTTCGAGGCCTTGAAGGCGAGCGCCGACGCCAAGGACAAGGCGGCGGTGGCGAAGGCGCTGAGCACGCTCAAGACCGAAACCATGATTGGCAAGGTCGACTTCACCAGCGGACCCGTGGCCAATGTCTCGCCCGGGCCGATCATCGGCACGCAGTGGGTCGCCGCCAAGGAAGGAGCCAAGTTCCCGCTCGATTATGTGGTGACCGAGAACGCCACCGATCCGAAGGTTCCGGTCGGCGCCAAGCTTCTTCCTTACAACGGCTGATGGACCGCTGACGAGGATAGCCCTGGTGACCCATCCGCAACAACAGGCGTTCCTCACTGCCACTGGGATCCACAAGCGCTTCGGCGCGCTTGTGGTGCTGGACGCCGTCGATTTCACCATGGCAGCCGACGAAGCCGTCGGCATTGTCGGCCCGAATGGCGCCGGCAAGACCACGCTGCTCAGCGTGCTTGCTGGCGCCTTTCCGCCCAGTTCGGGCTCGGTCAGCTTCAAGGGCGGTGATGTGACGGCGCTGCCGGCGACACGGCGTTGCCGGCTGGGTCTGGTGCGTACGCACCAGGTGCCGAAACCGTTCAGCGGCATGACCACCTTCGAAAATGTCTTCGTCGCCGCGTCGCATGGCGCCGGGCTCGGCCGCGACGAAGCCTATGAGGAGGCACTCGGTTCGCTGAAACTTTGCGGCATGCTGGGTGTTGCCAACCGGCGAGCCGAGACGCTTGGCCTGCTCGACCGCAAGCGACTGGAACTGGCGCGGGCGCTGGCGGCCAGGCCGGCGCTTTTGCTGCTGGACGAGATCGGCGGCGGCCTGACCGATGCAGAAGCGGGCGAGCTCGTCGACACGATCAAGGAGTTGCGCCGACGCAAGATCGGCATCGTCTGGATCGAGCACATCGTGCACATCCTGCTGCAGGTGGCCGAGCGGCTGATCTGCATGGACGCGGGAAAGATCATCGCCGACGGCGATCCGCAAGCAGTGATGGCCGATCCGCGGGTGGTCCACGCCTATCTCGGCGGAGGCCCGAAATGAGCCTGCTGTCGGTCGAGAATCTTGTCGTCCGGCACGGCCTGCTGCAGGCGGTGCGCGGCGTCAGCTTCAACGTCGAACGCGGCGAGACGCTGGCGCTGGTCGGCGCCAACGGCGCCGGCAAGACGACGCTGCTGCGGGCGATTGCCGGCGCGCACCCGCCGGCCGCCGGGCGTGTGCTGCTGGATGGTGCCGATCTTGCCGGCGTGCCGTCGCACAGGCGCGTCGGCATGGGCATCGCACTGGTACCGGAGGGGCGAAAACTGTTCGTGCAGATGACGGTCGAGGAGAACCTGCTGCTCGGCAGGACCGCTCGCCGGCCGGGCGACTGGAGCGTCGACAGAGTGCTGGAGATGTTCCCAAACCTGAAGCCGCGCCGCCATGCCCGGACGGGCCATCTTTCAGGCGGCGAGCAGCAGGCGACCGCGATCGGCCGGGCACTGATGAGCAATCCGGACGTGCTGCTGCTCGACGAGGTTTCGCTCGGCCTGTCGCCGGCAATCGTCGACCGCGTCTATGCGGCGCTTCAGGGCCTGATCGCTTCCGGCACGACGATCATCCTGGTCGAACAGGATCTCAACCGCGCGCTTGCGGTCTCCGACAGGGTCATCTGCATGCTCGAAGGGCGTGTCGCGCTCGAAGGACCAAGCAAGGAGGTTTCGCGCGACGAGGTGACAAAAGCCTATTTCGGCCTGCATCGGAAAAGCGGGAACGTTCCGGCATGAGCAACCAGATCATCCAGGGCATTCTGCTCGGCGGCTATTACGCGCTGATCGCCTGCGGCCTGTCCTTCATGTTTTCGGTGATGCGCATCATCAACCTCGCCCATGGCAGCCTCGCCGTGTTCGCCGCCTTTGCGCTGTGGCTGCTCGCCTCGCGGTTCCATGTCCCGCCATTCCTGGGCCTGCTCATCGTGCTGCCATTGATGGCGGCGATCGGCTGGGCGCTGCAGCGCTTCCTGCTCGAGCGCAGCGCGCGCGGCGGCGCGCTGCTGCCGATCCTGACCACGTTCGGCCTCGCCATCGTCATCGACAACATGCTGTTCGAGCAGTTCGGCGCCGACACGCGTTCGCTGGCGCCCTATATCGGCAGCCTCTCCTACGATTCATGGGAATGGCCGGGCGGCATCTATGTCGGCAAGCTCGCCGTGATCATGTTCGCCACCGCCGTGATCCTGCTTGGCGGACTGCAATTGTTCCTGACCCGCACAAGGCTTGGCCGCTCGATCCGCGCCACGTCGGAGGATCCCGACACCGCCGGCCTGGTCGGCGTCGACGCGCGCCGCGCCAATGCCATTGCCGCGGCCATCGCCATGGTCACGGTCGGCCTTGCCGGCGCCTTCCTCGGCATGCGCGCCACCTTCGATCCCTATGCCGGCGCACCGCAATTGCTGTTTGCTTTCGAAGCCGCGGTGATCGGCGGCGCCGGTTCGCTGTGGGGGACGCTGATCGGCGGCATCGTGCTGGCGCTTGCCCAGACGCTCGGCGCTCAAGTGCATCCGCAAGGCTTTCTCATCGGTGGTCACGCCGTCTTCCTCGTCGTCCTGTTCGTGCGGCTTTCCACCTCGGGCCTGGGCCTGCGCGGCCTGTTGCGCTTGCCCTCCCGGAGCGCGCCATGAGCGCCTCCGCCCCCATGCCAGTCATCGAGCGCGGCACCGCGACGTCGCGGATCGCCGCGATCGCGACCGCCCTCATCATCGCGCTGCTCGCGATCGCGCCGCGGGTCCTGTCGGCCGGCGCGGTCGACCGGATGACCGCGCTGTTCATCTATGTGATCCTGGCGGCGATGTGGAACGCGCTGGCCGGCTTCGGCGGACTGGTCTCGGTCGGACAGCAGGTGTTCTTCGGGCTCGGCGCCTATTTCGCCATCCGGCTGGCCGATGCCGGCCTCAACCCTTTCGCCGCGCTTTTCGTTTCAGCCATGGCCGTCGGCGCGGTTTCGTGGCCGCTGTCGCTGTTCATGCTGCGGCTCAGGAACGGTGAGTTCGCCATCGGCATGTGGGTGATCGCGGCGCTGACGCATCTCCTGATCAATCTCGACCGGCTGGTGCAGGGCGAAACCGGCACCTCGCTGATCTCGCTCAATGTCTACGACGCCGGCCCCAGGCGGGTGACCATCTACTGGCTGGCTCTGGCATCGATGACGGCGCTGCTCGCGGTCCTGTTCGGCTTGCTGCGCGGCAGCACGGGTGCCGCGATCCGCGCCATCCGGGACAATGAGGATGCCGCCGCTTCGGTCGGCGTGCGCGTCACCGGCACAAAGCGGCTGCTGTTTGTGCTTGCCGCCTTCGGGATCGGCATTGCAGGTGCGCTGTGGCTGGCAACATCCATTACTTTCCAGCCGAAGACCTACTTCAACGTGCAGTGGACCGCCTACATGATCTTCATGGTGCTGGTCGGCGGCATCGGCACCTTCGAGGGCGCCATCTTGGGCGCGCTGGTGTTCTTCCTCATCGAGACATGGTTCGGCGGCACCGGCGTCTGGTACCTCGTCGGCCTTGGCGCCACGGCGGTGCTGTTCTCGCTGTTCCTGCCGCGCGGCCTGTGGGGGACGATCGAGGAACGCTTTGGCCTGCGCCTGCTGCCGGTCGGCTACCGCGTCAGGCTTACGGGAAATCCTGCAGCTTTAGCCGGGGATGGCGCTTCATCCCCGCCGCGCCAAACCATACAGCATCAGGAGAGGGCATGACCATGCTTTTCGGCAAGACCATCCTCATCACCGGCGTCGCCTCCGGCATCGGCGCGCGCACGGCGGAACTCGCCGGCCAGTTCGGCGCGGATGTGATCGGCGTCGATGTGCGCGAGCCGGCCGCATCGGTCGGCAGCTTCGTCAAGGCCGACATCTCGTCGAAGGCGGGCGTCGACGATCTCATCGCGCGCCTGCCGCAACGCATCGATGCGCTTTGCAATGTCGCAGGCCTCTCCGGTAACACTGGCGCGGTGTCGACGCTGGCCGTGAACTTCTTCGGGCTGCGTGCACTTTCGGAAGGCCTCGCGCCCAGGCTTCGCGAAGGTGGCGCGATCGTCAACGTCGCCTCGATCGCCGGCTATGGCTGGCGCGCCAATCTCAATCGCGCCGCTTCGATGGTCGGCATCGAAGGCTTTCCCGACGTCGCCAAGGTGGTCGCTGATCACGCAGTCAGGAACGAGGAAGGCTATCCCGTCTCAAAGGAACTGCTGCTGCTGTGGACCTTCCGCGCGGCGCATCAGGATCTGTTCAAACGCCGTGGCATCCGCGTCAATGCCGTGAGCCCAGGGCCGGTCGAGACGCCGATCCTGAAACAGTTCCGCACCGTGCTTGGCGACGCCCGCGTCGACAGCGACATTGCCAGGGTCGGTCGCGCCGGAACATCGGGCGATATCGCGCCCGTCGTGCTGTTCCTGTGCTCGGATGGCGCACGCTGGATCAATGGCGCCAACGTGCCCGTTGATGGCGGCCTCGAGGCATCGATCAATGCCGAAATGTTTGGCTTCTAACACCCAATTTGTAAGGCTCCATCGAGAGCGAGGGAAAGAACAATGGATATCGGACTTCTGATCGACGGCGACGAAAGGGCGGCAACAGGCTCGGCTTCCTACGAGCGCCTGGATCCCTTCACCGGCAGACTGGCGACGCGCGCCGCCGCGGCTAGTGTCTCTGATGCCGACGCAGCCGTCGAAGCCGCTGCGGCCGCCTTCCCGGCATGGTCGAAGACCGGCCCCGGGGAGCGCCGCGCCTTGCTGTCAAAAGCGGCGGATGTGATGGCGGCCAAGGTCGGCGAATTTACCAAGCTCATGATGGAAGAGACCGGCGCGACAGGTCCCTGGGCTGGCTTCAACGTCATGTTGGCCGCCAACATGCTGCGCGAGGCAGCCGCCATGACGACGCAGATCTCCGGCGAGATCATCCCCTCCGACAAGCCCGGCACTTTAGCCATGGCAATCCGCCAACCCGCGGGTGTGTGCCTCGGAATCGCGCCATGGAACGCGCCGGTCATCCTCGGCACACGCGCCGTGGCGATGCCGATCGCCTGCGGCAATACGGTGGTGCTGAAGGCCTCCGAACTATGTCCCGGTACGCACCGGCTGATCGGCCAGGTCCTGGTTGAGGCTGGGCTGCCGAAGGGCGTCATCAATGTGGTCACCAACGATCCTAAGGACGCCGCCGCCATCGTCGAGACACTGGTCGCGCACCCGGCCGTCCGGCGCGTGAACTTCACCGGCTCGACAAAGGTCGGCCGCATCATCGCGGAACTCGCCGGACGGCACCTCAAGCCGGCGCTGCTCGAGCTTGGCGGCAAGGCGCCGCTGATCGTGCTCGACGATGCCGACATCGATGCCGCGGTCAATGCCGCGGCCTTCGGCGCTTTCATGCATCAGGGCCAGATCTGCATGTCGACCGAACGGCTGATCGTCGACGAAAAGATCGCCGACGAGTTCGTGGCCAAGCTTGCCGCCCGCGCTTCGAAACTGCCGGCCGGCGATCCGCGCGGCAATGTCGTCCTGGGCTCCCTGATCAGCAGCCAGGCGGCCGACAAAATGGAGGAACTGGTCGCCGACGCGCTCGCCAAGGATGCCTCCCTGGCGGCGGGCGGCAAGCGTAGCGGAACTGTCGTGGAAGCGACGCTCCTTGATCATGTCACCGCGTCAATGCGCGTCTATGCGGAAGAATCCTTTGGGCCGGTCAAGCCAGTCATCCGCGTCAAAGGCGAGGACGAAGCGGTGCGCGTTGCCAACGATACCGAATACGGCCTGTCGTCGGCGGTCTTCAGCCGCGATATAAGGCGCGCCATGGCGGTCGCCGCCCGCCTCCAGGCCGGCATCTGCCATATCAATGGCCCAACCGTTGGCGACGAAGCGCAGATGCCGTTCGGCGGCGTTAAGGGCTCCGGCTATGGCCGTTTCGGCGGCAAGGCCTCGATCGCCGAATTCACCGACCTGCGTTGGGTAACGATCGAGGATCCGGGCCAGCATTATCCGTTCTGACCCTGCCTCGCTTTGAGCTACCGAGCGTCAAACAGCCATTGAGGGCGTGAAGCGAACGCTGGCGGATTGCTTCTGGCCGGGCGCCAGCACGATGCGGCCGGTCTCCTCGCCGCCAGGCCGGTTGAAGGCATCGGTGATGTTGCTGACCGGCTCGGCGCAAAAATACGGCTCGCCGGGCGGCGTATAGAGGACCAGGAAATCGAGCGGCGCCTCTGCCTCGATGTCCAGTTGGCGTCCCTGCTCCGGCCAGGAGATCCGGGCGCGGCGCGTCCATCCGGTGAAGACCGTATTGAAGTCCACCTCCGACACATCAAAGCCAGTGGATGGATCGGCCCCCGCCGGCGGCGGGACGTGGCGCGTTGGCAAGACCTCCGCATCCGTCTCCCACATGCCGGACACCGGCGCCTGGATGTGCGTCCACGGCGTCGACGGGAAATAGGGATGGAGGCCGAAGCCGAGCGGCATCGGTGCATCCGACAGATTGCGCACCGCGACGGTCACGCAAAGCCTGCCATCGGTCAGCGCGATTTCCTGCTCGGCCTCATAGCTCCAAGGCCAGGAATCGGCGGTGTGGCGATAGCGCAAGACAACCGCACCAGCTTCGTGCCGCGCGACCGTCCATGGCCTGCGCCAGCCATGGCCATGCTCATAATGCGGATCGTCAGGGGCCGTCGGCAGCTCAACGATGCGTCCAGCGAATTCGAAGCGGCCGCTTCTTATGCGGTTGGAGTAGGGAACGAGCGGAAAGCAGGCCATGGCGCCCGCATCGCGGCGACCGATCGCCGTCGGATCCGCCGGGCGTAGCCAATCCACCGCAGCGCCATTTCGCCACCAGCGATACGACGCCAGCGCGCCGCCGGCGGTCGGAGCAATCTCTGCCGTCGCCAGGGCGTCGCTGATCGAGACCAGCTCCGTGTGCCGTCCGGTGGAATTCTTTGCCATCGCCACTCCCCTCCCTTGACTCCCGCTGCGACCTCTTTAAAACATATCATATGAATAGTATGAAGAATAGAAAATCTTTCAGCACGGCCCGCACGTCAAGGGTCGCGGTAGCGGTTTCCAGCGGCTCCACCGCCCTGCACGCAACGGTCGTCGAGCAGATTGGGCTGCGCATCGTGCAGGGTGACTTTCTGCCTGGCGAGGCCCTGCCCAATGCCGACGATTCCAGCGAGATGCTGGGCGTCAGCCGCACGGTATTGCGTGAGGCGATCAAGGTGCTGGCCGGCAAGGGGCTGGTCGAATCGCGGCCAAAGACCGGCACTCGCGTGCGTCCCCGCTCCGACTGGAACTTCCTCGATCCCGACGTTCTGTCGTGGCGCTATTCCGGCGGCGTCAGCACCGAGGACGTTCGCGCCCTGTTCGAGCTGCGCCGCGCCATCGAGCCGATGTCGGCAGCACTCGCCGCCCAGCGCGCAACCCCGGCGCAGATCGCCGAAATCCGCGCCGCGCTGGCCGAGATGGAAGCGGTGAGCGACGACGGCGACCGCTTCGCCAAGCCAGACCTGGTGTTCCACCAGACCATTCTGCGCATGACCGGCAATGAACTGATCGGCTCGCTGGCGGCGCTGGTCGAAACCGCTCTGGTGATGAGCTTTCGGCTCTCCAACGACAATCCGGAAGGGCAGCGCCATTCCTTGCCGCTGCATCGCGAGGTGGCCGAGAAGATCGCCGCCGGTGACGCGCTCGGCGCGCAAAAGGCACTGCTGGTGCTCATCGACAATGCCGAGGACGACGTGCGCCGCAGCGTCGAGAACCGCAACAAACGCCGCAACGACCGGGGCCAGCAATCGTGACCGAGACCAAACGCAAACTGCGGTCCGAAGCCTGGTTCGGCGGCGAAGGCAAGAACGCCTTCATGCACCGCAGCTGGATGAAGAACCAGGGCATACCCGCCGATGCCTTTGACGGCCGCCCGGTGATCGGCATCTGCAACACCTGGTCGGAACTGACCCCCTGTAATGCCCACCTGCGGGCGCTCGCCGATCACGTCAAGCGCGGCGTCTATGAAGCCGGCGGCCTGCCGCTGGAGTTTCCGGTGATGTCGCTGGGCGAGAGCAATATGCGCCCCACCGCCATGCTGTTCCGCAACCTGGTCAGCATGGATGTCGAGGAATCCATCCGCGGCAATCCGATCGACGGCGTGATCCTGCTCGTCGGCTGCGACAAGACCACGCCGGCGCTGCTGATGGGGGCCGCCTCGTGCAACCTGCCGACCATCGCGGTCTCCGGCGGGCCGATGCTCAACGGCAAGTTCCGTGGGCAGGATATCGGCTCGGGCACCCATGTCTGGAAATTCGCCGAGGACGTGAAGGCCGGCCGCATGAAGGTCGCCGACTTCCTCGCCGCCGAGCAGGGCCAGAGCCGGTCGGCGGGCAGCTGCATGACGATGGGCACGGCGTCAACCATGGCCAGCATGGTGGAGGCGCTCGGCATCGGCATGCCGGACAATGCCGCGATACCGGCGGTGGATTCGCGCCGTGGGGTGCTTGCCCAGTTGGCCGGGCGCCAGATCGTCGACCTTGTCCACCGCGACATGACGATTTCGCAGATCCTCACCAGGCAAGCTTTCGAGAATGCCATCCGCGTCAACGGCGCCATCGGCGGATCGACCAATGCGGTTCTGCACCTGATCGCCATCGCCAACCGGGTCGGTGTCGATCTCGGCCTCGAGGATTGGGATCGCCTTGGACGCGACGTTCCGACCATTGTCGACCTGATGCCGTCGGGTCGGTTCCTGATGGAAGATTTCTACTATGCCGGGGGGCTGGCTGCGGTCATGGCGTCGCTTGATGAAGTGGGGCTTCTTCATCGCGACGCCATGACCGTCAGCGACAAGACGATCGGCGAATTGATCGATGGCGCCCCCAACTACAATAGCGAAGTCATCCGCCCGCTGAGTGAGCCGCTGACCAAGGAAGGCGGCATCTCGATCCTGCGCGGCAATCTGGCGCCCAATGGGGCGGTCATCAAGCCGTCGGCGGCAACGCCCGAACTGATGCAGCATCGCGGCAAGGCGGTCGTCTTCGAAAACATCGAACATTACTACGCCCGCATCGACGATCCGGATCTGGATATCGACGCCTCATCGGTGATGGTGCTGAAGAACTGCGGACCGCGTGGTTATCCCGGAATGGCCGAGGTCGGCAACATGCCGCTGCCGGCCAAGCTGCTCAAGCAGGGCGTCTCCGACATGGTGCGCATCTCGGACGCGCGCATGAGCGGCACCGCCTACGGCACCGTGGTTCTGCACGTAGCGCCCGAAGCCGCGGCAGGTGGCGTACTGGCGCTAGTGCGCGACGGCGATCTAATCGAGCTCGATGTCGCCGGCCGCCGGCTGGAGCTCTTGGTATCGGAGGAGGAACTGGCGATCCGCCGTCGCGACTGGAAGCCGCCGGCGCCGCCCCAAGGTGGCTACCAGAGCCTCTATGTCGAGCGCGTGCTGCAGGCCGACAAGGGCTGCGACTTCGACTTCCTCGTCGGTCGGCGTGACGCCGGCATCCCCCGGCATTCCCACTAGAGAGGCACGCTATGACGGATCAGATCGGCGGCTACGCGACCTACCCCAGCCTCAGGGACCGCAGCGTGTTCATAACCGGCGGAGGCAGCGGCATCGGCGAAAGCCTGGTGCGCCATTTCTGCGCGCAAGGCAGCCGCGTCGCCTTCGTTGACCTGGCGGAAGAGCCTTCACGGCGCCTGGTCGAGGCGATCGCGGCCGAGGGGCATGCCGCGCCGCTGTTCATTGCCTGCGACCTGCGCAACGTCGAGGAGCTGCAGGCAGCCACGGCGCAGGCGGCACAGCACAACGGCCCGATCCAGGCCTTGTGCAACAATGCCGGCAATGACGACCGCCACCAGACCAAGGACGTGACACCAGCCTATTGGGACGACCGCATGGCGGTCAATCTGCGCCACCAGTTCTTCGCGGCCCAGGCGGTGAGGCCGCAGATGAGCGCGCAGGGTGGTGGCTCGATCATCAATTTCGGCTCCATCACCTGGATGGTCGGCGATCCCGATTGCCCGGCCTATGTCACCGCGAAAGCCGCGGTCTACGGCATGACGCGGGCGCTGGCCCGCGAACTCGGCCCCGAGCGCATTCGCGTCAACTGCATGGTGCCCGGCTGGGTGATGACCGAGCGCCAGATGCGCCTGTGGCTGAACCCGGCCGGTGAGCGCCAAATCGCGGAAAGGCAGTGCCTGCCCGACCGGGTGCAACCCTCGGATATCGCGCGCATGGCGCTGTTCCTCGCCGCCGACGACAGCCGCATGTGCACCAGCCAGCAGTTCATCGTCGACGCGGGCTGGGTGTGACCCGGACAGCCCCGAAAGAGGAAGGGAATCTCATGCGTCTTGTTCAGTTCAAAATGTCCGATGGAAGCCGGCGCGTCGGCCGCGTCTCCAAGGATGGCGACCATCTGCATCCGCTCAAGGGAACGACCACCGTCGTGGAACTGGCGGAAGCCGCGATCGCGCGTGGCGTGTCCATCGCGGCGCTCGTCGAGGAGCGCACGACGGCGGAACAGGTCGACTACGACCAACTGTTGAATGGAGGTCGCGTGCTGGCCCCCGTCGATCATGCCGAGCCGGCGCGTTTCCTTGTCACCGGCACCGGCCTGACCCACACCGGAAGTGCGGCCGCGCGCAACCAGATGCATGTGCTGACCCATGGCGAAGGTGCCGCGGAATCCGATTCCCTCAAGATCTTTCGCATGGGGTTGGAGGGAGGCAAGCCCGGTGCCGGCAAGATCGGCATCCAGCCCGAGTGGTTCTTCAAGGGCGTTGGCACCTGCGTCGTGCCGCCCGGCGCGCCGCTGCCGATGCCGGCATTCGCGAAGGCCGGAGCCGAGGAAGCCGAGATCGTCGGGCTTTATCTCAACGGACCGGACGGCCATCCCTATCGCATCGGCTATGCGCTCGGAAACGAATATTCCGACCACGTGACGGAGGGCGAGAACTACCTTTATCTCGCCCATTCCAAGCTCCGTTCCTGCTCGATCGGCCCGGAACTGCTGATCGGTAATTTGCCGGAAGAAGTGCGCGGCCATTCCCGCATCACGCGCGACGGCGCGGTCATCTGGGAACAGGAGTTCCTGTCGGGCGAGGCACACATGTCGCACTCGATCGCCAATCTCGAACACTACCATTTCCGCTACCCGATGCATCGCCGGCCAGGCGACCTGCATGCCTACTTCTTCGGCGCGGCGGTGATGAGCTACGCCTCCGGCGTCCAGACGGCTCCCGGGGACGAGTATGAAATCCAGGCACCGACATTCGGCAAGCCACTGCGCAACCGGATGGAAAAGGTGCCGGACGAAGGACTGGTCACCGTCACGAAGCTGTGACGGCGAAAGTCCGGAAATCGCGGTCCACCAGAAAGAAAATGGGAGATTAAAATGGGACTGAAGAGACTGTTTCTGAAGATGGCGACGGTCGGGCTCGGCATCGGCCTCATGACGTCGGCGGCGCTGGCCGCGAACCTGCGCGTGCTGGCCTGGGATGGCTATGCAGACGCTGACTGGGTCAAGGACTTCACCGCCGCCACCGGCATCGGAGTCGATGTCGTGTTCATCGGCAGCGATGACGAGATCTGGGCCAAGATCAAGGGCAGCGAAGGGCAGGACTTCGACGTCTTCGCCGTCAACACTGCCCAGCTGCAGCGCTATATCAAGGCCGATCTCGTCTCGCCGATCGATGTGACCAAGCTGCCGAACCAGAAGGAGGTGCTGCCACGCTTCCGTGACCTGAGCACGGTGAGCGGCGTCACCAAGGACGGCAAGGTCTACGGCATCCCGTTCTGCTTCGACTCCATCGGCCTGATCTACGACACCGACAAGGTCAAGCCGGCGCCGACCTCGATGTCGGTGCTGTGGGATCCGGCCTATAGGGGCAAGATCCTCGCCTACGACAATGGCGAGCACAATTTCTCGTTCACCGCGCTGACGCTCGGCTACAAGGATCCATTCAACCTGAGCGCGGAGCAGATGGCGGCGGTCAAGGCCAAGCTGGTCGAACTCAAGCGCAATGTGCTCAGCTTCTACACCACCGCCGACGAGGCGCAGCAGATCTACCAGAACAACGACGTTGCGCTGATCTGGGCCAATTACGGCCAGCAGCAGGTCAAGGCGCTGCAGAAGATTGGCGCCCATGTCGCCTACGTCAATCCAAGCGAAGGCGCGCTCGCCTGGCTCGACAATTGGGTAATCTCCAAGGGCGTCCGCGACAATGCGGCGGCCGAGAAATGGATCGACTTCATGCTTAGCAAGAAGGTCAGCGGCGGGCTTTCCGAGCGCACCGGCTTCGGCAACACAGTGGTCGAGTCGAGCAGCGCCGGCAGCAACGACAAGCTGGTCTGGCTCAACAATGTCGAAGACCCGCTCAGGCGTTCGGACATGTGGAACGAGGTCAAGGCAACGCCCTGATTTCGCTGCCCCACCTTCAAGCCCTGGCGGTTCGGACGTTCCGGACCGCCGAAGCGTAAGCGAGAGCATTTCATGAACCAGAACACCGACCTGCTGACGCTGCGGTCCGTCTCGAAATCCTACGGCCCGGTGCCCGTGCTGCACGACATCGACCTGTCGATCCGGGACGGTGAGTTCCTCACCGTTCTTGGACCGTCGGGCTCCGGCAAGACCACGGTCCTGCGGCTGATCGGCGGCCTGGAGCCGCTGACGACTGGCGAGATCCGCCTTGAGGGCCAGGACATCAGCCGCATGCCGATCAACCGGCGGCCGTTCAATACCGTGTTCCAGGATTATGCACTGTTCCCGCATATGACCGTTTCCGGCAATGTCGGCTATGGGCTTTCGGTGCGCCATATCCAGCGCAAGGAGATCGCGCGCCGCGTCGCTGAGGCTCTCGAGCTGGTGCAGCTCGAGCGCTTCGCCGATCGCTTCCCTGCACAGCTTTCCGGAGGGCAGCGCCAGCGCGTCGCGCTCGCCCGGGCATTGATCTGCCAGCCGCGCCTGATCCTGCTCGACGAGCCGCTCGCCGCGCTCGACCTTGAGCTGCGCCGGCAGATGCAGGAATTCCTGAAATCCATCCAGCGTGAGATCAAGACCACCTTCCTGTTCGTCACCCACGACCAGGAGGAAGCCATCGGTATGGCCGACCGGATCTGCGTCATGCAGGCCGGCCATATCCGCCAGCTCGGCACACCGCACGAGCTTTACTACAAGCCGAACTGCGAGTTCGTGGCGCGCTTCTTCGGCGAGAACAATCTGGTCGCTGGAAAACTCGGGCCGGTGCAGGGCGAGCTGCGGCCGATCGAGACGGCACTTGGGCGCCTGGTCTGCTCGATCAGCGACCAGCCGCATCTGAAGGCCGCGCTGGATGGAGCCAGCGCCTTCGCGGCGTTCCGTCCCGAGGCCTTGCGCCTCGCGGGCGCCAAGGACAACGACAACCGCTTGTCCGGCACCATCGCCGATCTGGCCTTCGCCGGCTCGTCGACCGTCGCAACGATCACGGCGGGGGCGGACAACGCCGCCCAACGCCTGCGGTTGCGCATGCCAAGTCGGATCGACGGCAGCATGCTGAAATCCGGCGAGACGGTCTCGCTCTCCTTCGCGCCGCATGAAGGCCATCTGGTGCTGGCATGAGCAAGGCCGGCTCGACACAGCCTTCGGAACGGCACCTGTCGCTGCTGGTGACGGTGCTGGCTTTTGCCCTGCCGGTGGTCTTCGTCCTCGTGCCGCTGGCGATCTTCCTGGTCTACAGCTTCTTCAGCGTCGACCAGGGCACGATCATCCATGCGCCGACGCTCGGCAACTATGTCAGGTTCTTCACCGACCCGATCTTTCTGCCGGTGTTCTGGAACACCATCGTGCTGTGCGTGTCGGTGGCCGTCATCTGCATCCTGCTCGCCTATCCCGCCGCCTATTTCCTGACGACGCTGAAAGGGCGGTGGCGCTATGCCTTGCTGATGCTGCTCCTGGTCCCGCTGCTGATGAGCTACGTCATCAAGATCTATGCGATCCGCAGCATCCTCGGCCTCAACGGCTTTCTCAACAAGGCACTGGTGGCGCTCGGCATCCTTGAGCAGCCGTCGACGCTTTTCGTGTTCAACATGAACGCCATCCTTTTGACGCTGAGCCTGCTTTTGATCCCCTTCGCCATCCTGCCGATCTTCCTGTCGCTGGAGCGGATCCCTCAGACATTGCTGCGCGCCTCCGACGACCTTGGCGCGAGCGGCTTGCAGACGTTCCTGCGCATCATCTTGCCGCTCAGCCTGCCCGGCGTCGCCTCGGCGGCGAGCTTCGTCTTCGTGCTGGCGATCGGCGATTTCCTCACGCCGCAGATGGTCGGCGGGATCAGCGGCTTCACCTTCGGCCGCATCCTCTACAGCCAGTTCGGCACGGCCTATAACTGGCCGTTCGGCGCGGCACTGTCGGTGGCGCTTGCGATCGTTGTGATCTGCGCAATCCTCATCGGCGAACGGTTCGGACGCAACCGGGGGACGTCGATATGAGCGCCTTGCCCCGGCCTTCCACACTTTTCCTGGCCGCGATCACGACGCTGGTCGCCATGCTGCTCTACAGCCCGCTGTTCGTGCCGATCGTGTCGTCGTTCTTCACGATCTCGCATGGCGATGTCGACTGGTCGTCGCCAACCCTGTCGACCTATCGGGCGCTAGCGGCGAACCACGACATCCTGGCCGCCCTGCGCACCACGCTGATCGTCGGCATGTGCACCGTCGTGCTCTCGGTGGTCAGCGGGACGCTGCTGGCGCTCTACTATCACGGCCGCCGGTCAGGACGTTCGGTGCTGCAGTTCATCATCTTCCTGCCGTTCCTGATGCCGCCGATCATCAGCGGACTGGCGCTGCTGATCTTCTTCCGCGAGATCGGCCTCGAACGTTCGCTGCTGACGGTCATCATCGGCCATACCGTCTTTGTGCTGGCGATCGTCTATCGCACCGTGCTGATGCGGCTGCAATCGATGAGCCGCTCGCTGGTCGAAGCGTCCTACGATCTCGGCGCCACCGGCTGGCAGACTTTTTGGCGCGTCATCCTGCCGAACCTGTCGAGCGCGATGGTCGGCGGCGCCATCCTGGCGTTCGCCCTGTCGTTCGACGAAACGATGATCACCATTCTGGTCACCGGTACCCAAAGCACGCTGCCAGTCAGGCTGTGGGCGATGATGCGGCTTGGCTTCTCGCCCGACATCAACGCACTGGTGGCGCTGATCCTGATGTTCACCGTCCTGCTCTGCGTGCTCGCCGCGCGTTTTCTGATCCCCAGGCAGATGGCGACGGAACGGGCCTGAGCTACCGAGCCCCTGTCATCGAGGCAGGGCCGTCGGGTTGAGATCGAAGACACGTCCTGGATTGAGGATGTTCTTCGGGTCGAGCGCTGTCTTCAGCCGCCGCATCGTGGCGATTTCGGCCTCGCCGCGCGCCAGATGCAGCCACTGCTTCTTGTCGAGGCCGATGCCGTGCTCGGCCGAAACGCCGCCTCCCGCCGCCGCCACGCCACGATAGATGATGCCATATGCCGCCGCCGGATCCGCCGTCAGGACCTGATAGTGCAGGTTGCCGTCGCCGAGATGGCCGAAGACATAGATGTCGGCGCCGGGATCGACGGCATGGATGGCGGCGTCCGCTTCCTGCAGAAAGGCGCCCATGCGCGCCAACGGGATGCTGATGTCGGCGCCGATCAGACCTTTGATCGAAAACAGGACGCGATTGGCGTCCTCCCGCACGTCCCAGAGCGCACGGAATTCGCGCGGCGATTGCGAGACGACCACATCGTCGACCACGCCGTCCTCGACCGCTTGCATCAGAACCTCGGCGAAGCGCTCGCCGTCGCGTTCGGGCTCGCTGCCCTGGATTTCGGCCAGCACATAGACGGGTGAGCCGGCCGGCAATGGTGCCGGCATGGCCATGCTGCCGACCATGACGTCATAAAGCGGCGCGAAGTTGACCTCATAGGCGGAAAGTAGCGGGCCGAGCTTTTGCCGGAGCAGCCCAAGCAGTGCAATCGCCGCATCGAGCGAAGGCAGCGCGCAGAAGGCATTCACCTCGGATGCCGGCTTCGGATGCAGGCGGAGCGCGGCGCGCGTGACGACGCCAAGCGTCCCTTCCGCGCCGATGAAGAGCTGGCCAAGGTCATAGCCGGAATTGTCCTTGGGCAGGCCCTTGAGCGAGGTCAGCACACTGCCATCGGCGAGCACGGCCTCAAGTCCCAGCACCTGCGCCCGGTACATGCCGTAGCGCAGCACCCGGATGCCGCCGGCATTGGTGGCTATGTTGCCGCCGACCGTGGCCGAACCGCGCGCGCCAATATCGACGCCGAACATCAGCCCGGCGCTATCGGCGGCCTCCTGCACGGACTGCAGCGTCGCGCCCGATTCGGCAACGATGCTGGCGGCTTGAATGTCCGGAGCGGCGAGGCCGGTCATGCGTTCCAGCGACAGCACGATCTCGCCCGGCTGGACGCGTGCGCCGCCGGCCAGCCCGGTGCGTCCGCCCTGGACGACGACCGCCTGGCCGAGAGCGTTGCATCCAGCGAGTGCTGCCGCGACGCCAATGGTATCGCGCGGGCGCAACACCACTTCGGGAAGCGCGCCAAGCTTGCCGTCGGGATCCTCGCGATAGCGCTGGTCCACGTCGGAGCCGGCAAGAACGCCGCCCGCGCCCAGCCGATCGCCAAGGGCGGACAAAAGTCGTTCCGTTTCAGGCGACATCGGACTCAGGCGCCTGAACGGCAAAGCGCGTCGTCTGCATCCACCGACCGGACGGCCCGATGAGTATCCTTGTCCAACACGCTCGCCATCCTTCAATTGCAGCCGGCCGATCCTATTCGCGATCGCGTGCCGTGCAAGCGATATTGGCCCGCCTCAAGCGAGGCCGGCATCAATCGCGATGAAACACGGTTGATGCCGGAAGCACTGTCCAGCTTACTGAAGCTTGGCCTGCAGGGCGTTGATGTCGTCGGTGGTCATTTCACCGTCGGTGGTCACCTTGCCGTCGACAATCTTCCACAGCCGGAACGGTCCGGTGATATCGCCGAACTTGTCGAAGGCGACAGGGCCGATGACGCCTTCATAGCGGATCGGCTTGCCGTCCTTGATCAGGCCGAGTGCCTTGGCGAACTCCTCCTTGCCGGCAAAGATCGGCGTGCCGGCGGGGTCGACCGCCTTGTACATGGCATCCTTGATCTTGGCCGGATCCTCCGAGCCGGCAATGGCGATGGCCAGTCCGACGATGGCGCCGGCATCGTAGGACCGGTCGGCCGCCGGGTTCGATGGCTCGATGCCGGAGAACGCCTTGTAGTTCTTGGTGAAATACTCGGTCGACGCGGTCGGGTTGGTGCCGGACGACGTGCCGTAGGCATCCTTCAGATAGTCGGCGCCGACCGACTCGATGAAGTCAGGGCTGTTCATGCCGTCATTGAGCAGGAATTTCTGTACGCCGCCTTGCGAGATCCAGGTGCGGGCGATGGTGGCGCCATCAACCGGCGTGCTGACCAGATAAAGTCCGTCCGGCTCGCCTCCCATCGCGGCCGTCACCTCCGAGGCATAGCTCGACTGCTTCTCATTGTAGGGCGTGTCGGAAACGATGGTGCCGCCGAGCGCTTTATAGGCACGCGAGAATTCGGCCACCATGTTGACGCCGAAATCGTTGTTCACGTGAATGATCGCCAGCTTCTTGAAGCCCCTGTCGATGGCGTATTTGGCCGCGGCCACGCCCTGCAGCGCGTCCGAGGTGATGGTGCGGAAGAAGATGCCGTTGGTCTTGCCCTCCCGGCCGAGCGCCGTCAGCGTCGGCGAGGACGACGCCGGCGAGACCTGGACGATCTTGGCCGGCGCGGTCACCGAGGTCAGGATCGGGATCGACACCGAGGAGATGATGCCGCCGATGATGACCGGCACCTTCTTGACCTGAACCAGCTGGGTCGCGGCATCGACGGCGATGTTGCCCTGGCTCTGGCTGTCGCGCGTGTCGGTCGCAAGGTCACAGCCGCGCACGCCGCCTGCTTCGTTGATGTCGCGGAAGGCCATTTCGACCGACTTGGCGCCGGCCTGGCCGTATTCGCCGGCCGGACCGGTCAGTTCCATGACAAGGCCGACGGTGATCTTGCAGTCGGCGGCCTGTGCAGCACTGGCAATCGTGACAAGAGCGAGCGCGGTGGTGAGTTGGAGTATCGTCTTTCTCATTGTTGTTCCCCTTGAGTTACACGAACTGGTTTGACGTCTGGAAAGTGTCAGTGTCCCGGCACCTGCAGCCAGGTTTCATGCAGATGCCGCCATTGGACGCCATTCGGCGCCGATGAACTGGTGGTGAAAACGGCGCTCGACTGGCGGCGGCTACGCTTGCCGCCGTGCAACTGCGCCTCGACATAAAGGACGACGATCGTATCGCCGCCCTGCCAGCCGGGCTTGATGTCCTCGATCGAGATGGCGAAGCCGTCGTCGCAGGTGGCTCGGCTGGAGCGCACATGGTCAACAACGGCGTCACGGTCGAGGATCTGGCCGCCTGGTGCGATCATGGTCAAGCCTTCGCCCATGACGGCTTCGAAGCGGCCGAAATCCGCTCTGTCGGCGCGCGCGGCGACGAACCAATCGACGAAGAAGCGGTGCAGGTCGATAACCTCGGCGCTGGCCTGCGAAAACAGCTTGGCGTCCATGGTTTTCAAACTCGGCCCGCGTTGAGATTGTAGTGCATGATCGAGCCATGGCGGCCATTGCGGTCACGTTCCAGTGTGTAGACGTCGCCCTCGAGGCCGGCGCCCCGCGCTATGACAGCGGCAATCCGCGCGCGGTCCTCGGCATCGAGTTCGATATCCATGATTTTGGCATTGGCCAGCGCATGCGCCTGGTTGCGGGCACCGACGATTACGGCGGCCACTTGCGGTTGCTCCAGCACCCAGGCGCTGGCGATGGTGGCGATGTCGACGCCGTGGCGATCACCGACGGCCTTGAGCGTCCGGAGCAGCTGCTGGAACAGCTCCCAGCCACCGAAATCATCGATGATCAGCTTGTATTTGACCAGCGAGCGGTTTTCGAGCGGCGTGGCGGGTTCGGCCACATCGAGCCATCTGTCGCTGAGGAAGCCGCCGGCCACCGACCCGTAACAGAGGAAGCTGACGCCGTTTGTCTTCGCAAGTGCGGCGAGGCTGTGCGCAGGCCGCTGGTCGAGCACCGAATATTGCAGCTGCTGGCTGACCAGCGGGACTCCGGCGGCCAGGATTTCGGCAAGCCGGGGCGTGTCGAAATTGGTGGTGCCGAGATTGCGCACCTTGCCTTCGCGCCGAAGCTCGTCGAGCCATCCCATCGCTTCGACATAGCGAGGTTGCGCATAGTCCCACCAGTGGAACTGTACGAGATCGAGCCGCTCGGTCTTCAGCCGCTTCAGCGACTGGTCGACAATGCCTCTGATGTAGTCACGGCTGATTGTGGCCAGCCGTTCCAGGTCGGGCACCAGCTTGGTGTGCACCTTCATTTTGGCCGCCGCATCGAGGCCGCGCTCATTGGCCAGCCGCAGGCGCGCGGCGCCGATCAGCTCCTCGACGCCGGTGTAGATGTCGGCGCAGTCATAGGTCCAGATACCGGCATCGAAAGTGGCGATCAGATCGGTCACCGCTTGGCTGCGGTCGATGGCGCCATGGCCGCCGGCGAGTTGCCAACCACCGCGGATGACGCGCGAGATCGTGTAGCCTGGGCCGAGCTCGAAGGTCTTGGCGGTCATGTCGGGTCATTCTCCTTCGGCAGCGGCACGGCCGTGGTTTCGGCATGGCTGAAGCGCCGCTTGGCCAGCCTGACGATCCGCAGCCTGCTGGCGCAATTGGGGTCGGGACAGGCGATCTCGGCGTCCGAGGTCATCCAGTCGTTCGGGTGGGTCGGACGTTGTTTTGCCGCCAGCAGCGGCAGCACGGCGGCGAGCGAATAGATCGAAAAGCCTTGCCCTGCCGGCATTGACAGCATCTCGCCCTTGAGCTCGAAATAGTCGCCGGTCTTGGCGCCGCAATAGATCGGCTTGCCTTCGGGGACGACCGCCTCGACGCGAAGATCGAAGAGTTCGAAACCGTCGTCAGCCATGTCAGGCCTCCATCAGGCTGAAAGTAACATCGCAGCCGCCGTTGCGGCGGATGACGCCGCAGGCGGCCGCGAACTGTTCGCGCTCCTCGGCGACCACCTGTGCCACCACGCTGCCGGCCAGCCAGCCGATCGGGAACAGAAGCCGCGCCCCTTGCCCATAGAACAGGCCGATGTCGAAGATCGCATTGGGGTTGCCGCCCCACATGCGCGGCGGCACGTAGGACAGCACGATATCTCCGGGCTGCGGCGTCAGCGTGGCGTTCTCCGCCGGCAGCGGCCGGGCATAGGGCTGCCCCTCGAGATCGGCTGATGGAACCGGACAGGAAATCTCAGGTCCGGTCCACATCGCATGGATGCCTGGGACGACGCGTGGCGTGGCGAGATACGCTGTGAGGAAGTCTGCGTTTTCCGGCGCCTTCGCTGGCAGCAGCACAGCCGTGACGGAAAGCTTCGAGTGTGGTTCGGTGATCCGGATGGAGGTCATGTCTGATCTTTCCCAGCCGCGGATTGCAGCTTGCTGCGCAGGAAGGTGAAGGGCCGGCTGATGTCGGCGACCAGCGCGTCGCGCGCCGCCTGTGCGTCCTGCGTGGCCAGCGCCTCGACAATGCGGCGGTGATACTGGGCGGTGTCGACCTCGCCGGCTTCCGAGAAGGCGTAGATGGCGACGCGGATACAAGGGCCCGATTGCAACCACAGGCTCTCGATCATCGGGATCAGAACAGCCGAGCCGCAGGAGCGGTAAATCTCGAAATGAAAGCTCTGGTTGAGCGTCACTTCGCGGTCGACATCCTTCTTGTGTTTCAAAGCCCGCATTTCGTCCCATTCGGCCAGAATGGTTTCGATGGTGGCGATCTGGCGCGGACCCATGCGGGCGGCCGCCAGCGCGATCGCCTCGCCCTCGATCAGGATGCGGGCGCGCAGGAGATCGTCGAGGCGATCCAGCGTAATTGGCGGCACGCGCACCGAACGATTGGGCAACGCCTCCAGCGCCTTTTCCGTGATCAACCGCCCGAGCGCCTCACGCACCGGCATGGTCGAGGTGACCAGCGCATCGGCCAGCCCACGGATGGTCAGCACTTGGCTCGGCTCGAACAGGCCGCCGATCAAGGCGCGTCGCAATTCGGAATAGACGCGATCCTGCACGGTCTCGCGACCGACCGGTGCAAGCTGGGCCGCGATCGCCTCGTTGTTCTTTTCGACGGCAGCCTTTTGCATGGAATTCCGTTCTCGGCCGGTTTTCGGCTTGCGGAGGAAATTAAAGCCGAATATCGTGATCAAAGCAAGTGTGATCACAAATCAAAAATCAGGAGACGGCGACGACCGTCTTCGGCCAGAGGGTCTGATGAGCGAGGCAGCCAGACGGCAAGGGCGAGAGACCCATGCGCCGGTGCTGACGGCAAGGAACGTCGTGCGGCGTTTCGGCGGTCTCGTCGCTGTCAATGACGTCTCGTTCGACGTCAAAGCTGGAGAAATCCTTGGTCTGATAGGGCCGAACGGAGCGGGCAAGACCACCATGTTCGACCTGCTCGCCGGCAGCATCCTGCCCTCCAGCGGCGATATCCTGCTCAACGGCACGCGCGTCTCCGGCGAGGCCGCTCACCTGCGCATCGGCCGCGGGCTCGGCCGCACCTTCCAGATCCCGCGCCCACTGCCCAATCTGACGCTGATCGAAAACATCATGCTGGCGGCGCAGGGCCAAGCCGGCGAAAGGCTGCTCGCCAACTTCGTCACGCCGTGGCGGGTGGCGGCGCAGGAAAAAGCCGCCCGAGCGAAAGCGCTCGAACTGCTGGAGCTCGTCACCCTCACCCACCTCGCGCATGAGCCGGCACGCGTGCTCTCCGGCGGCCAGCGCAAGCTGCTCGAACTCGCCCGCGTCATGATGGCCGATCCGGCGATCATCCTGCTCGATGAACCGGCGGCCGGTGTCAACGCGACGCTTCTGGAAGTCATCATCGACCGCATCCGCGACATCAATGCGCGCGGCATCACCTTCCTCTTGATCGAGCACAACATCGACATGGTGACTCGGCTCTGCCATCGCGTCCTCGTCATGGCGAGCGGCCAGTTGCTCAGCGAAGGCACGGCGGAAGAAGTCGCCCGCGATCCGCGCGTCATCGAAGCCTATCTCGGAGGCGCGGCATGAGCGAGACCGTCCTCGATGTCCGCAATCTCGAAGCCGGCTACGAACCCGGCGTGCCGATCGTGCGCGGCGCCTCGATCACCGTCAGCAAGGGTGAGATCGTCGTCGTCCTCGGCCCCAATGGCGCCGGCAAGTCGAGCTTCATCAAGGCGATCGCCGGCCTCGTCCCGATCACCGGGGGCACCGTGTTCCTGGACGGCAAGGATATCACCGCAGCACCTGCCCATACCATGGTGCGGCTTGGCCTCGCCTTCGTGCCGCAGACCGAGAACATCTTTCCGCTGATGTCGGTCGAGGACAATCTCAAGGTTGCCTGCGGCATCCTCGAGCGGCGGGAAATCCCTGCCCGCATCGAGGAAATGTATGCCGCCTTCCCCGACCTCGTCCGCCAGCGCCGCACCGCGGCCGGCAATCTGTCGGGCGGGCAACGGCAGATGCTCGCCGTCGCGCGGGCGCTGATCGTCCACCCCAAGGTGCTGGTGCTCGACGAACCGTCGGCCGGCCTGTCACCGAAATTCGTCTCCATGGTGTTCGAGATGCTGGCCGGCATCCGCAGGTCCGGCGTCACCATCCTGCTGGTCGAACAGAATGCCAAGGCAGCCCTTGCCATCGGCGACCGCGCCTATGTGCTGGTCGAGGGCAAGGACCGCCACGAAGGCATCGCTTCCGAACTTTGGAACGACCCGGTCGTCGCCGAACTCTATCTCGGCCAGCGCCCGCTCAAGGCGGAAAAGACGTCGCACGCCGGGAATGGAGGCGCGGCATGAGCCTGCAGTTCATCGTCGACGGATTGCTGACGGGCTCGATGATCGGCCTTGGGGCCATCGGCGTGACGCTCACCTATTCGATCCTGCGCTTTTCCAACTTCGCCCATGGCGACTTCATGGCCTGGGGGACCTATGCGACGCTGGCCGTGGTCAGCGCCATCGGCGCGACGTTCGGCAAGGTGGCGCCGATCGCGCCGCTGTCCTTCGGCTGGCCGCTCATCGTTGCGCTGGTCATCGGCATGGCGTTCACCGCGCTGCTGGCGCTGCTGCTCGACAAGGTGCTGTTTTCGCGGCTGCGCTCGCAAGGCCAGGCGATCATCGTGGTTATGGCGAGCTTCGGCGCTTCCATGGCACTCCGAAGCCTGCTCGAATTCATCTTCACCTCGCGGCCGACCTATTTCAGCCGGGCCATCCAGATCGCCATGCCGGTCGGCTTCGGCATCCGCATCACGCCTGACCAGATCGCCTTGCTGCTGCTGACCGCCATCCTCGTGCTCGGCGTGCATCTGTTGATGACGCGCACGCAGACCGGCCGCTCAATGCAGGCCTTGAGCCAGAACGCGGCATTGGCGCGCGTCGTCGGCATCGATGTCGCCAAGGTGGTGCGCGTCACCTGGATCGTCGGCGGCGCATTGGCCTGCGTGGCCGGCGTGATGATCGGCATTCTGGTGCAGATCCGCCCGTTCATGGGCTTCGACATGCTGCTGCCGATGTTCGCCGCCGCTATCCTCGGCGGCATCGGCAGCATCCCGGGCGCGGTGCTCGGCGGGTTGATCATCGGGCTTGCGGAAGCCGGCGCGGTACAGCTGATTGGCGCCGAATGGCGCGCCGCCGTCTCCTTCATCATCCTGATGGCGGTGCTGTTCGTGCGGCCGATCGGCCTCTTTGGCGTGAGGGAAAGATGATCGATCTCGTCGGCTATGGCGCCTTCTTCCTGACAACCGCGCTGATCTTCTCGCTGGTCACGCTGGGGCTCAATTTGCAATGGGGCCTGACCGGCCTGTTCAATGTCGGCCTCGCCGGCTTCGTCGCCATCGGTGCCTATACGTCCGCACTGCTGACCACGCCAGATGACGCCGCAAGGCTGGGCGGTTTCGGCCTGCCGCTCCTCGTCGGTTGGCTCGGCGCCATGATCGTCGGCGGCCTTGCCGCGGCACTTACCGGAATGGCCACGCTACGCCTCAGGTCGGACTATCTGGCTATCACCACATTCGGCGTCGCCGTGGTCGTGCAACTGGTCGCGCTCAACGCGCAGAAGCTGACCGGCGGACCGTTCGGCATCGGTTTCATCCCGCGCCCCTTCGGTAGCCTGGCCGAGACGCCGCTGCTGTTCAACCTGTCCAACCTTGCCGTCGTCTCGGCTGTCACACTGATCGCCTATCTCGCCTTGGAGCATTTGTCGCGCAGCCCGTGGGGCCGTGTGCTGAAGGCGCTGCGCGAGGACGAGCGGGCGGCGATTTCGCTCGGCAAGAGCGCGCGCTTCTATCGCGTCCAGGCCTTCGCCGTCGGCGGCGCCATCATGGCGCTGGCCGGCGCTCTGCAGGCGCATTTCACCGGCTTCATCGCACCGGATAATTATCTGCCGATCCTGACGTTCCAGGTCTGGGTGATGCTGATCGTCGGCGGCTCGGGCAGCAATCTCGGCGCCGTCATCGGCAGCATCCTGGTCTGGGCGATCTGGGCCGGGTCGGGCACGCTGACCAGCGTGCTGTTCCCGCCCGAGCAGCAGGCGCGCGCCGCCTCGCTGCAGATCGTCGCCATCGGCGTCATGCTCTGCGTCATCCTGCTGATTCGGCCGAACGGCCTGTTCGGCGACAGGCCACGGCGGCCTCGCTTCGGCAAGCGGCCGAAACTGGCCGCGGCCAAGAGCAGTTCGAGCTCATGAATGCCGTGGTCCGGCAGGAGGCGCGCGGCGCTTCGCTCTGGCACGCCATCAGTCGCCACCATCGCGAGCGGCCGGCACTGAGTGATGATCTCGAAGTCGACCTCGCCATTGTCGGCGGCGGTTTTTCCGGCCTTTCGACCGCACTGCACGCCGCTGGAAAGGGACTTTCCGTCGCCGTTCTGGAGGCCGAAATCATCGCCTGGGGCGCGACGGGCCGGAATGCCGGTTTCGTCGTGCCGAATTTCGCCAAGATGGATCCGGACAGCATCCTCGCGCATCTCGGGCCGGAGCGCGGTGAGAGGCTGATCGATTTCGCCGCCGGCAGTGCCGACCTTGTCTTCGGCCTGATCCGGCAGCACGGCATCGATTGCGACGCCGTGCAGAACGGCTGGATCCAGCCGGCGCACTCGCCAGCCGCCTTCGACAAAGTCCAGTCACGTGCGCGACAATGGGCCCTGCGCGGCCGGCCTGCCGTAACCCTCAATCGGCAGGAGGTGGAAGCGCTGACGGGCGCGCGCGGCTATGTCGGAGGATGGATGGACCGTTCGGGCGGCGTCATCAATCCGGTCGCCTATGCACGGGGATTGGCCGATGCGGCGGAACGTGCCGGCGCGCGGATTTTCGAACAGACACGTGTTACATCGGTTGACCGCATAGCCGATGGCTGGGCGCTAAAGACACCATCCGGATCGGCGCGCGCGTCCAAGGTGCTGATTGCCACCAACGCGTATTCCGGGCCGCCCTTTCAGACGCTGCAGCGGACCTATTTTCCGCTGAAGGTTTTCCAGATCGCGACCAGGCCCCTGCCACTCGAAACCCGCGCGCGCCTGCTTCCCGGCGGGCAAGGTGTCGGCGACACCAGGCGCAATCTCTTCACCTTCCGCTTCGATGCCGACAACCGGCTGATCAGCGGCGGCATGCATATTCTGAGCGCCGGTGCCGATACGCGCGTTCCGCAAACGATCTGGCGGCGGCTCGCCGAGCACCTCGATCTGCCAGACCTGCCGCCGGTTGCCTATAGCTGGTCGGGAATGGCAGCCGTCGAACCGGATTTCCTGCCGCACCTCCTGGACCTTGGTCCCGGGCTGATCGCCGGCCGTGCCTGCAACGGGCGCGGCATCGCCATGACGACTGCCATGGGCAAGGTGTTAGCCAATTGGGCCGCTGGAACCGATGCCCGCGAGCTGCCGCTGCCTTTTGCACCGCCGGCAGCAATTCCGTTCCATGCGCTGCTGCGGCACGCGCCCAACTTGCTTCTCGGCTGGAGCATGCTGCGCGACCGGATGGACGAGAAGGCATAGGCCGGCCGCGCCGGCCGCGCGATCAATGCGCCGTGCGAAGATTTTCGGAAAGAACCGCGGCCGCCATGGTGATATCCCGTTCGAGAGAAGCCCGGACAGCAGGGCCATCGCGCTGTTCCAGCGCATCGACGATCTTGCGATGCGCATCGTTCGATCGCGGAATGTAGCGATCGGCCCGCATCAGCAGCTTCAGATAAGGCCCAACCCTGCCCCAAAGGTCGCGGATCATGTTCAAAAGGATCGGCGCGCCGGCATGCCGGTAGATGGCGAAGTGAAACGCCTCGTTCAGCGAGAGATAGGCCTTGGCGTCACCGGCCTCGATCGCGCGCTGCATGCCGGCCAGCGTCGCCTGTATGTCCACCAACCCGTCTTCCGTCAATCGCGACGCGGCCATCTCACCCGCCAGCCCTTCGACCGCGATGCGGATATGGGTCAGTTCCTCGAAGGCGGGGGCCGACAGCAAGGGTACGATGATCGAGCGGTTGTTCTGCATCTCGAGCAGCCGTTCGGCGACCAACCTTTGCAGCGCCTCGCGGATCGGTGTCGTCGAGATGCCGAAGGTCTCGGCGAGCTTGCGGATGACCAGTGTCTGGCCCGGGCTGAAGCCGCCTGAAATCAACTCCTGCTTGAGCGCGCCATAGGCGCGGTCATTGAGGGTTTGATGTTCGAGCTTCAGCACGCGCGCGTCCCGATCACCAGTTCGACAGCGCGCGATCGAGCGTCTCGGCCAGCTGCTCGGCGTTGTCACGGGCGAACGGCAGCGGCGGCCTGATTTTCAGGACGTTGCCGCGCGGACCGCACGACGAGATCAGCACGCCATCCTCGCGCATGGCTTCGACCACGGAAGAGGTCTTGCCGGCAGCCAACGCCTCGTCACCCCCCGCCGTCAACTCGACGCCGAAATAGAGGCCGTTGTGCCTGACATTGGCGACCATGCCGTGGCGGCCTTGCAAGGAATCGAGCAAGTCGCGCGTATAGGCGCCGACCATCCGTGCATTCTCGATCAGCCCCTCACCTTCGATCACGTCGAGGACAGCGATGCCGACGGCAGCGGCGACCGGATTGCCGCCGAACGTATTGAAGTAGCCGGTGTTCGAGCCGAACGAAGCGACGAGCTGAGGCCGCACGATCACCGCGCCCATCGGATGTCCGTCGCCGATCGGCTTGCCCATGGTGACGATATCGGGCTCGAGGCCGTAGTTGGCGAAGCCCCACATGCCCTGGCCAAGCCGGCCGAAGCCGGACTGGACCTCATCGGCGATGACGACGCCGCCTGCCATCCTGACGTGATCCGCCGCCTCGCGCATGACAGGAGCATCGGGGAAGAAAATGCCGTCGCTGGAAAAGGCCGAGTCGAGCAGCAGCGCCGCCGGGCGAATATTCTGCGCGCGCATATCCTCGATGGCGGCGGCGACATTCCTGGCGAAATCATGCGCGGCGCGGCCATGGTCGCGGAACGTGTCCGGCGCTGCCACGGTCCTGTGCTGTGCCGGCACGCCCTTTGAGCCGACCGCCGCCGGCGACAGCTGCGCGGTCGCGATCGTCGCGCCATGATAGGCGAAGTCGGTGATGATGACGCCAGTGCCGCCACTCGAATGCTGGGCGATGCGGATGGCAAGGTCGTTGGCCTCGCTGCCGGTGCAGGTGAACATGGCGTGGCCGAGGTGAGGCGGTAGGGTGCCGAGCAGCTTTTCCGCGTAGTCGAGGATGATCTCGCTTAAGTAGCGGGTATGGGTGTTGAGCGTGGCGGCCTGACCCGACAATGCCTCGACGACACGCGGATGACAGTGCCCGACCGAAGCGACGTTGTTGTAGGCATCGAGGAATTTGCGCCCTTGCGCATCATAGAGCCAGACGCCGCTGCCGCGCACCAGATGGATCGGGTTGCGGTAGAAGGCGCGGTAGGTCGGCCCAAGCAGCCTGGCGCGGCGTTCAAGCAGGGCGCGCTCGGATGCCAACGTGCTAGCGTCGGCAAGGGCATTTGCGGGCGAGGACTGGGACACGAGCATCTACTCCGGATTGGAATGATCGAGAAAATAGCGGCGGGCGTCCGCCGACGACAGCCCGTCCAGCCGTTCGAGCGAGGCCCAGACCTCGGTGATGAGGCGCAGGACATAGTCGCGCTTGGCCGGGAAGCGTTCGGCCTGCCAGCCGGCGATATTGGCGATCAGGGCAAGGCGGGCACGGATCAGATCGAAAAGAATGCCGATCTCTTCGGGCTCGAGTGGCTGTACCGATTGATAGCCGGAGACGAAGCGCGCCGCCGGCGCCAATGGATGTCCTTGCGCCGGCCAGCGATAGACGGCGCCGATGGCGAGGTCGCAGATCAGCGGCGAATGGATCATGTCGCCGAAATCGAGGATGCCGCTCACCAATTCCGGCCGCGAGGCGTCCATCACCACATTGTAGGAGTTCATGTCGTTGTGGGCGATCTGTGCGCGCAGGCCGGGGATGACCGGCGCCGCATGCTCCTCGAAGGCGTCGATGACGCGCTCGACCATGGCACGGTGGCGAGCATCGGGGATATACGCCAGCATCGGCCGCGTCTTCGCCACCTTACGGATATCCCACAGCAGGTCGCTGCCGGCGGCCGGATGGAAGAAGCCGCGCAGTGCTCGACCAAGCCGGGCGAGGAAGGTACCGAGATTGCGATCCTGCGCCGCTGACGTTGGCGAGCGCGAGAGCAACTGGCCGGGCAGATATGTGACCAGCCGGATGATGCGTTGCGGCGATCCCTCGATGCTGACCGCAAACTGCGCATCGCCCTCAAGGCTTTTGCGCACCGAGGGGACCGGCAAGGTCGGGTCGACCGCGAGGATATGATCGAGCGCCTTGTTCTGAAAGTCGGTGAAGTCGGCCTCTTCGGCCGGATGGGAGACCTTCAGGACGAACTCGCCCTCGCCTTCGGTCTGGATGTGGAAATTGTGGTCGCGTTCGCCCGGCAACGGACGCGCGGTGCCGGTCAGCCCGTAGTGTCGACGCAACAGGGCCAACGCGTCGGCGATCGAAACGTCAGGCGCGTCCTCGGCGAGCGTTTCGCCGAAAGCATCGGGGACCGACGCATTCATGATCTCACCTCGGGATCGATCGGCTCGAGACCGCACCATTCGGCGATGAACAGTGCGATGGTCTGGGTGACCTTGCGCACCGAATCGAGATCGACCGCCTCGTCATAGCCATGCGGCATGCGGCAGATCGGGCCATAGACGATCGCCGGCGTATCGGCATAGAGGCCGAAGAAACGCGCGTCGGTCGTCGCCGAGGTGACATGCTCCTGCAGCGGCTCGCCCCAGACGGCGGTATGGCTGCGCCGCAGCACGGCTTCCATCTCGTCGGCGCCCTCCAGCACATAGCCCTCGGCCATGAAGCCATTATAGGTCATCCTGGGCGGGCGATTGGCCAGGAATGGATCGGCCCGGGCCGCATCGGCGATGCAGGCTTCGAGCTCGGCCCTGGCGTCTTCCAGCTTCTGGCCGGGATAGGTCGCGACCCGCATCTCGAAGACGCAGCGCGCCGGAACGCTCGATGTCCATTCGCCGCCTTCGATCTTGCCGAGGTTGAAGCGGATCGGATGCGGATGATCGCAGAAATGCGGATCATCCACCTTGCGCGCATTCCAAACTATTTCCAGCTGCTTCAACGCCTGGATGATGACGATGGCCTTTTCGATGGCGTTAGCGCCGGCGGAGAAGGCGCCCGACGCGTGCTGCGGGTCGCCGTCGACCTCGACCCTGAACCAGATCGGCCCGACCTGTGCCCGCATCAATCGCGGTTCCAGCGGTTCGGGAATGAAGGCGGCGTCGGCACGGTAGCCACGCTGCAGGCAAGCGAGCGCGCCATTGCCGGTGCACTCTTCCTCGACCACCGACTGCAGGAACACTTTCGCGGCCGGCTGATAGCCAAGGCTGCGCAAGGCGGCCAGCGCATAGAGACAAGCCGACAGGCCAGCCTTCATGTCGCCGGCGCCACGGCCATGCATCCAGCCATCCTCGATCGCCGGATCATAGGGGTCACGGGCCCAGCGGTCGAGCGGTCCGGTCGGCACCACATCGATGTGGCCGTTGAGGATCAGCGAGCGGCCGGTCGTGTTTCGTGGCGTGTGGGTGGCGACGACATTGAAGGCATCGTCATAGGACACCGCCACCGGCGAAAAACCAGGCAGGCCGCGGATGGCGTCGACGTCGACGCGCCACATGTCGACCGCGTAGCCATCGGCCTCGTAGGCCGCCGCCATGAAGGACTGTGCGGCGTGCTCCTCGCCACGTTGGGAGGGAAAGCGTACAAGATCCGCCAGGAATGCGACCTGCCGCGTGAAGCCGTCGTCAACCGCGCGCAAAATGGCTTCGTCGGCAATACGCTCAGGCATGATGTTCCGCTTTCCCGTGGATGGTGTATCATATCTCATATGCCATTCCCTGGAAATGCAAGAGACAGGCGGGCCAAAATCATAACCCACCTATGGAACCTCTTGGCAGGCGAGCACAGGGTTGGCATCAGCGTCTTGCAGGCCGGCAAGGCGGCGCGGCGGAAGATCGAGGACAAATGCTGGTCACCGAGGGCACATTGCCGGATGAAGTCACCGATCTCGCGTCCGGTTACCGGCGCATAGCGGCCGGCAAGATCGTCAATGCGGTGACGTGGATGGAGACGCGCGCGCCGGTGCCGGGTCTCGCCCGACCGTTGGCAATGACCCGCATCACAAAGCCCGAGATTGCCTCCTACCGCGCGACCTTCCTCGAGATCGGCGCTCCCTGGCTGTGGGATCGCGCCGCCGAAATGTCGGACGCCGAAATCGCCACGCATTTTTCCGACCCTCGCCAGCATCTCTTCTACGGCCATGATGAAAGTGGTGGCCATGTCGGCATGGCCGAATTCCGCGTAGCCGATGAAAACGAGATCGAGATCACCTATTTCGGCCTGTTCCCGTCCCTGACGGGCCGAGGTCTCGGCAAGCGGCTGATGGCGGGCGTACTCGATCAGGCATGGCGGCTCGGCCCGAGCCGTATCTGGCTGCACACCAGCAGCATAGACCATCACAGCGTCATCGGTTTCTATAGGGCGTGCGGATTTGAACCGTATGCGGCGGGTTTCGAAATCACCGACGATCCCCGCATAAAGGGGACCTTGCCACGCGATGCAGCACCGCAAATCCCGCTGATCGAAACGGAATGGATGCCCGGCGTCAGATGAGACCGTCTTCGCGACCAGCCAGCCAGGCATCGCCCCACCATCGCCGGTGGGTACGGCGCGAGACCATCCTGTCGAAGCTGGAGCGGCATGTCGACACGCGCATCGTTCTGTTCGCCGCGCCCGCCGGCTTCGGCAAGTCGACGACGATGACGCAGTGGGCCGCGGAAGTCGCGCGCCACGGCCGGTTGACCGCATGGCTGTCCTGCGAGGCGACGGACAATGACGAAGGCGCCTTCCTGTCGCATCTGGTGGGTGCGTTGCGCCACCTCGTCCAGAGCCCGGCCGAGCTCGACCTCGCCTTCCAGTCGAGCCCGATCCCGCAGCTCGATGTCGTGCTCGCGGCACTTGTGGCGGGGCTTGCGGCGCGTGACGCCGACATCACCCTGTTCTTCGACGACTACCACGCCATCGAAGCGCCGGCGGTGAAGCGGTTCATGGAGCGGCTGACACGGCAGGCGCCGGCCAATGTCGTCTTCGTCATCGGTTCGCGCAACCTGCCCGACCTGCA
This sequence comes from Mesorhizobium sp. B2-4-15, assembly GCF_006658505.1. Classification (GTDB taxonomy): domain Bacteria; phylum Pseudomonadota; class Alphaproteobacteria; order Rhizobiales; family Rhizobiaceae; genus Mesorhizobium. Next base: position 40,363 of record NZ_VFUZ01000006.1, read on the forward strand.
GTTGGGCAAGCTCAGGGTTCTTGGCGACGTTTTCGAAATCGGCCCCGACGATCTGCGCTTCGCCTCGTCCGAAGCCGAAGCGTTCTTCAACGACAAGCTCGGCCTCAGCGTCAGCAGCGGCACGGTGGAGACCCTGTGCTCGCGGACCGAAGGCTGGGCTGCCGGCCTGCAACTTGCCTCGCTGTCGCTCAGCGCCGCGCATGCTCCAGAAACCGTCATCGGCAACTTCACCGGCGCCAACCGCAACGTCGCCGACTTCCTGATGGGGGAAGTGTTCCTGGGGCTGCCGCCGGCCCTGGCCAAGTTCCTGCTCCACAGTTCGATCTTCGAGCGCTTCAGCGCCGAGGCGTGCCGGGCGGTTTTGCGCGCGGCGGACGCCGAGGCTGATATCGCCGAGATCGAGACCCGCAACCTGTTCCTGGTGCCGCTCGACGAGGAGCGGCGCTGGTTCCGCTATCATCATCTGTTCCGCGATTTCCTCAGCCGCGAGATGGAACGGCGTGAACCGGAGAGGATCGCGCCGCTGCACCTTGCGGCTTCGGAATGGTTCGGTGAACGCAAGATGCTGACCGAGGCGATCGGGCACGCTCTGGCCGCCGGCGACCAGGCCCGCGCGGCGGTGTTCGTCGAGAACAACGCGCTTGAGCTCATCGCCCAGTGCCAACTGCTTTACGTCCGCCAGCTGCTGGCGCTGCTCCCCAGGAAACTGGTCGAGCAGCGCATCCGGCTGCAACTCGTGGTGCTGTGGCTGGCGGTGCACAGCAGCCAGCCCGAGATCGCCCAGCAGACGCTCGCCAATGCGCGCAAGCTTGTCGAGACCGGGCCGACCGATGGCAAGGATCCGGGCACGCTGACCGGCACCTCGATCGAAGCCGAGCTCGCCGTCCTTAATGCAGCCGTGCACAGCACGCTGGAACAGTTCGAGGATGCGCGGGACACCGCGCTGGCCGCCCTGCGCATCATCGCGCCCGATGCTTGGTTCATGGAAGGGGCGACCGCCAACGTTATCGGCTACAATCTCTATGCGCTCGGCGACCTCGAAGGGGCGCGTGCGGCGGTGGATGCCGCGCGCAAGGCGCATGAGCGAAGCGGCAGCCTGCTCGGCGTCACCATCGCCAATTGCTACATGGCCGTCATCGAACGCTCGGCCGGACGCCTGCCCGCCGCCGAGCGGCTGCTGCGTAATGCCATTATCGAGGCGAGGACGCGGATCGGCGCGAACTCCTATGCCGAGGCGCTCGCTGGAACACTGCTTGCCGAACTTGCCTATGAGACCAATGCATCCGGCGAGGCGCTGACGCTGGTCGAGAATCTCGGGCCGTTGATCGAGGGCGCAGCGGTCATCGTCTATCCCCTGGCCAGCGTGCCGACCTATGCCCGCGTGCTGCAGTTGACCGGCCGGGGCGATGCCGCGCTGGATATGCTGGAGCGCGTCTACCTGCGCGTGCGCGGCTCCGTCTACCGCCGCCTCGCCTCGGTGCTGGTGCACGACCGCATCCGGCTGCTGATCGACCAGAACCGCACCCCGGAAGCGCGCAAGCTGCTCGACGAACATCGCCGCGACCAGAGCGAGGCCGCGCCCACCGTCGCCAACGAGTTCGAATACTTCGCCGAGGGCAGGCTTCTGACGGCGGAGAAATCCTACACGGCGGCCGCGGCGATTTTCGACGAATTGCTGGAGCGAACGAAAAGCAGCGGGCGCATGCGCCGCCACATACTGGCGCTGATCCTGCGCGCCAGGAGCGCCGGCCATGACCAGCGCGAGGCCGACCGCCATCTCCTGGAAGCTTTACGCCTTGCCCAGCCCTCCGGCTTCATCCGTTCCTTCGTCGACGAGGGCAGGCCTGTTGTCGAAGGGCTGATGCGGCTGCGCGCGGCTCAGGCAAAGACCGACCCGTCGCTATCAGCCTACGCAACGCGCATCATCGACGCCGCGCAGACGATGCCGGTGGCGACGCGCAAGCCGGCCGCGCCGGCTGCCGAGAAGGAACAACTCACCCAGCGCGAATCCGAACTGTTGCGCTGCCTGTCGGAAGGCATGTCGAACCGCGATATCGGGGTCGCGCTGTCGGTGAGCGAGACGACGGTCAAATGGCATTTGAAGAACATTTTCGGCAAACTCTCGGTGTCGAACCGGGTCCAGGCCGTGCGTGCCGCGCAGGCCGCCGCAAACCTCCGACCCCCTCCGAAAGGAGGGGCATAGACATCCGGCACAACCCCTCTTTAGGGTCGGGCCACGCGATCATTAGCCTGCTAGCGTCCCTTTGTTTTTAGGGGACGTTGCGGATGGCGACAGGTTACGTTTTTCACGAACAGCTGATGTGGCATGACACCGGCTCCAGCGCCGACATGATGCCTCCCGGCCGTTTCGTGGAGCCTGGCCGGCATCTGGAATCGCCCGGGTCGAAGCGCCGGCTCAATAACCTCATCCAGGTCAGCGGCCTGGTGCGCCATCTGGTGCCGATCATTCCAGAACCGGTGTCGGTAGAGGACCTCCTGCGCGTCCACACGCAACGCCACGTCGACGACATCAGAATGCTCAGCGAGCGTGGCTCCGGCTTCGCCGGGCCGCAGGCGCCGATCGGCCTCAACAGTTTCGACATCGCCTTGTTGTCCGCCGGCACCACCTATGCCGCGATGCGCGCGGTGCTGACTGGCCGCGTCGACAATGCCTATGCGCTGGCGCGGCCGCCGGGGCATCATGCCGAACCCGACCAGGCGATGGGCAACTGCCTGTTCTCCAACATCGGCGTGTCGGTGCGCCGTCTGCAGCATGAAGGCTTGCTCGGCCGCGCCGCCGTGGTCGACTGGGATGTGCATCACGGCAACGGCACCGAGACGGTGTTCTATTCCGACCCCTCGGTGCTGACGATTTCCCTGCATCAGGACAATCTCTACCCGACCGGGCGCGGCGCGGCGGCCGACAATGGCAAGGGCGAAGGCGAAGGCTACAACATCAACATCCCCCTGCCGGCCGGGAGCGGGACCGGCGCCTATGAGGCGGCCTTCGACCGCGTCGTCGCTCCGGCGCTGCGCGCCTATAAGCCGGACCTCATCATCGTCGCTTCCGGTTTCGATGCCTCGGGCTTCGACCCGCTCGGCCGCATGATGCTGAACAGCGAATGCTTCCGGCGCCTCGCGGCGCGCATGGTCGCGCTGGCCGCCGAAGTTTCGAACGGACGGCTCATGATGACCCATGAAGGCGGCTACTCCGAAGGCTATGTGCCGTTCTGCGGCCATGCCGTCATCGAGACGCTGGCCAATCACCGCACCGAGGTGATCGACCCGTTGTCGGACCATATCGACGAATGGGCCGGGCAGGAGTTGCAGCCGCATCAGGTTGATGTGATCGATGCCGCCGAAGGCTTGGTCGCCGGCCTGCGCCAACGCCTCGCCAGCGCGGCCTGACGCGATGGATTTTGTCGTCACCACGCTGCTCAATGCGCTGACACTGATCAGCATCCTGATGCTGGTCGGGCTCGGGCTGGCGATCAGCTTCGGCCTGATGAACGTCACCAACCTGGCGCATGGCGAGTTCGTCACCGTCGGCGCCTTCGCGGTCTATTTCATCCAGAGCGTGGGCGGTTCCTTCTGGGTCGGGTTGGCCGCCGCACCGATTGCCGGCGCGGTGGTCGGCTGCATCCTGGAATTCGCCATCATCCGCCATCTCTATTCGCGACCGGTCTCGACCGTGCTTGCCACCTGGGGCGTCAGCCTCATCCTGCAGCAAGGGCTGGAACTGACCTTCGGTCTTGGCGCCAAGCCGGTGACGCCACCGATCGAAGGCACGCTCGACCTGTTCTTCACCGTCTATCCGGCGTACCGGCTGATCCTGATCGCGATTGCCATGCTGACCCTGCTCGGCGTCATCCTGCTGATCAACCGCACGTCCTTCGGGCTTGATATCCGCACCGTCATCCAGAATCGCGAGATGGCCGAGGGCGTCGGCATCAATACGCGACGCACCTACGCCATCGCCTTCACCTTCGGGGCGGCAATCGCCGGACTGGCCGGCGGCCTGGTCGCGCCGCTGGCGATCGTGCTGCCGCAGATGGGAGTGAACTATCTCGCCAATGCCTTCTTCGTCGTCATCGTCGGCGGCGTCGGCTCGATCGGCGGTCTCGTCGCCGGCAGCGTCTTCGTCGGCGGACTGACCAGTGTGCTCAACTACCAGATCTCGCCCTCGCTGGCGCAAGCCATCGTGCTGCTCGCGGCCATTGTCGCCGTGCGGCTGCGCCCCAACGGCCTGTTCAACGGGGCATCGCGATGATCGCCCGGGATCGCAACTGGCTGGTGATCTTCGCCGTCTGCGCGGCGCTCGCCGTCGCCTATCCCCTGATCGCCGATGGTTACCAGCTGACGGTGATCCGCGACGCGCTGATCTTCGGCCTGTTCGCGGCGAGCCTCGACTTCTTCTGGGGCCGCACCGGCATTCTGTGTTTCGGGCATGCCGCCTTCTTCGGCATTGGCGGCTACATCATGGCGCTGGTCACGCTCAACGATGCGATCCCCTTTGGCAGCCTGCTCGGCGTCATGGGCGCGGTGGCCGGTGCTGCCTTCGTCGCCGCCATCATCGGTTACTTCCTGTTCTTCGGCGGCATCCGCGGCAGCTACTTCACCATCGTCACGCTCGCCATGGGCGTCATCTGCCAGCAGGCCGCCGTCTCCTGGAGCTCGGTCACCGGCGGCGACAGCGGCCTGATCGGCATCCCGCCGATCGCGTTCGATGTCGGCGGCCTGCATGTCGACCTCAGCCAGGACCTGCCCTCTTATATCTTCGTCGCTGCCATCGTGGCGTTGGTCGTGCTGGCGCTGTGGTCTATCAGTCGTGGCCGCTGGGGTACGGTGCTGACCGCCATCCAGGACAATGAAGTCCGGGCGGCCGCGCTCGGCCACAATGCGCCGTTGCGGCTGCTCGTCACCTTCATCCTCTCGGCGGCGATCGCCGGGCTTGCCGGCGCACTCTATGTCTGCATGGCCGGGCTGGTCGCGCCAGACCTCTCCGGGCTGCTTCTGTCGACCGAAGTCATCGTCTGGGTGGCTGTCGGCGGGCGCGGCACGCTGCTTGGCCCGGTGCTCGGCGCCATCGTCATCCAGCGTGCGCAGCAGACCATCAGCAGCTTCAACCCAAGCCTGTGGCCGCTTCTGCTCGGCTGCGTCTTCGTGATCATCGTCTTCGTGCTGCCCGACGGCATCCTGTCGATCTACGCGCGCTTGAAGAGCCTGTTCAGAGGCCGGAGGCAGGCGCAATGAGCGATGTCCTGCTCCAGGCCGAAAACGTCGGTATCCGGTTCGGCGGACTCCAAGCGCTCGAAGGGCTGAACCTGACGGTCCGCGACAAGGAACTCTGCTGCATCATCGGGCCGAACGGCGCTGGCAAGAGTACGTTCCTCAACGTGCTGACCGGTACGCTTCGCCCGACGAGTGGCAGCGTGTGCTTCCTTGGCCACAACATTGCCGGCCTGCCGCTGCATCGCATCGCGCGGCTCGGCATCGCCCGCAAGTTCCAGATTCCTTCCGTCTTTCCCAGCCTGTCGGTCGAGGACAATCTCAAGGTCGCAAGGTGGGGTGCGCCCTCGCCCGTCAGGCCAATTGGCGAGTTGATGGAACTGGTCGCCCTTGGCAACCGCGCCACGACATTGGCCGGCGCGCTGGCGCACGGCCAGAAGCAATGGCTGGAGATCGGCATGGCACTGGCGATCGAACCGAGGCTGCTGCTGCTCGATGAGCCGACCGCCGGCATGACACCGCAGGAGACGATGGCGACCGCCGAAATGCTGTTGCGGCTCAAGGGCGAGTTCTCGGTCGTCGCGGTCGAGCACGACATCCGCTTCGTGCGGGCGTTGAACTGCGAAACGCTGGTGCTGCATCAGGGGCGGCGGCTGCGCAGCGGTCCTTTCCACGACATCGAGAGCGACGAGATGGTCCGCGACGTCTATCTGGGGAGGCGCTGACCATGCTGCGGACAGTGGCTGTTTCGGCCGGCTACGGCCTGCTTCCGGTGCTGAACGGGATCGACCTCAACGTCGCGCCGGGCGAAGTCGTCGGCCTGCTCGGCCGCAACGGCGCCGGCAAGACGACGCTGCTGCGCGTCATCGCCGGCGGCTTGAAGGTAAGCGGCGGCGCGGTGGTTCTCGGCGACAAGGATCTCACGACCGCTGCGGCCTTCCGCCGGGCGCGCGCGGGCATCGCGCATGTGCCGCAGGGACGCGGCATCTTCAACCAGCTGACCGTGCGGCAGAATCTAGAAGTCGGCACCCGCGCCGCCAAGGATCGCGGCGACGGCGGCATTCCGTCCGACATCTTCGGCTATTTTCCGATCCTGCGCGAACGCGAGGCGCAGGTCGCCGGCACTCTTTCGGGTGGCCAGCAGCAGATGCTGGCTATCGGCCGCGCGCTGTGCGGCCTGCCGTCGGTGCTGCTGCTCGACGAACCCTCGGAAGGCATCCAGCCGAACATCGTGCAGTCGATCGCCGAACTGGTGCCGCGCATCGCCCGCGAGCGCGGCATCGCGATCGTCCTCGTCGAACAGAATCTCGATCTCGTTCTCAAGGCGGCGGACCGCTGCCTGGTGATGGAGAAGGGCAGGATCGTGCACGAAGGCACGCCGGAGGCGTTCGCCGACGAGACCCTGCTGAAAGACCTCTTGGCTTTGTAAGGCGTGCATGGGGTGCGCCTGGACTGGAAGGGAACACAACGATGATAAGCAGAAGAACTGTCCTGAAATCCGGCGGCGCAGCCGCCGCCTTCGCGATGGTCGGCGCGCCGTCGATCCTGCGCGCCGCCGACACCGTCAAGGTCGGCCTGTCGATCCCGATCACCGGGCTGCAGGCGATCCTCGGCGAAACGCTGCTCAATTGCTACAAGCTGGCCGCCGCCGAACTCAACGCCGCCAACGGCATTGGCGGCCGTCAGGTCGAATTGTTCATCGAGGACAACCAGACCACGACCAAGGGCTCGATCGACAAGGCGCGCAAGCTCCTCAACGAAGACAAGGTCGACGTGATCATGGGCACGATCATTTCGCCCGAGCGCAGCGCGACGCTGTCGGTGACGTCAAAAGCCAAGAAGCTGTTCTTCTATCCGACCAATTTCGAAGGTGGCGAGTGCAACCGCTACTTCGTGGCCACCGGACCGATCCCGATGCAGCAGGTCGACCCGATGATGCCGTGGGTTGCGGAGAATCTCGGCAAGACGATCTACATCATGGCTTCCGACTATGCCTGGCCGCAGAAGATGACAGAGGCGATCACGGCTGCCTACGAGAAGGCCGGCGGCAAGATCATCGGCGCCGACTATTATCCGTTCGGGACCACCGATTTCGGCCCGGCCTTCCAGAAGATCAAGTCGCTGAAGCCCGATGTCGTCTGGTCGATGGTGGTCGGCAACGACGCCGTCACCCAGCTGAAGCAATATCGCAGCTTCGACATCAAGCAGCCGCTGATCGCGCCGCTCGACGAAGTCTTCAACAAGGATGCGCTGCCGCCCGGCGTAGCGGCCGGCACCTATGCGCCGCAACCCTACTGGATGGCGCTCGACAACCCGGTCAACAAGAAGTTCATCTCGAGCTTCCGCGAAAAATTCGGCCAGGAGAAGATGGTCAACGGCATCGGCGAAGCCGGCTATAACGGCCTGCATCTCTATGCGCTGGCCGCCGAGAAGGCCGGATCGCTGAAGGACGACGACGTGCTCAAGGCACTGCCGACGATCGAGTTCGATGCACCGCAAGGCAAGATCCGCGTCGATGCCAGCAACAATCACACGCTCTGCCATTCCTATGTCGGCAAGGCGGCGGCGGACGGCATCAGCTACGAGATCGTCAAGGATTTCGGCACGATCGCCCCGGTAACGCCTTACTGCAAGCTATAGGACGTCCGGCTGCGCGGCGATCGGGACTTTGTCCACGCCGCGCAGCCGTCTTGATCGGCAACTGTCAGGTCGACCGCGGCGCCGGCAGCCGCTCGCGCAATTCGTCGACGAGCACCCTGATGTTCTCGGAGTAGTCGACAGGCAAAACAACGAGATGCACGCCGCCGCCGGCGAATGCCTGCTCCAGCACGGGCCGAAGGTCGGCGATAGCATCGACCCTCGTCCCCTTGGCGCCATAGGCCTCGGCGTACTTGACGAAATCCGGATTGCCGAAGGTCATCCCGAAATCCGGAAATTCATCGACCGCCTGCTTCCAGCGGATCATGCCGTAGGCATGGTCTTCCAGCAGCAGGACGACGAGGTTGAGCTTGAGCCGGACCGCGGTTTCCAACTCCTGGCTGTTCATCATGAAACCGCCATCGCCGCAGATGGCCATGACGCGGCGGTTGGGATAGAGCAGCGCCGCCATCATCGCCGACGGCAGGCCCGCGCCCATGGTGGCCAGCGCATTGTCGAGCAGCAGCGTGTTCGCCATGCGGGTGCGGTAGTTGCGCGCGAACCAGATCTTGTACATGCCGTTGTCGAGGGCCAAGATCCCGTCCGCCGGCATCACGGCGCGCACGTCGTGCACGATGCGCTGCGGCGTGAAGCGGTCTTCCGTGGCGCGCGCGGCGATGCGGCTCAAAATGCCTTCCCGCAGCGGCGACAGGGTCCGCGCGTTGGGGATCTTGCCCTCGACACGATCGGCCAGCAGCGCCAGTGAGGGGCCAAGATCGCCGACGATCTCGGCTTGCGGGAAATAGACCTGCTCGACATCGGCCGAGTGGTAACCGACATGGATGACCTTCGGTCCCTCGGCGCCCATGATGAAGGGCGGCTTCTCGACCGTGTCGTGGCCGATGGTGATGATCACGTCGGCCTGTTCGATGGCCTCATGTACATAGTCACGCTCCGAGAGCGCCGCCGTTCCCATGTAGAGTTCGGTGCCGCCGGGCACGGTGCCCTTGCCCATCTGCGTGGTGAAATAGGGAATTTGCGTGCGCAGCACGAACTGGGCGATATCAGGGGTCACGCGCGGGCGTGACGCCGCCGCGCCGAACATCAGCAGCGGACGCTTGGCCTCCATGATCATGCGGCCGGCGCGATCGAGCGCGTCCGGGCTGGCCAGAGGCAGGTCGACCGGGTGCGTCGGCACAAGCGCGACCGGCTCGCACTCGGCCGCCGCGATGTCTTCCGGCAGTTCCAGATGCACGGGGCCGGGGCGCTCTTCCTGGGCGACGCGGAAGGCCTCGCGTACCAGCGAGGGAATCATCTTCGGCGAGACGATCTGGCGCGACAGCTTGGTCAATGGCTTCATCGCCGCGACGATGTCGACGATCTGGAAGCGTGCCTGCCGGGATGACAGGATGCCCTTCTGGCCGGTGATCATGATCATCGGCATCGCGCCGAGCAGCGCGTAGGCCGAGCCGGTGGTCAGATTCAGCGCGCCCGGGCCAAGTGTGGTGATGCACACGCCTGCCTTGCCGGTGAGCCTGCCATAGGTGGCGGCCATGAAGGCGGCCGCCTGCTCGTGGCGGGTCAGGATCAGCTGGATCGACGAGCGGCGGATTGATTCGACGATGTCGAGGTTTTCTTCGCCCGGAATGCCGAAAATCCGCTCGACCCCTTCGTTCTCGAGGGCCGCCACGAACAGATCTGAACCTTTGGTCATGAACCGTCTCTCCTGCGATGCGCATATCCCGTCAGCCATCTATGGCACCGGAATGCTACACCTTAAAGGAAGTGTCTTCGACTGCGGATCGGCGGCACCGTCCGGCAACATCGCGGTGATGCTCAAGCCGTAGCCGTCGCCGGCGTCAGCGCGGCTGCAGAACGCTTGAAGCAGGATCATGTCGGCGATAGCGGACAAATCATTCTTGCGACGCCCTTGAAGGCCCGGCTCTCCCATCCTAAATCCGGGTTGCGGGCCGGGCCCCTCTGACTGCCGCTATCAGCGGCCGTGATGTCGGACCGCTATAACGGGCCCCTTTCCATCATTTCGGTCGAGCGGGCTCACTTTAAAAAGGTTTGGAGCCCCTGATGACATCTTCCCTGCTTGGTATGGTTTGCCCCTCCTGCCGCGTCGCGCTCGTGATGAGTGAGCGCCAAGGCATCGAGATCGACTATTGTCCGCAATGCCGCGGCGTTTGGCTGGATCGCGGAGAGCTCGACAAGATCATCGAGCGTTCGAGCAAGGACGCGGCGCCCGCACCGCAGCCGCAGCCTGCACCATTCACTCAGCCGCAATATAGCCAGGGCCGCGATGACGATTACTCGCGCTCGCATGGCCACCGCTATCCGAAGCGCAAGAAGTCATTCTTCGAAGAATTGTTCGATTGACCGTGCGAGGCCGGCCCCTGCAGGGCCGGCGTTTGCCGGAAAAGTCCGAAACCGCATCGACAAAGGTCCACGCCGATGAATTCCCGCACCAGCCGATTTGCCGCTCTCTTTGCAGGTTTGTTCCTCGCATTTTCCATGGTCGCGATCGATCATGCCGAGGCTCGTCGCGGCGGCAGCTTCGGCAGTCGCGGCACGCGTACGTTCCAATCGGCGCCGCCGACCAGAACCGCGCCGGCGCCGACCGCGCCGGTCGAACGTTCGATGACGCCCAACACCGGTGTGAACACTCCGGCCCGGCAGCCGCAAGCCGGGCTTCAGAGACCCGGTCTCTTTGGCGGCTTCGGCGGAACGATGATGCGTGGCCTGCTTATCGGCGGCCTGATCGGGCTGCTGCTCGGCCAAGGCTTCGGCGGCCTGGCCGGCATGTTCGGCTTCTTGCTTCAGGCGCTGCTCATCGGCGGCGCGATCATGCTGGCCATCAGGTTCTTCCGGTCGCAATCCGCGCGTGGTCCCGCCCCCGCGCTTGCTGGAGCCGGCAATGCCCAGGCTTCGCGGTTTGAAAACCGCGCAAATGATGCGGACACGGCACGCCCCTTCACGATTCCCGGTTTCGGCGGCGGCTCAGGGGGAAGCTCCCCGGCCACCGGTTCCGAGGAGATCACGCTGGCCCAGACGGATCTCGATGCCTTCCAGCAGCTGTTGACCGATGTGCAGGAAGCCTTCGGCCGCGAAGACCATGCCGCGTTGCGCCGGTTGGTGACCCCCGAAATGGTGTCCTATCTGTCGGAGGAATTGGCCGACAATGCCCAGAAGGGTCTCAGGAACGACGTGTCCGATGTCACCCTGCTGCAGGCCGACATCGCCGAAAGCTGGCGCGAGGATGACCGTGACTATGCCACGGCCGCGCTGCGCTACGAGTCGCGCGACGTGACGCGTGAACGGGCCAGCGGCAAGGTGGTCGAAGGCGACGAAGATCATCCGACAGAGACGACCGAACTGTGGACATTCACGCGCCAGAATGGCTCGAACTGGAAGCTCTCGGCAATCCAGCAGGCTTGATCCGGCATCGCCTTCGGCCGCTGTTTTGACCACAAAAATTGGCGGCTTTGCCGGTGCTCAAGTGACGATCTTGACGCACATCGGCGTGCCGATCTCGACGGCCCGCCCGGTGTCGGTCAGCATGCCGCTATCGGCATCGCGCGCGAAGATCGAAATGCGGTCGGCGTTCTGGTTGGCGGAAAACAGATGGCCGCCCGACGGCGTCATCGCCAGGTTGCGCGGCGTGGCGCCGCCGCAGGGGACATAGCCGATGAGGCTCAATGCGCCAGTGTCCTGGTCGATGGCCATGATAACGACGCTGTCGTGGCCACGGTTAGAGCCGTAGACAAAACGCCCATCCGGCGAAATCTGGATATCGGCGCAGTGGTTGCTGTCGCGAACCTCGGCCGGGACTGCAGGCTTGGCGTCGATGACCGAAAGCCTGCCGCTGGCTTGGTCCAACGCCATCGACACCACGGTCGAATCCAGCTCGTTCATGACAAAGACGAAGCGCCCGTTTGGGTGCAGGGCAATGTGGCGCGGGCCGGCGCCCGGCGGCAAAGCGGATTCGGCTGACTTCGTGAGGTTGCCATCACGCCCGATCCGATAGGAAACCAGCCGGTCGATGCCGAGGTCGGCAACGATGGCCGTTCCACCGGCAATGGTTTCGGTGACGCTGTGGGCGTGCGAGCGCTCCTGCCGCGCCGCGTTCGGCCCGGTGCCTTTGTGTGAAACGCTGGCGAGCGGCGCGGACAGCGCGCCATCCCTGTCGAAACCATAGACAACAACAGCGCGGTCCGGACCGCCCTCGCCCAGCCCGTAATTCGCGACAAGCAGTTTCGTGCCATCACGGGTGATGGTGTTGTGGGCGGTGATGCTGCCGAGCGAGGGCTGCTTGTTGAGATAGCTCAGCCTATTCGAGGCGCGATCGAAGCCGTAGGCGGAGACAGTTCCCTCGCGCCAGGTGAACACTTCCGAATTGGCGTAGATGCGCGAACCGTCCGAGGTGACCGACAGGAATGTCGGGTTGTCGACGTCATTGGTTTCGGCCAGTTTCCGGATTTCCAGCGTTTGCTCGTCGAAACTGTAGACGCCGAGGCCCACGCCGCGCGCGCCCTGAAAATAGGGCGCCTCGCGGTTCAGGCTGCCGACAAAGACCAGACAATCCTTGCTCATGATTTTCCTCCCCTGCCCGCCGATGCTGGACGCTCGGGGCGATCAAAATTTCGCTTGTCCTCGCTTGCAACGCAACCCCATATGTGAAAATACTATTTACAAAAGAAGATTGACGGGAGGAGACGTCGTGCATTCGGCCGCTTTGAGGCGTGTTCAAACGATTGGTCGAAGCCTCCTGCGAGAGCGCCGGAGCCATCACTCATGAATGATTTCGCCCCCACTGTCGGCGTCGCTTCGACATACCCCAAAAACATGCCTCAAGAGCACGCCGCCTTGCCGGTGTGGAACGCGGAGAACTGGTTCTACGAGGATTGGTCGGTCGGCCAGAAGATCCGCTCGTTGCGGCGCACGATGGCGGAAGGCGACAGCCATCTTTTCAATACGCTGGTTCTCGACATCCACCCCTATGTGCAGGACCAGATGTTTGCCGAGAGCGAAGGCATTTTCGGCAAGCGCCTGATCGCCGGCGCGTTCGTCTTTTCGGCGGGTCTCGGGCTGGTCGCGACCAACTGCGTCAACGCTTTTTCTTACGGCTATGACAAGTTGCGGTTCATCAAGCCTGTCTTCATTGGCGACACGATCTATTCGATCCGTTCCAATCTCGACAAGAAGCCCCGCTACAAGGAGATGGGGCTGATCCGCGCCAGCTACGAAGTGTTCAAGGGCGAAGGCGAGCTTGTCCTCTATTGCGAGCATTTGCAGACGGTGAAGTACCGCAACCCGGCCGATTTCGTCGGCAAGACGGAGAAATAGAGATGGCAGCCGAATTGCCGCTCGCCGGTCTGGTCGTCGTCGATATGAGCCAGTTCCTGTCCGGGCCCTACTGCTCGCTCAGGCTGCTCGATCTCGGCGCCCGCGTCATCAAGATCGAGCGTCCTGATGGAGGCGACCTGTCGCGCCGGCTCTATCTCAGTGACACCGAGATCGGCGGCGACTCCACCATTTTCCATGCGATCAACCGGGCCAAGGAAAGCCTCGCCATCGATTTGAAGAACGAAGCGGATCTTAAGGCGTTGCGCGGATTGCTGGCCAAGGCGGATGTGCTGATCCAGAATTTCCGGCCGGGAGTCATCGAGCGCCTCGGCCTCGACTACGAGGCCGTGCGCAAGATCAACCCGCGGCTCGTCTATGCCTCGATCAGCGGCTATGGCGAGGAAGGCCCTTGGGTCAGACGTCCCGGCCAGGACCTGCTGGCGCAGTCGCGGTCCGGCGTCATGTGGCTGAACGGCGACGAGGACCAGGGGCCGGTGCCGTTCGGCCTCGCCATCGGCGACATGCTGGCGGGCGCTGCCTGCGCGCAAGGCATCCTGGCCGCGCTGGTGCGGCGCGGCATAACCGGCCAGGGCAGCCATATCGAGACCAGCCTTCTGGAAGCGCTTGTCGATTTCCAGTTCGAGGTGCTGACCACGCATCTGAATGACGGTCGCCGCTTGCCCAGGCGCTCCAGCTTCCGCAGCGCGCACGCCTATCTGTCGGCGCCTTACGGCGTCTATCCGGCCAAGGATGGCTACCTCGCCATCGCCATGACGCCGATCCCGAAATTGGCCGATCTGCTGTCGCTGAACGAACTGGCGCCATATCGCGACAAGCCGGCATCCTGGTTTACGGCCCGCGACGACATCAAGGCGATCATCGCGCAGCGGATCGCCACCAAAACGATCGACGAATGGCTTGCCATTCTGGAGCCGGCCGACATCTGGTGCGCCAAGGTGCTGACCTGGCCGGAAATGCTGGCGAGCGAAGGATTCCAATCTCTCGACATGCTGCAGACGGTGACGCGCGAGGACGATGTTTCCATCCTCACCACCAGTTCGCCGCTCAGGGTCAATGGTATCAGGGCCAAGGTCGACCGCGCGGCGCCACGCATCGGCGAGCACAGCGTGGCAATCCGCGAGGAGTTCGGCCTGTGAGTTCCCAGACGCTCAAGGGCATGACCTGGAGCCATCCACGCGGCTACGATCCGATGGTCGCCTGCTCGTTGCTCTGGAAAGAGAAGACCGGCGTCACGATCGAATGGGACAAGCGCTCGCTGCAGGATTTCGAATCCTTCCCGGTCGAGGAGCTGGCGCGGGCCTACGATCTGATCGTCATCGACCATCCACATGTCGGGCAGATCACGGCCGAGCGCTGCCTCGAACCCATCGACGTCGCGGGCCGTGAGGTCGAGCGCGCAGCGCTCGCGACGGGCAGCGTCGGCCAGTCCTATCCGAGCTATAGCCGGCAAGGGCGGCAATGGGCCTTTCCCATCGATGCGGCGACGCAGGTGCAGGCCTGGCGGCCGGATGCGCTCGATGCGCCGGCCGCGAGGTGGAGCGAGGTGCTCGATCTCGCCCGGCAAGGCCGTGTGCTGCTGCCGCTGCGGCCACCGCATTGCCTGATGACATTCTACACGCTGGCCGGCAATCTCGGGCATCCCTGCGGCACCGATCCGGTGCGCGATCTGATCGATGTCGAGACGGGCAGCGAAGTCTTCGAGAGGATGCGCGAGATTGCCGCGCTGCTCGATCCGGCTTGTTTCGAGATGGATCCGATTGCCGTTTTTGAACGCGTGGCGGAGGCCGGTTCCCGCTTCGTCTGTTGCCCGCTGATCTATGGCTATGTCTCCTACGCCATTGCAGGGTTTCGCACCTATCGCCTGGCCTTCGCCGATATCCCCGTTGTCGGCTCCGGCGGCCCGGTAGGTTCGGCCCTCGGCGGCACCGGGATCGCGGTATCCGCCTTTTCGAAGGCCAGGGATGCCGCGATCGACTTCGCCTACTGGATCGCCAGCGGCGACGTCCAACGCGGTCCTTATGCCGCTGCCGGTGGCCAGCCGGGCCATGCCGCTGCCTGGGAAGACCGGGCCGTCAATGAAGCCGCCGGCAATTTCTACAGGGATACGCGCGCGACGCTTGAAGGCGCATGGGTGCGGCCGCGCCATGACGGCTACATGGGGTTCCAGCAGGTCGCATCCGACCGCATCAATTCCGGCATCACCTCGGGCCATCCCGCCGGCCAGGTTGTTGCCGAACTCAATCGCCTGTTCCGGGAGAGTTTTCCGGCACGGGTCTCCGGCGCTGCCGGTGGAGGAGCCTGAACGAAACGAACGGAGGAGAACACAATGACCAGAATGATCGGCGGCTTGCTGGCCGCAACAGCGCTGGCCTCACTTGCAACAACCGCCCTTGCCGAGGACGTGCAAGGCGTCATCGGCGGACTGCCGACTGAACTCAAGGCGCAGTATGGCGGCGCGCCGCAGAAGGTGCTCCCCTCGGCCTGGGACAACTTCACCCCGCCGCCGAAGCCCTGGAAATGGTGCCACTCGGAATCCTATCAGGGCAACCCCTGGCGGGTCACCGTCACGAAGGAGTTGAAACGCTTGGTCGACGGGCTGATTGCCGACGGCACGGTGTCCAGCTTCGAAGTGTCGGATTCCAACAACGACGCGAGCCAGCAGATCAACCAGATCCGCGCCTTCATCGACAAGAAATGCTCGATCATCACCTCGATACCGGGCTCGGCGACGGCGCTCGACGATGCGATCGACGCGGCAGCCAAGGCCGGCATCCCGTTCATCACGGCTGCTGGCTCCGTGACCAGCCCGAACGCGATCAATGTCGATTCCAACTATGCGCGCTGGGGCTATGACATGATGACGGCGATCGGCAAGGCCGAGCCGAACGGCGCCAGCATCCTGCTGGTCGAAGGCATTGCCGGCCACCCGATCGTGGTGCAGGAGCGCCAGGGCGCGGATAAGGCGCTGGCGGAAGATGCGAAGCTGAAGGTCGCGCGCACCGTCAACGGCAACTGGACGGCCAATGTCACCAAGACGGTCGTGCTGCAGGCGATCGCCACCAATCCGGCGCCGATCGATGCGGTGTGGACGACCGGCAGCGAAAGCCGCGTCGTCGCCGAGGCCTTCGCCGAGGCCGGCCGGCCGGCGCCGCTGATCACCGGTTCGATCACGGGTGACGCTTTGGGCTACTGGAAAGCCAATCCGGACAAGTATCGTTTCGAAGGCCATGCGGTGCTGCCGCATTGGACCGCCGAGACGCTGTTCCGCGTCGGCGAGCGTATGCTGGACGGGCAGAAGCCGAAGCTGAACACGCTGCTGATCCCGATCCCGCCGGTCCACAACGCCGACCTCGGCGCCTGGTATAAGGACTGCATGATGCCGGATGCCGTCTCGATCTTTCCGATCCCGCCGAAGGACCCGATGCCGGAGGAATGGCTCGACGCCTACTTCTCCAACCCGGCGCCGACCAAGGGCTGGGATTATTCGAAGGTGCCCGACGCCTGCGCCAAGTGACGCTTGCGACAGACAAACTCATCGAGCCGGCTCCTTTCAGGGGAGTCGGCTTGCCAGCTTCGAAACACGGCATGCTTGAAATCAGAAACACGTCCAAACGCTATGGCGAGACGGTCGCGCTCGCGGACGCTTCGATCGCGTTCCGGGCGGGGACCATCCACACCATCCTGGGCGAGAACGGCTCGGGCAAGAGCACGATGGTCAAGCTCTTGTCCGGCATCGTCCAGCCGGACAGCGGTACAATCCTTCTGCAGGGCAGGCCGTTTTCAGGCAGCAACCCTTCGGCCTTCCAGGCACAAGGTTTCGCCACGGTGTTTCAGGAAGTGCTGATCGCACCGGACCGCAGCGTGACGGACAACATCCTACTCGGCCTCGACGGCCTGTTGCGGCGCACGGTGCCCCGCAATAAGCGCCGCGACAGGGCGGCAGCCGCGCTGAAACGCTTCGCCGTCACCGACGTGCCCCTCGACACACAGGCCGGTCGCCTGCCGCTCGCCGCCCAGCAACTGGTGGTCCTCGCCCGCGCGGTTGTGCGCAACCCCAAAATCCTGGTCCTTGACGAAGTCACCGCCGCGCTCGACTTCGCCGACCGTGAATCCGTGTTCTCGCTGATGCGTACCTTGGCCGGTGAAGGCTGCCTCATCCTGTTCATTACGCACCGCATGGACGAGGTGATGTCGCTTTCGGATCGCATCTCGATCCTGCGTGGCGGCAGCGTCGTGCGCACGGAAGAGCGCGGCGCCTCGACACCGGCGGAACTGCTGAAGGCCATGGCGCCACGCACGGCAGCGGAGTTGGCGCATGGCTGATCGCGCCGCCTCAGATTTTCGCGGGCTCGCCATCCGCGACCTCGTCATCGCGACTGAAGCCAGCCCGATCACGCAATTGATCGCTCCCGGCGAGATCGTCGGCCTTGCCGGCCTCGACGGTCATGGCCAGGAACTGTTCCTCAAGATGCTCGCTGGCCTCGCGCCGCCGCTCGGTGGCTCGATCGAGTTGGCCGTGCCCGGCTCGTCGCACAAGATCACAGGGTTCCGCAGGGCCGTCGCCAGCGGCATCGCTTATCTGCCACGCGACCGGCGTGCGAACGGCATTTTCCCGACGCAGTCAGTGCTCGACAATTTCGCCGTCGCGACGCTTTCGCGCGATACACGCCTCGGCCTGATCAGTCCGGCGGCGCGCAAGGCGCGCTACGATGTCTATCGCAAGAAACTTTCGATCGTGGCACCCCGGCCCGATGCACCGATCACCACGCTGTCGGGCGGCAATCAGCAGAAAGTACTGCTGGCGCGGGCGTTGGCGCTGGAGCCATCAATCCTGCTTCTCAACGATCCAACGCGCGGCGTCGACGTGGCGACCCGGCATGTTCTCTATGATGTCTTTCGCGGTCTCGCCGCCGACGGCATGGGGCTCGTCATCCTGTCCAGCGAGATCGAGGAGATTCTTCTGCTTTGTGGTCGCGTGCTGGTGTTCAGGGAAAACGAGGTTGCCGCGGAAATCTCGGGTGAAGCGATGAATACCGATAGCGTGATAACAGCCATGTTCGGACGCTCTGCATGAACCCGCGCCTTTCGTCTATTTCGCGAAGCGTCGGCTTCGCTGTCGTGCTGCTGATCATCCTGCTTGCGGTCAATCTCATCCTCAGCCCGGCGCGCTTCCAGCCGGGGTCCTGGGGCGCGCTGGTCGGACTGGCCGCTCCCTTGATCGGTGCGGCAATCGCCTCGACGCCGGTGATTCTCGCCGGCCGTGGCGGCATCGACATTTCGGTCGGGCCGCTGATGGGTTTCGTCAATGCTGTCGTGATCCAAGTGCTTTTCCTCAAGGCCGGCATCTCGTCGCCCCTGTTGCTTGTGCCGGCTGCCCTGCTCATTGGCGCGCTGGTCGGCGCGGCCAACGGTTTCCTGGCGACGGTGGTGCGCATCCAGCCGATCGTCGCCACGCTCGGCACCTATCTGATCCTCACCGGCATTACGCTGACGATCCTGCCGGCTCCGATCGGTCCGGCGCCCGCATGGCTCAAGGCGCTGGCCGGGCCGTGGTCGCTGCTGCCTCTTCTATTGATGTTCATCGGCTGGGGGCTGGTGCGGCGCACGCCCTATTACGATCAGCTGATGGCGGTCGGCAGCGACGACCGCGCGGCCTATACCGCTGGCGTCGATGTCACGCGCGTGCGCCTCATCGCCTATGTCATGGCGGGCATCCTAGGCGGCTGCGCCGGGCTGATGCTGACCGCGCTGATCGGCTCCGCCGATCCCAATATCGGGCCGACCTACACGCTGATCGCCATCGCCGCCGTCGCGCTGGGCGGCGTCAGCCTCGCCGGCGGACGTGGCGGCGTGGCAGGCGCCGCTGTCGGCGCCGTCGACATCTTCCTGTTGCAGAGCGTGTTGACGACCTTCAACGTCTCGACCTTCGTGCTGCAGATCGCCTATGGCGCCATACTGGTGCTGGCCGTGATGCTGACCGCCCTGCAGGAACGTTTAGCCATGAGGGCACGCTGAAATGGCCGGCCGAAATCTGTTCGCGACAACCAATGCCCGCGTCGTCGGAGCTTTCTGCGTCGCGGCGCTTTTGCAACTTGCCGGCACCATTCTCATTCCAGGCTATTCGGCGCCGTTCGCGGTGCGCGCCATGCTGGTGCTGGCCTCGCTGCTCGCGGTCGCCTCGATCGGACAGACGCTGGTCGTCATCATGGGTGGGATCGATCTTTCGATCCCCTTCGTCATCGGCTTCGCCAATGTCGTCGCGGCGCAGCTCTACGGTGACGGTTGGAACTTCTTTCTCGTCTGCGCCCTCGTCGGCGTGCTGGCGCTCGTCATCGGCGGACTGAACGGCCTGATCTCGCGCAGTTTGGACATCCAGCCGCTTATCGTCACCCTCGGCATCGGCATGATCGTGCAGGGGCTGGTGCTGTTGTGGACCGCCGGTTTCCCGTCAGGCTCCGCGCCACCGGTGGTTTCCGGCTTCGTATCGATCGGCGGATCGGCCGGCCCCCTGCCCGTTCCGTGGCTGGTGCCTAGTCTCGTCGTGCTGGCGGCATTCGTCGTGCTGGTGCTGGAGCGAACGCCTTATGGACGGCGGCTCTACGCACTGGGCAGCAATCCGGGCGCCGCGCCGCTGGCACTGATCGATCCCGTTCGCATGTGGATGGTCACCTATGCGGCAAGCGCCTTCTTCGCAGCTGTCGCGGGCGTGCTACTGCTCGGCTTCACCGGCTCGGCCTATGGCGATGTCGGCCAGCCCTATCTGTTCCAGACGATCGCCGCCGTCGTTGTCGGCGGCGCCGCGCTGGTCGGCGGGCGTGGCAGCTATCTCGGCACGATCGCCGGCGTGCTGGTGCTGACCGAAATCAACACGCTGCTGATCGGGCTCGGCTTCCAGCCCTCGGCGGTACAGGCCGCGCTCGGCCTCATCATCGTGCTGCTGGTCTCGCTCTACGGCCGCGAACGGCACGTCTCGACTACCATCTGAAGGCGACTATTCCAACCGCCAGAGCTTGCGGGCATTTCCCGACAGCAGCCTGTCGCGTTCCGAGACACCGCAGCCGGCAAGCAGCGCCTGTGTCGCGGCCACCCAGGTCGAGAGGCCGCCACCAAGCGTGCAGACCGGCCAGTCGCTGCCCCAGACGACGCGATCCCAGCCAAACGAACGAACCGTGTGTTCGACATAGGGCCGCAGGGTGTCGACGGTCCAACTGCCGGGATCGGCATAGGCGACGACACCGGAAACCTTGGCCACGACATTCGGCCGGCGCGCGATCTCGCTCATATGGTCGCGCCAGGGATGCTCGCCATTGCCCTTGATATCGGGAACGCCGCAATGGTCGAGCACGAACTGCACGTCGGGCGCCAAATCGGCCAGCGCGATGGCCTTGGGAATCTGGTGCGGCAGCACCACGAGGTCGAAAGTCAGGCCAGTGCCGCCAAGCCGCTTGATGTTGTCGCGAAACAGCGCAGCTTCCGACAGGTCATCGGGCACGACGTGGAGGACGCGGCGAAAGCCCTTGACGAAGGGATTGGTCCGCTGCCGCTCGAGATAGGCGGCAAAGTCGGCCTCTTCCGGACGGCAGGAGGCGATCGCTCCGGCCAGCATGCTGCCGGCCTGCCGCGACAGGCTTTCGACGCGCTTGGTTTCAGCCTCGATATCGGTGGCATCGACATCGACCTCCATATGCAGCACGCGCTCGACACCGACACGCCGCGCCTCCGCGGCGTACTCGTCATAGGAGAAATCACGGTTAAGCGCCGGCACACCGGCAAGCCAGGGATAGCGCAGGGCCGAGCGATCGATGAGATGCAGATGGGTGTCGATGATCATGGTAAGGCTCCTCCCTCCAGCATTTTCAAATCATCTCACGGAGGAATTCTTCATTCAAATAAGAATTCATGCCGCCGCGCCGACAGCCGATCCGGCCAGGTGTGACAGCTTCCCGGTCGTGGCCAGCAAAAGCTCGATGGTCCTGGTCATATCCGGTGCCGAAGGCGTGTTGATCACGCTGATGTAGGGGATCGACAGCGCCGCTATCGCCTTGCCGTCGGAACCGCGCACCGGTGCTGAGAGATTATAGACCCCGGCGGTCTGCATCGAGGCCATCATCTCATAGCCGCGGTCGCGGATCTGGTCTAAGCGGGCGTAGAATTCGGCCGATTGCGCGGTCTTGTCGGTGCTGCGGACGTGTTCGGAAATCATCATCTGCCGCTCCTCAGGTGAGCGGAAGGCGAGCAGCACGTGGCCGGAACCAGTATCGAACAGGCTGATGTGGGAGCCGACCCGGATCGAGATACCCCAGTAGTTCGGCGCCTCCTGCTGGGCGATGACGACAGCGGAACCGCGATCAAAAACAACAAGTTGGTTGGCCTGTTGCGAGGTCTCGGCCAGCTCGCGCATCAGCGGTGTGGCGTAGGAGACCAGCCGCCGCACCGGCGCGTGCAACTGCGCCAGGCCGAACAGTTTCAGGGTCAGGGAATAACGATCCCCGTCAAGCCTTGTGACGTAGCCGCGCCGCACCAGCCGGTCGAGCATGCGGTAGAACTCATTGGGGCTGCGGTCGAGTTTCTTGGCGATTTCGGCCTGGGTGAGGCCGCCGTCGACACCCGCCAACAGTTCCAGGATGTCGAGCCCCTTGTCGAGCGCCGGCGCGCGGTAGCGCTCGTCTTCGCTGTCGTCCATGGGTATCCCTCCAGTGAATTTAATTCTTCATATACGCAGGAACGTGGGTGTCGGAAACAAATTTCGCCTTGACGTACGTATGAATGTTTTGTTTGTATATGAATGTAGCACTTCTTGTCACGCGGATAAGTTGCGGTCGCCACCAAGGCGCACCCAGGGAGGAACCAAATGAACAGACTGCTTTCCGGCGTGTGCGCCGGTGCATTGGTGCTTGCGTCAGGTGCTGGCACTGCCCTTGCCGGCGACCTGCCCGGCAAGTTCGAAGGCGTGACCGTCGACGTGAAGCTGATCGGCGGCCAGCAATATGAAAAGCTCTACGAGCGCATTCCAGAATGGGAGAAAGCCACTGGCGCCAAGGTCAACATCCTGACCAAGAAGAACGGCTTCGACATCGACAAGGAGCTCAAATCCGACATCGCCTCGGGCAGCACCAATTGGTGCGTCGGCTGGAACCATTCGTCCTTCGCGCCGCAATATACGGGCCTCTACGCCGACCTCAGCAAGCTGCTGCCGAAGTCGGAGATCGACGCCTTCGTCCCGTCGACGATCAAGGCGGCGACCATCGACGGCAAGCTCGAGATGCTGCCGCGCGCGCAGTTCGACGTCTCGGCGCTCTACTACCAGAAGAGCCTCTACGAGAACGCCGACAACAAGGCGAAGTTCAAGGCGAAATACGGCTATGACCTGGTGCCGCCGGACACCTGGAAGGAAGTAACGGACCAGGCCGAGTTCTTCGCCAACCCGCCCAATTTCTACGGCACGCAGTTCGCCGGCAAGGAAGAGGCGATCAACGGCCGGTTCTATGAAATGGTGGTCGCCGAGGGCGGCGAATATCTCGACAAGGATGGCAAGCCGGTCTTCAACTCCGAGGCCGGCATCCGGGCGCTCGACTGGTTCGTCAACCTCTACAAGGCCAAGGCCGTGCCGGCCGGAACCACCAACTATCTCTGGGATGATCTCGGCCAGGGCTTTGCTTCCGGCACCGTCGCCATCAACCTGGACTGGCCGGGCTGGGCCGGCTTCTTCAATGACCCGAAGTCGTCCAAGGTCGCCGGCAATGTCGGCGTGAAGGTCGCGCCGAAGGGTTCGTCCGGCACGCGCACCGGCTGGTCCGGCTTCCATGGCTTCTCTGTGACCGAGAACTGCCCGAACAAGGAGGCCGCCGCATCGCTCGTATGGTGGCTGACCAATGAGGACAGCCAGAAGCTCGAGGCCGCCGCGGGCCCGCTGCCGACCCGCACCGCGGTCTGGGACTGGGACCTGCAGCAGGCAGCCAACGATCCCTACAAGAAGGAGGTTCTCTCCGCCTTCCAGGAAGAAGCCAAGCACGCCTTCGCCGTGCCGCAGACGCCCGAATGGATCGAGATCTCGAACGCCGTCTATCCCGAACTGCAGGCGGCGATCCTCGGCGACAAGACTTCCAAGCAGGCATTGGACGAGGCCGCCGCCAAGGCGACCCAGATTCTGCAGGACGCCGGTAAACTCTAACACTACTCCCAAGGCTGCCTCCCCCATCAGCACTGGGGGAGGCGATCGCGTCTTGAATGAGTGCGCCGCGTGGTGCTTCCGTCGCCTGGTTCGACGAGGACGCCGACAACCAAAACAACATGTCACGGAATCCTTATGAAGGGCTTCAAGCCGTCCGCGCCGTTCCTGCTGCTGCTTCCAGCCATCATCGTGCTGGCGGCGGTCGTCGTGGTGCCGCTGATTTTGTCGCTTTATTCCAGCTTCACGCCTTTCCGCCTGACCAAGCCCGAGACGTTCTTCGTCTTCGTCGGCTTCCGGAACTATCTCTCGATCCTGTCCAATGCGGATTTCTGGTGGGCCTTCGGGCGCACCGTGCTGCTGCTGACCATCGCGCTCAACCTAGAAATGCTGCTTGGCCTCGGCCTCGCCATGCTGGTCGAGAAGGCGACACGCGGCCAGCGCATCCTGCGCACGCTGATGATGTTTCCGATGATGTTCTCGCCGATCCTCGTCGGTTTCCAGTTCAAGTTCATGTTCAACGACAATATCGGCCTGGTGAACAACGCTCTGCAGTCGCTCGGCATCACCGGGGATGCCATACCGTGGCTGATCGAGGGGCATCTCGCGTTCATCGCCATTTCGATCGCCGAGATCTGGTCGTCGACGGCGATCTTCGCCATCCTGATCCTTGCCGGCCTGCTCGCCATGCCCAAGGAACCGGTCGAGGCGGCGCGCGTCGACGGCTGCACGCCGTGGCAGACATTCCGCTATGTGACATGGCCCTTCGTCATGCCCTTCGCCTACATCGCCATGACTATCCGCTCGCTCGACGTGGCGCGCGCCTACGACATCGTCAAGATAATGACCGATGGCGGACCGGCGGGCCGCACAGAGCTGCTTTGGACATTGGTGGCGCGCACCGCCTATAGCGACGGGCGCATGGGTATGGCCAACGCCATGGCTTATTTCTCGATCCTGCTGTCGATCGCCTTCACCGTCTATTTCTTCAACAAGCTCGCCGCGGCGCGCACGCAGATCGGTGCTGAGTGGTGAAGGGCGGCGTCTTGAGAATGGACGAGAATTCTTCCGCCCGCCTGAAGCGCCGGCTGCTGGGCATCGTCTATCGGATCGGCCTGTTCCTGGCGATGCTGACCATCTGTCTGCCCGGTCTCTGGATCGTCATCTCGTCGTTGCGGCCAACCGTCGAGATCATGGCCAAGCCGCCGGTATGGATCCCTAAGGAGATCTCGTTCGACGCTTATGTCGCCATGTTCTCAGGCATCGGCAAGGGCGGCATCCCGGTGATCGAATATTTCCGCAACTCGCTGATCGTCTCGGTGACCTCGACGGTCATAGCGGTCGCCATCGGGATGGCCGGCGGCTATGCCTTCGCGCGCTACCGCTTCCGTAGCAAATCGAGCGTCTTCCTCGGCCTGATGCTGACGCGCACCGTGCCCGGCATCGCGCTGTCGCTGCCGCTGTTCTTCCTCTATGTGCGGCTCGGCATCATCGACACGCATTTCGGGCTGATCCTCGCCTATGTCGCGCTCAACGTGCCGTTCACCATCTGGCTGATCGACGGCTTCTTCCGCCAGGTGCCGAAGGACCTCGCAGAGGCCGCGCAGATCGACGGCTGCACGCGCTGGCAGGCGTTCTGGCAGGTCGAATTCCCGCTTGCCGGGCCGGGCATCGCATCGGCGGCGATCTTCGCCTTCCTGACCTGCTGGAACGAATTCGCGCTGGCCTCGCAGCTGACCCGATCAGTCAGCGCCAAGACGCTGCCTGTCGGCCTGCTCGACTACACGGCCGAGTTCACCATCGACTGGCGCGGCATGTGCGCGCTCGCCGTGGTGATGATCATCCCGGCGCTCACCCTCACCTACATTGTCCAGAAACATCTCGTCGGCGGCCTGACCTCCGGCGCGGTGAAAGGCTGACAGAATGGCAACGGTTTCCCTCAAAAAGCTGACCAAGCGCTACGGCAATATCGAGATCGTGCACGGCATCGATCTCGACATCACCGACCGCGAATTCATCGCGCTGGTCGGCCCATCCGGCTGCGGCAAGTCGACGACGCTGCGCATGATCGCCGGTCTGGAAGAGATCAGCGCCGGCTCGATCGAGATCGGCGGACGCGTCGTCAACGACCTGCCGCCGCGCTCGCGCAACATCTCCATGGTGTTCCAGTCCTACGCGCTCTATCCGCACATGACGGTGCGCGAAAATCTCGGCTTCTCGCTGAAGATCGCCGGTGCTGCCAAGGAAGACATGGACCGGCGCGTCGCCGAGGCCTCGGCCATCCTCGGCCTCGACACGCTGCTCGACCGCCGCCCTTCGCAACTGTCCGGTGGCCAGCGCCAGCGCGTCGCCATGGGCCGTGCCATTGTGCGGGATCCAGACGTGTTCCTGTTCGACGAGCCGCTGTCCAACCTCGATGCCAAGCTCAGAACGCAGATGCGCACCGAGATCAAGAAGCTTCATGCCAAGGTGCGGTCGACGGTCATCTACGTCACCCACGACCAGGTCGAGGCAATGACGCTCGCCGACCGTATCGTCATCATGCGCGACGGCCATATCGAACAGGTCGGCACCCCCGACGAGGTGTTCCGACGGCCAGCGACGCGCTTCGTCGCTGGCTTCATCGGGTCGCCGCCGATGAACCTGCACGAGGCGCGGGTCGATGACGGCCAGCTGGTTTTCGCCAGCGGCGAAAAGCTGCCCCTGCCCCACCAATTCAAGGCCAATGTGACGACCGGCGACAAGGTGGTGTTCGGGCTGCGGCCAGACGATATCTACCCGACCGGACACGGCATCAGCTCCGGCGATGCCGCCGACGTGCACCAGATCGAACTGCCGATCACCGTCACCGAGCCGCTCGGAAACGAGACGCTGGTGTTCGTCGAATTCAACGGCAGTGACTGGGTGTCGCGCATGCTGAACCCGAGACCGCTGAAGTCGGGCGAACGAGTAGCGATGAGCCTCGACCTGTCGCAGGCGCATCTGTTTGCCGCCGACACCGGAAAGACATTGCGGAGCTGACCGACATGGCTAGAATCGAAAAGGTAGAACTGCGGATGGTGGACCTTGTGCCCAAGGTCAGGCGCACCGACGCGATCCAGAGCTTCGTCAGCCAGGAAACGCCTGTTGTGACGATCACCGATTCCGACGGCGCGATCGGCACCGGCTACAGCTATACGATCGGCACCGGCGGCTCGTCGGTGATGCGGCTCTTGTCCGACCATCTCGCGCCACGCCTGATCGGCCGCGATCCCGACATGATCGAGGCGATCTGGCACGATCTCGAATTCGCCACGCATGCAACGACCATCGGCGCCATCACCGCCATCGCCATCGCGGCGATCGATACGGCACTTTGGGACCTGCGGGCGAAGAAGCAGAACCTGCCGCTGTGGAAACTCGCTGGCGGCGCCAAGGACCGCTGTCCGCTCTACACGACCGAAGGCGGCTGGCTGCATATCGAGACGCAGGCGCTGGTCGACGACGCACTGGCCGCCAAGGCCAAGGGGTTTCGCGGCTCGAAGGTGAAGATCGGCAGGCCGCATGGGTCGGAGGATCTCGCCCGCCTGTCGGCGGTGCGCAAGGCCGTTGGCGACGGCTACGAGATCATGACCGACGCCAATCAGGGCTTTTCCGTCGACGAGGCGATCCGGCGCGCGGCAAGGCTGCGCGAGCTTGACCTTGCCTGGATCGAGGAGCCGCTGCCCGCCGACGATATCGATGGCCATGTTCGGCTGTCGAACTCGACACCGACGCCGATCGCCATCGGCGAGTCGCTCTACTCGATGCGTCACTTCCGCGAATACATGCAGAAAGGAGCCTGTTCGATCGTGCAGGTTGATGTCGGCCGCATCGGCGGCATCACGCCCTGGCTCAAGATCGCGCATGCGGCGGAGGCCTTCGACATTCCGGTCTGCCCGCATTTCCTGATGGAACTGCATGTCAGCCTGACCTGCGCTGTTCAGAACGGCCGATATGTCGAGTACATTCCGCAACTCGACCAGTTGACCGGCAAGCGCATGCGCATCGAGGATGGGCATGCGCTTGCGCCAGACGAGCCTGGTATCGGCATCGATTGGGACTGGGACGCGGTGAAGGCCATGAGCATCGCCGAATTCACCACGGCGATAACCAAATAGAGGAACGGACATGCAGCGGATGGGAATGATGCTCGGTCTGAAGCCGGAAAAGGTCGAGGAATATGTCCGCCTGCATGCCGCGGTCTGGCCTGACGTGTTGACCATGATCTCGGCCTGCAACATCAAGAATTACTCCATCTACCTGAAGCGGCCGGAGAACCTGCTGTTCAGCTACTTCGAATACCACGGCACCGACTATGCGACCGACATGGCCAAGATGGCCGCAGACCCGAAGACGCAGGAATGGTGGGCGGTCTGCATGCCCTGCCAGGAGCCGTTGGCGACCCGCAAGGACGGCGAATGGTGGGCTTCAATGGACGAGGTCTTCCATCATGATTGAGGGCGGTTTCGACCCTGCCTCACTCGTCCAATCCTGGCCAAGACCATTGAAGCCCCGGCCGATCGTCACCTTTGGCGCCGGGTCGATCGTCGGCGACGCGCATTTTCCAGCCTACAAGAAGGCCGGATTCCCGGTCGCCGGATTTTACGATCCAGACAAGGCCAAGGCGCAAACCTTGGCCGAGACATGGGGGGTGACGGCGTTTCGCTCGGTGGATGAAGCCGCGGCCGTCAAGGACGCGATCTTCGACCTGGCGACGCCGCCGGGACGGCACGCCGAGATCCTGAAGGCTCTGCCCGACGGGGCGGTGGCGCTGATCCAGAAGCCGATGGGCAACTATCTCGGCGAGGCAACCGAAATCCTCGAAATCTGCCGCGCCAAGGACCTCAAGGCGGCGGTCAATTTCCAGTTGCGCTTCGCGCCGATGATGCTGGCGCTCAAGGATGCGATCGCCAAGGGCTGGCTCGGCGCGGTCGTCGACTTCGACGCCTGGCTGGCGCTGGCGACACCATGGCAGCTATGGGAATTCCTGCTCAAGGCGCCGCGTGTCGAGATCGCCATGCATTCGATCCACTATCTCGACCTGATCCGGCAATTGCTCGGCGACCCCAAGGGGGTGCATGCCAAGACACTCGGCCATCCCAACCATAAGGTGGCGCAGACGCGCACCAGCGCCATTCTCGACTATGGTGACACGGTGCGCTGCGCGCTGTCGATCAACCACGACCACAAATTCGGCCGGCGGCACCAGGCCTGCGAGTTCCGTATCTGCGGCACCGAAGGGGCTGCCTATCTGAAGCTCGGCCTCAACCTCGATTATCCCGCAGGCGAGCCGGATGTTCTCGAGATCTATCCGAAGGGCGGCACGGACTGGGTCGCGGTGCCACTGGCCGGCGATTGGTTTCCCGATGCCTTCGTCGGGCGTATGGCCAATGTGCAGCGCTTTGCATCTGGTGAAGATGACACGCTGGTCAGCTCGGTCGAAGACGCATGGAACACCATGGCGCTGGTGGAGGCCGCCTATAGATCGAGTGCGGCGCCGGCGACGCCAATCGCTGAAAGGCCGTGAGGCAGGATATGGAACAGATCACTTATTTCGAGGACTACGAGATCGGCTCTACGCGTCTCACCAGCGGCCGCACCATCACGGAAACCGACTTCGTCGTCCATGCCGGCCACACCGGCGATTTCTTTCCGCATCACATGGATGCCGAGTACATGAAGACGACGCCGTTCGGCCAGCGCATCGCTCATGGCACGCTGGTGTTTTCGGTCGGCATCGGGCTGACGGCTGCTATCGTCAACCCCGTCGCCTTTTCCTATGGCTACGACCGGCTGCGCTTCATCAAGCCGGTATTCATCGGCGACACGATCCGCACGCGCACCACCATCACGGCCAAGGAGGACGACGTAAAGCGCCCAGGTTCAGGACGGGTGATCGAGCGCTGCGAGGTGATCAATCAGCGCGGCGAAGTCGTGCTGGCGGCCGACCACATTTACATCGTCGAGCGCAAGCCGGCCTGAACCTCAGAATTCACGAACCGGTGGCGCGCGCGGTGACGCGTTCCAGCCCGAGCAGCAGAACCAGCGTCGCCACCACCAGGATCATGGTGAGCGCCGCACCAGCAAAGATATCGCCGCGGTCGGTGAGGCTGAAGATGGAGACCGGCAGCGTCACCCAGCCCGGCGGATAGACCATGACGGTGGCGCCGAGTTCGCCCATCGACAGCGCGAAGCTCAGGCCGAATGCAGCGACGAGATAAGGCGCCAGCAGAGGCAGCGTGACATGCCAGAGCCGGTATGCGGGCCGCGCGCCGAGGCTTGACGCCACTTGTTCGAAATCGGGCGAAAGCCGTGCCAAACCGGCCGAGACGTTGCCGAAGGTGAAAGCCGAGATCAGCACGAAATGCGCGATCATCACGATCGCCACCGTGCCGTTGAGCAGCAGCGGCGGATGGCTGAACGCAACCAGCAGACCAAGGCCGACAGACACGGACGGCACGGCGCTGGGAATGAAGAAGAGCAGGCCAAGCAGCTGCTTCAAGGCATCGCCCTGAAGGCGAAGCGAAAGGGCCGCCCAGGTGCCGCTGACCAGCGCCAATGCGCTGGCCAGGAAGCCGGTGATGAGGCTCGCCTTGACCGAATTCCAGGCCGCGCCCTTGACGACGTCGGCGTAGTGCTCCGTCGTCAAGCCATTGGGCAGCACCCCGTTCCATTGGTCGGCGAGGCTTGACAAAAGAATGACCGCCAGGGGTGCCAGGAACAGCACGCCGAAGATCAGCGCGAAGAGCACCCACAGCACGATGCGACCAGGGCGCGACCAGACCAGCATGGTTAGACCCCCAACCGGCCGGCGGCGAAGCGGTAAAGGCCGAAAAGACCGAGCGACAGAGCGATGTTGACCACGGCGATGATGCAGGCGACCTGATAGGCCGATTCCTGGATCGCCTTGCCGTAGATCAGCAGCGGCAGCGTGATGACGCCCTTGGCGCCGATGAACAGCACGATGCCGAATTCGTTGACGGTCAACAGCAGGCAGAGGCTGCCGCCGGCGATGAGCGCGGGCACCGCGGCCGGCAGGATGACTTGGCGGACGATGCGGAAAGGCCTGGCGCCCAACACGCTTGCGGCTTCGATCTGGCCGCGATCGACCAGCGAGAAGGCGGCGAGCAGCGGCCGCAGGATGAAGGGCGTGTAGACGGTGACTTCGGCCAGCACCACGCCCCAGGTAGAATAGAGGAAATCGACCGGCGGCAACGGCAGCGAGAAGGCCTCCATCAGCCCGGTGTTGAGCATGCCGGCGGAGCCGTAGAGAAAAGTGAAAGCCAGCGTCACCAGGAAAGTCGGCAGCGCGATGAAGGTGTCGATCAGCCGGGCGATGAAGCCGCTGCCGGGGAACGGCACGAAAGCCAGGATCAATGCCAGCACAAGGCCGACGATGAGGCATCCGGCCGTGGCGGCGACCGAGATGGTCACAGTATTGATCAGTGCGTTGAGGAAGAAGCGCGAATGCAGGACACGGATGATCTCGGCGACATTGGCGACCCCGCTGTCGTCAAG
This sequence comes from Mesorhizobium sp. B2-4-15, assembly GCF_006658505.1. Classification (GTDB taxonomy): domain Bacteria; phylum Pseudomonadota; class Alphaproteobacteria; order Rhizobiales; family Rhizobiaceae; genus Mesorhizobium. The sequence continues at coordinate 71,306 of NZ_VFUZ01000006.1, forward strand.
GAAGGCCTGCCGGACGATCAGCGCCAGCGGGTAGAAGAACAGCAGCGCCAGCAGCGCCGCCGGCGGCACGATCCAGAATTTGCCGGGCTCTCGCCTGATCGCCGGCGCGCGGATGGCGACAGCCTCAGACACCGGCGTCTTCCGGAAGCAGCGACGTGTCGGCCGGTGCGAAAAACAGCGGCACCCTGGCGCCGGGTTCCGGCAACGCCGTGGGCAGTTTCGTTGCCGAGACGCGCACCGGCGTGCCGTCGACATCGAGCACGAGATGGGTCAGTTCGCCCTGCCAGTGCACTTCCCTGAGTGTACCGACGATGCGGTTGGTGTGCTCGCTGTCGGCCGTCAGGCTGAGGTGCTGCGGCCTGATGCAGAGCAGGCTCTTGTCGCCGGCCTTCTCGTCACGACCGGCGCCGGTGAGCACGGCATCGCCGTGCCTTGCGGTGGCAAAGCCTTTCGATCCGACAGGTTCTTCAACCGTCACCGGCAGAAGGTTGGCGCGGCCGAGGAACTCGGCGGTAAAACGGTTTGGCGGACGGCGGTAGAGTTCCGTCGTCGGTCCGTGCGAACAGACCCTGCCGTCGCGCATGATGGCGATCTTGTCGGCGAGGGTCAGCGCCTCGGTCTGATCATGGGTGACATAGAGGATCGTCAGGCCCGGCAGGCTCCGGTGCAGGCGAGCGATCTCCTCGACCATGTTGCGGCGGATCTGCGCGTCGAGCGCCGAGAGCGGTTCGTCGAGCAGCAGCACGCGCGGCCGCACCGCCAGAGCCCGCGCAATCGCGACACGCTGCTGCTGGCCGCCCGAAAGCTCGCGCGGATAGCGCCTGGCAAAGGCAGACATGCCGACGGTGCCGAGTGCATCCTTGACCCGCTCGGCGATCAGCGCCTTGTCGGCGCCTTGTGCCCTGAGGCCGAAGGCAACGTTGTCCTCGACCCGCATATGCGGAAACAGCGCGTAATTCTGCACCACCATACCGAGACCACGCTCATAAGGCGGCAGGTCGGTGACGTCGGTGGCGCCGATGCGGATGCGGCCGCTTGCCGGCCGCACGAACCCGGCCACGGCCCGCAAGGCAGTGGTCTTGCCTGAGCCGGAAGGGCCGATCATCGCCAGGATCTCGCCCGGTGCGATGTCCAGGGTCAGCGGATGCAGCACGACATGCGCGCCATAGGCGACGCTGACCTTGTCGAAGTGGACGTTGGAACCGGCGCCGCGAACCTTCGCGGCGTCGATATCCATGACACTGGTACCCGTGAAGGCGACGGCCGACATGGCGTTGTTCTCCCGACTGGTTCCCTTGGAGATCAACTTCCGGTCGCTTCGTTCCACTTCTTCACGTAATCGGGAAGCTTGGCCAGCGCGTCATCCCAGTTCGGCGACCAGATGGTCAGGCCCTTCATGGCCTCCTGCAACTTGGCGAAATTGGCGTCGGACGGCTTCACGTCCTTGCGGGCGGGCATACCGATGGCAATCGAGCTTACGGTGGACTGGGCTTCCTTGGACAACAGGAAGTCGATCAGCTTCTTGCCGTTGTCGGCGTTCGGCGCACCGGTGACCAAGCCGATTTCATAGGGCAGCGCGAAGGTGGAGCGGGTGCCGTCCGGACCAGCGGGCCAGAACACCTTGATGTTGGGATTGTCGGCCATCTGCGACATGTTCATCTGCAAATCGCCATTGGCGACATGCAATTCACCCTTGTTGACCAGCGCGGTCAGTTTGCCGGTCGAGGCGGACGGGCCGACATTGTTGTCCTGCAGTTTCTTCATGAAGGCGAAGCCCGCATCCTCGCCGCCGAAGGCGTGAATGATCTGCAGCATGACGGCGGTGCCGTCGCCGGCCTGGCCGGGAGTCGAATACTGGATCTTGCCCTTGAACTTCGGATCGAGCAGGTCGTTGTAGCTCTTCGGCGCTTCCGACAGCACGGCGCTGTTGTAGATGAAGTTCATGTAGTTGTTGACCAGCGGCCGGTACTTGTCGGTGCCGCCGTCGATCTGGGAAGCGGCCTCAGGCTTGTAATCCTGCAGCAGGCCGTCTGCGGCCGCGCGCTGGATGAAGGGCGGCAAGGTCACCAGAACATCGGCCTGCGGGTTCGACTTCTCCTTGGCGACACGCTCGACGACGCCGCCCGAACCTGCCTCGATATACTGCACGGTGATGCCGGTGGCCTTGGTGAAGGCGGCGAATTCGGTCTCGTACCAGCTGCCGTTGCCGTCATGCAGGCCATCGGCGGAATAGATGGTGACGACGCCGTCGGCGAGTGCCGGTCCGACGAGAGCGGCCGACGCGAGCAATGCGGCAAAGGCCGCGACCATGGTTGCGTTTCGTGATTTCATGACCAGTTCCCCTTTATGATTGAAGGCACATTCTGCGATGCACTAGGACCAATCGGCTCGGTCTTTGACGGACGTTGAGCCGATTGGATGTCGTCGTTGTGACAACTCTGAGGATTGGGGATCGATAAGTAAAATCTATTTATTTTATGACAGGCAAACTTCCTCTGATATTTGTCATGGAACTGTCGCATCCATGTCGTGGACGTATTTCGGGTCGCGGAACCGGCCCGAGACAGGGTCCCTGAAAGTTAAAAGGTGATGGAAATCAGGAGAATAAAACGCCTGCCGTCTGCGCCCGCAGACGAGGATCGAACGAGCGGACTGTCACCGGACGCCCGTCGAGTATTTCGAAGCAGCGGGCGAGCGTGTCCTCTTCAAGCCGGCGCATCGCTTCCGCCGTGAAAAATGTGAGATGCGGAAAGAGGATCACATTGTCGCGACCGAACAATGCGCTCATCGGATGGCCGGACTTCGCCAGAGGCTCGACCGAATAGACGTCCAGGCCAGCGCCGCCAATGCGCCCCGTGACGATCGCCTCGACCAGTGCCGCCTCATCGATCAGCGCGCCGCGAGAAACGTTGACGATGACGGCGGAAGTTTTCATGCAAGCGAGTTCGGCCTTGCCGATCAGGCCACGCGTCTTGTCGTTCAGCACACAATGGATGGAAACGAAGTCGCAGGTCCGCAGCATGGTGTGGAGATCGTCGGCCTTCTCGATGCCAGCAGCGTGCATCGTCGCTGCATCGACGCCGGGATCGAAACCAAGAACCCGCGCGCGAAACCCTTGTCCGGCCATGCGCGCCATGCTGCGGCCGATCCTGCCGCAACCGACGAGCCCCAGCGTGGCGCCGGAAATATCGCGCCCAAGCCAACGCTGCTCGGGCCAGACCCAGCCATCGCGCGACACCGCCGCCGAAATGGCCGGCAGGCGCTTGGCCAGCGCGATCATCAGCGCAAAGGCGCCCTCCGCCACGGTTTCCTCGGCATATTCGGGCACATTGACGACCGGGATGCCGCGCCGCATCGCGGCCGGGATGTCGATGGCATCGATGCCGACGCCATATTTGACGATGCCCTTCAATCTGGTAGCCGCGTCGATCACCCCAGCGGTGATCGGTGTGTAGCACATGAGCAGAAGATCGGCGTCGGCGACCGCACTGATGAGCTTGGCTTCGGGAATGCCGTCGGGCAGCGTCACCAGTTCGACGCCCCTCGCCCGCAAGCCGGCATCGATGCCGGGGCATTCGAATTCCTGGTCGGTACGCACGGCCTTCATGATCAGGCCGCCAGCACCGCGGCCTCGACGACATCGAGCGCGCGGTCGAGATCGGGTTTCGAGATGACCAGCGGCGGCGAGAGCGTCAGCACATTACCTTGGCTGATTTTGAAGCTCAGCCCTTGCTCCAGGCACGTGTAGAAGACGCGTTCCGCAAGTTCACGTGCCGGCTGGCGGGAAGCTCGGTCCTTGACGAGTTCGACGCCGACCATCAGCCCCCTGCCCCTGACGTCGCCGACATGAGGCGAGCGCGCCATCAGATCCTGCATGCGTCCGAGCATATGCCGGCCGAGTTCGGCCGAGCGCTCGACCAGCCCTTCTTCCAGGATAATGTCGATTGTCGTCAGCGCGGCGCGGGTCGTCACCGGGTTCTTCTCGTGGGTGTAATGGCCGATGGCAAAGCCGCCCGTGACGTCGAGATCGCGGCGGGCAATCACGGCGGCGATCGGCAAGATGCCGCCGCCGAGCGATTTGCCGAGAACGACGATGTCGGGCGTCACGCCATCATGGTCGTGGGCGAAGAATTTTCCCGTCTTGCCGAGCCCGGTCGGGATCTCGTCGAAGATCAGCAGTGTGCCGTGCTGGTCGCAGGCCTCGCGCACGCGCTTCCAGAAACCGGGCGGCGGCGGGTTTGGCGTCGCCCGCATCGGTTCGGCGACGACCGCCGCCACGTCCTGCTCGCGGCCGAGCACATAGGCAATCATGTTGGCGCAGGCGAGCCCGGACGCTTCCAGTGAATCGTGGCCGTAGGGGCAGCGATAGCCGTCCCAGGGTGCGACATGTTCGGTGCCGGTCATCATCGGGCCGGCGATATGGGAGCGGAAGGTCGCCTCGCCGCCGACACTCGCCGCACCGAAGCCGGCGCCGTGGAAAGCATCCCAGAATGATACCGTCTTGAAGCGGCCGGTGGCTGCACGCGCGATCTTCAGCGCGACCTCGATGGCATCCGAGCCGCCCGTGGTGAACAGCACCTTGCCGAGATCGCCGGGCGCAAGTGCCGCCAATTTCTCGGCCAGTTCGACCGCGGGCTCGCAAGTGAAGCGGCGCGGCGCAAAGCAGAGCTCGTCGAGCTGCTTCTTGATCGCGGCAACCAGCCTTGGATGGCCGTAACCAAGGTGATGCACGCTGTTGCCATGGAAATCCATGAAGCGCCGGCCGGCCGTATCCTCGATCCAGATGCCTTCCGCTTTGGCGATCGTCGACAGGCAGGGACTGGACAGGCTCTGGTGCATGAAGGCGGCAGCGTCGCGGTCGAGCAGGCCGCGGATACGCGGATCATCCTGGCCGGCGTCCCAGCGGCCGCGCGCCGCCGTGGTGTTGGAATCGCCCTCGGTATGCACAAGCTCAGATATTGCGGCCATAACCCTCTCCGAAACGCGAATGAGGGAGCGTGGACGCCCCCTCGATTTATCCTGCCAGCCAGTGTGATCCGGTCAGGACCAGGGCAGCGAAAACGTCTTCACATTGGTATAGCTCTTCATCGCCTCGATGACGCCTTCCTTGTAGCCATTGCCCGAATCCTTGATGCCGCCAAAGGGCGACATCTCGATGCGGTAGCCCGGCACTTCCCAGATATTGACCGTGCCGACCTGCAGACCGGCGATGTATTTCTGCATGCGGGGAAACGAGTTGGTGCAGACGCCCGACGACAGGCCGAAGGCGGTCGAGTTGGAGAGCGCAATGAGTGCCTCGTCATTGTCAGGCGCGCGCACGATCGGGATGATCGGCCCAAACGTTTCTTCCATCACCAGTTCCGACTTATGCGGTACGCGATCGACGACGATCGGCGGCAGCAGCGCACCCTGGCGGCCCGGATTGTAGAGGATCTCGGCACCTTGCTCGGCGGCCATGTGGACGCGGGCTTCGAACAACGCCGCCGCCTTCTCGTGCACGACGGTGCCGAGATCGGTCGAACGGTCCATCGGATCGCCGAAGCGGATCTTCTTTGCCCGCTCCAGCACCAGCGGCACGAAACGGTCGGCGACGCTTTCCTGGACGAGGATGCGCTTGACCGCCGTGCAGCGCTGGCCGGAATTCTTCGTCGCACCCGCGACCGCGAGATCGGCGGCCTTGGCCAGATCCTCATCGGAGAGGTCGTTGAGGATGATCAGCGGATCGTTGCCGCCGAGTTCCAGCACCTGGCGCTTGTAGCCGGCAATGCGCGCGATCATCTTGCCGACAGGCACACCGCCGGTGAAGGTGATCAGGTCGATGTTCTCGTTGGTGATCATTTCGTTGCCGATGTCGGCCGGCCAGCCGGTCACCACCGAGAGCATTTCCGGCGGCAGGCCGGCTTCGTAGAGGATGTCGGCGAGCAGCAGCGCCGTCATCGGCGTCAGTTCGGTCGGCTTCACCACCACGCAATTGTTGGTGGCGATCGCCGGCGCCACCTTGTGCGAAACCATGTTGAGCGGATGGTTGAACGGCGTGATCGCGGAGATCGCCTTCAGCGGCTCGCGGGTGGTGAAGATCTTGCGCGCCTTGCCATGCGGTGTGAGATCGCAGGAGAAAATCTGGCCGTCGTCCTGGATGCACATCTGCGCCGACAGCGTGAACACGTCATAGGCGCGGCCGACTTCATAGAGCGAGTCTGTCTTGGAGATGCCGAGCTCAAGTGTGATGAGATCAGAGATTTCCTCCTTGCGCGCGGCCAGCGCTTCGGCGGTACGGAACAGGATCTGCTGCCGCTCGTAACGCGTCAGCTTCGACCTGTAGCCGGCCGCGATTTCGAAGGCCTGGCGGGCGTGTTCGGCGCGACCGGCAGGCACAGTGCCGATGACAGCATTGGTATAGGGGTAGTGGACGGGAACGACGCCGTCGGCGTCGACCTTGCGTCCTGCGATGCGCATCGGTTCATGGCGCACCTTGATCGAAGTATCGAGCTTAGTCATGGGCTCTGTTCCAGCAATGTGTGGGCGTGTTGTAGCAGAGGATCGACCCCCACTCCGGCCCTTCGGGCCACCTCTCCCCCGATCGACGGGGGAGAGGAAGTTCGGCAACGTCAGCGCCCCATCGTTTCCAAGCCAAAGCGCGGCAGGATCAGCTTGGCGCCCTTCCTCTCCCCCCGTCGATCGGAGGAGAGGTGCCGAGCGGAGCGAGGCGGAGTGGGGGTCGACATCAGGCTCAGCCTACGCCAAAGCCGCCGCCATGGTGGCGTAGTAGAAGGCGTCGAAATTGCGCAAGGTTGGCTCGTTGGGCAGGTCCGGCAACACGCGGTTGACGATGAACGGCACTTGCTGCTCGGTCAGCCCGCCATGCGAGCGCAGCGGTTCGTCGAGGGCCGCGAGATCATGCCGGTGTTCGCTGGTGCCAATGGTCTTGTTCTCGGTCGAGATCAGCACGATGTCGCCGATGCGGTCGGCCGGCAATTCGAAACGTTCGCAGGCCGTCGGGCTGTCGACGACCAGCATGATACCGTCGACCTTGGCCAGACGCGCCATGATGTCGGCCTGGTCCGCGCCATCAGGCAGATAGGCGGTGGCGAACGAGCCGAGGGCGCCATGGTGCACGACATAGGGGTCGGTGATCGGCAGGATCACGCGGGCGGCGTCCTTTCCCAGCCATTCGTCGAGCAGGTCCTGGACATAGACGACGTCGGGCGAGCCGTCGGCCTTGTGCTTGGGCTTCATGCCATGGTCGGCGGTGACGACGATCGCCGCGCCCAGCGCATCAAGCTCGGTCAGATACCTGTCGAACATCTCGTAGAAGGCATTGGCCTGAGGCACGCCCGGCGCATATTTGTGCTGCACATAGTCGGTGGTGGTCAGGTACATGATATCTGGGCGGAATTCCTTCAGCAGCTGGACGCCTGCGGCGAAGACGAATTCCGACAGCTCAGCCGAATAGACTTCCGGCACCTGCAGCCCGAAGTGCTTGGAGGCATTGTCGATGCCGTGCTCGGCCTTGGTGGTGGTGTCGGACTTTTCCGCCGAGAAGCACAGCGCACGGCCTTCGTCGAAGGCAAGCCCCTTGCCGAGCAGCGCCCGCAATTTGTCCTTGGCGGTTACCACGGCAACCTTGGCGCCGGCGTCGTAGAAGGCCTGGAAGATGGTCGGCGCGCGCAGGAAGCGCGGGTCGTTCATCATCACTTCCTTGCCGGTCTCACGCTCGTAGAGATAGTTGCCGCAGATGCCATGCACCGACGGTGGACGACCGGTGGCGATCGAGAGATTGTTAGGGTTGGTGAAGCTCGGGATGACCGAGTGCGCCATGCGCACCGTGCCCTTCTGCTTGATCCTGATCAAAGCCGGCATCAGCCCGGCATGAATAGCCTCGTCGAGATAGGCCGGCTCGCAGCCATCTAGGCAGATGGCGATGGCGGGCACGCGCGGCCAGGCGTAGGTGCGGCCGTTGACGGCGACGTTGACGGGAGACATCTGGTTCATCGAAAATCCTTTGAAATCCTGCCGCTTCAGGCGGCGAGTTTGGCACGCTCGGCGATTGCCGCGGCGGGTGGAGCGGCGGTGTCGACGCCCATTTCCTTCAGTGACTCCGCCGCCGCCTCGACGACGCGGCGCATGACATGTTCGTCCATCTGGCCGATGCAGCCGACGCGGAAGGAATCCACGACCGTCAGCTTGCCCGGATAGATGATGAAGCCCTTGTCCTTCATCAGCTCGTAGAAGCGATCAAAGGCGAAGTTGGCATGGGCCGGATTGAAGAAGGTGACGATGATCGGCGACAGCCAACGGTCCTTCAGCAAGGTCTCGAAACCGAGTTCGCGCATGCCGGCCACCATCACGTCGCGATTCCTGCTGTAGCGGGCGCCACGGCCGGCGACGCCGCCCTCGGCTTCGTGCTGGCGCAGCGCTTCGAGGAAAGCCGCGACGACATGCGTCGGCGGCGTGTAGCGCCACTGGCCGGTCTTGTTCATATGTGCCCATTGTGCGTGAACGTCGAGCGACAGCGAATGGCTGCGGCCCTTGGCGCCCTCGAGTTCGCTCTTGCGGGCGATGATGAAGCCGAAGCCCGGCACACCCTCGATGCATTTGTTGGCGGAGGAAACCATCGCCTCGTAGCGGATTTCGTTGACGTCGAGCGCGACCGCGCCGAAGGCGCTCATGGAATCGACCAGCAGCTTGCGGCCCTTGGCTTGGACGGCCTCGGCAATCTCGGCGACCGGATTGAGGATGCCCGAACTCGTTTCGCAATGGATGGCGATGACATGCGTGATGGCGGGGTCGGCCTCCAGGGCTGCCGCCACCTCGTCGCCGCGCGGCGGCAGATAGTCGCCCTTGTCGATCAGCGTATAGGCACGACCGAGATACTGCATGGTCTGCGCCGCACGCAGGCCATAGGCGCCATTGGCCAGCACCAGGACCTTGCCGTCCCGGGGCACGAACGAGCCCAGCATCGCCTCGACGCAGAAGGAGCCGCTGCCCTGCATCGGCACGCAATCGAATTCGCCTTTCGCGTCACCGGTCAGCGCCAGCAGGCGGCGGCGCATGTCTGATGTCATGGCGCGGAAGTCGCCGTCCCACGATCCCCAGTCGCGCAGCATGGCCTGCTTGACCGAATAGGCCGTGGTGAGCGGGCCCGGGGTCAAGAGATAGGGCTCGCCCAGCGCCGGCATGGCCAGCGGCTCCGCGGCAAATTTCGTCTCGGCGAGCATGGGTGTCCTCCGACAGGTCGCTGCTTTTTTGATGCGGCCTTACTCTCGGCCGGAATGACATATTTGTAAAATCGTTATTTTGTATCGAAGTATCGATTTCCACGATGATAGGATTGCCATCTCTGTCAGGCCGGCACGGGCGCCATTGCGTCCGCTGCGCCACCGCCCGTGGCCAGCCGGCTTTCAAGCAGATCGCCGCTTTGCGTCAGCAGGGGATAGGCGACCGACGCCATCAGCGAGTTGATTTCCTTCAGCGCCCTGACCGCCTCCAGGTGAATATCGCTGGTGTCGATGCTCTGCGGCATTCCCGATTGCAGGCGCTTGAGGTGACGATCATGGCTCATGCGTTCCAGCTTGCGCATACGCTCCTTCTCGACCACAAGTTGCCGCGCCGAATCGAGGTCGCCCGATACCAGCACGTTGAGCGCAAGCTGCATGTTGGCCATGACACGGCTGTGAAGCCCGCGCAGTTCTCCCCAGCCGTCGCGCGAAAAGCGCAGATTCTTGTCCCGCAATTCCCCGGCAAGCACGAGCAGGTTCTTGGCGACGATATCGCCGGCCCGTTCGAGATTGATGGCGAAATCGGTGAGTTCGATGCCGCGGCGAGCCTCGGCCGCGGTCATGCTGCCGCGGTTGACCTCGGCAATGTAGAGCTTGATGTCGGTGTGGGCGCGGTTGACCTCGTCATCCAGCTTGCGCGCCTGGCGGATCTGATCGGCAGTGCCGGCGTCGAAGAAATCCATCACCGGACGCAGCATCACCTCGACGACTTCACCCATGCGCAGCAACTCGCGGGTCGCACTGGCCAGCGCGAGACCCGGCGTGCGCATGACGCTGCGATCCAGCGCGCAGGCGCGACGCGACATCAGATCGGTACTGTCCTCCGGCTTTGCCGACGACTTGTCGGCGATCAGCGAGGTCACCAGCCTTTCCATCAAGCCGGCGAAAGGCAGGCAGCAGACGACCAGAGCCAGATTGAAGGCGAGGTGCAGGTTGACCAGCTGCCGGCCTTCGGTTGCACCGAAAAGGTGTGCCGGGAACGCCAACGCCTGAAGGGCGAACAGGGCGCCGAGCGCGGCCGTGCCGCGGAAGATCAGATTGCCAAGGGGGATGCGGCGCGCCTCGGCGGGCTCGCCGCGCGTCAGCCACACCGCGATCAGCGCGCCGCCGCAATTGGCGCCAAGGATGAAGAACAGGCCGACCTCGACAGGCAAGACGCCTTGCGCGGCGAGCGTGACGAACAGCAGGATCGCCGCCACGCTGGAATGGATCAGCCATGTGAACAGGGCGGCGGCGGCAAAGGCCGTGAAATAGTCCGCGCGCAAATAGGAAATCACCAATGGCAGCAGCGTGCTCTGGCGCATCGGCGCGGTCGCCTCGCCGATCATGTGCAGCGACAGCAGAACGAACGCTATGCCCATCAGGATGCGCCCTCCTTGCTTGATGCCGCGCGCCTCGAACTTCAGGAACATCGCGCCGCCGACAAGGATCAGCGCGGGTATAAGCCAGCTCAAGTCGAACGAGAGCACCTGCACGACCAAGGCGGAGCCAAGATCGGCGCCAAGCAGGATCGCCAGCCCGGCCGAAACCGAAACCATCCCGCTTGCGGCAAACCCAGCTGCCAGCATGGCGACGGCCGTGGAACTTTGCAGCAGGACGGCAAGCACGGTGCCGATCCCCGCCGATCTGATCCGCGCACCGCGAGCCTGTCTCAGGGCATCGCGCAATGCAGGCCCGCAGGCCCGCTCGACGCCGGTGCGCACCATGCGCACAGCCCAGAGCAGCAGCATGACGGCACCCGCCAGATGCAGCAGGATGATGGAAAATTGCATGGCTACGCCTCCGGATGTCCGTGGCCGGCAGAGACGTCGACCTTTACTCAGGCTAAGTTTGACCGAACATAAGTCAAATCGTTCATTTCTATCTTTTAGTTAATCTGGCTTATGGTAGGATATCCACTCTTCCGGATCTCGAACGGCGGAAACGATGCGCTACGTCCAGTTGCGGGCCTTTCATCAAGTGGCGATCTCGGGCGGGTTTTCGCGAGCGGCCGAAGCGCTGTTCCTGACCCAGCCGGCCATTTCCGACCAGGTGCGCAAGCTCGAGGAAGAATATGATGTCCTGCTGTTCAATCGGAACAAGAAGCAGGTCACGCTGACCCATTCGGGCCAGAAGCTGCTTGAGATAACCCACCGCATGTTCGACACCGAACAGCAGGCACTGGAACTGCTCACCGAGTCGCGCGCGCTGCGTTCCGGCACGCTGCGCATCGTCGCGGACGCCGCACATCACCTGCTTCACATCCTCGGCAGCTTCCGGTCCCGTTATCCCGGCGTCCAGGTCTCTGTGCGCGCCGGCAACACAGAGACGGTCATCAGCAGCCTCTACAGCTATGATGCCGACATCGGCGTGCTGGGCGAGGTACCGGCCGGCCGCGATTTCGAGGTGCTGAAGCTCAACTCGACACCGATCATCGCCTTCACCTCCATCGACCACCCGCTGTCGGGCAAGAAATCGCTGACCCTCAAGCAGCTCGCGCAGGAATCGCTGGTCATGCGCGAACGCGGCTCGAAGACGCGTCAAAAGCTCGAAGACCTCGCTGCTGCCTCGAAGGTCGAGCTAAGGCCGGTCATCGAGGCCGAGGGCCGCGAGGCTGTCCGCGAGATCGTCGCCTCGGGCGCCGGCATCGGCTTTGTCTCGGCGGCCGAATTCGGCCAGGATTCGCGGCTCGTCCCGATCACCATCGACGCTCCCGAAACCCTCATGGACGAAGCGCTGATCTGCCTGCGCGAGCGCAGCGGCGGCAAGCTGGTGCGCGCCTTTCTCGACATGGCGCGCTCGATGTCGGCGGATTAAGCGGCGGCGCGAACCTCAATCCCATCCGCCTTCACCCGCTCTGATTTCGGATCGTAGGGGCTGCGCAAGTGCGCCGTGGCCGTATGGCGAACGCCGGCGAGGTCGATCTCGAAACGGCCACCGCTGAGGAATTGGGCGTCGACGCCGGCTTCATTCTCGACCAGCCCGAGCGCGACCGAGCGGCCCAGCGTGTGGCCATAGGCCGCCGAGCGAACCTCGCCAACCGGTTTGCCGTCACGCAGGATCAGCTCACCGCCCCACAGCATCGGCTCGGCATCGTCGAGCGTGAACAGCACGATACGCTTGGCCGGTGCCGCCGCAGACCTTGCCTCGACCAGCGCGTCGCGGCCGATGAAGCCGCCCGGCTTGTCGATAGCGACGGCAAAGCCAAGCCCGACCTGCCAGGGGTTGATATCCGGCGTCAATTCCCTGCCCCAGGCGCGAAAACCCTTTTCGATGCGCAATGCATCGAGCGCGTAGTAGCCGGCGTCAGCCAAGCCGAATTCGCCCCCCGCCTCGTGCAGCGCCTCGTAGACGCCGACGGCGAATTCTGTCGGCACGATCAGCTCCCAGCCGAGCTCACCGACATAGGTCATTCGATTGGCATAGGCAGTGGCATGGCCGATATCAATCTCGCGGATAGTGGCGAAGGGGAAGCCCGCGTTGGAGAGATCGGCCGAGGACAGTTTGCCGAGGAGATCGCGCGAGCGTGGCCCCATCACGGCCAGCACGGCGTAGGCGGAGGTGATGTCGGTCAGGGTCGCATGCGCATCGGCCGGAATGTTCTTGACGATCCAGTCGGCGTCGTGGACCGCCTGCGCGGACCCTGTGACGACGAGGAATTTTTCCGCGCCCAGCCGCATCACGGTGAGATCGCTTTCATAGCCGCCACGCGCGTTGAGCACACCCGTGTAGACCGACGTACCTATAGGTACATCGACATTGCCGGCGCAGATCCGGTTCAGCACGGCGCAAGCGTCGCGGCCCTGGACAAGCAGTTTTGCGAAAGACGTCTGGTCGAAGATTGCGACGGCCTCGCGCGTCGCCTTCATCTCGCGGCGGACCGCCTCGTGCCAATTCTGGCGGCCGAAGGCATAGTCATTCTCGGGCTTCTCTCCCGAAGCGGCAAACCAGTTGGCGCGCTCCCATCCCATCTTTGAGCCGAAGCAGGCGCCCCTGGCGGCCAGCCGATCATAGAGCGGCGAGCGGCGGAAGGGCCGCGCGGTGTCGAGTTCCCGGTTCGGCCATGGCATGGCGTAGTGCAGGCCGAGTGTCTCCTTGACCCGGTCATGCAGCCAGCGCGGGTTGTTGTTGAACGAGGCGAAGCGCCTGATGTCGACCGGCCACAGATCCATGGTGGGCGCACTGTTGACGATCCATTCGGCCAGCGCCCTGCCGGCGCCGCCGGCACTGGCGATGCCCATCGAATTGAAGCCGGCGCCGACATAGAAATTCTTCAGTTCCGGGGCCTCGCCGAGGATGAAATTGTTGTCCGGCGTGAAGCTTTCGGGACCGTTGTAGAATTTCTTGACCTCGGCATGCGCCAGCTGCGGCACGCGGACCAGCGCGTTTTCCATCAGGATCTCGAACTGGTCCCAATCGTCCGGCAGCAGCGCGAACTCGAAATTTTCGGGGATGCCGTTCATGCCCCAGGGCTTGGCATGCGGCTCGAAGCCTCCCATGACCAAGCCGCCGACCTCTTCCTTGAAATAGATGAAGCCGTCGGGGTCGCGCATGACAGGCAGGTCAGGGTGCACGCCCTCGATCCTGCCGGTGACGATGTACATGTGCTCAGCCGAATGCAGCGGTACCGAGACGCCGCACATCAGTCCGACCTTGCGCGCCCACTGGCCGGCGCAGTTGACGACGATCTCGGCGGCGATGCTGCCGTGGTCGGTTTCGACACCGCAGGCGACGCCGTTGCTGACGCTGATGCCTGACACCTTGACCCGTTCGATGATTTTCGCGCCGCGGTTGCGCGCGCCCTTGGCCAGCGACTGCGTCAGATCAGTCGGGTTGGCCTTGCCGTCGCCTGGCAGCCAGACGGCACCGACCAGATCGTCCGTCGCCATGACAGGCCACAGATCGCCGGCCTCCCTGGGCGAGATCACGTCGATCTCCACGCCCTGAGCACGCGCCGACGCTGCCATGCGCTTCAGCACCGTCATGCGATCAACGGTGCGCGCAACGGACAGCGAGCCGCAATTCTTCCAGCCGGTGGCAAGGCCGGTTTCGGCCTCCAACTCGCTGTAAAGCTGGGTGGAGTATCTGATCAGGCTGGTCATGTTCGAATGGCTGCGCAACTGACCGACAAGACCGGCGGCATGCCAAGTGGTGCCGCCGCTGAGTTGTCCCTGCTCAAGCAGGACAACATCGGTCCAGCCGAGTTTTGTCAGATGATAGGCGACCGAGCAGCCAATGATGCCGCCGCCGACGATGACAACGCGAGCCTGGGTGGGAAATTCATTTGCCATGAGCGTTCCGCCATTGGAGGGATGGCCGGGACACTAACATAGGGAAACCAAATATCAACTCAAAAAGTCACAAAATATCACATCAAGCAACGAGGAGCTCTGGCCCCTTTCGCGAAAGCGCCTCCGCAAGCGCTGGTCCGGGATTGGCGTCGACGATAACGCCGGCAGCCCGTTCGAAATTCGGAATCCTGAGCGGTGTCAGCTTGCCGAACTTGCTGCTATCGAGCACGAAATAGGCCTTGCCGGCGAGCGCGATCATACGGCCGCGCTGCTCGGCGCCGGCACGGGTGAAGTCCGTCACGTCGCCTTCCGGCGACAGGGCGCCACCACCGAGAAAGGCGATATCGACGCGAAAGCGGCCCATTGCATCGAGCGTGTCGATGCCGGAAGCCGCCTCCTCGCCCGGATCGATTTCGCCGCCCAGCATATGCACGCGCATGCCCGGGACATGGCACAGATGCAGCGCTATCTTCAGGCTTGCCGTGCAGATGGTAAGATCGCGCAACTTGGTCATGGCCTGCGCAACGGCCAAGGTGGTGGTGCCGGAATCGAGAAAGACCACCATGCCATCCCTGACCAGGCCGGCGGCGGCCCTGCCGATCGCCGCCTTGCCGCCAGCATTTTCCTGGCTGCGCAGGCTCATCGCCGGTTCGCTCGGCTCAAAGAGGGCGGCACCGCCGTGCACGATGCCGAGTCTGCCCTGCTCCGAAAGCAATTTCAGATCGCGGCGGATGGTTTCGCGCGAGACTTCGAAGAACCCGGCCAGTTCGGCAACGCTGACCGAACCCTGGGCGCTCAGCCGCCGCAGGATTTCGTCATGGCGGCGCGGGGCAAGGGCGCGCGCCGGCAGGCGGCTGACGGGAGACATGGCGATCCTCTTGTCGAGCATTGGTGTTGCAATATGTGGCAGTGAACTCGCATAGACGCAACCGCGCCCGACGTGGCCGGTATCGATCGGCACTCTATTTGTCTGTCGAGGCTAGGGCTTTCGCGACAGGCCACCGCCCTCTATCGCGTTGACGAGCGTCTCGCTCCTTTCGCGCAGACGCTGCCGCAGAACGCTCGCGGCTTTCCTGCCGTCGCGCTCGCGGCAGGCGGCCAGCAGTTCGCGATGCTTCATCTGCGAGCCGGGACGATGGTCGCATCGGGCTCGCTCCGCTCGGGCGAGAGCCGAGCACACAAGCACCCGTGCTCAGCCTACCTTCACGGCCATCACCGCGGCGCAGTCACCCGCTTTGACCAGCCCGGGAAAATGCCGCGCCGCCAGCAAGCCAGACATCTTTGCCCGGATTTCCTGTGGGGCAATGCCGGTGCGGCCGGTGGAATGGATGCGTGCCAGCACCGCGCCTTCCTCGATGGGTTCGCCGAGATCGACCATGGTTTCGATCATGCCGTCGTCCTCGGCGAAGGCGAAGCAATCGGCCGAGGGCATGTCGAGCCACTGTGTTCTGGTCTTCTCCACCGCACCATCAACGATGCCTGCATGGCGAAGCACATTGAGGATGCCGCGCCGCGCGATGCGCACGGTTTCGGCACGCGATGTCCCCCCGCCGCCAAGTTCGGTGGTGACGAAGACCTTGCCCATGTCCTCGGCCGCGGTGTCGTACATGCCGACCGCATCGATCTCGGTCATGCGCATCGAGAAAGGTGCAGAGAAGGCTTCGACCGCGGCGAAGGCCTTTTCTTCCTGCGCCTTGTCCGGCAGCGTGTGCGCGGCGCAGAAAGGCACGAAATCCAAGGTCCTGCCGCCGGAATGGAAGTCGAAGACGATGTCGGCGCGGGGGAGCAACTCGCGTTGAAAATAGTCGGCGATCTTCTCGGTCACCGTGCCATTGGGCCGGCCGGGGAAGCTGCGGTTCATGTTGCCCTTGTCAATTGGCGACGTGCGCGTACCAGCACGAAAGGCCGGATAGTTCATCGCCGGCACGATGATCACCGTGCCGGAGACGTCCTTGGGGTCGAGTGTGCGGGCGAGCCCGTAGAGCGCCAGCGGGCCCTCATACTCGTCGCCATGGTTGCCACCGGTCAGCAGCGCCGCCGGTCCCTTGCCGTTGCGGATGACGCAGATCGGGATCATCACCGAGCCCCAGGCGGAATCGTCGCGGCTGTAGGGCAGGCGCAGGAAACCATGCTGGACGCCGTCACGGTCGAAGTCGACAGTCGGTGCGATGGGCGACGGGCGGAGGCTGGACATCGGGTTCAATTCTTCACCACCAGCTTGCGCGGCACATTGGCCAGGCATTCCACACCCGTTTCGGTGACCAGGATGGATTCGGTGATCTCAAGACCCATCGTCTCCAGCCACAGGCCGGTCATGAAATGGAAGGTCATGCCCGGCTTGAGCTCGGTGCGGTCGCCGGGACGCAAGCTCATGGTGCGCTCGCCCCAATCCGGCGGATAGGAGAGCCCGATGGAATAGCCGGTGCGATTGTCCTTGACGATGCCATACTTCTTCAAGACCGCGAAGAAGGCGTTGGCGATGTCCTCGCATGTGTTGCCGGGTTTTGCTGCCGCCAACCCCGCATCCATGCCTTCGAGCGTCGCCTTCTCGGCATCGAGGAATTCCTGCGTCGGCTTGCCAAGGAAGACGGTGCGCGACAGCGGACAGTGGTACCTGTTGTAGCAGCCAGCAATCTCGAAGAAGGTGCCCTCGCCCGACTTCATCGGCTGGTCGTCCCAGGTCAGATGCGGCGCCGAAGCATCGACGCCCGACGGCAGCAGCGGCACGATCGCCGGATAGTCGCCGCCGATGCCGTCGACGCCGCGCGTGCCGGCATCGTAGATCTCGGCGACGAGATCACATTTGCGCATGCCGACTTCAACCTTGTCGACGATGCGCTGATGCATCGCCTCGACGATACGGGCGGCCTTGCGCATGTAGTCGATCTCGGTCGGGCTTTTCACGGCGCGCTGCCAGTTGACCAGGGCGGTGGCGTCGACGAAACGGGCGTTGGGCAGGTGCTTCTGCAAGGCGGCGAAGGCGGCGGCGGAGAACCAGTAATTGTCCATCTCGACGCCGATGGTGAGCTTGCCCCAGCCGCGATCGGTCAGCACGCTGGACAGGAAGTCCATCGGGTGGCGCTCGGTCGACTGCACATAGTGATCGGCATAGCCGACGATGTTGTCATGCGCGAGATAGGCGGTGCGCTTGGCGCCATTGGCGTCCTGGCCGCGGCCGTACCAGACTGGCTCGCCGGATGGCGGCACGATAACCGCCTGGTGCACGTAGAACGACCAGCCGTCATAACCGGTCAGCCAGGCCATGTTGGAGGGATCGCTGACGATCAGGAGATCGACGCCCTTGGCCTCCATGGCTTTCCGCGTCTTGGCGAGGCGTTCCGCATATTCGCCGCGCGAAAATTTCAGATTTGGCTGCATTTTGTTGGTCCTCGTTTGTTGGGCCTGGAGCCTGTTTCAACTTCGTTGAATCCGGCTCGTCGTCTGATTCTGCTTTGCGCGTGATCTTTTCAGAAAGCCGGTTCCCACTTTTCCGGATCACGCTTTGGCCGGCATCAGCTTTCAAAAATGGTTCCGGATTTCGCGGCCAGCGCCCGGTCGCGGGCGAGCGTGGCAATCGCCGTATCCTGCACGCCGGTGCCGGTGAGATCGGCAATGGTGATGTCGCTGGCCGAGCGCCGCCCGTGTCTTTCGCCGGCGATGACCTGGCCCAATTCGGCCACCTCGTCCTCGGCGGCCATGATTCCTGCGGCGATGGCATGATGCAGTTCGCCCAGCCGCCGTGTCTGGCGAGCACTATCGGCGACGTAGAGGTCAGCCATGCGCAGGATCGCAGGGGCGATCTCGTTCTTGTGTTCGGCGTCCGAGCCCATGGCGGTGATGTGCTGGCCGGCGGAGATGAAGCCGGCCTTGATCAGCGGCTCGGTCGAGGGCGTCGTGGTGACGATGATGTCGGCGCCCACTATGGCCTCGGCAGCATCGGGTTCGGCGCGAACGGCGATGCCCAGTCTATCGCTCAAGGCGCCTGCGGTTGCCTCTGCCTTGGCGGCATCGCGCGCCCAGATGCGCGCCTGTGTGATTGGCCGCACGAGGCGAAGCGCATCGAGCTGCAATCCGGCTTGCACGCCGGCGCCGAAAATCGCGGCAACGGACGAATCCGGCCGCGACAGATGCTTGGCCGCGACCGCGCCCGCGGCGGCGGTGCGGATATCGGTGAGATAGCCATTGTCGAGCAGCAGCGCCTCGACCAGACCTGTCTTTGCCGACAAGAGCACCATCATGCCGTTGACGCTGGGCAGGCCGAGTTTCGGATTGTCAAAGAATCCGGGACTGATCTTGATGGCGAAGCCATCGACGCCAGGCACATAGGCGGTCTTCACATCGACCTCGCCGCGATGCTCAGGGATGTCGAGCCGCAGGATCGGCGGCATCGCCACCGGCAGAGTGGCAAGCGCGCGAAAAGCATTCTCGACGCAGGCGACGGCATCAAGATCGAGCGTCACGATCTTACGCAGTTCGGCTTCGGTGAGGATTGTCATCCGGTTCATGCCGCGCGCTCCCCGGCGGTACGCTTTGCGAAGGGTAGCGTTCCGTCATACCCCCCGGCGGGAACTCGACGTTGAAGAATTTTCATGCGACGCGCTCCGCAAATGAGGGCTTCTCTCCGCAAACGATCTTCCTGTGCAGTTCCATGTCGATGTTGCGCCCCGAAAGCAGAACCACCACCGGTCCGCTCGCCCTGACCTTACCGGCGAGCAGTGCCGCGATGCCGACGGCGCCCGCGCCTTCGACAATCTCGCGCTCCTGCGCATAGGCATGGCGGATGCCGGCGGCGATTTCCTCCTCGGAAAGCAGGACGACATCGTCGAGCAGGTCGCGGCACATGGCGAAGGTCAGGTGGTTGTCGAGGCCGATGCCACCACCAAGCGAATCCGCCAGCGTCGGCAGTTCCTCCACGAGCACCGGCCGGCCGGCATCGAGGCTCGCCTTCATCGCCGCGCCGCGCGCCATCGAGACGCCGATGATCTTTGTCCCGGGGCTGACGCCTTTGACGGCGGCAGCAACGCCGGAGGCCAACCCACCGCCCGACAGTTGCACCAGCACCAGCGCGGCGTCAGGAACCTGCTCGATCATCTCCAGTCCGAGCGTGCCCTGGCCAGCAATGATGGCTGGATGGTCGAAGGGCGGCAGCAAGATGAGCCCCTCCTCCGCCACCAGCCGCTCGACCTCCTGCTGCGCGTCGTCCTGGCTGTTGCCGACAATGCGGATTTCGGCCCCAAGTCGGCGGATTGCGTCGAGCTTGTTCTGAGGCACCAGACGCGACATGCAGATCACCGCGCGCATGCCCTCGAGTTTCGCCGCATGGGCGAGCGCTCGGCCGTGGTTGCCGGTGGAGGCCGCGACCACGCCACGTGCCTTCTCCTGCACGCTCAGCGAAGCGACAGCGTTCGAGGCGCCGCGCAACTTGAAGCTGCCGGTGGTCTGGCGCTGCTCGAGCTTGAGATGGACAGGGAAGCCCAAGCGTTCCGACAGAGCTTCGGACAGCACGGTTGGCGTTCGCTCGATCTTGCCGGCGATACGTTCGCGGGCGGCTCGGATGTCCGAAAGGGCGATGGCGCGCGTCATGGGGCGCGCCCCTCTGGCCTGCCGGCCATCTCCCCCTCAAGGGGGAAGATCGGCAGCTCATGCGGCACCGCCGTTTCTATAGCATCCACAAGCAGCCAAAACGCAGCGGCAGGGAATCTCCCCCCTCGAGGGGGAGATGGCCGGCAGGCCAGAGGGGGTCGCTCTTGCACGCAGAACATAATCTTACCGTCCCAGCGAAAACGTCATCAGCCGCCCGAACTCCGGGTACTGCGTCTCATCCCCGCACAACCGCAAACAATTCCATGCTGTCGCCTGGTTGCTGGTCACCACGGGACGACCGATCGCCTGTTCCATGCCAGGGACCGCGAGTGCAGCGCGCAGCGCCGTGCAGGACACAAACAAGCCTTCGGCCTGTGGATGGGTCGCCTGGCGCGCGAGGTCGACAAGTGCTGCCGGCGGAATGCGTGCCATCTCGCGGTCATCCTCGAAACCCAGGCAGGTGAAGCTGGCGATATCGAAACCGCGTTCGGCGAAATAGGTTGCCATCGGCCTGGAGGTTTCGACCGTGTAGGGGGTGAGGATGCTGATCCGGCGCACGCCGAAGGCGTTCAGCCCGCGCACGCCAGCCATGGGCGGGGTTACGACCGGAATGCCTGGTTTGGCGGCCTGGATCGCCGCCTCGATCTCGGCATCGCCGATCACCACCGATGCCGAAGTGCAGGAGTAGCAGATGGCATCGAGCGGCTCGTCGGGCAGAATCAAGGCCGCGCCCGCCGTCAGCGCCGGCTGCATCTTGCGAAGGTTCCGAGGCGTCGTCGGATTGGCATAGGGGATGCGCGCGACATAGACGCCGATCCGTTCGCTCGCCACCATGCGGCGAAAATCCGGCTCGGTCGTATGGTCGGTGGCCAGGACGATCAGGCCGACGCGCTTCGCCAGCGGGCGGTTATCGAGCGCCGGCCGGTCGGGGTGGACCTTGATCTCGGGCAAGGGCTTCATGCGTTATCTCTCGATCTTGCCGTAACGGCGTTCCAGCCAGCGCAGCAGCACGACAGAACAGAGGCTGATGGCGAGGAAGAAGGCGCCGACCAACGTGATCGGCTCCAGGTAGCGATAGTAGGTATTGGCGACGCTTTTGGCCTGGTTCATCAGTTCCAGCACGGTGATCGCCGACAGCAGCGGCGTCTCCTTGAACATCGCGATGAAATAATTGGCCAGGGCCGGGATCATCGGCGGAATGGCTTGCGGGATGATGATGTGGGACCAGGTCTGCATGGCGCTGAGGTTGCACGCCTTGGCGGCCTCCCACTGGCCACGCGGCACATTGTCGATGCCGGCGCGGTAGACTTCCGCCGTATAGGTGCCGTAGTGCAGCCCGAGCCCAATGACACCGGCGACCAGCGGCGGCAGAAGAATGCCGACGTCTGGCAGCACGTAGAAGATGAAATAGAGCTGCACCAGCAGCGGCGTGCCACGGACGAATTCGGCCGCCCAACCGACCGAGCGCGACACCGCCTTGCTGGGCGAGCGGCGCGCCAGCGCGATGCCCAGACCAACGATCGCCGCCAGCACCGAGCCGAGCAGCGTCGCCAGGATGGTGATCTTCACACCCTGGATCAGCGTCGGCAGGATCTGCCGAACAAAATCCCAATCCCAATCCATCAGCGAACCTTGGCCATCAGCGAGCTCCGGTCATCAGACGCGCACCCCGTCGAGGCCGCGCGCCAGGTGGCGCTCCAGCAAGCGCACACCCCACGAAATGAGCAGCGCAAGGATGAAATAGAGGATGAGGATGGTGGTGAACGGCACCATGGTATTGCCGGTCTGGGCTCGCACCACCTGCGCCTGGAATGTGAGGTCCGCGAGCGAGATCAGTGAGACGACGGATGTGGCCTTGAGCAGTTCGATGGCGTTGTTGCCGAAGGTCGGCAGCATAACCAGAAACGCCTGCGGCAGGATGACGGTGCGCAGACCTTGCCAGCGGCCGAGATTGAGCGCGATGCAGGCCTCGTGCTGTTCGCGGCCGATCGACTGCACGGCGCCGCGCACCACTTCGGCGGCGTAGGCGCCGACATTCAGGCCCAGCGCCAGCACGCCGGCCTGCAGCGGGGTCAGTTCCAGGCCCAATAGCGGCAGCACGAAATAGGCGAAGAACAGCTGCACGAAGATCGATGTGCCGCGGAAGAATTCGATATAGGCGGTAGCGAGCGCGCGCAGCAGAAAGAAGCGCGACAGCCGTCCCATGCCGGCAAGAAAGGCCATGATCAAGGCAAGCACCGATCCCATCAGCGTCAGCTCGATGGTCACAAGCGCTCCTTGCAATATCAGGCCGAAATAGCCGGACCATTGGGTCATTCGATTAGAAGTTCCAACGTTTGCGATTCGGGTTCCTTCTCCCCGTTCAACGGGGAGAAGATGCCGGCAGGCAGATCAGGGACAGCGCTAGCTTCTCCAAACCTGGCGCTGCCCCTCATCCGTCACTTCGTGACACCTTCTCCCCGTGAACGGGGAGAAGGAAGAGGAGCGCGCTACTTCGCGGCGCAGAGCTTTTCGCGCGTCGTCGACATCGCGGCCGCCGCCGAGAAGCCGTAGGGCTCGATGATCTTGGCGAACTCGCCCGACTTCTTCATCTTGGCCAGCTCGACATCGTAGGCGTCACGCAGCGCCTCGTCGCCCTTCTTGAAGGCAGCGCCGTCACAATAGACCGGAGCGCCCTGCACCGGCGCGATAACCTCGAGGTTCGGGTCGTTGGCCTTCTTCATCAGATCATTGATCGACAGAACCGGCAGCGAATAGGCGTCGATGCGGCCGTCCTGCACCATCTTCAGGCCGCTCTGCCCATCCGGCACGACGATGACACGTTCACGCGGCACGCCGGCGTTGAGCGCCAGCTTTTCCTCGGTGCCGCCGCCCGGCGCGCCAATCGTGGCGGCAGTGTCCTTGGCGACGTCCTCGTAGCTTTTGAAGTGCTTGGGATTGCCCTTCTTCACCAGCATCGCCTCGGCGTCGCACAGAACCGGCTCGGAATAGGCGACCGCCGCGCAACGCTCCGGCTTCATGAACAGACCGGCGGTGACGACGTCGAAGCGGCCGGCCTGCAGGCCGGGAATCATCGCGCCATACTCAGAGATCGAAGCGACGATATCGGCCACGCCGAGCCGCTTGAATATCTCGCGCGCCACGTCGGGCGCCGCGCCCGAAACCTTGCCGTCGGCGGCGACCGCCGTATAGGGCGGTTCGTTGGCGATGGCGACGCGGGCGAAACCTTGCGCTTTGAGCTGTTCGAGCTTCTTGTCCGCGGCCGAGCCCACGCTTGAGGTAGCGAGCACCGCCGTAATTGCAAAGCCGGCGACGCCGGCCAGAATGCCAAGTTTCTTCATTGTTCCCAACTCCTGTTGCTCTTCTTGGTTTGCTTGTGGGCGGTTCGCGCGCCCGCATGGCGGTCAGACGCGGTGTCCGGCCGCGATGATCTTCTTCAGGAAGCCTTGCGTGCGCTCCTGCTTGGGATGGCGGAAAATCTCGTCGGGCTTGCCTTCTTCAACGATCTTGCCGCGATCGAAGAACAGCACCCGGTCGGCGAAGTCGTGGGCGAAACCCATCTCATGGGTGACCAGGAGCATCGTCATGTCGGTTTCGGCGCAGAGCCGCCACAAGACATTGAGCACCTCCTCGACCAGTTCCGGGTCGAGCGCCGACGTCACCTCGTCGAACAGCATGATCTTCGGCTGCAAGGCGAGCGCCCTGGCGATCGCCACACGCTGCTTCTGGCCGCCGGACAGTTGCGCCGGCATCGCCTTGGCTTTGTCGGCCATGCCGACCATGTCGAGCAGCTCCATCGCGCGTTTTTCGGCGGCGGCGCGCGGCGTGCCCTTGGTCAGCATTGGCGCCAGCGTCACATTGTCGATGACGCTCTTGTGCGGAAACAGGTTGAACAGTTGGAAGACCATGCCGATCTTCTGGCGCATTTTTGCCAGATGCCGCTCGTCGGCCGGCAACAACTGGCCGTTCCGCTCCATGTGGTAGAGTTGCTCGCCATCGATCTGGATGTGGCCGCCGTCGATGCGCTCCAGCGTCATCAGGATACGCAGGATCGTCGTCTTGCCTGAGCCCGACGGGCCGATCAGCGCCAGCTTCTCGCGCGGCATGACCTGCATCGACAGGCTGTCCAGCACCTTGAAGGCACCAAAGCTCTTCGAAATGGCATCGACCTTGATGATGGGTGCGGACAAATGAATTTCCCCGTGTTGGAGAAGCCTGTGTCCTTAACGATGAGGAACACGCCAAATCATGTCAATTGGGAAAATAATACCATGACAATTATTCCGATTGCGCACAATTCCCGACCGACTGGGCGACCCTTCGAGGGTCGGGGCTCAGGCCCGCGCCAACACTGGCGGCGTCTGAGACCGGAACGGAGCCGGAAGCGCAGGAGACCACCTTTCGCAGGCCGGCATCACCGGAATATCGACGCACCCGCTAGATGGCGAGCAGCAGGTGCTCCGGATCGCCGAGCAAGAGCTTGGTGACAACGCCGAGACCAGCGCGCAGTTCCCCCTCGGTGGTCGAGCCCAGCGAGATACGCACCGCCGGATGCCAGGGGGCATCCGAAATGCGGAAGGAGGCGCCGGGTGCGATCGCCACGCCCTGCAGCCGGGCCTGGGCGACAAAACTCTCCTCGGCCCGGTCGCCAGGCAATTGCAGCCACAGATGCAGGCCATCGCGATGCGAACGATAATCGACCCCTGCAAGGACCTCCGCGGCAATGCCCATCCTGTGCCGGAGCGCTTGGCGCTGCCAGCGGACAAGCTCCATCGCCGTGCCGTCGGTCACCCATTTGGTGGCGATCTCGGCCACCAGCGGCGTCGCCATCCAGTTCGAGACCAGGTGCCGGTTGGCAACGGCGGCAACGTAACGATCGGGCGCGGCGAGATAGCCGATGCGCAGGCCGGGCACGGTGATCTTGGTGAAGGAGGTGACGTAGAGCGTGCGCTCCGGGGCGAAAGCAGCGACCGGCGGCGGCCGGTCCTCGACCAGCGGACCCAGCACATCGTTCTCGATGATGGCGATGTCGTGCTTGCGCGCCACGGCCGCGATTTGCTCGCGGCGCTCCGCATCCATCAGCGTCGCGGTCGGGTTGATCACCGAAGGCTGTACGAACACGGCGCGAATGTCGGACAGCCGGCAGGCCTCGTCCAGCGCCTCCGGGACGAGGCCATTGCCGTCGATCGGCAGGCCTTCGAGGTTGAAGCCGAGATAACGAGCCAGCGGTACCAGCGTGTGGTGGCCGATCGCCTCGGTGGCGACAGTCGATCCGGGCGGCGCCACGCTCATCAGCGCCACCGTCATGCCAGCGGTGGCGCCGTTGGTCAGGCTGATGTTCTGCGCGGACGCATCGAGCCCGCACAGTCTCAGCCATTCGACGGCGACGGCGCGGTGACGCGGGAACACCATGTTGGGCCGGAAGGACAGTGCCGAACTCGACGGCAGGTGTTCGGCCAGCCATCCCAGTGCCTGCTTCATCCGTTCCAGATGCATCGGCTCGCAGACCGGCTTCAGGATGGAGAGGTCGATGACCTCGCCGAGGCGCTCGGGCAGATAGGGCGGCTCCGGCTCGCGGCGCTGCGTCTGGACAAAGCTGCCGCGGCCGATCTCGCCTGAAATCAGGCCGCGCCGGATCAATTCCTCATAGGCGCGGCTCACCGTCTGCACCGACAGTTTCAGGTCGTCGGCCAGCCGGCGATGGGTCGGCAGCCGGGCGCCATTGGCCAAGCGCCCGTCATGGATGGCGCGCGCGAACTGGTCGGCCAGCGACTGGTAGGCCGGCCGCCGTATGAGCGCGGGATCGGGTTGCCACAATGTCATGACTTATTAGAGATCGAAATCAGTGCAATTGACAATCGAAATAATGCACCATCATGGTGCCGTAGACGAAAAGTGGACTGTGATGACTGCTGCGAAACTCGACGCGATCGACCTCAAAATCCTCGACGCCATCCAGCGTGACGGACGCATCACCAAGCTGGCGCTGGCCGAGCAGGTCGGGCTCTCGCCGACGCCATGCTGGATGCGGCTGCGCAAGCTGGAGAAAGCCGGCATCGTCTCGGGTTACCACGCCCGGATCGCCATGCGCGTGGTGGCGCCGGTCGCCACCGTGCTGATGGAAGTGACGCTGGCCAGCCACCGCCAAGCCGATTTCGACCGCTTCGAGCGCGTCATCCGTGACATTCCCGAGATCGTCGCCTGCTGGTCGGTGGGCGGCGGCGTCGACTATGTGCTGAAGGTGATGGCGCGCGATATCGACGCCTATCAGCGGTTGGTCGATGCCTTGCTCGACCGCGAGATCGGCATCGACCGCTACTTCACCTACATCGTCATCAAGACGGTAAAGGACGAGACCGTTTTGCCGCTGACTGACCTGTTGCCCATCGCTTCGCCATCCTAGGGCGGAGCAGGAGCGAAGCCAGGGATGACGAAGTTGAGAGGCTCGGCCGACGGCGATGCATATTCCCCTCATAGAGAGATCACTCTGCTCACCGGGGAGAATAGAGAGACTCTCTCTACGCAGAGACGGCAAAACAGCCTCATCCTTCGCGCAACATCCCTAGTCTTCCCGCATCAGTCCGAACCGGGAGGCTTCAACCATGTCCGCGCATTTCGCCCGCTCGCATCGCCATGAAGCGCTCGATCGCCTCACCGACCGCCGCTTGCTGCGCGAGCTTGCCTATGTTGACGGCCATTGGACGGCGAGCGAGGCGGCCGAGAGTTTTGAAGTCACCGACCCGGCGACCGGCACCACCGTCGCCTTCGTCGCCGCGTTGGATGAGCGCCAGACGACAAAGGCGATCGATGCCGCTGCGCGTGCCTTCCCCGCCTGGCGAATACTGCTGCCGCAGGAGCGCGCAAAAATCCTGCGAAAATGGTTCGAGCTGATCATCGCAGCGAAGGACGATCTCGCCCTGCTGATGACACTGGAACAGGGCAAGCCACTCAAGGAGTCGCTCGGCGAGATCGACTATGCCGCCTCTTTCGTCGAGTGGTATGCCGAGGAAGCCAAGCGTCTCAACGCCGAGAGCGTCACTAGCCATCTGCCGAACGCAGAAATGATGGTGCGGCGTGAGCCGCTCGGCGTCGTTGGTGTCGTCACGCCCTGGAATTTTCCGTCGGCCATGCTGACCCGCAAGGCGGCCGCCGCACTCGCCGCCGGCTGCACCATTGTCGCCCATCCCTCCTCGGAAACGCCACTATCGGCACTGGCGCTGGCCGAACTCGGCGAGCGTGCCGGGCTGCCCGCTGGGGTCTTCAACGTCATCACCGGCAAGGCCGCGACGATTGTCGGGCGCATGTGCGAAGACCCGCGCGTCCGCGCCGTGAGCTTCACCGGCTCGACCGAGATCGGCCGGCTGATCGCCGCGCAGAGCGCGCCGACGATGAAGCGGCTGGTGATGGAGCTTGGAGGGCATGCTCCGCTGATCGTGTTCGCCGACGCCGATCTGGATAGAGCCGTGAGCATCGCCATCGATGCCAAATTCGCCACATCGGGCCAGGACTGCCTCGCCGCCAATCGCATTTATGTCCAACGTCCGATTTATGACCGCTTCTGCGCCGCCTTTGCCAGGCGCATCGAGGCGCTGCGGACAGGCAATGGACTTGCCGCGGAAACCGAGATCGGGCCGCTGATGCACGAGCGCGCCGTCAAGAAGGTCGAGGAGCAGGTAGCCGACGCGCTGACCCATGGCGCGCGCTGCTTGACCGGCGGCGGACGGCATCAGACCGGCCCGCTGTTCTACCAGCCGACGCTGCTGGTCGATGTTGCCGACGATGCGCTGATCATGCGCGAGGAGACCTTTGGCCCGGTCGCCGCCGTCACGCCGTTCGACAGCGAGGACGAGGTGATCACCCGCGCCAATGCCACCGAATATGGCCTCGTCGCCTATGTCGTGACCGAGAATGGCGCCCGCCAGCAACGTTTGGGCCGCGCCCTCGACTACGGCATGGTCGCGATCAATCGCGTCAAGATCACCGGCGCACCGATCCCGTTCGGCGGCGTCAAGCAGTCCGGCATCGGCCGTGAGGGTTCACGCCACGGGCTCGAAGCCTTCACCGATCTGAAATACCTGTGCCTGGATGTGGCATAAGTCAGTCCGGCCATCCCTCAAGGAGTCAAAAATGCTCGATCAGTCCAACGAACTCAACGCCTGGGACCGCGATCACTTCTTTCATCCCTCGACCCATATGGGCACGCATGCACGCGGCGAGAGCCCCACCCGCATCATGGCCGGCGGTGAAGGCGTCACCGTCTGGGACCACAATGGCAGGAAGAGCATCGATGCCTTCGCCGGCCTCTACTGCGTCAATGTCGGCTACGGCCGCCAGAAGATCGCCGACGCCATCGCCGCCCAGGCCAAGAACCTTGCCTATTACCATGCCTATGTCGGCCACGGCACCGAAGCATCGATCACGTTGGCCAAGATGATCATCGACCGCGCGCCGAAAGGCATGTCGAGGGTCTATTTCGGCCTCTCCGGCTCGGACGCCAATGAAACCAACATCAAGCTGATCTGGTACTACAACAACGTTCTCGGCCGCCCGGAGAAGAAGAAGATCATTTCGCGCTGGCGCGGCTATCACGGCTCGGGCGTGATGACAGGATCGCTGACCGGGCTGGAGCTGTTCCACAACGCCTTCGACCTGCCGCGCGCGCCGATCCTGCACACCGAGGCGCCATACTATTTCCGCCGCGCCGACCGCTCGATGAGCGAGGAGCAGTTCTCGCAGCATTGCGCCGACAAGCTCGAGGAAATGATCCTGGCCGAAGGCCCCGAAACAGTCGCAGCCTTCATCGGCGAGCCGATCCTCGGCACTGGCGGCATCGTGCCGCCGCCCGCAGGCTACTGGGAAAAAATCCAGACGGTGCTGAAGAAGTATGATGTGCTGCTGGTCGCCGACGAGGTGGTGACGGGCTTTGGCCGGCTCGGCACGATGTTCGGTTCCGACCATTACGGCATCAGGCCGGATTTGATCACCATCGCCAAGGGCCTGACGTCGGCCTATGCGCCACTGTCGGGTGTCATCGTCGCCGACAAGATGTGGCAGGTCTTGGTGCAGGGCTCCGACAAGCTCGGCTCGCTCGGCCATGGCTGGACCTATTCGGCGCATCCGATCTGCGTTGCAGCAGGTGTGGCCAATCTCGAACTGATCGACGAGATGGATCTGGTGCGGAATGCCGGCGAGACCGGTGCCTATTTCCGTACCGAGCTCGCCAAGGCCGTCGGCGGCCACAAACATGTCGGCGAGGTGCGTGGCGACGGCATGCTGGCGGCGGTCGAATTCGTCAGGGATCGCGACGACCGGGTCTTCTTCGATCCTTCGCTCAAAGTCGGACCGCAGGTCGCCACCGCCCTAGCCGCAAGCGGCGTCATCGGGCGCGCCATGCCGCAAGGCGACATCCTCGGCTTCGCGCCGCCGCTCTGCCTGACGCGCGACGAGGCCGATATCGTCGTGGCCAAGACCGCGGATGCCGTGAACAGCGTGTTTGCCAATCTCTGAGATCGACCCATGAATGCCATGACCAACACCCTCCCCACCACCATGGCCGCCGTGCTGCTCACCGGGCACGGCGGAACGGAAAAACTCGTCTACCGCACGGATGTGAGAGTGCCCGCCCCTGCTTCGGGGGAAGTGCTAGTAAGGGTCAGCGCTTGCGGAATGAACAACACCGATGTGTGGGTGCGCCAGGGCGCCTATGGCACGGAGGAAGACGCTGCAGCGGTGTCGACCTGGCGGCGGCAGGGCAACACGCTGACCTTCCCGCGCATCCAGGGTACCGACACTGTCGGCATCATCGCTGCCGTCGGTGAAGGCGTCTCGCCTGATCGCATCGGCGAACGGGTGATGGTCGATTTCTCCATATACAACCGCGACGACGATTCACTTGCCGATATCGACTATATGGGCCACGGCCGCGACGGCGGTTACGCCGAATACCAGGCTGTGCCGGCGGAGAATGCGCATGTCGTCGACACGGACATGAGCGATATCGAGCTCGCCACCTTCTGCTGCGCCTACCTCACGGGCGAGCAGATGCTGGAGCGCGCGGCGCTCAAGGCCGGCGAACGGGTTCTTGTCACCGGCGCCTCGGGCGGCGTCGGCTCCGGGATCGTGCAACTGGCGCGGGCGCGCGGCGCCATTCCCTATGCCGTTGTCGGCAAAGGCAAGGAGCAGGCGGTGCTCGACATCGGCGCCGAGGCGGTCATCACACGCGGCGTCGCCGACCTGCCGCAGGCCGTGTCCGGTGCGACCGGCGGACAACCGATCGACGTGGTGGCCGATCTGGTTGGTGGCTCGATCTTCAATGACCTGCTGCGCATCCTGCGACCGGAGGGCCGTTACACCACCGCCGGGGCGATCGCCGGCCCGGTCGTGCAGCTCGATCTCAGGACCATGTATCTCAAACAATTGCAGTTGCATGGCTCGAGCCAGGGCACGCGCGCGGATTTCCGCCGGATCGTAAGCTACATCGAGGAGGGCAAGATCCGGCCGCTGGTGGGCGGCGTCTACAAGCTCTCCGATTTCCACCACGCGCAGGCCGATTTCGTCGCCAAGGATTTCGTCGGTAAGCTGGTAGTGGTGCCCGATGCCGTCGCGGAGCGTCCCGCCTAGCCCAGAACCATAACCTTTCGCCCGAAACGCACTTCACCTGCCGCTGTCACAATCGGAATGGCTTGCAGTCCGGCCGGCAAGCCGCCACAAACAGCGACGCCCGCCGCACCATCGGCCCGGGCATCCGATCACGGGATACAGGCGAAACATGACAGCCCGAATGGTTCTGCTCGACGCCAAGTCGCTCGGTGTGGCTGACGTCGCCGAGATCGCACGGCGCAACGCCCGGCTTATGCTCGGCGAGGCAGCGATGCGCCGTATCCGGGCGAGCCGCGCGCTGATCGAGCACCTGACGCAGCTCGGCAAACCGATGTATGGCGTCACCACCGGCCTCGGCGCCTGTGTCGACACGCCGCTCGCCGAGGCCGATCTGATCGCCTTTCAGCATAGCGTGCCGCTCAGCCACAGCATGGGCATCGGCCCCGCCCTTCCGACCGAGGCGGTGCGGGCGCTGATGACCGCACGCATCTCGGGCATGGCCGCCGGCGGCACCGGCACCTCCGAACGCGTGGTCATGGGCCTTGTCGCGGCGCTCAACGCCGGCGTCCATCCGGTGATCCCCACTTGGGGATCGATTGGCGCGGCCGACCTTGCCCATCTCGGCCATATGGCGCGAGCGCTGCGCGGCGAAGGCGAGGCGGAATTCCAGGGCCGGATCATGCCATCGGCCGAGGCGCTAACCCTTGCCGGGCTGGAGCCGCTCGACCTGCGCGAGAAGGACGGCCACGCCCTCATCGTCGCCAACAGCCTGTCGACCGGAACGGCGTGCCTGTGCCTCGAAGACGTCGCCCATCTTATCGACTGGGGGTTGGCTGCCGTGGCACTCAACCACGAGGCGTTCCGTTCTTCCCTCACCGCGATCGACGAGGATGCGCTGGCGGCGCGGCCGGCCTTCGGCCAGCGCGAGATCGGCGCGCGGCTGCGCACCGAACTGGCGGGCAGCGGCTTGTGGAAGGACAAGGCGGCGCGGCGTCTCCAGGACCCGCTCAGCTATCGTTGCGTGCCCCAGGTCTGGGGTGGCCTGCTCAATGCGTTCGAACAGGCAAAGCTGGCCACCGAGATCGAACTGGCCCATTCAGGCGACAATCCTGTGATCCTGCCGCAAGACGAGCGGGTGGTTTCGAACGGCAATTTCGACCTCACCGC
Source organism: Mesorhizobium sp. B2-4-15 (assembly GCF_006658505.1). Lineage (GTDB taxonomy): Bacteria > Pseudomonadota > Alphaproteobacteria > Rhizobiales > Rhizobiaceae > Mesorhizobium. Next base: position 103,203 of record NZ_VFUZ01000006.1, read on the forward strand.
GATGACACTCGCCTGGGAACAACTCGGTCAGGCGCTGGCGCATTGCGCGGTCGGCACCGCCAACCGCTGCATGAAGCTGATGTCGCCGACAACAGCTGAACTGCCACGCTTCCTGTCGGCCAGGGGCGGCAGCCGCCAGGGCTATGCCGAACTGCAGAAGCCACTGGCCGCGCTGGAAGCCGAGATCAGGCATCTCGCCAACCCGATGTCGCTCAGCCCGCTTGCCGTTTCGGATGGGATCGAGGACCAGTCGTCGATGGCGCCCCGAGTGGTGGCCAAGACCGGCGAGATCATTGAGCGCCTGCGTTATCTCGTTGCGATGGAGCTGATCTTCGCGGCCACCGGCGTGGAGTTGCGCGGCGTGGTCGACAGCATGGGCGAAGGGCCGCAGCGCACCTTCGCCGCCGTACGTGCGCTCGTCAGCCCGCTCGGCGACGACCGCGAGATGAGCACCGACATGACACGGATTGCGCGCATGGTGGCCGGTCCTCGCCTGGGCTAACGCTCCATCCGTCTGACACCGGTTCAGTCTTCACGCCGGTAGGTCGGGACTACTACTGGTAGGGACCCCTGAGATTCAGTTTCTCGGCCAACAGGCAGAAACGGTCGATCAGCCGGACGAGTTCTTCGCCTTGTTCGGCGACAATCCCGCCACGCTCGGCGGTTGGCGCTTCCGACAGCGCCTTCCACAACCGGCCTTTCCGGTCACAGAGATACGCCAGCTCGGCGCAGTCGCTGGAGGTCAATTTCAAGAGGTGGGACTCCGTCACCGGTCCGATGCCGGGAGGCGTCGTCACTCCGAGGGAAACATAGCCTGGCGGCACGGAGCCCTTGGCATTCGTCACCGCTTTGCGGCAGATGACATCGAACAGCTGGTCGACGGCCTGTTTGGCGCCGGCGACGCGCGAAGGATGGTCAGTGTCGGCCGCGGCATGGGGCAGAAGTTCGAGCTTGTCGCCATGTTTCTCGACGAGGTCGAGATAAGGCAGCATCGGACCGGACAGGCTGCCGGTCGAGGCATCGCTGAAGAGATCGGCATCGATGGCGGCATGACGTAGCCGGCCCGAGGACAGGGCGTCGTCAAGCGCCTCGATATCGACAAGCTCGCCGCGATCGTAGTTGACCAGCACGGCACCGCTCTTCATGCGGGACAGGATGTCCGCGCCGACGAGCCCGGCATTGGCGTAGCGGCCGGTCTGCGCGTCCTGCTTGCCCAAGCCGACATGGACGCTGAGCACATCGGCCTCCGCGGCCGCTTCGGCCGGACTCGCCGCATAGACAAGTCCCTCTGCTTCTATCCAGTCCCGGTTCCGAGGGCGTGCATGGATCACCACGCGCATGCCGAAGGCACGGGCGAGCTTCGCCACCTCGCGGCCGATATTGCCATAGCCGATGATCGCGATCGTCTTGCCTTCGAGCTTTTCGGTGGGGAAATCGCGCAGCTCCCTGCCGGTGTCGAAGGCGCCGCGCGCCACCCGCTCGTGCAGCATGTCGACCGGGAGATCCGGCAGGACTTTCAGGATCGCCTTCATCGCCATCTGCGCCGTGGCGCGGCTGTTGATGCCGGGCGTGTTCATCAGCACCGCCGTGCCGCCCTCGCCACTGCCGCCACCCCAGGAGCGTGAGCCCATATTGCCGGTGCCGGCACCAATGCGCACGCCGGCCAGCGGGAAGACGGTCTCGGCTGGCAGGAAGGTCGCCGCCGCGATGACAGCATCATAGCGCCCGTCGCCCGCGGCTTCGACCAGCTCTTCCCGGATGCTGAGGTCCGGCTGGTAGAAGAAATGCACGCGGCCACGCTCAAGCTCCGCTTTGTCGCCGAGCGACGATGAGTGAAAGCGGCCGCCCTTGGCTTCGATATGGGCGCGGACTTCGCTCGGGTCGGGCTTGCCGTCTGGCCCGAAGCGCAGGCCGACCAGATCGCAGATCAGCACGGCGTAGATGCTTTGCGGGTCGATTGGCTCCACGGCCTGCATGCTGGTCTCTGCGGTCACGTCGTTTCCCCCATACAAGAACGGCAAGGCCTGCTGCGACAGCAGGAGTGTCCTGAATAATCAGAACCTATCAGCCCTGAAAGATGTCAGATCGATCGCAGGCGGCAAACCGGCGGCAAGTTGCGACACGACAGTGCCGAACGCGCCAACGAGAGCGGGCCAGCAGGGGTCGAGCGAACGGATTGTCTCCCCTACTCTTGCCGGGATGATTTGCGAGATCGCCCGATGTGACCGCTGACCTGCACGCCGTCCTCGGCGCGCAGGTACAGAAAGCCGGGAATGGAGATGAGCGGGATGATCGCCGTCAGCATGAACACCTGGTGGAACCGCTCCGGCGTCAGGACGTGGCCTTCCCCTACAATCAAGCCCAGCAGCATGGCGGCGACCGAGACGCCGAGCGAAACGCTAAGCTGCTGCAAAACGCCGCCAAGACTGGTGGCGCGGCTGAGCTTGTCCGCCGGCAGATCAGCGTAGGACAGGGTGTTGGAGGTCATGAACTGCGCCGACCGGACGACGCCGAACAGGAAGACATAGAAACCGATCATCCAATGGGGCGTATCGGCGCTCATCAGGGCGAAGCCCGCCACGGTGGCGGAGCCAACGATCGCACTGCCAATCAGCACGACTTTGAAGCCGACGCGCCGCAGCAGCGGCGACAGCAGTGGCCGCATGAGCAGCGCGCCGAAGCTGCCGACGAATGTCAGCGAGCCTGAGGTGACCGGGCTCATGCCGAACCCGACCTGAAGCATCAGCGGCAGGAGGAACGGGGCGCCGTTGAGACCGACGCGGCACAGGCCCCCCGCCAGCGTGCCGACCCAGAACGAGCGAAATCGAAACAGCGTCAGGTCGACGGCCGGCGCCACGACACGGTGCGCATAGCGCCCGAAGGCAAGCAGCAGCAGGACGGCCGCGGCCAACACCAGCACGGTCGCGAAGGCGGGAACGATCGGCCGGCCGATATTCTCCAGCCCGAACTGCAGCAACGCCACGCCGCATCCCACCATCAGGAATCCGGCGAAGTCGAAGCGCTCCACCGCCTCCTCGTGGAAATCGTCGACGAAACGCAGCGCCGCCAGAATGCCAAGACAGCCAAACGGCACGTTGACATAGAATATCCAGCGCCACGACGCGTAGGTGGTCAGCAGGCCGCCGAGCAGCGGCCCGATGATCGGCCCCATGATGGCCGGCAGGGTCGTGTAGGTCATGGCGGCGATCAGGCCGCTGCGTGGAAAGCTGCGCAGCAGGATCAGCCGCCCGACCGGCGTCATCATGGCGCCGCCAAGTCCTTGCAGCGCGCGCATGGCCAGCAGCAAGCCGAAACTGTTCGCTATGCCGCACAGCGCGGAGCCGAGGGTGAAGGTGAAAAGCGCCAGGGCGAACACCCTGCGCGCGCCGTACCTGTCGGCAAACCAGCCGCTGACGGGAATGAACACGGCGAGCGTCAGGATGTAGGTGGTGATCGCCAGATTCAGCCTGACCGGCGTCGTTTCCAGACTTTGCGCCATGGCCGGGATCGCGGTGGTGATGATGGTGGAATCGAGCTGCTCCATCAGAAAGGCGATGGCGACGATGATCGGGATGATCAACCTCAGCCTCGGGTCGCGCTCGGTGGCAAATAGAGGCTGTTCCAATGCTCTGGCCAATTCCGTCAAGCAGGCGGTTCATATGCCTTGGCGAAAGGCCGGCATATTTGCGTTGAAAACATTGATCATCCGCGACCAACCAGCCGGGGCGCGATCACTTGGCGCGTTTTATGGTCTGACAAATGCAGCAGCGACAATGAATTCTTGCCGGACAGTGGTCAAAAAATCTTGAGCGCGGACAGAGGGCGAGGAAAGCAGTGATCGCGTCAAGAAGGATCGTCCAAAGACATTAGGCATTCAGCGTCAGGCATTCAGCGTCCCGATTTCGTGAAGGAACGTCTGGGGCGAGAGGCCGTTTTTCAGGTGCATGTCTCGTAGGAACAGGAGGCATCTTCATGAAACGGCGTCTGATGCTCGCCAGCAGCGCTATCGTGCTGGCCGCCGCGAGCGGGATTTCATTCACTTCCATCGCCGATGCGGCGGCTGTCAGGTACCACTTTGTCCATACCGCGGTTCATCGCCACAACGGACATCGGTACGTCGTCCAACGGCAACATCGAAACCCTCACGTGTGGGTTGGCGGCGGTTGGACCGGCGACAATTGGACCGGCGACAATGGCTGGATGGACAGCTACTACAATGGCTACGGCAGCTACCATGGATTCGTCGGCGACTTTTGCGGAACCATCGAATGGACGCTCGGCTTGTGCGGTCCCCACGGTCCTTGACCCCTGATCCCCAGAGCACCGGCAGTTGACCAGAGTCGGGCGATGCTATGCCATTTCGGGACGCCTTGACGCCTCGCGGATTGCCTTGTGCACGTCGCGCTGCAAGTCCATGAAAGCCGGGGTTTCCATCACTTCTTCCCGGCGCGGGCGCTCGATGCCGACGTTGAACGTCTTCATGATGCGCCCCGGACCGATCCCCATCACGACGATCCGGTCCGACAGGTAGACGGCCTCCTCAACATCGTGCGTGACGAAGAGCACGGTCAGCCTGTGTTCCTCCCAAATCTGGGTGAGAAGTTCCTGCATCTGATGCCGGGTCAAGGCATCGAGCGCGCCAAAAGGCTCGTCCATCAGGAGCATCTTCGGCCGATAGGAAAGCGCACGCGCAATGGCGACGCGCTGTTTCATGCCGCCCGACAATTCGGACGGATAGCGGTCCGCACTCTGCGACAGCTTGACGAGGTCGAGATGCTTGAGCGCGATCTCGCGGCAAGCCGACCGGTCATAGCCGGCGGCCTTGAGGGCAAACTCGATGTTCTGCCGCGCCGTCAGCCAGGGAAGCAGCGTGTAGGACTGGAAGACGACGCCACGGTCGAGACCCGGCTGCAGGATCGGCGCACCGTCGATGCTGAGTTCGCCGGCGTCGAAGTCCTGCAGTCCGGCCACGATCGACAGCAACGTGCTCTTGCCGCAACCCGATATGCCGACAAGCGAGACGAACTCGTTGTCGGCTAGATCAAGATTGATGTCGCGCAGCACTTCCGTGCGCCGCTCTCCCGTGCCGAAGCTCTTGTGGAGGCCCGCGATCCGCAACTTGGGAGCATTCATCGGCTGTTCCTCATTGCGGATGACCTTCCTGCCGGAACAGCACCTTTTCCAGTGCCTTCATCACCTGGTCGGTGATGAGACCGAGGACACCCAGGAGCAGGATGTAGCCGATGATGGTGTTGGTCTGGAAATAGCGTTGCGACACGGTGATGCGATAACCCAGGCCGGACGTCGCGGCGACAAGCTCGGCCAGCACCAGCCAGGTCCAGGCCCAGCCCAGGCTGATGCGTAGCGTATCCCAGATGCCGGGCAAGGCGCTAGGAACGACGATGCGCGTCAGGATCTTGCGGTCCGGCAGGCCGAGCGTGCGGCCGAGGCCGATGAAGTCGGCGGGCACCCGTTTTACATTGTCCATGATCATCAGCACCTGCTGGAAGAAGGTGCCGATGAAGATGATCAGGAATTTCTGCGTATCGCCGGTGCCCGCCCAAAGGATGGAGAGCGGCACGAAAGCGACAACCGGCATGTAGCGGATGAAATCCACCAGCGGCTCGATGCCCGCTTCCCAGGAGCGGAAACTGCCGATCAGCACGCCGATCGGGATCGACAGCGCCGAGGCGATAAGAAAGCCGATGGAAATGCGGTAGATCGAGGCCCTGAGGTCCAGCCACAGGGTCCCGTCAGCGACGAGCTTGGCGATCTGGGTCGCAACGCTGCCGGGCGACGGCAGGAAGATGGGTTTCACCCATCCCAGGCCGGTTGCCGCCCACCAGGCGAGGCCAAGCCCGACAAAAACGGCCACCGCTATCATCAGGAAACGCGACCTGGCGATGGGCACGCCGATCCCGGAAGATCGGCGGCGTTTTGCCTGTTTCGTGACCGGCCCTGGCGCGGAGCGAGCCAAGCCGGTTTTCGCGGGCGGCTCCGCGGACATCTGTGTCACCACCGCGATCCGGCCCTCGTCATTGCGCCGCCTTGACGAAGGACGGGTCGATCATCTGCTCCGGCATCACATCGGCCTGCAGCAGCTTGGCATTCTTGGCGGCCGCCTCGACATCGGCGAACGTCTTGGTGGTAAAATCGCCGGTGAGCGCCGTCTTGTTCTCGGCCAGGGAGTAGTAGCGCACGCCGTCGAAAGCGGTGTTGAGATCCTTGACATCAGAGCCGACCGCCTTGGCGATGATGGCGCGGCCGCCGGGTGTGTCGGCATTGTAATCCTTCAGCGCGGCGTCCCAGGTCTTGATCATGGCCAGCACCTGCCCGGGCCGCGACTTGATCACATCGTCGCGCACCACCAGCACGTCGCTGATCAGGCCGGGATCCTCGCCGGCGGTGAACAGCAGCTTGACATCCTTGTTCTGTGCCATGGCGACGGTGAGATACGGCTCGTAGGTGACGGAGACCGGCACGCGGCCCGCAATCAATGCGCCGCCGGCATCGGCGGCGGGCATCGGAACCGGCTGGATGTCGGCCACCGACATGCCGTTCCTGGCAAGTGCGTATTTGAGCAGGATGTCGCTCGTCGTCCCCTCCTCGAAAGCGACCTGTTTGCCCTTGAGGTCCTTGATGGAGGTGACATCCTTGCCGGCGATGATGGCGTCGGCTGTCATGGAGACATCGAGCAGCAGCACGATCTTCACGGGCAGGCCGGCCGCCACCATGCCCATGGCCGTGTGGGTCGCGATGTTGGCGGCATCGAGCTGGCCGCTTGCCAGCGCCGCGTTGATGTCCTTGTCTTCGGCGAAATTGACGATCTGGACATCCGGCAGGCCATTGGTCTTGAACAGGCCCTTGGCGTCAGCAACATGCCACTGGCCATATCCAAGCCAGGGCTCGATGCCGATCTTGAACGATCCAGCCTCGGGCGTCGTGGGAATGGCCGCATCGGCGGCACGGGCCGCGGGGGCGGCGGCGAGCCCGATGGCGGCGGCCATCACGAGCGCGCGAAATTGTCCTGTTAGGTTACGCATCATCTCTGTTCCCCTTGATGATCAGACCGCTTTTTCAACCTGGCGTTCGGTCTGGTGAGATTGCGGGTCTCTGCTCTTGCGGCACTGTGCCTCGGCGTCTTGCCCGCCACTTCATGATGAAGTGCCGGGATATTTCAGCGTCAGCGCAAGCGGATGTCAAGGCTAAAATACATACATGCATATACAAGTTGGAGTGACTCAACTTCCGCTATGACCGGGCGCATCCACCCGCCGCTCCGCGATACCGGTTCATGCTCTTTCAGGATCGATAAGGTCGAAGAAACCGGTCACCCGATCGGCCCCGTCACCGGGCTCGCTGCCAACCATGACCGCGACCGAAAAGGCAATGAGAGAGGAGACCGGCGTGTGACTGCGCGCGCCGGCCCGCAGGTTCATGACCAGGGTCGGCGACAGGAAAAGCCCTGAGCGCAGGACCGCCCGCCAATCCGCCGGAAGCATGCCGCGTTGTTTGAGTTCCAGCAGCAGTGGCCGCCACAGCGCCGTCGCCTTGACCTCCAGCAGGTCGCGGCGAACCGGGCTCAGGTCCCAGTCCGTGTCGACATGGAAGAGGTTTCCCTTCAGCCGCGCCCGCGCATGGAAAACATCGGTCGCGATGGCCGGATCGTAGAGCCAGAACGGATGGGCGAAGATGTTGTGGAACGTCGCCTTTACCTCCGCCAGCAGTGTCGGAATGTGCGAGCCGGCAAAGGCGGGATCGAAGAAGGAGAGTTCCGCCCTCCCCGCTTTTTCAGTGTACCAGACATTGGCGTTGTGGGCGTCGCCATGCGCGACCACGCCGCCGGCATCGGCAAGCCGGTCCGGCCGCAAGCGCGCCGCCGCTGCGTCGAAAAGCTCGCCGACACTGTTGGTGTAACGCTGGCCGTTAATGACAAATTTCAGCCGGGAGAACTGACCCCAGTCGAGCTCCACGCCCGGAAAGACAAAGGGCTTGCCGACGTAGAAATCGGCAAGCCGGCCGCCAGGCGACGACCGTGTATCGGCGTCGATCAGCCGTTCGTAAAACAGCCGGTGGATAGGCTCCGCCGACACCTGCGCGACGGTCACGGGATGCAGCGTCTCGAGATAGACCTCGAGCAGCCTGGCGGACAGGTCGCGCTCTGCAAGAACCGCCTCGCGCCGCTTGCCGGCGTCGTCCTGCCTGTCCAGCGCGAACAGCACATCCGAGAATCTCGGATCCATGCGGCGACGATAGACAAGGATCTGCTCGCCGGGCTGGGCGGACATATGGACGGGCTGGTCGACCGGCAGGCCGGCACGCGATAGGATCTCGGCCCGGTAGTACTCACCTGTCATGCCCTCTTCTCGCTCCTCCTGGTGGAACTTGAAGAAGTAGGCTTGGCCCTCGCTGTCGAAGAAGCCGTTCAACGAATTGAGGCTGTATTTGTCGATGTTGATGCGAACGTTGCTGGGACTCATCGCGAACAGGTCGCCCAGCAAGGACGACAGCGCGCGCTGCGCCTCGCCGACATCGTGCTGCGCAAGAGCCCGGATCCGCGCCGTGCGGCTCGGTGTCACCGTCATCGGTCGTCCCTTCCAGCCGGTCCGCCCGCCAGGCGCGAAGCGGCTCTTATCAAGACATGTACATACATCAGCAACGAAAACTCCGCGGCGCGCATTCACTTGTCGATTTCAGCTGGTTCTGGAGGGGGAATACCGGCTGCCTAGCGAATAGCGGCTGCCGGCATAGGTCAGCTTGCTGATCGTTGCCACGACCGCGCCCGTCCATGTGCGGCGGTGCAGGAGAAGGCAGCAACTGCCGACATCGATGCCGAGATGCTGCGCTGTCTCCTTGTCGGCCGGGATCGCGGAGATGATATGCTCGACCTCGGTCACCGGGGTCTTCTGCATGAGGTAGTCATAGGTCGCCGTCCTGGTGAAGTCCTGCTTGTCGTAGTCGGGTATCAGGCTCGGGTTGACGAAGCGCTCTTCCAGCTGCACCGGCAGGTCATTCTCGAAATTGACGACGACCGAATGATAGATCGAGGTTCGCTTCGCGAATTCGAATGACAGTGCCAACTCCTTCGTCGGCATGATGGTTTCGAGGATGAGGACTTCGGAGCGATGCCGGTTGCCGCGCTCGACGATCTCCGCCGCGATGTTGTTGATCTCGATCAGGGTCGATTGCGGCCGGGGCGGCGCGATGAACGTTCCGACGCCTTGCAGCCGGATCAGGAATCCCGCCGCGGTAAGTTCTCGCAAGGCCCGGTGAACCGTCATCCGCGACACGCCCAGCGAGGCCACCAGTTCATTCTCCGATGGCAGCTTGCGATCCTTGCCCCATTTGCCCGTTCCTATGTTGGTCAGGATGTAATCCTTCACCTTCTCGTAAAGGGGGCTGGCCGTATCGGGCAAATCGATCATTTCAAAAAATCCTTTCCGGCAAACTATCGAAAATCACCGATGCTCGACAGGTTGCCGCAATGCGGATGATTGTTTTCAGGCCGTCGCTCTGCCCCGCCAGCAGCCGCTCGTAGGCAGCTGGAATATCGTCCAGGCCAATCTCGCGGTCGATCAGGGCCAAAAGCGGTTCACTGAGCTCACCCAGCATCCGCACGGCGTCGGGCATCTCATCAGCGAAGGCATGGCACCCCAGCAGTGCTATCTCGCGCTCGACCAGAAGATTGGGATCGATGTCGAGGCAGCCATGGAAGATGCCGACCATCGCCACCGCGCCGCCGGACTCGAGGACGCCGAGCAACTGATTGAATGCGGCGATGCTGCCGGTCGCCTCGACGGCCGCCAGCAACGGGGCATTGGCGGTAGCGGCGGCAATGGCTTCGCGGTTGAGCTCGACGATCCTGGCGCCGGTCACCCGCGCCACGCGGGCACAGCGCGCCTGGTTGCGGTCGGCGACAAGCACGGGGCCGGGAAACGTTCTAGACAGCAGCAGCGCGGCAAAACCGCCGATCGGCCCGCAGCCGACGACCAGCACCGAGCCTGCCGTCTTCGGCAGGCGCCGCACAGCGTGCAGCGCCACCGCGAGCGGCTCGGCCATCGCCGCGACCCGCTCGTCTAGCGCGGCATCGATGACATGCAACAGTCGCGCGGGCAGCACCGCCTGTTCGGCAAAGCCGCCGTCGCAGATTTCGCCAACGAAACCCAGCGTGGCGCAGAGATGGCGCCTGCCGGCACGGCATTGCGCGCACTCCCCGCACCAGAAACGCGAATCGGCCACCACCCTGTCGCCAACGGCAACGGTGTCGACGCCCACGCCGAGCGCGATCACCGTGCCGGTCAGTTCGTGACCGGCCGTCGAAGGCGAGCGGCTTATCCATTGTCCCGTACGGAAATTGTGCAGATCCGAACCGCAGATGCCGGCGGCATCGACCCTGAGCTTCACCCAGCCGGCATCCGGAATGCCTGGCGTGGCGATGTCCTCCACACGCAGGTCACCGGGTCCATAGAGTCGTGCCGCCTTCATCGTGATCGTCTCCACTCAACCGGCGAGATAGCGGTCGCGGATCTCCGAGACCGCGTTTTCGTGGGAGCTGAAGCCCTCGTAGCGGGCGAGCCTGCGGGCATGCTGCGCCAACTCGGGATAGGCGGCCGAAGTGACATAGCCGACCGACGAACGCTTGACGAAATCGGTCACCGAGAGCGGCCCATAGGTCCGCGCCCAACGGCTGGTCGGCAGCACCGCGTTCGGCCCAAGGACGAAGTTGGCGAGGGTCACCGGCGTGTGCGGGCCCATGAGGATTTCGGCCGCCTCGGTGATGTGCCCGAGATGCGCGAAAGGCTCGGTCGACAGGATCTCGAGATGTTCGGGCGCATAATCGTTGATGAAGCGGTAGCTCTCTTCCAGCGAGGCGGTCAGCACGATGCCGCCGCGTTTTCCCGTCAGCACCGCGCGCGAAAACTCCACACGCTGTTCGGTCATCCGCGACCAGTGCTGGGGGATCGCGGCCAAGGCGGCCTCGGCAACCTTGCGGCTGTGCGTCACCAGATAGGCCGAGGAATCCGGCCCGTGCTCGGCCTCGATCAGCAGATCGAGCGCGGCAAGGCCGCCGTCGACGCTGTCATCGGCAAAGATGATGGCTTCCGACGGACCGGCCGGCAGACCCGTATTGATGATCGAGGACAGAACGCTCTTGGCCGCCACCACCCATGGGCTGCCGGGACCGACGATCTTCAGCGCCGGTTTCACCGTTTCGGTGCCGTAGGCGACGGCGGCGACGGCCTGGGCGCCGCCGCATTTGTACACCGTGTGCACGCCGGCCAGGCGAGCAGCGACAAGCGTGGCCGCATCCACGGAACCGTCCGATGTTGGCGGCGTCACGATCGCGATCTGCGGCACGCCGGCAATGACAGCCGGAACCGAGGTCATCATCGTCACCGACGGGAAAGCACCCTTGCCGCGCGGCACATAAAGCGCGACGGAGGCGATCGGCGTGTACCTGTCGCCGGCATAGGCGCCTGGCCGCACTTCCTTGAGCCACATCGTGTCCGGCCTCTGCTCCTCATGGAAATGCCTGATGTTCTCGATGCCGAAGCGGATGCTCTCGACGACATCCTTCTCGACCTTGTCGAATGCCGCGTCGAACTCGGCTTCCGACACCTTCAGTCCGCCTGCGGCCACATCGGCCTTGTCGAGTTCCCTGGCGAAGCGGATCAGGGCGGCGTCACCTTCGTCCCTGACCGCCTGGATGATCGGACGGACCTTTTCGACGAAGACCGACAGGTCGGCCTCGGCGCGCTTCAGCAGGCTGGCTCGCTGGGTGGCATCGAGGGATGACAGATCGTGGAAGCTGATGTCGGGCATGGGTATTCACCTTCTGTTGGAACGCAACGTGCCGGCCGGTCACATTGCGGAAGACCTTGATTTCAACCTGTGGCGAGCCGCCTCAAATCGATGCCAGGAAGCCGCCATCCACTGGAATGGACTGGCCGGTTATGTAGGCCGACGCATCCGAGGCGAGGAACACGGCGATGCCGTGCAGGTCGCGCAGATCGCCGAAACGGTGCTGCGGGATCTTGGCGAGCATGGATTGCTGCCAGGCTTCGTTGCTGTAGAAAACATCCGTCATCGCGGTCCTGAAGTAGCCAGGAGCGATGGCGTTGACCCTGATGCCGAGATCGGCCCACTCCGCCGCCAGAGCCCGGGTCATGCCGAGCAGGCCCGACTTCGACGAGCCATAGGGCACCGCGGTGGGAATCCCGACTTCGGAGGTCAGCGAGCAGAGATTGATGATCGCGCCGGACCGTCCGGCGTCGCGCATCTGCCGTGCGGCGGCCTGGGCACAGAAGAAGGCTCCCTTGAGGTTGGTGTCGACGATCCGGTCCCACAGCGCCTCGTCGACATCGAGCGAGGGCCGAACCTCTTCCATCCCGGCATTGTTGACGAGGATGTCGAGGCCGCCGAGCAGGCCCGCAGCTTCGGCGGTGGCCGTACGGCAACGGCCGACATCGGTGACGTCGAGAGCAATCGCATGCGCAACCCCGCCGGCCGCGCGGATCGCCGCTGTCGTCTCATCGAGCGAGGTGAGGCTACGCGCGGTGACGGCGACGTCGGCGCCGGCAGCACTCAGCGCCTCGGCGATGCTGCGCCCTATGCCACGGCTGGCTCCGGTGACGAGCGCCTTCCTGCCGGAGAGGTCGAACAGAGAAGCGTTGCGCATGTGATCCTCCTTGGCCGCTCCGGTTGCGTCGGGCTAAGACTACCAGAACCACTTACATATACAAGCATATACAAACGATCTCGTCTGCGATAGTGGTGACGTCGTCCGCCGTAGGCGCGATCGCACGTAGGCGCGATCGCATAATTGGGCTCGCCCGCACGCGACGCCGCGCGGCAATCGTTCAAGGCCTGAACGACGCCAATGATCGGCCGGCCAGGGAGGAGACCAGACGTGTCCAAAGCTTCAGAGATGGTCCGGACCGAAGTCACGCGCCCGTCGCCTTACAATTCCGGACTGACCATCGGCGAGGTCATGCAAGGATACGCCCCTGCCAGGATCGCCAAGCTCGGCTTGAACGAAAACCATCTTTGTCGAGGACCTCCTGCGCGATGGCGTCATCGTGAAGCCATGGAAGCAGGAAGGCTTCGACACCTTTGTGCGCGTTAGCATCGGCTCGCCGTCGGAGAACGACCATTTCATGGCCGCCCTGTCGCGACTGTTGTGATTGCCCGAAAGCCATGCAGAATGCCCGGCGCGCGCCCGCTAGGAAATCCGAGGGTCTGCCGTTTCCGTTCTGCCGTTTCCGTATGGAGTTTCCCGCAGGTGGCGTCGCCTTTTGCCCAATGGTTTCAGCCCAGCCTTTTTGACCTGCGTTGCTCCCGGTCACCTTGACGATGCCCAATATGCCTGAAGGCAGCCCACCCAGGAGTCTCTATCGCGAAACGGTCGGCGGCACCGGCGACTATCCCGCCCTTGCCGGGGCGCAACGGGCAAGGGTCGTCATTGTCGGCGGCGGCTTCACGGGCCTTTCGACCGCCCTGCATCTGGCGGAAGCGGGCGACGACGTTGCCGTGCTCGAAGCCTACCAGCCGGGCTGGGGCGCGTCTGGCCGGAATGGCGGTCAGGTCAATCCCGGCCTCAAATACGATCCCGATACGATCGAGGCGATGTTCGGGCCTGAGCTCGGGCCGCGGATGATTGATTTCTCCTATGGCGCACCGGACTTCACCTTCGGTCTCATCAGGCGCCTGTCGATCGCCTGCGAGGCGCGGCAGAACGGCACCATACGCGCGGCCATACGGCCAAAGCCGGAATCCGCGGTTCGGATCACCGCGGCGCAATGCGAGCGGCGGGGAATGCCGGTACGCGTGCTGGACGCACAGGCGATGGCGACGCAGACCGGAACCGACCGCTACATATCCGGCCTATTCGACGCCCGTGGCGGTGACCTCCATCCCCTGAAATACAGCCTTGGCCTGGCAGCAGCCGCGCGGAATGCCGGTGCGCGAATTTTCGGCGGCAGCGAAGTCCTCGCCCTGAAGCGCGAGACTGGAAGATGGGTCCTCAGAACAGCGAACGGCTCAGTCAGCGCCGAGAAGGTGCTTGTCGCGACCAACGGCTATACAGGAGCCCTGTGGCCGGGCCTGGAGCAATCGCTCGTTCCGGTGTTCAGCGCGATCGCGGCGACCGAACCGCTTTCACCGGCGGTCGCGGCCACGATTCTCCCTCAAAGGCCCGTCGTCTACGAATCCGGCAATATCACCGTCTACTACCGCATCGACGCCAAGAACCGGCTTCTCATGGGCGGCCGGGGACCGATGAGGCCGATCGAAGATGCCTCCGCCATTGGCTACCTCACCGACTATGCGCTGCGGCTCTGGCCGGCGCTTGCCGGAGCAAGCTGGACACATGCCTGGAACGGTCGCGTTGCGATCACCAAGGACCATCTTCCGCACATTCATGAACCGGACGACGGCATCCTGATCTGCCTCGGCTATAATGGGCGCGGCGTCGCCATGGCCTCGGCGATAGGCGCAGCCTTGGCACAGCGCCTGCGAGGCAGCGAAACGCCATTTCCCATGCCCATATCCCCGCTCAAGCCGATCCGGTTTCACCGCTTCTGGCCGCTGGGGGTGAAAGCAGCGATCCTTTCAGGGCGGGTGAAGGACCGGTTCGGCCTTTGACGACATCTGGCGCGAGTTCTTCGATCTGATCGACTTCCCGATGGATGACGTGATCACCGTCGCACTGGCCTTCGATCCAGCGCGAGAAGTCGCTGAAACGCTGGTCGCGCCAATGGAAGATCGAACTGATCGAAAAGGCCAACCCAGAATGGTTCGAGCTTTTCCGCGGGACCGGGTGGTAGCGCTCGGTTTTGCACCGTTTAGATCCGCCACAAAGGTCACGGAATGAATCCTCGGGTCTGCGCAGTCGCTTCGCGCCTGCTCCGCCCGTGGATGACGAAAGGATCAAACCTACTCCACGGTCACCGATTTCGCCAGGTTGCGCGGCTGGTCGACGTCGGTGCCCATGAACACGGCGGTGAAGTAGGCCAGCATCTGGATCGGCAGCGCGTAGATGATCGGCGAGATGATTTCGGGCACGTCCGGCAGCACGATCGTCTCCATCGTCTTCACGCTCGCCTGCGCCGCCCCCCTGCTGTCGGTGATCAGGATGATCTTGCCGCCGCGCGCCGCCACCTCCTGCATGTTCGACACGGTCTTTTCAAAGATGCGGTCATGCGGGGCGATGACGATGACCGGCATGTTCTCGTCGATCAGCGCGATCGGTCCATGCTTCAATTCGCCCGCCGCATAGCCCTCGGCGTGGATGTAGGAGATCTCCTTGAGCTTCAGCGCCCCTTCCATGGCCAGCGGGAAATTGGTGTCGCGGCCGAGATAGAGCACATCGGAGTAGCGTGACAGCTCCCGCGCGATGCGTTCGATCTGCGCCTCGAGCTTGAGCACCTGGTTGGCATAGCGCGGCGCTTCCGAAAGCGCCCGCACCAGGGTCTTTTCCTGCTCCGTCGAGATCGCGCCGCGCGCCACGCCGGCGCGCACCGCCAGCGAGGCCAGCACCGACAGCTGGCAGGTGAAGGCCTTGGTCGAGGCGACGCCGATCTCGGGGCCGGCAAGCGTGGGCAGCACGACATCGGATTCGCGCGCCATGGTCGATTCGCGCACATTGACCACGGCGCCGATCCGCATGCCGGCCTTGCGGCAATAGCGCAGCGAAGCCAGCGTGTCGGCGGTCTCGCCCGACTGCGAGATGAAGAAGGCGGCATCGGTGCCCGACAGCGGCATCTCGCGGTAGCGGAATTCCGAGGCGACATCGATGTCGACCGGCAGCCGCGCATAGCGCTCGAACCAGTATTTGCCGATCAGGCCGGCGAGATAGGCGGTGCCGCAGGCCGAGATCGCCAGCCGGCCGATTTTGGCGAAATCGAACGGCAGGTCGAGCGGCTTCGACACGCCGGAGACGAAATCGACATAGTGGGCCAGCGTGTGCGAGATCACCTCTGGCTGTTCATGGATTTCCTTCTCCATGAAATGGCGCCGGTTGCCCTTGTCGACCATGAAGCTGGTCGACAGCGATTGCTGGCGCTTGCGGTCGACCTTTTCGCCGCCGATGTCGAAGATGGCGACGCCGTCGCGGCGCACCACCGCCCAGTCGCCGTCCTCGAGATAGGTGATCGAATTGGTGAACGGGGCGAGCGCGATGGCGTCGGAGCCCAAAAACATCTCGCCTTCGCCATGGCCGACGGCGAGCGGCGGTCCGTTGCGGGCGCCGACGATCAGGTTGTCGTCGCCCCTGAACATGATGGCCAGCGCAAAGGCGCCCTCCAGCCGCTTCAGCGCCTGGTGCGCGGCCTCGACCGGCTGCAGCCCCCTGGCCAGTTCGCGCGCCACCAGATGGGCGACGACCTCGGTGTCGGTCTGCGAGGCGAAGCAATAGCCGTCGCGCGTCAGCTCATCGCGCAGTTCGGCGAAATTCTCGATGATGCCATTGTGGACGATGGCGACGCCTTCGGAGAAATGCGGATGCGCATTGGTCTCGTTGGGCACGCCATGGGTTGCCCAGCGCGTGTGGCCGATGCCGATGGTGCCGTCGAGCGGCTCGTCCTTCAGCCTCCGCTCGAGATTGACCAGCTTGCCCTCGGCGCGCCGGCGGGCAAGCTTGCCACGCTCGATGGTGGCGACGCCGGCCGAGTCATAGCCGCGGTATTCCAGACGCTTCAGCGTAGCGAGGATGAGTGGCGCAACCTGCGAGTGGCCGACGATCCCAACGATACCGCACATGGCATTACCTCCATTGCCGGCAGAATCCCGGCCCTATTGCCGTAAAAGCCACATTATCCCTCCTTGATTACCGGCTGATCGTTCATTTGAAGGAGCCCAATGCGTTAATCGGAGCCCGGACTGTCGTGCTTGAAACCGACGTGATCCAAGTGGACGCTGGTCCGGGCCTGGGCCTGACGCAGCTGGTTTGAGTGATGCTATCGCGACGGCAGTGTTCGTTTGAATGATGCGCGTTCATCGGATGAGGTGCAGGGTGGCTCAGCCGGCGAACCAAAACACACCCAACAGCCGGTTAGGCCCGGCCGCCTGATGCCCCCCTCCAAGAGGCTGTCGGGCCGCCCGATAAAGCGGCGCTGAATTCAGGCAACAGGTGACCTCAGGATGAACGCAATAAGGGCTGCCTGGCGCGAGAGCCTCCAAGGCAGCCCTTGCAGGTGATCGACGACCATCAAACCTCAGGCCTGCCGCCCGCGAGTTCTCGACGACTCCTGCGGTGACAGCGCTAAATCGCCGGAGCTTGGCATCGTTTGATTGCACGAAGACGCTCAACGGATCTCCCGGTACAAAAGGTATCTCAGTCCGCGTGCCTTGCTGGGTCCAGGCATGCCGTAGGGGGATGTAGAGCATGAAGCTCAGGGATCTGATCAGGCGTGCCGACAATGCGGAGAAGTCGTTCGAGGAACTCGAAGCTGACTTGGCCGACGCTGTCGACGAGTGCATTGATTTGGATGACCTGTTGTCGCCGGCGGAGAACGACGTCCTGGGCGAGGCGCCCGTGGAGCAGGACGACGGCGCGCAAACCGGAGACGACGCGAGCACCCCGGAAAGCGCGCGACGGCTGACCTCTCATACGCAGAGCCGTATGGCTGCCTTGACGTCCTTCGATGGGCTGTTTCGCGATGCGAAGCTCCATTTCGAGGAAATCAACGCCAGACTTTCGGAGATCGCAAGCACGCATCACCTGACCCGCGAATTCTTCCACATCCTTCACGCCGACATTCTCCGCGCCAACGAACTGGAACTGGCGAATCAGAGCCTGACCGCGGAGCAAAGGGTCCTGTCGGACAAGCTCAACGACCTGAACCGAAGGCAGTATGAGCGGGAAAGCATTGTGGAGACTTTGCAGCAGCGCGAGGCAAGCCTGGTTCAAGACAGCGAGGCGCTTCGCGGCGCACTGGCCGCGGCAAGGCTGGAACTCGTGGAGGCAGCGAACGCGACCGCAAAAAGCGAAGCGGAATTTGGAGACCTCACAAACACGCTTGCCGCCGTAACCGTCGAGGCTGACAGGCGCGCGCGCGAAAACAAACTGTTGCGGGAAAAGAATGTCAGCCTGTCGATCGACCTCGAAAAGGCGCTAAAGCGGGAAGATGAAGCGAGGCACAGACTCGACGCCTTCTCCACGATCCATGCCAACGAAGCGGCGCGAAACTCCGAAATGCTGGGTGCGCTCGGCAAGAGCGAAAAGGAAGCGACACGGCTCCATACGTCGCTTGAGGTCGCCCAGGCGAAACTGTCGGAGGTGACGGAAGCCGCCCGTATCACGGAGGCGGACAAGAACGCCGAGATCGAACGCTACCGTGCCGAGATCAGAGGATTGCGTTCCGAGATTCAGAACCTCCAGGCGCGACTGGAGCTCGCATCAAGCGCAAATAAAGGAGCCTCGGACGAGATCGCCAAGCTCAAGCTTCAATGGAGCGACGCGCTGGCGGAAAAGCAGGTCGCGGATGAAAGGTTGGCTGCTCTCACCAAGGAGGCCGAGACCGACAAGCAGAACCTTTCGAAGCTAACCGCCAATTTCTCACAGCTTTCACTGCAGCAGGCGTCCGATCAGATACAACTCGATATCCGCCGCCAGGAATGCGAAGACCTGCGGGCCGAAATTGCATTGGTCAACGCCCGGATCAGGGAATTGCTGCCCTTCGAGAGACTCCATGTGGCCACGAACGCCTTGCCGCACAAGAACGATGTGGCCAAGGCTCCCGTAACGGCGGAGCGAACAGCGCGGGCCGCGCGCCGCGTTCGCCGCAGGGCGCTCACCGGGTCTTAGAGCGGTTCAGCGTTTGATAGAATCGTTGACCCGCTCTAACTCTTTGTTTTTATGCAATCCCCGACGGAAAACCGCTCCGTTTTCTGGAATTGCTTTAGGAGGAAGCGTCGCTCGTATTTGCGGCTCGCTTCCGGTGATTCATTGGCGGAAGGCCCGGGACATCTGATCCGTAAGCGGCTTCAGCAGATAGGACCAGACGCTGCGTTCGTCGGTGCTTATGTGAACCTCCGCCGGCATGCCCGGTTTGAGCACCTTGGCATCGGTCAGGCAGGCCGCCTTGTTCTCGACGTTGATACGCGCCGAGAAATACGAGAGCTGGCGCTGTTGATCCTTGATCAGATCGGCCGAGATGCGTTTGACCGATCCCTGGCAAGCAGGCGTGGTGCCGGAATCGAAAGCCGGAAAACGGATCGAGACCCGCTGGCCTGGACGAATGTCATCTATGCGTGAGGGAGGGATCAGCGCGTCGACGACGAGGTTGTCGGCGTCGGGAACAATCATCATGAGCACTTCCCCAGGAGCGATCACGCCGCCGATTGTGTGGATGGTGGATTCCTGCACCGTTCCCGATTGGGAAGCGCGGATGGTGGTTTTGGTCAACTCGTCTTGCGCCACAACCTTACGTTCGTTGAGTTCGGTCTGCTTGGCTTCCGTTTCGCGCAGCTCGCTGGTTACCTCACTGCGCCTTTGTTCATCGAGCTGAAGAATTTGCAATTCGGTCTCGCTGATCCGGGCCTGCGCCTCGGCGACCGCCGCCGCGAGACGCCCTGACTCTCCGTGCGCCCGGGTGGCATCCAACCTGACGTTGCTCAGCCGCTCCTTGGACACCAGTTTTTTGGAAAAAAGTGCCTGGACGTCGACAAGATCCGAGTCCAGCAGGGTCACGGATTGATCTTCCGCGGCCTGCTGTGCCTTGAGACCATCAATCTGGCGTTCGAGTTGCTTTGAGCGGCTTTGCAACTGCGCCTTCTGCCCCGTCAACGCCGCAGCGCGACTTTCGAACAGAGCGCGCTCGCCGCTGACGAGTGCAGCCAGTCCCGGGTCGCCCATCCGCGTCTGAAGGCTGGACGGAAGCTGCATATCCGGCAGGCCTTGCCGCTCGGCTTCCAGCCGCGCAAGGCGAACGGTCGCGCGATCGAGATCCTCACTGATGATCTGCAGGTTGGCCCGAGTCAGCGTGTCGTCCAGCCTGGCCACCACATCGCCAGCCCGCACATGGTCCCCATCTTGCGCGAAGATACCGCCGATCGTGCCGCCGTTCAGATGCTGGACTTTCTTGATATTGCTTTCGACCACCACCGTGGCAGGCGCAATCACCGCGCCGGCGATCTTGGTCAAACCAAGCCAAAGCCCTCCGCCGGCGATCAACAGAACCGTGACCGCCACGCCCAGTATCAGGTTGGCCCGGATGTCATCCGGCGCATCGGCCGAACTGGCTTCGGTCCTTCGGCTGCCATCGCCAATCGGCGCATATGAAAACATCGTCGCGTCAGACATGGAACAGGACCTCACGCATGACCGCTCACCCCTTTCTGCATCGGAACAACCGACGCTGGCCGTTCAGCAGCCGAGGGGAAGGGCCGGATAACGTTGGCCAGGACCTCCTCGCGCGAGCCAAAGGAGTGCAGCATGCCATTCGACATTACGAGTACCTTGTCGATATTGGTGAGGGCGGAAGGACGGTGCGCGACAACGATGACGATGCCTCCGCGCCGGCGTACCGCCAGGATCGCGCCGGCCAGGGCGGCATCGCCATCAACGTCCAGGTTTGAATTCGGCTCGTCGAGGACGACAAGAAACGGGTCGCCATAAAGTGCCCTGGCAAGCCCGACAAGTTGCCTCTGTCCGGCCGACAGGGCCGCCCCTCCCTCGCCTACCCGTGTTTGAAAACCATCCGGCAAGCGCATGATCATCTTGTCGATGCCCGCGGCCCTGGCAGCAGCCAGCACGCCCTTGGCGTCGCCCTTGCCGCCAAATCGCGAAATATTATCGGCAACCGTTCCATCAAACAGTTCAACATCTTGCGGCAGGTAGCCGATATGAGCGCCAAGCTGTTCCTGCCCCCATTGGTCGAGCGAGGCCTCGTCCAGCCTTACCGTTCCGCGAAGCGGCTGCCACACACCCACCAGGGCGCGCACAAGCGTGGTCTTGCCAGAGCCGCTTGGGCCGACAATAGCCATGCCTGCTCCCCCGGAGAGGTGGAAGCTGACATTGGTGACGGTGGGCTTTTGCTGGCCGGGCGGGACTATTGTCAGTTCCTCGACCGCAAGCATCGCCTGTGGACGCGGCAGTTCCATGAGTTCGCCATGGCCGCCAAAGGCGGCCAACGCCGCTGCCAGTTGGGAATAGCTTTGCCGGAATGCCACAAACCCCCTCCAGTTTGCGATGGCCGCGTCAACCGGGGCCAACGAGCGGCCCAGCAATATGGAAGATGCTATGATCACACCGGGGGACGCTTCACCCCCGATCACGAGATAGGCACCCAGCCCCAGAACGCAGGATTGCAAGGCCATCCGGAGCGCCCGCGACAGGGAGCCGGTGGCGCCAACAATATCGGAGAGCCGTTCCTGGTGCGTGAGATATGATTGATTGATCTCGGCCCAACGACGGCCGAGCCGCCCGGAAAGGCCCATAGCGCGCACAACCTCCGCGTTGCGGCGGCCGGAATCGGCAAGGGTCCGTTGCGACACGAGTGTCTCGGACGCGCGCGCCGCAGGTCCGCGGCCAAGGATTTCCGCGACCACGGTGAGCAGTACGACCACAATCGCACCGCTCGCTGCCAGCAGACCGAGCGAAGGATGCAGGAGATAGATGACCAGCAGATAGAACGGTATCCACGGGGCGTCGAAGATGACGGTCGGTCCCAATCCGGAAAGGAAGCCGCGCAACTGATCCAGATCACGAAGCGGCTGTATCCGGCTCGCATCCTGCCCGCCGATAAGCGGCAAGGAGAGCGAGAGGCCGAAGACCTTTTGCTGCAGATTTCTGTGGAGGCGATTGCCGATCCGAACCAGGAGGCGAAGCCGCACGAAATCCAGCAAGCCGTAGACAGCGTAAAGGCCCAGCATTCCGATGGTAAATCCGACAAGTGTCGGAATGCTCTGCGAAGGCAAAACGCGATCGTAGATTTGCAGCATATAGACGGAGCCGGTCAGGGCGAGAATGTTTATGACCGCCGAGAACAGGCCAACACCTATCAGCCCAGGCGCGGTGCCAAGCATGGCGGCGCGCAGATCGGGCGAGCGTCTTCCACCGGGGGTCATGACCTGCGGCCTTTGGCAAAAAATAGTCGCGCAGGCCCATTGGCTCCGGCGGCCATGGACAAATTTTTGGTTTTCAGGAGCGTTTCCCCTCTTTGCTTTCTAACATTACGCCCCGCTAACGTACGTGCCCTTCAGTCAAAATGCAGCGAAATCGTGACGCCAGCCAGAGAAACCCGAAACTGACGCGTCAAATCGGGGGAAAACTGCCATTTAGGGTGTTCGGGAAGCCTGGATCGATAGCGTTCCAGTCAATGAGACCGACGACGCATCATCCTTTTTGAGCGTGATTCGCTCCGCGGGCAGGCGCCGGTTCCCGGCTCCTAATCATTTCACCTGGCTATTTGCGATTCCGTTTTCTAGCGCTTCTTCGCAACAACCAGGAAATGCTGCGCCAGTTGTCCGGGGATGCGAAGGGTTCTGGACGCCTTCTCGAAAGGTTCCATCAACGCCTCGCACAGCCCTGGCAAGAGGCGTCCCGGCCGAGGCAGATAACCGTAATGTATCACCTCCTCGACGAGGAATCCCGACGCGGTCAGGAGCTCCTTGAACCTCGCTTCGCTTAGCGTATTGCGGATTGTGCGTCCAAACAACCGATTGAGCAGCCGGCAGACCAGGCCAATGGGTGACGTCGCATTCATGTGAACATTGCACACCAGCCGTCCGCCATCTTTCAGCTGCAGATTTATCGCTTTCAGCGCCTCCTGTTTCAGTCGATCCTCGGCATTCAGAAAGAAGCGAAATGCCGTTACGATATCGAAGGTTTCGTCGAAGGATTCCATCGTCAGATCGGTGTGAAGCAGCCTCACATTGTGGGGAACCTCCGCGCAGGCAAGCATGGATTTGGAGACGTCGACGCCGACCACCTCGCCGAAGAGCCCAGCCGCGACATTGGTGATGCGACCTGTTCCGCATGCGAAATCGAGGCACTTTCGGCCAGCTCCGCCCATCGGGCCAAGAACGCCTAGGATCAGAGGCCTTTCGATTTTATCCCACAGCGCGCCGTAGTAGCCGGATTCGTGCGTTCTGTTGTAATGCGCGCCATAGCCCGGCGCGCAATGGCTGGCCCTGTAGTCGTCCGACACCCCGTCGCCTTGCGTGTGGGCCTTCTGGTTGGACGTCAGGTCCTGCCAGAGTTCGGGCCCACGGGTCCGGGACTCGATCAAGGGAATTCGCGCCGCCAAAGGCGGATCGAAAGCATAACTTGCCGGCTGGGCCATTTGAGCCGCGTTCATCGACCGCGTCGACTTTCGCTTGGAATTGAGCCTCACCAGGATCTCCCGTTCGGTTCTGTTCGACTGCCTGATCGAACAGTGAGTTTCCCAAGCCCGTTTCTATCGGCCAGCGATCGAGGCCGCCTACCGGATTGCCGCGCTCTGCAGATCACTGCTGAACTTGGCCTCGACGGTATCCCCTGGCATCACGATCGTGTCCTCGTCGGCCGAGATTTTGCGCCACTCATTGCCGACCTTGCGCACGATGGTGACCTGGGCCCGGATCGTTTCGCCGGCCATCGGCAATGGCTGGGCCGATGCTCCGCTCGGTTGTAGCTTTTCGCTGGCGGCGTGGAGTTTGGCGGTGACGTCGGCGAGCCTCGCGTTGGTGTCCTTCAGATCCGTCAGCAAGCCAATCCTCCTCTGATTGTCATTGCGTTCGTGCTGCCTGACGTAGTCCTCCTGCTGGCGTCGCGCCCTCATGAGCTCCACCGACGTCTGAAGCGCGCCGCTTGAAGACAGAAGCAAGGCGCGCCGGACGTCCGCGAGCCGGTTGTTGGTCAGGTTGCCTGACTCAAACACCTTTGTGACGCGCGCAAGGTCTTCCTGATCCGCCTTCACACCCTCGGCCTCGACCTGTTCGCGCTTCTGCAAAACGTCGATCTGATCGGCCGCGTCCTTTTCGCCCTTCTCGAGAAAAGTCTGTTCCTGCTGGAAATCGCCCAGCGCAATCTTCAGCGCATCCGCTTCAGCCTGGGCGATCGCGGCTCCGATGCTAGGCGAAAGAGGCGATCCCTGTGGGGTCTGCTTGTCGAAATCCGCCTGGTCCTGAAGTTCGGCACGGATACGGGCGGCATGAAAATAATCCTTGGTGTAGTCGCCCCAAAGCGTTTCGTAATCGCGCCTGAGGTCAACCGGATCGGGTCCGGTCTGGCCTGCCCGTGACCGCAAAAGGCTGAAGCCGCCGGAGACGGCGAGCGCCTGCCGTACGGTCATGAGCGGACGGTAGGCCTGCTGTCCCGGTGTAAGCACGTCGCCCATCACGTAGATCGGACGGTAGTCGGCGATGACGGCGGTGACGTCGCTTGGCTGGACGACAACCATTTGCTCCCGTCCATCGGGCAGGCGCGCATGAAAAATCTTGGTCGGCAGCAGCGCTTGCATGCGCGTCTGCAGTTGAGTCGCCGTCAGGCCCGCGACCATGACCATCCCGACTTCGGGAAGGGCGATATTGCCGTCCATCTGGACCACGGCGCGCTGCGTTCGCTCCGGAATTGGGGCTATCCCTATCTCGACGGTATCGCCAGGTGACAGCTGATAGGGCCCGGTGTCGCCTGCGGCGGCCGTAGACGTCAGCGACATCACGGCAACTGAAGCAAGAACGGTTCGTTTAGTGAAGGCCATTTGTAACAATCTCCTTCTGGTTCGACACCTGCTCCCAAGGCCATTCAACACGGGCAACGAAATCGTACACCGGGCCGCCAGGCACGCCCCAATTGCTCGACCAGACCACCTGTGAGCCATCTGGAGATGGCGAGGCATGCGTCTCGTTCCAGTAGTCGAACTGCGCGTTCTGCGTGTTGACGATAGGGCGGACCTCTCCGCTGCCGTCCGTGCGCAGCGCGATGACCTGCTGCGCATAGGGCGCCCAATCCTTGTGCTTCGACACTTCGGCTGATGTCCCGCCATAGCTCAGAAACACCCAGCCGGGTCTGTCCAGGGACCTGAGGGACGCATGCATGGCCTCGCCGTACTTCATCAGCGAGGTGACCTTGCCATCGACCAACCTGCGTTTGATCACCTGATACTTGTCGGGGTCCGATTTGCTGATCCCGACATAGATTTCGGCGCCGTCGGCATCGACGGTCATGTCCCCGTGACCGGGCCGATGATGCTCCGTCCACTTCTGGCGCAAGACGCCATCGATCGAAAAGATGAAGCTCGGTTCGTTGCCGTCCGGCAATCCCTGGGAACACAGAATGTTGATCCCGAGCGGGGAGATCGAACAGGCGTTGGTGGTCCCCGGAAGTTGCGCAAGATCGATATCCGGGAATTTCTGCCGCAGCTTGAGGTCGTAGCCAAAGACCACCGCTTTGCCGTCATTGCGCGTTGCACGCACCGCGATGCGGTTGCCGTCTCGGCTCGGATTGCCCTTGTAGGGCCCGAACTGCAGATTGCGATAGGCTGCCGAGACGAATACGATATCCTCGTGATTGGTGCGTGGCGCCCAGGTGGAAATCCGCCGGCCACCAACGCAAATCATCAGGTTGGGATCCTTGGGATGCCATTCGCATTCGATCGAGCGGTCGCGGCGGAACAATGGAACGTAGGTATGCCCATCGAGAAAGCACATGGCACCACAACCATTGACGATAAGGAGAAGACTCTGGTCCGCGTTCCAGGCCTGGGCGCTTGAATAACGGTGGGTGCAGTATTTCTTGCCGCATACAATCCCTTGGCCGAGGATTCCGGGTCTGGTGATCCGCACGAACGCGGTGCCGAACGCCGTATCCTTTGTTTCGCGCAGATAGTCAGGCAGGTTCTTCGCCGCCGGTGCCGCCGACTGCTCCGATACGCTGCTTGCCCGTCCGCCGGCTGTATAGATATTGAGGAATACGGCACCGGCAATCAGCAACAGCGCCAAAACATGCCGGCGGAGCAGGGTCATGTCATATAACCCTTTTCGCGCCGTACCCGGCCTTCGCTAAGGCGTGCCCGCCACCATGCGATCGTTCGCTGCAACCCGTCGCGCAGGCTGGTCTGCGCCCGCCATCCAGCCTCACTCTCAAAGCGCGAGGAATCCGCGAGCAAGGCGCGAACCTCCGAATTTTGCGGCCGCAAACGGCTTTCGTCGCGATGGACCGGTTTTTTGGAACCGCTCAACTCGAGGACAAGATCCAATACGTCGGAGATGGTCACCGCGCGTTGGCTGCCGGCATTGTAGGCGTGGCCGAATTCAAGCCCGGCAAGGCCCGCAGTCAGGAACGCCGCCGCGGTGTCCTCGACAAAGGTCAGGTCGCGGATCGGGCTTGTGTCGCCGACCATGATCGCCGGGCAATTCGGGTCGAGGGCCTGCCGGATTATGGTCGGCACGATGGCGCGCTCACTCTGACGAGGACCATATGTGTTGAACGGCCGCATGATCACGACTGGGACGTCAAACGACCTGGCGTAGGATTCCGCCATCATGTCGGCACCGATCTTGGAGGCCGAATATGGCGACTGTCCCTGTAGTGGATGAGTCTCGCGGATGGGCATGGTCAGGGCGGTTCCATAGACCTCGCTCGTGGAGGTATGCACCACCCGCTCCGTCTCCCATTGGCGCGCCGCTTCGAGGACGTTCACCGTGCCCAGGATGTTGGTTTCCACATAGGACTGGGCAGCCGCATAGGAATATGGAATCGCGATAAGGGCAGCCAGATGGAACACAACGGCCTGGCCACGCATGATCCGGTTCAGGAACGCGCAGTCGCGGACATCACCGCGGACAAGCTTCAGCCGGCTCCGAATGTTGTCCGGCAAATCGTCCAGCCACCCGTGGCTGTCGAAGGAATTGTAGAGCGCCAGAGCCGTGACATCCGCCCCGTTGCGAACGAGCGCTTCGGTGAGATGCGAGCCGATAAACCCATCCGCGCCCGTCACCAGAACTTTCTTGCCGTTGTAACTCATGACCGCGCATTCCCTTGGCTGACTGGGGAACTTCCCATTTGGGTTTCATACGTCGATCGGCGGTGATGGAACCCAGCCGACAACAGCCAGAAAGCCGCGCAGCATCCAGACGATGTCGGAGACGATGGTGCGCTGCGGATAATAGGAGAGGTCGAGTTTGGCCTTGGCGGGGAACATAACCTCCCGGTAGAACAGGATCGGATCCACGGACTGTGGAAAGAAATGAGCCTCGTGCCGGAAAAGAACCTGGGTCGGGCCCAGCAGGCCAGGCTTGTATTGCAGGACGGCCTCCAGGCCACCCCGGAAACAATCGGCGAACGCCAGGCTCTCGGGTCGCGGCCCGACGATCGCCATCTCGCCTTTGAGGACATTCCACAGCTGTGGCAACTCGTCGAACTTTGTCGCGGCGAGGAACCGGCCCACCGTCGTCATGCGGCTGTCGCCCACGACGGTCAGCGCGAACCCATGGGGGCTGCAGTCCACGCCAAACTTGCGGAATTTGTACATGCGGAAGGGTTGGCCACCCACGCCCATGCGGGTCTGTACGAACAAGACGGGGCGGCCGCCTTCGAGCAGAAGCGCTACGGCAATCAGCAGCATCAGCGGTGCCAAAATGACGGTCGCGGCGCCTGCGACCGCAAGATCGATCGCGCGTCTCGCGAAGCCATGCGTGGGGCTTGAGACGAGACGCCGGTGAAAGGAAAGGTCCGTCGCATTCATGCCGCAGTTCCTGTTTGAGCGCCGCTGTTGAGCGCGGCTGCGAGCGCGGCCACAACCGCCTCGGCGACAGGCGAAGTGATCTGGGGGTGCAGTGGAATTGTTAGTTCTCGCTGAGCAAAATCCTCTGTCCGCGGCAGATTGATGCCGGGATAACGCTCACGATAGAATGTCATCTGGTGCACCGGTGGATAATGAATCGTGGTCTGTATGCCCTGTGTCCGCAGTTCATCGATAATGTCCTGCCGCCTCGCATAGCGCGGCAAAAGGATCGGCATGATGTGGTAAGCCGACGTCCGGGGTTCGCTGAAGGGAATTGTCACCGCGGGGCAACGTTCTGCGATGAGGCGCTGGTACAGGACGGCCAGGATACGCCTGATTTCGTTCCACTCTTGCAGATTCTCGAGTTGAACCAGTCCGATCGCCGCGCGCAACTCATCCATGCGGTAGTTGAAGCCAAGCATGGTGACATCATATTGCGGGGTGCGACTGTTCAGCCGCTGATGCGTCCCTGTGGTCATCCCGTGCCCGCGGGCCTGGCGAACCCGGTCGAGCAGATCGGGGTCGCGAGCAATCACGGCCCCCCCTTCCGCCGTCGTCATGTTCTTGTTGCCATAGAAACTGAAGGCAGCAGCGGCGCCGAATGTCCCCACCGACCTCAAGCCGGGCGCATGCGCGGCATCCTCGATGATATGCAGCCCTCGGGCACGGGCGAACCGCTGCCATTGTTCCCGATTGGCGAGATAGCCCGCGAAGTGAACGAGAATGACCGCCTTTGTGCGTGGCGTGCACCGCGCTTCGGCTTCCACAATCGACATCAACGGCACGTCGACCGACTCGATATCGACAAAGACCGGCGTCGCCCCGACATACAGCACCGCATTGGCGGTCGCCACAAAGGTCAGCGACGGCACCAGCACCTCGTCGCCCGGGCCAATTCCCAATGCATGCAGGATGAGATGAAGCGCCGCGGTACAGGAACCGACCGCTACGCAATCCTGCGCGCCATGCATGTCGGCAAAGGCCTGTTCGAAAGCTCGTACCCTCTCTCCCATTGTAAGCCAGCCGCTATCAATCACTTTTGAAAGAGCTGCCTTCTCCGGCACGCCTAGGATCGGGGCGCTCACCAAGAGCATCTTGACCTCCTGAACTCTTATTTACGGTTCGGCCTCATCTGAATTCTCTATGCGGCCGCGGCGGCGACCTCGATTGAGGTCGACTGCTCTTCCCAGGAAATCGCCTGTGCATTCT
Source organism: Mesorhizobium sp. B2-4-15 (assembly GCF_006658505.1). GTDB lineage: Bacteria > Pseudomonadota > Alphaproteobacteria > Rhizobiales > Rhizobiaceae > Mesorhizobium. Next base: position 132,119 of record NZ_VFUZ01000006.1, read on the forward strand.
GGAAGTCGTCAACGCGACCGATGTCGAGCCAAAGACCGTCGTGCTTGTACACATGCACGGTTGTGCCGCCCTGCATCATCTGGAGCATCAGGTCATCGAACCCGAATGGTATGCCGGAAGGAATGAACCGCAGGACGTCCGGGTTCATGCAGTAGATCCCCATGCTGACGAGATGGGAAAGTGTCGGCTTTTCCCGAAAGAGCTGAACGGCGTTGTCGATCTCGTCGATGACGCCGAAGTCCATCTTGATCAGCCGGCAGGCCGTGGCGATCGTAACCGGGTCCTTGTGCAAACGGTGCGCGGCGACAAACCGGCTGAGGCTTAGATCGGTGAGAACATCGCCGTTGAGCACGACAAATGTATCGTTCAGTTCATCCCTGATTAGGGAGAGAGGCCCGATGGTGCCGAGCGGCTCCATTTCCTGCGTGTATCTGATCTTCAGATTCCATTGCGATCCGTCGCCGCAGACGCTGCGGATCAGGTGCCCGAGATAGCCGGTCGTGATATAGACCTCTTCTATGCCGTTGCGCCGCAGCCACTTCAGAAGCAACTCAAGAACCGGCCGAGCCCCTATCGGCATCAAGGGTTTCGGCAAGACCGACGTGAAGGGCCGAAGGCGCGTACCCATCCCACCGCATTGAATCACCGCTTTCATCCGATCCTCCTGATTTGCAGTTGGCTGTGTCCGGGCACTTCGTGTTCGAGTTCATCCGGATCTGGCACCCGGTCAGATCCGATCCGACTCTCGGCGGCAATCCGAACATCATGACTGAAGGGTATGTGACCGCCGGGGTGGCTGTCGTCGTGCATTCGAATGGCAACGATCCGACGCCTTTCCGGTATCAAATAGCCGCGACATCAAGGGCTGATCCAAGCGTTCAGGACCTGACCGTGAGACGAACGAAGCCAGCATGTGTCGTGCCGGCATCAAAAGGCTGTACGGCCCCACCGTCCGGACATTGGAACGGGCACCCGGCATCGTTCGGGAGGCAGGCACCTCACGCGAAAGTTAAGAAAAAATAACAGAAGCTTTTTCGCGATTTAGGACTATATTAGCCATACTTGATATTTTCGGATGGGAGCGCCGTGGATATCATCGTGATGTCATGACCAGTGGTTGGCTGCGATTTTGGGACCACCGCGGCTCGGTTCATCACAGAGAGTAACGGGAGGCTTCAGCGGGTTTTCTCGTCGGAGCCGAGTAAGCGTTGGGGTAGTTCAATGTATCGGATCGTCATCGCCGACGATCACGGCTTGTATCGGCGCGGCCTTCGGCTGGCACTTACGGCTGGAATTCCAAGTGCCGAAATATTCGAGGCTGCGTGTTTCGACGCCGTGGTCAGTCTTCTCGAGGAGCAGGCATCCATCGATCTTGCGATCCTCGATTTAAATATGCCCGGACTGTTTAATCAGGAAGTTCTTGGCGACGTTCTGTCCGCCTATCCTGATACACGCTTCGCGATCGTTTCGGGAGACGATTCGCGCTCCGAGATATTGACCGCTCTTTCGATCGGACTTCACGGTTACATCGTCAAATCCCAGAGGGATGAAGAAGTCGTGATGGCCGTCAACGAGATCCTATCGGGACGGATCTACGTGCCGGCGCTCTTGTCCCGAACGTCCGCCGGACAAAGATCCTACGCCGCGCAGCCCTCCGCGAAAAATCCGACCCGTCAGCGCGTGAGCTCGGGCAATCTCGCTAGACTGACATCGAGGCAGAAGGACGTCCTCAAGCTGATGGCGGAAGGGTATTCGAACAAGGAGATCGCCCGCAATCTGGATATTGCCGAAGCGACAACGAAAATCCATGCGGCTGCCATTCTGCGCGAGCTTGGGGTGCGAAACCGGACCGAAGCAGCGGTTTTGCTGCAAACCTGGCTATCGAAAAATGTGACCTGATGCCTGTCGCCCATAGCGGGCAACCGCGGTTGGGAACGGGACGTCCCCCAGGATGAGAACCTAAAGCGCCACGAGACCGTTTCACGGACGACGCATTCTACAGTTCGATTTCCTTTCGCGACAGCCGTAACGAATATCGCAGTCCGTGCTCCGATATTTCCAGTTTCGGGGAATGACCGACGAGCGGCGCGCCGTCCACGCCGATGATCATGGAGCCGAAACCGTGGCGCACGATGCCTGAATTGTTGCGGTGTCCTGATTCCACCCAGTCCAAGACGACATCATCACCTGCGCCGTCGGATGCGAACTCCCACTTCACGTCGACCTTGCCTTGCGAATTACCCAACGCGCCGTATTTCACCGAATTGGTCGTCAGTTCGTGAAGAACCATTGCCAAGCTCTCGGCCGCGCCACTTGGCACGACAATGGAAGGGCCGCTGATCTTAATGTCCCGTGTCTCCTTGAAAGGCTGCAGTTCCTGGGCCACGAGATCGTGGAGCATCCCTGAAATACCGCTATGACCTGACAGGAGCAGATGCGTCGCTTCCAGCGTTTTGATCCGATCGACCAGCATCTCCTTGTATTTGGCGACGTCGTTCTCGGGAACATTGATCATCTTCACCAGGGCTGTGATCACTGGGAACAGGTTGCTGAACCGATGGCGTTCTTCGCGCATGATGCGCTCGCGTTTCTTTACGGCCGCGCGCAGAAGTGTGGTTTGTCGGCGCTCGGTGAGATCGGCAGCCACCCCGATGCGCAACTGGCGATCGCCGTGTCTTTCCTGGCGTCCGCGCAGAGCGATCCAGCGCACATGGCCGTCCGTCCGCCGGACACGGACCTCGACGTCGTAGTTCACCGCCGAAGAGGGTTTGGTCGAAGCCGCCAGCTTCGGCCAATCGGCCGGATGAATCACGGCCGAGAGCTCTTCCAAGCGGCGGACGGGCGTTGGCGGCAGACCGAGAATGTCCCAGAACTTGTCGGAGCCCGCGACCGTCCCCTCCCTGAGATCGATTTGCCACGTTCCCAGGCGTCCGGCAGACAAAGCGAGATCAAGCCACTCTTTCTGAGCCCGGAGCGCCTCGCGAGCCGCTCGTCGCTCCGAAATGTCGTCGACCACCACGAACACGCTCTCGGTGGAGACCTCATCAGGCCGCGATGAAGACACGGCCAGACGCGCCCAGAATATCTTGCCGTCCTTTCTCAGCAGGCGAATGTCCGCGGCGGATGATGCGGCGCCACTGTCCACGTCTCTCAACAACTCCCGCACGGCATCTCGATCGTCGGGAAGAACAAATGCCTCGAGGGGTTGCTGGGCAAGTTCCCGTTCCGCGTAGCCTGTCATCTCACAGAGGCGTCTGTTCGATTGCAGCAGTTCGCCGCGTCGATTGGTGTTTGCAAAACCCAAGGCGGCACGTTCGAAAGCCAAACGATAACGGCTCTCGGCCGCATCGATGGCGGCAAGCCTCGCCTCCGCAACCTCAAGCGCCCCGCGCAAATCCTGTCGCAGGCGGTGGAACACAAGCGCTATCAGGCCGCCCGAGACCACAAGGAAAATGGCGCGGGTCCAATCTTCAGCAGAGAGTTGAGCGTTCAGGACGTGTCGTACCCACAAGCCGACGGCGGCCATGAGAAGCGTCGCAACGATCCCGGCCAAACGGCCTTCGAGGTATACAACGACAATAATAGCAGGAATAGACGCCATAAACGCCGTGTCCTGGCCAACGTATACCGTACTTGTTACTTCGAATATTATTGATACTGCCAGCACCAATAGGGAAGCCACATGAGCTAACGGGGTGCCTGACACGTTCGATTCCAGCCAACGCAGATGCGAACCCATGCGCAAGACTACAACCTTCCGTCTAGCCCGTCGAGACTAGGCCCCGACAGGGCAGCCTAATACCACTGCTGGATTGCCACGCCTTTGCCGGGGACTAGAATCAGTTGCGGAAGGGCTCATCAGGAACGCGCATTCAACGAAAGCTGCGAAAGAAACCTGACGCGGATTTCTATAACCGTGTCGAAATTCAAGCCAGAGGAGTGTGATCCCTGTCGAAAGACGGAAATCAAAGCAAGTAAATTTACACGTCATTTACTTGCGTCAAATGCAACAAGGGTTGGGGTAGAAGCGATGACACTGATTGACAGGCGCAACGATACGGTTGCGGGTAACCAATATATTGTGTTGAGGGATACTGGGCATGTACGCTCGACACACTTCTCGGATCGATCAGACGCCAGAATTGGCGGGCCGCAGCGACGCAGTTTGGAATCCATAACCGGCATGCTTGAACGCATCGGCTGCGGCTATCTCGTGCTGGACCGCGACAAGAAAGTAATCGAATGGAACACGGCCGCTCAAGACACGCTTGAACGCCAAGGCGAAGCGGCCGATACGGCCTGCGAGCTTTCTGCCGGGCTGAGGCGGCTGGTTGCGAATGTTCCGGTGCATTTCCAGCCAGGCTCACTGTCATGGGTGGTGATCCGCAGCAGAGGCGACAGGCCGGTGATCCTGAACGAGACGGGCGTCATCGCTCCTGACGGGACAAGCATCGTCGCATTGCTGGATCGGGAGAACACGTCGGCGGCAAACCCTCAGACATTGCAAAGAATGTTCGGGTTGACCAGCGCGGAAACGCAGCTGGCGTTGCGCCTGGCTCATGGCGACGCGCCTTTGGAGATCGCCCGCAGCTGGCACCTCAGCCGCACGACGATTCGCTCCCAGCTCGCCTCGCTGTTCGCCAAGACCGAGACAAGGCGCCAGGCGGAGTTGGTGGCGCTTCTGGGGCGCATTTCGGTCCTGCCATGAGATAGGCGCCGGGGTGTCACCGGATTCACGCGATCGGAAATCGCGTTGCAACGCAACCGCGGCGCTGCGTTGCAGAGATCCGTAGGACGGCCGGCCACGTGTGGCGGATTTCACCTATATCGACGACATCGTCGAAGGGGTGGTCCGCCTGCTTGCCATGCCGCCGCATCTGGATCCGGATTGGGACAGTCGTACGGCCGATCCCGCCGCGAGTTCGGCACCAGGACCTATCCGGACCTACAATGTCGGCAATGACCGGCCCGAAGAAATCAACCGCCTGATGGCGATCATCGAGACGGCCCTTGGCCGCCGCGCCCTTCGCGTCGACGTTCCCTTACCTCAAGGCGATGTACTGGAGACCCACGCCGATGTGAGCGATCTTCGCCGGGCTGTCGGCCTCGCCCCGGCGACAGCTCTCGAGGATGGCATGCGCCCGTTTCGTCGAATGGTACCGGGATCTCATGAAGGGCCCGCCAGCCGAGAACGGCAAACGTTCATTCAAGCTAGGGGCGCGGGAACCACCGGTCGCAATACCTATTCAACATGCATCCGGTTCAATGGTGAGGGACACCACGGCAGGATCGACAGCTGTCATTTGCCAACCCTCAAGAACCAATTCCACTGCTGGCCGCCGATCACGCCTGGCCTGATCGAGAGCAGGACAAACACCAAGCCAGGCAGGATCTTCAGTCGCTTGCCGATATAGATAGCCATGGCAACGCTCCAGATGCCCAGCGCAAGCGCGACACCCACGGCAGCACCAATCGGGCCGTACATCGCGACGCCCAAGGCACAGGCTATGATGTTGGCCACCGCACCGGCAATCATGGTCGTGGCGGCGGCCCATTCGTTTCCGGTCATTGCCAAAAGATTCTGCTGAGGCCCGCACAGCGCGACAAAGATATATCCCAAGATGAGAACCCGAGCGATTGGCGTTCCCGCGTTGTAGCCCTCACCGAAATAGCTCAGGAACGGTTCGACAATCACCATCAACGGGACGGCCACCACGATGGCGCCGCCAGCAGAAAGCAAGGTGGCCCGCGCGAACAGCTGCTGCAGGCCTTTGCGGTCTCCCCTGGCATGCAGATCGGCCGCTGTTGGCGAAAACATGGTAGCGACGGCGATGCGGGAGAGCCCCACAAGCATCGCGACGTTCAACGCCAGGGCGAATATACCCGCTTCGCGGATATGCTGGGTCCACCCCAACACCAGCACTCCGGCCCGGCTGACAAACACATCGAGACCGGTGATGAGCATGAGCGGAGGGACGGCAAACCACCATTCCTTCGCTTCGTAACTGGGCCGGGCCTGCCGCAGGCCGGGCGGTTCAAACTTCGCCGCCGTGATGAACACCAGCCCGACCGTGATCGCGGAGCTTATCAGCACCGCCAGCATCACCTCCGGCGCATGAACGGCCCGCAATCCGGACTTTGCCATCATCGCCACCAACACCAGCAGGAGCCCATCTCGCACGATGCGCTCCGGCAATAGCGCCGAGACGACGCCGCCAAAAGCACGTACAAGCGTAGCGCCGATAGCATAAGCGGTAATCAAGGGGACGGCCGCCATGCCAAGCATAATGCTTGTATCAAGTCCGTTTTGCGTATGATCCGAAAAAAGGAGAACCAAGGTAGCGCCCGTTATCCCGAATAGCGACGCCGCCAACAGCGATCTTTGCACCGCGAATTTGATCACCCCTCGTGCCAGATCAAGCCTGCCATTGGCTCTATAGGCAGGTACAAAACGCAACAAGGATACGTTGAAACCGAGCGTTGCCAGGTAAGCGAGGACGGACGTCCATGCCAGAACGTAGGAATAGATCCCGTAGTTGCGAGGCCCGATGAGCCGTGCAATGGCCAGCTGTGCAAGGCTGGTCAGTCCGGCACCTCCGATATAGATCAAGAGAGCGAAGACGCTCGCTCGAGCGAGCCGGGAGCCCACATCCTTATTCCGCAAAGGCGCGGCGATCGTGGGAGGAACGTCCGTGGGACGGTTCGGAGACTTTGCATAAAACCGAGTATCGAGACCTGAGGTGACACTGCTATCGAGAGAGCGTTGTCTTTGGCCTCCAGCCGTAACTCCCTTATCTGTCCGCGAAAGTGCGGAAATGATTTGTTTCTCGACCTTACAAATGCCGTTGAATTTCGATCGACCGTCGGCGTTTTCCACGGAAATGACTTTTCGCCCGGAAATGGCGAGGAGATCATTTATAGATTCAAACACACCAAGAGAACGCATATTCACGTTCATGTCAGCTTCGAAAATTCGCTCCGCCGGCGGCTCGCGCTCCATCCGTCGCCGCAAGCGATTCTCCACGACCACAGATGGCACCACTAGCCTGACGGTGAGGTCGGCCGGCGGCGCGAGGCTGAGCGCCTTTGCGAGCGTGGCATGATCAGTGCTCCCGTTGAATGCCGCCAGCGATCCAATCGCTTGAACGTATCCTTGATCGAATATTATGATTTCGGACGATTGCTTCGCACGGCTCCAGCGACGCGAAAGGTGCAAGATATATTGCCAGATTCGAGCGCGCCATATTCGCCTTTTTGGCGGTATCAGCCGTACCAACGACAATGAAATGAAAAGATCGTTCGGCCTTCCTCTGGAAGAAATCAATATTCGTGCGGTCGAAAGGATTGCCGATACGATTCTTGAGACGAACAAAAAAATCCCGAGATCGAAGCTTCCGGCCCTGGTGCCGGGTTTGTAGCTGAGAGCGACCTTGGCGTGATAGCCTTTCCCACGCAACTGCTCTGCGAGCGCGTGCGCAAACGTTGTTTTGCCGGATCCTGGGGACCCGAAAAATTCGATGATCATTCCGGGTCAGGTCCCATCATGGGAACGCACTTGGTTCCCGGGAATATTCCTTCGCGGCTGGAGACGACGGCCTTCATCAAACCCTCGCCAGCAGGAGGTCGGCGCTGTCTCCAAGCCTGTAGCCAGCATGCTTCTTGAGATTCACCTGGGTGAGCACACTTCCCACGGGAACGCTGACGGACCCACCGGCTCGCAGTGATTCCAGAACGCCGCGGGCAATGCCGCGCCGCGTCCTGGCCCAGCGGACGGCAAAAAGCACTGCATCCGCCCAGCGCTTCAGAAGCCTGGTTTCGGGCCCTCCGAGGCCCAGGGGTCCGTTTATGATGACGACGTCGTAAACCGAGAGCAACTCATCGGTAAACTGGGACCTGTCCACCGTGGACAGAAGCGTCAGCAGGTCATCCGACGGTGCTGGAGCGGCCATGAGATCGATGCCGATTTCTGGCATTCTCGTGACCGCGTCCTGCAGCACACAGCGGTCACTCACATAGTCCCCAAAGGAGTTGCGAGCCCTGACGGTGCTGAATTCGCCCCGAAACTCGTTCGTGAGCCGCACGTCCTTGCGGTCAAGGTCGAGGAAAAGCACCCTTCCTCCCAGCCGTGTTGCCGCAAGCGCCAAACTCCATGCCAACTCGGTCTTGCCATCGTCCTGGAGACTGGACGTTATGAGGATGATGTGTGGCGGATGCCCCCTCCCCTGAGTTGGCGCAGCGGTGACAAGAACGGACGTCACGGCACGACTGAACGGCGAGGTCAGCTGGCTCAGAACCAGATGCTGCAACTGTTTCGCGTGAAGTCCCGAAACCTTGGGAAGCAGCCCCACGCACGGAATCCCAAGCTCGGCTTCGGCCTCGGCTTCACTGCGCAAGGTCTGATTGAAGGCGTTGCGGACCATGACGAAAATCGCGCCCATTAGGCCGAACACGATCATGCCGGGCGGGACCAGGAAAACTGCCGGGAGCGTCTTCGGAGTTGACGGTGGCCATGCCGTCGAAAGGATCGCTACACCGGGTGAAGGAGCGGCGATGTGCTGTATCAAATCCTGTCGCCGGCCAAGGCGCTCGTTGTATCGCTGCGTTACGATGGCCACCTGAGGCTCGAGGGCACGCAAGCCGGAAAGCTGGCTCGCGGTGTCGGCCACCGCCGTGTCGAGCACCCTTTCGTGTTCTTCCAGCGCCGCGACCTGGGCGCGGTAGACTTTTGCCTCGGCTGCGATGCGCGCGATGTCCTGTTCCATCTCACGGTTGATCGCATTCCCCAGATCCTCGTCCGCACCAGCGCCCGGCTGGCGAGCCACCAGGTCGGCCAGCACCGGCGATCCGATTTCTTCAGCGACCGCCGAAACGGGCGCGCCCGCCTTCCGCAGATCCTCGATACGTTGAAGACGCGCTTCCGAGGCGGAGAGATCGGCTTTCGACAGGGAAATCTGTCGGCTGAGTTCCGCTCTCTCATTGGCCGCATTGTTTGCCGCACTTTGATCGACGGCGCCGTGGGTCAGCCGATACGTCTCCAGACGGTTGGTTGCGTCGACCAGATCGCTTTGCACTTGCGGCAGGCCGGCGACCAGCGATTGCAGTTCGACCTGATCCGATGCACGTCGTTTCTGTATGAGGTCGTCAATATAGACCTGAGCGAATGTGTTCGCGACAAGCGCAGCACGAGCCGGATTGGCATCGGTGAAGCCGATGGTGATGACCCGCGACCGCAGCTCTTGTCCGACCCTCATTCCGTTCCGAAGCGCCTTGAGCTCGGCCGCGTCCGCCTCTTCCGGACTTCCTGCCGCCGGCTTGCCCTGTGGCCAGACCCGGTTCAGGAGATCGCCCACGAACGAGCCCGCAGTGTGCTGATCGGCGGGAACGAGGCTGGAGCCACTTTTTCCGGCAGCGTTGGCTGCCTCCGCTTTGCGCAGCGACGCCAGAACTCGGCGCAAATGGGCTTGCGAGGAGAGCATCGTCAGATGGTCATCGATGCTCGAATCCAGCAAATCCTGAACGGACCCTGCGCTGCCCGAGGTAGCACCGCCGGTTGGAGCGTCGATGATTACCTGCGTCGCCGCCTCATACAGCACCGGACGAGCAAGACCGGCGAGACCAGCAAGGACGCCACCCAGAACGGCGATGGCAAGCAAGAACCATTTTCTCGTCGCCAAGGTGACGACAAGCTGACGGAAAGGAGACGACGGCTCCAGGGGCTCGCTTAGCGGTTGCCTCATCCGCGGATTTGTCTCAAGCGCAGCGACGGCCATTTGCGTGGTGCGCGGACGTTTGGCGCGGCCAGCTACGGAACCTTCCATCTCAACCCCCTGTCAGTTCGATATGGTGAGAGAGGCGCGTTGCCGGCGCCGGTGGTTGCGTGGCTTCGTTGCGCCACGCCTGGAACATGAGCAGAGGCCACAAATCGCGGGAATGATCTTGTTTTCCCTGCAGGTGATCGCGCCAACAGGCGCCGACCTTTGCAAAGTCGACAACTCCGTCTTCCGAGAGGCGTATTGTGGCGATGATATCCGTTGCCCAGGCGCGCAGGGGCCCTTTCAGCCAAGCTCCGACTGGAACGTCGAAACCTTGCTTGGGCCGATCGACCAGTCGCCGCGGGACATAACGATCAAGGAGCTGGCGAAGTATCCATTTACCCTTGCCATTCCGAACCTTGGCATTGGTCGGCAGTCGCCAGGCGTATTCGATGACGCGATGGTCCAGGATCGGGCACCGCCCCTCGAGGCTGTTGGCCATGGTGGCGCGATCGAGCTTCACCAGGATATCGCCGGGCAGATAGCCGGTCATGTCGTCGAACAGCAGACGGGATAGCAGGTCGTCGAGCTCTGCTGCACGGGCCTTGGTTGCCGGCGGCCTGTGATGAACAAGGTTGTTGGCCGAGGACTCGGTCAGCCGCTGAAGCAGTTCGTCCTCATTTGCAGCCGCGAGCAGGCGGGCGAGGCGATTCAGGCGGTCACTGCGCAATCCGTGCCGCGCGTTCGCCGAAAGCGGCAGCCTGCCGAAGATATCTTTCCGGGAGGCCTGGGCCAGCAATCCGGCCCCAGCCGCCAACATCCGGCGAAGTGGGGATGGAAGCTCATGCTGTCTTCTGAGGCGGGCCGCCAGGAAGTGCCGGGAATAGCCCGCAAAGCACTCGTCACCACCGTCGCCCGACAGCGCTACGGTCACGTGTTGCCGGGCGAGGCGCGACACCAGCAGTGTCGGTATCTGTGACTCATCGGCGAACGGCTCGTCCCAGATCCGTGGCAGTTCCGGAATGACCTCACGCGCGGCGGCCGGTGAAAGGTGAAGTTCGGTGTGGTCGGTGCCCAGATGTCGTGCAACCGCTGCCGCATGAGGGGCTTCGTCGAACCCGCTCTCACCGAACGCGATGGTGAAGGTGCGGACGGGCTTCCGCGACTGTGCCTGCATCAGGGCGACGACCGTCGAGCTGTCGATACCACCCGACAGAAAGGCGCCAAGCGGCACGTCGGCGACCATTCGTTCGCCGACGGCAAGGCGAAGCAGACGATCGAGCTCGGCCGTAAGTTCCTCGTCACTGCCGGTGAGCGGTTCCCGCAGCGCCGTGCTGGCGACATCGGCCAGCGACCACCAGCGTCGAATGCGACGCGCAAGCGAGCCTGCACCGCGGGTATTGGCGAAATCCGCCGCCGTCACGGAAAGGACGGAACCGGGTGGCAGCTTGAACACGCCCTGCCAGATGCAACTGTCATCCGGCACCCACCCTTTCGAAAGCATTGTCGCCGCGGCGTCGACATCGAGTTCCGGGGCGAACCCGGGGAAACAAGTGATCGCCTTCAGCTCCGAGGCAAAGACGAGCGCCTCGCGTGTCGAGGCGACGTAGAGCGGCTTCTTGCCCATTCGGTCGCGGGCGAGGTGAAGGATACGGTTCTTCAGATCCCACAGCGCGAAAGCGAACATGCCGGCGAAGCGCGCGAGCGCGGCGTCGAGACCCCAGCTTTCAATCGCGCACAGCATGATTTCGGTGTCGCTGGTGCCACGGAAATGGTGGCCCGCCCCTTCCAGCTCGCGGCGCAGATCGCGAAAATTGTATATCTCGCCATTGAAGGTAATGACGTACCGGCCGCTGGCGGAGTGCATCGGCTGCCGGCCCGCCTCCGACAAGTCGACGATGGCCAGACGCCGGTGGCCGAAGGCGATCCCGGCTTCGCGGCTCATCCAAAATGCCTCGCCATCAGGTCCACGATGACGAAGGGCCGTCATCATCGGCCCGATCGCCCGTAGCGCGTTCGTATCGGCCGCGTCGGGCGCCAAGAGAATTCCAGCGATCCCGCACATCCTAATATCTCCTCTGGCGAACGATGGCGGGGATCGCTTGAGGCGTCCCCGCGACAAGGCAGAGCGTCACGGAGAACCACACGATCGGATGGCGGATAATCAGGTGCGGAGCACTGAACACAACGATCGATACCATGAGCGCCACGAGGGCATCCAATCTCGCACGCCAGGCGGACAAGGCGGCGGAGCCGAGGATCCACAAGAGCGCCATGACTGAAATCAAGCCACCCTGGGTATAGAGATCGAGGATCGTGCTATGGGCCTCGAAAGGCCGAGGCAGAAACTGCTGATTGGTGATGGGGGGACGTTCAAGGTGAGGCCCGGGGCCGAGGCCGAGCGACCCAGATCTTGCTCCCTTGTCCAGTGCCTCGTCCCAAAGGTAGAGGCGAAGCTCGGCGGTTTCCGCGGTCGCTTGCCCGCCCTTGTCCTTGGTAAGGCTCTTGGCGAAGTTTTCGGCGCTGGCGGCGTCGCCGAGGGCGTAAGGCGCGACGGAGATCGCCAACGGAACGAACGCAACCGTGAACAGGAGGGCAATTTGCCGTGAAAGGCTGACCTTGCCGCCATCGATTGCAAGCCAAGCCCGAATCCGCAGCCCGAGAAGGATCAGGCAAGCCAGGATTGTCGTGTAGAGATAGGTATCGCTCTTTGTCAGCCTTCCGACGTAGAAGGTGAGGATCAGGCTGGTTAACCCAAGGCACCTCCCCCACGGATTGCGGGTGGTTACGGCAAGATGCAGGGCCAGCGGACCAAGGAGAGCGCAATAGAGCGCAAGCTGGTTCGGATTGTCGGACCAACCGCTGAAGCGGTCCCAATACCAGGGATTGACGCCAGATTGATGGATCCAGCCCCACCCAAGCCCCAGTTGAACAACAAAGCATGCATTCGCGACGGCAATGATCCACCAGCCCGTGTTGCGTAGACGGCGACCGGCGTCGGGCTCCGCCGCGGCCAGGCAGGTGATGAAGACCAACAGCACATACGCCATCGTGTCATGCATCAACGGAGCGATGAACAGGACGGTCGTCAGATAGCCGACGATCGTCCCAACACTCAGGGCAAGCGTCAGGATCAGCCAGAAACGTGCAAGCTGGGCCAGGGCCGGCGTGAACTCCAATCGGCCGCCCGCGAGAACCCGCACGATCGACAGCAATATCCAAAGCGCGAGGAACAATTCGCTGTAGCCGAACGGCAGGCCTGGGATGCTGAGTCGGACCGCATAGGACATTGCGATGCCGCAGGCCAGGAGCGCATCACGGATCATTGCCGCGCCTCCCACAGTCGGGGGCTCCGCGCGCTCTCTTCCATCAGGATCGCGGGGGCTGATCGAGCTAGACTGCCCCGGTACTTTGCCCCGAGGACGGTCTTGTACAGCTCGCAATACTGATCGACGACCCACGACAGCGAAAAGCGCTCCCGGACAAGTCCGACGGAACGGCCGCCCATGATTTTTCCACGGGCGCGATCGGACAGGATCTCGATTATCCTGGATGCGAAGCCATCCACATCGCGCGGCGTGACGAGATAACCGTTCCAGCCATCTTCAACCACGTCATTGCAGCCGGGCATCCGCGAGGCGACGATCGGCAATCCGGACAATCCCGCCTCCAGCAGGACACGCGGAATACCCTCGCGATATTGCGTCGGAAACGCGAACAGATCGGCCATGCCAAGGAGGGCCGGAACATCCTGTCGCGATCCCAAGGCAATGACGTGAGGCGCATATCGATCGATATCGGCCTTGTTGACCGCGAACGGTCCCTCCGAGTCCTGCGGACCGACAAGGACGAAACGCGCATCGGGTCTTTCGGAAAGGACACGGGGAACCGCCTTGAGGAGGGTCGGAATCCCCTTCTGGCGGGTCAGGCGGCCGACAAAGATTATGATTTCGGCCGACTGAAGCCCAAGGCTCTCGCGCATCGTCGTGGCCGAAGGGCCACGATACCTTGCTGTCGAGAATGCCGTCGGGTCGATGCCAGAACTGCGGACCAGCCGCGCTTTGTCGTGACCAACCAGCCGATAGCGTTCGAAGAAGGCCTGATCGTCGCGATTCTGGAAGACGGTCATGGCTGTCCATAAGGATGCCAGTCCCTGAAGGCCGCAAAAGATCGGACGCAAGGCCAGAGCCCGCGGTTCGAGGGACGAGAATGTCCAACCAAGGCCATTGATGGTGCGGACAACCGGCACCTGCCCGCGCACGGCCAAAGGGGTCAGAAGATTGGGCTTGGTGTCGAAACTTTGAACGATGTCCGGACGCAGTTCCGACATCAATTTGCGGACCGCGCCAAGAGCGCCCCATTCCCCGCCGCCACTGGTAAAGCGGTCAAATCCCAATCGGCGATGCGCAATGCCATGAAGAGAGAAGGCGTTGCCCACATCGCTCGATACGGCGGTGACCCGGAAGCCCCTTTCGCGCAGCGCCAGCAGGAACGGAATTCTAAGACGATGATCCTCGCCTCCAACACAGACCAGGTGGGGGTTCATCCTGCCCCTCCAGGACGCCGGCGGTATCCCGGTCGCGCGAAATGGCTGGCTCTAGAATCTGCTCTCATGGTCCGGCTTCATTGCCCCTATGCGCACGACACCCAAATCCACGCTAGGAGCAGGCCTTCCCGCTGTCCTCGTCTGTTTGAATGAAGCAGGGCTTCAATGATGCGGCGATGCACCTGAACCCCTTCATGTCGGATCGGCGAGTTCGGCCGGAATCATTCGTTCTAACGATGCCACGGCCAAGATGGTCGCGTACGACACTGCAAAGCCGGTCAGCAAAAAAGGGGGTCGTGTTGGAAGCGTTCGAGCGCACGCGTTCTTCAGAAGGCCTGCCTTTGCGCGCCTTGCAGTCCGTCCCGAGGCCGGCGAAGGAGCGGGATGTCGCGATGACGCGCGACAATGGTGCTCAAGACGGTTTCACATGGAAGCAGGCATCCACCCGCCCTCTGGACATGGACGGACCGGCAAGCACTGCCTTCCAAACGATGTGCGATGACTTCTCCGAAAAATCGGCGTTCTGGCACCTCGAGAGAATTGTCGGGAAATATCCGGACAAGATCGCGATCAGCGACGGCTCGACATCCCTCAGCTTCCTGGAATTGTTGAACGCGGTCCAAAACCTGGCAGGTGCGATTGCCGGTTCAGTTCCAATGGGTGCGGCAGTCGGGCTTCTGATCGGGAATACCCTCTGGTACCCGGTGGCCATGCTTGCCGCCATGCGTGCGGGCAGGCCCGCCGTGCCGCTAAACCCCCGGGATCCATTTCAGCGCCTCGCGGCGATTGCCGCCAGCGCGGGACTGGCTGCAATCGTAAGGCCAGGGCCGGGCAAGCCGGCAGGCTGGCCTGATGCCTCGTCCCTGAAATGGATCGATGCGGGAAGCTGCATGGCCGCAACGCCGGACGGCATTCTACCGGCGCTGCCACCAGACGTGCCGGTCGATTCGCCGGCGATCGTCCTGTACACGTCAGGCAGCACCGGAGCCCCGAAAGGCGTCGTGAACAGCCAGCGGGCGATCCTCCAGCGGGTGCAGCAATATGTCGATGCTTGCCACATCGGCCCCGACGATGCGTTCATGCCGTTGACCGGCCCGGCGACGATCGCGGGCTGCCGCGAGATGATGACCCCGATGCTGTGCGGCGCCACATTGTATCTTTTGGACATTGAGAGTGCCGGCATCCGCGCTGCGCGCGACAATTTCCAAAAATGGCGGGTGACGATCGCCTATCTCGTGCCGGCGCTGCTGCGTGTGTTGATGACCGATTCAGCGCCGGACGCATTCTCGTCACTGCGGGTCGTGCGGGTCGGCGGAGAAAAAGTGTTGTGGTCCGACATCGACCGGCTTCGCGACAATGTCCCTGAGTCCTGCCTTGTCCAGATCAGCTATTCGTCCACGGAAACGACCGGCACGCAGTGGTTCCTGCCGAGGGATTACCCGGAGTGCGGCGCGACGGTCCCGGTCGGCTTCGTCCTTCCCGGCATCGAATACACCGTGGTGGATGAGAATGGATACGAGGTCGCCCCCGGCGACGAAGGGGAGTTGCTGATCAGGGGCAACTACACCACGCTCGGCTATTGGGCGGACGGGGGACATGTCCCTCTTCGTGCAAGCTCCGCCAATCCCCGGCTTCGGATCTTCGCAACCGGCGATCTGGTCAAGGTCGACGGCACCGGAATGATGTGGATCGTCGGACGAAAGGGACGCCAGATAAAGATCAACGGAAGACGGGTCGAGCCTGCCGAACTGGAACTCGTCCTGCGCCGGGCGCCCCAAGTGAGTGATGCCGTCGCCGTGGTGACGGACGCGAACGAACTGGTGGCCTTTGTCGTTCCCGCGAGAACTGGCGCAAGCGAAATCATACCCGAATTGCGGGACTTGATCAGGACAGCCCTGCCGCCGGCAGTTCATCCAACGCGACTGCACAGTATTGCCGAGATACCGCAGCTCAAGGGCGGCAAGGTCGACACTGTCAAGTTGCGGGAACTGGATCGCGCACTGAACGCGCAAGACGCCCAGAGCCCGCCAGACGCCCGGCAGGCGGTGAACCCGCTCGATTTCGAAGGCGTGGCAGCGGCCGTATGGGAGAGGATACTTCCCGGCAAGAAGGCGGCTGGCAGCCATTGGGACGATGCCGGCGGCGATTCACTGAAGCTGCTGCAATTCGTCATGGAACTTGAGACGGCTCTGGGACGGGAACTCAACTTGGATGCCTTCACCGTCGGAATGAGTTTTGCCGACGTCGTCAGGGCAGCGTCCGCAGGGCAAGATACAAGCGGCGTGCTCGTCGAGGCGTCCGACCCCAGGCCGCTTTTGTTTATTGTGCCGGGATCGATCGGCTACGGGCCAAGCCTGGCGGCTTTCGGTGTCGAGATGAGCGATGTCGCCAGGGTTGTCGCCATTCGCTATGGCGACCTCAACGATCTACTGAAGGGGCATGGCACCATACCGCGGATGGTGGATGCGGTTGTCGAGCAGATCAGCCAGGTCCAGCCTGATGGCGACGTGAAGCTGATCGGCTATTCGCTTGGCGGCGGCGTCGCGTTCGAGGTTGCCGCCAAACTTGTTGCAGCGGGTCGATCGGTCACGTTCCTGGGAATCCTCGACACCAATATCGGGCCTGGGCAGCACGATTACCGTGAAACTCTCGCTCGCACCGTCCAGCGCATCCGTTCGCATAGAGTGACGGCGGATCGCATGATGTTACGGGCTCTCGCGAAAGCATTTGCCAGATTTGGCGCTGAAGCCCTGCTCGCCAGGGGCATCGACTGGCTGAAATGGAGGGCTTTCGCCAGAGTGCGGTTCATTTTGCGCCTTGAGCTTGAGGAAATCCTGCGGATGCGCGCATTTGGGCAATGGCTGGCGCAACCGAAGACCGCGTTGCCGATTACCGCCACCCTGTTTCGATGCAGGCGTACAGGGGTTCCGACGGATCTTGGCTGGAGTGCCTTTTTTGCCGATCTGAGCATAGTCCCGATCCTCGGCGGACACCTCGATATGCTCATCGAACCGTATCTGAGCCACAACCGTCCTTTGATAGAAAGAGCCTTTCTGGTGAGCGGCGCATAGCGCGTGGACGACCGCCATCCGCACTCTCCGAAGCGGCTGGAATGAACCAGCGCGATCCTACGCTTTCTGCAGTCCACAACAAAATCCAGCAGTGCCGCCGAGGCAGGAACAGTCCAGTCCTGCCTTGCCACGCTGGAAATATCCCTGAACAATCAACAAGCCCGGAACCAGGAGCAACGTCCCATCGCGTGGACCTTTCCTCGCCGTGATCAATGATTCTATCAACGAGCGTCCGTATTTGATTTGGTTCTAATATACCCTTTCCAATAGGCAGGCGTGGGGCACCTACCGAATCAGACGAAGGATATTTGCATGACAACCCTCCATTACGCCTCGGGTGGATCGGCCTCCGAGGTCGCAAACGCCGGATTCAATCTAGTCGACGTTTCATCCGTGGACGAACTCAACGCCCTGCCGGCGGGCACGAAAGGTCTGGTCTGGCTCGATGAAGCCAATGGGGCAACCTCGTCCTTCATCCAGAAAGTCACGCCCTTTATCGGCAATCCGAAAGCGTTCGGATTCTTCCTTGTCGATGAGCCGGACCCCACCGGCAAATGGGGAACCTATGCCACCGCCGCGAACCTGAAGGCGGAATCCGACTGGATCCACACCAACGTGCCGGGCGCCAAGACCTTCATCACCATGATGAACATGGGGTCTTCCGCAAATCCCGATTTCTCAAACACCTATAATCCCGCCAACACACATATCGACTATTACGGGCTGGACCCGTATCCGGTGCGCACCGGGACAAGCACGGTCGACTACAACATGATCGACAGGACCGTGGCCGCGGCTGTCGCTTCGGGGGTCCCGCTCAACCAGATCGTTCCAGTTTATCAGACGTTCGGGGGCGGCAGCTACACGACCGATACGGGCGGCCAATATGTCCTTCCGACCGCCGCCCAGGAACAGACCATGCTGGACCACTGGTCCAAGCTGGTTCCGTCGCCCGCCTTCGACTATGCCTATGCATGGGGTTCCCAGCAGGGCGACACGGCACTTGGAAACTCGCCGGCGTTGCAAGCCCTCTTCCTTCAACACAACCAAGGCACCGCAAGCGTGCCTCCGGCCAGCGACACGACTTCGTCCGGCACCACTGTGCCCTCGACCAGCGATACGACTTCGTCCATCACCCCACCTTCGACCAGCACCACCCCTCCGATCAGCACCGCGCCTTCGACCGGCGATCACGTTTTCTACGGCACCGGCCGCGCGGATGTACTTCACGGCACCACCGGCGCCGACACGATGATCGGTGGCGGCTACAACGACACCTATTATGTCAACAACCCTGGCGACAAGGTGGTGGAACTGAAGGGCGCAGGCAACGATACCGTGCTGGCATCGGTGAGCTATGCACTGTCGGCCGGCTCGGAAATCGAGCATCTCGCCACCACGAGCCGGGCCGGCACCACTGCCATCAACCTCACGGGAAACGAGTTCTCGCAGACCATACAGGGTAATGCCGGCAACAACGTCATCAATGGCGGCGGCGGGCAAGATGTGCTGACAGGAAATGGAGGCAAGGACGTCTTCGTCTTCAATTCCGCCCTCAAGGCAGGCAATGTCGACAAGATCACCGACTTCAATGTGACGCAGGACAAGATCCAGCTCGACCACACGGTGTTTGCCGGGCTTCAGGTCGGCGCCCTTCCCGCTGATGCGTTTCACACCGGCAGGGGTGCGCATGCCAGTACCGACCACATTATCTACAACAGTTCGACCGGAGCCCTCTCCTTCGACAGCGATGGTGCCGGCAGCGCTCATCAGATCCAGTTTGCCGCTCTTTCTCCGCATCTGTCGTTGACGGCATCCTCGTTCGTCGTGACGTGAACCTTTGGAACCGTCAGGCCCTCATCAAAAGGGTCTGACGTTTTCTTGAATATATCTCCGCGGAACGAAATCGCTTCGACGAACATTAGTTCGTCATGAGCGCTCGCGGCATCGAATTCCTGCAGAAATGGGTGGAGGAAAATGTTCCACCCTATTCGACGTCCGATCCGGCGCTTGCGGCGAAACTCGCCAAACAAGCGACGGCGGACGCCATCAAGGCGGGAATTCGCCCCGAGGAAATATCGGAAGAAGTCGGAAGCATGTTGACCACCATGCTTGAAGTGCTCGAAAACCCCGACACTGAATGATTGCGAGCCGACAACGACGGCAACAGGAGAGCCCGAAGCCGGCGTGGATGTGGTTTCCGGTTGCCGCTGGATAGATCCTCGAGCGGGATTTCCGGCATAGTTTCAAGACTTCTACTCCCGCTGGTTATTGATCCCAGCTTGAGCTGTGGCACCCCCTCAATCCCACCAAGCGCGGAACTATCACCGCATCAGGCCTCGCGAGATATGCGGCCTGGATGTCTGAGGTTCGTTGGCGTGATGCCGGTATGCTGACGGAAGGCGCGGCTGAAATGCCCGGCATTGCCGAAGCCGCACCTGAACGCAATTTCCCCTATCTGCAAGTCGCTGGCTTCCAGCAGCGACTTCGCGTGGTGCACCCGCAGCGCCAGATAGGCGGCCATTGGGCTGATGCCCAACTCGATGCCGAAAAGGCGCTCCAGCTGGCGCCTGGAGCAATTCAATCTGGCCGCGATTTCGGTAACCGAAACCTTCTCCTGAAGATTGCTCTCCATCAAGAGCAAGGCTCGCTTCACCGGACGGCTGGAGGCTCCGGGAAACAGATCTCCGACCGGTTGAACGTCACGGATGTTCCGGATTCGATCAAGGACAAGGATCTTGGCGGCCTTTTCCGCTGCCTTGTGACCAATGAATTTCGACACGAAATAGCCGGCCAGGTCGGCTGCACCCGTGCCTCCGGCGCAAGTAGAGCGGTTGCGGTCGACGGAAAACAGACTGTCCGCATGGGCGTTTACGTCGGGGAATTTCGCCCGGAAGTCCTTGATATGAAACCAGCTGACCGCGGCACTATAACCGTCCAGCAACCCGTAGCGCGCGAGCACGAAGCTGCCCGTGCAAAGGGCGGTGAGCGGCACGCCTTTCTCGGCAGCCCGCAAAAGGAATGCCTCCTTTTCAGAACTCAAGCCGCGGTTGGTGTCGAGCAGGCCACCAACCACAACGACATTGTCGAAGTCCTCGGGATGTCCAATCTCTTTTGTCGGCAGCAGTTCTACGCCGCAGCTGGCCCTGATCGGCAGACCGCGCTCTCCGATCACCTGCCAGTCAAATTCCACGCGACGGCTTCGATCGCCCTCATCACCCGCCAGGCGCAGTGTGTCGATGAAAAGCGACAGGGGTGACAATGTGAAGTCGCGGACCAGAAGGAATGCAAATTTCTTGGACATTGGTTCAGCGCTATCCGCGATTAATTTCAGCAGGACCAAAACTATGTGTTTGGGCACAGTCTGCACAGGAAATCACCCGAAAGGAGATTATGCCCCATCCGCCTCCAAAGTCGTCCCGTCCAGGATCCATGGCCTCCCGTGCAGTCGAGCTCAACTGCGCGGCATGGCCGCCGGGCGTGCGTGCCGTTTTTGCGCCGCGATCCGAAAGATCGCGTTCGCCGCGCCATAGCCACGGTAGTCGCGCCGCCGTTCGGCGATTTCAAAGAAGAAGCCTTCGCCATTGACCGGGCTGCAAAGCTGGAAATATTCCCCCGTCTCGTCCCGATCATAGAGAATATTCGCCGCCCGCAGCCGTTCGGCGAACTCGGGATCGAGCCCTAACCGCGCTTCGATATCATCATAATAGTTTCGACTGATCGCCAGCGGTCTGAAGCCGTTTTTCGACAGCGCCTCGGCGGTGGTGAATATATTGCTCGTCTGAAAAGCCAGGTGCTGAATGCTGGAACCGAAATGCTCGGCGATGAAGTGTCCAGCAAATGTCCGATAGTTTTCAGCGCCATTCAGCGTCACCCGCAAACCGCCGGAAGAATTGAAGACCAGCTGACTATGCACCACGCCGGCAGGATCCATGATGTCGACGACCGGTGTCTTCTCCACCTCGAGAAAGGACGTATAGAACAGGACGGCGGTCAGCAGTTCGTCATATCTGACCGCCTGGGCGATATGATCGATCGTCCTCAAGCCGACGGGCGCGGCGGCGTCGCTATCTTGCTCAGCCAGGAAATCCGTGGTCCAGACGCTCGCCAATTGGCGCGTTTCGTCCAGAAAATAGAAGACGCCGCCTCCTGGGCCGAAGACGCCAGGAAGCGCCGTTTCGCTCTGGCCCGCAGGCTGGGAGAATGCCTCTGCGCCCAGGCCAACAGCCCGCTTCACCGCGTCATGGGCATTGGCAACCTTCAAGCCGACTGCATAGGCCGTCGTTCCATGCATGTTGTAGGCAGCCTTGGCGAAGCCGACCGTTTCGGTGTTGATGACGATGCGGATTTCACCTTGCTGGTAGACGACGACGGATTTCGACTTGTGGCGCGCCGTCTTGCGGAAACCCAGCGCATGAAGCAGCGCGATCAACTCGGCCGCATCTTTTTCAGCGGTGGCAAATTCGATGAAAGCGATCCCCTCGACCTTGATACGGTCCGGAAGATCCGGCATCGCCAGCCCGGCATCGGGCTCCAGCCGCCGAACCTGGTCACCCAGATAGATCAGGGACCGTCGCCCATCCATGGCAATCAGACGGGTAGAACCACCACGGAACTGGTCGTTGAATATTTCCAAGGAGTAGTAGCCATCATAGCCTGTCGCGGCAACCGCTCTCGTAAACTCCGTCACCGGCAGGTCGCCCTCGCCCGGCATGTTGCGATAGTGCCTGCTCCAGTGGAGGATATCCATATCGATCAGCGGCGCATCGGCAAGCTGGACGATGAAGATCTTCTCTTTCGGGATGGAGCGGATGGAATTGATCTCGATCTTGCGGGCGAGTATGTGGAAACTGTCAAGGATCAGCCCGACATTGGGATGATTGACATGCCGGACGATTTCCCAGGCATCACGGTAGTCGTGGATGTGCTGCCCCCAGGCCAGGGCCTCATAGCCAACCCGCAAGCCACGTTTCGCCGCGCGCTCCCCAAGATCATGAAAATCGGCCGCGGCCCTGTCCAGACCTCCCAATGCGATCGACGACACATTCGAACACACGAGCACCAGATCCGCGCCCAGCTCCTGCATAACGTCGAATTTCCGCTCGGCGCGATTGAACGTTCGGCGTCGGTGAGGCTCCGGCATGCCTTCAAAATCCCGGAATGGCTGGAATAGCGATATCTCCAGCCCGCAGTCTCGTACCATCCTCCCGACCTGACGCGGCTTTTTGTCGAACACGAGAAGGTCGTTTTCGAATATCTCGACGGCGTCGAAACCAGCCGCGGCAATCGCCGCAAGTTTCTGATCGAGCTCTCCGCTCAGGGAAACAGTGGCGATGGAGGTCCTCATCGATGATCTCCTCATCGGACCGCAAAATGAGAAACAGCTCGGACAGCTAGCGCCACGAACCGGCGTTTCAAGATTGCTCTCGTACCTGATTTGGTGGGACTTTGACGTTACTCGGGATCAGCACCCGCCGCCAGCAATATTGCGATACGACCGACAGCAAGTTGGTAGCCTTCCGTCCGTCGCTTCTGGCGAGCTTCTCACGATGCTCCCCGAAAGCGCCGTGCCGACCGACTGGCGGCGGCTTGGCTCCGATGAGGGAATGCCCGACCTTCCATCGTTACAATTGACGATGGTGCTACCGCAGCAGCTGCGTCTTCAATCCGCCAGCTCGCAGGTCATCGTCGACAACTATGTCCTTTCGGCAAGCAAGCCGCTCGTGCTGGCCGCCATGCGGTTGGCATGTCGCGACCGAAGACCAATATTCCCCAACCGATTTGGGCATATTGTCCGATGCCGACGGAGCACTAAACTTAAGAAACTGATTTTATTCGCCATTCAAAATAGACGCGCGAGTTGCTAGCAGGCAGGGCCAAGAGGGAGGCAGGGCCAAGAGGGAAGAGCGAAACACGCGGGCGCCCGAAAGCCGCGCTCCGGCGCCATTCCGCTGCCGGTCCAGGAGAATCGAAGCGATGCCGGAACATGATCTCTACATCAAGGTGAAGAAGCCAGGCATAGCCTTTATGTGCGCAAGGGCTCGGCTCTCCCCGATTTCGCCGATCCGAAGGAATGGCTCTTTGATGGCACGGCGGCGCAGGACCTGCTGCCTCCGAGCGTCGTGGACGGCGCCGCCGCTGACGGGCATGCGTTCCGGGATATGGATTAGGATGCTGTCAATCGCCGGGAATGCCGCGACCGTAGAACCCGCTTCTTGAAGTCCGTCCCCAGCGCGATGGCCGGTGTTCCTGATTTCCCCCTGCCCCCGATTTCCCATGCGGATTCCGCCGCAAATGTCCTATGATCGACAGACAGCTCGCCGTCGCGAGTCCCGCATATAATGACCTGGCTTGAGCGCCACGGCCAATGCCGGCATCGCGCTTCAAACCATACTCAACGGATCGAACATGGTTTCAAGCTTGCCACCTCCCGTCTCTCAATCGGTCGCCGCCAGGCTTACGCGGGCAGCGATATTCCTGGTCGTGACGATCAATCCCGGATCGGCGTCCGAAGAAACGGTTCGCGGCTTGTGCGCCGATCTCTCCAGCCTGCTCCGCGGCGTGGGTTTCCGCAATCTCAACGGACAGCTGTCGTGCGTCATGGGGTTCGGATCCGATGCCTGGGACCGGCTGTTCGGGGCGCCGAGGCCGAAAGACCTGCATCCTTTTCGCGAAATTCGCGGCGTGCATACCGCCGTTTCGACGCCCGGCGACATCCTCTTTCACATCCGCGCTGCGAGCATGGACCTCTGCTTCGAACTTGCGACACATGTCATGTCGCGGCTCGCCGGCGCGGTCTCGACCGTGGACGAGGTGCACGGCTTCAAGTTTTTCGACGACCGCGATCTGATCGGCTTTGTCGACGGTACCGAAAACCCGGTCGGCCAGGCCGCGGACGCGGCCACCCTTGTCGGCGATGAGGACGCCGCCTTTGGCGGCGGCGGCTACGTGATCGTGCAAAAATACCTGCACGACGTGGAGCGGTGGAACAAGGTGCCGGTCGAGGAACAGGAAAACATCATCGGGCGGCATAAGCTGTCCGACATCGAACAGCTCGATTCGGTGAAGAAGCCGTATGCACACAATGTCCTGACGTCGATTGAAGAAAACGGAGAGCAACTTCAGATCGTGCGCGACAACATGCCATTCGGCGAAGTGGGCAAGGGCGAGTTCGGCACCTATTTCATCGGCTACGCGCGGTCCCCCCACCGCATCGAGAAGATGCTGGAGAACATGTTTATCGGCAACCCGCCGGGCACCTACGACCATCTGCTGGATTTCAGCCGCGCGGTGACGGGGTCGCTGTTCTTCGTGCCGACCGCCACCTTCCTCGATGATGTCGATCCCGAGGCAGGACCGGTTGCCGACGCCGACGCGAAAGTGCCGCAAGCGCCGGAGGCGCCTCGGCCGGACGCGCTTCCCAACGATGGTTCACTCGGCATTGGATCACTGAAGAAATGAGGCGGACATGAACAATCTTCATCGAGAACTGGCTCCCATCTCCGACGCGGCCTGGGCGCAAATCGAAGACGAGGCGTCCCGTACCCTGAGGCGCCATGTGGCGGCGCGGCGTGTTGTCGACGTTGTCGGCCCAAAGGGCGTCGACTTCTCGGCTGTTGGCACCGGTCATCTCAAGCAGCTTCCCGCCTTCGGTGACGGGGTCCAATCCGCACAACGCGAGGTGAAGGCGCTGGTCGAATTGCGCGTTCCGTTCGAGCTCACGCGCCAGGCAATCGATGATGTGGAGCGCGGCGCGACGGATTCGGACTGGTCACCCGTGAAGGAAGCCGCGCGCAAGATCGCCTTCGCCGAGGACCGCTCCGTTTTCGACGGATATGCGGCGGCTAGCATACAGGGCATCCGGCAAGGAAGCAGCAATCCAGCCTTGAGGCTCCCCTCCAATGTGATGAACTATGCGGAAGCTGTCGGGCACGCGGTCAGCCAGTTGCGGCTGGCCGGGGTCAATGGTCCCTACGCGCTCGTGCTGGGTGCCGCCGCGTACACGGCCGCGAGCGGTGGCAGCGACGAGGGCTACCCGGTGTTCCATCATCTCGAGCGTGTGGTCGAGGGAGGGATCATCTGGGCGCCGGCCATCGAGGGTGGGTTCGTGCTTTCCACGCGTGGCGGCGATTTCGAGCTGGATATCGGCCAGGACATCTCTATCGGCTACCTCAACCATTCCGGCACGGCCGTTGAACTCTATCTCCAGGAGACCTTCACCTTCAGGCTTCTGACAACCGAGGCGGTTGTGGTGCTCGCGGCTGAAGAAGCGGCTCAACCGCGCGGCAGGAAGTAAACCACGCATATCCGGGACGCCGCCGAGGCATTCACAGGCTGCCGCGAGCGTATGGTGACGGGCTGCCGCGGAGCCTGGACAACCGTCCGCCACGCTTGATGCCCAAAACGGTTGAAATCCCACGGGGCACATGGTTGGCACGAAGGTTGCTCGTCCTATGTCATTCTATGTGCTGTGCCGGGAGCCCCCATCGTCACAGCTCCGCGCGCCGACGGCGGCAGGTGGCCTTCCCATTCCAGGAGCGCCAAAGGGGCAAGGAGACAGGGATGACTGAGCATTCATCGTCGCCGGCCGGCCCCGATTTCACCCAGGGTGTCGCTTTGGCGGATATTCCCGAGGGCGGCATGTTGTCCGGCCACGTGAACGGCAAGGCCGCATTGCTCGTGCGCCAAGGCGAAGAACTGTTCGCCGTCGGCGCAACGTGCACCCACTATGGCGGACCGCTGGCCGACGGGCTGCTGGTCGATGACACGATCCGCTGCCCCTGGCACCATGCCTGCTTCAGCCTTCGCACCGGCCAGGTTCTTCGATCACCCGCTTTGAGCGATCTCAAATGCTGGGATGTGGCGCGGCGAGACGGTCATGCATTTGTGGGCGACGAGCTGCCGACGCCACAACCGCCCAAACTGACGGCCGCGGGGCTGCCCGAATCCGTGGTCATCATCGGCGGCGGCGCGGCCGGAAACGTCGCCGCCGAAACGTTGCGCCGCGAGGGTTATCAGGGACCCGTCACGATGTTGAGCGCCGATCGTTCGCCACCATACGATCGGCCGAATTTGTCGAAAGACTATCTCGCCGGGACGGCGAAGGCCGCCTGGCTTCCTTTGCGATCGCCGAAATTCTACGCGGATCATCATATCGATGTCAGATGTGATCAACGCGCCGTCAAGCTCGATCCCGCGCGGAGAACGATAGCGCTCTCGGATGGCAGCGAGATGACCTATGGGGCACTGCTGCTTGCCACGGGCGCCGAACCCGTCCGGCTCACCGTTCCCGGCGCAACCTTGCCGCAGGTGGAAGTGCTGCGCACCCTGGCAGACTGCGATACGTTGATCGCGCGTTGCGGCACGGCGCGACACTGCGTCGTGGTCGGCGCGGGCTTCATTGGCCTCGAAGTAGCGGCGTCATTGCGAAAGCGCGGACTGGAGGTCCATGTCGTCGCGCCCGGCTCACGCCCCATGGAACGCCTCCTCGGCGCGGCGCTCGGCGACATGGTCAAGACACTTCACGAATCGCATGGGGTTGTCTTCCATCTCGGGACCACCGTGGCCGAAATCCACCAGGATGGCGTCAGACTTTCGACAGGCGTGGATTTGAGCGCCGATCTGGTGATTGTGGGGATCGGAGTGCATCCCGAGGTAAGTCTGGCGAAGCAGGCCGGCCTCGCCATGGACGGCGGGGTGCTGGTGGACGGGTTTCTTCAAACAAGCGCTGCGGCAGTCTACGCGGCCGGCGATATCGCGCGCTGGCCGGACCGCAGGACGGGAGACCGCATCCGCGTCGAGCACTGGGTGGTTGCGGAGCGCCAGGGCGCCGTTGCGGCGCGCAATATTCTGGGGCAGCGGCAGCGCTTCGCCACGGTTCCGTTCTTCTGGAGCCAACACTACGACACGACCATCAACTATGTGGGTCATGCCGAACAGTGGGATCGGCTGGACATGGATGGCGATCCTGCCGCGCGCGACTGCATGGTCAGCTATTGGCGCAGAGACAAGCGGCTTGCCGTGGCGACCGTGGGGCGTGACCTGGACAGCCTGCGCGCGGAGGCCGAGTTTGAGCAGGAGACGCCTTGAAGGACGTGCCTGCTGAAGAGACGAGGAAAACACGCGGCGAGGAGCCAAGCTTTTTTCGATACTATGATCCTGGCGACCGGGGGTTCGCCATGCCTGTTTCGGCCATGACGAATGCGAACCCTTCGCGCCAGGTCTGAAGACGCTGGAGGATGCCGCCAAGATCTGAAAAACCGCTCCGCATCTTCCTGCACATGCTTTAGGCGTTTCTCGGCAGCACCTGGAGCACCCTGGCGATGAACATGCCGAATTCGGCCATGTAGTTGCGCAGGAATTCCTGGGTGGATGCAACCGTGACCTCCCCGGCGTCGGTGACCAGGCCAGGCGTGAATTGGATATAGGCTTCAGGGGCGTTCATCTGCGGCGAGTTGCAGAAGCTCAGCACGCTGCGCAGACCTTGCTGGGCGACCGCGGTGCCAATCGGGCCGGGCGATGTGCCAATGACCGCGGACGGCTTGCGGGCGAAGGAATTCTTGCCAAAGGGACGGCTAGCCCAGTCGATGGCGTTCTTCAGACCGCCGGGGATGGAGCGATTGTATTCCGGCGTCACGAAAAGGACGGCGTCGACAGCGGCGATGGCATCCTTGAAGGCGCGAGCGACGGCCGGAAAGTCGGCGTCGTAGTCGTAGCTGTAGAGCGGCAAGTCCTTGAAGGAGATCTCCGACATTTCGAGTTGCGGCGGGGCAAGCTGCACCAGCGCCTTCGCGAGCTTGCGGTTGATGGATCCGCGCGCGAGGCTGCCGATGAGATAGCCGACTTTGTGCTTGGTCATTCATACCTCCTGCGTTTTGACTTGTGCTGACGATGACTTCGATCCGTGCTGGGCATGGTTCGCCATTGGCGAATGCCGCCCGCCACGACGTGCGGCAGCGTGCGTGCGAGGTTCGGGCGCCGTCATCCAGCGGTAGGGCATGCCGCATCGTACGTCCCAGTTCTCCGCGTCACGCAATATCAATGGCTTAAGTTGACCCTCGCTTCGTTGCTGGACTTTCCGGCCATGGCCGAGAGACAAATTGCCCATAGATTTCAATAATTTGGTGCAGAAGTTGCAATGGTCAAGCCTGAGGTCTTCGACACTGGCTTCAGTCTGCACTATTATGCAACCCAGGCCCCAGCCAAGCCACGAACGCCTGCGTCGGCATCTTGCCGACTTCGTCGCGGCCCGCAACCTTGGCCGCGGATGCATCCGCAAGGAAACCCTGAGCGTTTCATCCCCGATGCGTTCCACCGAATTGCCAGAACTAAACATCTAGGCGCCTCGATCAGGGACCAGGGTCCGACCCCCCACCCATCCCGCTACCATGCGATCCGCCAGGATCGCCAGGAAGGCGATGGACAGGCCGGCGATCAGGCCCATGCCGGCATCGGCCTTGCCGAGCGCGACATAGACCGCCTGCCCGAGATCGCGCGTGCCGACAAGGGCTGCGATCGCGAGCATCGACAAGGCTGCCATGATGGTCTGGTTGAGCCCCAGCATCACCACCGGCAGGGCCAGCGGCAGCTTGGCCTGCAACAATGTTTGGGCAGGCGTCGCGCCCATCTGCTCGACCGCCTCGACGACATCGACACGCACATGCCGCAAGCCATGCTCGACGTAACGGATCGGCGGCACGATGGCGTAGAGCATGATGGCGATCAGCGCGGTGAACTCGCCGACCTTGAAGAACATCAGTGCCGGAATGAGGAAGACGAATTGCGGCATGGTCTGCAGTGCGTCGCAGATCGGCTTCAGAATGCGCGAGACGCGGTCGCTGTAGGCGGCCCAGACACCAAGCGCACCGCCTATGATCAAGCAGAGCAGCACCGCCAGCGTACAGAGGTAGAGCGACTGGATGAGCTGGGGCCACAGCCCGTTGACCAGGATCAGGGTAAAGCCGGCAAGCGCGAAAAGGCCAAGCCGGATGCCCGCCACCTGTGCGGCAAGCAAGGCGATGCCGAGGATAAAGACCGGCCAGGGCAGGCCGAGGAAGCCGGTGAACAGGACCAGGCCCGCCGCCAGTGCGGCCACGGCGGCCCGCCACCCGAAGCGGTGCGCCGACAGTGCGGCGACGCCCAGGATCAGCGCGCAATATCCAGCCGTCATCGGCGGCGACAGCGCAAAGCCCCAGAGTGCAGGCGTGGCGGCTCCCGAAATGCCGATCCTGAGCGGCAGCAACAGACAATAGAGGACGCTGTTGCGGATATCGTCGAAGAACCAGGCGTAGTCGCGGACCAGGCCGAGCAGCCATTGATTGACACCGCCGACCTGCATGCGCAGCCCGCCGGCTGGCAAGGTCTCGACAGGCCACAAGACACGAATGGCAATCGCCAGCACGGCGGCAAGAAACAGGAACATCGCAAGCCTGCGACCGGTCATCCATGTCATGGCGGCGGTCGGTCCGGTCGGCCGTTCCCTGGCGAAGCCGATCGTCAGGCGATCGACGAGGATGGCGAGCAGCGCGATGACCAGTCCGGACAGAATGCTCTGGCCGAACTCGGCTTTGCGCATCGATGACAGCACCTCCCAGCCGATGTCCTCGAAGCCGCCGATGATGGCGGCGACAATGACCATCGAGAGCGCCGCCATCGTCGTCTGGTTGAAGCCGACGAGCATTTGCGGCAGCGCGGTCGGCACTTCGACCTGCCAGAATTGCTGGCGGCGCGTGCAGCCGCTCATCAGCCCGGCCTCGCTGATATCGGATGGCACGCGGTCGAGCCCGAGCATGGTGTTGCGCACCATCGGCGGCGTCGCATAGATGGCGCTGGCGATCAGCCCGACAACAGGGCCGAAGCCGAACAAAAGAAGCAACGGGATGAGATAGGCGAAGGCCGGCACGGTCTGCATCAGGTCGAGTGCGCCGAGCAGTGCGGGCCGCAGCCCCGGTCTGCCATGACCCAGCACGCCAAGCCAAAAGCCGAGCACAACGGAGATCGGGACGGCCAGCAGCACCAGCGACAGCGTGCTCATGCTTTGCGGCCAGTAGCCGGCAAACAGGATGTAGGCGAGCGCCAGAACGGCGAAGACCGCCAGCCGAATGCCGCTCGATTTCAGCGCAAGCGCCGCGACCGCCAGCATCACCGCCGGCCACGGCAGCCATACCAGCACCAGGCGCGCGCCGCGCATGGGTGCATCGAGCACAGCGGACAGGGCGCGGAATGCGGGCTGGACGACGGTCACGACCGTATCGGTGACCAAATTGATGGCCGGTGCGAACGGCAGCGTCCATTCCTTCGGAAATGTCACCAGCCAGGGGAAATCGGCCTTCAGCACGAGACATAATGCGGTCAGCACGATGAATGCGTACCAGGGTAGAAGCGCCGGCTCGATCGCGACCCTGGGCGAGGATCGAAACGATGCGGCTGGCGCGGTCACAGCCGTGTGCGCCTTTTCTGTTCCCGCTCCAACACGGCAAGCACGGAACCGGCGCCAAGCAGCCGCGGCGGACTGGCGCCCTCGCCCGGCACGGTGAAGGCGCCGATACCGGACGCCAGACGTGGGATCAGGTCCTCGAGGCTGGCACCGGCAGCGACGCTTTCGTCCGGCATCGTGGCTCCGTTCGCCGGCGCCGCCAGATCGCCCGCCTTGATGACGCGCAACAGCGGCATGTCCTCGGTGAACTGCGCCACATAGTCGTCGGCGGGATTGAGCACGATATCGGCAGGGCGGCCGATCTGAACGATCTTGCCGGCGCGCATGATGGCCAACCGGTCGGCCAGCCGGAAGGCCTCGGCCATGTCGTGAGTGATGAAGACGATGGTTTTCTGCAGCATGCGCTGCAGACGCAGGAACTCGTCCTGCATCTGCCGCCGGATGAGCGGATCGAGCGCCGAGAACGGCTCATCGAGGAACCACAATTCCGGCCCGACGGCGAGCGAACGGGCAATGCCGACGCGTTGCTGCTGGCCACCGGAAAGCTGGTGCGGAAAAGAAGTCTCGCGGCCTTCGAGACCGACGAGCGCGATCATCTCACGGGCGCGGGCTTCGCGTTCTTTCACCGGTTTGCCTTGGATCTTCAGCGGGAACGCCACATTGCCGAGAATGGTGAGATGCGGCAGCAGGCCGAAATTCTGGAACACCATGCCCATGGCGTGGCGGCGCAGTTCGATCAGTTCCTTGCCGGAGACTTTCGAGAGGTCGCGGCCGTCGAGCAGTATTTCGCCGGCGCTCGGCTCGACCAGCCGCGACAGGCAACGCACCAGCGTCGACTTGCCTGAGCCGGACAGCCCCATGATGACGAAGATCTCGCCGGTGGCGACCTCGAAGGTGGCATCGACCACGGCGGGCAGATGCGCTTCGGCACGCAGCCGCTCGGCCAGGACGTCGGGTTCGATGATGTAGCCGCGTGAATCGAAATAATAGGCGGGACGCCGCCCATAGACCTTCCAGACATTGCGGCAGGCTAGTTTTATCTCTCGGACCGCCTTGCTCATCGTCGGCCGCCCGCACCAAGCAAGCGTCCAGTTCCCGGATCACCGGGAACCGAGCGGCAATTCTCGTCAGTGCCTGGGCACGGCATCGGCCGAGATCACCCCTTGGCCGCGTCGACCCAGGGTTTCCACACCGCTTCGTTCTTGTCGAGCCAATCCTTGACGACGGCGTCGAGGTCCTTGCCCTGCTTGTCGACCGCCAGCATCATCTTCTGCTGTTCGGTGGCATCCATCTTGAACGCCTTGAGGAAGGCATAGGCGGCAGGCCATTTGGCGCCGAAGCCGGACCAGACGATCTTGTCGACATCGGGTGGCGTGATGCAATGTTCGTTGGTCTTGTCTTTACAGGGCGGCATGGTGATCCAGCCGACATCGTTTTCGGCCAGCGCGTAGTGCGGCCCCCAGAACATCATGACCAGCGGCGACTTGGCGGCTTCCGAGGCCTCGAGTTCGGCGACCAGCGCGCCTTCCGAGCCAGCCGGCACGGCGGTGTACTGCATGTTGTTGTCGGCCAGAATGGTCGCGGCCCGCGAACCCCAGTCGGCCGGATAGTCGAGGAAGCGGCCGTTGGGCGCGGTCTCGGGTGTCGACAGCGCCTGGATGCACTCCGGCTTGTTCAGTGCGTTCCAATCCGGCAGGCCAGGGCAGACCTTCTCCATGAACTTTGGATAGATCCAGCCTTCCCGCGTCTTGAGATCGAGCTTGCCGATGTCCTCGATCTTCTTTTCGGCCAGCACTTTGGGATAGATGTCACCGACATTGTTCAGCCAGATTTCGACCGAGGCGCTCAGCGTGCCGTCGGCAAGGCCGGAGAATTGCGGGAAGTTGCCGGCGGTGACGTATTCGACCTTGTAGCCGAGCTTTTGAAGCAACTGCCCGGCGATGTGCGTAGACACATGCGATCCGGTCCATTCGAGCATGGCGAGCTTGATCGGCTCGTCCTTAGCGCCGAGATCGGCGGCTCGTCCCTGAGCGGTTACAGCAAGCACAAGCGCCAGCCCGACGCCGGCGCCTTTCAAGGCAAGTGTTCTTGTCATGTCGGTTCCCCTGTCGTTGGACTTTTTCATTCCTTACCTTTTGCCGACCTCCTCCCATGAAGGCCCGCAGCCATCCCGCGCGGATGCTACCACAATGCTCCGCCGGTGATCTGTATGTTTTCCATGGTGATGCCCTTGGCGATATCCGAGCAAAGGAAGACGGCAAGTGCTGCGATCTCCTCCGGCTGCATCATGCGCCCCTGAGGATTGCCCTTCCTGAATTCATCCATGACCTCCTCGGCGCTGCGGCCCTTGCCCTCCCGCTCGACCACCTGCGCCACATTGCGGCGCATCAGTTCGGTCTCTACCCAGGTCGGGCTGATCATGACGCAGGTAACACCGTGCGAGGCGCCTTCCAGAGCCACGCAACGCGTCAGGCCCAGCAGGCCAGCCTTGGAGGCGCAGTAGGCCGGATTGTCCTTCCAGCCGACCGTAGCGGCGGTCGAGCCAATATTGACGATGCGGCCCCAGCCGCGCCCGATCATGCCTGGCAGCACAGCGCGGGTGGCTCGGAAGGCGCCGGTCAGGTTGGTGTCGACGATCTTGTCCCACAGTGTGTCGGAATGACCGCAGACGGGTTGCTCGGCCGTTGTGCCGGCGGCGTTGACCAGAATGTCGGCGGGACCGATGACGGCTTCAGCCTCGGCGGCGAAAAGGTTGGTCACGTCGCTGTCACGCACATCAAGATGGGCAGCATAAACTTTGATGCCATGGGCCGACAGCGCCGAACGCACGCGCTCGATCTCGCCGGCGCCGGGATAATAGGCGGCATCGGATTTGTCGGCGCCTGCGGGGGCGATGTAGGAGCCGACGGCGACGTTGGCGCCGGCCCTTGCCAAGGCGGTGGCAATCGCAAACCCCATTCCGGAGAACCCGCCGGTGACGATCGCGCTGCGGCCGGAAAGGTTTGTCATCAGGCGAGATCTCCACAAGGTTTGGTGCGGGCGGCAAGGCCCGGCGGGAATTCACACGGCAAGATAGCCTCCATCGACGACCATCTCGGAGCCAGTGACGAATTTCGATTCATCCGAAGCGAGGTAGAGGACCATGTAGGCGATGTCGTTGGGCTCGCCGAGGGAGCCGATCGGATGGCGCGACAGCGCTTTGGCCTTTTCCTGGTCGAGCGTGCCGAGATCGCGCAGATAGTTTTCGGTCTGCGGGGTCCAGATGTAGCCGGGGTGGATGGAGTTGCAGCGGATGCCGTAGCGCTGTTCGGCGCAGTGCACGGCGACCGCCTTGGTCAGCGTGCGCACGCCACCCTTGGAGGCGCAATAGGCGGCAAGCTCGGCCTCGCCGATGATGCCGTCGATGGACGACAGGTTGACGATCGAACCGCCGCCAGAACGCTTCATCAGCTTGATGCCTTCCTGACAGCCGAGGAAGACACCGTCGAGGTTGATGGCCATGGTCCGCCGCCATTCGGCAAGCGTGGTGTCTTCGATGTTTCTGGCAATCGCGATGCCGGCATTGTTGACCAGAACGTCGAGCCGCCCGAACCGCTCCTCGATCGCGGCCATGACGCAAGGCCAGTCCTCGGGCTTCGAGACATCGTGGCGAAGCGCCAACGCCTCGCCGCCCGCCTTCTCGATCTGCCTCGCCGTATCGGCGGCAAGCGCCTCATCGATGTCGCTGACGGCCAGCGTCGCGCCTTCCGCCGCCAAAAGCAGCGCGGATGCCCGCCCGAGGCCGAGACCGGCCCCGGTGACGAGCGCTATCTTGCCTGCAACGCGACCTGTTTTTGCCATCAGCTTTCCTTGTTCATCGGCTCCAGCGGCTTGCCCAGCCAGTCACGGTAGAATCCTTCGAGGTCCGGTTCGAAATCGTGCACGATGGGATAGCCGGGTGCGGCAGCCTCCACCTCGTGCATCGTGCCGCATTGCGGGCAGATGAACTCGCGGATCTCCATCCATTCGGGATCCGGCAAATCGCTGTTGGGATAGATTTCGCGCAGCGTTTCCTCGGTGTTGCGCACGATGATGGATGCGTTGAGCTTCCAGTTCTTGCGGTAGTCGCCGAAGGAGTGGCCACACTCGCACCGGGTCACCCGCTCGTCGCCGCTCTGGCAGATGAACAGATGGTCGGAGACCGGCAGCAGGATCGGGTCCTTCCAGCCGACGCGATCCTGCAGCACCGCGACATATTTGAAGAAGCGGTCGTCGTCCTTGTAGGCACTCATGACGCGGCGCGTCTGTGGCCAGGGCAGCGTGCCCGCGACCAGATCGGCGATGACTTCCTTGCTGTACGAGGTCATGGTCCCTTACTCCACGCCGAAGGCCGACTTGGCGTCGACATTCCAGAAGGTTGAAAAGTCCTTGGTGAAGCGCGGCGACAGCTTCATCGCGCTGGCGTACATCTTCTTCACCTCAGGTGCGAAGTCGGCCTTTTCGACCCGGCCACGCTCCTTCGCGATCCACTCCGATACCGGCCTTGCCTGGGCGAGCCGCTTCGCGCGCATCTCGGCGCGGTGGCGCTTGGTGGCCTCGATATTGGCGACGGGATAGCCGTCAGCATCCTCATCCAGCATGATGCCGAAGATGCCTTCGGCGGCTTCGCGGGTGAGATAGCCGTTCTCGACATCCGAAGCCGTCTTGATGGGATCGCGTTCCAGCACGTCACCATAGCCGCCGCCGCCATTGTAGGAATGGGTGAAGACATCGCCTGTCTTGTGCGGCGCGGTGATGTAAGGGCCTTCCATCGTCACATGCTCGCCCTGCAACCGGACTTCGAGTTCCGACCGGTGAGGGTTGGTGCCGGTATGATGCGCCAGCGGCGCCCCTTTTTCAGCCAGTTCGAAGATGTTCGAACCGCGCACGGCGCGATGCTTCTGGCAGGTCGGCGCCGGATAGCCGCCGCACATGCCACCATTGTCGAAGACGCGCGAGGAATGCTCGGAAGTGACCAGCCTCAGGTGGTCGGTCTTGCTGACCAGCCATGTCGACAGGAAGGAGCAGCCGCCGCGGTATTTGCCGGCGCCGCCGGAATTGGGAACGATGGAGCGGCCGATATAGACCATCGGCATGTTCTGTTCCCATATCTCGATATTGCCCATGTCGGATTCCGGGTTCCAGCCGACATAGGCGGTGTCGAGCCCATCCTTGATGGCCAGCGCGCCGGACCCGGCGGCCGCGCATTCGAAATGCGCCATGCCGAACAGCGAGCCGTACTGGCTGGTGCCGCCCATTTCGATCATCGGGCTGTTGACCTGGCCGACGAAGGCCTCCTCGACGAAACCGCGCGCGATGAACGAGCGCGACAGCAGCCGTTGGAACACGCCGTAGGCCGGCAGCAGCAAAGCCCATGAGGTGGCGGTCGCCACCATCTCATTGTCGGGATTGGTCCAAGTGCCATGCGGCAGCTTCAGTTCGGTCGCCATCCAGGCACCGTCATTGACCAGACCCTCGAAATTCATGTGCTGGGTCAGGGTAACGAACATGCCGCCATCCATGCCGGCCGGCGTGCAGTTCATCGAATGGTAGCCCCAGGGCTGCGTGCCTTCGAAGTCCATGATGATCTTGCCGCCTGACGTGATCTCCATCTCGATCGGCATGTTGTAGAGCCAGTCGGGATCGCCGAGCGGCTGATAGCCCGGCTTGCCCGCGGTGACGTGGCCATAGAAGGTGTGGCCACGATAAATGCCCGGCACGGTCAGCTGGCGGGTGCGGGCAAGCTGGGCGCGGCGGCCTTCCTCGATGAACTCCTTCGATATCTTCATCCAGTAGTCGAGGCCGATCTCGTCGATCAGCGCCTTGACGCTTTCGCGCATGTCGATGCAGGAGGCGACCTTGGCCTTCTCGTCCAGCACCCAGTAGATCGGCATGCGCAGATTGCGCTCGCAGCGGATCACGTAGTCGCGCCGCAACTCGTCGTTCTGGCCGACCTTTTCGGCGCAGACGAACAGGCCCTCGGTGAAACGCTCCTGCGCCAGCGCCACGTCGCCACCGGGCGTGATGCCGCCGGCTTCGAGTTCGTGGCAGACGGCGCCGGCCCAGCCGACGAGCTTGCCCGAATGGAAGATCGGCACCACGTCCATCACGTCGGGCACCTGGACGGTGCCGATGAAGGCGTCGTTGTTGGCGAAGATGTCGCCATCGACGATGCCGGGATTCTCTTCGTAGCCTTGCCTGATCATCCATTTGATGAAGCGGCTCATCGTGTGCACATGCACCATGATGCCGTTGGAGAGCGCGATCGCATCGCCTTCCGGCGTGTAGATGGCGACCACCATCTCGCCGACCTCGCGCACGCCAGGCGAGGCCGAGATGCGGCGCGCCATCTCGCGGGCCGACACGCAGTAGGCGCGCAGCTTGGTGTGCAGCGTCTCGAATTTCAGCGGATCCTGGTTGCGCAGCGAAAGTTCCGTGATGCCGTCGTAGCAGCCGGTCTCTTCCATGAGCCGTTCGGATTCGATCAGCCGCTCGCGGATGCGCAGGGCGGAAGCGGGTTTGTCCAGCATGGCGTTCGCCCTTCTCAAGCGTGGGTGTAGTGCAGCAGCGTCCACTCATCGACATGGACACGGTCTTGCGGATGGACGACGAGCGTCGTGGCGGGGTGTTCGATGATGGCCGGGCCGATCACCTCGTGGCCGGGCTGCAGAAGGTCCATCTCGTAGAGGTCGGCCTTGTGCCAGCGGCCTCCGATATAGGCCTCTCGAACGCCCTTGTGGGCCGACGCCGGATCGGACTTGCCGAGCGGGCGCTTCAGGAGCACAGGCTTGACCTTGTCGGCGGTGGCGATGAGCCCGAGCTCGGTGATCGAGAAGCCGGCTTCGCCGTAGCGCGACACGCGATGGTTTACCTTTGCGTAGACCGCCTCGAATTCGTCGATCACCTTGCGCATGTCGTCGGCCGAGTTGATGGCCGACAGCGGCGCCATCACCTCGACGTCCTCGAGCTGGCCGGTATAGCGCATCATCAGGAACGGCACGGTCTTGACCTTGTCCCTGCTATGGCCATCGGCGATCATCTCGTCGACCGCCGCCTTGGTGAGATCGTCCCAGATGGCGGTGACTTTCGTTCCGAAGGCCACCAGCTGGTCATCGCTTGCGCGCGCGCCGATGTCGATCTGCGTCGACACCGAATGCCGGCGCATGAAATCAGCCGTTGTGCAGCCGAAGGCGGAGAAGGCGGCGGCGAACTGGAAGGTGATGATGTCCTTGAAGCCGATGCCGCGCGAGCAGCCGGCCAGGTGCAGCGGACCCGAGCCGCCATAGGAGAGCAGCGTGAACTCCGACGGATGGATGCCCTGGCCCGAGATGACGCGGCGGAGTGCGTTGTTGGCGTCGGCTTCCAGCATGTCGATCATGCCTTCGGCTGCCTCCTCCACGCCGACGCCAAGCAGACGGGAACACTTTTCCTCGAAGGCCTTGCGCGCCTTCTCGACCTGCAGCACGACCTTGCCGCCCAGGAAGTAATGCGGGTTGAGACGGCCGAGGATGGCGTCGCAATCGGCGATGGTGGGTTCGGTGCCACCCTTGGCGAAGCAGATCGGGCCGGGATCGGAGCCAGCGCTTTCCGGTCCGAGGGAGACTTTCCTGGTCAGAGGGTCGACCTTGAGGATCATGCCGGCGCCGGCGCCAATCGTGTCGAGATGCAGCGTCGGCACGTTGAGCTTGAAACGATCCATCAGCGGCTCATTCTCGATCCGCGTCTGGCCGCGGGTGATGACGCCCATGTCGAAGGAGGTTCCGCCCATGTCCGAGCAGATCAGCGAGTCGTTGCCGATCAGCTTGCCGACATAGGCCGCGCCCAGGATGCCGCCGATCGGGCCGGAAATCATGGTTTCGTGCAGGCGTGGATGATTGATCGAGGTCAGGCCGCCGAAGGAGAGCAGCGTCTGTACGCCATATTTGAAGCCGTATTTCTTCGAGACGTCCTCGATGCCCTTGAGCTGCTTGCGGCCGCGCGAAGTGGCATAGGCCTCGATCAGCACCGAGTTCAGCCGCGACTGTTCGCGGATCACCGGCCGCACCTCATGGCTGGTGTAGACAAGGATGTCGGCGCCGACAGCGGCGATCTCCTCGCGGCAGATCTCGGCGATGCGCTTCTCATGCGCCGGATTGACGTGGGAGAAGACGGTCATGATGCAGATGGCCTCGACCTTGTCGGCGATCAGTCTCTTCGCGGCGGCATGCACCTCATGCTCGTAGAGCGGCAGGATGACGTCGCCGAACTGGTCGATGCGCTCGGTGACGCCATGGGTGCGGCGACGCGGCACCAGCGGATCGGGATGGTGGTGGGTGACCGCGTGCAGCCGGTCGGCATAGGAGTAATCCGCCCATGCCTGCAGGCCGCGACCCATCAAGATCATGTCCTCGAGGCCCTTGGTGGTGATCAGGCCGAGCTTGCGGCCGGTGCGCGACAGCAGCGTGTTGAGCATGCCGGTGCCGGAATAGAGCACGACGTTGACGCCCGAGAAGAGGTCCTGCAGCGAGATGCCCCAGGCATCGGCCGCATCCTCGGCCGAGGCCAGGAAGCCTTCGGCCTCGTTCTTCGGCGTGGTCGCCGATTTGCCGATCTTGAAGTGGCCGTCCTGATCGACAAGGATAGTGTCGGTCATGGTGCCGCCGGCGTCGATGCCGATAACGATGGGGTTGGTGGTAATCTGGTCCACGGGTCGCCTTCCCTTGCCGAGAGTGACCACAGGCTAGATTCAACGGGCCAGATCGCGCCATATGCCTAAAGGCACAATGACGAGCGAAGACTCGTCGCCGACAAAGAGGCATGCGCATGGGCAATATCTGGGCGCCGCTCGCCAAAGCGATCGCCGCCACCGGTACGGACAAGCATGTCGATTGCCTGATCGACCTGATCGGCGCGGATATCGAGCACGACCTCGTCACGGTGACGCGCTACTCGACGACGCAGACACCGGAATTCGTGAAGCACCGGCGCTTCTCGGATGAAATGGTCCGGCGCTATCTCGACAACTACTATGTGTTCGACCCGTTCTATGCCTCGTGGCGGCGCGAGCGCCGGCTGGGCATCATGCCGCTCAAGCGACTGGCGGATGAGGAGGCCAAGCGCGGCCAGTACATAGCCGGCTTCCTGGCACAGTCGGAAATCTGCGACGAGGTCGGCATCATGCTGGCCGATGGCGGCGACTGGTGTCTTGGCATCTTCCTCGATCGCTCGACCAGTTCGTTCAAGGAAAGCGAGATCGCCTTGCTGGACGAACGGCTGCCGGTGTTCGAAGCACTGCACGCGCTCGACATCAAGGCGCGCGGAGCCGAGTTTTCCCGCACCTCAGCGCCGACAAGTCCCGGCGCTTCACCGCGACAGAAACCGACAATCCCCGTTAGCCTGTGGCCGGAACTCTCGCTCAGGGAGAGGGAACTCGTGCAGCTCGTCCTGGCCGGCCACCCGACCGCCACCATCGCCGAGCGGCTCGGCATCACGGTGGGCACGGTCAAGAACCATCGCCGCCGCATCTACGACAAGCTCGACATAACGACTGAGCGAGAGCTTTTCCTCCAATTCTTTCAGCGCCGCGATCCAGAAGTCTAACTGGACCAGAAACGAGCTGTGTCGCAGAAAGACGATCGGAGCGAACCGGTCAACGTCGCGGCTGCCCAGTTCATCGGATGGGTGAAATTCGGGTTACCTTGGATACCCTCAAGCTGCCGGCTGCATAGCCGCCCTCAGCAACATGCCAAACAGGTCGCGTGGTTCATCGGGATCGGCGAGCAGGTCGAGTTCCTCGTAGAGGCCGGTCGCTTGCAATTGGTCGCGTACATAGCGCAGCGCCGAAAAATCCTCGATCGCAAAGCCGACCGAATCGAACAGCGTGATCTGCTTGGCGTCTCGGCGGCCTTGGGCCTTGGTGGTGATTACTTGCCAGAGTTCGGTTACAGGATGGTCGGGGGCCAGTTGCTGGATCTCGCCTTCGATGCGTGTCTGTGGCGGGAACTCGACGAAAATATCCGAACGCAGCAGGATATCCTTATGCAGTTCGGTCTTGCCGGGGCAATCGCCGCCGACAGCGTTGATGTGGACGCCGGAGCCGACCATGTTGTCGGTGAGAATGGTGGCGTTCTGCTTGTCGGCGGTAACGGTCGTGATGATCCCGGCACCTTCAACCGCTTCCTGCCCGGTCCCGCAGATGGTGATATCAAATCCCATGCCTGAAAGGTTCTTCGCGCATTTCAGCGAGGCGGACCGATCGATGTCGTAAAGCCTGAGCCGATCGATACCCGTGAGCGCCTTGAAGGCAATCGCCTGGAATTCCGATTGGGCGCCATTGCCGATGATGGCCATGGTACGCGCGCCGCTCGGCGCCAGATACTTGGCCGCGACAGCGGAGGTGGCAGCGGTGCGCAGCGCGGTCAGGATAGTCATTTCGGTGAGCAGCATCGGGTAGCCGCTGCCGACATCGGCGAGCACGCCGAAGGCCGTGACCGTCTGCAAGCCCTGGCGCATGTTCTTGGGATGGCCATTGACATATTTGAAGCCGTAGAGGCGCCCATCGCTTGTCGGCATCAGCTCGATGACCCCGTCATGGCTATGCGAGGCGATACGCGGCGTCTTGTCGAACAGTTCCCAGCGACGGAAGTCTTCCTCGATGTAGCTTGCAAGCTCGGTCAGGAAGCGCTCGACACCGATGGCAATCACCAGCTTCATCATGCGGTCGACGCTGACGAAGGGGACGATGTTCAGCTTTGCCGTGGTCATCATCAAAAGCTCCCCGAATGGCTGCGGGTGGGGCGGTCCATGATGCGGCGACCCATCAAGCTGGCGGTCAGGTCGACCATCAGCGTCGCGGTTCGGCCCCGCTCGTCCAGAAAGGGATTCAACTCGACCAGGTCAAGGCTGGAAACGAGACCGCTGTCGGACAGCATCTCCATCACCAGATGCGCCTCGCGAAAAGTGGCACCGCCGGGAACGGTGGTGCCGACCGCCGGGGCGATCGACGGGTCGAGAAAGTCGACATCGAGGCTGACATGCAGCAGGCCGTCTTCCGCCGACACGCGCGCCAGGAAAGCACGCAGCAGCGGAGCTATGCCATGCTCATCGATGGCGCGCATATCGTGCACGGTTACTCCCGCGTCGTTGAGCGCCGTTCGCTCGGCCGGGTCGACACTGCGCAGGCCCATGGTGCAGATACGCGAGGGATCGACCGCTGCCGGCAGATCCGGAAAATAGCCGCGGAAACCCGGCTGGCCGCTGGCATAGGCGAGCGGAACACCGTGCAGATTGCCGCTGGCCGTGGTGTCGAGCGTGTGGAAGTCCGGATGCGCGTCGAGCCACAGCACGAATAGCGGACGCCCGCTTTCGGCGGCGCGGCGGGCGATGCCCGATACGGTGCCGGCCGAGATCGAATGGTCGCCGCCGAGAAAGATCGGCATGGCATCCTTGCTCGCAGCGTAGGCGGCCTCGGCGATGGCGGATGTCCAGGCCGATACCTCAGGCAGGGCCTTCAGTGCCAGGTTGCCGTGCACGAGGCGTCTTGTCGGAACCGGCTGGACGGCACCCAAATCCTCGACAGTGTGGCCGAGGCCCGACAGCACCTGGGAAAGTCCGGCGGTCCGCAGCGCACTCGGACCCATTTCACATCCCATTCTGCCGGCGCCGTCCTGCACCGGCGCCCCGACGATTCTGCAACGCATGGTTTCTCCCGCTGGCAACGCTTGAATAGTCGGGAAGGAACCATGGCGGCATGGCGACGTGAACATATTAAATTGGCAATCCGACAAGGCTATTTTATCATATCGGCACCGATTCTGATCTAAATGGCAGCACAAATGGATTCTTTAGACGAACGGCTCGTGACCTTGCTTCGGCACGACGGGCGGCGCAGCGTATCTGACCTCGCCGTTGATCTCGGTGTTTCACGCGCCACGGTCAGGGCGCGCATGGAGCGGCTTGAACGGTCCGGCCAGATCATCGGCTACACGGTCGTGCTCCGCGCCGATGCGGTCGATCAGCGCATTCGGGGTATCATGCTGATCGAGATCGAAGGCCACGCCGCCGATCGTGTGGTGCGATCGTTAGGGGGCTTCCCCGAGGTTTCGGACATCCACACTACCAATGGCCGCTGGGACCTTGTGGTGGAACTCGGGACGGCGTCGTTGACCGATTTTGATGCTGTATTGCGCCGCATTCGCCTCATTCCCGGCATAACCGGCAGCGAGACGAGCCTCCTCCTGGCAACGCCGCGCACGACTCGGGCACGGCTGGCCTAGCCCTGCGGATAATGACGGTCGGGGTCTTCATTCCCCGAACTTGCGGGTCAGCAGCATGTGCGTGGCGACGGCGAACCCGCTGTCTACGGTGAGGCGCGGGTTCAAGCGATCCGGTACATCGCTGTCCCTGCAGATTGGTCAGGACCAGCATCCGTCACGACGGCTGGTGTGAACGAAACTGGTCAGCCGTTCGGGATCACCTGTGACGTCTTCGTGCGGCCGCACCCATTTGTCATTGGAACTTTTTTCAGCCCTTGCTGCCTTGGCTGCGGTCCTCCCCGGCCCACGCCGATCTCAGCAGACCGAGGAT
Organism: Mesorhizobium sp. B2-4-15; assembly: GCF_006658505.1. Classification (GTDB taxonomy): domain Bacteria; phylum Pseudomonadota; class Alphaproteobacteria; order Rhizobiales; family Rhizobiaceae; genus Mesorhizobium. The sequence continues at coordinate 175,505 of NZ_VFUZ01000006.1, forward strand.
TTCGTCGCGTATCAGCGGCCGCGGATTCCAATAGGCGGCCGACATCGCAATATCTGCTGCGCCGGCGATATCCGCTTCGCGCATTCCAAGCTCACGCAAGGCCCGTGGCGCTCCGACGCCGTCCGCGAAGATTGCAAGTGCATAACCGACGTCGCCGTCATCAAAGATTTCGCGCATCGGATCCAGAAGGGCACCTGTGGCGGTCGCGTTGAAAGCGATCGTATAGCGCAGCATTACCGCGTGGGTCTCGGCATGAGGCAGGCCGAAGGAGCCGCCCAGCACATGGCATAGCTTGTGATGCAAGGCCATGCCGACTTGCCCGAGCACAGTGCCGCACAGCCATGCCCCATAGAGGGTCTCGCCACGCGCCGTGAGATCCCGAGGATTGCGGCAGACGTCGGGCAACGCCCTCCGGAACGCTCGAAGCCCCTCTGTCGCGAGAAGCGTCGATATCGGATTGCGATCGCGCGCATAGAGCCCCTCGGCCGCATGCGCCATGGCGTTGAGCGCGCTTGCCACGGTCGTCGAAGCCGGCAGCGAACGGATAAGTTCTGCGTCGTAGAGGATGACCTGGGGCTGAACCCGGGCATCCGTCAACGTCGTCTTGACCCCGTCTTCGGTCTGACCGAGCACCGGAGTGGCTTCGCTGCCGGCATAGGTCGTCGGCAGCACGATTTGCGGCAGTCCGGTTCTCAGTGAAAGCGCCTTGGCAAGCCCAACGGTTGATCCACCGCCGATCGCGACCAGGCAATCCCCGTCCATTTGTCCAACTTGTAACATGGCCTCCTGGGTCACCGGCACGGGCGTGTGCATTTGCGCGAGCGGCAGTACGCCTGCAGCGAGGTCGCCCATATCCGTCCTCAGGTCGTGCGCCATCGCGACCTGGCCGGGGGTCGAAATTATGATCGCGCGCCTGCAGCCGAGGCGCTCGACCTCGGCGCCGGTGTCATGGCGAACCCCTGGAGCAAACCGGACCCGGACTGCTGCCTGGGAGAATGCGAATTCAGGTAGAAACGATGACATCGGCCTGCTTTCTCCGGCTCAGAACGAGCGGATTTCCTGGATATAAGCTTCGAAAAAATCGGAGAAGGTGGCAACCCGGAGCGGTAGCTTTTCGTAAGGCGGATAGTAGAGCGTGAGCCAGATCTGCGGAGTGGTCCAGTCCGCAAGAACCTCCACCAGCCCTCCAGCGGCGAGATCATCGTCGACGATGAACCGGGGCAAGAGCACGATCCCTTCGCCGTTGAGGGCAAGTCGGGCGAGCAGATCGCCACTGTTGGAGCTGAAGGCGCCGGTTGCCTTGTGGGTTCGCCGGCCGCCGCCTTTCGAGAGTTCCCACTGCTCATCGCGCGCATCCGACCCGTAGCTGAGGCAATCATGCTCCGCCAGATCGTCGGGCGACTGCGGGGTACCGCGGGAGGTCAGATATTTTGGGGCAGCAACCAGCACCCGCGGCACCTCCCTTATCTTGCGCCAGATGGTCGACTTGTCGACGGGCGGTCCGGAAATCCGGATCGCGAGATCGTAGTCCTCTTCGACGATGTCGACGAACCCGTCGGAAAGCGCCAGGGAGACGTGCGTCTGCGGATACAGGATCGCGAATTGCGAGAGTACGGGGGGTAGCACTTTCAGCCCTAGTGAAAGCGGGGCGCTGATGCGGATGCCACCGGACGTTATGCCCTGAGCCTCGCGGGTTTCCTCGGCCGCTCGGACGAGCCCCAGGGAAAGAGGCGCCACGCGCGCCGCGTAGACGGCTCCGGCGGATGTCAGGGACACCTGCCGCGTCGTGCGCACCAGCAATTGCACGCCGAGCTGCCGTTCAAGCCCGGCGATGGTGCGCGTCACCGAGGCTGGCGTCATGCCGAGCTGGCGCGCCGCGCCGGCAAAACTGCCTTGTTCGGCGACGGCCAGGAATACGCGCAGAGATTCGAGTTCGCCCATTCGGAGATTATTACGATAGAGGCAACAATCAATGCAAGATTATGCCTATTCCGAGGGCGAAAGTGGGGGGCTATCTGTTGCTCAACGAAGACAACCAAGAGCGAGGACACTACCGTGCTTACCCAGATCAAAGGACTGCATCACGTCACTTCGATGGCTGCCGATGCACAGGAAAACAATGACTTTTTCACCAAGACGCTGGGCCTGCGCCGGGTCAAGAAAACCGTCAATTTCGACGCGCCGGACGTCTATCACCTCTATTATGGCGACGAGGTCGGTTCCGCCGGCACTGTCATGACCTATTTCCCGTTCCCGCATATCGCCAAAGGCAATCGCGGCGCCGGTGAGGTCTCCGAAACCGTGTTTTCGGTGCCGAAGGAAACGCTTGGCTACTGGAAAGAGCGTTTTGCCGGCAAGGGCGTGCTCGGACTGCAAGAGGTCGAAGCTTTCGGGGAGAAGCGCCTGCGCTTCCTCGGCCCGGATGGCGACGGATTTGCCCTGACTGAAGTCGATGGCGACAAGCGTCAGCCCTTCGCCGGCGGAACGGTGCCGACCGCCGAGGGTGTCCACGGATTCCACGGAGTGACCATGCGGCTGCGTGACGGCGGTGCGACGGGCGAACTCCTGAAATATATGGGCTACGAGGAAGCCGATCGGCGGGGAGCGCTGACCCGTTACGCCATCAAGGGCGGCAATGGCGCCGACTTCGTCGACATCGAGGTGTTGCCCGGCGCCCCGGCGGCACGCCAGGGTGCCGGCTCGGTCCATCACGTCGCCTTCGCGGTCGAGGACAGAGCGGCCCAGGCCGAGGTGCGCAAGGCACTGATGGACACGGGCTATCACGTCACCCCGGTTATCGACCGCGACTATTTCTGGGCCATCTATTTCCGCACGCCCGGAGGTGTCCTGTTCGAGGTGGCGACGCATGAACCCGGATTCAATCGCGACGAGGACACCGCCCATCTCGGCGAGGCGCTGAAGTTGCCGCTTCAGCACGTCAACCTGCGCGACCGGATCGAAGAGATCCTCCCACCCATCGTCGACTGACATCGGAAATCCCGCCGCCGGCTCCGGCCGGCGGCCTTCGGTGAATAGGAGAACATCATGTCTCGTGACGCTTACCGACATTTCGCAAAGCAGCCCGAAATCGGGGCTCCGCTTGTTTTCGCGTTCCACGGAACCGGCGGCGACGAACAACAGTTCACCGGTCTGATAGGGCAGATACTGCCCGGAGCCGGCATCATCTCGCCGCGAGGCGACGTGTCCGAGCATGGCGCAAACCGCTTTTTCCGCCGCAAGGCGGAAGGTGTCTACGACATGGCGGACCTTGCGACCCGTACCAGGAAGATGACCGATTTCATCCGCGCCCACCGGGAAGCGAATGAAAGCGCAACGGTCCTCGGACTCGGCTACTCCAACGGCGCGAACATTCTCGCTTCGGTAATCTTCGATGCACCAGAGCTCTTCGACCGGGTGGTGCTGATGCACCCGCTGATCCCTTGGTCGCCGCGACCCAATCCGGGTCTTCGATCGCTTGAGGTTCTGATCACCGCCGGCAGGCGCGATCCGATCTGCCCGCTGCCTTTGACCGAGGCGTTGGCCGGCTATCTCGAAGGCCAGGGCGCGAAGGTCGATTTAAAATTGCACGATGGCGGGCATGAGGTCAGGCAGCAGGAGATCGATGCCGTCGCCACCTTCCTGACCCGCGGCCCATAAGGCGCCTTGCGGCGACCGGTTTTCCGTTACCCAGCCGGTCGCTGCGACCGCATGTTTGACCGATCTTCGAGAACGAGAGTATCCACTTCGATTGCGGGCCAGAAATTTGAGGCGGGGCAGGTGAGAGGCTCGATGCCGCAAGACAGGTCTGGATTCCGCCCGCCGCCCGGAGACGACGCCGAATTTTCTCGTCCCGCTATCGACGCTTCAGGTCACTGATCTTAAGCAATGCCATTCCCCCGATGCGCCGACGGGCCGCCTTCATGCATATAAACCCGACAGACAGGATGCCGACATGAGCAGCCATCAGCCAAGCGGCATCCATCACGTCACCCTGATCACCCGCAATGTGCAGGCGAATGTCGATTTCTATGCCGGTTTCCTTGGGTTGCGGCTGGTCAAGCGCACAGGCGGTTATGAGGATGCCGAACAGCTCCATCTTTTCTATGGGGATGGGCTTGGATCTCCAGGTTCACTCGTCACCTTCCTTGTCTGGGAAGACGGCGCGCCGGGGCGCGTGGGCAATGGCCAGGTTTTTGAAATAGCCTTCGCGGTTCCTCCGGCCAGCCTTGGCGAATGGATGACGCGCGCCTTGAAATATGGCGTTGCGGTTGACGGGCCGATGCACGAATTCGGCGAAGCTGTCCTGAGACTGAAGGACCCGGATGGCATCATCGTGAAACTGGTCGCTTCCGATCTTTCCGCGACGCATCCATGGGGCAAAGCCGAGATCGCCCCGCGTCGGTTGCGGGCCGTGACGATCCTGTCGGAAGTTCCGGAAGAGACCGCCGCTTTCGTCGAGAGGTTCGGCTATCGGCGTGGTCCCAGCCGGGGCATTATCACGCGTCTTCTGTCCGATACCGATGCCGTCGACATCCGTGACGGCTCTGGCTATGTCCCTGGCATTCCCGGCACCGGTACGGCCGACCATGTTGCATTCCGTGCCCCGGACACCGCGGCCATTGATGCATTGCGGGAGCAACTGTCGCGGCTCAATTCGTCGCCCACCAATGTCCACGACCGGCGCTATTTCACGTCGCTCTATGTGCGCGAGCCCGCGGGCACTTTGCTGGAAGTGGCAACGGACGGGCCGGGCTTCACCGTCGACGAAGCGGCGGAGCAACTGGGGACAACCTTGATGCTGCCTCCGGTCGACAAGGACCGCGCCGATGATCTTCGGATCATGTTGCCGCAGTTCGCCTTGCCTGGAGAGGCGCGTATGCCACGGCGCGACCTGCCATTCGTGCATCGCTTTCATACACCCGAAAATCCGGACGGCAGCACAATCATCCTGCTGCATGGCAGCGGCGGGACCGAGGCGGATCTGATGCCGCTGGCGCATCGGATAGCGCCGCGCGCGACATTGCTCGGCGTGCGCGGACGCAGTCACGAAGAGGGAAGCGCGCGCTGGTTCCGCCGGATGACGGCCACCACCTTCGATCAGGCCGACATCCAAGCCGAGGCTGAGGCCTTCGCGGCCTTCGTGGAAGGCGCCATCACGGGTTATGGGCTCGAATCCGGACGCATAAGCTTTCTCGGATTTTCCAACGGCGCGAATTTCGCCGCCGCGATGATTGGTCTGCAACCGGGAGTCATCCGCCGGGCGATCTTTTTGCGATCAATGCCGGTGCTGGAGACCTTGCCCACGGCCGACCTGAGCAACGTTGGCGTTCTGATGGTCTCCGGCTCGCGCGATCCGTTGGGTGACGGCTCCCGACTGGCGAATTGGCTCGCAGCGTCCGGCGCGACGCTGGAGGTGCACACTATCGATGCAGGGCATGAACTTGTCCCGCAGGATACGTTGGTCGCACAGGAGTGGTTTGGCAGGAACAACGGAGAAGATCATGGCTGACATCAAAATCAGCAAGGAACAAACCGGTGAGCGGCATGGACGCTATGTGGCCCGCATAGAGGGGATCGCCGCAGAGGCCGAGATCACCTTCACGAAGAGGGGCGCCGATCTGATCAGCGCCGATCACACGGGTGCGCCGGAAACGCTGAGGGGAACTGGCGCTGCCGCGGCCTTGGTTTCCTTCATGGTGGAAGATGCACGCAGGAGCGGCTTCAGGATACTGCCGATATGTCCCTATGTCCGCGCGCAATATCGCAAGCATCCCGAATGGGCCGACGTCATGACGCTGCCTCCGGGCGCGGAGCCCAATCCCGGGAAGCACGGTTGATCCATCCGGATTTGTAGCTCGCTCGCCGCTGGCGCGTCGAGGGGAAGCACCGTCACGAGGCTGCCGAAGACGGTGCGGCCGCAACCCGGCGTGACGAGGTCTCGTGCCGCATGAGAAAACGCTCGATGGAGCGGATGATCGCGATCAACAGCAGATTGATCACCAGATAGAGCACCCCGGCGATGGCGAAAATCTCGAAGATCGCGAAGGTCTGGCTCATCAGCCGCTTGGCATAGCCGGTGATTTCCAGCACCGTGATTGTCGATGCGAGGCTGGTGCCCTTGACGACGAGGATGAGTTCGTTGCCATAGGCCGGCAGCGCCTGGCGGATGGCGAGCGGGAACTCGATGCGCCGGAACCGCAGCGTGCGCGACATGCCGCACGCCTGGGCCGCCTCGACAAGCCCGACCGGAACCGACATCAATCCGCCGCGCAGGATCTCGGATGTGTAAGCGGCCGTGTTCAGCGCTAGGGCCAGGACGGCGCAGCGCGCGCCGTCGCTGATCACCCACCACAAAGCCGCGTTGTCCTTGATCAGGGGAAGCTGGCCGAGCCCGTAGTAGAACAGGAAAATCTGCACCAGCAGCGGCGTCCCGCGAAAGACGTTGCTGTAGTATTTGGCGAAGCCTGACAGAAGGCGGTTCGAGGACAGGCGCATCAGCGCCAGGCCGAGGCCCAGATTGGAGCCGATCAGCACCGAAACGAACGTCAGCGCGGCCGTTACCCACAGGCCCTTGAGCAGAACGGGAACCGCAAGGTGAATGAGTTCCATCATGCTACTTTCTTGTCCGCAGCCTGAGCAGGCGTTCGATCCCGTCGAACCCGGCCTGACTTGCAAGCGTGATGAGGAGATAAACCACCGCCGCGATCAGATAGAAGATGAACGGATGGCGGGTGGAATTGGCGCCGATGAATGAAATGCGCATCAGTTCCTGAAGGCCAACCACCGAGACCAGGGCCGTGTCCTTGATGGTGGTCTGCCAGACATTGTTGATGCCGGGAACCGCGATGCGCAGCATCTGCGGGGCGATGATGCGGCGAAAGATCCGACCGCCTGGCAGCCCGAGCGCGCGAGCGGCCTCGATATGCCCATTCGGGATGGCGCCGAGCGCCCCGCGCACGACCTCGGTCGAATAGGCGCCGGAGATGGCGCCGATGGCGATGACCGCGATGACGAACGCATAGCCGCTCTCCGCGACGCCGGCATAGCCGAAAGCCGTCACGACCCTGGTCACGAATTCAACCGAACTGAAAAACAAGAGGTAGATGATGAGCAGCTCCGGCACGCCGCGCACCAGCGACGTATACGCATCGACCAGGAGCGAAAGCGGAAATATCCGGGCCCATTTGATCAGGCCGCAGACAATGCCGATCACCAACCCGGCCGCCATGCTGACGAGACCGACGAGGATCGTTATCGAAGCGCCGCGCAAGATCGCGGGCACCCAACCCGCTTCCCAAACCTGCCAGAGACCGAATTCCATGTGAGTGCCCTAGTCTGCGCGAAGGATACGAAGCCCGGATGCATGCGCCCGGTTGCCCGGGCACATGCGATAGAAGTCCACGGCGTTATTGGCAGGGCCGGGAAATGTCCGTCTTGAACCATTTCTGGCTGGCCTTGCCGACCGAACCATCGGCGATCAGCTCGCAAAGCCCCTTGTCGATCTTGGCCTTGAGTTCGGTGTTGTCCTGCGCGATGCCGACGCCGATGCCCTCGCCAAGCGTCGGATCGAACGTGCTCTTGATCTCGACACCGACCAGTTGGAAGTTCTTGCCATCCGGCTTGTCCAGAAAGTCCTGCAAGGCCGATTGATCGGCGAAAGCGGTGTCGATACGGCCGCTCGCAAGGTCGATCTGCATCTGGTCGAGCGTATCGTAGGTTTTCAGGTCGGCGTTCGGCGCACGCTTCTCGAGGAAATGCGCGTGCGTCGTGCCGGCCTGCACGCCGACTTTCTTGCCGTCGAGCGATTTCAGCAGCGTGTCGACGTCGGTGATGGCGGCCAGATCAGAGCCCTTGGCCGCGACGAACATATTGGCCAGTTCGGCGTAGCCGACGCTGAAATTGATCTCCTTCTTGCGATCGGCGGTGATCGACATGCCCGAGATGATGACGTCGAAGCGCTTGGCCTTCAGCGCCGGGATCAACCCGTCGAAGGCCTGCACGACGAAGTGGCACTTCACTTGTAGCTTGGTGCAGAGCAATGCGCCGACATCGGCGTCGAAACCGGTGACATTGCCATTGGCGTCGGACATGCTCCATGGCGGGTAGGCGCCTTCCGTTCCGATGGACAATTCGCCTTCGGCGGCCAATGCGCCGCCCATGCTTCCCGCGAGAAAGGCGAGCAGCGTCAAGACTTTCAGTTTCATGTCAGTTCCCCTTGTTGTTGATCTTCATTGCCGTTGTCCGGTGCGAACCGAACGCTTCGAGGGTGTGGTTCCTCACTGCGTGCGCGCCAGGAACTGACGCAAACGCTCCGAGCGCGGGCTGCCGAACAGCTCCGCGGGCGCACCCTCCTCCTCCACCTTTCCCTGGTGGAGAAACAGAATCTTGTGGGAGACCTCGCGCGCGAACTGCATCTCGTGCGTGACGAGGATCATGGTGTTGCCTTCCTCCGCCAGTTGGCGGATCACCCGCAGCACCTCGCCGACCAATTCGGGATCGAGCGCCGATGTCGGTTCGTCGAAAAGGATGACCTTGGGCCGCATCGCAAGCGTTCGGGCGATCGCCGCCCGCTGCTGCTGGCCGCCGGAAAGCTGGCCAGGATAGTGGGCGTGCTTGTCGGCAAGACCAACCTTCTTCAGCAACGCATGGGCGTGTTCGATGGCCTTCTCGCGGGGCTCTTTCAGCACATGCCGGGGCGCCTCGATGATGTTCTCCACCACCGTCATGTGCGGCCAGAGATTGAAGTTCTGGAACACCATCCCGACGCGGGCGCGGATGCGTTCGACCTGCGCCATGTCGGCCGGCCCGACTCGGCCGTTCGACAGCGGCTTCATCTTGATGACCTCGCCGTCGATGGCGACCTTGCCGCCATCCGGCTGCTCCAGGAGGTTGATGCAACGCAGGAACGTGCTCTTGCCGGATCCGGACGAGCCGATCATGGAAATCACCTCCCCGGCATGGGCCGTGAGATTGACCCCCTTCAACACCAGAAGGGAGCCGAAGCTCTTGTGAAGTTCGTCGATCTGCACGGCTGGCGTCGTGGGCTTCGGTTCCTGGGCGGGAGCCTCGGCAACCATCGCGGCGCGAACGGTTGGCGACGTTTGTTCGCTCCCGACGGCCTCGTCCTGGCCGATCTCGACAGCCTGCAGGTCCGCCAGTGCACGATCGAAATAGCGCAGGCTGCTGGACAGGCAGGTCCGCTGCCAATCCGCATCGTCCGGAATGAACGCCGAGCGCAGCGTTTCCCGGATCCGCTTGCCCAGCGGCGAATCGAGCTTGCCGAACAGATGCAGCCAGTTGTCGGCTTGCACCGCTTCCATCACGGTCGGGCCGTCGAGCGTGCCGCATTCGACGACTAGAGGCAGCACGCGCGCGTTCGGCATCGCCTTGCGGACGGCGTCGGAGACATAGCCGGTCGCGGTCGCCGCGATGCCTGTGCCCGTCTTGACGCCCGGACCTGTCAGGACTGTCGCAAGCGCCGGCCCGAAGATGGATTTGCCCCAGGCAAGGCCGGGATGCTCGGAACTCGCCACCGAGAGCAGAGCCGGATAACCATAGGGCCCGGCGCCGGTATGCAGGTCGAAGACGATGACCTGGCGCGCCCCGCCGGCAAAAGTCTTCAGGATCTCGTGCAAGGTGCGGTTCGACCAGACGGGACCGCCGCCACCGTAATACAGCCCGTCGGCGAATTCGTACTGGCCGGCCTCGACGATTGCCGCCAACCCGGCATGCCCGAGTTTCTTGCGCGCCGCGGCGAGCTTCTCGTCGGCCGCTATGCGATCCGGCCCTTCCCATTCATGGTAGGCCAGCGCGTCGTGCAAGCCGGCATAGCCGTTGTTGACGGGAGCGCCCGACGACCAGTCGATCAAGTTGCGGTTGAGATCGACATTGTCTTCATTGACGCGCCGAGACCACGCCGTGCCCCAGGGATTGATGAGGTGGATGGCGAGGATCGCCGTGTCGTCGGGCAAGCGGCGCAGGTTCTTCTGGCCGAGCCAAGCGGTCTGGCAAGCCGAGCCGAACGGACCTTCGACGCCATGCGTTCCGGAGATGAGCACGATCAGTTTCGGCGCATCGCGGCGGCCAAGCAGCGCCACATCGGTCGCCAGAGCCTCGCCATCCGGTCCGTTCAGCGGATGAATATGTTCCGACAGTTCCGCGCCCGCCCGCTTGGCCGCTTCGCGAAATCCCCGGCGCAAGCCGGCGAAATCCGAGGCATAGGGCGCCGGCTCTTCATGGCGTACCATTGGTCCCGCCGGGCGACTAGCAGCTGCGGTCAATCCGTTCATTCCCTGTCGTTCCGCCGTGGGGCTATTCATCGTTGAGGTCGCTCGCGTTCTTAAGGGGCAATCGGCGCTCGTTGCCGGAGGGTAGCGGGCTGCAGGACCGGACGAACCAGGCATCGCAGGCAAGCACCTTGTCCGGGTTCATGATCGACTGATCGTCCAGTGCTCTTTTCACCCGCTCCATTGCGGCGAGTTTCGTCGGGTCGGCTGTCGCCAGCAGGGAATGGATGCGCTTCGACCCAACGCCATGCTCGGCGGAAAAGGAACCGCCAATCTCCCGAAGCTGTTGATACAGGACGTCCTCGACCGCCTTCGCGATGTGAGGAGCCAGCGGACCCTGGCGGTTGAGCACGATATGCAGGTTCCCATCGGCCAGATGGCCGAAGACATAGGGCACAAGTTCCGATTCGATCCCGGCAAGGCCGGGTATGATCCTTTCGAGATAGGTTGAAATCTCCGACAATGGCACGGATACGTCGAAGGAAGGCGCATTGGGATGAGCGCGGTAAAGCACGCCGGTGTCCTCGCGCAGCCGCCACAAATCGTCCTCCTGCCGCCGTGAGCCGGCAATGATGCCGGTCGCTTCGGGATAGCGGTCCATCGCTTCCGAATAAATCCGCTCGAAATCCTCGCGCAGCGCGTCTTCGCGGGCCCCGCCAAGCGACAGCAGGAGAAACAGCGGCTGCTCGGGCGCAACCCCGGGTTCTGACCATCCATGCGCGGCGGCAGCCAGCCCGAAATACGAGTTCCACATCGCCTCCGCCGCGCGCAGATGCCCGACATCCGATTCCAGCGCCATGCGGATGGTCTGCAAAGCCGCCTCGACCGACGGCAGGCCGAACAGCGCGGTGGCGGTGGCTCGCGGCGAAGGGTCGAGCTTGACGACCACGCGGGTGACGATGCCGAGCGTGCCCTCGGCGCCGATGAAGAGATGCTTCAGGTCGTAGCCGGCGGAATTCTTCACCACCCGGGTCAGATCGGAATAGATTGATCCGTCGGCCAGCACGGCCTCGAGGCCAAGCACGCGATGGCGCATGACGCCATTGCGAAAGGCCATTACCCCACCGGCATTGGTGGACACCATGCCGCCGATCGTGGCCGAGCCGCGCGCGGCAAGGTCTATGCCCGGTTCCAGCCGGTGTTCGAGCGCGGCCTCCTGCAGGGCTTCCAGAGTGACGCCGGCGCCGACCACCGCGACGCGCTCGACCGGATCGAGCCGATCGATGCGGTTCATGCGCGCCGTCGACAGGACGATCTCGCCGGGACGCGAAATGCTGCCCCCGACCAGGCCGGTCCGTCCGCCTTGCGGCACAATGGGAACCTCGTTGCGGCGGCAGATGCGCACCACTGCCGCGACCTCCTCCGTCGACGAAGGCGTGACAATAATGCCGGCGCCGCAATCCGTGCCGTTCAACCCAAAGTCGATTGCCGTGGCATCGTCGCCGGTCCGCACGTTCGAGGCGCCGACGACACCGCGGATGCTGTCGACGACAGGCAATGGCACCGCCTGGCCTATCCAGCTCGTTTGCCCTGGAGAAGCGCCGCCGCTCATTGTCCCGTCAATTCCTGGAGCGCAGTGATCAGCCGGTCGTTGTCCGCCGGGGAGCCGATAGTGACGCGCAGAAAGCGCTCATAGCCGGCCTCACGCCACGCCTTGACGATAATCCCCTGCTCCAGGAGACCAGCGGCGAGGCTCGCACTGTCGCCCTTGCCCTCGAAGAACAGGAAGTTTGTTTGCGACGGCGCGACCTGGAAGCCAAAACCGGCGAGCGCGGCGGCGACACGGGCACGCTCGCCTCTGATGCGCCCCACCGACGCCTTCATCCAACCTTCGTCGGCAAGGGCGGCAATAGCGGCTGTCTGCGCCGCGGCGTTGACGTTGAACGGCGTCTTCGCGGCGGCAATCACTCTCGCCAGTTCAAGGCCGGAACAGACGGCATAACCCGCGCGCAGTCCGGCCAGGCCATAAGCCTTCGAGAAGGTCCGCAGCACGACATGGTCGATAGAACTGTCGCGCAGAACCTCGATGCCGTCCGGCGCGCCGGGATCGGCAAACTCGAAATACGCCTCGTCGAGGACGAGAAGCGTGCCGGGCCGAACGGCGCCGATCAGCCGTCGCAAGCTGGAACGGTCGAGACCTGGGCCGACCGGGTTCCAGGGCGAGGATATGAAGACCACTCGTGGCCCGGCGGTGATCGCCGATTCGAGCGCGGCAAGGTCGAAGTCCATCTCCGGTGTCATGGCAATCTTGACGACATCAGCACCCGCCGCCAGGGGCTCTATCTCATGCAAGCCGAAGCTCGGCACCGTCGTCACCACCGAGGCGCCCGGCACCAGGACGGCACGCGAGATGGCGGCGATCATCTCCTCGGAGCCATTGCCGACGACGATCAGGTTGGGGTCGACCGTCAGTCTATCGCCAAGTGCCGTCCGCAAGGCCGTGCAGGCCGGATCGGCATAACGCCATGGCTCAAAGGACGAGGAGGCCAGCGCGGCGGTGACGGCAGGAGAACAACCGTCGGGGTTTTCGTTGCTGGCAAGCCGGGCGATGTCGTGGCGCCCGCTCAGCGCCCGCGCCATTGCGATGTTCATGCCGGCATTGTAGGGCGGCAATGCCGCGACATGCGGATTGAGTGGCAGGCTCGACGCTGGTTTGACCGACTGTTCCAAATCCCGACTTCCGTTTCCCCTGGCCACGCGCGGCACGACGATCTTGTCAAATATCCAGGACGACTGATCCGCGCGGCGTCGAGCAGCACAGCAGCACGTCGCCTGCCCTGAGCTCGTCCAGCGGTTCTTCGAAATAGGCGACCTCTCCCGAAACCAGCCGCGACTTGCAGGTGCCGCAGATGCCGGCCCGGCAGCTGAATTCCGGTGTCAGGCCTTGATGCTCGGCGAAGTCGAGCAGCGATGCCGCCGAGCCGTCCCAGACCGCCTTGAGGCCCGATTTTCGGAATTCCACGGTTGTCGCCTCGCCGGTCGCCTCGATCCTTGCCGATTGCACGGGAACCGGGGGAGCTCGCACCGCATCCGGTTCGAGCACCGTCGCCGGGCCGAAAAATTCGTAGGCGATGCGATGCGTCGGCACGCCAAGGCCGCGCAACAGGGCGTAGATCGCCTGCATAAACGGTGGTGGCCCACAGAGGTAGAAGTCATAGTCATCGATCGGCAGCAGGCGCTGGAGCACGTCTCGCGAAATCATGCCCTCGCTGTGGAAGCGCCGCTCGGCCCTGTCGCGCTCGGACGGCGATCGGTAGCAGTAATGGGCGATCAGCCTGGGCCGGGTGGCGACAAGGCCCGCCACCTCGTCGCGCAACGCATGCACGTCGCCGTTCTCGCAGGCGTGAATGAAGGTGGCCTGGCGGTCCGGCGTCGAGGCCAGCGCATGCAGCATCGACACCATCGGCGTCAGCCCGACGCCGCCGCTGAGCAGCACGACCGGGCGGGTGCTGGTCCTGTCGAGCACGAAATCGCCGCGCGGCCCTTCAGCTTGAAGCACATCGCCGACATCGATCCGGTCATGCAGGAAGCACGAGCCTGTCCCGTCGCGAAGCCCCGGCGCGGGTGCGACCTCGCGCTTGACGCTGATCCGGTAGCGGCCCTCGCTGGCCGGCGAACAGGAGACGCTGTAGTTGCGCAGCACGTATCCCCTTTCGCCAGCGGCATTCCCGGGCACCGGAATGCGGAACACCAGGAACTGGCCCGGCTCGAAAGCGCGCCAGTCGCGTGGATTGACCGGTTCGAAATGAAACGACGTGATGACGGCGCTCTCCTTCACCTTCGCGACCACCTTCAGGTCGCGAAACCCGCTGCTTGCGATAGAGTCGCGGGCGGTGAATGCGTTCATTCGGCGGCCGCCAATTCCTGGCTCTCGCTGGCGATCAGCTTGGCCAGATTGCGGCGGAAGCGCAGCGGCCCGACATCGATCTTCAGATCGAGATTGGGTGTGTGCTTGTCGGCCATGCCCTTGTGCACGGCATTGAGCACGACGCGGTCCTCGTCGAAGGCGCCACGCACTGACGTGGCGAACTGGCGCGAAACCTCCAGATCGTCGGGCGCGAAATTGCGCATCTGGAACCAGTAGTATTTCGTCTGGTTCTCATCGGCCGGCGTCATGAAGTTGTAGCTGTCCATGAGGAACACATCCTCGTGCAGCGGCTTGCCCTCGCCGCCGGTGCGGGCCGGCACGAAGATCGCCTTGATGATCGCGTTGGAGGGGTAACGCACCTCATAGTGCTGCTTGCGGTCGCAATTGCCGGCGAATTTGAGGAAGGGCGCATAGAAAGGCGCCGGCTCCGCATCGACGACCCAGCGCCACACGGTCACACCGTCAGTGCCGACCGTGGTTTCGAGCGGCGCATCCTCCATGGCCTGGACGCCGCCGAAGGAGGATTGGTGGACCCACGACACATGTGAGGGATCGAGCAGGTTATCGGTCATGTAGAGATAATTGCAATCCAGCGACATCGACTCGCCGCGGTTGACGCCCCATGCCGGATCGCCCCAGTGGTCGACCTCGAAAATCAAGGCGGGATCGGCCTTTGCCGCCTCGCCCATCCATATCCAGAGCAGCCCGTAGCGTTCGGCGATCGGATAGGAGCGGACGCATGCGACATGCGGTATCTTTTCCGCGCCCGGCACCCGCGTGCAGGTTCCCGTGCTGTCGAAGGTCAGGCCGTGATAGCCGCATTCGACCGTGTCACCCTTGATGCGGCCCATGGACAGAGGCAGCTTGCGATGCGGACAGGCGTCTTCGAGCGCTGCCACCAGGCCATCGGTCCGTCGGTAGAGGACAATGTCCTCGCCAAGGATTCGGACGGGCACCAGCCGGTCGGCGACCTCATGATCCCATGCGGCAACGTACCAGCAGTTTCGAAGAAACATGGCGTCCTCCCCAGCTTGTGAACACGAAAACGGATATCGTGCGAGCTTGGGACGACATAGGGCTTGCATCTGCGTTCTATTTTAGAAAAACTAAATCAAGCCGACCCCAGGATCGTTGCCCAGGTGAACAAGACGCCCCCGTTGCGTGCGATACAGGCCTTCGAGGCTTTCGGCAGGTGCGGCAGCGTAACCGCCGCGGCGAACGAGCTTGGAGTGTCGGTCGGCGCGGTCAGCCAACAGATACGCAAGGCCGAAGATGCCCTGGAGGCGAGGCTGTTGGAACGGCGCGGCAGGAGCGTGGCCCTCACTGCGTTGGGCCGTGTCTATCACGCAGCGGTTTCCGTCGGATTCGAACAGATTCGCGAGGCTCAGGATGTCATCGAACGGGCCCGCTCCGCGGACACTTTGACCGTCTCCTGCCTGCCATCGCTGGCCAGCAAATGGATCGGCCCGCAACTGCTGGATTGGCAGGCCAGCCATGCCGGCGCGACGGTGCGCTTGGTCGGCGCCGAGACAGAGCCCCGATTGGATACAGAAGAGTTCGACTTCCGTATTTCCTACGGTGACAAGTATCGTGATTTCAACCACTACACCGAACTGTTCACGGATTGGGTGGTGCCGGCATGCTCGCCGGCGCTGCTCGCAAAGCATCCTGTGCGCAAACCCGCCGACATTCTTGATCTGCCGCTTCTCAGCATAGAGTGGGCCCGCGACCACCGCTCGCCGCCAGGTTGGGCGGAATGGGCCGCAAGCATCAGGGCGTCGTACAGAAAGGCTTCAGGTGAAGTCGCCTTCTCTTTGTCGAGCGCCGCGATCGATGCCGCGACAAACGGAAGGGGCATCGTGCTGGCGCAACTTTCGATGGCCGCCGAAGACATCGCGTCCGGCCGGCTCGTCATACCTTTCAATCAACGTCTAAGATTGCCCCAGGCCTATTTCCTTGCCTGGGACCGTGCCGCCTTGCAAAAGCCCTTCGGTCCGGAACTGCGCGCATGGATCGTTTCGATTTCCAAGCGGATGGGCGCAGCGTTAACGGGCTAACTGATGTCCTCATGTCCCGCTCTCGTTCGCCGCCCAGCTGCGGATGCGAATACGTGCATCGAGAGGTCGCGCTGGAGTTCTTAAGCTGAACACGCTATATGACCATCTATATGGTCAGGAGAATGGCATGGATGAGATCAATCTGGCAGATGCCAAGGCCCATCTGAGCGAGTTGATCGACCGGGTCGAGGCAGGCGATTCAATCGACATCACTCGGCGCGGCAAGCCGGTTGCACGGCTCACCGCCGTGGCCAAGCCTCGCAAACCGATCGACGCCGCCGTGCTCCGGTCCCTGACGGCGACTATGCAGCCGCAGACTGAAAGCGCTGCTGATCTGGTGCGAGCGATGCGGGACGGCGACCGCTACTGATGCTTTATCTCGACACGTCGCTGATCGTCGCGGCGCTCTCCAATGAAGCGATGACGCCGCGCGTTCAGGCCTGGCTGGCGGAGCAGGATGCGGCGCAGCTTCTGATCAGCGACTGGACCATCACCGAGATGTCTTCGGCCATGGCGATCAAGCTGCGGACCGGCCAGATCAGCCTGGAGCAGCGCGCCGGGGCGCTCGCCATGTTCAACAAGCTGGTCGCCGAGAGCTTCACCGTACTCGGCGTGATGGGCAGGCAATTCCGGACCGCGGCGAAGTTTGCAGATCAGCATCTGCTTGGGCTTCGAGCCGGCGATGTGCTGCATCTCGCCATTGCATCGGAGCATGGCGCCACGGTGCACACGCTCGACCAGCGGCTCGGCGAGGCCGGTCCAGCGCTCGGTGTGCCGACGCGGTTGCTGACATGAAGCAGGCCCTCCCGCTGCTTTTACCCCTCACTCCCACTCGATTGTCTTGACGCAGTTAAGCCCTTTCCGCGTCTTTTTGGGTGTGGGCCTAGCACCAACAACGCAAATTAATTCGCCGGAACAGAAGCAAAACAACTGGAAACAGGCCGAGTGCCCGGACCCAATTGAGCAGCGCTGCTGATTATGCGCGGCGCAGATATCGCTTGAAAAAGCGGTGGACGGGCGATCGGATTGCCGCCGGATTAGCGACGAGCAGAAGCGGGCGATCGTGCAGGAAACGGAGAAGCCCGGCGTCGCCGTGGCACAGGTCTGCGCCGTTGCGCCCGAGGTCGAACGGCGGAGCCGTTGCCAACTGACAGCCAATTGTCAGCTTCGTCGTGGGATAATGCGTCCCAAGCGATCCAGAATGGATTCGCTAGTGCATAAGCCAAGCTGGATTGAAACGCGGATGAAAAAGATTGCCCTGTCGCTCTTCGTGATCGCCGCCTCCGGCGCCTATGTCTGGGAACAACCTGGCAAGGCCCAGACGGACGATATGCTTGGTTCGGCGCTTCCTGCCGACGCTACGGAGCGTGATGTCGGGCAGCCAGCCATCCCCGCAACACCCGCGGACACCGCCCCTAGCCCAGCGCCGGCCTTGCTCGAGCCTCGCCGGCACAGCGCGCGGCTGGAGCCCCGTGTCGACGTGCCGTCGTCGGCGGTCGGCAAGGAAATGACGGCGGCTATTCCGATGCCCGCACCAGAGCCGGAGCAAGCCGCGGTCAGGCTATCGCAGGCGTCGCGGGTGCCGGCCTCCCAGCCCACTGCCCCGGCACCGGCGCCAGCCGTGGCCAAACCTCAGCCGAGCGTCGCTGCTGAAACGCAGGAGACTTCGTCATTCGCCGTAACTCCCGCCGTGTACATCCCTATCCCACAATCGCGGCCGGACTATCCCCAAGCACCGGCTCGCGTCATCCGCGCAGGAATGAAGGCGATCGCGACAAGTCCGGCCACGCACGGTTTCAGGGACGGAACATATGCCGGTCCCGTTACGGACGCCTATTATGGCCCTATGCAGATCCAGGTTTCCATACAGGGCGGCCGCCTGACCGCGCTGAAAGTGCTGAAATATCCCTCGGACCGGAGCACCTCCGTCCGCATCAACAGAGAGGCGCTGCCCATGTTGCGCGACGAGGCGATCAGCGCGCAAAGCGCCAATGTAGACATCATCTCAGGCGCAACGCTGAGCAGCAGGGCCTTCATCCAATCGCTCCACGGCGCGCTGAGGAAGGCTTCTTCCTAATTCGATGCGCGAAACCCGCGTTCTGATGGGAATGCCCATTACGGTCGACATCGGTGGCGCATCTGGCACGCTGGTCGAGGACGTCTTCGGCTATTTCGACCGGATCGACCGGCGCTTCAGCACGTACAAGACCGACAGCGAGATTTCCGCCATCAATCGCGGCGACGTTCCGGTCAAGGATTGGAGCGGCGAAATGATGGAAGTGCTGGCACTTGGCGAGCGGACGAAGAACGAGACGGGCGGTTACTTCGACATGCGCAGGCCGGACGGCTCGCTCGATCCTTCGGGGATCGTCAAAGGGTGGGCCATCCGCAACGCCGCGGGCCTCGTTCGTCAAGCGGGCGTCGAGGACTTCTTCATCGAAGCCGGCGGCGACGTCCAGTCGAACGGTAAGAACGCCTCCGGAACCGACTGGAGCGTCGGCATCCGCAATCCCTTCAAAATGGATGAAATCGTCAAGGTCATCTACCCGCGTGGTCTCGGCGTCGCGACCTCCGGCACCTATGCGCGCGGACAACACATCTACAACCCGCATGGGTTCGATGATCCGATCACCGGGATCGTCAGCCTGACGGTTGTCGGACCCGATGTGCTCGACGCAGATCGCTTCGCCACCGCCGCCTTCGCAATGGGCCTGGATGGTATCCACTTCATCGAGCAGCTTTCCGGACTCGAGGGCTATGTCATCGACATCGACGGTCGGGCAACGCTGACAACCGGTTTCGGAGATCTATGCGAACCATGATCAAAGCCCTCGACCGATTCCTCGACCACCTGACCATGTACAGGCTGGTGCTCTATTATCTGACGGCCCTGCTGGTCACGGCCTTCGCCTTCACCTTCGCCAAGCTCGTGCCCTACGATCCACTCGCGCTCGTCTTTACCTCCGCGCTGACGCTCGCGGTCTGCTGGATCACCAACAAAGCCTTCGAACTGGTCTTCGAGGTTCCGGCAAACAAGGAGTCCGTCTACATCACCGCGCTCATCCTTGCCCTCATCCTCGATCCGGTGACCGCAACGGACCTCAAGGGCATTGGCGCCGTGGCATTCGCCTCCGTCTGGGCGATTTCATCCAAGTTCATCTTCGCAGTCGGCCGGAAGCATCTTTTCAATCCGGCAGCGCTCGGCGTGGCGCTGTCGGCGCTGCTTCTGGACAAGCCCGCCACCTGGTGGGTCGGCGGCAATTCGTGGCTGCTCCCCTTCGTGCTGGTCGGCGGCATTCTCATTGTCCGAAAGCTGCGGCGCCTGGATCTCGTCGCGGCATTCATGATCGTGGCGCTGATCACTATCCTGGCCACGACAGATCCGTCGCTCTATGGCGAGGCGCTCAAGGAGACGCTGACCTCGTCGCCGCTGCTGTTCTTCGCCTTCGTGATGCTGACCGAGCCGTTGACGGCGCCTACCACGCGTTGGCCACGCATCGCCTTCGCGGCGGTCGTCGGTTTCCTGTTCGCTCCCAACGTGCATATCGGCTCGTTCTATTTCACGCCGGAGCTGGCGTTGCTCGCTGGCAATGTGTTTGCTTACGCGACTGGGCCGAAGGGCCGCTTCGTGCTGACATTGGAGCGCATAGAGCGCTCCGCCATCGACAGTTACGACTTCATCTTCAGTTCGCCGCGAAAGCTGGCCTTCGAGGCGGGCCAATATCTCGAGTGGACGCTCGGCATGAACCGCTCCGACAATCGCGGCAACCGCCGCTATTTCACCATCGCCTCGGCGCCGACCGAGGAGACCGTCCGTCTGGGCGTGAAATTCTACCCGCAATCGAGCGCCTTCAAGCGCGAACTGATCGCCATGAAACCCGGCGGCAGAATCCATGCCGCGCAGTTGGCAGGCAACTTCACCCTTCCGGCGAACCATGGAACAAAGATCGCCTTCCTGGCCGGTGGGATCGGCATCACCCCATTCCGCTCCATGTTGCAACATCTGCTCGACCGCGACGAGAGACGCCCGATCGTCGTTCTCTATGGAACCGAGGGACAGCAGGATATCGCCTATCGCGATGTGCTCGGCACTGCCAGACGAAAACTCGGCATCAGGACAATCCATGCCATCGCGCGGGGCGCCGAGCGCGGCCAGTATCCAGGCTACATCGACGAGCGCCTGATACGCCTGGCGCTCCCAGACTATCTCGAGCGGACGTTTTACATTTCCGGCCCACAGGCCATGGTCAAGGCGCTTCGCCAGAAGCTTCGCGCCATGGGCGTGCGCCGTTCAAGGATAAAGGTCGACTACTTCCCCGGCTTTGCCTGACGAGCAGTCACCCGTGCCTTGGGAACGAAATGGTCACGACCAGGCCCGGGTCGGCATTTGCCATGGCAAGACTTCCGCCGTAGGCTTCCACGATGTCCGAAACGATAGCGAGGCCAAGGCCGCTGCTGCCGCCCTTGCTGTCCAACTGAACCCCGCGGGACAGGACGGATTGCCGGTCCGCGTCCGGGATGCCCGGCCCGTCATCGGCAACGGCGATAACCACGGCCGCGGCTGTCACGGATGCCGCGATGCGTACCGATGATCGTGCGAAGCGCGTGGCATTCTCAACGAGGTTGCCGAGTATCTCCGACAGATCTCCTTCATCGATCGGCGCGACAAGATCATCGGCGACATCGATCTCGAAGGAGAGACGCTTGCCGCCAGGCGTCCGCTTTACCACGCCGACCACGCCGGCCGCGGTCTCGAAGACGCGGCAAGTGGCCTTGCCGAAAATGCCGGGCGCAAGGCGGGCGCGTGCCAATTCCCGCTCGACGTGGCGCCGGATCGCGCTGGCGCTTCTTTCAATATCGTCGGCTAGCTCAATCTCGCCCTTCTTCCGCAGCGCGCGGATGTCGGCTGAGAGGACCTGCAATGGCGTCTTGAGCCCATGCGCCAGATCTGTCGCGCGTGAGCGGGCGCGTACGAGCGCCTTGTCCTGGGCCTCAAGCAAGCGGTTTATCTCATCGGCGAGCGGTTGCACCTCCCGAGGTGCCGCTACTTCGAGCCGCGTCGCGCGCTGGGCGACAACGTTTCGGACCGCGACCCGCAGGCTTTCCAGGGGGGCGAGACCCACAGTGATCTGGATGAAGAATGCGGCCATTAGGGCCAGGGCAAGAACGATCAGGGCCGGCGCGAGATCGCGAACATATTCGCTCACCGCTACTTCCACGCTGCGGTGGTTCTCGGCGACGATGGCACGAAACGATCGGCCACCGGGATCGATGACCGTGCGCGCGACCGCGATTGCGAGCTCTCCCTCCGGCCCTTTGAACTCCTTGATTTCCTTGAGCTCGCCACCGATTTGGTGGGCATGCAGTGCAAGGGTCGCATCCCATAGTGAACGCGAGCGGACAAGATAGCCGGATGCGATGTCCTCCACCTGCCAGTAGTGGCCGGACAGGGGAATGGAAAAACGGGGGTCGGTCAGCGGCGTCTGGACGGAGAGGTGGCCGTCGGCACCGTAAGCGGTGGCGCCGATCAGTTCGTTGAGGTCGACGGTTAGCTCACTGACGATACGCCGTTCGACATTCAGTTCGAACAGATAGCGCAACCCAACGCCCGCGATGGCAAGGGCGATGAGAATTGAAACCGTGGCCGCCAGCCAGAGCCTGAACCGGATCGAGTTTCCCATCAGCTGCCATCATCGGCTATGAGATAGCCGAAGCCGCGCCTTGTCTTGATGATGTCGCTGCCGAGCTTCCTGCGCAGGCGGGCAACGATGACCTCGATCGCATTGGGGTCTCGATCGTTGCCGGAATCGTACAGATGCTCCGCCAGTTCGGTCGGTGCCACGACGCGCCCGCCATGATGCATCAGGTACGCCAGAAGCCTGTACTCGAGAGGCGAGAGTGAAACAGGGGCGCCTTGGACTGAGACACGCATTTGAAGAGTGTCGAGAAGCAAGGGTCCGGATCTGAGCACCGGCGCTGCCTGGCCTGTCGAACGGCGCAGAATCGCCCGCAATCGCGCCAGCAGTTCCTCCATTTCGAAAGGTTTGGGCAAGTAGTCGTCGGCGCCCGCATTGATGCCTTCGACGCGTTCCGTCCACATGCCTCTCGCCGTCAGGATGAGGACTGGAAACCGGCGACCGTTGGCTCGCCATCGTTTGAGGACGGTGAGGCCGTCGAGCTTGGGCAAGCCGAGATCCAATATGGCCGCGTCGTAATTCTCGACGTCGCCCGCAAACCAGGCATCGTCGCCGTCCCGCACCACATCGACGGCCATTCCGGACGCCTTCAGCGCTGCAGCGACGTCCGCCGCGATCCGGGGTTCGTCCTCGGCCAGGAGGATCCTCAATGGTCGCTCCCCCCGCCTCTCACGATCACGCCGGCTCCGGCATCAACGTCCACGATCTTGCGGCGACCGTCCGCGCCGACAACCTGCAATCGATAGATCCATTTGCTCCCAAGGCGGACAAGGTCGACGGCAACGACATCGCCGGGCGCCTTGGCGCGCACGATATCCAGTATCCTGGCAAAGCCCTTGATTTGGCCATGCTCGTAGAGGTCCCTTGCCCGGTCGTGATCGCCGTCGTCATCCTCGCCGGCTCGCGCTGCGAGCGGCTGGACGGCGGCGAGCCCAATAAGGCCAGCCACGACAAGTCGTTTGAGAATGGTTGTCATCGACCAGGCATCTCGCACACAAAGGCTGTCAATCCGCTGTCAGCCAGCCATCGTCCAGCAGGCAGCAAAGATAGTACCAGCAAGCTCGGCTCGAATATTGCGGATGCTGTGATTGCCGACAACCCGGCAATCACCGGTCAATCGAGGCCGGTCCGCGATCAGTAAGCAGATCGTGGAGCCTTACGCGCCCTGCTCCTAGTCTGACTTGCCCGGCAGTATCGAACCCAGAACCTGCCTGACGGTCCCGCGAATAACACCGGTTTCACTGGGATCGCCCTTTGCAAGCGACGATGTCAGGTTTTTGATCTGGTCGAAGGTGAAATGCGGGGGAAGTGGCGGGACCTCGGGATCGGTTTTGACCTCGAGGACGACGGGATAATCCGACGCGAATGCTTCGTCCCAGGCCGGTCCGAGGTCTTCTGCGCGATCAACAAACAAGCCTTTAAGACCTATCAGTTCGGCAAACCGATGATAAGGCACGTCCGGGATACGCTGCGACGCCTCGAACTTCGGGTCGCCTTCCATGACCCGCTGCTCCCAAGTAACTTGATTGAGATCCTGATTGTTGAAGACGCAGATGATGAACCGACCATCCGGCCAGGACGACTTCCAGTATTTGGCGACGGTGATCAGTTCCGCCATGTTGTTCATCTGCATGGCTCCATCGCCAACAAGCCCCACCACCGGCCGGTCCGGGTGCGCGAACTTCGCGGCGATCGCGTAAGGGACAGCAGCGCCCATCGAGGCAAGGCCGCCGGAGAGCGATGCCATCATCCCCGGCCTGATCCTGACGTCACGCGCGTACCAATTCGCGCAGGATCCGGAATCGCTCGTCAGAATGACATTATCCGGCAATCTCGGCGAAAGCTCCCATGCCACCAGTTGCGGATTGACAGGGTCGGCTTTTGTCTTGGCCCGCTTCTCCAGAAGTTTCCACCAGTCGGCTACGCTCTTCTCGATCTGTTTGCGCCACTTGTTTTTCTTCTGCTTCAACAATGGCAGCAAGGCCTTGAGCGTCTCAGTTGCATCGCCGACAAGATTGACGTCCATCGGATAGCGCAAGGACATCATGCCGGGCTTGAGGTCGATCTGAACGCCCTTGGCCTGACCTTCTTTTGGCAGGAACTCCGAATAGGGAAAGCCGGATCCGACCATCAGCAACGTGTCGCAGTCCCGCATCAGATCCCAAGAAGGTTCCGTTCCGAGCAACCCGATCGAGCCAGTTACCCAAGGGAGAAAATCCGGTAAAGCCGCCTTGCCGAGAAGCGCCTTTGCGGCACCCGCGCCAAGGCGATCGGCGATGTCGATCACCTCTTGCGTCGCGGCAAGGGCACCAGCCCCGACGAGGATTGCGACGCGCTCGCCTTCGTTGAGGATATCGGCGGCCGCTTTCAAATCATCCGCGTGTGGAACGACCAACGGCTTGCGATAGCCGACGCCGGAATGCACCGTGCCGTGAGCGCGGGACGGTTCCTCATAAGGCATCTCCTGCAAGTCGTTCGGCAGGACGAGCGCCGTCACGGTTCGGTTTGCCAACGCAATGCGAACGGCCCGGTCAACGAGGTGACGAACCTGTGCGGGAACAGCGGCCTGGTGGACGAAATCTCCCGCCACATCCTTGAAGAGGGAGGCAAGATCGACTTCTTGCTGGTAGTGGCCGCCGATCGCGCTGCGGGCCTGCTGGCCGACAATGGCCAGGACAGGCTGGTGGTCAAGGCGTGCATCATAAAGACCTGTCACGAGGTGCGTCGCGCCGGGACCGGAAGTCGCTATGCAGACGCCAAGTCCGCCAGAAAACTTGGCGTAGGCCGACGCCATGAACGCGGCCATTTCCTCATGTCGTGCCTGGACGAATTCAATCTTCCCATCCGCACGGTTGAGGGCCCCGAAGACGCCGTTGATGCCGTCACCCGGGTATCCGAACATCCGCCGTACGCCCCAGGCGTGGAGGCGCGAAATCAGGAAATCGCCAACGGTTTTAGACATGAGAGGAGCCTTTCGATCACGGCTGGAAAGGGAATTAACCAGCGTGGCGACGTCCTGTTCCCAGCCTCGCCACAGATCGATGGGCCTGGCAGCCTTAGCCGGTACCGACCAAAAACCCGTTCTCTCGGTTTCTTACCCGCGCCCGTGAGTTTCTGTTTGATCTTGTCAAACATGCCGGCGTCGTGGGACGCACCCATAAAACGGTTCTCGATCGCCGCCCACTCAGACATCCGAACGACGTCCTCGAATGTCTTGAGGTCGACGCTCTCCTCGGGTTCCAATGGCCTGCCTCGCCGGAGATCGCCGAGGGCCAGCTGCATGGCTTTCACAGCTCTGAACAACACAGTCGTTGGGTAGAGGATCATGTCGAAACCCATCTCGTGCATTTGGCTTGGCGATACCCAGGGGGTCTTTCCACCGCGCTCCAGTATACTCGTGGCCAATGGGACATCCCTGAACGCATTACCGACCGTCTCGAGCTCCTTGACGCTCGTAGGTCCTTCTATGTAAACGCCGTCGGCGCCGGCTTCGAGATACCGCTTGCCACGCTCGATCGCGTCGTCAAGGCCATTTGGCTCCAAGGCATCTGTGCGGGCGAGCAGAAAGAAATTCGGGTCGCGGCGCGCCGCCACAGCAGCGGCGATCTTTTCCGCCATGAACTCGGCGGGGACGACCTTCTTGCCGTTCATATGACCGCAGCGTTTTGGGGGATCCTGGTCCTCGATGAACAACGCCGATGCCCCGATCGCCTCATAACCTCTGACCGTGCGCGTCACATTCTTGACGTCGCCGTAGCCATCGTCGCCATCGACAAGTACCGGCAAACCCGATGCGTCGATGATCTCTTGTACCTTGGCGTGCTTCTCGCCGAAATGTTCGAGATCGATATCAGGCACCGCATGCATCGCAGCTGCCATGGCAAAGCCCCCGATCTGATAGGCAGGGAAACCGGCTAGATCGATGAGCCTGGCTGTCAGCGCATCCGCCGCCGAAGGCAAAACCAGCGGGCTATGGTGTTGAAGCACCGTTCTCCAGCTATTGGTCCGAGCCATCGGTCTGCCGAGCCTCCTTATCGGCTAATGGTGTTCACCGCTCCCAGAAAAGCTTCCCTGCCCGCCGGGGTTCAGCCCGCAGCGACACGCCGGGCGACCGCCTCGGGATCATCGCGTGCCAATTCAGACGGACCTTGTTGCAGAGCCTGGTCTCGACCGACTTCCTTGCCAATCTTGTAAGCGGCATAGACAATGCCGAGACCGATCAAAAACCTGATCATGGAAAATCTCCTTCGGCGGGAAACCCAATCGTTGACGGATGGTTCCGGGAGCGTGCGATGACATTGCGCGCGCATTGGGCAAAGGGGTTTGGCCGAAGCCCCCGCGCCTATTCGCCCAATATGATCCCGGAAGCTATGATCTGAGCCGTGCGCCCTGTTAGCCTTCCGCGTTTCACGAGCGTGGGTTTGACATAGGGTTTTCTCGTCATCACAGATCCACTGGCGCCGGAGACACTGTTACCTTGCTGCCTGCAACTTATGAGTGGGAGTGGCTTGCAGCATTCCTTTTCCTTGTCGCGGCGGCCTTCCTCGCAGAGGCCGACCTCTCGGCCGCGGAACGAGATGCCTGGGCTTTGCCGCCCCTCTCTCCCCCCTTGTGAGCCGCGGGGTGGCCGGTGTGCTTTCCACGTCCCGATCCGCCCTCTTTCCGCCGCCGTCATCCTTGTTCACCGTTGCCCAAGCACGACGTTCGGCTTCCTTTTCCGATACCCCTCGATGCTCGTAGCCCTCGGCTATGTGATCAGCTTTGCGCTCCTGCTTGTCAGTGTATTTCGACTTGTCGCCACGTGGCATCGTGACCTCCTGTTTCTCTAACGGTTGCGAACGAACACATCCCGATTTGGTTCCAGATCGCCAAGACATCCGAGCGGGACGCCGCTGAGCGATCGAATATCGACCATGCCCCAAACCCTTGTCGGAACTCTCGACCTGCCGGATCAGCGAACCCGGCGTGGCCGATCGCTTCCAATCAGCTGCCTTGCAAATTCGCCCAACCAGAAATGCAGCCATGGCCGGCGAGCACCGCCGACTTCGCGGGCAAGCACCAGGCGGTCCAACCCGCCGAGCCCACAACGCGGCGGGGTCAATCGCTTCGTGACGTTTTTCGGCGGCGTGTGCGCCGCTTGGCGACGATTTTGAGCGGCACAGGCGGTGCCGAAGCCAGCGCGCCCAAGGCCGCCTGTACCATACCGGACGCGACGAAATCGGCGCTGATGTCCTTGGCCAGATTGTCGGCGCCCTCTTTGTCGGCCCCGTCGAATTTGAACCATAGCGCGATCCCGACCCTGAGGTCCGCTTTGGCCCGCTTCAGCCGGCGCACCAGAAAGCGGGCATGCTTGACGGAATCCTGGTTGAGGAAGCCGACCACCACTGTATTGACGCTGCCCAGCTCAAGGCGACGAATTGTCGACGGCTCCAAGTCTACAAAGCTCGCCTTTGATACCGCGGCGCCCTGCACTTCCAAAACCTGCGCCAGCATCGCCGCCGCCGCGTCGTCGAGTGGACCGCGGCCGCCAGCACAAAGCACCGTCAATCCCGAGCCATCCGGCAATTCGGCATAGCCATTGTTCGCGGTCTCATTGTCCTCGAGCGACCCCGCATCCTCGCCGATAACCAGGGCTTCCTCCTCGTCCATCTCGTGTTGAGCGCTGTCTTCGAGGTTCGCGACCAGCGTCAGCGCGCTGGCTGCCACCTGCTGAATCTGCTGGTCGTCCATTACGCCACGGACGCGGTCCTTCTCACCGAGCAGCAAGGCGGGCAGGGCCACCTTGTCGTAGAATTCGACTAGATAATTCTCCTCGAGAGTTTCTTCGGCATGGTCTGTTGCCTCGTCGGGATCGCCTGCCAGCAGCCGTTGGTAGAGCCGCGCGTGGGCGTCCAGTACCGGCTCGTTGCCGAACAGCACATCGAGGAATTCGAACTGCGGTACATGCCGGCCAAGCACCACCAGACAGACCGTGAGCGGTGTCGACAGGACCAATCCCAGCGGACCCCATAGCCATGTCCAGAAGATCGCCGCAACGATGATGGCCAATGGCGAGAGCCCCGTGCGCGATCCATACAGCCAGGGCTCGATGACATTCCCGGTGATCAACTCCATCGCCACGAATAGAGCTGCCGTCCACAACACAAGCGACCATCCTGGCGCCACCGCCAGCGCAAGGAAGAGGGGCAGCAGCGCGCCGATCACCGGCCCGATATAGGGAACGAAACGAAGGGCAAGCGCCAGCAGTCCCCACAGGAGCGCGTTGGGGATGCCCAACACCCATAGCCCGATCGCAATCGGGATCGCGTAGATCAGGTTGACGACCAATTGCATCAGCAAGTAGCGCCCTACCCGCGAGCCGGCGTCCTGCAGCGCCTGAGTCGTCCGATGAAGGTCGCCGTAGCCGACAAGGCGAATGAAACGGTCCCTTAGATCTTCCCGCTCCAGAAGCATGAAGATGACGACGATGACGATCAAGCCAGCTGACCCCAAAGGGCTGATCAGCGGACCGATGATGTTCTGGAGGATTTCGAGCGGCTTTTCCTTGGCAACGATTTCAACCGGCACCGGGTCGCGTTTGGGGGTTTGCGGGGAGGCTGGAAGTGAAGGCTCTTGCCTGTTGATCTCCTGGCCAACCCGCTCGACTACACTGCTCAATCTCGAGATCACGCCGCCGCCTACTCCCGTCTCTTTGAGAGAACGGACCTTGGTGAGGATGTTTGACTGGTAAAGCGAAATGTTCTGAGCGAGTTCGCTGACCTGCGACGCGACAATAAAGCTGAACAGCGCCAGAACCGCGAATGCCCCGAGCACGCTCAGAATGACCGCGGCAAGGCGCGGCATGCCTGCCCGTTTGAGCGCCGAGACCAGAGGAGCGAGTGCAAAGGTCAGGAGCAGCGCGATCGCGATCGGCAAGAATACTTCTCGTCCGAAATACAACGCTGCAACAGTGGTTACGACAGTGGCCACGGTCGGCAACGCCGTGCGCCTGCGCGCCAAGGAAAGGGGTCCTCCCAGTCCGGAACTGGGGGAGATGCCGTTACGATCGATCGCCAAGAAATTCCTCCGCCTGCCCGCCACGATCATAAACGCTAAAGTGCCATATGTTTTCCATCAATTGTGGTTCCCTGGCCGGAACGAGGACACATCGAGACCCACGTCTGTGGGCACGACGGCTGCGGCAAATGCACTCCCCATGGCTTTGCCCGACCGCAGCGAAAACCCCCGTCGGTACGCGTCACAGGGTCGGCATCCTGAGCCCAACACTCAAACCCATCCAAATCGATAAGGCCTCAAAACCTGCACGCCGTACCTCATCGTGCCTGCATGTTCCACAGCAAGCGCTGCGGTCCCGATTGGACGCTAAGTACTTGCTGCCGGTCGCGCGTTCCTCCGGCGGGGCGTTATTGTGCCTTTTGTATCGCTGGCGGTCATGCGCAACTGCGGGTTCGTCGCATTCGTGGCGTGAACCGTCATTTCCCACATGCAAAAGCGAGCACCGACCCGGAACCTCACAGGGCGCATGGCGTTTGGCAGCGTAATGCAATCAAGGAGGACCGTGTCATGGACTGGAATCGTGTCGAAGGAAATTGGAAGCAGGTCAAAGGCAAGGTCAAAGAACAGTGGGGCAAGCTTACTGACGACGACCTCGACCGTATCGCCGGCAAACGTGATCAACTCGAAGGCAAGATCCAGGAGCGCTACGGCATCGAGAAGGATCGTGTGCGGCGCGATATTGACGATTGGTACAGACGGCAAGACTGGTAGATATCGCTTGGCACGCCGTGTGAGCTTCTTCTTACCGGCGGCCGGCATGGGAACGCGGCCTGCGGCGGCAGACGCAACTCGCGGCTGCATCCCGAGGCCGCGTTATGACGCGCTCACCTCCTCCGCCGGGCCGCCCCGCGGCTAGGCCGTTTTGATTGCTTTAGGCTCCACATTTGCGATCGCCAAAAAAATGGTTTCAAGCAAATCCTTGTCGTGGAAGGGTTTGCCGAGCAAGGGCACGTCCGCCGGTCGATCGGCGATCTGGCTAGCATCGGCATAGCCGGTTATAATAACCGCGGGCCAATCGGAGCGCAGAGTGCGTGCGAAGCGGATAACGTCCACGCCCGATACGAGTGGCATGGCAAAGTCGGTAACGATGACGTCGAAATCATTAGGAGCGCGCTCGATCAACGCCAACGCCTCGGGGCCCCCTGCAGCGCAGGTCACATCAAAACCATGCTGACGAAGAGACTCAGCTGTCAGCTGCCGCAACGCGTTGCTATCATCGATCAGAATGATCGATGGGCGCCTCGCGTCGGCGTTTAGGCGCATATACCCGACGTCGGTCTCGGCAGCAGGATTGCCTGGCTCCGCGACGGAGCGTGGCAGCCAGAGTTGCATGCTCGTTCCACGATCAACGACGCTCTCTATGCGAAGCGCACCGCCGGATTGCCTCATAAAGCCATAGACCGTACTGAGGCCCAGACCGGTCCCTTTCCCGACCGGCTTTGTCGTGAAGAAAGGTTCAATGACCTTGGCGAGAATATCAGGAGCTATGCCAGAACCTGTGTCCTTGACCGTCACAACGACATAGTCACCCGCCGGAACATCTGCCGAAGACGTCCTAAGCGAACGATTGTGCGCTTGCACGGTTATTGTACCGCCAGAGGGCATGGCATCACGCGCATTGAAAACCAGGTTCATCAAAGCTAGCTCGAGCTGTCCGGCATCGACATGCACCGGCCACACCGTGTCGTCGATTTGCCAGTCAAATCGGATCAACGCTCCCAAAACAGGTGCGACCAACCCGTTCATGCTGTCGCCCAGCACTGCCAGGCGCACCGCTTCCGGCTTTAGGGTCTGCCGTCGGGAGAAAGCCAGCATTCGCGTGACCAGGTCAGCTCCTTGTTTCGCGGAACGCCGCATCAAATCGAGAACCTGCCGTGCTTGACCGTCCAATGTCGCGCGGCGTTCGAGCAACCCCAATCCACTGAGAATTGCAGCCAGCAGATTATTAAAGTCATGCGCCAGGCCACCCGTCAGTTTGCCGATCGCGTCGAGACGTTGTGATTGTAGCAGTTGATCCTCGAGGCCACGCTGATCGGTAACGTCGAGCAGCGTACCGAGGATTTCGGACTCGCGGCCGTCAGCGCCGTTCGACATGACGCCTTGATCAAGAAAGATGCGATATTCGCCGTTGGCGCACTTCCAGCGGAATTCGCACGTATACGAGCCGGCCGTTTTGGCCGCCAGAAGTGCCTGCTCGAGCCGTGCCAGGTCGTCGGGATGGACCCGCTTGAGCCCGAATCCTGGATCGGAAGTCAGATCCGCAGGCGAAAAGCCGGTCAAACGCTCGACACCTTTGGTGACAAAGCGCGTCGCAAAGGGCGGTTCGGCCGTCCGCGCGTGAAAGCAAACCGGCAGCGAACTCAATATGGCATCCTGCCGTTCCTCCGCGCTGCGGAGAGCCCGTTCCGCCTGAAGCTTTTCCTTCTGGGCCTGCAGCGCCTGCGCCAGCAGTCCCTGCTCAATCCGCGCCTTCCGCTGGATTTCGATCGTCTTTTCGTGAAGCTCGACAAAGACCGCGACCTTCGAACGCAGCATGGTCGGATCAAATGGCTTGAACACGTAATCCACCGCGCCGGCATCATAGCCGCGCAGCATATGGGCGTCCTCCTTGTTGATCGCGGTGAGAAAGATGATTGGCGTGTGTTTGGACTGTTCGCGCTGTCGGATAAGCGCGGCTGTTTCATATCCATCCAGCCCTGGCATGAGGACATCGAGCAGGATAACGGCGAAGTCTTCCTTCAGCAGAAAACGTAGGGCCTCTTCGCCCGATTGGGCGCAGATGACGTCGCCGGTGGTCGCGAGCACTTCGCTGATCGCCAGCAGATTGCGCTCATCGTCATCCACGGCGAGGATACGTGCCCGTGCCGGTCCTTCCGGCAGCTGAACGACCCCAGGTTTCCTTGCTCTGCTTCTTTGCAATTTTTGCATCGAATAGCCGTCAGTTCGCTGCCACGAGCATTTTTTCCGGGATGTCACCGCGTGACCGGGAACGCCCAATCCAGACACGAAGCAGCGCCAGCAAGAGATCGAGATCGACTGGCTTGGCGATGTAGTCGGAAGCCCCCGCGTCCAGGCATTTTTGCCGATCACCCTTCATCGCTTTGGCCGTAACCGAAATCAGCGGAATGTGAGCTATCGAGGATGTGGTGCGGATTTGCCGCATCGTCTCGTAGCCGTCCATTTCCGGCATCATGATATCGATCAACGCTGCATCGACGTCGGGCGTCTGTTCCAGCAGCGCTATGCCGTCGCGGCCTCGTTCAGCGTGCAGAACTTGGATGCCATAGGTCTCCAGAACGCTGGTGAGGGAATAAATGTTGCGAATATCGTCGTCGACGATCAGAACCTTCGCCCCGGTGAGATCGGACCTCGCGTCCTGTTCTGTTTCGACCATGCTTTCTTCGCGGCCTTCTCCCGGAAGGGTCGCTGAAATATGCAGCGCCAACTGAGCGAAATTCTCGGCGCGCGGCACATTCGCAAAAGCCGGATTCAGCGACAGGACCGGGTCGAGCGCATCGGGATGGGGGGCAAAGAACAAAAGTTTCGGCAAGGCTTCGCCGAATTGGCCGGTGACCTCGTCTAGTGCCTGCGCATTGTCTTTGGCCGAGCGTCCGAACCCGAGCACGACGGCATCATACGAGGCGATCCCGATGTCGTCCGCATTTGCCGCGATCCGACCAACCGCGGTGACGGAGGTGACGCCGTCGCGGATCGCTTCGACCAGCGATAGCCGGCGATCCGGATCGGGGTCGGCGACCAGAACGCGGCGTTGGATGCGCAGCTTTCTGGAATGAATGTCCTGAAACACCTGCATCAGTTCATCCGATGATACGGGCTTAGTGGAAATGCTGGAGGCGCCCTTGCGCGCGAGGCTATTAATATCTCCCGCGCCTGAGATAACGTGGACGGGAATTGCCCTCGTCTTCTGATCATGGCGTAACAGATCAAAAAGCACCCAGCCGTCGATATCCGAAAGCCCGAGATCAAGCGTAATGGCATCGGGAACCAGCTTGCGCGCCAATGCCAAAGTGCCGGAACCCGCGTTTGACAAGACGCCTTTCAACCCGGCCGAACGCGCGAGGCCAAGCAACAAGCCTCCAAAGGTCGGGTCGTCCTCAACGATCAGAACGACCCGATCGGTGGGCGAGATAGAATCGCGGTCATCAATTAACTCGGCCGAAGGTGGACTGTTCGGGGATGCTGGCGCTGCGACTTCGTCCGTCACAGGAAGCAAGGCCGATTGCACTGTCGCCATTCTGGGGCCGTCGAACGGGATAACCAGCGTGAATGTCGATCCTTTGCCCGGCGTGCTTTCGACGCGCAATTCGCCGCCAAGCAACCGAGCGATCTCCCGACTGATAGAGAGCCCCAGGCCCGTACCGCCATATTTACGACTGGTGGTGCCGTCGGCTTGCTGAAAGGCTTCGAAAATAAGCTTTTGCTTATCCTCAGGTATGCCAATGCCGGTGTCGGTCACGGCGATCGCGAGAGCCTTTATCGGGTGCGAGGCTCGGTTGCGGCGGCCAGCTTTCTCGACCCGGAAGTTCAAACCGACCTCACCTTCGGAGGTGAATTTGAATGCGTTCGAAAGCAGGTTGAGGACAATCTGCTGCAATCGCTTCTCATCCGTGCGGACAGTATCTGGAAGGGCTGGGTCGACCGTTATGGTAAAGCCAAGTCCCTTGTCGGCCGCCAGCTGACGGAACGTGCGCTCCATATGCTGGCGCAGGTGTGACACCGGCATGTCGTTGATATCGATGGAGACCGTGCCGGATTCGATCTTCGACAGATCGAGGATATCGTTGATGAGGCTGAGAAGATCGGTTCCGGCGGAATTGATCGTGCGCGCGAACTCGACCTGCTTTTCGTTGAGATTGCCCTGCTGGTTGGTCGCCAGGAGATTTGAAAGAATGAGCAGTGAATTGAGCGGTGTGCGCAGTTCGTGACTCATATTGGCCAGGAACTCGGACTTGTATTTCGAAGTCAGCGCCAGCTGCTCGGCTTTCTCCTCCAATGCGCGTCGCGCCATCTCGATTTCGAGATTCTTGTTTTCCACCTGCTTCTTTTCGTTTTCGAGCAGCTGTGCCTTTTCCTGCAGCTCCTCGTTCGTGGCATGCAGCTCTTCCTGCTTCTTGGTCAGTTCAGTCTGTCGCGCTTGCAGTTCCGAGGTCAGCAGTTGCGACTGCTTGAGCAGGCCTTCGGTGCGCATTGTCGCGGCTATGGTGTTGAGAACGATGCCGACGGACTCCATCAACTGATTGAGGAACGACTGGTGGGTGTCGCGGAACTCGCCGAACGAGGCAAGTTCGATAACGGCTTTCACCTCATCTTCGAACAAGGCGGGAAGAATGATGACGTTGGCCGGCGAGGCGCTGCCGAGGCCTGATGTGACGCGCAGGAATTCCGGCGGGACATTGTCGAGCATGATTGCGCGCTTGTCGGCAGCACTTTGGCCGACCAGGCCTTCGCGCAGGTCGAGGCGCTGCTTGATCGCCGCCTTGCTTTCAGCACCATAGGACGCCGCCAGCTCGAGATAGGATTCCTCTTCGTCGCGGTTGGTAACGTAGAATACCCCATATTGGGCGTTCACCAGCGGCGCGAGTTCGGACATGATGAGCCGCGAGACAGTGGCGAGGTCGCGCTCGCCTTGCAGCATCCGCGAGAACCGGGCGAGATTGGTTTTCAACCAGTCCTGTTCGGCATTCTTCAGCGTCTGATCCTTCAGGTTGCGGATCATTTCGTTGATGTTGTCCTTGAGCGCGGCAACTTCACCCGAAGCTTCGACGCTGATCGAGCGCGTCAGATCGCCCTTGGTGACCGCTGTCGAAACCTCGGCAATGGCACGCACCTGGGTTGTGAGATTGGCGGCGAGCTGATTGACATTGTCGGTCAGGTCGCGCCACAGGCCAGCCGCTCCTGGCACACGCGCCTGTCCGCCGAGCTTGCCTTCGATACCCACCTCGCGGGCGACGTTGGTCACCTGGTCGGCAAAGGTCGCGAGGGTCTCGATCATGCCGTTGATCGTATCGGCCAGGGAGGCGATTTCGCCTTTGGCATCCACCGTCAGCTTGCGTTTGAGATTGCCTTGCGCAACCGCCGTCACCACGTCGGCGATGCCGCGCACCTGGTTGGTCAGGTTCGTCGCCATCAAATTGACGTTGTCAGTGAGGTCTTTCCAGGTGCCGGCGACGCCTTCAACACGGGCCTGACCGCCGAGCTTGCCCTCGGTGCCAACCTCGCGCGCCACGCGCGTGACCTCACCGGCGAAGGAGTTGAGCTGGTCCACCATCGTGTTGATGGTTGATTTCAGCTCAAGGATTTCCCCTTTCACGTCGACGGTGATCTTTTTCGACAGATCGCCGCGGGCGACGGCGGTCGTGACCTCGGCGATGTTGCGCACCTGCCCGGTCAGGTTCTCGGCCATCGAGTTGACGTTGTCGGTCAGATCTTTCCACGTCCCGGCAACGCCGCGCACCTGCGCCTGCCCGCCGAGCTTGCCTTCGGTACCGACCTCGCGCGCGACGCGGGTCACTTCCGAGGCAAAGGAATTGAGCTGGTCCACCATTGTGTTGATCGTGTCCTTCAGCTCCAGAATCTCTCCACGGACATCCACGGTGATCTTCTTCGAGAGGTCACCGAGCGCCACGGCGGTCGTCACCTCGGCGATGTTTCGCACCTGACCCGTCAGGTTGGCGGCCATGGCGTTGACGTTGTCGGTCAGGTCCTTCCAGGTGCCGGCAACGCCGCGCACCTGTGCCTGACCACCGAGCTTGCCGTCCGAACCGACTTCGCGCGCCACACGCGTCACCTCCGAGGCGAACGAATTCAACTGATCGACCATCGTGTTGATGACATCCTTGATCTGCAGGATCTCGCCCAGGGCATCGACCGTGATTTTCTGCGTCAGGTCGCCCGTCGCGATAGCCGTCGCGACCTTGGACACATCGCGCAACTGGACGGTCAGATTGCCGGCCATTGCGTTGACGTTGTCAGTCAGGTCCTTCCAGGTGCCACCGACGCCCTCGACATGAGCCTGTCCGCCCAGTTTGCCTTCCGATCCCACTTCACGAGCGACGCGTGTCACTTCCGAGGCGAAGGAGTTCAACTGATCGACCATCGTATTGACGGTGTCCTTGAGCTCCAGAATCTCCCCTTTGACGTCGACCGTAATCTTCTTGGACAAGTCACCGCGGGCCACGGCCGTCGTAACCTCGGCAATGTTGCGCACCTGCCCGGTCAGATTGGCGGCCATCAAATTGACGTTGTCGGTCAGATCCTTCCACGTGCCGCCAATTCCCCTCACCTCGGCCTGGCCACCGAGCTTGCCTTCGGTGCCGACCTCGCGCGCCACGCGTGTGACCTCGGAGGCAAAGGAGTTCAACTGATCAACCATCGTGTTGATGGTGTCCTTAAGTTCGAGAATTTCGCCTTGCACCGCCACGGTGATTTTTTTGGAGAGGTCGCCGGAAGCAACCGCCGTCGTCACCTCCGCGATATTCCGCACCTGGCCGGTGAGGTTCTCAGCCATCGAATTGACGTTGTCGGTGAGGTCTTTCCACGTGCCGGCGACGCCACGCACCTGTGCCTGGCCGCCAAGCTTGCCTTCAGTGCCAACTTCGCGCGCTACGCGCGTGACCTCGCCCGCGAAGGAGTTGAGCTGGTCGACCATCGTGTTGATCGTCGATTTCAGCTCGAGGATTTCGCCCTTCACGTCGACGGTGATCTTCTTCGAGAGGTCGCCCAGAGCCACGGCGGTCGTCACCTCGGCGATATTGCGCACCTGGCCGGTGAGGTTCTCGGCCATGGAATTCACATTGTCAGTCAGATCCTTCCATGTGCCGCCGACCCCTTCGACGCGTGCCTGGCCGCCGAGCTTACCCTCTGTGCCGACCTCGCGCGCCACGCGCGTCACTTCCGAGGCGAACGAATTGAGCTGGTCAACCATCGTGTTGATGGTGTTCTTCAATTCGAGGATTTCGCCCTTCACATCGACGGTAATCTTCTTCGACAGATCGCCCGACGCGACGGCGGTCGTGACCTCGGCGATGTTGCGCACCTGCCCGGTCAGGTTGGTGGCCATCGCGTTGACGTTGTCGGTCAGATCTTTCCACGTCCCGGCGACCCCTTTCACGCGCGCCTGACCACCCAACTTGCCTTCGGTGCCGACCTCGCGCGCCACGCGCGTCACTTCCGAGGCGAAGGAGGCCAACTGACCGACCATGGTGTTGACGATCTTGCCAATCCGCAGGAACTCCCCACGCAGAGGCCGGCCGTCGATTTCGACCATCATCGTTTGCGACAGGTCGCCCTTGGCGACAGCACCGATGACTCGGGCGACCTCGGCTGTCGGCTGGACCATATCCTCGATCAGATCGTTGACGGACCGGACACTTGATTCCCAACTGCCGGTGGCGTTGCGAACGCGACCGCGCTCACCTATCCGCCCATCCTTGCCGACAACCCTGCTGAGGCGCTCGAACTCACGCGTCACCTGATCGTTGAGGTCAACGATCTCGTTGAAGGTTTCCGCGATTTCGGAATCGACCCCCTTGTACACGTTCTCGATACGGACGGAAAAATCACCGCGGCGGAAGGCTCTTAGAGAGTTCAGAATGATTACATGGTCCAGTTCCCTTTTGGATGCCTGCACGGTCACAGCGCCCCTCCGATGCCGATGGATTTACGTTAGAATCCCCCACGGCCGAGCTACATCTCGCCGCAAGCTTGAAAACGTGCCATTTGGATAATGGTTCCATGTCGCCGTACTTCGCCGAGGTCAGCACGGCGACGGGTTGCATAGCCTGTGACTCGAAGGGTTTCGAACGAGAAGGCGTCGTTCTCAAAGAGGAATTTCTTGTCGCTGGCTCCAGTACAGGGGAATGCGTGAGGCGGCTCTGAGGTATCGGCGCGCTACAGTTGAGCGCCAGGAACCTCGGCGACCCCCAGCTGCTGCATGAAAAGCAGGCTGTCGGCGTTGGCCCAATATTCAGCCAGAAGACCATCCTTGATGCGCAAGGTGTCCGTGCCGGTGAAGGTGATCGTGCGGCCGATCGCATTGGCCGATGCGCCTGGGAAACCGCCATGGTAGGTGCCCCGTGCCCGCCAGCGAACAACCAGGAAGTCGCCATCGATGATCGGCCCCTGCTCGATCGTGAAATTGAGGCCGGTGAGGACGGAATTGATGCCGCCGACCCAGGCGTTGAGGGCGGCGCGGCCCTTGATGGTGTCATCGCCGAAGCCGGTCAGCGGCGCGGCGTGGGCGACGAAATCCGGAGCGATGATCTTGTCGGTGTAAGATAGATCGCCGTTCCAGAGCAGACGCCAGGATTCGACAAGAGCGGCATGGGATGATGTGTTGGTCATGGGATTCTTTCGAGTTTGAACGGCTTCGTTGGTGATGGAGGGGGCGGTCCGTAGCGAGTTTTGCGGACCGTGCGAGACGGCATTCTGGCAATCCGACCGACAGCAGAGCGACGGATCCCCGTCGCTTGCTGCCAAGTGTCACCTGTCAGTGGCTGCCAAACAGATTACGGTCGCTGCCCTGAACGACGGGCTGCTTGGCCGCGGGCTCCGACTTTTTGATCGAAGCCGTGTACGAGTTGTCGACGGTAGCGGCCGGCTGGTTGGCGTTGGCCGAGCCATAGTTGTCGCTGCCGGCGAAGGCGGCGCCCATGGCAACGAGCATGGCGGCTGCGGTAAGCGCGATCTTGGTCATGTTGAATACTCCTGGTTTTCAAGGCTGGTTGTTTCTGGGAGTGGCTGCTGGCCGTCTCCGTGTTTGCTTGCGTCTGTTGTATGAAGCCTTTGAGTTCGAATAGAAATTGACAGAAAATGGCGATCTGATATTCACAAATGAATGACAGAGATCGACTGGAACCTGATCAAGAGTTTTGTCACCGTGGCGGAGACCGGCAGCCTGTCCGCCGCCGCGCGAAAGCTCGCCGCGAGCCAGCCGACGCTTGGCCGCCACATCGCCGAGTTGGAACAAGCGCTGGGCGTGACGCTGTTCCGGCGCGGCCGAAGCGGCTACGCGTTGACTGAGGCCGGCAGCACGCTTTTCGAACGCGGCCGGGCGGTGAGCGAGCAGGCCAGCGCCTTCTCACGCCTGGCGCTGGGGTCCGTCGAGGCCATCGAAGGCAGCGTGCGCATCGCGGCCAGCGAGGTGGTGGCTGCCTATGTTCTGCCGGAGATGACCGCCAGGCTTGCCGTCGAGGAGCCTGGCATCGAGCTCGAAATCGTCGCTTCGAATCAGGTTGAAAATCTCCTGCGCCGGGATGCCGACATCGCCATCCGCATGGTCAAGCCGGCGCAGAACGAGCTGGTGGCGCGCAAGGTCGCGGACATACCGCTGCGCACTTGCGCGGCGATATCCTATCTCGACCGGCGAGGCCGCCCGCGGGAGCTCGGCGATCTGGCCGCCCACGATCTGGTGGGCTTCGACCGCAGCGACGATATGATCCGCGCTTTTGCCCAGTTCGGCATCTCATTGACCCGCAATGCTTTCCGTTTCAGGGCGGACAACCAGATCGTTCTGTGGGAAGCGCTGCGGACTGGAAATGGCATCGGCATCGGTCAGGAGCCGCTGATCCGCCGCGACCCGTTGATGGAAGTGGTGCTGCCGGACCTGCCGCTGCCGGTATTGCCGGTTTGGCTCGCGATGCATCGGGATGTCCGCACCAGCATACGTATCCGCCGGGTGGCGGATTTCCTGCATGAAGAATTGAAGCTTTATTCGGCCGGCGCCGGGTCGGGAGCGAATTCGGCGCGGTGAGCAAGCCCCGCCAGACGGGCTTCACGTCGGCTCCAGTCGCAGTTCGACAGTACCGGATTCAGAAGCCTTTTCTGATGTATGGTCCGTCGGACAACAGCCGGTGGGCGGTATGGCCCATTCCAGGAGCCTGGCGCTATCGTCCATATACCGAGATTTTCGGCCTGGTGCTCGATCTCGCTGCCCTCTGGGCATGTAAACCCGCCCGTTCTTTGCAACCCACCGGACGGACATGCCTCCATCTCCGCAAATTCCAATTCGCGTTATTCCAGTCGACCAGCAGGTGTGTTACTACGTCGATGAATTGTTACGTTATTTCCTAACGAGAATATGAATCGAAATGCCTGATCCACACTCAACAGATCCGGCCTTCAGTGGTCTGACCAAGAACCAGTCGCTGGTCCTGGAGACTATTGCCAAGGCGCGTAGGCCGATCGGCGCTTACGAGATTTTGAGGGAGTTGGCGCCTCGAGGGATCAGATCACCCGTGCAGATCTATCGGGCGGTCAACAGCCTTATTCAATGCGGTATCGTCCACAAGGTCGAGAGCATCAACGCGTTTGTGCGCTGCACCGACGCGCATCCCCATCATGGACAAACAACGATCCTCGCAATTTGTGATGACTGCGGAACTGTTGTTGAACATCACGACGAGACGGTCGACCGCCGGCTTGTGGCCTGGGCCAAACAGGAGGCCCTCGAGGTCAACGCCGTCACTATCGAACTCAAAGTGCGATGCGCCAATTGCAGTGCTTTAGCCCCCTGACGAACAC
The DNA here is from genome assembly GCF_006658505.1 of Mesorhizobium sp. B2-4-15. Taxonomy (GTDB): domain Bacteria; phylum Pseudomonadota; class Alphaproteobacteria; order Rhizobiales; family Rhizobiaceae; genus Mesorhizobium. The sequence continues at coordinate 216,009 of NZ_VFUZ01000006.1, forward strand.
CAAAACCCGGATCTAGTACGGCAACTATTTGGGGGTGACCGCCAAGGTCATAGCTGTGGATTCCCCCATGCGTACCGGCTTTGGCATAGGCCGATGGCCGAAACCGCGAACACCATGCCCCGTGGGCATTGCGAACCCGTCAATAACCTGGGCTCAGTCGAATTCGAGGAGGAATGGTGCGATCATCTCGCAGGTCAGATCGGGAAACTCCTCATAGAACGAGAGCTTACCGCGCGGCAGTTCGACGGTCAGAACATCGGGGAGCGATGCGAGGCCGGTCATCTCCGCCTTCGACTTGCGTGGAGTTCCGCCACCGTAGGCGACAAGTATCTTCGTCGGGATACGTCGCGCGCTTTCCTGGAAGGCGTCGCGATCGATGAACGGATCGAGTTCCCCGGCGACGAAGCGGAAGGAAGCGTAGCGGGCGCCAGGCGCTTCGGTAACCGCGCGTTTTTCGGCCATACGCTCTGGCGTCAGCCAGGTCGGATCGGCATAGACATGGCCGCGCGCCATCAAGCCGATCACTGTGCTGTTCACATTGAGCCGATAGATGACAGACCCGATCAGCGGCAGGTCGACAGCCTTGACCAGCCCGCGAAACAGCGCCATGCGCCTGCCGGTCATGGTTGGAAGCGGCCCACGCCAAGTCGGCGACAACAGGCACAGACGACCGAATCCTGCCGGATTTTCGGCGGCCTCCGCCAGCACATAGCCCGCGGCGTGGCCTGCCGCGATGGTGGCGGCCGGCTGAACGATACTCTCCATGACAAAGCGCAGGAATGTACGATGGAGTTCCGGGCGCCAGTCGACCCTAGGGCGAGGCAAGGTGCCGAAGCCGGGCCAGTCGATGGCAGTCGTCGCGAAGGAGGTACCGAGCCGCTCCTGCAGCGATCGCATCTCGGTACGGGTCGAGATTGAGCTGAGCGCCGGCAGCAGGAGCAGGTTCTTGCCCGCTCCAAAACGGGTCAGGCCGATGGCGACCTTTTTGCCATCGGCGCTCCATTCAATCTGATCCTCGATCCAGTCCATGCCTTCAATGCTGTTTGACGTTCACCTTTCGGGGTGAACCCTCCGTCTCCTGGCTGGGAAGCCGCCGCTCGATTTGCAACGCGAGTGCAATGTCAGGCTTTCCAATCATTGCCGCTGCCTTGCCGACGCGCAAGCAGCGCATCGGACGCCCCTCCTCGAATATGCTGATGACGGTCTCCAGATCAGGACAGCCGGATTCGCGGCAGCGAACCTCCGTAACGGTGATTGCGACATCTTCCTTCAGATCAAGCCCATTGCGTATCCATTGTCTGATCCTGTCGGCATTCGATGATGACGGCCCCCGTCTGGGAGCAAAGGGATTGACGAATTTCACCAGCTTCGCAGCCTCTCTTGATCGGCAAGGATTACGCCCGGCACTCCATGAAGCCGCTTTCGATGATGTCCTTCGGCAGATTGCGACCGATGAAGACAAGGCGACTGATCCGTTCCTCATCGGCCTTCCATGGCCGCTGGTGATCGCCCTCGAGCAGCATATGGACGGCTTGCACCACGAAGCGGTCGTCGTCTTGCTTGAAAGCGAGAATGCCCTTCATGCGCAACATGTCCATGCCGAACCGCTGCGTGATCGCCTGGAGCCATGGCAGGAATTTTTTCGGGTCGAGCGCTTCCTTGGTGACCAGAGCGAAGCTGGTAACATGGTCATCATGCTCATGCTCGTGGAACTCGACGAGGAAATCCGGCTCCACGTCAAGGATCCGGTCGAGGTCGAATGAATTGCGACCGAGAACCTTGTCGAGATCGACGTCGCAACGCTGCGTGCGGTGGATGGAAACGGTGGGATTGATGCGCCGGATGCGGCTTTCGACCTCCTTCAGTTCCTCGGCCGAGACGAGGTCGGTCTTGTTGAGCAGCACCGTGTCGGCGAATGCCAACTGCTCCTGGGCTTCGTGCGCTTCATCGATCTCGCCGAGCAGATGCTTGGCGTCGACCACGGTCACGATGGAATCGAGCCTGGTCTTGGAGCGAACGTCCTCGTCAACGAAAAAAGTCTGCGCGACCGGCGCCGGGTCGGCGAGTCCGGTCGTTTCCACCAGGATCGCGTCGAAACGGTCGCGACGGCGCATGAGGCTGTCGATGATGCGGATAAGATCGCCGCGTACCGTGCAGCAGATGCAGCCATTGTTCATCTCGAACACTTCTTCATCGGCGTCGATGATAAGATCGTTGTCGATGCCGACCTCGCCGAACTCGTTGACGATGACAGCATATTTCTTGCCGTGATTTTCGGACAGGATACGGTTCAGAAGCGTGGTTTTGCCCGCGCCGAGATAGCCGGTCAGCACGGTCACGGGAGTCTGGGTCTGCATGGCGGGAAACTCCGTTGAGGGACGGTTTTCATCTTGTTATCGGTTATAGTATAACGTATCAAGCAGAAAGATGTGGGACTTGGGCGGATGCATCCACGCTTCACCGCGCATGGATCGGCGGTGGCCGCCGGTGCCGCTGGCAAGCCTCTAGAGATCGACGATACCTGGCACCGGTCGAGGCCAAGGAAGTCGAGAAACTAATCATTCGAGAGCCTTACAGAAAGCGATCGAATGGCTTAGAAATCCGACAAATGGTCGGCTGTCCCAGCGAGAGGCGCGTGAACCAAACGCTATTTGTCGAGCTTGTGTGGGACCAGACGGTCGGATCGACTGCTATTGGACAAAGGGCGATGTACTGGCGAAGTGATGGGGGCAGTTCCCGATATCTGCGTGATCGAATTGAAACTCGCCGATAATTCCAACCGACCCACTACCCATAAAAGTCCTATTTTGATGGCTCCATCAACGGCAATTGGCATTTTGGCAATCGTGGCAGGTCCGTGAGTGGCGCAGTTTCCTGAAGAAAAAGCGAGCCTGCCGTCCGGCAGACACGAAATCCGGCTTGGCTACTATTCTTACCGTCTCGTGGCGGCTGCGACCGCTTTGACGGCCGGGTCCACAATGGCGCAAGCGCATATCATTCAGTCAGGGACAGGTGGATTTGGCAGCGGCTTTGAACATCCGCTGACCGGGCCCGATCATTTCCTGGCGATGTTTGCTGTGGGACTGTGGGGCGCCCAGATCGGCGGACGTTCGATCTGGACGCTGCCGGTTGCGTTCCCGCTGATCATGGTCATGGGCGGGATCGCCGGGATTGCAGGAGTCGCGCTGCCCGGTGTCGAGATTGGTATCGCTCTCTCGATCATGGCCTTGGGGCTTGCCATTGCATGTGCTTGGCGGCCGGCGGAATGGGTCGCGTTGCTTATGATTGCGGTGTTTGCAATCTGCCATGGATACGCCCATGGGGCGGAACTGCCGAATGCAGCCGACCCTGCCGACTATGCCATTGGGTTTGTCATCGCCACCGGCTTGATCCACCTGCTGGGCATCGGAGTCGGACTTCTGCTGGGCAAGGCATTCGGCGGGCGGTTGTCCCAGGCCTTGGGCGGATTGATCGCGGCGGGAGGCGTCTATTTCCTTGCCGTCTGAAGCAACTCCCGGGCGATTCCTGCTTCGATGGTCGGGCCCGGTTCTGGCTGTCGCCGGGATCGCAATGATCGCCGCGCTCGCGGCGTCTTCCGAAAGGACACAGACATCATGGTGGATCCTCAACAGCGCCCTTTCGCCCGAACGCATCCTGCCCTTGGTCGGACTGGGCGTTGCAACCGCTTTGGTAGGCGTGAGGCTTAGAGTTCTCACACTCGCGACCTTCTTGCTGGGCGAAGTGGTCGGGGCATTGGTTTACGATCGATATCTTGCCCTTATGGCCGGCGTGCCGGGCGCGACGACTCACGCTTTCCTCACTGCGCCGTTTTCGATGCTGATAATTGGCATCGCCCTTATCGTTTCCGGCCGTTTCAGAGGCTGGACAATCGCTGTGGCGGCGGCGCCGATCGGCGCTTTTTTTGCCGTCGTCATAAAGCTCACCGACCCTACCGTGAACGACCCTCGAATCCCGCTGTTTGGAACGATCATTGCCCTCTGGGTCATTGTCGCAATCGGCCTGACCGGGCGGATTTTCCGGCCTGCATGGTACGCGATCGGCGCACGCATCCTGGGCAGTTGGCTGGTCGCGATCGGACTTCTGCTCGGAGGCGCGGCCATCGCCACCAAGCCTCCAGCAGCCATACCCCAAACATCGGAGGCTCCATCCAATGGGTCGAGCCCTGGCAAATACCGCTACGAGCCTCCTGCTCCGCAATTCACCCGGCCGCGCGATCCCTTGAAGCAAGACACGCATAAGTCGATACCGTGAACGGCACGGCAGGCCTGAAGAAACGCGTGGCACCTCAGCCAGTCAATGCGCCGCCTTCAAACGCTGGATGAGGCCGGCGGCCAGATAGGCGGCTGCTCCGAGCGACGTGATCCAGAAGCTCGTCGGCCAATCGGTCAGGAAAGCAAGCGACAGGCTGGTCCAGGCGATGACGACCGCTAGCGCGATCGAAATAAGGATGCCTCTCAGCACGCCGCGCGCCAGGCGCAGCGTTGTTGCCGCCGGGGCGACCATCAGCGCGAAGACGAGCAGCACGCCGACGATCTGGGTGGCCTCGGCGGTCGTCACCGCGACAATGATCATGAACATGGTCGAGACGAAATCGAGGTTCACCCCCTTTGCCTCCGCCAGTTCGGGCTGCAGGCTGGCGAAGAGCAGGGGCCGGGAAATGAAGATCAACGCCGCCAGGATCACCACGGACAGAACGGCAAGGATGATCACTGTCCGGTAACTTATGCCGAGCACGTTTCCAAACAGCACATTCGTCGCCTGTGACGCGAAGGCGGTGTAGAAATGCAGGAACAGCAAGCCGAGACCGAGCGAAAGCGTCAGCACGATGCCGATCGCGACGTCGCGATGCGCTCTTTCCCCCAGAAGCCCGATGCCGATACCGGCCAGAACGGTGAAGACGGTCAACCCGACGAATGGCGACAGGCCGAGCAAGCCGGCGCCTGTCGCGCCGGGAAATCCGACATGGGCCAGCGCATGTCCGGCGAAGGTCTGGCCGCGCAGCACGAGGAAATATCCGACCGCCCCGGTCACGATGGCTACGACCGTGCAAGCCGCGAAGGCGTTGCGCATGAATTCGTAGTCAAACATCGTGAACATGCGCAGCGCCTTCCAACTCGATGTCGTCCGCCATGACGAAGATGCGCCCGGCTACCCGCACCACGTTGATATGCGTGCCATAAAGCTTTGACAGGACCGGACCGTTGATGACCTCATCGACGCTGCCGATCGCGGCACTGGCGTTGCCGAGATAGAGCACGGCATCGACGGCGCGCAGCAAGGGATTGATCTCGTGCGAGCAGAAAATCACGGCGATACCCAGCCGTTCGCCGACCTCGTGGACGAGTTCGATGATGGCGCGCTGATGGGCGGCATCGAGACTGATCAGCGGCTCGTCGAGCAGGAGAAGCTTGGGGTCGCCGATCAAGGACTGGGCGATGAGGATACGTTGCCGCTCGCCCCCCGACAGTTCCGCGAATGGCCTCCGGGCGATATCGGCCGCGCCTACCTCTTCAAGCGCCTTCCATGCCATGTCTTTCTCGAGCGCCGACGCCGCCGGCCAGCGCCAGCGATGGCCGCCCGCCGCGGTGACGACGAGATCGAAGCCGCTGATGCCGGCATGGGTCACGATGCGGCGCGCCTGCGGCATGTAGCCTATAGCGGGATTGCCGCGTGTCGGTGGCCGGCCAAGAACGGAAATCGCTCCACTGGCCGGGCGGATAAGTCCGAGGACGGCGCGCAGCATGGTCGTCTTGCCGGCGCCATTGGCGCCGAGCAGCCCTACGAACGCGCCTTGCGGAATGGAAAAGGAGACGTCGGAAAGCACCCGACGTCCCCCATAGGTCAATGTAACTCTGTCGAAGGCGATGACGTTCATTGCGTGCGCGCGGCAAGGGCTTTCTGCACGTCACCGATCTGGCCACCGAACCACGACTGGATCGTCTGGCCGGCGGGCTCCGTCTCAGTGACGCCTATGACGGTGACCTTGTTCTGCTTGGCAATGTCGAGAAGGCGCGTCGTCGCTTCGTCCGTCACCTGCGAATTGTAGAACAGGATCTTGGCCGACCCGTCCTTCAGGCTGTTCTCGAACGCCGCCACCTGTGTCGCGCTCGGCTCCGTGTCGTTCATGACCGCCACCTGGAAGTCGTAATTCAACATCTTGAGGCCGAGGGCTTCAGCCATGTAGCCGAATACCGGCTCCGTAGCGGTTACCTCGGTCCCGCCATAGGCCGCCTTGACGTCATTTATCTGCTTGTTGATTGCATCCAGCGACGACTGAAACTTCGCCAGATTGGCCTGATAATCCGCCGCGTTGGCAGGATCGAGCTTCGAAAGATCGGCGGCGAGTTGCTTGGCGATCGCCGGCAGCGTCACCGGATTGTACCACAGATGCGGGTTGTCGCCCGACTTCTTGCCGATCAGATCCGCGGCCACGATGGTCGTGCGCTGCGTGCCGGTCGAGGCCGAAAGAAGCTTGTCCATCCAGGGGTCATAGTCCGCACCGTTGTAGATGATGATCTTGGCGTCGGCGACAGTACGCGCCGTCGACGGGCTGGTTTCGAATAGATGCGGGTCGTCGTTTGGGTTGGCAAGGATGCTGGTCACGGAAACGTGGCTGCCGCCGATCTGGCGGGCGAGATCGCCATAGAAATTCTCGGCCGCGACGATGTTCACCTTGTCTTCGGCGTGAGCGCCACCGCCTGCCAGCAGCGTCGCCACGAACAGCAGCGCCGCCGCGAATGGAAAGGAACGCATGTCTTTCTCCTCTTGCAGTTCGAGAGGCCGGACCGGCCCCGCCCCGCGTCATTGATACGTAACGGTATAACATTGTGTTGATATTATGGCCGATCTGCCTGACTGCGCCCATGCCGCACAGATGTCATCCGAAATCCAGTTCAATAGGTCGTCTCCTGGTCGGGCCACATCCGCCTCACTCATCGGTGCTCGCCATAGAAACTTTGCATCCTCGAATCGCTGACGGTCTCGCCTTGCATCGTAGCACGCGTAATTTCGGCGGCGTTTGAGTAGGCTGAATCACTCCCACTCGATTGTTCAAATCCACAGCAACATTTGAATTCATTGCAGAAAATATTTTTCCATCCAAATACTACCGGCCCGAGACCCGTCAGAAAATTACGCTGCTGATATCGTTGAGGAATATCCGCCGGTCCCCACAAGTCATCTATCGACTGCCATCGGTTCTTTGCGCGCCATTCTAGGTCTGACGCCCGAACCGGAATCACGGCCAAAAGTACCGTCAGCGTTGGCAAGATCGGACGCCGACGCGAAGTGTGGACTGCATCAGAAATCCTCCAACCACAGGAGGATAGATATGATCAAGAAGCCAAGCCGCATGCGTATCCTGGTGATGACGTATCAGGATGACAACGAAAAAGACCTGGTGGGATATTCCGGTTCGCTACATGCTGACCGGGCTGCCTCGAACGATCCGAAGGCATGAGCTCCGACTGGTCGTGCCGCTCGCCGATAGCACGATCTACGAGATGGAGGAGCACGGCGACTTCCCTCGCCGCTCCAATCTCACGCCGCGATGCATGGTGTGGGACTTGGAGAAGGTCGAGGCGCGGCTGGAACAGCGCCGCCAGTCCTATCTTGAAGGCCGAGCGAAGATCGCGCCCGGGCCGGATGTCCATCAGCGCAAAAACCGGCCGTTGTGCCAGAAAAAGATACCTTATTTTCTGACATATGGACGCGCCGAATTCCTCGACTCCTAACAAGATCTTGGCGCGCCTTGGCGAGGAAGCATCTTCACGCCTAGCGACTTTCTGGATCTCGCCGAGCTCGCGAAGCACAGTGAGTGTGATATTCGTCTACAATGCAATCCTTCCCGAGGTCGTATGGGAACTTGCTATCCTTTTGAACGCCGTAGGCATCGTGCAGCATCTTGAACATTGGCCTGATGGCCTTGCCGGCGTCGTCGACCCCATCCGGGATCGTGCTTTTTTGAGCAGCCGCAGTTCCAGCGCCTGTTCGGCGACGACCTCCTTGAGATCGCGGGTCTTTTGCGAATAACCCGTCGCTGGTACGGCACTGCCAACCGCTCCTTGCCGGCTTCGAGAACCCCCTTCGACCAATTGTGATAGAGGCACTCGGCTATCCCTTCGCGACGGCACAGCGCCGATCGAATCCTCGCCACGCAATCCGTCCAGCACAATGCGGATCTTCTCATCCGCCCCATATTGCTTCCGCGCGATCCGGCGGATGTCCTTGATGACCTTCTCAGCAGAGCAACACGCTGCTTGATTACACTTCGCCGCCCAGAGGCTGTTGGGTAATTTGAGTACCTAGAACAAAACGAATTGCTAGGAAGCTCGCGATGGAGCTGATGGCCAGCACGATCACCACGATGGCGTTGACGGACGGGGAGAAGCCGAGGCGCATCATCGCCCACAGCCGGACCGGGAATGTGCTTTCGCCGCCGGTGACAAGGATGGTCACAAGGGTTTCGTCAAACGACAGCGCGAAGCACAGGATGAAGGCGGCGATCAGGGCACTCTTCAGATTGGGCAGGGTTACCAGCCAGAATGCTTGCCAATGCGTGGCGCCGAGATCGAGCGCCGCCTCGGTGAGGCTGGAGCTGATCTCGCTGAGCCTGACGACAATCGTGCGGTAGGCCACAGCCAGAAGAATGATGACGTGGCCGATGATGACGGTCGCCAGGGATCTGGCGATGCCGACGTCGCGGAAAAAGATCAGCAGTGCCAGGCCGGTGATCATGGGCGGCATGACGAACGGTACGAAAATCAGGAATTGCAAGACGCTGCGATCGACACTGTGGCCCGAAACATAGTGCAGTGCGGCCGTGGTTCCTGCCACGATCGCCAGGGTAGAGGCAACGACGCAGACTATGAGCGTGACGCAGAACGCGCGTATGACGCTTTCATCGCTGCCCAGCGCCGCGAAGGACGCGATCGTCGGCTTTGTGAAATCAATCTGCGATCCCCTGGTCTCGAAGAATGCGCCGAGCACGGTGACCACGATCGGCCCATAGACAATCACGAAGACCAGAAGAGCCAAGGCGCCGAGAATAAGCCAGGTTGCGCGTGAAGGCTTCATCTCGCCCTCCTGGGTGTAACGAAAACAGTCAGCGCGATCGTCACCATGACGATCGTCATCAGCACGATCGAGAGTGCCGCGCCAAACGGCCAATTAAAGGCGAGCCCAAACTGACTGTAGATGACACGCCCCAGCGTAAAGCCGGTCGGACCGCCGACCATCTGTGGAGTTATGAAATCGCCGATTGCCAGAACGAAGGTGAATGAAAAGGCGACGGCCACTCCGGGCATGCTCAGGGGAAGGATGATGCGGGTGAAGGTGAAGAAGCGGCTCGCGCCAAGATCGGCGGCGGCATGCAGCAAGGAATTCGGGATCCGCTCGAGCGCGATGAAAATCGGGAAGATTGCGAATGGCAGAAGTATCGATGCCAGGACTAGAAAGACCGCGTTCAGATTGAAGACGAAGAGATTGCTGAGACCGCTGATGCCGATAATTTCCAGAAATTTGTTGAGAACGCCGCTGCCGCCGAGGATGCTTCTCATGGCGTAAATCTTGATGACGTAGTTCATCAGCAACGGGATCGAAAAGATGCAAATCAGGGCATAGCGGATCGAATGCGTGGAGATCGCGATCAGATAAGCTATCGGATAGCCCAAGCAGGTGGTGACGATAGAGACGCCAAGGCAAAGCGATATCGTCTTCCAGACGACCTGGAAATACAGCGGGTCTTCGACAATGCGGACAAAGTTTTTGAGCGTCAGGCTCATGACGATGTCCGAGCCTTTGACCTCTCCGACGCTGATCGCCAGGAACGATGCAAAGGGGGCGGCTATGAGCAGCAACGGAACGGCAAACACGAAGCAATAGAAGAGCGGGCGCCCGAATTGCCGCACGATGCGCTCGCTCTTGTCTGGGTTGACGTTCATGGATGGAGCGGCCACGCGTCCTCGCTCTGCCAGGAAATTCCAACGTCGCCGCCGATGGCGAGTTCCATTCCTTTCGCCGCGCTAAGACATTTGACGTTGAGCACGGCCGCCGGATCCGAGTGAGACTCGACCTTGATGACGGAGATGGGACCGGTGAATTCCACGCTGACGACACGGCCCTTCAGGGGGGCGGCGTCCGCCGCGACGAGGGTCACGTTTTCGGGTCGCACTGCAATACACAGCGGGTCTTTCACTGTTGCCCACAACGTTTCGGGCGCTTGCACCCGACAGGTGCCGAACGGTGTCTCCACGACCACCCATTTCTCCGAAACCTCTGCCGCGGTTCCGCGAATAAGATTGTTGTCGCCGAAGAAGGTGGCCACCAGCAGATTGTCAGGCTGGTAGTACATCTGACGAGGCGTTGCGGTCTGGCAGATAACGCCTCGGTCGACGATCACGATCCGGTCCGCCATGGTGATCGCCTCTTCCTGGTCATGCGTGATGAACAGGAAGGACGTCTTTATCTCGCGTTGCAGATCCTTGAGGAATGTCTGCATCTGGCGACGCAATGAGGCATCGAGCGCCGCGAGCGGCTCGTCGAGCAGGATCAGCCGAGGTTTGCAGATGATGGCGCGTGCAAGGGCGACACGCTGGCGCTGCCCACCGGAAAGCTGGGCTGGATAGCGGTCGGCAAACCCTTTCAATTCCACCAGGCTCAGCGCATTTGCCGCTTCTGCCGTGATTTGTGCGCTGGCGACGCCACGAACGCGAAGGCCGAAGCCGACATTGTCGGCCACCGTCATATGCGGGAACAAGGCGTAGTCCTGGAAGACCGTATTGAACGGACGTTTGTTGATCGGCACACCGTTGAGGCTCATGCCATCAAACTCGATTTCGCCGGAACTCGGCTGCGTAAAGCCGCCGATCATGCGCAGAATGGTCGTTTTTCCCGATCCGCTCGGGCCGAGGACGACGACGAATTCGTCGTTGCCGATATCGAGATCGATGCCGTCCAGCACCTTGATTGCGCCATAGGTCTTGACGATTTTTCGTAACTTGACCAGCGAGCTTGCCATATTTCTCGTCATTCCTGTCAGGAAACCTTTGTCGATGTCGCGGAATCAGGCTGTGTAAACCGCCGGTCGGATGCAGAATTTTTGTCATTTCCGACCAGCCAAGACCGAGAAACGCGGATTCGTGGCTACCGATTTCTGGATCGACGCCATCCGGCACTTTGCTCAATCCATAAGCCTTGACGGTCGCCCGGCGAACCGTCGGCGGCTCTCGCCAGCCTCGCTGGAGAAATCGGGTGTCCCGGAAATCGAAACCATCGGTTCCCGGGGCATCGATTTCAGACTACGGCGTGGCCTTGATCTCGTTCCAGAGATCGCTGCGGCGTGTTGGGTCTTCGATCGACTGGACCCAGAATATTTTGTCGTTGGGCGTGATGGCGCCGGTGTCGAAACCGGTGGTGCCGAAGTTGGTCCGCCTAGCCAGGGCCTTGGAGATTTCCTTCTTGAGCGCGAAGTTGATCCACTTCATGGCGAGATCGTACTTGGCGCCTTTAGCCCCGACGGTCACCGCCATCGAGTCGAGCCAAGTCGGCGTGCCCTCCTTGGGAATCACGGCTTCGACCTTCGCGCCGGCCTTGCGCAAGGCGTTGATCTGCGAGGGTCCGTACGCCGCCATCATGACGGCGATTTCGTTGCTCTGCCAAAGCTGCACGACCTCTTCAGGATATTGGTAGTAGCTCAGAAGCTGATGCTGAAGGTCGATCAGCTTCGTCTTGCAACGCTGCAACTCGTCCTCCGACAGTTGGAAGGGGTCCTTCGCTCCGTCCAAAATTGCAGCAATTGTGAAATTGTATTCGTAGCTGTCGTGCGTCAGCACCTTCCCTTTGTATTTGGGATCCCAGAGGGAGCTCCACGACGTCGGGGCTTCACTTACAAGATCGGGATTGTAGGCCAGGAGATACGGCGCATACACATAAGGCATCATGAAGACTTTGCCGTTCCGCATGACGCCAGGAATCTTGGCCAGATCGCGGAACTGCTCCAGAACTTCCTTTTGGTTCGGTACCATGTTCAGATCGATCGGAGCCAGAAGGTTAGCGTCGATGTAGCGTTGCAACTGGCCAGTATTGGTCGTTATGATATCGGCATCCGCTCCGTTGGAACCCCTTACCTTGGCCCAGATTTCCGCGTCGTCACCTACGAATGTGACTTGAACGTCGGCGTTGTAGGCAGCCTCGAACTCCTCGACCCAATCGTCATCTGCGTAGCCCTGCCAGGTGACAATCCTCAGCGTTTCAGATTGTGCCAGACCCGTTGACGTACCGAGCCCGGCAAGCACTGCCAGTCCGGTTAATAATTTACGCATTCTGCCCATTTTGTTCCCCTTTTTTAGCTTGGATCGGCCATCCCATCAACTTTCCATTGAAACGATCAGCACCCCAGATCTAAAAACATATTGCTTATATGTCAACGATGTTGTTAACATCAGAAACGCGTGGTTAGTCGAGCGCCAGCGTAGGCAGGCTCGGAAAGTCGACGGCGAACAGGATTGGGTTCATGGCGATCGGAATTGGAATTGTTGGCACCGGCCTTGTGGCAGAGCTACACATGCCTGCTATCGCAGCAGTGGAAGGGGTTCGCGCCGTAGCAGTGGCCGACATTGCCGCAGATCGCGCGAAGGATTTTGCTGCTCGATACAATTTGCCGGCTCATTACGCGGATCTTCGCAGCTTCCTGGCTGACCCCCAGATCGACGCTGTGATTGTAGGCACACCCAACCGCTATCACACCGAGGTCGCCATTGAGGCGGCGGCCATGGGCAAACACATCCTCTGCGAAAAGCCGATCACTCACGATCTTGTATCAGGCGCTCACATCATCGAGGCATGCGCCAAGGCGGGCGGTCAGCTGCATATCGGCTTTAACCAGCGCTACGCCAATACTGTCACGGCAGCCCGCAACATTATTCAAAGTGGTTTGATCGGGGAGATAAAGTCTTTCCGGTCCGTCTTTTCGGAGAAATGGGATGAGTGGGTCGACATCGACAACTTCCGATACGATCGAAAGTTGTCAGGTGGTGATGGATCTTACAATCCATCGTATAGACCTGATCAGATACATGCTGAGCCGGGATTTCACCGCGGTCTGCGCCACGCTTCAACACAGTGCGATGCCTGTACCGTTGGATGACAATATACATGTGATAGCCGAGATGGGCGATGGCGTAGCCGGCGTCATTTCCTCAGAACGGTTCTGCCCTGTGCCCGGCGACCTGACGGAGTTCTACGGAACCGAAGGCTCTCTGCATTTGATTGAAGAGGCAACAACCGTTTCGTCGCCGACACCCCTAGCGGTCTTCGTTAACCGGCGATTCGACGATTTGCCGGCGGACATCAGAGCAGCTTGGTATCCTCGTTCGAAGCCCCGCAGGATGAGCGGTGGTGGCTTTGATGGATGGATCGCGCTCTCGCCCCCGCGCAATGACCCGTACGCTACGCAGATTGAGGTATTCGCCGACCTTATTTCCGGCCGCAAGCCGCGGTTACCCTCCGCTAGTGGTTTGGATGGTCTCAGGGCCAATGAGTTCGTTCTTGCTTCACATATGTCGATGATTGAAAGGCGATGGGTGGACCTTCCTCTGTCTCCAAAGTCTGAATGGATAGTCCCGTCGTTTGAATGAAAAGCAAATCACCAAGTTTCCGCACGATTTTCCAGCCAATCGACAAGCTGCCTTGGTTGCCTTCCGGCAAATCGCCTTGCCGGCAATCCGCACCAAAACGGCTGAGAGCGGCTCATTCTTCGAAGCTGATCCTCCGAATCTGGACATGCCGACCGAGTTCGCCCCTCTCTCGCGGAGGATGCTGATTATCTCGCGGGCCGAACAAAACGGAAAGCCATTTGCCCTTGTCGACGTTGCTATAGTGGATTACAATTTTGACAGTATGCGAACGATTTTGCTAGGTCGCGCTGGAGCGGACCGCGCGGCGACATGAGTTGGTTAAGGGTCAAGCGCAAAGCGCCTCGATTTCAATGCCTTCAAACCCGAGATTTGGCGAGTAAAAATGGAAGATATCAAAGGCAAAATTCTCGAGCAAAGTCTCGCAGAGAGCATCGATCTTGTCGATGGGAGTGACCAGCCCGGCATCAAGACCTTGGACAAGGGCCTGAGGATTCTTGACTTTTTTGCCTCCAAGCAGCGCAGCTTCGGTGTCAGTGATATTGCCCGGGAGTTCAGCATGGACAAGGGATCGGCCTACCGGTTCCTGACCACGCTTGAACGAAGTGGCGTCCTCAGCCAGGATTTCCAGACCAAAAAATACGGATTGGGCACCAAGTTCCTTGTATGGGCTTCGCGTGCGGGTCCCATGACCACGGTTGTCCGGGTTTCCCGGCCCTATCTGGAAGAGTTGGCCCAAGTGACCGGGCTGGAAGCACATCTGGCGTTGATGTCCCACCAAAGCGCCGTGTTGGTCGATACAGCTTCCCCGGATACGCCCATGTCCATCCGGAGTCTGGTCGGGCTTGAAGAGCCGCTTCACTCAACGGCCCTGGGTAAAGCAATCCTGGCGTTTCAGCCCGAAGCCAAACGTAACGAGTTGATAAAAAGCATTCCGATGCGCGCTGCGACATCGAATACGATTACCGATCGGGCCAAGCTCGCCGAAGCTGTAGAGGAGATTCGACGGACTGGGATTGCGACCGATTTCGGCGAGTTTATCGAAGTCCTGACCTGTTTCGCAGCGCCGGTTTTCGATGCGGATGAGAGTGTCTTCGCGGCAATGGGCGTATCCGTCATATCGGGCACGCTAACCGAGAAGGATGAGCGCGCGCTGCACAAACAGATCCTGACGGTAACCGACCGCCTGACCAAGCATCTGAATCCCGGACGCTGATCCGCCGGCTCCCGTCGGCCACGAAAGATTCCCACGCTCGGAATTTCCCCACTACCGTGGCCCCCCGGGTTTTGCCGCTGGATGAAATCCATGGTCGCCTGAAGTCCAGCCGCAGCGGCGAAACTATCGAGAGCCTGGGCCAGCCTATATCCGGCATGCTGCGCGGCGGTAGTCCGTCGGCTTGGGACATTGCCCAAGATCTGCGCGGTCGACTGGAAACCTGCCACAATCTGATTGGGAAAGATCGCGCCGCTTGCTTGCACCGCGATGCGGCGACCTGTCTCGGGTCGGCATATCCTCAATTCGATTGACATATATGAAACACTTGTGCCAGCATTGAAAACGCTGAGCAGCCCGCGTGCGGTTCGGTAAAGAAGAACAATACTGGCAAATACCGCTTCTCGGTGCCCGGCATCTCGCTCGTCAGAAGCGGGCCGAGGCTTCGACGGAGAGCCAGACGGACCGACGAGCAATGGGAGACACCAATGACTGACCGCCAAGACGACGTTTTGATGAAGAAACTGTCGGATGCAGCCCGCACCGGAACGATCTCGCGCCGCTCGTTTTTGTACCACGCGATGGCCGCGGGGCTGACGGCGACGACAGCGACGGGCGTGTGGACGCGTTCTGCTCGTGCTGAGCCGAAGCGGGGAGGCACATTCCGCGTCGCCTCGCATGACGGCAGCACCTCGGACTCCCATGACCCGGGAGCATATCTCAATTTTTCGGTCTATTTGCTGGCCAACGCGCACCGCTCCTACATCACGGCGATCGAATCCGACTCCTCACTAGGGCCGGACATCGCCAAGGAATGGAGCGCTACGCCCGATGCAAAGGAGTGGAGCTTCCAGCTCGACCGGCGCGCTGTTTTCCATAGCGGCAAGAAGGTGGTCGCCGACGACGTAATCGCTTCCCTGAACCATCACCGCGGCGAAAAATCCACTTCGGCGGCAAAATCATTGCTCGCGGGCGTGAAGGACGTCGTCAAGAACGACGACTACTCCATCACCATCAAAATGGAATCGGGCACGGCGGATCTTCCGTGGCTCTTGACGGACGTCCATCTAGCGATCTGCCCTGCCAACAGTGACGGCACCTTGAACTGGCAATCCGGTGACGGTTCTGGCCCCTACAAGCTGGTCACCGGCGAGTTCGGCCGCGGTTTCGAGTTGCAAAGGCACGACGGCTGGCATCTCCAGGGCGCTCATTTCGACGCGGTGCAGATCGTCGTCATCAACGATCCGAATGCCCGCCAGACGGCGCTCATCGCAAACGAAGTCGATGCCGTGACGCAGCTTGAGCTGAAGACCCTAGCCCTGCTGGGGCAGGATCCGAGCATCAAGGTCCTCAATCTCCCATCGGGCACGGCGATCACCATGCCCATGCACACAAACGTCGCGCCGTTCGACAATGTCGATGTCCGCAACGCCATGAAACTGGCGATCAATCGCAAGGACATGATCGAGAAGATCACCTTCGGAGCGGCTTCGCCCGGCAATGATTTCCACCATTCGCCAGAGATGCCATATTTTCCGAAAGGCATCCCCCAGCGTGAATACGATCCGGACCAGGCACGCACATTGCTGAAAAAGGCTGGCCTCGACCGGCTGAAAGTGGACCTCAGCACCGCCGACAGCGTCACCTCCGGGGCAGTAGACCTGGCTGTCCTGTTTGCGGAACATGCCAAGGCCGCGGGCATCGAAGTCAATGTGGTGCGCGAACCCAACGATCGCTACTGGTCGGATGTCTGGTTGAAGAAGCCGTTCTGCATCGCGCAGTGGGGCGCGCGCCCGACGCCCGACCTCATGTACAGCACGGCCTACAAGGACGATGCCGCGTGGAATGAATCGAAATGGAACAACCCACGCTTCAATGAACTCCTGCTGAAGGCGCGAGCAGAGCTCAACGACAGCCTGCGGGCCGAAATGTATCGCGAAATGGCAATGATTTCGCGCGACGACGGCGGAACTATCCTGCCGATGTTCCTGAACCTGGTGTTTGCCTCCAGGTCGAACGTCATGCAGCCCGAAAAGATCGCCACCAACTGGGCGCTCGATGGTGCGCGCGGTACCAGCCGGTGGTGGTTCGAGTAGCCAAGCCACACTCCCATCCTCCCCAACTTCCGGGCGGCAGAACAAGTCTGCCGCCCGTTTCATTGTGCAGGTGAATAACCTGCCGCCCGGCGTCAGATTTGGGGAAAAGCCGTCCGCGACAAGCCGCCATCCACCAGGAGATTCTGGCCGGTCATGTAGCTGTTTGCGCTGCTGGCCAGCCAGGCGACGATCTCGGCGATCTCCTCGGGCCTGCCATACCGGCCCAACGGGATGGTCTCGGCGTCTTTGGCGATACGTTCTTCGGCAAATCCCTTCGCCACGGCGTCCGTCAGGATGTAGCCCGGCGCCACCGCATTGACCAGAATTCCGTGTGGTGCGAGTTCCGGGGCAAGGGATGCCGTCATCCCATCCAATCCGAATTTGGAGGCGCAATAGGCCGCGTCCTGGCGCTGGGCGCGTACGGACCATAGCGATGTGATGTTCACAATACGGCCCCATCCACGCTGTTTCATATACGGGATCACGGCCCGGCAAAGTGAAAAAGGCGCCTTGAGGTTGATCGTCATGAGCGCATCGAAATCCGCATCCGCGAATTCATCGGTGGGTCCGAGGATATTCTTCCCGGCATTGTTGACCAGGATGTCTATCTCCAGCCCTGCTATCGTCTCGGCAAGCCGCGCCACATCTGCGGGCCGGGTAAGATCGGCAGCGAGCCCTGTCGCCCCATCCGGGACATTTTTGCAGGACACTTCCGTCGTGCCAGTGACGATGCATTCACAACCCGACTGCATCAGCCGTTGCGCAATCGCGCGGCCCATGCCCCGTGTGCCGGCGGTGACTAGTGCCTTCATACCATTCTACCTTCTGTCTGCAGGCTCGCGCGGGAGCCCTGGTTTTGAAAAACGGATCGATCTGGAGACGCAGTCCGCGGGCAGGCAGACGGGCGTGAATGCCAGGAAAATAGCATTTGCCATTTAACCATTTTTTGCGCATTGTGAATGATGCGTTGTGATATTAGCAAAATACGAGGACATCGCAACAGATCGACCGCCGATGAAACGAGCCTAGGCAAGGGCGTCATAGAATTTCGAGGCACTCGATCCCGCCCTTGCGCAGTTGCAAGATAATGGGTGTCGCAACTGTGAAACAAACCAGCGAAACATGCGCCGCAGAGCGCACAACGGGAGCGATGGTTGACTGATATAGTTTCGCTGATCATAAAGCGGCTCGGCTTGGGTTTGTTGACGATGTTGGTCGTCTCAATTCTGATATTCTTTGCGGTCGAGCTCTTGCCGGGGGACTCAGCGCAAGCCGCCCTGGGTCAAATGGCGACCGGGGAAACCGTGGCCGCGATGCGAAAGCAGATGGGATTGGATGTTCCGGCTATCGTTCGCTACTTCTATTGGCTGCAAGACTTCGTCCACGGCGACTTCGGCACTTCGATGATCAGCCACACAAGTGTGGCCGGCGCGATCCTGGGCCGGTTCGCCAATTCGTTCTTCCTGGCGGGTTTCGCTGCAATCATCGCCATTCCGCTGGCGGTCTCGCTGGGTGTCGCGGCCGCGCTGTTCCGCGACACGATCTTCGACAAGAGCGTTAACGTCACGTCCCTGACGGCCGTTTCCGCGCCGGAATTCCTGTTGGGATATATATTGGTCGTCATTTTCGCGGTTAAGCTCCGCTGGTTTCCGCCGATCTCCAACATCAGGGATGGCGCGGAGATCGGCGAACGCATCTTCCGCAGCTTTCTGCCGGCCATGACGCTTGTCCTGGTCGCTACAGCACACATGATGAGGATGACTCGCGCCGCTATCATCAACGTTCTTGCCGGCCCCTATATCGAGATGGCCCGCCTGAAAGGGGTGCCGCCGTGGCGGGTGATTGTCCGGCACGCGCTGCCAAATGCGTGGGCGCCGATCATCAATGTGGTGACCCTCAGTCTTGCCTACATGATAACCGGCGTCGTTCTGGTCGAGGTGGTCTTCGATTATCCGGGTATCGGCCAGCTTCTAGTGGACTCTGTGTCCAAGCGGGATTTTCCCATCGTGCAAGCTTGCTGCCTGATTTTCGCGGCGATCTTCATCCTGTTGAACATTGCGGCGGATGTCGGCTCAATCCTGACAAACCCCCGTCTCAAGCGTCCCAAATGAGCCCCCTCGGCGTGAGCGTCCTTTCCATTGGTTTCATTGCCCTGATTTGCGTCGCGTTCGCGGCGACGCTCTATCGTGGAGAAAAAGGGGGATCCGTGATCGCAGCGCTGCTGGCAGCGCTGACCGCGATCACCTGGTTTGTCGCTGGCCGAGATGGCGTCGACACGCTGGCCATCGTCGCGGTGGTGTTCGTGCTGGCGATGGTTGCTTCCTATGCTCTTCGCTGGCTCCTGATCAGATTGGTTCCCTCAACTCTTGCCACGGTGTTTCGTTCGGCGCCCCTGACGGCGATGTTCGGATTCATCGTGATCGGCGTCTGTCTCGCCATGGTCATTTTCGCGCCGTTCATCGCGCCTTTCAGTGAGTCCGAGATCGTGTCGAAAGCCTATGCGCCTCCCGCCGCAACCTACTGGCTGGGCACCGATCAACTCGGGCGGGACATATTCTCCCGCATCGTCTTTGGGGCAAGGAACTCCATCCTGCTGTCCCTGACCGCCACGATCGCGGCCTTCCTGCTGGGCACGCTTGCAGGACTCTTCGCCGCGATCAGAGGCGGCGTCATCGATCAGACCCTAGGGCGCTTGGCGGATGTCCTGATGTCGATACCGGCGCTGATCCTAGCGCTGCTGCTGCTGTCTATCCTGGGCACGAACCTGGTCGTCCTGGTTGGCGTCGTGGCCGCCATCTACGCGCCCAGGATTTTCCGGCTGACCCGCTCGGTCGCAGCCAATGTGGTGGTCACGGACTTTGTTGAAGCCTCGCGCATCAGGGGCGAAGGCGACTGGTATCTGATCCGGAGGGAAATCCTCCCGAACATAGCCGCGCCGCTGATTGCAGAGTTCGGACTGCAGTTCTGCTACGTGTTTCTGCTTATCGCGGGGCTGTCGTTTCTTGGCCTGGGCATCCAGCCGCCAACGGCCGACTGGGGTTCCATGGTGCGCGAGAACGCCGTGCTGATTTCATTCGGCAAGATCACCCCGCTGATACCCGCGATGGCGATCGCCCTGCTGACGGTTGGGGTGAATTTCATCGTCGACTGGATGCTGAAACTCACCGCCGGACTGAAGGAGCGCATGTGATGGCACCCGACGACAAGCGGCTGCTTCAGATCCGGGATCTGCGCATTGAAGCCATGGTGGGTGACACCATCTTGGAAATCGTCAAAGGCGTTGATCTTGATCTGGATCGTGGTGAGGTCATTGGCCTTATTGGAGAGTCCGGTGCGGGAAAGTCCACGATCGGGCTTGCTGCAATGGGATTTGCCCGTTACGGGACACGTATTTCGGGCGGGCGAATCACGTTCGACGGACAGGATTTGCGCACCGCCACCGAGGCGCAATTGCGCGCTCTGCGCGGGGCAAGAATTGCCTATGTGGCGCAATCGGCGGCCGCCAGCTTCAACCCCGCCCACAAAATAATCGACCAGCATGTCGAAGCCCCGGTGCTGCATGGATATCAGTCGCGTTCGGCGGCGCAGGACGACGGGATGAAGCTCTACGCAAAGCTTCGCTTGCCCGAGCCGGATGTCATCGGATTTCGCTATCCGCATCAGCTGTCCGGCGGGCAATTGCAGCGGGCAATGACAGCGATGGCCATGGCCTGCCGTCCCGACCTTATCATCTTCGACGAACCCACGACCGCGCTTGACGTGACCACCCAGGTGGAGGTCCTGTCAGCGATACGCGATATCGTCGAACAGTTCCAAACGGCTGCGATCTACATCACCCATGACCTGGCCGTCGTCGCCCAGATGGCCGACCGCATCAAAGTGCTTTTGAAAGGTGAAGAGGTTGAAGAGGCGCCAACCGCGCATATTCTGGCTCATCCCAAGGAAAGCTACACCCGGAAGCTCCTGGCCGTGCGGAGCTACGAGCGGCCTGAAAAATCGCGCTCGTCCAAGACCGCGCAGCCCGAACTCTCCATACGCGGACTGGACGTCGCTTATCGCAGCGGTCCGAAAGTGCTCCATGACGTCAGCTTCGACCTCCATCGCGGCATGACGGTCGCGGTCGTTGGAGAATCCGGTTCCGGCAAGTCGACCACCGCGCGCACGATCATGGGGCTGTTGCCGGCCACCAGCGGTGAAATTCGGCTGAGAGGCGAGATTCTGCCGTGGTCCTTCCGCGAGCGAAGCAAGGATCAACTGCGCCGGATCCAGATGATCTATCAGTCGGCGGACACCGCACTTAATCCGAGAATGCGCGTCAGCGAAATCATCGGCAGGCCAGCCAAGTTCTATGCGGGTCTTGAGGACCGCGCGCTGCACCGTCGCGTCGAGGAATTGCTGTCGCTGATTGAACTTGACCCGGCAAAATTCTACGACCGCCTCCCATCGGAGCTGTCAGGCGGCCAGAAGCAGCGCGTCGGCATTGCTCGAGCGCTGGCGGCCGACCCCGAAATCGTCATCTGCGACGAAGTGACGAGCGCTCTCGACCAGATTGTCGCCGAGGGCATCCTGCGCCTGCTCGACCGGCTGCAGAACGAGATCGGCCTGACTTACATGTTCATCACCCATGACCTGGCGACAGTCCGAGCTGTCGCAGACGAGGTCGTGGTCATGCAGCGCGGGCGTGTGACCGACAGCGGTGCAAGAAGCAAGGTCTTCGCGCCGCCGCACCACCCCTACACGGCACAATTGCTCGCCTCCGAACCAAAAATGGACCCGAAATGGCTCGATACCTACAAAGGCCGCGGGTCTGAAAGGCCCATGTAGGCGCCTGGACACGCCCTTAAAGGGCGACAAACTTTCGGGAATCCTTTTTTGTCGCCCGCGTTCGAGTGCCGTCGAAACTGACATCAGCTCTCGTTTTCCGTTTGCAATATAGCAAACATGTCGTTATTATAATCAACGATTGGATGCGTCCTAGGTCGGGAACCAGACGAATCTTTTCAGTCGGGAAAAGCAAACGGGAGAAGAACGCCGGCGCTGGCCCTTGGCCGAGCGATCGGCGTTGTGAAAGACATGAAAATCACCGGAATTCGGACTGTCGTCGTCAATGCGAAGATGCGCAATTGGGTATTCGTGCGCGTGGATACTTCCGTTCCGGGGCTCTATGGCTGGGGCGAAGCTACGCTGAACTGGAAGACCCGGGCGGTTACTGGTGCGGTCGAAGATCTCGCACAGCTGATGATCGGCACGGACCCGCGCAACATCGAGCAGGCCGTGCGCCGGATGAACAAGCACAGCTACTATCGTCTGGGCATTATCGGAGCCTCGGCGATCAGCGGCATCGAGCATGCGCTGTGGGACATTTCCGCCAAGGAACTCGGCGTCCCGGTGTGGCGGATGCTGGGCGGCAAGGTTCGCGAGCGCGTCGATCTCTATTCGCACCCGGGCCTCGGCGAGATGAAGGCGCTTTACGACGATACGTTCGACCCGTCGCTGCTCGTTGCGTCTTCCCGGGCAGTGATCGAAAAGGGCTTCCACGCCGTGAAGATCGTGCCGCTTCCCTACACCAATGCGACGACGACGCGCACTGCCTGCCGCAACCTTGAAAAGCTTGGCATCGCTCTGCGCGAGGGGCTTGGCGACGATGTTGCAATCATGGTCGATTTCCA
The DNA here is from genome assembly GCF_006658505.1 of Mesorhizobium sp. B2-4-15. Taxonomy (GTDB): domain Bacteria; phylum Pseudomonadota; class Alphaproteobacteria; order Rhizobiales; family Rhizobiaceae; genus Mesorhizobium. The sequence goes on from NZ_VFUZ01000006.1 coordinate 238,639, forward strand.
CGGCCGAGCCTCGACGGTCAGCGCCACGCTGGAATACATCAAGGCGCTGGAGCCGATGGGGCCAATGTTCGTCGAAGAGCCCGTGCAGCCTGGCGACACCAGGGCCATGCGAGAGATCGTCGAGCGCTCGAATGTGCCGATTGCGACCGGTGAGCGGCTGGTCGGATTGCGGGAGTTTGCCGACCTTCTGGACGCGCGCGCCTGCAACATCGTTCAGCCCGACCTCAACCACTGCGGCGGCTTGCTGGAGGGCAAGAAGGTTGCAGCGCTTGCGGAGCTTGCGCAGGCTGGCGTTGCGCCGCACAATCCCAACGGCCCGCTGGCAGCAATTGCATCACTGCATTACGGCATCTCCACGCCGAATTTCGTGATCCTCGAGGCCATGCCGGGAACCGTGCCCTGGTATGACGACGTCGTCAGCGGAATGCCGCAGATGATTGACGGTCGCTGGGCTGCCCCCGACAAGCCGGGCTTCGGCGTCGAAGTCGACGAAAAGGAAGCCGCGAAGCATCCGTTCCAGCAAGAGGTCCTGCATATCCAGACCGCAGTCCTCGACGACGGAACCCTGGTGGACTGGTAAACATGCAAGACTATCCTGAATTTGGCCCGATCATCGGCGGTCAACGCCTGAATGCTGCCGGGCGGCAGACGATCCCCGTGGAAAACCCGGCGACTTTGGAGGTTCTGAACCATCTCGTCCTGGCGACGACGGACGATCTGGACGCAGCGCTCGCCTGCTCCGCGCGTGGATTTTACGCGTGGCGCCGCACGTCCGCCCTTGAGCGTGGGCGGATACTGCGCGCCTCCGCGCAGCTTCTGCGCGAGCGCTCCGACCTGATTGCGCGAACCATGACCCTCGAGCAGGGCAAGGTCCTGGCGGAGTCCAAGGCAGAAATTGCTGGCGTCGCCGACATCTTTGACTGGTGCGCCGAGGAAGGCCGCCGCACCTATGGCCGTGTCATCCCTGGGCGGGAAGACGGCCAGCATTTCGAAATCCGGCGCGAACCGATCGGACCCGTCGCTGCCTTCAGTGCGTGGAATTTTCCGATGAATTTGCCGGCGAGGAAGATCGCCAACGCCCTAGCCGCTGGCTGTTCAGTCATACTGAAGCCGTCCGAAGAGACCCCTGGCACTGCGTTTCTACTCGTGCAGGCGTGCCTGGACGCGGGCGTTCCCGGGGACGTCTTGTCGCTGGTCTTTGGCGATCCTCCGAAAATTTCCGAGCATCTGATCGCGTCGCCGATCATTCGCAAGGCGTCAATCACCGGCTCGATTGCCGCCGGGCGCGCAGTCGGCATGCTTTGCGGGAAATATATCAAGCGTTGTACACTGGAACTCGGCGGCCATGCCGCCATCGCTGTTTTCTCCGACATCGATGTCCAGACGGTTGTCGCAAAGCTCGCTGCAACGAAATTCCGCAACGGCGGTCAGGTCTGCGTTTCGCCGACCCGGTTCTACGTGCAAGACAGGGTCTACGATCAGTTTGTCGATCGCTTCACCGCATTCGCCAAAAACCTTCGCGTAGGCAACGGCCTAGCCCCTGAAAGCCAGATGGGACCGCTCGCAAACGCCCGGCAGATAGGTTCTATCGAGGCCATCGTGGCAGATGCGGTCCGCAAGGGCGCAACCGTCGCCGCGGGTGGCAAGCGCATCAACAATATCGGACATTTTTATGAGCCGACAGTGTTGGTGGATGTGCCGGATGATGCCGCGATACTCGGCGATGAACCTTTTGGCCCGGTTGCTCCGATCCTGCGGTTTTCCGAAGCCGAAGAGTTTGTGGCAAAGGCCAATTCGCTCGAATACGGACTCGCCTCGTCAGTGTTCTCCAACGATCTGACGGTCACCCGGTATGTCAGCGACCGGCTTGAAGTCGGCATGGTTGGCGTCAACGAGGCCGCCTATGGCCTCGCCGAAACCCCGGTGTGCGGCGTGAAGGCCAGCGGCCATGGCCACGAAGGCGGAATTGAAGGCATCGCCGACCACATGGTCACGAAGTTCATCAACGAACGCGTCCAATACTCGGCTTAGAAACTCCCTGGGGGACGGTATGAGGTACACCGCAGCGCACTGGGGCGTTTATCGGATCGGCGATGACGGTGGCCTTACGCCTGTTGAAACGGACGCGGCACCGTCGCGTATCGGCCGGGGCTGGCAAAGCGCGGTCAATCACGAGGGCACCCGGATTGCTGCGCCGGTTGTTCGCAAAGGCTGGCTTGAAGGGGATAAGGGCGCCGGAAGATCCGACGACAGTTTTGTCGAGGTCAGCTGGGACCAGGCGATTTTGATCGCCGGCCGGGAACTCGACCGTGTGCGGACCGAATTCGGGAATGGATCGATCTTTGGCGGTTCCTACGGGTGGGCCAGCGCCGGGCGCTTCCATCATGCCATGGGACATATGCGTCGGTTCTTGAACCTTATCGGCGGCTCGGTCTCGAAAGTGAACACCTATTCCTCGGGCGCGGCCGAAGTGATCTTGCCGCGCATCACCGGATTTACCAACCACCACCTGATCCATGAAATGACGAGCTGGCAACTCGTCGCCGAAAACTGCACGCTGCTGGTCGCCTTCGGTGGCATCTCGGCCCATACGGCGCAAGTCGACCCCGGCGGTTCGTGCCGCCACGAGATTTCCGATTGGCTGGCTCAGATGGCCACGGGCAAGACCCGACTGGTTTCTGTCGCCCCTCGACAAGGCGACCTGCCCGGCGCGGAATGGATCTCCATCCGGCCGGGCACCGACACTGCGATGATGCTCGCCCTGTCGCATGAGTTGCTGGCTGGCGATCTGCAGGACGAGGTCTTCCTGGCTCGTTACACCAGCGGTTGGCTACAATACCGGGATTACCTCCTCGGGGAGACCGACGGCCAGGTCAAAGACGCCGACTGGGCCGCTCCCATCTGCGATATCCGGGCCGATGTGATCCGCTCTCTGGCGCATCGCATGGCCAGGGAACGCACGATGATCAGCGTGGCGTGGGGGCTGCAGCGGGCCGACCATGGCGAGCAACCGGTCTGGGCCGGGCTGGCTCTCGCTGCGATGCTCGGCCAGATGGCGGATCCCGGTACTGGCTTCGCCTTTGGTTACGGGTCGACGGCGCCAATCGGCAGGCCCATCAGGGATATATCGTGGCCCGCAGTGTCACAGGGCAAGAACCCTGTTGCCGACTTCATTCCGGTGGCGCGCATCACCGACATGCTGCTCAATCCCGGAGAGACCTATACCTATGACGGTGAAACAAGGACTTACCCGGATATCCGCCTGATCGTCTGGACCGGTGGCAATCCGTTTCACCACCATCAGGATCTGAATCGGCTGGACCGCGCATGGAGGCGCCCGGAAACGATCATCGTGGCGGAGCACAGCTGGACTGCCACCGCGCGGCGCGCCGATATCGTCCTACCCGCGACGACGCCGTTGGAACGCGACGATTTCATGCTGAACCGGGCCGACGAAACCATGTTCTTCATGACGCAGTACCAAAAGCCTTATGGCCAGGCATTAGACGATTTCGAAATATTCCAGCGCCTGGCGCGTCACTTCGATTTGGAAGAAGCCTTTACACTCGGCCGCGACACCGATGGCTGGCTGCGCGCCATGTGGCAGGATGTGTCCGCAATGGCGACCGACAATGGTTTTCATCTGCCGGAATTCGATCAGTTCCGCAAAAAGGGTCAATGCAGCCTGCCGGCGTCAATTCCACCCAAGATGTTTCTCGGCGCCTTTATGGCCGATCCGGAGGCCAATCCCCTGGCGACTGAATCCGGCAAGATCACAATTTTCAACCAGACAATCGCCGACATGAAACTCGATGACTGCCCGGGTCATCCGAGCTGGCAAAAGCCGATCGAAAGCCTTATCGAAGCCGGCGAAGGAACGTTGCACCTGATCTCCGGACAGCCCGCGACGCGGTTGCACAGCCAGAACGACATGGGCGCCGAAGCACAGGCTTCGAAGATCAAGGGACGAGAGCCCTGCGACATGCATCCTCAGACGGCGGCGGCGCATGGCATCGAGGAAGGTGACCTGGTTCGCATCTACAATGAGCGTGGCGCCTGTCTTGCCGGCGTCAGGCTTGATCCCGGGCTGCGTTCCGATTGCATTTCGCTGGCGACGGGAGCGTGGTTCGATCCACAGATCGTCGACGGACAGCTGCTGGACGTGCATGGAAACCCAAACACGCTGACGCTCGACAAGGGGTGCTCGGGACTGAGCCAGGGAACGGCGGCGCATACGACGCTGGTGCGCATGGAGCGATGGTCCGGTCCGGTTCCCGACCTGACCGTCAATCGGCCGCCCCGCATTAGCCCTTTGATAAACTGAAGCGTGAACTTATGAGCACGCTCAACCGCCTGGAAAATTCGCGGGAGACGACATGAGGTATACTGCGGCCCACTGGGGCGCTTATCAGATCGGCGATGACGGGCTCATTGCCCCCATCAACGGTGACGTGGCGCCATCGCGTATCGGCCGGGGCTGGCAAAGCGCTGCCAGCCACAAGGGCACCAGGATTGCGTCGCCTGTTGTTCGCAAGGGGTGGCTGGACGGGGACAGGGGTGCCGGAAGGTCTGACGACAGCTTCGTTGAGGTCAGTTGGGACAAGGCGATTTCGCTCGTCGGCCAGGAACTCGACCGCGTGCGAACCAGGTACGGAAACGGGTCGATCTTCGGCGGATCCTACGGGTGGTCGAGCGCCGGGCGCTTTCATCACGCCCAGGGGCAAATGCGGCGATTCCTTAACCTCATCGGCGGCTCGGTTTCAAAGAAGGACGCCTATTCCTTCGCTGCTGCCGAAGTGCTCCTGCCTCGCCTGACCGGATTTTCCAATCACATCCTTAGCGAGCAGATGACGAGCTGGTCGCACGTCACCGAGAATTGCACGCTCCTCGTCGCATTCGGTGGCATCTCCGTCCACACGGCGCAGGTGGATTCCGGCGGCACGTCCCGGCATGAAGTGGATGACTGGTTGTCTGACATGGCCAACGGCAAGACCAAACTTGTCTCTGTCGCCCCGCGACAAGGCGACCTGCCCGGCGCGGAGTGGATCTCCATCCGACCAGGTACCGATACGGCAATGATGCTGGCCCTGTCGCATGAACTGCTGGCCAATGATCTGCAGCACGAGGCGTTCCTGGCGCGCTACACCAGCGGCTGGCCGCAGTACCGATCCTATCTTCTGGGAGAGGCCGACGGCCAGGCAAAGCATGCCGACTGGGCCGCGCCGATCTGCGATATCCCGGCGGATGTCATCCGCGCCCTGGCAAAGCGGATGGCTGCGGAGCGCACGATGATAAGCGTGTCCTGGGCTCTCCAGCGCGCCGACCATGGAGAGCAGCCCCTCTGGGCAGGACTGGCGCTCGCTGCGATGCTGGGCCAGATGGCGCGTCCCGGCCTGGGCTTTGGTTTCGGCTACGGGTCGACAACGCCGATCGGCAGGCCTATGCGCGACATCCCTTGGCCAGCCCTGCCACAAGGCAAAAACCCGGTAACGGATTTCATTCCGGTCGCGCGCATTACCGACATGCTGCTCCACCCCGGAGAGACCTATACCTACGACGGTGAAACCAGAACGTACCCGGATATCCGCCTGATATTCTGGACGGGAGGCAATCCGTTCCATCACCATCAGGATCTGAACAGGCTGGATCGCGCATGGAGGCGACCGGACACGATCATCGTGAATGAGCACAGCTGGACCGCCACAGCCCGACGCGCCGATATCGTTCTGCCCGCGACGACGCCTCTTGAACGCCACGATATAATGCTGAACAGGCGTGACAAGACCATCCTCTACATGTCGCCGGCACACCGTCCTTATGGTCAGGCAATGGATGATTTCCAGATATTCGGGCGGCTGGCGCGTCACTTCGATGTCGAGGAAGCCTTTACGCTCGGCCGCGACACGATTGGCTGGTTGCGGGCGATGTGGCAGGACTCACGCGCAGTAGCCAGGGACCGCGGCTATGAGCTGCCGGAATTCGATGAATTCCGCGAGAAGGGTCGCTTCGACCTCCCCGGCTCGATTGCGCCGATGATGTTTCTGGGCAAGTTCATGGCCGATCCCGTCGCCAATCCGCTGGCGACGGAGTCAGGTAAGATCACGCTTTTCAATCAGACGATCGCCGACATGAAGCTGGAGGACTGCCCAGGCCATCCGGTCTGGAGAAAGCCGATCGAAAGCCTGATCGATGCCGCCGAGGGCGAATACCACCTGATCTCAGGTCAGCCGCAGACAAGGTTGCACAGCCAGAATGACATGGGCTCCGAAGCGCAGGCCTCCAAGATCAAGGGCCGCGAGCCCTGCGACATGCATCCGCTGACGGCGGCGGCGCATGGCATTGCCGAAGGGGACGTGGTTCGCATCTACAACCAGCGTGGCGCGTGCCTTGCCGGCGTAAGGCTCGATCCGCGCCTGCGCCCAGATTGCATCTGCCTGGCGACAGGGGCGTGGTTCGATCTGCAAATCGTCGACGGCCAGCCCTTGGATGTGCATGGCAACCCGAACACCCTGACGCTGGACAAGGGTTGCTCTGGCCTGAGCCAGGGAACGGCGTCGCATACGACACTGGTGCGCATCGAGCGCTGGTCTGCTCCGGTTCCGGAACTCACGGTCAATCGGTCGCCACGGATCGCGCCCCTGGCTCGCTGACACTGCGGCCTGAAATGCGAAAGAGCCCATTCGAGCTTTCAAGCTCGAACGGGCTCTTTCAGTTTAAACAGCTTAAGTCTCCGGCTTCCGGGAGATACTGCGGGCGCCGACGCCCGATCAACTGCGGCAATGACGCGAGATGATCGGGTACGATGCTCCGACGCTCAGTCGTAGTGGGGGATGACCCAAGGCGTTCCCGCCGGCTGCGGGACGTCCACCCAGCGGCGTTCATTCATACCGGTATAGGCCGCGTGCATGACCTCCAGATTGTGGATACCGTCATCCAGCGTGCAGAGTGCGATGCCCGGCTCTTCCCCGTGGAGCACGCGTGAAAAAGCCCTCATCTGGTTGAGGTACGGATTGCGGTGCGGCGGATAGAGGTGATGCCAACCGTCCGGCTTCTGAGTCGAATGTATGCCCTTTGTGCGAGGGCGCAGATAGTCGCGCATCTCCTCCGGCAGATCCGGAGCCTCAATGCTCGAGAATACCGTCAAGGGCCCCGTGGTCGCGCCACCAACTGTCGATTGGGACAGGTGAAGGGAGCCCTTCGTGCCGTAAAGTTCGGTCGTGAAATGGAGGAGCGGCGAGAAGCGATCGGATGTGAACGTTCCGGAAGCGCCGTTCGACATCTCGGCGACCAGGTTTACATTGTCGTCCACCGCCTTCGGCATGAAGACGTGACGCAGGCTCGACGCCACCGAATTGTACTGGCCGCCGATGAGATAGCGCACCAGGTCAACCGAGTGGATCGTGATGTCCATCATCGACGCGCCGCCGGAAATCTCGAGGTTCCAGCGATAGTCGTCGATCGAAACGACATCCCAGCTGTGCGAGAACACGTTGCGGAACGTGAAGACATCGCCCAGCACGCCAGCCTGTACGATCTTCCGCGCCAAAATGGAGGCATCCCAGCACCGTTCATTGTGACCGACCCTGACGACAGTCCCGGCCTTGGCGCACGCATCCTTGATCTTCAGCGCGCTTTCCATATTGTGCGCCACCGGCTTTTCCAGCAGCATGTGCTTTCCGGCCTGGGCGGCTGCCACGGCCACGTCCTGATGAAAACGGTTCGGCACCGCGACGATGACCACATCGATAGAAGGATCGGCCAACACCGCGTCGGGATTGCTCGATGTCTGGGCGACACCGTATTTCGCCGCCGCCGCCTCGGCCTTTTCGGCCACGACATCGCAAATAACGGCCATTCTCAGCCCGTCCGTTTTCTGGACCGCCTCGATGTGCCGGCCTCCGATCAGGCCCGACCCGATCAGTGCGACATTCATTTCTGCTTTTTTCATATAGTCCTACTCCCGAAGGTCTTGCCGCCTGCGAATCTTCGCTACGGATTGTGAAAGCGAACCGGGCGATCCCCCGGGGATTTGTCTAAGCGTCCGGATCAAATCCCCAGATCGCGCAGGAACTTGCGCGAGCTGTCGAGGACTTCCATCGGGCTCAGCTTCCAGCCGAAATAGTTGGCTTCGTATTCGATCGTCATGGCGCCATCATATCCGATTTTCGATAGTGCGGAGATCAACGCCGGAAAATCGACCTCGCCCTCTCCCAATGGCGGAAAGGAGAAGTTGGGAAACCGCCCCTTGGCGTCCTTGATGTGCACATGCCGGATGCTGTCCGCCAATCTCTCGACAGCCTTGGCCGGATCCTCGCCGATTGCAACGAAGTGGCTGGGGTCGAAATTGACATAGAGTTTTTGCGGGGCCAGTTCCTCGATCAACTGCTCGTAGCGCGCGGTCTGCGGATACATATGCGGCGCGCATGATTCCAGCCCGACCGAGATGCCCCGGGCTTCGGCTTGCCTGAGGATTTCCCGCCAAGTCTCGATAAAGATATCGAACATCTCGTCTTCGGACTTGCCGGGGTAGGGCTTGGACGAGCAGAGGTGGACATAGTCGACGTCCATCACCTTGACGCGATCGAGCATCCGCGTGACGTAGTCGAGGCCCCGCAAGCGCTCCGCGTCGTCCTTGGCGAAGAAATAGAAGTTCGAGCTGACCGCGGGGATTCCGAGGCCCGCCTCGCGGACGGTGCCTGCCAGCCTGCGACATTCGTCAACCGGCGTTTCGGCCGTCATGTGCGGCGCGAATTTCGAGGGAATACCATCGCAATTGATGGCGAGGTCGGTGTACCCGGCCTTGACGACCTCGGCGGCCGCCTCGGCAAGAGGCAGTTCGGACAGCATCGTACTGTAGTAACTTGCACGCATCTTCTTCTACCTCATTTGCGTAGGCGGGCGCTCGAAGGCGCTCGGAAGTTTGTGGAACATCAATCCCGAGTATGCTGGATACGCGTCCACACCAAGACAAGATTTCGGTCGCCTTCACCCAGCTGCGCTACCCGAACGCGGCTCGGAAGCCCGGGGCCCAACATGCTGCAGGACGCCGGCTTTCGACCAAGGTCACAAGACCTGGTTTCTGTACTCGCGCTCGACGTCTTCGACCTGCACGCCGATGTTCCAGCGGCCATAAGTGCCGACACTGGAGCTTCCGACATGATCCCAGACGACCGGAACGTGCACCAGCGACAGACCTTTGTGCGCATGGGCCTCGGCCAGGGCTGAACGCAGTTCCTCGGGCGACGTGCCACCATCGACGAAATGCAGGCCCGATATTGCCCGGCACAGGCTACGATAGTCGACGGCCACGGAGTCGGATGTCTGGAATTCCGCGCCGTACTGCTTGCGCTGCAACCCGGTGATCGAGCTCATCCGCCTGTTGTCGAGGACGACGAGCGCTCCGTTCACGCCGTGTTCGAGGCCATCGATCAAGGCCTGAGGGTTCATCCAGAACGAACCGTCGCCTGAAATCGCCATCGTGTAATTCGGGTTGTCGGCAATGGCCGAGGCGACAAGACCGCTGACCCCGAATCCCATGAAGGATGCGCCGCCATCCGAGATCGACTGGCCGACCTCATCGTCCTCGCAGACCTGAAGTGAATTGGATTGCACGTCGCCAGCGTCGAACAGTTTGGTGATGTTGTGGCTTTTGGCGAAATCGACGACTGCCTTCAACGCTGCCGGTTGGGTCAGCACTTCACGCTGCCAGATCTCGTCGCGACGGGTGGCGTTGGCATAGTTCCTTGCGCGAAGGTCTGCCCATTCCTTCTTCTTGGCGCCGCATTCCTTCAGCCACGCCTCGGCGCGGGCGGCGCAAATGCCGCGCGTTGCGCAGACTTCGCCCAGTTTCTCGAGGGTGCGCCCGACATCGCCGATCAGGCATGTCGTCCGGTTGTAGTGCGACACGTCCTCGACTTCGGCGTTGATGTTGATGACCTCCTTCGCCGAGGTGTAGCCGATGCCCGAACAGTCGGTCTGGCAGACCGCGCGCGATCCGATGACGATGACGAGCTCGGCTTGGGCGGCGGCGTAGTTTCCCGACAGCGTGCCCTTGGTGCCGCTGATATGCATGTGATTTGGGTGAGCGTCGGGCATCAGGCCCTGGCTGATGGGCGAGATGACGACGGTGGCACCGATATTTTCGGCGAACCGGCGCACCTGCGCCGCGGCGGCCCTGGCGCCGCCGCCGGCCTTGATCACCACGCGGTCATAGCGCGCGATGACATCTGCTGCGGCTTCGATCTGGTTCTGGGAGGCGGGGCCGAGGTCGAATTCCGGCCTTTCCGGAAAGGCCGCGAGATTGATGTCCTGGATCATCGCCGGCTGGATGTTCATCGGCATGTGAATGTAGAACGGACCGGCATTGTTGGGATGGTTGACGCGCACCGCGCCGCGACGAAGGACGTCGCGCATCGCCGCCGGCGTGTGGACGAAATAGCTTTCGCCGGCGATCGCCGTCATTTTCGCGAAGGTCTGCTGCTCCTTCTTGCGGATCTGCTGGAAATTATAGCCCTCGCGCAGCGTCGTTTCATCGCCATAGATGTGATAGACGCCGACGCCATTGGTGATCGCGGTAAGCGAGCCGGCAAGCGCCAGCATGGCGCCCGGTCCGATGGAGGTAACCAAGGCAGGAACTTCGCCATATTGCCAACGCAACGCCGTTGCGGCATGCGCCATTTCGCACTCATTTCGAAAATTATATGTTTCTGTTACGCCAGAATCCGAATATACTCTCAGAACTTCTCCGATATCTGTAGAGCCATGTCCAAAAACTACAAGAAACTTACGGACGCCTTGCTTAACCAGCCCAATTATAAGCGCCTCGCATGCGTTAATTGTTTGGATAGATTCTAAAGAGCCATTTCGTATAGCTTGATTTATTCCTCCAGACTTTGCGATCGCAGCGGCTCTTTTCTGCATTCCTGTTATCATGTGCATTTTTCATCCTCCTGCGGCCTGCGATTGACAAGATGTCGAAGCGATGCATTAATGTCAACAGGGTTGCGATATAAACAACAAACACGCACCCTTACCTGATGGACCCAATGGGAAGGAAAACCACATGAAGCTTTTGTCGACCACGATTTTGTGCACCGGGATCCTCATCGCGGGAGCCGCGCATGCTGCGGACAAGGTAACCGTCAGCATCGCGACGGGCGGCGGTTCGACCCAGGAAGGGGGACGGGCCGTCCTGTGGGGGCCGGCTAGCGAGAAGCTCGGCTACGCCTATATCGATGACACCATCGACGAAGGACTGAACGCGGTTCGGCTGCAGGTCGGCGCTAACAACGTCACCTACGACATCGTACAGATGGCGGCCTACGAAGCCGGTCTCGGCGGCAAGGAAGGAATCCTGACTCCGATCGACTATTCGGTGGTCAACGCGAAGGATCTGATCCCGGGAACCGCGCCGAAATACGCCGTCTGCTTCTATTCGTACTCGCTGACGTTCGCGTACAACACCAAGACGTACGGCGACAAAGGACCCCAGAATTGGGCCGATTTCTTTGACGTCGAGAAGTTCCCCGGTCGCCGCGCCATGCGCGGCAACGCGGAAGCGCAATTGGAAGCCGCGCTGATGGCCGACGGCGTCGCTCCCACGGACGTCTACAAGGTTCTCGCCACGCCGGCGGGCCTGCAGCGGGCGATCGACAAGATCGAGAAGCTCAAGCCGAATATCGCTGTCTGGTGGAAGTCGGGCGCCCAGATAACGCAGCTGATCAAGGACGGCGAAGTCGATATGCTCAGCGGCTGGAACGGCCGGTTCGACACTGCGATAAAGGGAGGGGCAGCCGCCAAGTACGATTTCAATCAGGGCGTCCTGGGTACGGACTGCTTCGCAGTACCGAAGGGCGCGCCGCATGCCGAAGAAGCCATGAAAATGCTGAACGAAATGATGTCAGCCGAGTCCCAGGCCAAGTTTGTCGAGTTCACCCACGATGGGCCGACCAACATGAAGGCTTTCGAAACCGGCTTGATCGACCCGGCGCTGGCCGCGACATTGCCCACCAGCCCGGACAATGTGAAGAAGCAGATCGTGCAGGATGCGGACTGGTGGGTCGAAAACAACGACAAGGCGCAGTCCATGTTCGTTGACATGATGACCCGGTAAGCATCGGATGACGGTTCCGGTTTCTCTCATCGGCATAAGCAAGGCGTTCGGCTCGTTTAAGGCGCTGGACGCTGTCGATCTGGATGTGAAGGCAGGCGAATTCGTAACGCTTCTCGGTCCATCCGGATCAGGCAAGAGCAGCCTGCTCATGGCCATTGCGGGTTTTCTGCAGCCTGATGCTGGAGAAATCAGGATCGGCGACAAGAACATCGTCGGTGTTCCGGCCAACCAGCGGAATATCGGCGTGGTCTTCCAGAGCTATGCGCTTTTCCCGCACATGAGCGTGCGGGAAAATGTCGCTTTCCCACTGAGGGTGCGCGGCGTGTCGCGCACCGAAATGGCTAAACGATCCGAACGAGCGTTGCAGATGGTGCAGCTTGCCGGTCTCGGCGACAGGCGCATCAGCGAACTTTCCGGCGGCCAGCGCCAGCGCGTGGCCCTGGCGCGCGCAATTGTCTTCGAGCCAAGCATCATGCTGCTCGACGAGCCGCTTTCAGCCCTGGACAAGAACTTGCGCGAGCAGATGCAGATCGAGCTTCGCGATCTGCACAAGGCCCTCGGCTTGACGATGATCTACGTCACGCATGATCAGCGCGAAGCGCTGACGCTGTCCGACCGGATCGCCGTGGTGAATGGTGGAAAAATCGTACAGGTCGGCACTCCCATAAGCATCTATACGCGTCCCACATCGACTTTCGTAGCGGAGTTCCTGGGAGAGGCGATTCTTCTTCCTATCGCCGATGCGAAGGACATTGTCCCGCAATCCATGCGCCCCAGCGGCTCGGTCTCGCAACTGATGCTTCGCGCGGAGGATTTGCGCATCGGTTCTGCTCCTCAAGGGGCTGCGGCCCTCTGTGGAATCGTTCGTCAATGCGTTTTCCAAGGGGACAGCTGGTTGCTCGAGGTCAACCTGCCGAACAGCCCGTCGCCCATGCGCGTCAGGGCCCAGCAAGCCGACGACCAGGCTATGTCGCGATTGACCAATGGCGACAGCATCGATCTTTTCGTCAGTCACGATCGAATGCATTTCCTATGACGATCGCGGCGGAAGCCTCAACGGGCGTTCGAGCCCCAAGCGCCACTTCGATGGGCAAGCACGAACGTCGCGCGGCAATGGCATCGGCTTTATTCGTGGCTCCCTGCGCCATCATCATTCTGGTCGCCGTGGCTTTGCCTTGCCTTTGGCTGTTCTGGTTGTCGGCCTTCGGATCCGACGGCACGGTCGGCGGCGAAAATTATGCTCGGGTTTTGACCGGCGAAAGCTTCCTGCGCAGCTTCCAGGTTACGTTCGAGGTCAGTTTCGCCACCGTTCTTGCCTGCATCATCATCGGCGTTCCATTTACGCTGATGATCATAGCCTTGCCGAGACGGTCGGGACGCTTGCTGCTTCTCGCGGTCCTGTTGCCGTTCTGGACGTCTCTGCTGGTCAGGGCATATGCCTGGATCGTTCTCTTGCAGCGGAACGGCGTGGTCAACCAGGCGCTGCAGGGTCTCGGATTGACATCCGATCCACTGCCGCTGGTGTTCAACTATTTTGGCGCCATCCTCGGCATGACCCACATCATGCTCCCGCTTTTCATCCTTCCGGTTCTCGGCTCCATGCGGCAGATCGACATCAATCTGATGCGGGCATCGGCAAGCCTTGGGGCGACCCGCTGGCAAGCGTTGCGGATGATCTTCATTCCGCTTTCACTGCCCGGAATTGTCGCGGGCTCGGCGCTTGTTTTCGTTTCCTGCCTTGGCTTTTACGTGACGCCGGACATCCTTGGCGGCGGCAAGGTCTACATGGTCGCAATGCGCCTGGAACGGAGCCTCGCCAGTTCAGCCAACTGGGGCACCGCCAGCGCGCTCGGCGTTGTCCTGCTCCTGTGCGTGGGCGTCATGATGTTTGCCGGCTTGACCCTTTCAAGAATGTTGCAAAGGAAGAGCTGATGTTTGAAGGTTTTCCCCGGCCGCGATGGCAAAGCGTCTCAGTCAGGATTTTCGCGGTGTTGATTGCGATATTCCTGGCCGCTCCTTCCTTCATCGTTATCCCGATGTCGCTTTCCGGCAGCAATCTGCTCGAATTCCCTCCGTCCTCGTTCTCGCTTCGATGGTACGACAATTATCTCGGTTCGACGAAGTGGCAGGCAGCGACCTGGGCGTCCGCCAAATTGGGGCTTTTGACCGTACTCGTCGCGGTCCCCATCGGATTTGCGGCGGCCTATGGAGCAAGGTCTTTATCCATCAAAATGCGAACGGCGCTTGCCGCGATTGTCCTTCTCCCTGCGCTGGTGCCGACAATCCTGGTCGGAATCGGGCTCTATTTCCTGCTTGCGAAAGTGGGACTGGTCGGCACGGTGCCCGGCGTCCTGCTCGGACACGTCGCGCTTTCCCTGCCGGTGATCTTCCTGATCATGACCGCCGGGTTCAACCAGTTCGATCCGGTGCTTGAACAGGCATCGTATAGTCTCGGCGCAAGCCGGTTTACGACGATAAGGCTCGTTGTGTTGCCACAGCTTGCCTATTCGATCGTGGTCTCGGCCCTACTTGCCTTTCTCACCTCGCTGGACGAGGTCGTCGTCGCGCTGCTGATATCATCCGGCTTCAACTCGACTCTGCCAAAAGTCATGTTCACCGCGCTCAAAAATGAAATTGATCCGACGATTGCGGTGGTTTCGACCTTATTACTGGTCATCGCGAGCTTGGCGACGGTGTTTGTTCTGCTCCGTGGGAAGGTCTATGGAGCCGACTAGCCCGAAAAGAGGCGGGATACTCGCCGCGCTTCGGCGCTCCCCGATGGTAGGCGCAAACCGACCTTGCTCGCACTCGCGAGGAAGGTCGCAAGGTCGAGCTTTGATGCGATACCCGCTCGACACAAGCATCCTCAGCAATGTGACAAAGCCTGCGCGTCGGCCCAACCCAAGATCATGTTCCCATCTTGATGGTTTGGGGCATATAGACCGGCGCTGCCGGCAAAAAAATGTTCAGCTATGCGTCATGGCTACAGCGACTGCTTTCGCCACGAGTTGCGGTTCGGCAAGCGCATGAGCCGACCAACCGCCATTTTTGTGGATTAATTCTATCAACTTGTGAGCGGTGCATTCGAATTGTCGCAAGCCACCTTGCCTGCGAGTCAACCTGGCTCCGACCTCCAGATATTCGCCAGTTCTCAAAGTGCCCACAAATTCTGCGTCGAGTGATTTCAACGAACCCTCGTGATCATCGACGTTAATCATGATCTCCGTCACCGCATCGCCGAAGATTTGGAGCATTTTCGACTGGTCCAGCAAGGCTCCGGAATAGTGCCCATCGGGACTGGACAAGCGCAGGCGGATCAGGCTGTGTTCCATAGTTTCCGTCTTCCATCTGCGTCGGAATGTGCCGCCGTTTTCGCCGGCCACGATGTCGTCATCGTTCGAGGCAAGAGATGCCCGGCGTAGCGGCGGGCATCTCTTCATTTGCTATTTTTGGAAATAGGTCGGCTTGCCGTCTTCGCCCTTTTTCCATTCGTAGATGACGTAGTCCGGACGCGTTGGATCGCCCTTCGCGTCATAGCCGAAGTCGCCAATGGCGGTCTTGAACGAACCATATGCCTTGATGGCATCAGCAACCTTCGTCGCGTCATCGGCGGAGCCGGTTTTGGTGATCGCGGCGGCGATAATCTGGACCGCGGCGTAGGAGTACAGCGTATAGGCTTCCGGCTCGAAGCCGGCCGTGCGGAATCTCTCGACGATGCCATTGGCGGCAGGGTTCTTGCGCGGATCGGGACCGAAGGTGTTGAGCGTTCCGACAACCGCGTCACCAGCGATTGCAGCCAGTTCGTTGGAGACCATTCCGTCGCCCGAGAAGAAGGTCGCTTTCAGTCCCTGATCGGCGGATTGACGCATGATCAGGCCAGCCTCGGTGTGCAGGCCGCCGAAGTAGATCAGCGTGACCCCCGCCTCTTTCATCTTGGCGATGAGAGCTGAGAAATCCTTGTCGCCGATGTTGATGCCTTCATACATCACCTCGTTGAGGCCATCGGCGTTCAGCACCTTCTTCGCCACGTCGACGAGACCTTGTCCGTATGGGCTCTTGTCGTGGACGATGGCCAGCTTGGCATCTTTGAAGTTCGCCGCGATGTAGTCGCCCGCGACCTTGCCCTGCTGGTCATCGCGGCCGCAGGTGCGGAATGTGTTCCAGAGACCGCGCTCGGTAAACTGCGGGTTCGTGGATGCGGGTGAGATCTCAAGCACCCCGTTCTCGGCGTAGACCTCCGAGGCGGGAATCGACACGCCAGAATTGAAGTGGCCAACCACATACTTTACCCCGTCACCGACAAACTTGTTGGCAACCGAGATGCCTTGCTTCGGATCGGAGACATCGTCGCCAACCTGGATCTTGATCTGCTGGCCGAGGATGCCGCCGGCGGCATTGATATCGGCCGCCGCCTGCTCGGCACCCTTCTGGAATTGCGCGCCGAAGGCGGCGTTCGGGCCGGTGATCGGGCCAGCGACACCAATCAGAATATCGGCCCAGGCGTTGCCGCTGATCGCGACAAGCGCGGTCGCGGCAAGCGCGAACATGAGTGATTTTTTCATATGATGGCTCCCATTTAGCATTGTGGGCGTTGATTGATGCTTCGATGCGATGCCCACCTTTGGCGCACAAAGCTGTCCGATTGAGATCAGCGCCGCCGCTGTTCCATATTCGGCGGCAGCACGGCTCTCCGGGTCGTTCAAGACATGAGCTCCACGGCGACGGCGGTTGCTTCGCCGCCGCCGATGCAGACCGACGCAATCCCGCGCCTCAGAGCGTATTTCCGAAGCGCGGAAACAAGCGTGACGATGATGCGCGCGCCCGATGCGCCGATCGGATGGCCGAGTGCGCAGGCCCCACCATGCAAATTCACTTTGTCCTCCGGCAAGCCGAGGTCGCGCATCGCGGCCATTGGCACCACGGCGAAAGCCTCGTTGATCTCGAAGAGATCGACGTCCCCAAGACCCCATCCAGTGCGCTCGCAGAGCTTGCGAATGGCGGCGATCGGCGCGGTCGTGAAAAGATTGGGGGCCTGGGCGTGCGTGACATGACCACGGATTGCAGCGAGCGGAGCAACGCCTCTCCTGTCCGCTTTCGAACGGCGCATAAGGACCAGTGCGGCGGCGCCGTCCGAGATCGACGATGAATTCGCCGCCGTGACCGTTCCGCCTTCTCGGAAGGCGGGCTTGAGTCCTGGGATCTTTTCTATCCTGGCCTTTGCAGGCTGTTCGTCCTCGCTGACGATGCGCTCGGCCTGGCCCGTCGCCACCGCGACGGGAACGATCTCTTCCAGGAAGCTGCCCTCGGCATTGGCCTTCTGTGCCTTCTCCAGGGAGGAAGCCGCGAATGCATCCTGGGCGCCGCGGCTGAATTGGTAGGCTTCCGCGCAGTCTTCGGCGAAGGTCCCCATGAGTCGCCCTTTTTCGTAGGCGTCTTCCAGACCGTCCAGGAACATATGATCGACCAGCCTGTTGTGCCCGAGGCGATAGCCGGAACGCGCACGGTCGAGCAGATACGGCGCGTTGGTCATGCTCTCCATGCCGCCCGCCACGACGATTGCCGCCGAACCCGCAACGATGAGGTCGTGAGCCAGCATTGCCGACATCATGCCGGACCCGCACATCTTGTTCACGGTCGTGGCGCCGGTGCCGAGCGGCAAGCCCGCGCCAAGGGCTGACTGACGCGCGGGCGCCTGGCCCTGGCCGGCGGTCAGCACGCAGCCGAGCAGAACCTCATCAACCAGGTTCGTTTCAAGCCCGGACCGCTCCAGCGCGCCGCGCACAGCGGCTGTGCCAAGTTCTGCGGCTGAGACGTCCTTGAGGTCTCCCTGAAATCCTCCCAGGGGTGTCCTGGCGGCGGCAACGATGACCACCGGATCATGCGTGCTCATTCCGTCAGCCCTCCTGCCCGCACACTCATCGCGGCGCCATGCGCAGCGCGCCGTCGAGGCGGATCACCTCACCATTCAGCATCGTGTTCTCGCAAATGTGCTTCACCAGGGCGGCATACTCGTCCGGACGCCCCAGGCGCGGCGGAAACGGGACGCTCGCGCCGAGCGCATCCCGGACGTCGTGCGGCATGGCCGCCATCATCGGTGTTGCAAAAATGCCCGGAGCGATGGTGGCGACGCGCACTCCATGGCGAGCCAGTTCCCTGGCGACAGGCAAGGTCAGCGCGGCGACGCCACCCTTTGACGCAGCGTAGGCCGCCTGGCCGATCTGGCCATCGAAGGCCGCGATCGAGGCTGTGTTGACGATCACGCCGCGCTCGCCATCGACGTCGGGTGCGCCTTTCACCATGATGTCGGCGACTAGCCGCACCATGTTGAAAGTACCGACGAGGTTGATGGCGATCGTCCGTGCAAAGCTTTCCAGGCTATGGGGCTTGTCTCGCCCCAGGACTTTTTCGCCCGGCGCCACGCCGGCGCAATTCACCAGTCCATGGATGTGCCCAAACGCGTTCCTGGCGAGGCCCACGGCCGCCAAGCCGTCAGCTTCGCTGGTCACGTCGGCACGCTGAAAACGCACCGTGTCGCCCAATTCCGCGGCGACCTTCTCGCCGGCGGCGGCATTTACATCGATGGCCAGGACGTTTGCGCCTTCAGCCGCGAACATGCGCGTGACCGCTGCTCCCAACCCGGAGCCGGCACCGGTGACCAAGAAGACCTTGTCTCTAACTCGCATTTCCCATGCCCGCGCGAGAACGCCTCGCCCGAACATGTTGCAATGAACCAAAGTGGCATACGATGACCGAAGCGCTCAGATTTGATGATCGATTTTGCAATGTTTGCCGCTCGTTTCGCTTCGCGTGCGGGGCACCGCCGAATCCATGGATGAATTCTCCCGCGCATTGAGCCTTGGGCCGGCTTCGCGCCGAAACGAAGCCGGACTTTTGCCGGTCCATTTGTGAAATGCACGATGAAAGGCGCTTGGCTCGGAAAAGCCGATATCGGCCGATAGATCGGCTACACTGCGGCTGCCGCCGAGCAGCGCTTCCATGGCCAAGGCCCTTCGCATTTCATCCTTGATGGAGCGATAGGTCTGCCCTTCCGATTGCAGTCGGCGGCGCAAGGTCGGCGCTTGAATGCGCATTCCCGCCGCGAGTGTTTCGAAACTTGGCCACGCGGACGGAACGGTCGTGTGCAGGCGTCCGCGAATGGCGGCGGAAAGCCCTTCGTCGTGGCGATAGCGCACCAGGATGTTGCCTGGCGCCTGGCGCAGGAATTCCCGCAAGGCGCTGTTGTCACGGATAATAGGCAGCGTCAGGAATTCGGCATCGAAGACAAGTCGGCTCTCCGGCTGATCGAACCGCACAGGGGCGTCAAAAAACAGACGGTAGTCGGTTCCAGCAGGCGGCGCGCTGCATTTGAAATCGACCCAGCGGATCGGCAGGCGCCGGCCCACCAGCCAACAATTCACGCCATGGATGATGATCCAGAAAGTGCGGTAGGCAAAGGCCGATCGCAGACTCGCATCCTTCAAGGTGACTTCGGCAAGTCCGTTCCTGACGATCAGTTCGCCGTGAGGATCGTCAAGAACCACGCGCAGGAAGCGCAGGCCCCTGCGCAGCGCATGTTCCAGCGTCCTGGTTGACAGGAGTGCCTGGCACAGCAGCGCGAAGCTGCCGGCTCGCATCGGCCGTGCCCCTTCGCCGAAGAACTCGTCATCCATGGTCTCGGCCACGGCATGCCACAGGGCACCATACTGTTGCGCGGAGATCGGTTCGGTAATGACCGGCGGCAGCCCGACTCGAGCCAGCAGGGGTTCAATCCGCACGTTATGGCGGCGAAGGCATTCGAGCGTATCGTTCATGAAACAGGGAGCAATCATTCGACGTTCCACCGTTTATGGCTCCGTCGCTCTAACGCTGTCCGCGATCGAATGTGGCGTCGCTCACACCGCGTTGCCGCAAGGTGTTCCTGGCGACTTTCTCTGTCGGCGTTCGCGGCAACGGGGTGTCGGTAATCTCGATGTAGCGCGGGACCATGTGGTGGGGCGCGAGCTCCCGGAAGTGATCGAGCAGACCAGCTGGTTCAAGCGTGGATCCCGGTCTGCGCTGCGCCACAACCATGATGTCTTCCTCGGTGAACTCCGACGGAATTCCGAAAGCCGCGCTTTCAACGATATCAGGATGTTTCTCGGCGACGGTCTCCACCTCATAGGCGGAAATGTTCTCGCCCCGGCGGCGGATCGCCTCGTTGAGGCGATGCTTGAAATAGAGCCAGCCGTCATCATCCATGAAGCCGGCATCGCCAGAATGATACCAGAGGTTTCTGAGCGTCTGCACCGTCTTGGCGTCGGCACGGTAGTAACCGGAAAACATGCTCCAGCTCTTGCTCGGGCGCGAAACGATTTCGCCGATGGTGCCAGGCGGCAGAGGCCTGTCGGCTTCGTCGACGATCGCCACCTCCCAGTCCGGATGCGGCCTGCCGCAGGAGCCCGGCCGTGTTTCGTCGGCCGTGTCCAACGTCACAAAACTGGTTTCCGTCTGTCCGTAACCAGTTACCAGTCTCATGCCGAAACGACGCTCGAACGCTTCCTTGTCCGGAACCATGGGAATGCACTGGCATATCCTGACGGGATTGCCGCCGTCATTCTCGGACTGCGACGCGCGCATGAGGATGACGGCCATGGCGCCGAGCAGATTTGTCGCCGTGGCGCCGCTGGCGCGGACCTGATCCCAGAACCTTGACGCGGAGAACCCGTCGACCAGCGTCGATTGCGTTCCGTAGATCAGGGGCAGGAACACGCCGAACATTTGGGCGTCGGTGTGGAACAGCGGCAAGGCCGAGAAATAGCTGTCGCTGGTCGTATAGCCCAGATTCGACGCCATTGCCGCCGCCCAGGAGTAGCAATGATGGTGCGACATCAACGCCCCTTTGGCGGGGCCGGTGGTGCCTGACGTGTAGAGGATAGCCATCGGGTCGGAGTAGTGGACGCCGGCCAGATCAAAATCCGGCAGCGAGGCCAGGCACTCCTCAAAGCTGACAATCCGATCGATCCTGATGCCCGCCGCACGAGCCTCGCCGGGATCGACGCCGACAAGGATGAGCGTGCGCAGATTGGGCAGGCTGTCCTGGACCTTTGCGAGCTCCGCGAGCGCACCCGCGTCGGCAACGAGCGCCTCCGCGCCGCAATTGTTCAGGTTGTGGCAGAGGAGATCCCCCTTCAGGCCCGGATTGTTCGGCACCTCGATCGCGCCGAGGCTTGATGCCGCGAACCACGTCGCAACGAGTTCAAGACAATTGGGCAACAGCATAGCCACGCGGTCCGATCGGCCCACGCCCAGTTTGCGCAAGCCGCACGCCAGCCGGCTCGACATGACCAGCGTGTCCTCGAAACTTGCAGAACGCCCACAGACTTCGAGGAACTTCCTGGTTCCAAGCCGTTCAGCCTGTTTCAACAATATCCTGGGGAGGACCCGGCGTTCGAGGTCGTCCGCGTGTTGGCCCGGGATGTAGAAAGGTGATGAGACGTCGTGAATGGTCATGGCCGCGATCAAAATTCTTTTGCTCGCGCCTGGGCCTCTGGAGAGAGGAAGCCACTGACCGTGGCTTTGGTCTCAAGTGCCATTGCGTCCACCAGGGATGAGTGAAAGCCCTCGTTGATGGCATGCTTGATGTCGGAGACCGCGCTTGCCGGACGCTCCGCGATCGTGAGGGCCAGTTTTCTTGCCTCGTTGAGCAATTCGGCTTCGGCGACCAGTTTCCACGCGATCCCGACCTCAAGAGCCTTTTTGGCATCATGCCGTTCGCCGAGGATCATCAGTTCCTTGGCGACCTGCGGCCCGACCTGCTTGGTCAGCAGCGCCGTCACGCCCCCGGTCACGAAAAGCCCGTAGGTCACCTCTGGAAAGAACCAGCGGGTGGTGTCGGCGAACAGCCGGAAATCGCAATTGATGGCCCATTCGAGCGCACCGCCCACGCACCAGCCGTGCACCGCGGCAATGACGATTTTCCTGGATCGCATGATCTGCAGGGTGACGTTCTGGATCGCCTCGACCCAGGCCTGGGTCGCCGCCTCGGACACGGTCTGCGCATCAAGATCCTTGAGGTCGTCGCCTGAACAGAAGGCGCGCCCTTCGCCATGGAGAATGATGACACGAGTTTCCGCTTGCGCCTCAACCATGGCCAGCGCCTCGGAGAGTTCATCGACGAGTTGCCTGTTCATGGCGTTGAGCCGTTCTGGCCGGTTCAACTTGAGCCAGGCGACTGGTCCTTCGGTCCTGGAAATGACTGCGTGCGTCATGGTGCCCTCCTCAAACGATCATCGGTTCAGCGTAGGAGCCCCAGACGTCCCGCAGCGCGCCGCAAATCTCGCCCAGCGTCGCCCGCGCCTTCACGAGTTCGATCGTCTTGGGCAGCAGGTTGATGTCGTCAGACCCGGCTTGCTGGGCGAGCTCTTGCAGGAGAAGCCGCACGCGCTCGCTGTCACGGTTCGCGCGCACCGCGTTCAGGCGGTCGATCTGAAACTGGGTGCATTGATCGTCGTAGGGGTGGATGTGAACTTCCGCCGAACTGCTCGTCTCATCGGCATACTTGTTGACGCCGACCGAGATTTTTTCGCCGGTATCGATCTTCTTGAAAGTCGCGTAGGCGGAGTCAGCCAGCTCCTGCTGGAACCACCCCTCCTCGACCAGCTTGATAGCACCGCCGCGCTCGGTCACCTCGTCCAGCACCTTCCAGATTTCGGTCTCCATGTCGTGGGTCAGGCGCTCGACAAAATACGAGCCGCCAAGCGGGTCGATCACCGAGGTCACATTGATTTCCTCGCGGATGATCTGCTGGGTCCGGATCGCCAGTTTCATCGCCTCTTCGGTCGGAATGGCGAAGGCCTCGTCGAGGCCGTTCGTGTGCATGCTCTGGCAGCCACCGAGCACCGCGCCGAGGGCTTGGATAGCTGTCCGCATCAGATTGTTGTGGTGCTCGACTTTGGTGAGGCTCATGGCCGCCGTCTGTACATGCACCCGCAGCCGCATGGATTCCGGCTTCTTGGCGCTGAAACGCTCGGACATGATCTTGGCGTAGACGCGCCGCGCCGCCCTGAACTTGCAGATCTGTTCGAAGAAATCCTGTTGGCTGATGAAGAAGAACGACAGCCTCGGCGCGAAATCGTCGATGTCCATGCCGGCATCAATGACCTCCTCGCAATATGCGATCGTAAAGGCCATGATGAAGGCTATTTCCTGCAACGCATTTCCGCCGACGTCGGACAAATGATATCCGCTGAGGCTGATCGGGTTGAGCTTCGGTGTTGCCTTGGCGCTGTGCATGATCAGGTCGCGTAGCAGCCTGACGGCGGGCCGCACCGGATAGATCCATTCCTTCTGGGCGACATATTCCTTCAGCGGATCCGCTTGTAGCGTCCCGGTCAGCTTGTGAAGGTCGTAGCCGCGCTTTTCCGCAACGGCGACGAACATGGCATAGACGACCCAAGCCGAAGGGTTGATGGTCAGCGAGACCGAAATTTGCTCAAGGTCAATGCCATCAAAAAGACGGTCGACATCATCCACAGTATCGATCGCGACGCCGACACGCCCCACTTCGCCGAACGCCATCGGATTGTCCGAATCCAGACCAAGCAAAGTCGGCAGATCGAAGTCGGTCGAGAGCCCGGTCTGCCCCGTCTGGATCATGTACTTGTAACGTTGGTTCGTGGCTTCCGGATTGCCGAAACCCGCCACCTGCCGGATTGTCCACGGGCGCCCGCGGTACATCGTGGGATAGGCGCCGCGTGTGAAGGGATAGGCCCCGGGAAAGCCGAGGTCGCTCGCGGGAATGTCGGCGACGTCCGCCGCAGTATAAATCCGCTTCAGCGGAATCCCGCATTCCGTTTCATAGTCAGGCTTTTCTTCGGGTCTGCTTTTCAAGGCTGCCGCGAGTTCGTTTGCTTCCCACTCGGCTTGCTTTTCTCTGACGCTTTCTATCGCCGGTGCTGAAAACAGATTCATGTCGCCGGCACCTCATTGTTCCAGCCCAGCAAAAGGCGGGCAGCCACGGAGTGATCCATGTTCCGGTTCATCACGGCTTGAATGTGCTTCTCGACCTCGCCAGCCTCATCATTGAACTTCTGCTGGAAAAGGTGCCTGGCGGTGCCGAGTATCCGCGTCTTGCAAATGCCGCGTTGGCGATCCGCCAGCTCGCCACTTTCCCGCAGATGCTGCCAGTGGCGGCCAATGGCGTTTTTCAGGTCGCTGATCCGCTCACCCGAAACCGAGCTGACCGCCAGGACCGGCGTGTTCCAGCCGGAGGCAACCTTGACTGTTCCAAGCGCCATCATGCCTTTCAAGGCCGAGATCGTGGCCGCCGCCTCCGGCTTGTCGCATTTGCTGACAGCGTGGATGTCGGCGATCTCAAGGATGCCTGCCTTGATCGCCTGTATGTCGTCGCCGAGCCCGGGGGCGGATAGAACCACGATGGTGTGAGCCGCCGTCACGACCTCCACCTCATCCTGGCCCACGCCGACGGTTTCGATGATGATTGGCGAGTATCCGGCGGCATCGAGGATATCGACCGCCTGGAGCGTCGAGCGGGCCAGGCCGCCGAGATGACCGCGCGTTGCCATGCTGCGAACGAAAGCCTGGCAGGATTCGGCCGCATCGTTCATCCGCACCCTGTCGCCCAGAATGGCGCCTCCGGAAAACGGACTGCTCGGGTCGACCGCGATAACCCCGACCTTGGACCCGTCCGAGGCGAAGACCTTGATGAGGGCTGAGACAAGGGTGGACTTGCCCGCACCAGGCACGCCCGTGATGCCGACAATATGAGCCTTGCCGCTGTGCCTGTAGATTTGCGCCAGCGCTTCCGAAGCCTCGGCATATCCAGCTTCTGCGCGGGAGATCATCCGGGCAATGGCCAGAATGCTGCCGGCGAGGACGTCGCGCACCAGATCAACCGAGGGGACGTAGGCGGCGCGCCTGACGGGTCTGGCATGGGTGAATGCGGTCATATGCGGCCACGGGCGGTAATCAGGTTCCTGATCGTCGTGACGATCAGATCGGCGCGGGCTTCCTGCGGTACAATCGCGTCGACCCCGCTTTCCAGCAGCGCCGCATAGTCCTGCTCCGGGATCACACCGCCGGCGACAACGAAAATGTGCTCGGCCTTCTGCTCCCGAAGGCAACGCCCCAGTTCTCGGAACAACGGGACATGGGAGCCGGACAGAAGACTGACCCCGATGACATCGACATCTTCCTGGATCGCCGCGTTGACGACTTCGCCAGGTGATTTGTAGAGGCCGGTGTAGACGACCTCCATGCCGGCATCCCGCAGGATGCGGGCGACGATCTTGGCCCCCCGGTCGTGACCATCAAGTCCGAGCTTGGCGACGAGCACGCGAATGGTGCCGAGTGAATGCGCCTCGGCATCCGCTCCCGGGCTGAAGTCCTGGCCTGTCATGGTGACGGTCATTTCTTCGATTTACCTTTCACTCGGCGGCAATGCCGGAAAGGCCTGCGGTCGCGGCGAGTCCGGTTTCGATCGACTCGGAAATGATGGTCAGGCCGAGATCGAGTTCCTGCTCGGAGATCGTCAGCGGCGGCGCGATTCGAAACACACCGCCCATCCCTGGAAGCTTGACGATGTTCATGCTCAGGCCGCGTCTGAACGCCTCGGCTGCAATCCTGGCGCCGAGCTGGTGGTCGGGATCCCGGTGCTCGCCGTTCTTGACGATCTCGACCCCGAGCATGAGGCCGCGCCCACGCACGTCACCGACACATTCGTAACGCTGTTTTAGTGCCGACAGGCCGTCGAAAAGCCGCGCGCCCAGAACAGCCGCGCGTTCGACGAGTTTCTCCTCCTCTACCACATCGAGCACGGCGAGACCCACGGCCGCCGGCAGCGGATCGGAGACATGCGTGGTGTAGAAGAGAAAACCTTTCTCATAGGCGGCCTCTTCGATCTCGGCCGTGGTCATGACCGCCGACAAAGGGAGGCCCGCACCGATGGTCTTGGAGAGTGTCAGAATGTCCGGAGTCACCCCGTCCCGCTGAAAAGCGAACATGCTTCCCGTCCGGCCTATGCCGGTCTGCGCCTCGTCGAGGATGAGCAGCATGCCGCGTTCGCGGCATTTCTGCCTCAGCGCCGCGAGATAGCCCAGCGGCAGCTCCAGCATGCCGCCGCTCGACAGGATCGGCTCGGCGACAAAAGCCGCGAGGTTGCCGGTCGACTGGCTGTCGACCAGGCCAAATGCATCGTCCAGCTCCGTGCGCCAGTCCAGGGACCCGTCCACATGCTTGAAGCGCGGGCGGAAACTGTTGGGTGCGGGGATTGCAAGCGATCCAACAGCAGCAGGTCCATAGCCCTTGCGGCCAGCGCTGTAGGTCGCCGACGCGGCGGCTCCCGTCATCCCGTGCCAGCTCTTCGAGAAGGCTACGATCTCGTGCTTGCCGGTTACCAGCTTTGCCATGCGGATGGCTGCTTCGTTCGACTCGGCGCCCGTCGAAAGCAACAGCGACCGCTCGAGGCCAGGTGCCAGAGCGGCGAGGCGTTCGGCAAGTTCGACCACTGGACGCGACAGCATGCCACTGAAGAGGTGTGCGACCCTCTCGACCTGGCGGCTGACCGTCGAAACGATCCTCGGGTGGGAATGCCCGAGCAGTGCGCTCATCTGGCCGGAGGTGAAATCGAGGATGGGCCGGTCGTCCGCATCGTAGACGAATGAGCCAGCGGCGCGTTCGATGATGGCGGGCTCGAACGTGCCGCCATAGCGTATGAGGTGGTTCCTGGCCGAAGCCCAAAATCCGCTGTCCAAGTTTTTCGCCATCCCACACTCCCGTAAAGACGCTCGACAGACAACTAGCGGCTGGCGTGACTGCAGTAAAATTGATAGTATTCGGATTCCGATATCAGCAGAATTGATATGCAAGCTCCACTCGATCTCAGGCTTCTGGCGACGTTCGTTCGTGCGGCCCACTCGGGAACCCTGAGTGCGACAGCGATACAGGTCGGGCGCACGCAATCCGCAGTGACCATGCAGATACAGCGGCTTGAGGAGGCGCTTGGCCAAAGCCTGTTTCACCGGAGCGGCAGCGGAGTCCGCCTCACCGGAAACGGAGAGCGCTTCCTGGCCTATGCCGAGCGCATTCTCAAAATTCACGACGAGGCGGTTTCGGCACTCTCGGACAAGGGCTTGCGTGGATCGATGACTTTCGGCAGCCCGGAAGACTATTTAATCGCGTTCTTTCCCACGCTCTTGAAGAGCTTCGGAAACATTCATCCCGATGTCGAAATCAAGGTTGTTTCGGCGCCGACGGTTGAACTGCGCACGCTCCTGCATTCAAGGCAAATCGACTTGGCGCTTGTCTCGATTCCCGATGCAAGCGCCTCGAGGGATATCGTGAGAACGGAAGCGCTCGTGTGGGTGGGCAGCAAGCCGACACTGGAGCTTCACAATTTTGGCGACACCGTTCCCCTGGCATTGCCGGCATCGAATGCCATGGACCATAGAGCAGCCTGCGACGCCATGGCTCGGGCCGGGCTGCGCTATAGAATATCATATGCCAGCAACAGCCTCGCTGGCTTGATAGCCGTCGCCCGCTCTGGTCTGGCTGTAAGCGTCATGACTCAGGAAGCTGTGCCGCCTGATCTTTTTGTCTTAACGTCACCGCTCCCGCAGTTGTCCCGGCTTGGTGTTTTGATCGCTTTTGCCGATTCCGAACGGTCACCTGCGGTTGAGGCGTTTGCCAATCACATCAGGCGTGTGCTTCCGTCGCTCTGAGATCGCTTGGGTCAAACTCGTTGTAGGCTCGGACGCGACGCTCAGCGGTTCCTCGCGATGACTTGAAAAATAGCCCCTACGGCGATGCGATTTTGTTTGCTGTCCCTCGAGACAGGTCCCGCCCTTGAATACCCAGCTGTCGGCCAGCCGTCTGAAATCTCGCCAACGGTGGCTCGAGCCCTTGCGGCGCCGATGGCGCCGGCAAGTAGAATTCCGTTGCCGTCGCAGGCGATGCCGGTTAACGCCCTCAGCGCGGCTGCGACGTTGTCGGGACCACGCACGCGCTTGGTTTCCTGAGATGCGCCTGATCTGCGCAAGTCGTACCGCGGCATTGTCGATGTTGAGGATTTCGAGGTGGTCCTCGTTCTCCAAGCGGTATTTGTTGACGCCTACGATCACTTCTTCGCCCCGCATCGACCGCCGCCTGGCGATGCGTCGCGGCTTCCTCGAGCATCCTCTTTGGCATGCCGGTAGCCACGGCTTTCGTCATACCGCCAAGCGCTTCGATCTCTTCGATCAGCTCCCAAGCCTTGGCGACCCTCTCCCCATGCAGGATCGCAAAAGCGTAGATTTGCTTCAGGATGTCTCGCGCATGGATCGCCGTCGCCGAGCACCGCGTTCGACAACCTTGGCAACTGCGCTTTTGGATCGTCAGGGGTGATCTCAGGCAAGAGACGATTGCGCCACACGGGCAGAAGATCCCATTCATAGATATGACGCCGCATGGCCCGGGTGCTGTCCGCCATCGGCGCTGTTGTGAGCCACCTCTCACCGAACTCGCCAAAACTCTTCGCCTCTTTCGGGCACCGTCTGTCTCGCTGCTTCTCAATCGCGGGCGATCGTCCTTCGCCAATCGCCCGCTTGGCATCCAGACACTTCTCCCGTGCCCGGGCGAGTGAGATTCCGTCGTGTCCGTACTTCCCGAGATACACGGTCTCGCGCCGGTTGTTGAGCCTGTAATCCAAGCGAAACGAGATCGCTCCACTCGGCATGACGCGAACCTACATGCCATCGCGGTCGGCGACCTTGTGGATTTCGTCCTTTGGTTTTCAACGCTTAGAGGGCAGCGTCCGTCAACATCCCAACCTCGTTCCTCAAAAGTACCGTCAGTACAATTTGGACGGACCGTGGCAGAAAAACCCTTTTATTTTCAAATAGCAAAAAAGTACCGTCACGAGTCCTGGACGCGATGACGGCACTTGGAAAAATCGTGGTGGCAATATGTGGAAGGCCCGTCAGGCAGGCCGCCAGGATCAAACTCTATGTGCCAAGCCATCGAATGTCCTAGAGATGATTTAGTTTTATTTTCAATGCCTTGCGTCTTAGCGTCGCGTAATTTCGGCGGCGTTTGTCAGGCCTAAATCACTCCCAATGCAGCATTCAGATGGCCTGGAATCGTCATGATCATGGCCCCCACTCCCATGAAGACGGAGCACCCCGATGCGGGTGTTCTTTTTGAGACCAGTGAGCTGCCGTCGCTTAGCCTCTCCCTCTACGTCATCAGAGAGCAATTTTCGGACATGCTACCTCGCTTCGAAGCACGTCGATTCAAGCATTTTCATTTCACAGTAGAGGAAAAGGACGCAGAGGGCAGATGGCCTGTGCGCAGCTGGGGTATGGGAACCACTAGGCCGACTACTGGGAACCGGACGGGAATGAGCTACAACGCCCAACAGCATAGCTACGAAGAGATTCGAGAGGCCATCTCGATATCGTAGTGCGGCCCAACGATCCTCCTCGACAGTGGGCATCTCTGATTTCGGAACTCGCCGACGAGTTCGCGCGACGGGAAGGAGGAACGCCGGCGGGCGCCCGGGTCAGCCATGGCGCCAATTCGCTCATCTCTTCGATACCGAATTGGCCCGCGACGCCTTCTGGGACTTGTTTCGCCAAGGTATGATTACGCTCGGTCTAAACGACTATAACCCGGCTTGGCCTTGGTTTCGGGTGTCACACCTTGGCCGTGGCTGGAGCGCGTAAAGACAGTCATCCAACGGCAGCAGCGTATGCTTGCGGAAAGCGACGATGACCTCGATCGACAGCACCGTCGACTTCGGGTCTTTAGGTCCAGTCGGCAGATCGGCGACCGAAGTGCGCCCCTTCCACTTGATGACCGTCTTCTGATTGATGCCGTAGCGCTTCGAAAGCGCTCTCAGGCTCTCTTGACTATTTTGTATTGCTCGACGGATTGCCTCTGTCGTTGTGGCGCGCCCATGCAGAACCTGGCCCATAGTGCCTCCTTCCAATCAGGGGAAAATAATGCACCATTAAAGGTCGGGATGAAACACCTAGGTGACTTGATCATGCGGTTCGCAACTGCTGTACCGAATGCTCTCACGCCGAAGGACGAGGTCACCCGTTCCCCTGTCCAAAAACCGTTCAGTAAGCTGATGCAAGGCGCGCCAGCTAATTCCGCGCGCCATCGTCACCTAATTTGAGAACGGCGTTGACACCCGCACCGAAACGGATTCGCGCGGCGACCACGCCTGTGGCCGCAAAGTCCCCCGTCAAGAAACCGCGCAAAGTTGCTGCCAAGGCTTAGCTGCCGGATCGAACCGGCTGTTTTTAAGGCGGCGGATCAGACATGGCGAAGCCCGTCCGGCGGACAGGGCTTCTTTCTGTGTCTCAAGCGGATTTCACTCTGCGGCGCGCGAGGTGTTGGCTGCATGGGACAACGCTCGAACCGTCGTGGCGCACTTTTCCATCGGATTAACGGAGTATCGTCGGGGTTATCGAGGGCGGTCCGGCCGTCTGTCGATCGGCGCGTTTTCCGAAAACGGCCGTTCCGGCGCTAACCTCACCATATAACACCTCCTTACGGATAGGCGGATCGATTGCAGGCGAGGCCTTGAGAAACCACACCTCGCGGCACTTTGGGTTGGATCAGCCATTTGCCGCGCTATCCTGTCGGGGCACCACCCGGTTTCATGATTCATCCATTTCCAAGACGATCCCACGAAAGCTTCGATCACAAAGCGCGACCTGGATCGGTTGACCTGTTGGCCTACTTTCACCAGGCCCGGGCAATGCCAAGAAACTTGCCATCACCGCCAGCCCCACAGTGAGGCGGGGGCACACGACTTCTTCCTTCGGCTATCACGCGCCAGCCCTGCTGACACGCGATTTGCGACCGTTAACTGTTCCTCTGTTTGGACGTTGACGCTTACACTTTATTAGCGTTAGGAATGTGTTAATATGAGCAAGCGCTAAAAAAACGTCGATGATGAACGAGGGGACTCTACGCCATAGACTAAAGGGAACGCAGCGGCTGACAGAAATCAGCAGCTACGTCGTCGAGCCCTGATCGTATTGTCTGAGAGGAGAATGGCTTAAGCTTACAAGGCGGGTGTGAACAGGTGTGGGGGCATCTGTATTTGCAAATGAGTGCAAGTAAGGGTGGGTTTAGGGGTGATTTGTTCTCGAACCATGGGTGGCGATTGCATTGCAATATCGTTTTGCGACGCATCCAAAGCCGGCGATAACGCCTTCAGTTTCGTTGACGGTACGGCTGTCGCTTTTCCCTCCTCGCAAGATTTTTCTCGATTCTTTGAGCGACGACTGCGCAAAGACATTTTTGCTTCATCGATAGCGAGTTTTCCGCCTGGACAGGCACAAAGCCCCCCGGGTTCAGGTTGCAAATTTTCGTCGGGCGTCAAGCTGCGTTCAGGGGAAGCGTGGCCGCCTGGCGTCCTTGGAAATGTCATTGGGCTGAGTGCGGACTCATATGATCCTGGCGCTCTTGCGCAGGATCAAGCCCACTTTCGAAAATGGCGAGTTTGCCCACATGGGGTGCATTTTTGATCGGACCACGCAGCAGGCGGCCCGAAGCGGCAACCTTTGACCGACAAGAACAACGAGTACGATAGGGGATTGGCATGGGAACGACCATCGGCACAATCAGCAACGACAATCTCGTCGGCGGCAGCGGTGATGATGTGCTGTCGGGAGGAGCCGGAAACGACCGCCTGAATGGCGGATCTGGCGCCGACACGCTGGATGGAGGCAGTGGTTTCGATACGGTATTAGGCGGATCCGGAGCCGACACCCTCATCTATCGGGCCTGGGAAAATCAGTACAAGATTGGCAGCCAGGTCTACGGTACGGGGACAACGGTCGGACAAACTGCTTTTTCCGGTTACGACATCTACGATGGGGGCAACGGCAGTGCTGCGAAAGGCACGGCGGAGATCGATACCCTCGTTATCTATTTGAGCAATGATCAACTGCTTAACGCGTCATTCATGACAACATTCAACGCTGAACTTGCCCAGTTTCGTGCGTTCATTGCGGCAAACTCCAATGCTAACACCGGCCAAGCGGGTCAAGCAGAATTTACCTTCACAAGCATTAACCTCAAAGTCTCTGCGATCGAGCAGGTTTCTTTCGGTCTCGATCCGACTGCGCCCGTTGGCTTCGATGATACGAATGCAGCGGACCAAGTGCGCGAGGCCGGCGTCGGCCCGGGGAATACACTGTTCGCGGGCGATCCCACGGCGGCAGGCAACGTGCTGCTTAATGATACGGATTCCGATGATGGCCAAGCCACGCTGGTCGTGTCTGCGGTTCGTACAGGTGCGGAAGCTGGATCTGGAAGTGCCGGCACGGTCGGATCTGCGTTGGTGGGCACCTATGGCTCACTCACCTTGAATGCGAATGGAACTTATACGTACGCATTAAACAACAGCGACGTGGACACTAATGCGCTGGCAGATGGGGTCACAGTCAGTGAGGTGTTTACGTACACCGTGCGTGACCCTCACGGGCTTACCGATACTGCGCAGCTGACCATCACCATCACCGGCACCAACGACATCGTCTCGATCACCAGCGGTACTCAGAATGGCGCCGTCGTCGAAGATGCCCCGACCACTCCAGACACCACCGATTCCCTCAGTGCCGCAGGCACCGTCTCCTTCACCGACGTCGATCTAAGCGACGGCCACACCGCGTCGTTCA
>NZ_VFUZ01000060.1 GCF_006658505.1 Mesorhizobium sp. B2-4-15
TAGAGCGTTTCATAGCTTGAGAGAATCGTAGGATTCCCACGGGCTCCGTTTTGTGATTCAAGATGCAGGCTGGACGGAGGCCAGCATCTGATGACGCGAGCCCTTTCGAACGATCTTCGTGAGCGTGTTGTTGAGGCAGTCGGCGCCGGCGAGAGCTGCCGTGTGGTGGCGTCGCGCTTTGGCGTCGCCGTCTCCTCGGTGGTGAAGTGGTCGCAGCGTTACCGGTCCACCGGTTCGGTGGCGCCAGGCAAGATGGGAGGGCACCGTAAGCGGGTTTTGGAGCCACATCGGGCCTTCATTGTGGAGCGGATCAATCAAACCTCGGATCTGTCGCTGCACCGGCTTAAGGACGAGTTGGCCGCACGCGGGGTGGTGGTCTCACACAATGCGGTCTGGATGTTCTTGAGGCGCGAGGGCCTGAGCTTCAAAAAAAACGCTGTTCGCCCTTGAGCAGGCCCGGGCTGATATTGCTCGCAGGCGTCGGCGATGGCGGTCCTGGCAGGCCAGCCTGGATCCGCAGCGCCTGGTCTTCATCGATGAGACTTGGATCAAGACCAACATGGCTCCGCTGCGAGGCTGGGGGCCGAAGGGCAAGCGACTACGCGGCCTGGCTCCACATGGTCATTGGCGTACGCTGACCTTCCTCGGCGCGCTGCGCTGGGATCGGCTCGCGGCGCCTTGCGTCTTCGACGGACCGATTAATGGCCAGTGCTTCCGTGCCTATGTCGAGCAACAGCTCATCGCCGTGTTGAAGCCCGGTGATATCGTCGTCATGGACAATCTGGGAAGCCATAAGTCGGCGGCCATCAGGCAGATGATAAAGGCTGCCGGCGCCAGGCTTTGGTATCTGCCGCCTTACTCGCCAGACCTTAACCCCATCGAGCAGGCCTTTGCCAAGATCAAACACTGGATGCGCCAAGCTCAGAAACGCACCGTCGAGGATACCTGGCGCCATATCGGCCACCTCGTCGAAACGATCGAGGCCAACGAATGCAAGAACTATTTCGCAAACGCCGGCTACGCTTCCGTCAAAACGTGAAACGCTCTAG
>NZ_VFUZ01000061.1 GCF_006658505.1 Mesorhizobium sp. B2-4-15
ACATGGCCGCACCAACCAGCAAAGGCAAAGCTCAAAGAATCCCTTGCCAACGGAGAGCCGTCCATACACGGCCCCAATTGAGACGCTCACACCTCGCGCCGGGGCCCGAGCTTGGCGCATCTGGGCCTCCGAATGTCACCTGAGGGCGTCGGGGGCGCCGTCCCAGATGTCCGGGTCGAATTCCTGCGAAAGGTCGGTCACCTCAGCGAGCGTGATCTTGTAAGCCGCAAGGGTGGCCGGCGGGGTGATGCTGGCACCCTGCTTGTATTCGTCAAGAGCCGTCTGGGTCGAACGGGACAGATAAAGTGCTTCGACGCCCGGCCGGTTGAAACGACCGCCGTCAATCGCCGCGCCTGCACCGCTGGTGGGCAGGAAAGCCCATTTAGGTGTCAGATAGCGATGGAAGATCTCGTCCGGCCCGACGTGGTTACTTCACCCGCGCGCCCCGTTCTCGAGCGCTCAGGGATCGCCGCCAGCTCTGAGCGCTATCGTGATCGTCACGCCCGGCGAACTGAAGATCCCACGGCAGGCAAACATTGACGGAAGTGTTCACGCTGGCGCCGGCGCGCATTTAGCCGCCTAGCGCCAGAAGCTTCTGCTTTCCTTCAAATCCATAGGCGAGGCGCCACAGCCGAGATCCGGTGGGTTGCACCCGAAGTTGGAGCCCACCACCGTCAGACAGTTTAACGAGCTTGGAGGCGGGTCTGGCATTTCGGCATTTGACGTCGGGATAGGGCCATTGATGGGACCTCACTTTGGCTTTTTGATACCAACAGGATGCCCAATACCAACGGAAATACCATCCCAGGGCGCCGTTGGACCAAGTACGCCCAGATCTCCGCGAAACGCGGCTGGTCACGTCGTTCTCTACGAAAAGACCAGCGATTCAGCTATTTGCAGAGATGGAAGCGTAGAAATTTCTGCGAAAGGGAACGTTGGGAGATGAGCGACCCGAGACATAGGTGACGATTTGTACCGGACACATGGGTAACACTTTTGGCTTTTGGCCGGAGGTGTTGA
>NZ_VFUZ01000007.1 GCF_006658505.1 Mesorhizobium sp. B2-4-15
CATCGACAATCCGTTCGGCACGAGATTGTCACCCATGTCTTAGGTACGCTCTGTCACCCATGTCTCCGGGCCGTACACCTGAGCGATGGTGAGCGCGATGGGATTCGAACCCATGACCTACTGATTAAAAGTCAGTTGCTCTACCGGCTGAGCTACGCGCTCCCGCGGGCTCGAAAAGGCCGCCCCCGAAATTGCGCGGAACATAGGGAGAGTGCCGCGACCGGTCAACCGGAAAAGACGGCTCGGCAGCCGCTTCATCGCCCTAAATCGCGACCCCTTTGCCTGCTGGTACCGGTCGGGCGGGCAGCACGTCAGGAGTGGGCCACGATCTTCACCCTGCCCGCCTCCCGCGGAACAAATCGCGTGCGACGTTCGTTTCCCGTCGACAGGGACGTTCGCAAAACCCTCGAGGAGAATACCATGAGCAGAGTCAAATCGGGCCTTCTTGCTGTCGCCCTCTCAGCCACATTCATTGCTGCGGAGGCCGTGCCGGCCAACGCCCAGCCGACCTACGTGCCCATGCCCAAGATCGCAACGCCGGACGTGCAGACGGTGCAATATCAGGAATGGAGGCGAAACCGTCCGTTCAATCGCAGTTTCTCGCGCAATCGCAGCTTTGCTCGCAACGGCGACATGTATTGGAATGGCCATCGCGGCTATCGTGAATATCACCGCGGCTATCGCCGCCATGGCGACTACTGGTTCCCGCTCGCGGCCTTCGCCACCGGCGCGCTGATCACTGGCGCGATCGTCAATAGCGAGAACCACCGCGTTTACGAAGGCGATGCCCACGTGCAGTGGTGCTACGACCATTACCGGAGTTACCGCGCCTCGGACAATACTTTCCAGCCGAACAATGGTCCTCGCCGGGAGTGCCGCTCCCCCTACTGATTGGAGTTAGCAAGGACTGCTGACGAGTCTCTTTAACCCCGCGCCGGAAAGGCGCGGGGTTTCCCATGGTGTTGAAATCGTAGACCGAATCAATTGGCCCAACCGATACTTTTGATGATCAGATACAGTCCACCGCTTTCGCCGCTCGGAGAGCGATAGGCGCCAAGGGCGTTGCAAATCCGCACCATTGCTCCGGTCAGTTCCCAACCGAGCGGTTCAAGGTCGTCGTTCCCGTCCGTCACATAGGCCTGGGCCAGTTCGTCTATGCCATTCTTCTCCCCGAAGGACCGAACCAGCTTTGCGTCGCCGAGGAGTTCGCCAGGCAAATTTGGATTTGCCCAGGCCCAGAGCCAGTTGTTTGCCTTGGCGCTCGTGGTGCCCGCGATCTGGATCTCGGCAATGACCTTGACCGTTCCTTCCTCCGAGAACAGGAGCTTCCCAGTTTTCAGGTCGTAGTTATAGCGCGGCCAGGTGCCGAGGCGGAAATCCTTGTGCAGGCGCTCGTTCTTGACCTTCAGCTGTTCGAAGGCCTCGTCGCGCCAATCAGAATACCAATCTGGCTTCATTTCCCCCACATCAATCCGCCCATGTCCCTTATTGCGAGCTCAGCGTCCTGCGCACGGCATCGCGCCAGCCTGCCAGTTTGGCGGATCGTGTGGCGACGTCCATGTCCGGTTTGAATCGCCGGTCGAGCGCCCAGGTCTTGGCGAATTCCTTCGCCTTGGGCCACACGCCTGCCTTCGAGCCGGCGAGCCAGGCCGCACCCAGCGCGGTCGTCTCCAGTATGGTCGGGCGGTCGACCGGCGCGTCGAGTATGTCGGCCAGGCGCTGCATCGTCCAGTCCGACGCCACCATGCCGCCATCCACGCGAAGCACCGTGGCTGCGGCGCCTTTCCAGTCCTTGTGCATGGCGTCCAGCAGGTCGCGGGTCTGGTAGGCGACGGATTCGAGCGCCGCGCGGGCGAATTCCGCCGGGCCGGAATTGCGGGTCAGCCCAAAAATGGCGCCGCGCGCCTCCGCGTCCCAATGCGGCGCGCCCAATCCGACGAAGGCCGGCACCAGATAGACGTTCTGCGTCGGATCGGCCTCGGCAGCCAGTTTGCCGCTCTGCTCGGCCTTGCCGATCACCTTGATGCCGTCGCGCAACCATTGCACGGCGGCCCCGGCTATGAAGATCGAGCCTTCCAGCGCATAGGTCGTCTTGCCGTTCAGCCGATAGGCAATGGTGGTCAGCAGCCGGTTCCTTGAACGCACCAGATCGCCGCCGGTGTTGAGCAGCGCGAAGCAGCCTGTGCCATAGGTGGATTTCATCATGCCTGGCTCGAAGCAGGCCTGGCCGATGGTCGCGGCATGCTGGTCGCCGGCGACACCGAGGATTCTTATCTCGGCGCCAAACAGGCTTTTATCCGTGAATCCATAGTCATCGGCGCAATCCTTCACTTCGGGCAGCATCGCGGCGGGAATGCGCAGGATCGAAAGCAGTTCATCGTCCCAAATATTCTCAGCGATGTTGTAGACAAGCGTGCGCGAGGCGTTGGTGGCGTCGGTGGCATGGACCTTGCCGCCGGTCAGCCGCCAGATCAGGAAGCAGTCGATGGTGCCGGCCAGCAATTCGCCTTTCTCGGCGCGCCGCCTTGCGCCCCTCACCTTGTCGAGCATCCAAGCGATCTTGGTGCCGGAGAAATAGGGATCGAGCAGCAACCCTGTCTTGCGCGTGAATTTCTCTTCCAATCCCCGCTTCTTCAGCTTCTGGCAAAGCGGCGCGGTGCGCCGGTCCTGCCATACGACTGCGTTGTGGACCGCCTTGCCGGTCGCCTTGTCCCAGATGACGACGGTCTCGCGCTGGTTGGTGATGCCGAGCGCGGCCACCTCGGACGCATCTCGGCCGGCGCTGTTCAGCGCGGCCTTCACGGTCGTCACGACGCTTGCCCAGATTTCTTCCGGATCATGCTCGACCCAACCGGATGCCGGATAGTGCTGGGTGAATTCCTGCTGGCCGGTGCCCACGACCTTCATCTGGCCATCGAACAGAATTGCCCGGGTTGATGTCGTGCCCTGGTCGATTGCCAGCACAAAACCGCTCATTCAAACGTCCTCCGCTTGATATAAAGAAGGGAGACGGGCAACATGCCGCCTCCCCCAATTTCACACGGGCGCGAGCGCCCGCATAGGATCGTTTCTGTTTCTGCCAGCTCTCGAGTTCAAAACCTTTTCGTTCAGGCAGCGGCTACATGCCGCCGGCTTAGACCGCTCATGAATTCATCGAGTGCCGCGACCTGCTCGCGGTTGAGATGCAGGCCTCGCTTGGTCCGGCGCCACAGCACATCTTCCGATGTGACCGCCCATTCGTTTTCAACGAGATAGCGTACCTCGGCCTCGTAGAGGTCGCCGCCGAAATAGCGGCCGAGCTCGGCATTCGACTTTGCCAAGCCGAGCAGAACCTGAGCGCGCGTCCCGTAAAGCCGGGTCAGGCGGCGAGCGAGGCGCGCGTCGAGGAACGGATAGGCGGCCTTCAGCTTCGCCACTTGCGCGTCGAACCCGGTGGCCGGGAAATCGCCGCCCGGCAAGGGGGCGTTGGCGGTCCATGGCTTGCCGCGCTTGCCGAGGAACCCCTCGATCTTCTCCAGCATCGATTCCGACAGCCGGCGGTAGGTGGTGATCTTGCCGCCGAAGGCATTGACGATCGGCGCGGCCCCCTCGCCGCCATCGGCCTTCAGCACATAGTCGCGCGTTGCTTCCTGCGCCTTGGAGGCACCGTCATCATAGAGCGGACGCACGGCCGAATAGGTCCAGACGATGTCCGAGCGCTTGACGGGCTGGGCGAAATATTCGCTGGCCGCGGCGCAGAGATAGTCGATCTCGGCATCGCTGATCTTCACGTCGTGCGGATCGCCGGGATAATCCTGGTCGGTGGTGCCGACCAGCGTGAACTCTTCCTCGTACGGAATGGCGAAAATGACGCGGCCATCCTTGTTCTGGAAAAAATAAGCGCGCGGATCGTCGAATTTCTTGGCGATGACGATATGGCTGCCCTGCACGAGGCGGACATTGTGCACATCGTTGAGGCCGACGACGTCGGAGAGCACGTGGTCGACCCACGGTCCGGCGGCATTGACCAGCAATCGGGCCCTGATCTCCTCGGTATCGCCGGTCTGCTGGTTCTCGATCTTGATCACCCACATGCCGCCTTCACGACGGGCTCCGACCACCTTCGTGCGGGTCCGGATCGTCGCGCCGCGATCGGCGGCATCGCGTGCGTTGAGCGCCACCAGGCGCGCATCATTGACCCAGCCGTCTGAATATTCGAAAGCCTTTTTGAACAATGGTTTCAGAGGTTTGGTCGCCGGATCGCTCGCCATGTCGAGTGTCCTGGTCGATGGCAGCAATTTGCGCCCGCCAATGTGGTCGTAGAGGAACAGGCCGAGCCTGATCAGCCAGGCGGGACGCAGGCCCTTGGCACAGGGCAGCACGAAGCGCATCGGCCAGATGATGTGCGGCGCGTTCTTCCACAGAACCTCGCGCTCCATCAGCGCCTCGCGCACCAGGCGGAATTCGTAGAATTCGAGGTAGCGCAGGCCGCCATGGATCAGCTTGGTCGAGCCGGAGGAGGTTCCGCTGGCAAGGTCGTTCATCTCTGCCAAAAAGACCGAAAACCCGCGCCCGACGGCATCACGGGCAATGCCGCAGCCGTTGATGCCGCCACCTATGACGAAGATGTCACGGATTGAAGATGCGTCCACAAAGCCCTCCACGATTTCGCACTGCACCTTCTGGGCATTTAGCGAAACCGTAGCGGAATTATTTCGAACCGATAACGAATGTCAAACGAAATATCGCAGAGCCCTAGCGATGGCAGTGCCGCTTTTCAGCCGAGTGCCGTCTCGATTAGCTGGACCTCGGCCTCCTGGCAGATTTTGCGCACCGACGGGATATCGCAGCGGTCGGTGATGAAAGTGTTGACCTGCGACAGATGGCCGATGCGCACCGGCGCAGTGCGTTCGAACTTGGTCTGGTCGGATACCAGGATGACGTGCCTGGCATTGGCGATGATCGCCTGCGCCACCTTCACTTCGCGAAAATCGAAGTCGAGCAACGCGCCGTCATGGTCGATGGCCGAGGCACCAATGACGGCATAGTCGACCTTGAATTGCCTGATGAAGTCGACCGCCGCCTCACCGACGACGCCGCCGTCCGAGCCGCGGACCACGCCACCGGCAATCACAACCTCGATCGAGGGATAGATACGCATCCTATTGGCAACATTGATGTTATTGGTTATCACCATCAAGCCGTTGTGATCGAGCAAGGCCTTGCTGACCGCCTCCGTCGTTGTGCCGATGTTGATGAACAGGGAGGCGTTGTCGGGGATCAGCCTGGCCGCGGCACGGCCGATCGATTCCTTCTCTTCGGCGGCGATCTTGCGCCTGGCCTCATACTCCATGTTCTCGATGCCGGACGGGAACAAGGCGCCACCATGGATGCGCGAAAGCAGCCGCTGGTCGCACAAATCGTTGAGGTCCTTGCGTATGGTCTGCGGAGTCACGTTGAAATGCGTGGCCAGATCGTCGACCAGCACGCGTCCATGGTCCTTCGCCATCTGGACGATCTCGGCATGGCGCGGCGACAGATACATCGGGTTAGCTCCCCTTTTCGTTTTTCTTGTCTATAGCTGAAAACGAAAGCAGTGAAAAGGCGTGAGCCGGCCAACGGAAATTGGCTGCGTGCGGATGCAGGCGGGAACGCAACCTCGCCCGGGCCGGATCAGGCCATGCCGCGCGCGATTTCCCTGATGACGGCAAAAGCCACATCGACATCTTCAGCGGTCGCTTCGAACTGCCCGACCTGGAAGCGAATTGCCACCCGCCCATCGACCCGCGTCTGCGTCAGATAGATTCGGCCATCATCGTTGATCGCATTGACCAGCCGCAGATTGTGCTCATCGTCATCGGCGCTTGAGGCCGGCTTGTGCCGGAACGAAAACAGCGACAGCATCGGTTGGCTGACGATCTCGAAATCAGCCTCCCCGGCCAGCCGGGCGGCAAGGCCTTCGCTCCAGGCGACATGGTTGCGGATCATGGCGCGCAGGTTTTCCAGCCCATGCGCACGCAACAGGAACCACAGTTTCAGGGCACGGAAGCGTCGGCCGAGCGGCACTGACCATTCGGAATAGTTGATGACGCCGTCGTGGCCATGGGTCTTCAAATAGTCCGGCTTGATGGCCAGCGTCCTGACATGGCTTTCCGGGTCGCGCAGGAACTGGATCGAACAGTCGAACTGCGCGCCCAGCCATTTGTGCGGATTGAAGACGATCGAATCCGCACCTTCGATACCTGTCCAGAAGTGCCGGTACTCCGGACAGATCATCGCCGACCCGGCCCATGCGGCATCGACATGAAGGTAAAGGCCATACCGCCTGGCGACGGCGGCTACGCCGGAGATGTCGTCGGTGCCGCCAGTGCTTGTGCCGCCAACACAGGCGATGATGCCCGCCGGCAGCAGGCCCGCATTCCTGTCGGCGACGATCGCCGCTTCAAGAGCTGCGGTGTCCATTGCGCGAAAGCGACCTGCCACCGGGATGCGGACAAGATTGTCCTCGCCGATACCGGCAACCCATATTGCGCGGTCGATCGACGTGTGCACCTGGTCGGAGGAATAGATGCGCAACCGCGCCTGCCCGGCCAGTCCCTTCTTGTTGCCCTGCCAGTCCAGCGCCCGCTCGCGCATGGTCAGCACCGCGTTGAGCGTCGCCGACGAGGCCGAATCCTGGATCACGCCGGAGAACCCTTCCGGCAGGCCGAGCGCTTGGCGCATCCAGTCGACGGTGCGCGTTTCAAGCTCGGTTGCCGCCGGAGAGGTCTGCCAGAGCATGCATTGCGCGGCCATCGCCGAAACCAGATACTCGGCCACCACCGAGACCGGCGCGGCGTTGGCCGGAAAGTAGGCGAAGAAGCGCGGATGCTGCCAATGCGTCATGCCGGGCACGATCTTCGCTTCGAAATCGGCGAAGATCGTGTCCATCGGCTCCGAAGCTTCGGGTGGAGAGGCTTCGATGCTCCTGAATATCTTGCCCGGGGCAATCGCTGGCCGCACCGGCCGGTCGCGCAGGCTGGCGCGATAGTCGGCGCCCCAGTCGGCGGCTCGCCTCGACCAGTCGCGGAACTCTTCATTGTCCATGCTCTTCTCCCAACAGCCGGCGAGCGGGCTGGTTGCCCTAGCCGTCTTTTGATTAACATGTTAAATAGAATGGGGCAATCGGCGAGGCCTCGCGGCAGCACTATCCCGGGAAGTCCGGCAGGCTGGCAAAGGCTGACTTCAACGCATTCGACCAGCCTTCGGAAATAGCGCGGTAATATTGGTCGTCCTGGCCGATCCGTTTCTTCAGGCCGACCTGGAAAGCATCCTTCTCCAGGAACAGAAGGTCGAGCGGCAAACCAACCGACAGGTTCGACTTCAACGTCGAATCAAATGACACCAGAAGCAGCTTCACGGTCTCGGCAAGACTCATCGTCCGCTCATAGGCGCGGATGATGATCGGCTTGCCGTATTTGGTCTCGCCGATCTGGAAGAATGGAGTGTCGTCGGTTGATTCGATGAAATTGCCTTCCGGATAGATCATGAACAGCCGTGGCGGGCTGCCCTTGATCTGTCCACCCAGGATGAAGGAAGCATTGAAGTAGGAATCGGCCTTCTCGCCGACAGGCGACGAATGGGCGATCACCTCCTTGACCGTGTCGCCGACCAGCCGCACCGTCTGATACATCGACGGTGTTTCGAGCAGCGTGGCATGGCGGTCCGCCACGGCCTTGGTGCGCTCCTCGAGGAGGCTGACCACGGCCTGTGTCGTCGCCAGATTGCCGGCGGACATCAGCACGATGACGCGCTCGCCCGGCTGTTCCCAGACATGCATCTTCTTGAAAGTCGAGATCGAATCCATGCCGGCATTGGTGCGCGTGTCCGACATAAACACGAGCCCGCGATCGATCTTCAGGCCGACGCAATAGGTCATGGAATCTCTTCTAGAGTGACGCAATTCCGGACGGAAAACCGTTTCACACTTTTCCTGGAATTGCTTGAGCGGCGAATCCTGAGGGATTACTGCTCTACCGTGACGGTGACCGCAAGCTGTTCTTCCGCCTGCCCCAGCCGAATTCCCGACACCGGCGAGGCGTCACGATAGTCACGGCCGGTGGCCACCTTCACATAGCGCTCGTCGGGAGAAATACCATTGGCGGGATCGAAGGCAACCCAGCCGAGGCCCGGAACATGCGCTTCGGCCCAGGCATGGCTTGCCGCCTGCTCGACAGCCTCCTCCATCATCAAATAGCCGCTGACATAGCGGGACGGAAAACCCATGGCGCGCGCGGCGGCGGCAAAGATGTGGCTATGGTCCTGGCAAACCCCGGTTTTTAGCGCGAGGGCCTCTTCAGCCGGGGTCGCCGCATTGGTGGTGCCCGGCGTGTAGGCGACGCGCTCGCCTATGATTGCCATCAGCCGATGCAGCCTCTCGATATCGGTGCCCGTACCGGCCGCTTCTGCAAGACCACGGATGCCGCTGCCTATGGTGGTCAAAGGCGTCTCCTGCGCGAACAACCAGAGTGGCGCGAAGCCCTGATGCGGTCCGCTGACCCCTGATGTGTCGCGCGTCACCACCTCGCCCGAGGCCTCGACCGTGATGAAGTCGTGGTCGCCCTCGACGCTCAACAACCTGTTGTCGTTGCCATAGTGGTCGGTAAATCTCACCTCCTCGCGCGCGCCGTCGACTTTCAACGCCCAGGACAGCACCGTTTGTGTCGGCCCGCTTACCGGCAGCAGCCTCAGCCGCTGCAGCAGGTATTGAACGGGCGCATCATAGCGGTATTCGGTCCGGTGAGAGATTTTCAGCCGCATGGCTATCGTCCGTTTGAATGCATGAACTTGCCCGAAAACCGGCAACCATTTTTCGCTAACGCGGTCCTTCGGTTGGGCAACATGGTCAATTAAACCTGTAGTCCTGTGCGATCTCATCGCCGAGCCTGGTGTTGTCGCGGATGAAATTGGCCAGGAATTCGTGCAGGCCGGTATCGAAAATGTCCTTGATCGACCCTGCCCTCAGCATCGCCTGCGTTTTCTCCGCCGTCGCGTGGCAGGCATGGCGCTCGCCATAGTCGTCGCCGAGAAACTTCAGATGCTCCGCCAGGAAGCGGTAGCAGAAGGTCAGCGATCGCGGCATGCGGACGTTGAGGATCAGGTAATCGGCAATGTTGGTCGGTTTGTAGTCGGCGTCATAGACCCAGCGGTAGGAGCGATGCGCCGACACCGAGCGCAGGATCGATTCCCATTGGTAGTTGTCGAGTGTCGAGCCAACCCAGGAGATCGACGGCAGAAGCACGTAGTATTTCACGTCGAGGATGCGCGCCGTATTGTCGGCACGCTCGACATAGGTGCCGAGCTGCGAGAAGTCGAAGATCTCGTTGCGCAGCATGGTGCCGTAGAACGAGCCGCGGATCAGCGCCGTCTCGCGCTTGATGGCGTCGAGTACGCTGGGCAGATCACGCTCGTCGATCGGTCTCGCCAGCATCCGCTTCAGCGCCATCCAGGCTTCGTTGATGCTTTCCCATGTCTCGCGCGT
The DNA here is from genome assembly GCF_006658505.1 of Mesorhizobium sp. B2-4-15. Taxonomy (GTDB): domain Bacteria; phylum Pseudomonadota; class Alphaproteobacteria; order Rhizobiales; family Rhizobiaceae; genus Mesorhizobium. Next base: position 9,500 of record NZ_VFUZ01000007.1, read on the forward strand.
CAGCGCGGTGCGCACCATGCGCGCATTGTTGCGGGCCGTCTCGATCGACGCCATCGTGCTCGACGGGTTCGACGCGTCGCGCAAAAGGAAGTCAGCGACATTGGCCGCCGTGTAGTCCTGGTATTTCTGTGTGAAGGCGGCATCCGAACCGGCGCTGAGCAGCACCGAGTTCCACTCTTCGGATGCGTCCTGCGTCCGGGTCAGCGCCATGCGCAAGCCGGCATCGACCAACCTTGCCATGTTTTCCGCCCGCTCAATGTAGCGGTTCATCCAGTAGAGCCCGTTGGCGGTGCGGCCGAGAAGCATGGGAAGTGGCCCTTCGGGCTAGTGAGTAGGGAATAGTGAACAAATAGGAAGTAGTGAGTAGTGAGTAGTGAGTGGTTGAATCTCAATAGAATGTGGCATGCGCTTCCCCCAACAGCTGACTATTCAATACTATCGCTACTCGCTACTCGCTACTCACTATTCCCTACTCGCTCAATCATCCAGCACCCAGGTATCCTTGGTGCCGCCGCCTTGTGAGGAATTGACCACCAGCGAACCTTCCTTCAGCGCAACCCGCGTCAGCCCGCCCGGCACGATCTGGATGCGGTCGGAGACCAGCACATAGGGCCTCAAATCGACATGGCGCGGCGCCAGCCCTTTCTCGGTCAGGATCGGACAGGTCGACAGCGCCAATGTCGGCTGGGCGATATAGTTGGAAGGCTTCGCGGCCAGCTTCTTGGCGAAGTCCTCGCATTCCTGCTTGGTCGCGGCCGGTCCCACCAGCATGCCGTAGCCGCCGGAGCCATGGACTTCCTTGATCACCAGCTCGTGGATGTGCTCGAGCACATATTTCAGGCTGTCCGGCTCGGAACAGCGCCAAGTGGGAATGTTGCCGAGGATCGCCTTGCGGCCGGTGTAGAATTCGACGATCTCGGGCATGTAGGAGTAGATCGCCTTGTCGTCGGCGATGCCGGTGCCCGGCGCATTGGCTATGGTGATGTTGCCTGCGCGGTAGACATCCATGATGCCGGGTATGCCAAGAGCCGAATCCGGCCGGAAGGTCAGCGGATCGAGGAAGGAATCGTCCACACGGCGGTAGAGCACGTCGATCTGCTTGTAGCCTTCGGTCGTGCGCATCGCGACGTGGCCGTCGATAACGCGCAAATCCTGACCCTCGACCAGTTGAACACCCATCTGGTCGGCCAGGAAGGCGTGCTCGAAATAGGCGGAATTGTAGCTGCCGGGCGTCAGCACCGCGATGGTCGGCACTCCCTTGGTGCTCTGGGGGCGAACCGCCGCCAGCGACTGGCGCAGCAGTTGCGGGTAGTTCTCCACCGGCCGCACCTTGATCTTCTGGAACAGCTCGGGGAACAGCTGCATCATCGTCTCGCGGTTCTCCAGCATGTAGGAGACACCGGACGGGGTGCGCGCATTATCCTCGAGAACGTAGAACTCGTCCTCGCTGATGCGCACGATATCGACGCCGATGATGTGGGTGTAGACGCCGGCCGGCGGCCTCACGCCGATCATCTCGGGCAGGAAAGCCTCGTTCCTGGCGATCAGGTCCTTGGGAACACGGCCGGCGCGCAGGATCTCCTGGCGGTGATAGATATCATCGAGGAAGGCGTTCAGCGCCTGCACGCGCTGTTCGATGCCTTGCGTCAGGCGCCGCCATTCCTGGCCGGAAATAATGCGCGGAACGATGTCGAAAGGAATGAGCCGTTCGGAGGCTTCCTGCTCGCCATAGACGGCAAAGGTGATGCCGGTTTTGCGGAAGACGCGCTCGGCGTCCTGCATCTTCTCGGTGAGCCTGGCTGGATCCTGCTCCTTCAGCCAGCGGTCATAAGCCGAATACGGTCTTCTAAGTCCGGAGACCTCCGGAAGCATTTCATCGAACGCTGCCAATCGCAAACTCCCCTGTGACGCCATCTCACTGGCCTCGCCGGAGAAAATCAAGCGCAATCGGTGATTTGAGGGGTGCAGCCGATCAGTATCTTGCGCCTGCCTAAAATTAAGGCAGCCGAAATATGACGCTGGTCAGGCTTTGCCTCGTGCCCGGGCAAGTGCGTTCAGCGGCTAAAGCAGACGCCAAAAACGGAGAGCTCATCCCGATTCTATCAGGAATGGAGCGGGCTTTAGAAGGCGCGGAACGTGACGACGGTGAAGGTGTCCTTGATGCCCGGCAGAACCTGCACCTTTTCGTTGACGAAATGTCCGACGTCTTCCTCGTCGTCGACATAGAATTTGGCGAGCAGATCGTAATTGCCGGCGGTGGAATAGATTTCCGACGCGATCTCGGCATCGGCAAGCGCGCTGGCAACCTCATAGGATTTGCCGAGTTCGCATTTGATCTGCACGAAAAACGCCTTCATGGCTTCGTCCCGCTAACTTCCAGGTCCAAGCGGCCCTTCTGGCAGACTGGAGGCGGCCTTTCAAGCGTTGGAATGCGCACTTAGCCGGCGCGGGCCCTGGCGATGTCGACCCTACGGAGCCGAGAATATCGTTAGTGCGGTGTTCGGAAAGCCCAGCTCATTGGCCGTCAGCATAAGCAATCTGCCGCAGCAACGAATATTTGCGGCCGCTGAAACCGTGAAGCGCCGTCATGCGTATGTTAGGATACCCGCCGACGGCTTTTTCGATGGCGGCTTTCGAGGACAAGGGAGACCGGTCATGCGCCGCACGCTTTTCGCATTCGCCTTGGTTCCGCTGATACTCGCTTCCTCCGCGTTTGCCGGCGATGCCGATATCAAGGCGGCCCAGGCAGCCATAGATGGCCAACTGAAAGCCTTCATCGCCAATGACGGCGCCACCGCCTACAGCTTCGCGGCGCCGAATGTGAAGCAGATCTTCCCGACCGTCGACACCTTCATGAACATGGTGACCAATGGTTATGCGCCGGTACGCAAGCCGCAGACCTACTCCTTCGGCAAGGTCGAGGAGACAGGCCCGGGTGCGATCGTCCAGCAGGTGCTGATCGTCGGACCCGACGGCAAGGACTACGAGGCGGTCTACACGTTGCAGCAACAGCCCGACGGCACGTTCCAGATCACCGGCTGCAGCTTGCGCGCGTCGAATTCGGTCAGCACTTGAGCGGTTACAGCGCCGGTATGTCGCCTCTCGCCCAGCCCTCGGCAATCTCGGCCCCGCGCGTCTCGAAGCTGCCGGCCTCGATCGCCGCCCGGATGTCCTGCATCAGCTTCTGATAATAGGACAGGTTGTTCCAGGTCAGCAGCATCGCGCCGAGCGCCTCCTGCGAGCGCACCAGATGATGCAGATAGGCACGCGAATAATCGCGCGCCGCCGGGCAGTCGCTTTCCTCGTCGAGCGGGCGCGGATCGTCGGCGTGGCGGGCGTTGCGCAGGTTGACCTTGCCGCGCCTTGTATAGGCAAGGCCATGGCGGCCCGCCCGCGTCGGCATCACGCAGTCGAACATGTCGATGCCGCGCGCCACCGATTTCAGGATATCGTCCGGCGTGCCAACGCCCATGAGGTAGCGTGGCTTCTCCGCGGGCAGTTCCGGACAGGTGATGTCGAGCATTTCGAGCATCACCGCTTGCGGCTCGCCGACGGCCAGCCCGCCAACCGCATAGCCCTTCAACTCCATCGCGCTCAGCGCCTGCGCCGAACGCACGCGCAGGGCTGCGTTGTCACCACCTTGCACAATGCCGAACATCGCCTTGCCGGGCTGGTCGCCGAACGCCGCCTTGCAGCGCTCCGCCCAGCGCAGTGACAATTCCATGGCGCGCTCGATCTCCCTCAGCTCGGCCGGAAGCGCCGTGCACTCGTCAAGTTGCATCTGGATATCGGAATCGAGCAAGCCTTGAATTTCGATCGAACGCTCCGGCGACATTTCATAAGGGGCGCCGTCGATGTGCGACCGGAAGGTGACGCCTTTCTCGGTCAGTTTCCTCAGCTTCGAGAGGGACATCACCTGAAAACCGCCGCTGTCGGTCAGGATCGGATGCGGCCAACGGGCGAATTCGTGCAGACCGCCGAGCCGCGCCACGCGCTCGGCACCGGGCCGCAGCATCAGATGATAGGTATTGCCCAGGATGATGTCGGCACCGACGCCGCGCACCTGGTCCATGTACATGGTTTTGACCGTGCCGCCGGTACCGACGGGCATGAAGGCGGGCGTGCGGATTTCGCCGCGCGGCATCTCGATCAGACCGCGCCTGGCCTTCCCGTCGGTCGCCAGAACCTTGAAGCTGAACGGCTTAGTCATTGAAGTCCTTGTCGTGGATTGGCGCGCTCCGCGCCCGCATGTCGAGCGGTTGGCACCATTGAACACAGGCCGCATATGAATTGACGCCGGGATGGCGCGGAAATCGACGCATTGGGATGCAGGTCATCGTCCACCGCCCACCTCCGCTCGATTTCGATAAAGCAGGCTTGCGTCTCCATAGGAGTAAAACCTGTAGCCGACGTTGATGGCATGCGCATAGGCCGCACGCATCGTGTCGAGGCCGCTGAAGGCCGAAACCAGCATGAACAGCGTCGAACGCGGCAGATGGAAATTGGTCATCAGCAGGTCGGCCGTGCGGAAGCGGTAGCCGGGCGTGATAAAGATATCGGTCGGTCCGGACCAAGCCGCCAGCGTGCCATCCTCGCGCGCGGCGCTCTCCAGCAGGCGCAGCGAGGTCGTGCCGACGGCAATGATGCGTCCGCCCTTCGTCTTCGCTGCATTCAAGGCGTCGGCGGTCGCCTCGCTGACCGAGCCGATTTCGGCATGCATCTTGTGGTCGGCGGTGTCGTCCGCCTTCACCGGCAGGAACGTGCCGGCGCCGATATGCAAGGTGACGAAGCGGCGTTCGACCCCCTTGGCGTCGAGTGCCGCAAAAAGCTCCGGCGTGAAATGCAGGCCAGCGGTGGGCGCCGCCACCGCCCCTTCCTCCCGGGCATAGATGGTCTGATAGTCGGCGCGGTCGCGGTCGTCGTCGGCGCGCTTCGAGGCGATGTAAGGCGGCAGCGGAATGTGGCCGACGGCGTGCAACGCTTCGTCGAGGAAAGGCCCCGACAGGTCGAAGCCAAGCAGTGCTTCGCCGCCCTCGCCTTTCTCGATCACGGTGGCATAGAGCTGGCCGAGGAAGCAGGAATTGCCGTCATGGCCAAAATGGATGCGGTCGCCGACGGCGACGCGCTTGCCTGGCCGCATGAAGGCCAGCCACCGATCCGGCGCCATGCGCATGTGCAGCGTGGCCTCGACCTGCGCTTGTGCTTCGCCGCGCCGCCGGATGCCTTTGAGCTGCGCCGGAATGACCTTGGTGTCGTTGAACACCAGCACATCGCCGGCCCTGAGCAAGGATGGCAGATCGCGAACCGTCCGGTCGTCGAGTGCTGCGCCCGGTTTGACCACAAGCATCCTGGCGCTGTCGCGCGGCTCTGCCGGGCGAAGCGCGATGCGCTCCTCCGGAAGGTCGAAATCGAAGAGGTCGACACGCATCAGTAGAGCCGGACGAGCAGTGCTCCGACCAAGAGCAGCACCGCGCCGGCAACGCGGCCGAGCGAGATTTCACGCACCGCGACACCGAGGAAGCCGACGCGATCGATGAGCATGCCGGCCAGCAGCTGGCCGGCCACCAGGAACGCCATCAGCGCGGCAGCGCCGATGCGCGGCGTGAGGATCGTCGAGAGCGTGACATAGAAGCCGCCGAGCATGCCGCCGGCGACGAACAGCCACGGAGCCGGTGCCTTCCAGTCGAGCGAAATGCCTTGCAGCTTCACCACGGTGACGGAGATGATGCCAAGCACGATAGCGCCCGACAGGAACGAAAACGCGGCCGCCGCGACCGGGAGCCCCAGGCCGCGCGCCAACTGCGAATTGATTGGCGCCTGAATGGCAATGAAGGCGCCGGACAGGATGCCGAGAAGCGACCAGACGACGCCCATCATTGTTATCTGCCTTACTTGACGTCGGCCGCGACCTTGAGCGACACGATCTTGTCGGGGTCCTGCACCGGCTCGCCGCGCTTGATCTTGTCGACATTGTCCATGCCTTCGATCACCTGGCCCCAGACTGTGTACTGGCGGTTGAGGAACGCGGCATCGTCGAAGCAGATGAAAAACTGCGAATTGGCCGAGTTCGGGTTCTGGGCGCGGGCCATCGAGCAGGTGCCGCGGCCGTGATTGGCGTTGGAGAATTCTGCCTTCAGGTCCGGTTTGTCGGAGCCGCCCATGCCCGCGCGGGAGGGCGCGAAAGTCGGCTTGGACGAATTACCGAACTTGACGTCGCCGGTCTGCGCCATGAAGCCTTCGATGACGCGGTGGAACACCACGCCGTCATAAGCGCCCTCACGCGCCAGTTCCTTGATGCGGGCGACATGGCCGGGCGCCAGGTCGGGAAACATTTCGATGACGACCTCGCCCTTGGTCGTTTCCATTATGAGCGCGTTCTCGCGGTCCTTGATTTCGGCCATGTCAGATATCCTTTTTCAAAACAGAATTATTTGTCGGCGGCGATGCGCACCTTGATCATCCGGTCGGGATCGGCAACCGTGCCATTGTCCGCCTCATCGCCCTTCTTGATCTTGTCGACCAGTTCCATGCCGCTGACGACATTGCCGACGATGGTGTACTGGCCATCGAGCGGCGGTGCCGGCGCGAACATGATGAAGAACTGCGAATTGGCGGAGTTCGGGTCCTGCGAACGGGCCATGCCGACCACGCCGCGCTTGTAGTGCTCGGTCTGCGAGAATTCGGCCGGCAGGTCGGGAAGATCGGAACCTCCGGTGCCGACGGCCTGGGCATTGAAACCCTTCTTCATGTTGCCGAACTTGACGTCGCCGGTCTGGGCCATGAAGCCGTCGATGACGCGGTGGAAAGCGACATTGTCGTAGGCATGCTCACGCACGAGCTTCTTGATCTGCGCGACATGCTTGGGCGCCAGATCGGGCCGAAGCGCGATGGTCACGTCGCCGTCCTTCAGCGTGATGATCATGGTGTTTTCGGGATCGGCGGCATAGGCCGAGACCGATGCGGTCACGAGACCGGCGAGCACGACGAGGAACGAGGCAAGCTTTTTCAGCTGCATGGTCTTCTCCGAGAAACTTTATTTTGCGAATTTGGCGGTGAGCGCGCCGGCTACCGCCGCCGGCACGAAGGGGCGGATGTCGCCTCCCATCGAAGCTATCTGGCGCACAAGTGTGGCGGTAATGGTGCGCACCGAGGGGCTGGCGGGCAGAAAAACCGTCTGCAATTCCGGCGCCATGGTCTCGTTCATGCCGGCCATCTGCATCTCGTAGTCGAGATCGGTACCGTCGCGCAGGCCGCGGATCATGATCGAGGCTCCCTGTTTCCTGGCGGCATCGATGACCAGCCCGTCGAAGGCGACCACCTTGATGCGGGCCCCGTCGCGGCCAAATTCAGCCTTCGTCGCCGCTTCGATGAGGTGCACCCTCTCCTCGAAGGAGAACAGCGGCTTCTTGCCCGGATGAATGCCAATCGCGGCATAGACAATGTCTGCAACCGCCAGCGACGCCTTCAGCACATCGAGATGGCCGTTGGTCAGCGGGTCGAAGGAGCCGGCATAGAGGGCTGTGCGTTCGGTCATGCCGGAGCTTCTAGCGAGCCTCTCTCACAAAGGCAAATCCGATCGAGATCATGTTCGTGAACCTTTTCCGGCACATGAACGACAGATGAACACGTCAATCACGAAGCCTTCACGGAGCGTTCACTAGGTTGCACCTTAATAAGATGAAACCAAAACCCCATCTGCCCGTTGTAAGGCGCAGGAGAACACGCACATGCTGATCTACATGCTCGCCACCGCAATGACCGTTGCCATGCTGATCGCCACAGTATTCGGGCTGCATCAGGAGGCGCAACGCGCCCGCGTCAAGGCAACCACGAAACGCTTCGAAGGCTTCGGCCCCCGCAAGCCGTATCGCCACTACTAAGCCAGCCTGAACCAAGTCTGTCTGGACTTGCTACCGCGCCGGCCGATGGGCCGGCGTTGCCATGTTTAAAGACCCGCTTTCGGACTTACTCCGCAGTCTCCGGGCCCGCGTCCGCCGCAGGAGTGATTTCGGCGCCGCCCTCAACGGTCTCTTCGCTCTCCTCGTCCGATTGCGGCTCGGAAATGCGCTCGACCGAAACCACCTTTTCACCTTCGGCGGTATTGAAGATGGTCACGCCCTTGGTGGCCCGGCTTGCGAAACGGATGCCGTTGACCGGCACCCGGATGACGGTGCCGCCATCGGACACCAGCATGATCTGGTCGTCATTGCCGACCGGGAAGGTTGCCACCAGCCTGCCGATTTCGGCTGTTTTCGAGACGTCCGTGGCACGGATGCCCTTGCCGCCGCGTCCGGTCAGACGGAAATCGTAGGACGAGGAGCGCTTGCCGTAACCGTATTCCGTAACCGTCAGCACGAACTGCTCATGCGCCTTGAGGAATTCGTAGCGCTCATCGGACAGCTCCGCTTCCTCGTCGACCTCTTCATTGGTCAGCGCGATTTCTTCTTCTTCGCCCGGTATACCAGCAGCCAACCGCCGTTCGGACGCGGCCCGCTTGAGATAGGCGGCGCGTTCGGCCGGCGGCGCATCGACATGCTCGATGACCGCCATGGAAATCACCCTGTCGGTGTCAGCCATCGCGATGCCACGCACGCCAACCGAGTTACGGCTCTGGAAGACGCGCACGTCGCCAACCGAGAAGCGGATGCACTGGCCGGAGCTGGCGGTCAGGAGTACGTCGTCATTATCGGTACACGTCTCGACGCCGAGGATCTCGTCGCCCTCCTCCTCCAGCTTCATGGCGATCTTGCCATTGCGGTTGACCTGGATGAAGTCGGAAAGCTTGTTGCGGCGCACGGTGCCGCGCGTGGTGGCGAACATCACGTCGAGCTCGCCCCAGCTCGTCTCGTCCTCGGGCAACGGCATGATGGTGGTGATGCGCTCGCCCTGCTCGAGCGGCAGCATGTTGATCAGCGCCTTGCCGCGTGACTGCGGATTGCCGATCGGCAGCCGCCAGACCTTTTCCTTGTAGACGATGCCACGCGAGGAGAAGAACAGCACCGGCGTGTGCGTATTGGCCACGAACAGCCTGGTGACGAAATCCTCTTCCTTGGTCGACATGCCGGAGCGGCCCTTGCCGCCACGGCGTTGCGCCCGGTAGAGCGACAGCGGCACGCGCTTGATGTAGCCGGAATGGCTCACCGTCACGACCATGTCCTCGCGCTGGATCAGGTCCTCGTCTTCCATGTCGGCGCCGCCGTCGGTGAGTTCGGTGCGGCGTGGCGTGCCGAACTCGTCGCGCACGGCGGCGAGCTCGTCCTTGACGATCTGCTGGACGCGCGCGCGCGACGACAGAATGTCGAGATAGTCGATGATCTCGACGCCGATCGTGTTCAATTCGTCGGCGATTTCGTCGCGGCCAAGCGCGGTCAGGCGCTGCAGGCGCAGTTCGAGGATAGCGCGCGCCTGCTCCTCGGACAGATTGTAGGTGCCGTCCTCGTTGATGCGGTGGCGCGGATCGTCGATCAGAAGGATCAGCGATTCGACGTCGCCGGCCGGCCAGCGGCGCTCCATCAACTGTTCGCGCGCCGTCTGCGGATCCGGCGCGGTACGGATCAGCTTGATGACCTCGTCGATGTTGGCGACGGCAATCGCCAGGCCAACCAGCACATGGGCGCGGTCACGCGCCTTGCGCAGCAGGAATTTCGTCCGCCGGGTGATCACCTCCTCGCGGAAGGTGACGAACGCCTTCAGCATGTCGGTCAGCGTCAGCAGTTCCGGCTTGCCGCCGTTCAGCGCCACCATGTTGGCGCCGAACGAGGTCTGCAGCGGCGTAAAGCGGTAAAGCTGGTTGAGGATGACGTCGGCGACGGCATCGCGCTTCAGCTCGACGACGACCCGGTAGCCCTGGCGGTCGCTCTCGTCGCGGATGTCGGAAATGCCCTCGATGCGCTTGTCGCGCACGAGCTCGGCCATCTTCTCGATCATCGAGGCCTTGTTCACCTGATAGGGAACCTCGGTGATGATGATCGATTCACGGTCGTTGCCGCGCTGTTCGATGTTGACCTTGCCGCGCATGACGATGGAGCCACGGCCGGTGGAATAGGCGCTGTAGATACCGGAACGGCCAAGCACGATGCCGCCGGTCGGGAAATCGGGACCTGGAATGATCTCCATCAGCGCCGGCAGGTCGATCGCCGGATTGTCGATGACAGCAATGGCGGCGTTGCAGACTTCACCGAGATTATGCGGGGGGATGTTGGTGGCCATGCCGACGGCGATGCCGCCAGAACCATTGACCAGCAGATTGGGAAAGCGCGCCGGCAGGACCTTCGGCTCTGTGTCCGACGCATCATAAGTGTCCTGGAAATCGACGGTGTCCTTGTCGATGTCTTCCAACAGCTCATGCGCGACCTTGGTCAGCCGCGATTCGGTATAACGCATGGCCGCCGGCGGATCACCGTCGATCGAGCCGAAATTGCCCTGCCCGTCGATCAGAGGCACGCGCAGCGACCAGTCCTGCGCCATGCGTACCAAGGCGTCATAGATCGAGGCATCGCCGTGCGGATGGTATTTACCCATCACGTCGGCGACGGGACGCGCGGACTTCACATATTTGCGGTTCCAGTGGTAGCCGCTCTCATGGGCGGCACAGAGGATACGGCGGTGCACCGGCTTCAGGCCGTCGCGCACGTCGGGAAGCGCGCGGCTGACGATCACGCTCATCGCGTAAGAGAGATAGGAGCTCTGCATCTCCTCGATGATGGAGATCGGCTCGATGCCGGTGGGGCCGCCGTCGGCGCCGCGCGGTGTCTTTTGGTCGGTCAAATCGGATCACAATCTATTCAGGAATCACTTGCTGCTTATATAGGAAGCCAGGCCGAAACTCCAACGTTCGCGGCACTTTTCCAGTGTCATTTTTAGTGGTAATTTCAAAAGGATACCGCTGATTGCGACGATATGGCCACGGTGCTTTTCGCCGCCAGCAAGGCAAAAGCCGGCAATGGACCAATTTCCCCGAACGAAAGCCGCGAGCGCAATGAATTGGACCCCGTGGCTGCCTCTGCGAGCGATGAGCGGCTGGACGCGCCGGGATCTCAATGGTGATCTGATCGCCGGCGTGACACTGGCCGCGATCGCCATTCCCGAGCAGATGGCAACGGCCCGGCTCGGCGGCTTCGCTCCCGAGATCGGCTTCTTCGCCTTTGTCGCCGGTTCGGTGGCGTTTGCCCTGTTCGGCGCCAACCGTCACCTCTCGGCCGGCGCGGATTCGACCATCACGCCTCTGTTCGCCGGCAGCCTGGCGCTGCTCGCCACCGCTGGCTCGCCGCATTATCTGGCGCTGGCAGCCATGCTGGCGCTGATGGTCGGGCTCATCGTGATCCTGAACGGTGTCTTTCGCCTTGGCTGGGTTGCCGACCTGTTGTCGGTGCCGGTCACGACGGGCTTTCTGGCCGGCATCGCCATCCATATCATCGTTTCGCAATTGCCCGGACTGCTCGGCCTGCCCTCCGAAAGCGGTGAATCCGTGCGGCGCATCGGCGAGATCGCTGGCAATCTCCATCTCGCCAACCCCTGGAGTCTGACGCTCGGCCTTGGCGTATTCGCAATCGTGTTCTGCTCCGAGCGCATCAGCGCCCGCGTCCCCGGCGCGCTGATCGGCATGGTGCTCGCCACTCTCGCGGTCGCCATATTCGGCCTCAAGGATCGTGGCGTCGAGGTGCTTGGCGCCTTGCCGAACGGCGTGCCGCAGCCAGGACCGCCGCTTGCCGGTCTCGACGATGTGCAGGCGCTCGTTCCGCTGGCGCTGCTGATTGCCATCGTCGTCATGGTGCAGACGGCGGCCACCTCCCGCTCCTTCGCTCCGCAGGGCGACGCGCCTGACGTCAATCGCGATTTCGTTGGTGTCGGCGCCGGCAGCATCGCGGCTAGCCTGTTTGGCGCCTTCGCCGTCAATGCCAGCCCGCCGCGCACGGCAATCGTCTCCCAGTCGGGTGGCCGCTCGCAGCTCTCAAGTCTCATTGCCGCGGCCATCGTGCTGCTGCTCGGTGCCTTCGGCGGCGGCCTGCTCGCCGATGTTCCGCAGGCCGCCCTTGCCGGGGTCCTGATGTTCGTTGCCCAGCATATTCTGCGCTGGAAGGTGTTCGCCGACGTCTACCGGCAAGCGCCGGTTGAATTCGCGTTGATCCTGATCACCATGGCGGCCATCGTCGTGCTGCCGATCGAAACCGGCGTGGCGGTCGGCATCGGCCTGTCGCTGCTGCACGGAACCTGGAGCGCAACAAGGACGCAGGTGCTCGAATTGGAACAGGTGCCGGGCACTTCCGTGTGGTGGCCGCCTGGCGAGCCAAGTGCCGGCGAACAGCTTCCAGGCGTGCTGGTCGCGGCGTTCCAGGCCCCACTGTCCTTCGTGAACGCCGACCGCTTCAAGCGCGGTCTCTTCGATCTTGTCGATGCCAGGAACGATACAGTGAAACTGGTCGTCCTGGAGGCCAGCAACATCGTCGAAATCGACTACACCGCCGCGCAAGCGCTGATCGACACCGTCCATCATTGCCGCGAGGCAGGGGCCGTCTTTGCCGTCGCGCGGCTGGAATCGCTGCGCGCCCAGGCGGCGCTGGCACGGTTCGGCATTGCCGACCTCGTCGGCCCGCAGCGGATCTTTCACAGTGTCGATGCCGCGATCAGGACCCTCGGTCTCGACCAGCGGCCGCAACAGCAGGACAAAGCAAAATGATGACCCAGCGGGAACCGTTGCTGAACCCAGTCCCTGTCAGTGACTTGCGACCGACGCAGATCACTGTCGGCATGCGCGAGGTGGCCCTGAAGCGCCAGATGATCCGCTCACAGAGCGCCCGAAAGACCGGCGCGTTTCTCGGCAGCCACATGGTTCCCGTCGTGCTCGGGCCGAAGAAGCGCAACTATGTCACCGATCACCATCATCTCGCCCGTGCCCTGATCGAGGAGGGTGTCAGGGATGTCCTGGTCACGGTGGTCAGCGACCTGTCGGGGCTCGACAAGGAGGCCTTCTTCGTCGTGCTCGATAACAGGGGCTGGATGCATCCGTTCGACGAGAATGGCAGGCGTCAAGCCTACGACGCCATTCCAAAAACCATGGCCGAACTCGTCGACGACCCCTATCGGAGCATGGCGGGCGAACTGCGCAGGCAAGGCGGCTTCGCCAAGGACACGACGCCGTTCAGCGAATTCCTGTGGGCGGACTTCCTGCGCCGGCGCATCACGCCGGACGCCGTGGCGAAGGACTTCGACAAGGCGATGAAAGAAGCGCTGCGCATGTCCAAGGGCAAGGACGCGGACTATCTGCCAGGCTGGTGCGGGCCGACGACCGACTGAACTCGTCTCAACCGCTTGGCCAGCGGGCACGATAGTTGCCTGGCGTCTCGCCCATGACGCGTCGAAACCGGCGGTTGAAGGTCGACAGGTCGTTGAAGCCGGTGTCGAAGGCGATCGCCGAGATCGCGTCATTTGACAGGCGCAACCGCACCGCCGCCCTATGCAGCCGGGTTCTGAGCAGGAACTGGTAGGGCGTCATGCCGGCGACCTGCCGGAAGGTACGCAGGAAATGGTACGGGCTGGTCGCCGTTTCATCCGCCAGTGCCGACAGCGAGACCGGCCCGTCGGCATCCAGTTCGATCCGCCGCACGGCTTCGGCCACCCGTTTCTGATCGCGGCGGCTCGGCGCGCGCCGGACCGGCGTGGCGTTGGAAACCGTGGCCACGGTGGCGGCTGCAATGCGCAGGGAAAGTTCCTCGAACGCCTCCGTGTCAGCCATTTCACGCGCGGCTTCCGCCTCGGCCAGCAACGGCGCCAACGTTGGCAAGGGCGGCAAGCGCGGAGCCTCGAAGGTCAGCGCCCTGGCACCAGGCACGCCAGCCACAATCCGTTCCATGTAAGCCGGCCTGAAATGGAACGAGAGGCAGCGGTCGCCACTGCCATGCTCGTGCCCGCATTCATAGCACGTGCCGGAATTGCCGAGCAGTAGGCTGCCCGGCGCGAGCATGGCGGTGCCTTGTTGCGCGCGGTAGCGGAACGTGCCGCCGGTGACCGCCGCGACGCAGAAATCCTGATGTGCCTCCTCGAACGGCCGGTCGCCGGCGCCGGCCGTGCAGATCACATCCGCCACGTGCCAGCCGGCCCCGGATGCGAGAACGCGGGTGGTCGCTGCCATGGCCCAAATATAGCAATTTTTCCCAAGCCCAGAACCCCGTCCGCGCCTAATCCTCCGGTCTCCTGACAAGAAGAAGAGGCCGCAGCCATGTTCGTCCCATCCTCCTTTGCCGAAGCCCTGCACAGTGCCGGACCGAACGACGGACTTGCCGAGAAACTGAACCTCTACGGTCGCTTCGTCGGCGCCTGGACTTTCGACGCCTCGCGTCGCCTCGATGATGGCAACGTGCTGACCGGCCGCGGCGAGGTGCATTTCGGCTGGGTGCTGGAAGGCCGCGCGATCCAGGATGTCTGGATCCTGCCCGCGCGCGACGCCGGCCCCTCGCCGTCGCTCGGCAAGTGGACTTTCCACGGCACGACGCTGCGTGTCTATGATCCCGGAGCAGACGCCTGGCACATCTTCTGGATCGATCCGCGTAACCAGTATTTCAGCCGCCAGCTCGGCCGGGCCGAGGGCGACACGATCGTGCAGGTCGGCGCCGATGGCACCGGCGCCTCGGTGCGCTGGAGCTTTTCGCGCGTCACGACGGATAGCTTCCGCTGGCTCGGCGAGCGCTCGCACGACGATGGCGCGACATGGCGGCTCGAAGTCGAGTTCCTGGCGCGCCGAACAACAACACCCTGACGCAGCAACCCGTTGCAACGATGGAGAAAACCTTCGCACCGACGCGCGACAGCATCCTATTACTGTGCTGCCGGCTGACCCTCTGCCGGGCGCCGTAGTTTCGCGGTCCTGACTGTTCCCACCGACCAGGCTTTGCTCTACCAATGTCGGAGTGCGGGCTCGGCCCGGCGGGAGGGGTCAGCGATGCCGAGTTTCGACAGCCTGTTCAATGCTTTCGTCACCATTCTCGTGACCATCGATCCGCCCGGGCTGGCGCCGCTGTTCCTCGCCGTGACACGCGGCATGAACCGCGATGAGCGCCAGCAGGTGTCGGTGCGCGCTTCGGTCATCGGTTTCCTGGTGA
Source organism: Mesorhizobium sp. B2-4-15 (assembly GCF_006658505.1). Lineage (GTDB taxonomy): Bacteria > Pseudomonadota > Alphaproteobacteria > Rhizobiales > Rhizobiaceae > Mesorhizobium. Next base: position 24,595 of record NZ_VFUZ01000007.1, read on the forward strand.
TGGCGCTGTTCGCCATCGCCGGCGCCTCGATCCTGTCCGTGTTCGGCATCACGCTTCCAGCGTTCCGCGTCGCCGGCGGCTTTTTGCTGTTCTTCATCGCCTTCGAAATGGTGTTCGAGCGCCGGCAGGACCGCAAGGAGAAGATCGGCGACGTCGCCATCACCAAGGACATGATCCACAACATCGCCGCCTTCCCGCTGGCGATCCCGCTGATCGCCGGCCCCGGCGCGATTTCGGCGACGGTGCTGCTTTCAGGCTCGTTTCAGGGCTTTGCCGCGCAGGCGGCACTGGTCGGCATCATTTTCGCCTGCCTCGTCATCACCTATCTGGTGTTCGTCTTGTCGGAACGCATCGACCGCATTCTTGGCCAGACCGGCCGCTCGATCCTGACCCGCCTGCTCGGCGTCATCCTGGCCGCGCTCGCCGTGCAGTTCGTCGCCGACGGCATCAAGGCGCTGATGGTGGGGTAATCCGCGACTGGGCGCTCCTGTCGGTCTTATTTCGCCGCGGTATCGATGACCTCGAAATCGTGGGTGATCGTGGCCGTCTTGGCTATCATCGCGGAAGCCGAGCAGTACTTCTCGATCGACAGGTCGATCGCCCGCTTGACCTTGTCGGTCGAGAGCGCCCTGCCCTTGACGATGAAGTGCATATGGATGCGCGTGAACACTTTTGGGTCGGTCTCGGCCCGGTCGGCATCGAGTTCGACCACACAGTCCTCGACCGCCTCGCGGCCTTTTTCCAGGATATGGACGACATCATAGGCGGAGCAGCCGCCAGTGCCGATCAGCACCAACTCCATCGGGCTTGGCCCCGGTGTCTTGCCATCAGGGCCGGAGGCTGTGCCCAGCACGAGCTTGTGGCCGCTGCCGGACTCGCCAACGAAGGTGCGCTCCTCAACCCATTTTACCCGTGCTTTCACTGCCCTGTCCCTTCAGTCCTTGATCGCGCCTGCTCAGGCCAAATCAACGATGCAAAACCCCGAAAGTCCACGCAGGACCTTCGGGGCATGTCGATCACGTGACGTCAGCCGTTCGGTATTGCCTTCGATCAGAACGGGATCTCGTCGTCCAGTTCGCGCGATGAGCCGCCGCCGCCTCTCGGTGCACCGCCGCCGCGATTGAAGCTTTCGTTCGGGCTAGACTGGCCGAAATCGGAACCACGGCTGCTGCCGCCACCGGAATAGCCGCCGACCTGGCCGCCCTCACCCTGGCCGCGCGCATCGAGCATCTGCAGCTCGCCACGGAACTTCTGCAGCACGACTTCCGTCGTGTACTTGTCATTGCCGGTCTGGTCCTGCCATTTGCGGGTCTGCAGCTGGCCCTCGACATAGACCTTCATGCCCTTCTTCAGATACTGCTCCGCCACCTTGGCGAGCTGGTCGTTGAAGATGACGACATTGTGCCACTCGGTCTTTTCCTTGCGCTCGCCGGAATTCTTGTCGCGCCAGCTCTCCGACGTGGCGATGCGGATGTTGACGACCGGCTCGCCCGAGTTGAGGCGGCGGACTTCAGGGTCCGCGCCGAGATTGCCGACCAGAATGACCTTATTGACGCTACCCGCCATGATACTTCTCCGCGCTCATCCGAAACAAATTTTGTCGCAGCACCTTACAGGCTGCGAACGTCAGCCGCCTGCCAAGGCTGGCTTTTCCCACAAGGTTTTTTGTTCCCTTTTCGTTCCTATATGCACTGCTGCTGATTGTCAAGGAATGGCAGCAATGGTTGAGGCCATCATATGGGTTTCAAAACAGCGCTTGCCAAATCGATAAGTATCGACTTATGCTTTTTGCCATGATCGAAGCAGAGATTTTCCGCGCACTGGCCGACCCGACGCGACGCGCCGTCTTCGAGCGTCTCGCGATAAGCGAGATGAGTGTGTCGGAACTGCGCAGCGGCCTGACGGTGTCGCAGCCGGCCGTCTCCCAGCATCTGGCGGTCCTGCGCGGCGCCGGGCTGGTGGTCGAGCGGCGGGCTGGCCGCAACGCCTATTATCGAGCCGATCCGCAGGGGCTTGCCCCCCTGCTCTCCTGGATCGAACGCTACCGGACGTTCTGGCCGGAGCGCATCGAAAGGCTGAAGACGGTTTTGAAGGACATGGATCAGTGAAAGATCCGGGATCAGTGAAGGACGTAGGATCGATGAACGCCAAAAACCAAAGCGAAGTCGTCCCGGATGCGATCGAGTTCGAATACGATCTGGCCGAGCCGCCCGAAAAAGTGTGGCGGGCACTGACCGTACCGGAACTGCTCGCCGCCTGGATGATGCCGAACGACATCACGCCGCGGACCGGCAGCCGTTTTGCCTTCGCCGGCAAGGATGCGGCGATCGAATGCGAAATCCTCGAAGCCGAACCCGAACGCCTCTTGCGCTATTCGTGGCGGGAGCAGCCGGGGGACGCCGCGCGCCGGGATCCGCTCGACAGTGTCGTCACCTTCACGCTCGCCCGCACTGTTTCCGGCGGCACGCATCTGCGCATTGTCCATGACGGTTTTGGCCGCAAGGCAATGCCCGCTGTTGCGATGGCGGGCGCCCGCTGCCGGCTTTCGCTCGGCTTGCGCGGGGCCGGAAAGCCCATCGCCGCGAACACACCATGCCTGCTGCTGCACGCGGCCTGAACACGGAAATCGGAGAAGGAAAATGAGCGGCCTTGCCAGTCTGGTGCCGATGGTGATCGAGCAATCGAGCCGCGGCGAACGTGCCTTCGACATTTTCTCACGGCTGCTGCGCGAGCGCATCATTTTCATCAACGGCGAGATCAATGACGACGTCTCGGCGCTGGTCTGCGCACAGCTCCTGTCGCTGGAATCCGACAATCCCGACAAGGAGATCTCGCTCTACATCAACTCGCCGGGCGGCGTGGTGACCAGCGGCTTCGCCATCTACGACACGATGCAATATATAAGCTGTCCGGTATCGACCGTGTGCATGGGTTTTGCCGCTTCCATGGGCTCATTCCTGTTGATGGCAGGCACGGCGGGGCGCCGCATCGCACTGCCGAACGCCACCATCCTGCTGCATCAGCCGCTGGGCGGCTTCCAGGGCCAGGCTTCCGACATCCAGCGCCATGCCGAGCGCATCGGCCAAACCAAGCGCCACATGACCGAACTCTACGCCCAGCATTGCGGCCGCACCTATGAAGAGGTCGAACGCACGCTGGACCGCGACCATTTCATGACGGCCCGCGAGGCCCAGGCCTGGGGTATCGTCGACCATGTCTTCGACACCCGCAAAAAAGCGGCATGATCAGACCAAAGGCCTGCCGCCGGTCGAAGATTTGACGATACCGTCTGGTTCCGATGGCGGTACGTCCCTATAATCCCGGGATGACTGACACGCATCCGTCCAGAGTATCGCATCGCGCCATCATCGCTACGGTGCTCGCCATCACAGGTTTTGTATCCAGTACGGCGCTTGCCCAGAATGCCTCGCCATCGGCGCAGAAAACCGCCCTGCCGGGGGTCAGCGGCGACTATCGCATCGCGAAGCCAGCCCCACAGCCGGAGCCCGACGACGCGTTCCCCGGCAACGGCAATGGCCAGTTCAAGATCGGTGATACGGATGTCAGGATTTCCGGCAGCCTCACCGTCGATGTCGGCGCCGGCGCGATCAAGCCTCCCAGATAGGGATAAGGCCTCCAAGAGGCGCGGAGCGTTGCCCGTTTAAAAAGAACAGCCCCGCCGTGCTCGAGGCAGACGGCCGGGGCTTTCCTGGATCTATAGTCCAATCTTTTGCCGGGAGTGTACTGCCGGCGTTAGATTTCGGATGCTTCGCGGCTTGCAGCCGACGATCCGACTAGCAGTCTCTGATTTTTGGTGGGTTACGGCAGGTCACGGTTTGTCGGGTGGCGCAAACGCTAAACCCTTGACACTTATGCCTGCCGCGGCTCCAGCGACACGTGGAGCCTCAAGGGACTGTCCGGTGGCGTCATGCTCCGCTCCTCTGTCCGTTGCGACATCTCGTCCCGAAGCGCAAATCGCAAATGCCTGCGGCGTCTCGCAGGCCACCTCTGGGCGGCGAGGCCATCGAAAGACAGCCGGCTTCGTTGACGACCCGAGACTGCCCCCGTGGGCCGGCCGCGTCAACCATCAATAGCCGGTTACGGAAAAATGTGATCGCGGGGGGTTACGTGCAGGTCAGTTTCCGCACAGCTTTGTCAGGAGCGTGTTCGGCCTTTGTTCTTTCCGCTTGCCCGTTCGCGCGAAAGGCGGTTAAACGACTTCTGTCGGGAGTTGTGGCGTCTCTCGACGTGGCGGCAAAAAAACCTACATAGGGGATGGCCGGGAAAACCCCGCCAATCCCACGAATTCCAGATCTGAGGCGGCGACCGGCGATGGCCGACCATAAATTTCTTTCCATTCGCGGGGCGCGCGAACACAATCTGAAGAATGTCGATCTCGACCTGCCGCGTGACAGCCTGATCGTCATGACCGGCCTGTCGGGCTCCGGCAAATCGTCGCTCGCCTTCGACACCATTTATGCCGAAGGCCAGCGCCGCTATGTCGAGAGCCTTTCGGCCTATGCGCGGCAATTCCTCGAAATGATGCAGAAGCCCGATGTCGACCAGATCGACGGCCTGTCGCCGGCCATCTCCATCGAGCAGAAGACCACGTCGAAGAACCCGCGTTCGACGGTCGGCACCGTCACCGAGATCTATGACTACATGCGGCTTTTGTTCGCCCGTGTCGGCGTGCCCTATTCGCCGGCCACCGGCTTGCCGATCGAGAGCCAGACGGTCAGCCAGATGGTCGACCGGGTGCTGGCGGTCGAGGAAGGCACACGCCTGTTCCTGCTGGCGCCGATCGTGCGCGGCCGCAAGGGCGAGTACCGCAAGGAACTGCTGGAACTGCAGAAGAAGGGTTTTCAGCGCGTCAAGGTCGACGGCGTCTTCTACGAAATCGCCGACGTTCCGGCCCTGGACAAGAAGTACAAGCACGACATCGATGTCGTCGTCGACCGTATCGTCGTGCGTGGCGATCTTGCCACGAGGCTTGCCGATTCCATCGAAACGGCGCTGAAGCTCGCCGAAGGGCTGGCGGTGGCCGAGTTCGCCGACAAGCCGCTCGACGCCAGCCAGACCGGGGAGGATTCGGTCAACAAATCGAAGAACGAGACGCATGAGCGCATCCTGTTCTCCGAAAAATTCGCCTGCCCGGTATCCGGCTTCACCATTCCCGAGATCGAGCCGAGATTGTTCTCGTTCAACAACCCGTTCGGCGCCTGCCCAACCTGCGACGGTCTCGGCAGCCAGCGCGCCATCGATCCCAATCTCGTCGTGCCCGACGAGAACGTGTCGCTGCGCGACGGTGCCGTCAGCCCTTGGGCGAAGTCGACATCGCCCTACTATGTGCAGACCCTGGAGGCATTGGGCAAGGCCTACAACTTCAAGCTCGGCGACAAGTTCAAGGATTTGAGCACGGAGGCCCAGGAGGCGATCCTGCGCGGCACCGGCGAGCGCGAAATCACCTTCCAGTACGATGACGGCCTGCGCTCCTACAAGACCACCAAGACGTTCGAAGGCGTCATCCCCAATCTCGAACGGCGCTGGAAGGAAACCGAGTCCGCCTGGATGCGCGAGGAGATCGAGCGCTTCATGTCGGCCACGCCCTGCCCGGTCTGCAAGGGCTACCGGTTGAAGCCGGAAGCGCTGGCGGTGAAGATCGCCGGCAAGCATATTGGCGAAGTCACCGAACAGTCGATCCGCAACGCCGATCGCTGGTTCACCGATCTGCCCGCAAAGCTCAATGACAAGCAGAACGAGATCGCGGTGCGCGTGCTGAAGGAAATCCGCGAGCGCCTGCGCTTCCTCAACGATGTCGGGCTGGATTATCTGACATTGTCGCGCAATTCCGGCACGCTGTCGGGCGGCGAAAGCCAGCGCATCCGGCTGGCGTCGCAGATCGGCTCCGGCCTCACCGGCGTGCTTTACGTGCTGGACGAGCCCTCGATCGGCCTGCACCAGCGCGACAACACGCGCCTGCTCGATACGCTCAAGCATTTGCGCGACATCGGCAACACGGTGATCGTCGTCGAGCATGACGAGGACGCCATCCTGCACGCCGACTATGTCGTCGACATGGGCCCGGCCGCCGGCATTCATGGCGGCGAGATCATCGCCCAGGGCACGCCGCAGCAAGTGATGGCCAACCCCAATTCAATCACCGGCAAATATCTGTCAGGCGAACTCGAAGTGGCGACGCCGGCCGTGCGCCGTGAAGCAAAGAAGAACCGGCGCCTGAAGATCGTCGGCGCGCGTGGCAACAATCTGAAGAATGTCACCGCCGAAATCCCGCTCGGTACCTTCACCGCCGTCACCGGCGTGTCGGGCGGCGGCAAGTCGACCTTCCTGATCGAGACGCTGTTCAAGGCGGCCTCGCGCCGCATCATGGGATCGCGCGAGCATCCGGCCGAGCATGACCGCATCGAGGGTCTCGAATTCCTCGACAAGGTCATCGACATCGACCAGTCGCCGATCGGTCGCACGCCGCGTTCGAACCCCGCCACCTATACCGGCGCCTTCACGCCGATCCGCGACTGGTTCGCGGGCCTGCCTGAAGCCAAGGCGCGCGGCTATCAGCCGGGGCGGTTCTCGTTCAACGTCAAGGGCGGCCGCTGCGAGGCCTGCCAGGGCGACGGCGTCATCAAGATTGAGATGCACTTCCTGCCGGACGTCTACGTCACCTGCGACGTCTGCCACGGCAAGCGCTATAACAGGGAGACGCTCGACGTGCTGTTCAAGGGCAAGTCGATCGCCGACGTGCTCGACATGACGGTCGAGGAAGGCGTCGATTTCTTCGCCGCCGTGCCCGGCGTGCGCGACAAGCTCGACACGCTGAAGCAGGTCGGCCTCGGCTACATCCATATCGGCCAGCAGGCGACGACGCTCTCCGGCGGCGAGGCGCAACGCATCAAGCTCGCCAAGGAACTGTCGCGCAAGGCGACCGGCAAGACACTCTACATTCTCGACGAGCCGACCACCGGCCTGCATTTCCACGACGTCGCCAAGCTTCTGGAAGTGCTGCACGAACTGGTCGACCAGGGGAACACGGTGGTAGTCATCGAGCACAATCTCGAGGTGATAAAAACCGCCGACTGGGTGCTCGACCTCGGCCCCGAAGGCGGCGACGGCGGTGGCGAGTTGGTCGCCTCCGGCACGCCGGAAGCGATCGTGCGCGAGAAGCGCAGCTACACTGGCCAGTTCCTCAAGGAACTTCTGGAGCGTCGGCCCGGGGGCAAACGCGAAGCGGCGGAATGATGGCTGGGGATGGTCTCATCACGGTCCAGAGCCGCTTTGGCGTGACCGAAACCATCGACCGCATGGCTGAAGCGGTAAAGCGCGCGGGATTGCGCGTCTTCGCGCGAATCGATCACGCGGCCGGCGCGCGCGATATCGGCGCGTCATTGCGGCCGACCGAGCTGCTGATCTTTGGCAATCCGAAGGGCGGCACGCCGCTGATGCAGGACAGGCAGCTTGCCGGCATCGATCTGCCGGTGAAGGCGCTGGCCTGGGAGGATGAAGAAGGCAAGGTCTGGCTGTCCTACAACGATCCGCACTGGATCGCTGAACGTCACGGCCTCAGTGATGCCAGCCGCAAGGCTGTGGCGGCAATTGCGACTGGTATGGACAAGGTTGTCGCGGCCGCCGCTGGCGTGGACAAGGCTTGATCATGCGATTGGCTCGCTCCGAAGATATCGCCGCGATCGTCGCACTGACGCAAGCGGCCTATGCGCCTTACACCGCCCTGCTCGACGCGCCGCCGATCCCGGTGACCGAGGATTACGCACCGCGTATTGCGAGCGGCGAGGTCTGGCTGCTGGAAAGCGGGGCGGAGCTCGCCGGACTGATCGTCCTCGAACGGCACGCGGACCACGCCATGATTTTCAGTGTCGCCGTCTCGCCGGCCTTCCAGGGCAAAAAACTCGGCATAGCGCTGCTCAAGCACGCCGATGACCAGGCACGTCTTTGGGGCTTGCACGAGGTGCGGCTCTACACCAACGCCAGGATGGAGCGGAACATCGCGCTGTATCTCGCTTACGGTTATCGCGAAACGGGTCGCCGGCCCAATCCCTACCGGCCAGGATGGGTGCTCGTCGACATGGCCAAGCCGGTCGGCGAAATCACGGCAGCCTGATCTTTCTGAACTCGGCCAGACTTCTGCACTTGGGAGGACCACAATGAGCAAATCGGGAACAATCCGCTCCGGCATGGGCGGGTGGACCTTCGAGCCCTGGGACACGTCCTTCTATCCGGACAAACTGCCGAAGGCGAAACAACTGCAATATGCCAGCCGGCAAGTGCCCAGCATCGAGGTCAACGGCACCTATTATTCGAGCTTCAAGGAGCCGACCTTCGTCAAGTGGGGCAGTGAAGCGCCGGACGGTTTCGTCTATTCGCTGAAGGGCAATCGCTTCGTCACCAACCGGCGCGTGCTCGGCGAGGCCGGCGAATCGATGATGCGCTTCCTCGGTTCGGGTGTGGCCGCGCTCGGCGACAAGCTCGGGCCGATCCTGTGGCAGTTCGCGCCGACGAAAAAATTCGATCCGGACGATTTTGAGGCCTTTCTCAAGCTCTTGCCTGAGAAGCAGGACGGTGTCGCGCTGCGCCATGCGCTTGAAGTGCGCAACGACAGTTTCATTGTCCCGGAATTTCCCGCGCTGGCGCGCAAATACAAGGCGGCGATCGTCTACGCCGATCATGCCAAATACCCCGATATCGCCGACGTCACCGGCGATTTCGTCTATGCGCGACTGCAAACCGGCAGCGACGACAATCCCGATTGCTACACACCACAGGGCCTCGACGAATGGGCCGCGCGAGCAAAGATCTGGGCGGAAGGCGGACAGCCGGTCGATTTGCGGCGCGCCGATCCCTCAACCGACGCGCCGGTGCAGCCACGCGACGTGTTCGTCTATTTCATCACCGAGGGCAAGGTACGCGCGCCGTTCGGGGCCATGGCGCTGATGAAGCGCATAGCCGACTGACGAGCATCAGTCGGCATCCGGGTATGCTGTTAGCGCGTCACCTATGCCTTTTGGGCGTAGCAGAGCGCCTATTCGCGGCATCTTCGGCATCATCGTAACCTTATCGACACTTCCTTGCTACATGAATGCGCGGACGCCAAGCCGCAGAGCTGGAACCGCCGCCGGCAGGGAAAAGAGGGGCATGTCGCTCGACTACACTTCACTTCTGCTGGCTGTCGGATTCTCCGCCGCCTGCCTGAGCCTGACATTGTTCGGCATGTGGTTGACCGCGCGCACGGAGCGATTCCTGCTGACATGGGCTATCAGCCTCGTGTTCGTGGTCGGTGATATCTTCGTCTATGACGCCTACATCGACATGCCTGGGCGCCTACTTGGCATCGCCGCTCTGGCGTTCCTGTTGATTGGTTTCTCAGTCATGCTGGGTGCCGCCTACCAGTTCAGGACGGGCGGCTCGCCGCTGCGGCACACCATGTTTGGCTGCTGTTCGCTAGCGGTGGCGCTGCCGCCCATGGCTCTGGGCTATGATGGCCTCGGCTTCATGTTCGAGAACCTGTTCGCCGCCCTGCTCCTGTTCGCGACGGCGTTCGAATACTGGAGAGGCCGCGACGAGGCCCCTGCCCTGACGATCGGCATCACCGCGCTCTATTCGGCCACCGCCGCCTCCTTCGCGCTCTGCGCCATGGTGCTTGCCTGGGATGGAAAACTTGTCCTGGGCCATGCGCCGAGCAACTGGGCCGAGGAATTGAGCCTCGTCGTGGTTATCGCCAGCATGACGGGTATTGGCGCGCTCTCGCTTGCTCTCAATCAGGGTCGCCTGGCTAGGCACCACCGCCGCAATGCCCTGACCGATCCCCTGACAGGCCTGCTCAACCGGCGCGCTCTGTTCGACATGCATGGTAATGTCCCGGTCGGCGCCTTTACCGCGGTGGTCGTCTTCGACCTCGACAACTTCAAGGCCATCAACGACGAGTTCGGCCACGCGGCGGGCGACGAGGTGCTGAAGGTGTTCGCCAGCGAACTCGCTGGCAATCTTCGCCAGACCGACGTCGCCGCGCGCATGGGCGGCGAAGAATTCGCGCTGGTGTTGAAGCGCACTTTGCCGGAAACGGTGGAGGCGGCGGCGGAGCGCATCCGGACAGCTTTCGCGACGCGCCTGATAGAGACCGAAACCGGCTCGCTTACGTGCACGGTTAGCGCTGGTTTTGCGTTTGGCAGCAAGGAAGGCCTCAGCTTCGACAAGGTGCTCAGCGCCGCCGACAAGGCGCTCTATGACGCCAAGCGCGGCGGCCGCAATCGCGTCACGGCCTCTCCATTGCGGCGCGCGAGCTGACCGCGCGGATCGATATCGAGCCTGTGATTTGTCGGGCGGGCGAAAGCGGCCCTACGCCGCCATCACGATTTCATTGAAGGTATCGAGGTCGACGTAGAAGACCTTGGTGATCTCCTCGATCAGATCGTCGTAGTCGCAGCCCTGTGACCTCAGGATATTGATGGCGGCTATGATGTCGACACGCTCTGTGAGCCGCCTTTTCTGGTAATCTTCGACGAAACGTTCCATGGCTGTCCCTTAGCCTGTGTGCCCAAACGCGTTGAACGACAATCAGATCGCAGGAGGCTAGGAAGCTTTGCTTGCGTGGAACTTGCACGGCCTTCGCCGCTCCTCGATCCGCGATAACCAGACTGATACGGAAGCGGCCGACTCACAAAAGCCAAGAAAAGACTAGCATGCAGTCCCCGATTCACCAGGGATGCAGACGGCTGGACGGAACAAATATTGGGCTTGCCACGGAGTTCGGATCGCTATCCGAAGTCTATCGCCGATTCTAGACGGAAAGGAACTTGCTGGCGTCCGCATTCGAGATTCTCCCGCGCTGTGAGAAGCGGAAAGATCTCTCTGCTCAAAGGCAGCATGCGATGCCCGACCGGGCGCGGTCATGCGCCGCGCTCCGGTCGAGCGCCTTCCCCTCGAAGGCAACGCTTCCGCCCGACAGCCGGTGTGGCCGTGGGCGCCGCACAACGCCAAGCAACCGCCATGCCAACCGATGGGACAAGCCGAGAAAGGAAAAATACACAACATTATTATTGCCTTATCATGACATCACCTGAATGGGTGACGGCGATGATAAGAAGCTCAAGGGCAGAAAATTGTGCAGCGCATCATCATTTGCTCAATTTTCATCCAGTCATCAAAAAATGCCCAAGCCTTGATCTCTCCCGGCATTCGTCTGATGGCGGCGTTGCGGCATCGAGCGGAATTGGGGCAAGCTGTCTCCTGCAGGCGAGCAAGGTCATGGTAACAGGCATTTCACGCATATTCATCGGCATATTTCTTCTGGCTGCGGCAACAGGAACCGCGCGGGCCGACTTCAGCGACGGCAAGATGCCTGACGGCAGCTATCACTGCGAAGTCTACCTGCTCGGCATGTTCCTCAACCTGGGCGATATCACCATCAAGGGGAACGTCTATACGGGCCCCGTCACCTTCGGGACCGTCCGACAGGCCTATAACTACCAGATGGACGCGAACGGCGTGATCTCCTGGTTGGGACCGCTCGGCGGTTACACCGCCGGCGGCAATTCCCTGTCACTGACCCAGGCAACCCTGGACGGCCAGAACCCGCCCTCCTTCGACATCATCATGAAGCAACCCGACGGGGCGTTCACCGCTTCGACCTGCACCAAGGGCGGCAGCCAATAGCCCAACCCTGCACGAGGCCGTGTCCTCGGCGGCTCGAACTTGCCTTGATGTCATCGACATGTTGCCGAAGCTGGATAGGCAGCGGTGCGCCGTCACATCCACCTCGAGAGGCAGACATATGGCCGACTTTCCGTCTTCATCCTCCCCCGCCATCCGCGACGTCATCGCCGAGCGCGTCTCGCGCCGCGCCCTCCTGAAAGGCAGCCTGGCATCTGGCGCCCTCGTCGCCGGCGGCGGCTTTGTCGGCTCGTTGTTTGCCGGCGAAACACATGCCACTGCCGCGCTCTCCGCCCTCGGTTTTCCCGAGTTGAAGCGTGTCTATGACAAGAACCACGCCGCCGCCGAAGGCTATGAAACGACGATCGTTGCTCGCTGGGGCGATCCGCTTGTCGCCGGCCTGCCGGATTTCGACGGCAACACGGTCGCGGCCGACGAACAGGAAAAGCGCTTCGGCTACAATTGCGACTACATCGCCTTCATGCCGTTGCCCAAAGGTTCGGTGAACTCCGACCATGGTCTGCTTTGCGTAAACAACGAGTACATCTCGCCGAATGTGATGTTCCCCGGCATGACCGAGGACGGCGCCGGCAAGACGATGAACAGGGAACAGGTCGATCTCGGCCTGGCGGCGATGGGGCATTCGATCGTCGAGGTCATGCTCAAGGACGGCAAGTGGCAAACCATTGACGATAGCCCGCTCAATCGCCGCATCACCGCCAACACCGAAATGACCGTCTCCGGGCCGGTGGCCGGCCATGCGCTGATGAAAACCTCGGCCGATGCGACCGGCACGAAGGTACTGGGCACCAGCTATAATTGCAGCGGCGGCGTCACCCCATGGGGCACGGTGCTGACCTGTGAGGAAGGCATTTGCGACCTGTTCGGCGGCGATCCGAAGAAGGCGCCGACCGCGGATATTCTCGACCGTTATGGTTTTGACGGCTCCGACATCTATGGCCGTGGCCGTTTCCATGATCGCTTCAACATCGACAAGGAGCCCAACGAAGCCAACCGCTTCGACTGGGTGGTCGAGATCGACCCTTACGATCCTCGCTCGAAGCCGGTGAAGCGCACGGCGCTTGGCCGCATGTCGCATGAGGCCTCGACCGTCGTCGTCAACAAGGACGGCCGCATCGTCGTCTACATGGGCGACGATGACTATTTCGAATACATGTACCGCTACGTCTCGAAAAAGGCGTACGACAAGGCGAACCCGGCTTCGAGCAATGGCCTCCTGGACGACGGCGTGCTCTCTGTCGCCCGTTACGACGCCGATGGCTCGATGACATGGCTGCCGCTGATTCACGGCCAGGGCAAGCTCACCGCCGAGAACGGTTTTGCCGACCAGGCCGAGGTGCTGCTGAAGACGCGGCTGGCGGCGGATGCGCTTGGCGCGACCCCGATGGACCGCCCGGAGGACATCGAGACCAATCCAGTTACCGGCCGCGTCTACGCTGTCATGACCAAGAACAAGAAACGCGACGAATCCAAGGTCAACCCGGCCAACACGCGGCCCGAAAACCTCTGGGGTCATATCGTCGAATTGATTCCGCCCGGCGGCCGTGGCGCGGACGCCGACCACACCGCCGACAAATACACCTGGGACCTGTTCGTTCTGTGCGGCAATCCGAAGGATGCAAAAATCGGCGCCACTTTCCATCCCGACACGTCGGACAATGGCTGGTTCGTCTGCCCCGACAACATCACCTTCGACCCCGCCGGCCGCCTTTGGGTGGCAACCGATGGTGCCAACGATTTCGATCTCCCCGACGGCGTCTATGGCGTCGACACGGAAGGCCCGGCGCGTGGCCTGCCAAAGCTGCTGTTCACCTGCCCGCACGGCGCGGAAGCGACCGGCCCCTGCTTCACGCCGGATGGCACCACGCTGTTCCTTTCGGTCCAGCATCCATCCGAGGACGCCGAGACGCTTGAGAAGGCGCAGTCGCTGTGGCCCGACTTCAAGGATGGCCAGCCGCCACGGCCCTCGGTTGTCGCCATTCGCCGCAAGGACGGCCAGCCGGTGGGGGCATAACGGTCAGCGCCACAAAAGAAGGCGAGTGCGCCCCTGAGGTGGCAATGATCAGCGCCCTTCCGTGGCGAGTTCGAGGGCCAGGCGGCTCATGTCGGTGAAAAGCCCCTGGCGTTCGGAATAGTCGGTCAATTCGCCGGTCTCGATATGGTCGACCACCGTGCAGATCGACAGCGCACGGATCCCGAAATGCCCGGCAATGCGGTAAAGCGCGCTGGTTTCCATATCCACCGCCAGGACTCCGGCCGCCCGCGCCTCGGCAAACCGGGCGCGGCCATCCGGATGATGGAAGATGTCGCTGCAGACGGTCGGACCGACATGGGGGGCGATGCCGAGTTCAGCAGCTTTGGCCAAAGCAAGGACAAGCAGCGCCGGATCCGGGCCGGCGGCAGCGCCGTAGAGACCAAAGACCTGACCGCTTTGGGTATTTTCGGGCCGCGCTGATTGCGAAATGACAAGGCTTCGCAGCTTAACCTCGGCGGTCAGGCTGCCGCAGGTACCGGCGCGGATCAAAGTCCGGACGCCATGACAATCCAACAGTTCATGCGCATAGATCAGGAACGACGAAACACCGATGCCCGTTGCCTGAATGCTGACACGCTTGCCTCGATAAAGGCCGGTAAAACCCAGAGCGCCCCGCCTGCGATTGACGCAACGTGGCCCTTCCAGAAAGGTGTTCGCCATCCATTCGGCGCGCTGCGGGTCGCCCGGCAGCAACACCGTATCGGCGTAGTCGCCCCTGTCTGCTTCAATGTGTGGCGTCAACAGTTGCTTCCCCAAGCCGGCCTGCCCGTTCGCCCGCAATCATGGCGTTGTCGGGGCGTTGCGCAAGACGGATTACGGGAGAACGCTACGACTCGAGCATGTCCTTGACGATCGTTGCCAGCTGCTTGAGCGAGAACGGCTTCGGCAGGAAGCCGAAATGCGCCTCCGCCGGCAGGTTCCTGGCGAACGCGTCCTCGGCGTAGCCGGACACGAAGACAAACTTGATGTCCGGCTGGCGCTTGCGCAATTCGCCCAGCAGGGTCGGCCCGTCCATCTCCGGCATCACCACGTCCGAAACGACGATGTCGACCTTGCCGCCAAGGGCCTCGAACACTTCCAGCGCCTCGACGCCCGAGGATGCCTCATGCACGGTGTAGCCGCGCGAGGTCAGCGCCCGCACGCCGCCCATGCGCACGGCGTCCTCATCCTCGACCAGCAGCACGGTAGCCGAACCGGACAGGTCCTTGGTGTTGTCAGCCGGTTTGACAGGCGCTGAGCTCGGCGTGTCACCCGGTTCGGCGGCCTTCTTCGCTTCCGCAATGTGGCGCGGCAGGAAGATGCGGAAGGTCGATCCCTTGCCGACCTCGGAATCGCAAAAAATGAAGCCGCCGGTCTGCTTGATGATGCCATAGACCATGGATAGGCCAAGGCCAGTGCCCTTGCCGACCTCCTTGGTGGTGAAGAACGGCTCGAAGATCTTCTTCAATACGTCGGGCGCGATGCCGCTGCCGCTATCCTCGACTTCGACCACGACATAGTCTGCCGCGGTGAGTTCGCGGTAGGGGAAGGTCTTGCACTCCTCGGCGGTCACGTTGCGGGTGCGCACGGTGAGGTCGCCGCCGGCCGGCATCGCGTCGCGCGCATTGACGGCCAGGTTGACCACCACCTGCTCGAACTGGCCGATATCGACCTTGACCGGCCACAGATCGCGGCCGTGGTCGATCTTCAGCTTGATATCGTTACCGACCAGGCGGGCAAGCAGCATCCTGAGATCGGCGAGCACGTCGGTGAGGTTCAACACTTCCGGCCGCAGCGTCTGTTTGCGCGAGAAGGCCAGCAACTGCCGCACCAGCGAGGCCGCCCGGTTGGCGTTCTGCTTGATGTTCATGATGTCGGGAAAGGATGGATCCGACGGCCGGTGATTGGTCAGGAGCAGGTCCGACGCCATGATGATGGCGGTCAGCACATTGTTGAAATCGTGGGCGATGCCGCCGGCAAGCTGGCCGACCGCCTGCATCTTCTGGCTTTGCGCCATCTGCCCTTCGAGCGCCTTCTGCTCGGTCGTCTCGACGGCGTAGACGATGGCCGATTCCTCGGCCCCCTCGCCGCCGGTGCCGTCGGCGACGGCATTGACGTAGAAACGGATGTGCCGCTCTTCATTGCCGGGCAGCACAGTGTCGATCGGGTCGATGTCGGCCTGCCGCTGCCGGGCCTTCTCGAATGCAGCGGCAAAGGCCGGCCGGTCGCGCTCATGGATCACCGTATCGAGGCGCACGCGGCGATCCACGGCGTCCCGGTCGACCACCGAGGAAAACAGCAACAGGAACGGCGCATTGGTGCGCAGGATGCGCCCGTTGGCATCGACGCCCGCGATCGCCATCGGCGTGGAATTGAAGAAGCGGGTGAAGCGCACTTCCGAAGCGCGCAGATCGGCCGAAGCATCCTCGCCCTGCGTGCGGTTGAGCACGATCGTGCGGGTCGGGCCGCCGACGCCTTCCCGGCTGGCTGAAACGCGATGCATGAAGCGCACGGGCAGCGCCTCGCCCGTCATCGTCGTCAGGTCGAGATCGATGACCGCATTGCGCGTCGTGCCGGGGTCCGCCTTGACCGAGCGCACCAGCGCCATGCCATCGCCGGCAACGATGTCAGGCAAGGTCACGGCGCCAGGCGTAAAGCTGGCGAGATCGATACCAAGCCACTCCGCGAGCGTGGCGTTGATGTAGGTGACACGGCCGTCCTGGTCGGCGGAAAAGAAGCCGGCCGGAGCGTGGTCGAGGTGATCGATGGCCTTCTGCAGGTCGAGGAAGAACCGCTCCTGCTCGGCTCGCTCCTGCGAAATATCGGCGAGTTGCCAGGCCAGCATAGGCAGCCGCTGGCCCGGAACGCTGAAGGTGCGGGCGCGGGTCCTGTACCAGCGCGCGCCAGGTTCGGCGCCCGGCCGGATCGATTGCGCCAGCCGGAACTCACCGTCGCCCGGTTGCCCGTCGCGCAGGCCGGATGCCAGCCGGTAAATGGTCACCGACGCCTCGGGAACATCCGAAAGCAGCCCCTCGACCGTCTTCAGATCGGCGGCCGATGAGGCTCCGGTCATTTCGGCATAGGCACGGTTGGCGTAGACGACGCGGCCCTTGGTGTCCGTCACCAGAAGGCCCTGCGACATCGAATCGACGAAAGCCTTGGACAGTTCATCGCCGGTCGAGCGTGGTGTGATCTGCACGAAGCCGATCGCGGTCGCGAACAGGAAGCCGACGCCGATCATCGCCAGCACGCCGAGCATGCCAAGCAGGAAGGGATCGCCGAGACGCTCGCGGAACAGGCCGAAGACGATCGCGGCCCCTGTCAGAACGACGATGAAGATGACCAGCCGGGTGACCGCGCCCGGTCGCGTGTTCTGGTCGACGATCGGTACCGGATAGAAATCGCCGCGCGCTTCCTTGGCCATATGCCCCCTGCTCGTGAAGTCCGATGTTCCGACACCCGCCCCTAGCGGGTTGAATCACATTCTCCTAGTCCGGAAAAGGCCCGGGCGGCAAATGTCAGATAAAAATGATGCCGGCCGGGCGTGGAGTGTTTCGAGCTGTTCACGATGCGCGAAAGGCAACTTGCGGTGGCCAGCCGCAACGGTCTAGTGTCTCGTCACTTTCCAAAAACCGATCAGGGGAAACCAATGCAGTGGCTGGATAGCGTGGCGGGTCCCGGTTATGCCGCGGCACTCCTGTGGACCTTCGCGGCGCTGATCCTGCTGGTCATCGTTCTCATCATCATCAGGCTCGTCCGCAACCTGACCTTCGGCACGTTTGTCGCCGGGGGCCGGAACCGCAAGACGCGGCTCGCCGTCATGGACGCCACCGCCGTCGACAGCCATCGCCGGCTGGTTCTGGTGCGCCGCGACGACATCGAACATCTGCTTCTGATCGGCGGCCCAACCGATGTCGTCGTCGAACGTGATATCCGTCTGGCTGCCCCCCGCCGTCCGGCGCTGACCGGGGACAGCGGCCTGCAGCCCGTCCCGGCCGCGGCCCCGGCGGCAAAACCGCGGCCGCCTCAGCCGGCTCCCGCACAGGCACCGGCACGGCCGGCGCCGGCTCCGCAGCCGGTGGCTGCACCGCCGCCTGTCCGCCCGCGCCCCGCCGCTCCACCGCCGGCCCCTGCGCCCGCACCGAAGCCGGCGGCTCACCCCCACCAGTCGACCAATGTCACGCCGCTGCCTGCCTATGGCTCCGCCAACGCCAGCGTTGTCAAACACGCGCCGCCGCCACCGCGGCAGGAAAGCATCGACGATACGCTGATGAAGGAGCTCGAAGTCTCGCTGGACCAGCCTCGCTCCGGCGGCCCGGTGACCAAACCGGCTGCCAAGGCGCCGCAGTCGCTCGACGATGAGATGACCAAGCTTCTGGGCGAACTTTCAAGCCAGAAGAGATGATTGTCGGCCAAGCCGGCCGTCAGCTCGAATTTGGCCCGGTGGCGTTAGCTTTGGTTTGTTTGGGGAGACCGCCCGTCAACAAAAATGGCCGGAAAGTCCGGCCATTTTGATAGTTGCCTCGTCGTGAGCTGCACTGAGCGCGGCCCGGAAGCGACGCATCAGTCGTCGCGATAGACCTTTTCGCGGCGCTCGTGCCGTTCCTGCGCTTCAATCGACAAGGTGGCGATCGGACGTGCGTCGAGCCGCTTCAGCGCGATCGGCTCGCCTGTTTCCTCACAATAGCCGTAAGTGCCTTCGTCGATGCGCTGGAGCGCCGAATCGATCTTCGAGATGAGTTTTCGCTGACGGTCGCGGGCTCTGAGCTCAATGGCGCGGTCGGTTTCCGAAGAGGCGCGATCGGCAAGGTCGGGATGGTTGGCGTTTTCTTGTTGCAGGATTTCGAGAGTTTCACGCGCTTCGCGCAGTATGTCATTTTTCCAGGTGACGAGCTTCAGGCGGAAGTAGGATTTCTGCCGCTCGTTCATGAACGGCTCGTCTTCGGAGGGTACGTAATCGGCGGTAACGATGTCGTTCATTCGACTCACCCAAACAGCCCCAAATTTGGCGCTTATATATTCGCCACCCGACGCCTGCACAAGCGCAATCGGCCACCGGGTCACGCAATTGTTAAAGTGCCCCGACGGCCTTGATCGGAGCAAGATCAAGCTGTTCCGGCGATAGGGCGCCGGTCTTATTCGTCGCGCCGGAGAACACGAACCATTGTGCGCCGGGCCGTTCTTGTGGCTAATCGCGGTGCGACTGGCTTTCGGCATCATGGGGGGTTGGGTGAGCAGGCTCTATCTGTTACGGCACGCCAAGGCCGGCTGGGCACAGCCCGGGATGCGCGATTTCGATCGCCCGCTCGACGCATCCGGCCGCGCCGATGCCGACTTGATAGGCGCCGCCATGCGGTCTCGCGGCTATGTTCCGGACCTGACATTGTGCTCCAATGCCAGGCGCGCGAGGGAAACGCTCGAAGGCCTGGCCGGCCAGACAGACACCGGCAAGGTCCTGTTTTTCGACACGCTCTACAGCGAAGACGCGGCTGGTTGTCTCAGCCTCATCCGGGAGCACGGCGGCCCGGGTTCATTGCTGGTCATCGGCCACAACCCGATGACGGAGGATCTTGCCATGGCGGTTTCAGGCGACGGCGACGCGACGGCACGGGCCATGCTCAATTATGGCTTCCCCACTTCGGGGCTGGCGGTCGTGCGTTTCCTGGATGATCTGGCAAAGGCAGCCCAGGAAGCGGGTTATCTCGAAGCGTTTCTGACACCGGCCGATCTTTGACGTCGATCTCCGGTGCCATTTCAAAGCCGGGTTCCAGAGCCTATATCGGACGGACCGAAGCCCGAGAGACCGCATTTTGGCATCATCGCTGACCACCTTCACCGACGAGGCGAGAATTGCCCTCGATACGCTGTCGGGACGCGCCACCGGGCTTTTTTCTCCGTCGCTGCGATTGGGTGTCACGGGCCTTTCGCGCGCCGGCAAGACGGTGTTTATCTCGGCCCTCGTCCACAATCTTATCCACGGCGGACGCCTGCCGTTGTTCGAGGCCCAGAAATCCGGGCGCATCGCGCGCGCCTTCCTCGAAGAACAACCCGATGACGCCGTGCCGCGCTTCCAGTACGAGGACCACATCGCCGCATTGGTCAACGACCGCGTCTGGCCTGATTCGACGCGTGCCATTTCAGAACTGCGGCTGACGATCGAATATGAATCGGCCTCCGGCTGGAGCCGTATGTTCTCTTCTGGCAAACTGTCGGTCGACATCGTCGACTATCCCGGCGAATGGCTGCTCGACCTGCCATTGCTGGGTAAATCCTTCGCTGATTTTTCGCGCGAAGCCTTCGAAATGGCCGCGCTGCCCGTGCGCGAGGATTTGTCGCGGGCCTGGCGGGCGATCTCCGCCGAGATCGACCCGAACGCCGACGCCGACGAGATGACGGCACGCCGCCTGGCCGAAAGCTTCGCCGCCTATCTGAAGGCCTGCAAGCTCGACGAAAGGGCCCTATCCACCCTGCCGCCCGGCCGCTTCCTGATGCCTGGCGATCTCGAAGGCTCACCGGCGCTGACCTTCGCACCGCTGGCCGGCCTCGACGACAGGCGCCCGCGTAGCGGCTCGCTGCAGGCCATGATGGAAAGACGCTACGAAGCCTACAAGACGCATGTCGTCAAACCCTTCTTCCGCGAGCACATCACGCGTCTCGACCGCCAAATCGTGCTGATAGACGCCATGCAGGCGCTGAACGCCGGCCCCGGCGCGATGGCCGACCTGGAGCGAGCGGTGACCGAGATCCTGGCCTGTTTCCGTCCCGGCCGGGGCAGCTTCCTCACCGACCTCTTTTCGCGGCGCATCGACCGCATCCTGGTTGCAGCGACCAAGGCCGATCATCTGCACCATGAAAGCCATGACCAGCTGCAGGCGATCGTGCGGCGACTGGCGGATCGCGCCGTGGCGCGGGCGAATTTTACCGGAGCCGACGTCGACGTGGTCGCCATGGCGGCGGTGCGCGCGACGCGCGAAGGCACGGTCAAGCAGGGCCGTGAGACATTGCCTGTTATCATCGGCACGCCGATAGCCGGCGAGAAGATCAACGGCGAAATATTCGACGGAAAGACGGAGACAGCCATATTTCCCGGTGATTTACCGGAGAAAATTGATGCGGTGTTCGATCTTTCGGGGCCCGACCACAGGCAGGATTCCGCGGACCCGGCAATCCGCTTCGTCCGGTTCCGCCCGCCAAAGCTCGAATGCACGGCCGAGGGTGTCACGCTGTCGTTGCCGCATATCAGGCTCGACCGTGCCCTGCAGTTCCTGATCGGAGACCATCTGGCATGACCGAGCCCCGCAAGCCGGCGGCATTCCGCATCGAGCCGGAAGCCGGGACGAGACAACAGAGACAAGAGGCGCCAAGGGCGCGCCAGGCGGAACCGTCGCGCAAACCCCGAGTCATGAAAGCCGATGTTGCGCTGGTCATACCGGCCGAGGTCGATGTTTTCGACGAACCCGACATGATTGCCGCCGAGCCGCCGCCAGCGATCGCCCCCAGAAAACGCTCGCTGTTTGGCAGCATCTTCTTCGGCGCCATGAGCGTGCTGGTTTCGCTGGCTGTCGGCTTGTGGACCGACCAGCTGATACGCGATCTCTTCACCCGCGCCGAATGGCTGGGCTGGCTGGCGGCAGGCATGGCTGTTATTGCCGTGCTGGCGCTTCTGGTAATCCTGATCCGCGAGTTCCTGGCGATTGTGCGGCTCGCCGAAGTCGAAAACCTGCAAAAGCGGGCGCTCGATGCCATCGCGCGCGACGATCCCAAGGCGGCACGATCGGTGGTCGACGAGCTTTCGGCTTTCGTCGCGGCCAAGCCCGAGACCGCTGCCGGCCGGCGCGCACTGGCCGAGTTGCGCGGCGAAATTATCGACGGCGGCAATCTGGTGCGTCTGGCCGAAGCTGAAATTCTGGGCCCCCTCGATGCCAGGGCGAAGGTGATGATTCTGGAGGCCGCCAAACGCGTCTCGCTGGTGACGGCGGTGAGCCCCCGTGCGCTCGTCGACGTCGCCTACGTCGTGTTCGAGGCCGGACGCCTCATTCGCCGCCTGTCGGAACTCTATGGCGGACGGCCGGGAACGCTGGGGTTCTTCCGCCTGGCGCGCAGCGTACTGGCGCATCTGGCGGTCACCGGCTCGATCGCCGTCGGCGACAGTTTTGTCCAGCAGATCGTCGGTCACGGCCTGGCGGCGCGCCTCTCGGCAAAGCTTGGCGAGGGTGTCGTCAACGGCATGATGACGGCGCGCATCGGCATCGCGGCGATGGAAACGGCACGCCCCCTGCCCTTCAGCGCCGCAAGACGCCCGGGCCTGGGCGATTTCCTCTCGGCACTGACATCGTTTGCCGCCAAGAAAGATATAGAAACGGCCAGCTCCGGCAAATAACGCGCTGCTATCAGGGACGGCGAACAGATTGCGGTTCGAAGGCTCGCAGTGACGAAGCATTAACCAATCTTGTTCATGGTCGAACTGGTTTCAAACAGCCTCGTTGTTGCCGGGTGTCGTCGATGAAAAGCGTAATTCTGTCCAGCGTCCTGCCCCTGGCGGCCGCGATCACAGCAGTCGTCGGCATTGCCTCGGCGGCTTCCGCCGCGGAACCGGACAAGCAGTTCTTCCATTCGGCCGAAGGCAAGTGGGTCGGCCCGGGCGAGATCGTCGCCGGCAAGTACAAGGGCACCAAATTCAACTGCAGCTTCACCGGTTCCACGCCCGACGGCACGATGGGCATGACGCTCGATGGCGGCTGCCGGGTCGGCATGTTCACCCAGCCGATGTCGGCCAAGATCGAGCGCAAGGGCCGCGACTACAAGGGCTCCTTCATGGGTGGCTCTGCCGGCGCAGGCCTCGATATCATCGGCGGCAACGTCGTCGACGCCCGCAAAGTGGTCTTCACCATCAACCGCAATCAGTTGCGCGGCGTCATGCAGGCTCGCATTCCCGACGACAATTCGATGACCGTGACGGTCGCGGTCCGCGTCCAGGACCAGTTGGTGCCTGTCATCGGCATGAACCTGAAGCGCGTCGACGCCGTCGAAGTCGGCTCCATCGCGCCGGACTGAGCGCTTATCACGTCCTGTCCCGACGTCCCCCAAAAACAAAGGGGCGGCAGCCCATCGCCACCGCCTCCCTCAAACAGTCGAACCGGGCGTCAGCCCTTGATCGCAGCAGTCACTTCGTCATAGGCCTTGCAGGCGTCGGCCGGGTTGGTTGTGCCTTGGTATTTGGTCGTCACCGCCTGGACTTGGCCGTCAGGTCGGCTGCCTTGGACGGATCCTTGGTGATCGCTTCCTGCAGCGCGGCGGCCATGTCCTGCGCTTTCTTGGTCGCGATCTCCGTCGTGCACTCAGGCGCTTTCGAACAGGCTGAACCCCGCAAGCACCGCCATGCCGACGGCAACAAGCAAAAACTTCTTCATGTCAGTCATCTCCTCAAAAAGGGCTCGACTCGATCGTCGCTCACCCTCTAATGGCCGAAGCCGAGCGGGCTTAACCTCCGATTGCGGCAAGATGCAACGCGGCGTCAGCCTCAACTTGTGTAACCTGGCTGCAACATTGCCAGTGCTCCGGATTCGGGCTGTTCGATCCCCGCCGAAGCCCCTATCCTTTGCCCTGGCGACCAGCCGTGGCGCCTTGATCCCGACCGCACGTGCTGTGGTCCCAACGAATGGAACGACAGGCATGGCGGCAGAGGCATCGGGCAGCGATCTGGTTCAGGTGGTGGCGCTGCTCGCCGCGGGTGTCGTCGCCGTCCCCATCTTCAAGCGCATGGGCCTCGGTTCCATTCTCGGCTATCTCGCAGCCGGTGTGGTGATCGGCCCCTTCGGCCTGCGCATCTTTTCCGAGTCGGGCGCCATCCTCCATGTCGCGGAACTCGGCGTCGTCATGTTCCTGTTCATCATCGGACTGGAAATGCAGCCGTCGCGCCTGTGGGGCCTGCGCCGCGAGATTTTCGGCCTCGGTGCGCTTCAGGTCGGGGTCTGCGCCGTCTTGTTGACAAGCGTGGGAATGGCCGGTGGTTTTCCAGTCTCGCAATCCTTCGTCGCCGGCGCCGGTTTCGTGCTGACCTCGACGGCGATCGTCATGCAGCTTCTCGAGGAACGCGGCGAAATCGCCTCGCCGAAAGGCCAGCGTATTGTCTCCATCCTGCTCCTGGAAGATCTGACTATCGTGCCGCTGCTGGCCCTGATCGCCTTCCTGGCGCCAGGCGGTGCCGATACCAGCCTGTCGGAGCGGCTGACCGAGGTCGGCATCGGCCTTGCGGCGATTGTCGGGCTGGTGCTGGCCGGACGCTATCTGCTCAACCCCTTCTTCCGCATCCTGGCGGATGCCCGTGCCCGCGAGGTGATGACGGCCGCGGCACTTCTGGTCGTGCTCGGATCGGCCCTTGCCATGCAACTGAGCGGCCTGTCGATGGCGATGGGCGCGTTCCTGGCAGGCGTTCTTCTGTCCGAATCGACCTTCCGCCATCAGCTCGAAGCCGACATCGAGCCGTTCCGCGGCATCCTGCTCGGCCTTTTCTTCCTTGCGGTCGGCATGTCGCTGGACCTGCATGTGGTGGCGGCGAACTGGAAGCTGATCGCCGTCTATGTCGTCGCCTATATGGTGATGAAGGCTCTCGGCATCTACATCGTCGCCCGCGTCCTCAAGACAGGCCATCGTGAAGCGCTCGAACGCGCGGTCTTTATGGCGCAGGGCGGCGAATTCGCCTTCGTCCTCTATTCCGCCGCCGCTGCCGTCGGCATCATCGACAGCCAGGCCAACGCCACCCTGACGGCGATCGTCATCATCTCCATGGTACTGACGCCCTTGGCGATCATCGCATTGCGGTACGTCACCCCGCGCGACGAGCAGTCACTCGATGGGGTCGATGTCGCCGACGGCCTGACCGGCAGCGTGCTGGTCATCGGCTTTGGCCGTTTCGGCCAGATCGCCAGCCAGCCCCTGCTGCTGCGCGGTATCGACGTATCGATTATCGACAATGACGTGGAGATGATCCAGGCGGCAGCCGATTTCGGCTTCAAGGTCTATTATGGCGACGGCACCCGGTTGGACATCCTGCATGCCGCCGGTGCCGGCCGGGCACGTGCCGTGCTCATCTGCGTAGACAAGCCCGATGCCGCTGTCCGCATCGCGGAACTCGTTAAGGCCGAGTTTCCTTTGCTGACAGTCCTGGCCCGTGCCTTCGATCGCGGCACCGCGCTGCAGCTCATCCGCGTCGGCGTCGACTATCAGCTGCGTGAGACTTTCGAATCGGCACTGGTTTTCGGCGGCTCGGCCCTGGAGTCGCTTGGTGTCGATCCCGAAGAGGTCGCGGATACGATCGAGGACGTCAGGCGCCGCGACGCCGCCCGTTTCGAAACCCAGCTCGCCGAAGGCATTCGCGCCGGACAACGTTTCCTGAGAGGCAACATCGGCACGCCCATTCCCACCCCCCTCACCCAGCCGCGCCGCACCGGCCAGGCCCTCAATGAAGAGACGGCGGGCGTTCTGCACAAATCCGAAACCGCCGATTGAACAGGGAAACAAGCATGGAATTGGACAGCAGAGCCCTGTCGGTCACCAAATTCTGGCGTGACGCCGGCGAGGATGCCTGGTTCGAGAAGAGCGACGCCTTCGACACCGCGTTTCGCGACCAGTTTCTCGACCTGCACTACGCAGCCGCTCGGCGCGAGTGCGATGACTGGTCAAACCACGCCGAAGGCTCCCTGGCCCTGATGATCCTGCTCGACCAGTTTCCGCGCAATTGCTTTCGCGGCACCGGCCACATGTACGCCACCGACCCGCTGGCAAGGCATTTCGCTGAAAAAGCTGTCATGGCCGGCCAGGATCGGCTGCTCGAACCGGAGTTCCGCGTGTTCCTCTACCTGCCATTCGAACATTCGGAACTGCTCGCCGATCAGGAGAGGTCGGTGGAACTCACCCAGGCCCATGCGCCGGACTATCTCAGATACGCCGAAGAGCACCGCGACATCATCCAGCGCTTCGGCCGCTTTCCGCACCGCAACAGGATGCTTGGCCGCGAAACCACGGCCGAGGAAAAGGCATTCCTGGATAAAGGCGGTTTCTCAGGCTGACGCCTGCCTACCGCAGCCACCAGTCACGGCCGGATGGCAAGCGCTCGATGCCGGCCGCGTCGACGACGCCCAGGCGCTCCGATACACTTCGCCCACCAACGGCAAGATCCGGCGCGATCTCGGCCAGCGGCGCCAGCACGAAGGCGCGCTCCAGCATGCGCGGATGCGGCACTTCCAGCCCGGTCTCGTGGATGATGCGGTCGCCGAACACCAGAATGTCGATATCGATCAGCCGGGGCCCCCAGCGCTCTTCGCGCACACGCTTCAGTCTGCGCTCGGCATCGAGACAGAGATCAAGCAGCGCCCGCGGCGAGAGCCGCGTCGACAGTTCGGCGGCCGCGTTGAGAAAATCCGGCTGGTCGAGCTTGCCCCAGGGCGGCGTGCGGTAGAGCGATGAGACGGCTGTGACGCGCGTCTCCGCATCGGCATCGAGAATACGCAGCGCCGCGGCCATCGAGGCCGCCGGGTCCCCCAGATTGCCGCCAAGGCTGAGGTAGACGGTGTTACTCGGGCCAGACAACGGTCACCTCGACGTAATCGAGCACGCCGGGCACCGGCGCGTTTGGCTTGCGCACGGTGATTTCGGCCTTCCTGATCTGGGGAAACCGCTCGGTCAACGCCTTTGCCACCTCCATCGCCAGGGCCTCGATCAGAAAACGCCGCTCGCCGGTGATGATCTTCTCGATCACCGCGAAGGCGATGCCGTAATTGACCGTTTCGCCGATGGCGTCGTCGACAAGCGCGCGTCCGGGTTCGACCGAAAGCACCGCGTCGACATAGAAACGCTGGCCGAGCGTCTCTTCCTCGTCCAGCACGCCATGCCGGGCAAAGAAAGCGCAGTTCTTCAGGCGGATGACATACATGGCTCAGCGTCCTGGTCTATTAGAACGACGTGGGTCCACCTGGACGCACAAATACGCTCTAACACTTTTGAATCTACGCATCGTGCTTGCCGCAAATCTATTCCGGTTTTCGGGCCGATGTGGCGGTTTCACGCGCCAGCATAGCATCCGCCACCGCTAGCGCGTCCACGTTGATTGCGACATCATGGACGCGAAACAGATGTGCGCCCTTGAGCCTGAGAATGACACTGGTCGCAGCCGTCCCGATAGCGCGGTCGGCTGCATCGCGGCCAGTGACTGTACCAATGAAGCGTTTTCGCGAGGTGCCGGCCATCAACGGAAAGCCGAGCGCATGGAGTTCGGAGAATCGCGCCATCAGGTCGAGGTTTTCCTCGGCCGTCTCCTTGGCGAAGCCGAAGCCTGGATCGAGTACGATATTGTCGTCGGCCACACCGCGCCCGCGGGCGATCTCCAGCGATTTTCCAAGGAATGCCAGTTGGTCGGCGATCACATCGGGCAGCTTCTCGCGATCCCGCCCGGTATGCATGACAATGAGCCCGGCGCCGGTTTCGGCCGCGACACGCGCAATGTCGGGCTCGCGCTGCAGACCCCAGACATCGTTGACGATATGCGCGCCGGCAGCCACCGCAAGCCGCGCGGTCTCGGCACGATAGGTGTCGACGGAAATCAGCACGTCGGCTGAGCGGGCCAAAGCCTCGATCACGGGCAGGATACGCGCCTGTTCCTCGCTGGCCGATATCGCGCCGGAACCGGGCCGCGTCGATTCTCCGCCGACATCGATGATCCCGGCCCCTTCCCCGACCATGCGACGGGCCTGGCCCAGCGCCGTTTCGGGTGCATCAAACAGGCCACCGTCGGAAAAACTGTCGGGGGTGACATTGAGAATCCCGACGACCACGGCCTTGCGGCCAAGATCGAGATGGCGTCCATGGGCCAGCTGCCATCGCCTCGCCGTCATTGCTCGTCAACCATGGGCCTATCAAGGATGTGCGATCCGCATCGGATCAATTCCGTTGCGCCGGCAACGGCCGTAAAGCAAGGTGACCGAAGAGGCAACATGATGAAACGATCCCTGCTCTGCGCATTGCTGCTTGCCGCGACCGCCATTCCGGCGGACGCGGCCAATCTGGTGAAGACATACAGCTATTTTTCCGTTGGCGGCAGCACCCTCGACGATATCGAGGCGCAGCTTTCCAAACATGGGCCGCAGGTCAAAAGCACGGGCTTGCGCCATCCTGGCGCGACCCAGATGGCCTTCACCACTCGCGTCAGCTACGCCACGCGTGCCGGCTCCTGCCGGATCGCGGATGCCGTCGTGACCATCAAGGTCAAGGTGATCCTCCCCGAATGGCGCCGCCCACGCAAAGCCGATGCCGATGTGCGGCTGTTCTGGGATACGCTGGCTGCGGACATCAAGCGCCATGAGGAGCGCCATGTCGAGATCGCCAAGAACCATGCCCGCGAACTGGAAGACGCGCTGAAGGCGACGTATCCGCAGAAGGATTGCGATGCGGCAAAGGCCAAGGCCGCCGAAATCACCGCCGCCATTCTCGCCAAGCACGACCGCGCCCAGGTGCAGTTCGATCGCGTCGAAAGCGTCAATTTCGAAAGCCGCATCCTGCGGCTCCTGCATTATCGCGTCGAGCGCATCGAGAACGGCCAGCTGCCGCCACCGTCGTGAATTCCTCGGCATGCGCCGGTGCAAGCCAACCGAGCCGAAGCGTAGTGCCAGCTTCGAAAAATTTTCGAGCGGCAGTCGAAATCGGCCTATAGGGAACGACATATCACGGGTTGACAGGGCACAACCCTCGAAGCACGAGCACCAGGACCGATCGCACGGCGGATGCATCAGGCAAGCCCAAGCGGTGATCCCAACAGTGCGCAAGTACATGGACAAAGGACTATGGACCAGGCTGTCGACAAGCAGACAATGGCGGCTGCAGCCACACCGCTGACCGAAAGCGAGAAGAACGCCATCATCGGCGGCGTTCTCCTGTCGATGCTGCTGGCAGCGCTCGACCAGACCATCGTCGCGCCGGCAATGCCGACCATCGGACGCTCTCTCGGCCATGCCGAATACCTGCCATGGGTCGTCACCGGCTATCTCTTGACCGCAACCGCCGTGGCGCCGCTCTACGGCAAGATTTCCGACGTCTATGGGCGCCGGCCGACCGTCTATGCGGCGATCCTCATCTTTCTTGCCGGCTCGCTGGTGAGCGCACTGGCTCCCAACATGTTCGTCCTGGTCCTGGGACGCGCGGTCCAGGGTGCCGGCGGCGGTGGCCTTTTCGCATTGACGCAGACCGTGGTCGGAGACCTTGTCCCGCCGCGCGAGCGCGCGCGCTACGCGGCCTGGTTCTCCGGCACGTGGGCCGTCGCCAGCGTCGCCGGGCCGCTGCTGGGCGGCACCTTCGCGGAACACCTGCACTGGTCGCTCATCTTCTGGATCAATATCCCGCTTGGTATTTTGGCGATGGCGATCATCAACAAGCCGCTCAAGAAGCTGCCGATCGCCGCCAAGAATCACAGCATCGATGGTCTTGGCGCATTGCTTCTCATCGTGGCCACGGCACTGCTGCTGCTGGCGCTGAACTGGGGCGGCAGCGCCTATCCCTGGATATCGCGGGAAGTCATCGGCGTCCTGATCTGCTCCGCGCTTTTCTGGGTTGCCTTTGCCCTGCGGCTGATGCGGGCGGCCGAACCACTCATCTCGCTCGAGGTGCTGGGCAACCCGATCGTCCTGGCCGGCACTCTGTCGATGTTCCTGCTGCAGGCCTCCAGCGTCGGCCTTGCCGTCTATCTGCCCGTCTATCTGCAATCGATGCTTGGCCTGACGGCCAGCGAATCGGGCATTGCGATGCTTGGCCTTCTGCTTGGAACCGTGGGCGGCGCGGCCTCCAGCGGCCGCCTGATACCACGCTTCACCCATTACAAGCGCATCGCGATGGTCGGCGTCTTCTTCGCCATTCTGTGCCTTGGCTTGCTCGCCCTTGTCGCCGGCCATGCATCGCTGCTTATCGTCGAAATCCTGACCATCTGCGTGGGATTGGGAACCGGGACGACATTTCCGGTAACCACCGTCTCCGTGCAGAACGGCGTCGACCACATGCATCTTGGCGTCGCGACGGGCGTGCTGACCTTCCTGCGTTCGCTGGGCAGTGCATTGGGGGTCGCAATGCTCGGCGCCGTCGCTCTAGGCTTTGGGCTGCCGCTGGCCGGCGAAGGCGTGCAGACGGCTGGACATGTTGCGTCGGCCCAACCCTTCGTGATGATCTTTCTCGTCGCGGCCGCCACCTTGGTGCTGGGGCTCATCACGCTGGCGCTGATGCCCGAGAAAGAGCTTCGCGGCCATGTCGACACTCCGGCGCCGATCCTGGCGGAGTAGAGTGGCAGGAAAGGGCTTGGTGGTTTCGCCGTAAAGCAATTCCCAGGAACGTGTGACGCGGTTTTCCGTCCGGAATTGCATCAATGCTCTAGCCGGAAACGCCAAGCTTCTTCTGCAGGCTGGTGGACGAGGTCGTGTACTGGAACACGATTCGCTCCCCCGGGTTGACGATGCGTTTGGCCGCCTGCGCCATCAGCGCCACCTCGTGGAATCCCGACAAGATCAGCTTCAGCTTGCCCGGATACCAGTTGATGTCACCGACGGCGAAGATCCCGGGCACCGAGGTCTGGAACTTCTCGGTATCGACCGGGATCAGATTCTCGTGGAGGTTGAGCCCCCATTCAGCGATCGGCCCGAGCTTCATCGTCAGGCCGAAGAACGGCAGCATGCGCGTGCAGGGCACTTCGATGTCGCCGTCCGGACCGCCTTTGATTGTAGCCGATGACAGCAGCCCGTCGGCGCCGGCGAGCCCGCTCACCTGGCCGACCCTGAATTCCAGCTGCTTCATCTCCTGCATGGCGTACATCTTGTTGACGCTGTCGGGCGCCGCGCGGAACTCAGGCCGGCGATGCACCAACGTCACGCTTTTGGCCACCGGCTGCAGGTTGAGCGTCCAGTCGAGTGCCGAATCGCCACCGCCGACAATGACAAGGTCGTGGCCGCGAAAATCCTCCATGCGCCGCACCGAATAGAAGACGCTTTTGCCTTCATAGGCTTCGATGCCGGGAATCGGCGGGCGTTTGGGCTGGAATGAGCCACCGCCAGCGGCGATCACCACCACCTTGGCCTCGAACATCTCGTTCTCGTCGGTAGTGACGCGAAAGCTGCCGTCTTCCAGTGTCTCGAGGCTGGAAACCATGCGGTTGTAGGTGAAGTCAGGCTTGAACGGGTGGATCTGCTCGAGCAGCTTGTCGACCAGTCCCTGTGCCGAGATCGAAGGCCAGCCGGGGATGTCGTAGATCGGCTTCTCCGGATAGAGCTCCGCGCACTGGCCGCCGGGCTTGTCGAGAATGTCGATCAGGTGGCACTTCAGGTCCAACAGGCCGAGTTCGAAGACGGCAAACAGGCCGACCGGCCCTGCCCCGACAATGAGGACGTCTGTCTTGATGATGCCGGTCATGCGGTGTGCCTCGCTGCTGGATTGGCGCGAGACTGCATGACCGCCGGCCTGCTGCCAAGCGGCGGCAGGAAAAATCGGCTTTCAGCCCTGGCGCTCTGGTACCCGCACCACCAGGCCGTCGAGTGCGTCGCGCACCTTGATCTGGCAGGACAGCCGCGAGTTCGGCTGCACGTCATAGGCAAAGTCCAGCATGTCCTCTTCCATCGCTTCCGGCTCGCCGACTTCCGCCGTCCACGCCTCATCGACATAGACATGGCAGGTTGCGCAGGCACAGGCGCCGCCGCACTCCGCCTCGATCCCTGGTACGGCGTTGCGGATGGCGTTTTCCATGACCGTCGAGCCGTTTTCGGCATCCACGTCGAACTGTGTGCCGTCATGGGCGATGAAGGTCAGCTTGGTCATTTGTCACCTGAAGGGAGTTTCCGCCGAGATAATCACTCTGGCAGACAAGTCAACTGCCGCGCGAAAGCGCCGCTCGGTGACGTTTTTCCGCAAACTGGATCAGCGACTGATGGCGGCGATGAAATCGCGCACTTCGTCGATCAGCGTGCCAAGCCGCTTCAGTGTCTGGCCGTCATCAGGCCGACGCTCGATCTCGGTGGCGCAATCGGCGATGGCGAAGGCGCCGACACCGCGAGCCGACCCCTTCAATCCATGAGCCAGCAGAAGCCGGTCCTTGAGGTCGGCATCGACTATTTTGTCGCGCACCGACAGCGCCTGCTGTACAAACAGCGCCAGCACTTCCTGCTCCAGGCTGCGGTCACCCATCGTCTGCCGGGCAAGGTGTGCCAAATCGACCGGCCTGGACCGCCCCGTTCCCGATACGTCGCCCCCGGGCATTGAGAAGGCAATGCCGCTTTCGCCACGCATGAACTCGAACTCCGTTTTCTTCGGCCGCCTGAAAAAACTAGGCGAATCCAATGGACAACGGGTTAACGAATGGCCCGGAAAAATGTTGCGAAAACGGCGCCCAAATCACAGTTCCGTTAACCTTATATTTAAAGTTTTACGTATCCCGCGGAATGCATGTTTTCTTTACCCCCCTGTGTCATTACGATACGAGGGTCCATTTTCAGCCTCCTGCGCGGGGGTACCACAAACAGAATTATAAGCCCGCGGCAGCTAGTACAGGGTAGCGAAGGCATGGCGAAGAAACCAACGACGACGACCAGAACTCTCGACAGCGATGTGGCCAGGGAGCTCGAAAAAGCGCTCGATATCGACCTCAGCGGTGATCTCGGCAGCGGCGACCTCGATATCGCGGCTTCGATGGAAGATCTGGAAGCGCAGATATCCCAGGCCGCCGACGAGCTGGCCCGCGAGGGACGCAACCAGAAGCCGGCTCCCGCCGCCAATCAGGCCGAGGCCGCTCAGCCCGCGCCCAAAACCCAGCCCGCGCCCAAGCCTACCGAACTGCGCCCTGTGGAGACACGCAATGGCGGCCAGCCCGCAGCGGGCTTCGCGCCTGCCAATGACGATCGCCAGAAGGATTACAAGACGCTCCTGCACAGCCTGAACAAGCGTGCCTCCAACACCGTCTATTGGGTCATTGCCTTTGTTTCGCTCGCCTGGATCGCGGGCGCCGCCGGGCTGGCCAACCTGCTTTTTGGAGCGAGCATCTGGCATATCCGCACGCTTGACCAGTTCTTTGCCCGTCCCGAGCTGATTGGCCTTGCGGTCGCGGCGATCGTGCCGGTCATCCTGTTCTGGGCCTTCGCGGCGATGATTCGCCGTGCCCAGGACATGCGCATCGCCGCCCAGTCGATGACGGAAGTGGCCTTCCGCCTGACCGAGCCGGAAAACATGGCTCAGGATCGCGTCATGATGATCGGCCAGGCCGTTCGCCGCGAGGTGGCGGCCATGGGCGAAGGCATCGAACGCACGCTTGCCCGCGCGGTGGAGTTGGAAACCCTGGTCCACAGCGAAGTCAACCAGATTGAGCGGTCCTATACGGAAAACGAGAACCGGATCCGTTCGCTCGTCGACGGGCTCGGCAGCGAGCGCGAGGCGGTCGTCACCCATGCCGAGCGCGTCCGCGCCTCGATCGCCGGCGCGCATGAGACGCTCAAAGACGAAATCGGTGCCGCCAGCGACATCATTCGCGACAGCATCCTCAACGCATCGACCAAGCTGTCGATGACGATCACCAATTCCGGCGACACGCTGATCGACCGCATCAACGAAAGCTCTCTGTCGATCTTCGATTCGGTGGAAGGCCGGCTTGATACCATCACCGACCGGCTGTCGACCTCCGGCGAGGCTTTCGCCAGCCTGCTCGACACGCGCATTGCCAAGCTGACGGATACGACGGACGGCCTGACCCGGTCGTTGACCGATCTGCTCGACGATCGCACCACCGGCATGGTGTCGCTGCTCGGCGGCGCCGCGCGTACCCTCAATTCGGAATTCGAGGCCAGCCTCAACGGCATCGAGCGCACGCTCGCCGAACGCGGCCAGGCATTGATCAGCGAATTCCAGACCCGCGCCGAGGCGCTGGACACCGGCACGCAGAAACTCAACGCGGCACTCGAGGCGCGCGCGCGCCAGATCAACGAGACGCTGGTCGAACGCGCCCGTGAAATCGCCCACACCTTCGCCGAGAGCAAGGACACGCTGGCCGCGATGATCGATCAGGGCAAGACCCAGATCGGCGCCGACATGGC
Organism: Mesorhizobium sp. B2-4-15; assembly: GCF_006658505.1. Taxonomy (GTDB): domain Bacteria; phylum Pseudomonadota; class Alphaproteobacteria; order Rhizobiales; family Rhizobiaceae; genus Mesorhizobium. The sequence goes on from NZ_VFUZ01000007.1 coordinate 58,405, forward strand.
CGACATCGTCACATCGACATCGAGCATGCTGGAGGCCCGCGCCAGCGATTTCGCCGGGCGCATGGAAGCCGCGCGTCACGTCGTCTCGCGTTCCTTCGACGCCGATATCCAGCGGCTCGCCGACGCCCGCGCCGGCATCGAGGAAGCCGTCGAAAACCACAGCCGCAAGCTGTCGGAAAGCCGCGAGCGCATGGCGGCCGCCATGGAGGCGGATCTGGCGAAATTCGCCGAAGGCCGCGAAGGTATCGATGCGGCGGTGACCGACCAGGTGCAGAAGCTGGCCGAAGGCCGCAACCTGATCGCACGTGCCCTCGAGGAGGATCTGCGTAAGGTCAACGAATCGCGCGCTGCCATCGATGCGTCGCTCGGCAGTCATCTCGAAAGGCTGGAAGAAGGCCGCAACCGGCTCTCGCTGGCTCTCAATGAAGACTCCGGGAAACTTGTGCAAGCCCGCACGATCATTGATGAAATGGTCGCCGGACATGTCGGCAAGCTGGCCGAAGGCCGTAACATCCTGTCGCGCGCCCTGGAAGCAGATCTCGGCAAACTGTCGGACAGCCGCGCCAGCATCGACGGCCTGGTCGCCGACCAGGTCGGGAAGATCGCCGAGGGCCGTGCCGTGCTCGCCAAGGCGCTCGAAAACGACATTGTCGGCATCAAGAGCCTGATCGAGACCCACTCGGCAAAGCTGGCGGAAGACCGCAGCCAGCTTGGCCGTTCGCTCGAGAACGACCTCTCGGGCATCAGGACCCTGCTCGACGATCATTCGGGAAGGCTTGCCAACGACCGCAGCCTGCTGTCGCAGACGCTCGAAGCCGACCTTGCCAAACTCGCCGAAAGCCGCTCGAGCATCGACGGACTGGTCGCCGGTCAGGTCGAGAAGCTGGCCGAGGGCCGCGACATTCTCAAGCGCGCGCTGGAATCGGACCTCAACACGATCAAGGGCGTGATATCCAGCCAGTCGGAAAAACTGGCGGAGGACCGCGGCCAGCTTTCGCGGGTCCTGGAAGCCGACCTGCAGAATGTGAACAGCGTCATCGCCGATCACATGAACAGGCTGGTTCAGGATCGTTCGATCTTGTCGAAGGCTCTCGAGGACGACCTTACCAAACTGGCCGACAGCCGTTCCAGCATCGACGGGCTGGTGGCCGGTCAGGTCGAGAAGCTGGCCGAAGGCCGCGACATCCTGCGGCGGGCCCTGGAAGCCGACCTCAACACGATCAAGAACACCGTTGCCGACCAGTCGCAGCAATTAGTCGACAACCGCGCGCAATTCGCCCGGGCCCTCGAGGCTGATCTCGAAGGCGTCAACAGCCTGGTCCAGGGCCATGCCGAAAGGCTTGCACAGGACCGATCGACACTTTCCAAGGCATTGGAAGACGATCTCGCCAAACTGGCCGAGAGCCGCTCGAGTATTGATGGGCTGGTTTCGGGTCAGGTTGAGAAGCTGGCCGAAGGCCGCAACATCCTCAAGCGTGCGCTCGAGGCCGATCTCGAGACGATCAGGGACACCGTTGCCGATCAGTCGCAGAAACTGGTGGATGACCGCGCACAGTTCGCCCGGGCTCTCGAAGCCGACCTTGAAAGCGTCAGCGGCTTGGTGAACAGCCACGCCGAAAGGCTCGTCCAGGATCGCTCGACCCTGTCGAGGGCGCTCGAGGACGATCTTGCCAAGCTGGCTGAAAGCCGTTCGAGCATCGACGGTCTGGTCGCCGGCCAGGTGGAGAAGCTGGCCGAAGGCCGCGATGTTCTCAAACGCGCCCTCGAAGCCGATCTTGCCAAGCTGGCCGAAAGCCGCTCCAGCATCGACGGCCTGGTCGCAGGTCAGGTGGAGAAGCTGGCCGAAGGCCGCGACATTCTCACGCGCGCCCTCGAAGCCGATCTGGCCAAACTGGCCGAAAGCCGCTCCAGCATCGACGGCCTGGTCGCCGGTCAGGTGGAGAAGCTGGCCGAAGGTCGCGACATTCTCAAACGCGCGCTCGAAGCCGATCTGCAGAAGCTGACCGAGAGCCGCAGCGACATCGATGACATCATCTCCGGCCATGTCGGCAAGCTCGCCGAAGGCCGCAACATGCTGAGCCGCGCTCTGGAAGACGATCTCGGCAAGCTCGCCGAGACCCGCAAGGATGTCGACCGCTCCCTGTCCGGCCACATCGACCAGATCGCTGCCAGGAGCACCGACATTTCGGCCGCGATCGCAGCCGATGTGGACAAGATCGAGCAGGCGTTCAGCCGCCAGACCGGTATCATCGAGGAACGCGCCGGGACCATGGAGCGCGCGCTCTCGACCGGTGTCGACAATGTTCGCGGCGTGCTCGAGAGGAGCGCGGTCTTCGTTGCCGGCGCATTGCGTGAAAAGGTCCTGGAAGTCACCAGCGCGCTGCATGAGCAGGCCGGCGCGGCCTTCAGCGACGCGGATCGCAAGATCGCGGAGCGCGCCGAACAGACGTCCGCGGCCCTGTTGGCGCGGGCCGAAGACATTGCCCGTACCTTCGAGGAGGCCGATCGCCGCCTCCACGCCCGTGCGGAAGATACGTCGAACGCCTTGCTTGCCCGTGCCGACGATACCTCCAGCTCGCTGCTGGCCCGTGCCTACGAAACCGCCGATCAGCTGGCTGCCCGTGCCAGCGAAATCGCCGGCACCTTCGACAGGGCGGACCAGAGGCTCGCCGCGCGCACCCAGCAAACCGCCGATCAGCTAAACGCCCGTGTAAGCGAAATCGCCGGCACCTTCGACGCGGCGGACCAGAAGCTCGCCGCGCGCGCTCGGGAAACCGCGGATCAGCTTGCTGCCCGGGCCCAGGAAACCGCCGATCATCTGGCTGCCCGCGCGGGCGAGATCGTCGGTACGTTCGACGACGCCGACCAGAAGCTGGTTGCCCGTGCCGTCGAGACGGCACAGTCGCTGGCCGCCCGCGCCGGCGACATCCTGCGCAACTTCGAAAGCGCCGACCAGAGGCTCGGCATGCGTATCGGCGAATCGGCCGAGGCGCTCGCCGCCCGTGCATCCGATCTCGGCCGTATCTTCGACGCCGCCGACCAGCAATTGGTCGCGCGCATCGCGGAAGGGTCGGACGCGCTGTCCAACCGTGCGTCGGAAATCGGCCGTATCTTCGACGAGGCGGACCAGCGTCTGGTTACGCGCATCGCCGACAGTTCTTCGACGATCGGCGAGCACGCGCAGACCATCGTCGGTGCTTTCGCCAGCACCGAGCAGAGGGTCGCCGACCGTGCGCGCCAGACCGGCCAGGAACTGGCCGTGCATGCCCGCGAAATCGAGCAGGCGCTTGCCGGCGCCGACGAGCGTCTGGCATCGAGCGCGGCGGCCGCGGCCGCTCGTGTCGAGGAGCAGATCGCCGGGGTCGAGAACCGGCTCGCCAACACCACGGAAACGATCGGCCAGAGGCTCAACGAGCAGGTTTCGACCGCCGAGGCACAGCTCGTTTCGCGCGCCAATGTGATCGCGGAGACCTTTACCGCGGTTGGCCAGCATATCGGCCAAAGCACCAACGACGCCGCCAAGACGATCGGCGCCAATACCCGCGAGCTCAACTCCATGCTCGCGGCGAGGTCGGCCGAGATGTCGAAGATCCTCGATGAGACCGCACGGCCGTTGGTCGAGCGCTTCGCCCAGGGTGGCTCCGAACTGCAAAAGAGCATGGAAGAGGTCACCGAACGCGCCGCCGAGAAGCTGCGTAGCGAGAATGCAGCTCTCGTCAACGCGCTCGCCAGCCGCACCGCCGAGACCTTGTCGGCGGTCGAAGGCGCCCGCTCGTCGCTGTCCGACAGCGTCGCCGACCTCATCGGCCGTATGACCAAGTCCAGTTCGCAGCTCGGTCAGTTGATCGAGCAGGCCGCGGTCAATCTCGGCCAGGTCGACGAACGCCTGACGGGAAGCACGCAAAGCTTCGCGGCCACCACCGAAAAGGCGGCCCAGACCTTTGCCAGCTCGGCGCGCCTGGTCGATTCCAACACCACAAGGCTGACGGAGCTGTCGTCGTCGACCTTGCGCGAGGTGGCATCGATCGCCACCAAGTTCGACGAGCATAGCCGCCTGCTGGCCAGCGCTTCGGACCTCCTGAGCTCGGCCCAGAGCAACCTCGAGCACACGCTGGAAAGACAGTCGTCGCTTGAAGATCTCGCCGTCGGCCTGGTCAAGAAATCGGAGGACCTCGAAAGGGTCATGCGCTCCTTCGAAAACCTCGTCGGCCAGACGTTGCAGAACGCCGAGGGCAAGACGCTGGAGTCCGCCGACAAGATCCGCAACGCCATCACCGATGTCGTCGATTCGGCCACCAAGCGCTTCGCCGATGCGACCGAGGAGATGCGTCGCACCGCCGGCTCGATCAAGAGCGAACTCGACCTCACCCGCGCCGAACTCAAGAAGGGCGTCATCGAGATGCCCGAAGAGGCAAAGGAATCGACCTCTGCCATCCGCCGCGCCGTCTCGGAGCAGATCAATGCCTTGAAGGAGCTTTCGGACATCGTTGCGAAGTCCGGTCGCGGCGGCGACGCCTCGGAGCCGCGCGGCCTGCGCCCGGCGCCGCAAGCGCCGGCGCCACGCGCCGCCGAACCACCGCGTCGTGCCCCGGCACCGCAGCCGGAACTTCGTGCGCCGCAGGCGCCGCTGGGCGGCACGGTGCTGCGCGGCACGCTCGACCTCGAGCGCCCGGCCGAAGCGGCATCGCGCCCGCGCTCCGACGCCAGTGCCCGGACGCCACAGGGCGGCTGGGTGCGCGATCTCCTGACCGCGGCATCGAACGACGCGGACCTCATGCCCACGGCACCGGCAGCGCCCGCGGAAGCACCGCGCGCAACCCCTGCCCAGCGCTCGCCGTTGCATGTCGTGGAATCGCTGAACTCGCTCTCCGTCGACATCGCGCGGGCCATCGACCACGATGCCTCGATCGAGTTGTGGAACCGCTATCGACGCGGCGAGCGTGACGTCTTCACCCGCCGGCTCTACACGCTGAAGGGTCAGCAGACATTCGACGAAATTCGCCGCAAGTATCAGGCCGAGGCCGAATTCCGCGCCGCCGTCGACCGCTACTGCGACGACTTCGAGAAGCTGCTCAAGGATGTGTCGCGCAACGATCGCGACAACATCATGGCCCAGACCTATCTCACGTCGGATACCGGCAAGGTCTACACCATGCTGGCGCACGCCAGCGGCCGCCTGCACTAAGCCAGGAATTGAACAGGCGGGGCCATGGTCCCGCCTGTGCCTGAGCTAAACTTTCCGGCGCATGCTGACCCTGTTCCCATGGGGCGCTGTTCTGTCCTGGGACAAGGATCAAGGATTTGGCCAGGACGCCGAGTAACAAGCTTGCGGACCATTATGGCGTCGAACACCCGCCGTCGCAGGGACACGACGCGCTCGACGATGCGCCATCCAAGATCTACACCTTGCAGCACCTGATGAAGACTGGAAAGCTGCGGCTTGATGCCTTCGAGCGCCGGCCAGAAAGCGTCGCCGCCCCCTGGCGCTCAGATCACCGAATCGGTCCAGCGAACGATCTGCTTGGCGGCATCCCCGAACGCGCTGTCGAGCGCACTGACATAGGCGGAATTGCCGCGCCCCGAAACGGGCGCGGTCGCGGTGAAGCTCTTGGAAGCGCGCACCTCGCCATTGCGGTCGTTGAGGATGCGCACGAACAGGTCAACCTCGGCGTGTTCGCCGCCCTCGACGCGCACTTCGAAGGATCGGATCTCGACAATCACCTGGTAATCGATCGCCAGCCCCTCGCCCGGCTTGCCGACGCCGGCAAAACTGCCCGAGCGCTGGAACGTCTCGGCCAACCGCGCCTGCACGATCAGCGGCAGCCGGTCAGCCCATTGCGCGCCCTTCAGATACTGGATCGAGCGGTCGGAGGGCTTGATGACGATGTTCTGGCTGTCCAGCGCCTTGAGCGCCGAAGGCTGCGCGATCAGGATCTGGCGACGGCTGTGGCCATGTGCCTCGACCGAAGGTGCCGACAGCTCAAACGTGTCGAGCGGCGCGGGTCCGCCGCCCGGCAGAGCCGCGCAACTGGCGAGGGCCAAGGCAAGCAATGCCACGCCCGATCTGGACACAATCGACTTCACGCACGCCCCCTACCATCCCCGTTATTTATCGACCTCAAAAATAACCTACATCCGCAATGATTGTTTCTGGGGCGAGCAGACGCCCAAGTCAACGCCGCGCCCTGCCGTCGAACTGCCGAACCTCGCCTTCGCCACCCGAGAGAATGCGCTGCGGATTGCGGCTGAGATCTGTCACCGCCTCCTCGATGCGGCTGATCGAACGGCGGCTGTCCTGCACCAGCGCCTCGACGTTCGAAAGGCCCTGGCCCGAGAAGCGCGCCAGATTGTCGGTGATGGTCCCAAGCCGCGCATTCAGCGTATCGGCAACCTGCTTGAATGATTTCAGCGTCGCCCTGGCATCGGCCATCACGCCATCGGCCTGGCCCGATCCGAGCAAGGTGTCGACCCTGGCGAGGATGCCGTCGACACGCACCGAAGCATCGTTGAGCCGTTGCGCAAGCTGCTTGGCGTCCTTGATGGTCTGGTCGATATCGTCGGCGCGGTTGGCGAACTTGTTGGTCACGACGGCGATATCGGCGGCGGCCTTGTTGGCGCTTTCGCTGGCCTTCTGGATGTTGGCCAGAGCCGTACGCACCTGCGCCGGGTCGATGCCGTCGAGCACCCCGTCGACCTTGGCCAGCGTGCCTTGCGTCTGCTTGGCGAAATCATTGACCGAGCCGACCGCGGTATCGACATTCCTGATGACGCCGTCGAGCTGCCGTGACGTTTCCTTGAGGTTCGCGGTCACGGTATCGACATTGGCCACGATGCTCTTGATCTTGTCCTTGTCGACGGCATTGAGCAGTCCTTCCGCCGCCTTCAACGTGCCGTCGAGTTTGCCGGACACACCCTTCAACTCGTCGGAGAGCGCGCTGACGCTGGACAGGAACTTGTCGATGCCGTCGGAATTCCTGGCCAGCGCATCGGAGAAGGTCTGCACGTTGTGCACGGTCTGCGTCAGCGGTCCACGGACATCCTTGGTGAAGCCCTCGAGTTCGCTCAGCACCTTGTCGGCGCGGTTGAAGATGTTCTGCGCGGTCTGCAGCAGATTGGTCACGGCCGACGGGTTGGCGATGATCTCGGCGACCTTGCCTTCCTTTTCCGCCTGGTCGAGCAGCTTCACTTCCTTGGGATCGGCGCCCTTGAGTTCGATATTGGCCTGCCCGGTAAGACCGGCAAGGCCGATATCGGCCTGCGTCGACTTGGTGATCGGCGTCAGCCGATCGATCTCGGTGTCGGCGATGGCGACAGTCGGATTGTCGACGTCGATATAGACACGCTTGACGTCACCGACCTTGACGCCGTTGAACAGCACGAAGCTGCCGCGGCCGAGGCCGGAGGCCGAGCCCGGGATGCGCACGCGCAGCAGGGCCGTCTCGCCCCTGTCACCGATCGCGGCCGTCCAATAGACGAAGCCGAACGCCGCCAGGATCGCAACCAGCGTGAAAATGCCGACAATGACGTAGTTGGCTCTGGTTTCCATTGCTTCACTTATGGCTATGCACGCGTGGCAAGATCAAGTTGCCGGGCGCGTTTTCCGCGGAAATAGGATTTTACCCACGGCTCCTCGCTCTTCAGCATGTCGTCGATTGTGCCCTCGACCAGCACCTTTTTCTTGCCGAGCACCGCCACGTGGTCGCAAGCGGTGAACAGGGTGTCCAAGTCGTGCGTGACCATATAGACGGTCAGATCCATGGTGTCGCGCAGCTTGACGACGAGTTCGTCGAACTCGGCCGCGCTGATCGGGTCGAGACCGGACGTCGGCTCATCGAGGAAAACGATGTCCGGATCGAGCGCCAGGGCGCGCGCAAGCGCGGCACGCTTGATCATGCCGCCGGAGAGCTCTGACGGGAATTTCTGCGCCGCATCCGGCGGCAGCCCGACCAGCTCGATCTTGAGCAGCGCCAGCTCATCCATCAGCTTCTTCGGCAGGTCGAGATATTCGCGCATCGGCACCTGCACGTTCTCCAGCACGGTCAGTGCCGAAAACAGGGCGCCATGCTGGAACAGCACGCCAAGGCGCATGTCGATGCGCAGCCGCTCGATGTCGCTTGCCTTGTCGACATCGACCCCGAACAGCCGGATCGTTCCGGACTGCTTGGGCATCAACCCGAGAATGGTTCGCAACAGGACGGACTTGCCGGCGCCCGACGCACCGACGAAACCCAGGATCTCGCCGCGTTTGATGTCGAGCGACAGCTTGTCGAGGATCTGCTTGTCCTCGATGGCAACGGTGACGTCACGCACCGAGAGCACAATTTCGCTCTCGTCCTGCTCCTGCGTCGTCGCCCCATTGCCCTTCGCCATCTTAGAACTCGATCGCTGCGTAGAACATGGCGAAAAGCCCGTCGAGGATGATGACGACGAAGATCGACTTCACCACCGAGGCGGTTACGTGCTGGCCGAGCGACTCGGCGCTGCCGCCGACCTTCATGCCTTCGACGGAAGCGATGGTGCCGATGATCATCGCCATGAACGGGGCCTTGATCAGTCCGGCAAAGATGGTGCTGAGATCGATGGCGACGCGCAGCCTGTCGAGGAAAGCGGCCGGTGGAATGTCGGAATAGAGCCAGGCCGCGACGATGCCGCCGCCGAGTGCGGCGAAGTTGGCGATGATCGTCAGGCACGGCAAGGCGATCACCAGTGCAACCAGGCGCGGAAAGACCAGGACGCCGATCGGATTGAGACCGATGACCTTCAGCGCGTCGACCTCCTCGCGCATCTTCATCGAGCCGATCTCGGCGGTGATCGCGCTGCCGGAGCGGCCGGCGATCATGATTGCCGTCATCAGCACGCCGAGTTCGCGCAGGATCAGCACGCCGACGAGGTCGACGACGAAGATATCGGCGCCGAAATAGCGGAGCTGATAGGCGCCTTGCTGGGCAACGATGGCGCCGACGATCGCCGACATCAGCACCACCACCGGAATGGCGCCGACGCCCATGCGATCGATCTGGTTGAAGATCGCCGCCGGGTTGACGGCATGGCCGCGGCCGAGCTTCATCTGCGCGCCGCGGATGGTGGCGCCCAATATGTTCATCGAGGCGAGGAAATCGTCGCGCATCTCGTAGACGCGCCGGCCAACCGCCTCCAGGGCACGAATGATGATGTTCGGCGGCGGCGCCGGCCCCGATTCGGGCTCGCGGCGCACGGCTTCGCCCACGGCGTCGAGCAGGATCGAAGCGATCTCGCTTTGGCCCTGCAGCCGGACCTCGACGTTCTTCTTCTCGAAGACGCTGACCAGCCGGTCGATTAGCCAGGCGCCGGCGGTATCGATTTTCTCGATTTTCGAAAGATCGAGGGCCAAGGTCTTGAAACCGCTTCGTTTCTCGATCTTGCGCATGTCGGCGTCGATCAGCGCGACGGTCCGTGTCGTCCAGATCCCGGAGAACGCGCAACCGAGAACGCCGCCCTCCTCGCCGACCGCCACGCGTGGGTCGTGGTCAGCCTCCGAGGCGGTCGTACCGCTTGCGTCGCGCTTGCCTATGGTCAACATGGCGTCCTGTTTAGCCTGATGGGTCCGATCTTGTCGATTTGCCGACAACCCTTCTCGCATAGCCGGAGCAGAAAAATATGGCGCGTGTCATTTCGGTCGAGGCGGAACGTTTCCCGATCGCCGGAACCTTCACGATTTCGCGCGGCTCCAAGACCGAGGCCGAGGTCATCACCTGCACGATCCGTGAAAACGGGCATGTCGGGCGCGGCGAATGCGTTCCCTACAAGCGCTACGGCGAGACCATGGACGGTGTGCGCGACGCAATAGAGGCGATGCGCGAACAGGTTGCCGACGGCATGGATCGGACCGCCCTGCTCTCGGCCATGGCGGGCGGCGCCGCGCGCAACGCTGTAGACTGTGCCCTTTGGGATCTCGAGGCAAAGATCAGCGGAATACCGGTGGCCGACGCCATGCATGCCGTTCCGCTGTCGAGCCTCGAAACAGCCTATACCTTGTCGCTTGCCGAACCGGAGGCGATGGCGGCGCAGGCGCGTGCCAATGCCATGCGCCCTCTGCTCAAGGTCAAGATCGGGGGCGAAAACGACATGGCCAGGATTCGCGCCGTCACGGAAGCTGCGCCGCAAAGCCGTATCATCCTCGATGCCAATGAGGGGTGGACCGACGAGAACATTGAGGCCAATCTCGCCTTTGCCGCACAACATGGCATCGCGCTTGTCGAACAGCCCCTGCCCGCCGGACACGACGAGATCCTGCGCCGGATTGCGCATCCGGTGCCGATCTGTGCCGACGAAAGCGTGCATGAGACAAAGGACCTCGGTTCGCTGGTCGGCCTCTATGACGCGGTCAACATCAAGCTCGACAAGACGGGCGGCCTGACGGAGGCGCTCGTGCTTCGCGACCGGGCTCGGGATCTGGGGTTCGGCATCATGGTCGGATGCATGGTCGGCACATCGCTGGCGATGGCGCCGGCGGTGCTGCTTGCGCAAGGAGCCGACTTCGTCGACCTCGACGGCCCGCTGCTGCTTGCGCGCGACCGCCAGCCGGGCCTGGTCTACCAGGGTTCGCTGGTCTCACCGCCGGACCGGGTGCTGTGGGGCTGACCGCGCGGCAAGCCAGATCAGCACCAGGCCGACGATCGCGATCGGGATCATCGCCAGGAAACCGTCGACCCCGAAACGGTCATAGAGCGGACCGGAAGCAAGCGTCACGGCGGCCATGAAGAAGCCGTTGAAGAAATAGGCGATGCCTTGCGCGGCGCCCGTGCGCTCTTCCGAGACGGTCTCGCCGATCATTTTCTGCAGGCCGATCAGCACCATCGCGACGGACACCGAATGCAGAGACTGCACGGCGAAGAAGCCGGCGATGCCAAGGCCGAGCGGCCATACCAGTGGAAAGACGATCCAGCGCACAATCGACCCGATGCCGGCGATGACCATCACCCTGACGACGGGCACGGAGGCAAAAATGCGGTTGAAAAACAGAAACATGCAGACTTCGGACACCACGCCCCAGGCCCACAGCAGGCCGACGACCGAATCGCTGAGGCCGATCGACTTCCAGTAGATGGAAACGAAGCCGTAGAGGAATGCGTGGCTGGCGGTGATGATGCCGACGCCAAGGGTGAAGTAGAGGAAATAGGCGTTGAACAGGCTCGGCGCCGCGTGCTGGATTTCCACGGCCGACAGCGGCGACGCCTTGCGTGGCCGTCCCATGCGCGGCGCCGCCAAGCCCGCGACGAATGCCGCGCCAAGGGCCAGGAATATGATGACCGGAACGGCTTGAGGGCCGGTGGCCGCCAGGATGAAGCCCCCCGCGACATTGGCGCAGAGATAACAGATCGACCCCCATTTGCGCATGCTGGCGTAGTTCGAGCCGAAGCGGCGCACGCCCGAAAGCGCCAGCGAATCGGCGATCGGCGAATGCGGCGTCCAGACGATGGTCAGCGCCAGCGACACAGCCAGCACCGTCGCGTAGGTCGGCGTGAGAAAATACCCTGCTGACAAAAGCAGCGCGGCCGCCACCAGCGCGATATAGACATCGGCGCGGTCCCTCGCCCGATCGGCGAGTGTCGTCAGCAACGGCGTCGTCACCACGCGCATGAACATGGGCGCCGCCAGGATGACGGCGATCTGCTCGGCGTGAAACCCCTTGGCCTGCAGCCAGAGGGGGAAATAGGGCAGATGCGTGCCAAGCGACAGGAACAACGTGCCGAAGATCAGGCTCATGCGCAGTTCGAAATGGCGCGGCTTGACGAGCTGTTCTGGGGAAAGCGGCGGCAGGGACATGAATCGATCCAATCACGCCGCAATCGATCGGCCGATCAGCAGCGTGGATCGACCCTTAACATAGCGGAAAACCGGGCGAAACCGGTTGGACTAATCGATTAATGCCGAACTCTCGTGGGAATTCGGCTCAGGCCGCCTGCACGACCCGATCTTCGATGAGCATCGGGATGAAAGGCTCGTCCGGCGCCTCGGGCAGGACATGCGCCCAGGTCAGGATTTCCATCCGGCCGTCGAAATGTTCGACCACGGCCGTGCAGCTCTCCACCCAGTCGCCGGTGTTGATGTAGCGCACGTCCTCGAAATTCTCGATCGCCGCATGGTGGATATGGCCGCAGATGACGCCGTCGACATGCGAGCGGCGCGCCTCCTCCGTGAGCACGGTCTGGAACGAGCCGATGAAGTTGACCGCCTTCTTGACCTTGACCTTTGCCCAGGACGAGAACGACCAGTAGGGCAGGCCGAGCAATTGGCGCAGCCGCGTCACCACGCGGTTGACGATCATCGCGGCGTCATAGGCATGATCGCCGAGATAGGCGAGCCAGCGCTGATTATGGACGACGGTGTCGAACTGGTCGCCATGGATGACGAGCAGGCGCTTGCCGTCGGCGGTTTCGTGGATCGCACGGTCGGCGACGACGATGCCGCCGAAATGCACGCCCTGGAACTGGCGAGCGAACTCGTCATGGTTGCCGGCGATATAGGTAATGCTGGCGCCCTTGCGCGCCTTGCGCAGCAGTTTCTGCACGACGTCGTTGTGGCTTTGCGGCCAGTGCCAGCTGCGCCGCAGCCGCCAGCCGTCGACGATATCACCGACCAGATAGATGATGTCGGCATCATGGTAGCGCAGGAAATCGATCAGGAACTCGGCCTTCGCCGCCTTCGAGCCCAGATGGACGTCGGAAATGAACATGCTGCGGAAAGTGCGGGGCTCTTGGCCTGACATCGCGATTTCACCCTTGCTTTCGAGCAGCCTATGCCCCGATTCATGCAACAACCGTATGACGGTTGCGATTGGTCCAGCGCTGGCGCTAGCCTGACGGGCAAATCACAGGAGAAATCGTCATGGAGCTCGGCATCAGGGGAAAGAAGGCAATCGTCTGCGCTTCGAGCAAGGGGCTTGGGAAAGGCTGTGCCATGGCGCTGGCCGAAGCCGGTTGCGATATCGTCGTCAACGGCCGCAACGCGGAGCTGGTGGCGAAAACCGCCGCCGAGCTGCGCCAGCGCTATGGCGTGACGGTGATGGAAGTCGTCGGCGACGTTTCGAAACCGGAGGTGCAGAAGGCGCTGCTTGCCGCCTGTCCCGAACCCGACATCCTCGTCAACAACAATGGCGGGCCGCCGCTTCGCGATTTCCGCGAGCTCGATCGCGCCAAGATCCTCGAAGGCGTCATCCAGAACATGGTGACGCCGATCGAGCTGGTGCAGGCCGTCCTCGATGGCATGGCGGCGCGCGGCTTCGGCCGTATCGTCAACATCACCTCACTGTCGGTCTATGTCCCCATCCCCGGCCTTGACCTGTCGTCCGGCGCGCGCGCCGGCCTGACCTCGTTCCTTGCCGGCGTGGCGCGAACGGTGATCGACCGCAACGTCACCATCAACTCTCTCTTGCCCGGCAAGCTCGACACCGACCGGCTGCGCGGCCCGCACGAGGCCGGCACGGTCGAGGATCCCGCCGCGGCCGCGGCGCGCAAGACCCGCATCAGCGCCGATGTGCCGGCCAAGCGACTCGGCACGCCAGAGGAATTCGGCCAGATCTGCGCCTTCCTGTGCTCGGTTCATGCCGGCTATCTGACCGGACAGAACATACCCGTCGACGGGGGTCTCTACGTCAGCGCCTTTTGATCGGAGGGGCGGCAAAGCGGCGCGACTCATCCGGCATGAAACAGCCGCAAGTACCTGATATATAGTGATTTTCGACGCGCCGACCCATAAAGCCATCGGCGCGTCAATTAGCGTCGCGAAAACCGCTGACCTCATGCTAAAAGGACTCTCGAAGCAGGTTTCGAGGGAGCGGCCGCATGGAAGGCGAGAACAAGAAAATAGCACGTTCGGACCTCGACGAAGCCGCCCTCTACTTCCACAAGCACCCAACGCCGGGAAAACTTGAGATCCAGGCCACCAAGCCGCTCGGCAACCAGCGCGACCTGGCGCTCGCCTATTCGCCCGGCGTGGCCGCCCCCTGCCTCGAAATCCGCGACGACCCGGCGACCGCCGCCGACTACACGGCCCGTGCCAATCTGGTGGGTGTCGTCTCCAACGGCTCGGCCGTGCTGGGCCTCGGCAATATCGGCCCGCTGGCCTCGAAGCCGGTCATGGAAGGCAAGGCGGTCCTGTTCAAGAAATTCGCCGGTATCGATGTCTTCGACATCGAGATCGACGCCCCGGAGATCGAGCGCATGGTCGAGACCGTCGCCGCTCTCGAGCCCACTTTCGGCGGTATCAACCTAGAGGACATCAAGGCGCCGGAGTGTTTTGAAGTCGAGGAACGGCTGAAGGCCCGCATGGGCATACCGGTGTTCCACGACGACCAGCACGGCACCGCCATCATCGTCGCCGCCGCCGTGCTCAACGGGCTGGAATTCGCCGGCAAGACCATATCGGACATCAAGATCGTCACCTCCGGCGCGGGTGCGGCCGCGCTCGCCTGCCTGAACCTCTTGGTCTCACTTGGCGCCAAGGTCGAAAACATCTGGGTCACCGACCGCTTCGGCGTCGCCTACAAAGGCCGGGCCGACGAGATGGATCGCTGGAAAGACCCCTACGTGAAGGACACCGAGGCGCGCACGCTTGCCGATGTCCTCCCAGGCGCCGACGTTTTCCTCGGCCTTTCGGCGGCGGGCGTGCTGAAGCCGGAACTGCTCCAGCATATGGCGCCCAAGCCCTTGATCCTGGCGCTGGCCAACCCCAATCCGGAGATCATGCCGGAAGTGGCGCGCGCGGCGCGTCCCGACGCCATGATCTGCACCGGCCGGTCCGATTTTCCCAACCAGGTCAACAACGTGCTCTGCTTTCCCTACATCTTCCGGGGAGCGCTCGACTGCGGTGCCAGCGCCATCAACGAGGAGATGAAGATGGCCGCGGTGCGGGCCATCGCCGCCCTTGCCCGCGAGGAGCCATCGGACGTCGCCGCACGCGCCTATTCCGGCGAGACGCCGATCTTCGGACCCGAATTCCTGATCCCCTCGCCCTTCGATCCGCGTCTCATCCTGCGCATCGCGCCGGCGGTTGCCAAGGCGGCATGCGACACCGGTGTCGCCACACGGCCGATCACCGACCTCGCCGCCTATGTCGACAAGCTCAATCGCTTCGTCTTCCGCTCCGGCCTGGTGATGAAGCCGGTGTTCTCGTCCGCCAAGGCTTCGAGCGCCAAGCGCGTCATCTATGCCGATGGCGAGGACGAGCGCGTGCTACGCGCCGCCCAGGTGGTGCTCGAGGAAGGCATCGCCGAGCCGATCCTGATCGGCCGTCCGCATGTCATCGAAGTCAGGCTGAAACGCTACGGCCTGCGCATCAAGCCGGGCGTCGATTTCGGCCTGATCAACCCCGAGGACGATCCGCGCTATCGCCACTATGTCGACCTCCTGATCGAACTCGCGGGCCGGCGCGGCGTGACGACGGAGGCCGCGCGCACGATGGTGCGCACCGACAATACGGTGATCGCGGCCCTGGCGCTGAAGCGCGGCGATGCGGACGCCATGGTCTGTGGCCTCGAAGGGCGCTTCGAGCGGCATCTGCGCAACGTCACGCTGATCATCGGGCCGCGCACCGGGATCAGGGACCATGACCTGTCGACGCTGTCGATGCTGATCTCGCAGCGCGGCATCATCTTCCTTACCGACACCCACGTCTCCGTCGACCCGACGGCCGAGGAGATCGCCGAGATGACCGTGCTGGCGGCGGAGGAAATCCAGCGCTTCGGCATCGAGCCGAAGGCAGCGCTGCTCTCCCATTCCGACTTCGGCTCGCGCGATTCGCCGAGCGCGCTCAAAATGCGGCAGGCGGCGGCGATCCTGGCGCGGATCGCGCCGGAACTGCAGTGCGACGGCGAAATGCATGCCGATTCCGCTTTGTCGGAACATCTGCGCCAGCGCGTCTATCCGCATTCGCGCCTGAAGGGCGAAGCCAATCTCCTGGTGTTCCCGAACCTCGATTCGGCCAACATCACGCTGACGGCACTGCGCGCCATGATGGATGCGCTGCATGTCGGGCCGATCCTGCTCGGCACCGACAAGCCGGCGCACATTCTGACGCCTTCGGTCACGTCACGCGGTGTGGTCAACATGACGGCGCTGGCCGTGGTCGAGGCCGCGCACAAGGCACAGGCGATCGCCAACCTGGGCTGAGCCAAGATTTCGCGGTAAACTGCGATTAACCGCGAACACGGTAGCCTTGCGGACGATGGCGGAGTTGGGCGGATGACAGGCGGAGGGTGGAAGCAGGCGTATGCTGCCGTGCTGCTCGGCCTCTTCCTGTCCGGTGCCACGATCACCGAGCCACAGGCCGCCTCGCGGGTCTGCCGCCAGTTGGAGGCCGATCTTGCCGCGGCTTCGCGCGGCGGGGGCGGCGGTCCGGCAATGATCCGGAAATACGATGCCGCGATCGATAGGCAGCGCCAACAGATATCGAGGGCACGCGATCAGGCGAGCAGCGCCGGGTGCGGATTTTCGCTGTTTGCCCGCAACATCAATCAATGCGCCGGGCTCAACGCCACCATTGAGCGCATGAACGCCAATCTCGACAGCCTGCAGGCCAAGCGTGCGCAGCTCGCCGGCGGCGGCTCACGCCGCGATCGTGGCCGCATCCTGGCGGCGCTCGACGCCAATGGCTGCCGCGACGACGCTGCTCCCCAACGCCGCGCTCCGCTGCAGGACGCCGACCGTGGGGAAGACGACAACACGAACCTGTTCGACCAGCTTTTCGGCGGCGACAGCCGACAGGTCGATACATTGGACCAGCCCGATGATTCCGGCGAGGAGCGCAACATCCGCCGCGTCCTGAACCTGTCCGGCACTCCGGATTTTCAGAGCACGGGCGGCGAATTCCACACCACCTGCGTGCGCACCTGCGACGGCTATTTCTTTCCCATGTCGAACGCCGCCTCGGCCAGCGATTTCGAACGCGACCAGAAGAATTGCGAATCGAGCTGTCCCGGCACCGAGATGCAGGTCTTCTATTCGCGCGGCATGGATGATGATTCGGCCTCGATGACGTCATCGGTCACCGGCAGGCCCTACAGTGAATTGCCGACCGCCTATCTCTACAAGCAGTCCAACATGTCGCGGCCGCCGGCCTGCGGCTGCAACGCCGCGCAGAATTTCCAGATCATTGGCGGCAATCCGTCGAACCCGACGCAACCGCAGCCCGAAGCGGCGGCGGCGCCTTTCGTTCCCGTTCCGGCCTCCAAGCCCGATCCCGGTGCCGACCCGGAAACGCTGGCCAATAGAGAAGGCGGGCTCGACCGTGAAGCCATCAAGCGGCTTTCCGCGAAGCCGGTGACGTCGCCCGTCTCGGCCCTGCCGCCGGAGCAGCGCAAGGTCAGGGTCGTCGGGCCAACGTTCCTTCCCGACCCATCAGCGGCAATAAATCTGCAAGCTCCGGCCCCGAAGGCAGTCCAGTAAGGGCAAGTCTGAGCGGCATGAACAGCCCCTTGCCCTTGCGCCCGGTCGCTTCCCTGATCTTGCCCGTCCAGTCCTTCCAGACCGTTCCGTTCCAGGGTTCCTCCGGCAGGATATCAAAGGCTTGATGCAGAAAATCGCGGTCGTCGGCGGAGAACTCGGACCGCTCCTGCGGCCCCTCGCGCAGGATGCGCCACCAGCCGACCGCATCAGCGAGCCGGTCAAGATTGCCGCGCACCGCCAGCCAGAAGGGTTCGGCTTGTTCGCCGGAGATACCAAGCACCATCAGCCTGTCTCGTGCCTCGTCGAACGGCATATGGTGCAGCAGCACGCGGTTGAGCACGAAAAGCTCGTCCGGATCGAACTTGGCCGACGATTTTGACGTCGCGGCCGGGTCGAAATGACCGGCTAGCTCGGTCAGGTCATGCGCGGCCGCGACGTTTTCCGAAGTCCCGACCAGCACGGCCAGCGAAGCGACGGCCATCGGCTCGATGCCATCCTCGCGCAGGCTTTCAATGGACAGTGCCCCGGTGCGCTTCGACAGTCCTTCGCCCGACACGGTGGTCAAGAGATTGTGGTGGCCGAAGACCGGCGGCTCGGCGCCCAGCGCCTTGAACAGAGCGATCTGCACGCCGGTGTTGGTGACATGGTCGTCGCCGCGGATGACGTGGCTGACTCCCATATCGATGTCGTCGACGACGGATGGCAGCGTGTAAAGGTAGGTGCCGTCCTCGCGCACCAGGACCGGGTCGGACAGGGAGGCCAGATCGACGGTTTCCTCGCCACGCACCAGATCGTTCCAGTGGACCTCGGTGCGCTCCGGCTGCTGTGGATCGCCGGTGAAATTGGGCAGCAGGAAGCGCCAGTGCGGCCTGCGGCCATCGGCCTGATATTCGGCAATCTGATCGTGGGTCAGCGCCAAGGCCTCGCGGCCGTAGACCGGCGGCAGGCCGCGCGTGCGGCGCACTTTGCGCCTGAGATCCAGTTCCTCCGGCGTTTCGTAGCAGGCGTACAGAACCCCCGCCGCCTTCAGCCGCTCGACCGCGGCGTCATAGACCTCGAAGCGCCGCGACTGATATTCGGTGGCGTCCGGGAAAATGCCCAGCCAATGCAGGTCGTAGAGGATGGCGTCTGAGAATTCCTGCTTCGAGCGGGCGATGTCGGTGTCGTCGAAGCGCTGGATGAAGCGGCCCTTGTTGTTCACGGCAAACAGCCAGTTGAACAAAGCGGTGCGCGCATTGCCGATATGGATGCGGCCGGTCGGTGACGGAGCGAAACGAACGGTAACTGTCATGAGCGGGGCGTACCGGATGCCTTTGTGATTGACAAGATGCGCCCCCGCACCGTGCCGCAGACATAGAACATGGCGCGCGTGTTGAAAAGACCGGGGCCATGCGTCACGCATGGCCCCGGTTCGGTCAGATCACCAGACCCTTGGTCAGTTCGAGCGCCTGGCGCTCGAACAGGCGGCGGTAGATGCCGCCCTTCAGCCGGATCAGTTCGTCATGCGACCCTTCCTCGACGATCTTGCCGCGATCGAAAACCAGCAGCCTGTCGAGCGCCCGAACCGTCGACAGCCGGTGCGCGATGACAAGCGTCGTGCGGCCGACCATCAGCCGTTCCATGGCTTGCTGGATCAGCACCTCCGATTCCGAATCGAGGCTCGATGTCGCCTCGTCCAGGATCAGGATGCGGGCATCGGCAAGGAAGGCGCGCGCGATGGCCACGCGCTGCCGCTCGCCGCCCGACAGTTTCACGCCACGCTCGCCAACCAGCGTGCCGTAGCCCTTCGGCAGGTTGACGATGAAATCATGCGCGCTGGCCAGCCTGGCGGCATGCTCGATCTCCTCCTGCGTCGCGCTTGGCCTGGCATAGGCGATGTTCTCGGCCAGCGACCGATGGAACAGGATCGGCTCCTGCTGAACGATCGCGATCTGGCCGCGCAGCGACGCCTGCGCCACATCAGAGATATCCTGGCCGTCGATCAGGATCTTCCCGGCATTCACGTCATAGAGCCGCTGGATGAGCTTGACGAAGGTCGTCTTGCCCGAACCCGAATGGCCGACGAGCCCGACACGTTCACCCGGCGCGATGTCGACCGAAAAGTCGCGATAGAGCGGCGACCGGTGATTGCCGTAGTGAAAGGTGACCTTGTCGAAGCCGATGGCCCCTCGCGTGATCCGGATCGGCCTGGCGCCGGGCCGGTCCTCGATGCCGAGAGGCTCGGACTGGAAATCGACCAGTTCCTCCATGTCGTTGATCGAGCGCTGCAGGTTGCGGATGTGCGTGCCGATATCCCGGAGATAACCCTGCAGCACGAAGAACGAGGTCAGCACGAAGGCGACGTCGCCGGCGCTCGCCTGCCCCCACGACCACAGCATCAGCGACAGGCCGATCACCGCGGCCCTCATGACCAGCAGCAGCGCCCCTTGCGTGGTGCCGTTGATGGTGCCGCGCACCCAGGTGCGCCGCGTGCGCGCCCGCCATTTGGCGACCACCCTGGCAAGGCGACGCTCTTCGCGCTCCTCGGCGCCAAAGCCCTTGACCACGGCATTGCAGCTCACTGCATCGGCGAGCGAGCCGCCGAGGCGCGTGTCCCAGGTATTGGCGAGCCTTGCGGCCGGCGCGACATAGCCCAGCGACAGCATCGCCGTCACCGTGATGAACAGTACCGAGCCCGCGGCCACGACCACGCCCATCAGCGGCCAGAACCAGCCGAGCAGCAGCGTCGAACCGACGAGCATGACGACCGACGGCAGCAAGGCGATCAGGATAGTGTCGTTCAGCAGGTCGAGCGCCCACATGCCGCGCGTTATCTTGCGCACGGTCGAGCCGGCGAAGGAGTTGGCATGCCAGTCGGTGGAGAAGCGCTGCACGCGATGGAAGGCGTCTGCGGCAATGTCTGCCATCATCTTCAGCGTCAGCTCGACGATCGCCATGAAGGCAAGGTTGCGCAGCACGACGCCGGTCAGGGCCAGCGCCATCAGCATGGAAAACGCCGTCATCGCCGCATTCCAGGCAATGGGGTCCGCGCCGGCGCTGCTGGCGACGGCATCGACCAGCCGGCCGGAATAGAGAGGTGTCAGGACGTCGGCCAGCGTCGACAGCAGGAAGCCGCCCATGATCAGCGAAAGCCGCCAGGGCTGGCGCCGCCAATGGAGAAAGGTAAAGCCAAGAACACTGCGAAACGCGCTCGCGCGCAAATCGATCTTAAAACGAGCCATGATGTCATTCGGGCGCAAAAAGCCCGATCCCGGTAAAGTCGAAAACGGAAAAAACCGCGTTGGGGCTGATTGCCCATGAATGCGGAGGTTCGGCTATGGTTGGTCGGCTGCCCAAGGGGGCGACCGGCAGCGGCAAATGCCTTTTCTACGTCCGGGGTGGTTCCGATACTTCGGAACACCGGCGCAGACCTAGGCCTCGCGGCCTCGCATAACGATGTCAAATCCTGGCATTCGGACCTCCCTGAAGGGAATCGCGGAGAAGTCCTTATAGAGACGCCCTATAGCTTCGCCAAGGCAGGCCGCCGCCGAAACGGCATCTGGTCCAAGCAATGAGACGAATTTGCAACAATTGCACTCATCGCCCGTCAGGACGTCGGTGTACGATCAAGGCGCATATATCGGCCATCGGTCGACGGCTTGAAAGCCAGCTTCTCGTACATGCCGTGCGCATCGCTCGTCGACAGGCTCCAGTGCGAAACGGTGCTTAGCTCCGGATGGTCGATGAGTGCCCGCACCAGCCGCAAGCCGATGCCACGCCCGCGATGCTGCGGCCAGATGATAATGTCGGCGAGATAGGCGAACACCGTGCGGTCGGTGATGGCCCGACCGAATCCGACCTGTTTGCCGTCGATATAGGCGGCGGCGCAGAACGAATGGGCAAAGGCGCGGCGGTGCGTTTCATCGCTGCGGCCGTCGCCCCAGTAGCTTGCCATCAACAGGTCCGACGTCGCCCGGAAATCGATCCGCGACAGGTCGAAGCTGATTTCACAATCAGGCATGGCTGTATCTCCCCCACGGTGCCGCGTATTTTCAATCAGCGAGCGAGTTACTCGCGATCCCTGAAACGGTTGGTGACGGGATAGCGGCGGTCGCGGCCGAAATTCTTCCTGGTGATCTTCACGCCCGGTGCCGCCTGCCGGCGTTTGTATTCCGCGATGTAGAGCAGATGCTCTATACGCGTCACCGTCGCCCGGTCATGACCGCGCGCCACGATGTCGTCGACGCCCATCTCGTTCTCGACCAGGCATTCCAGGATATCGTCCAACACCGGATAGGGCGGCAGCGAATCCTGGTCGGTCTGGTTCTCGCGCAATTCCGCCGACGGCGCCTTGTCGATGATATTCTTCGGGATGACCTCGCCCGACGGTCCGAGCGCGCCCGGCGGCACATGGCTGTTGCGCCAGCGCGACAGCGCGTAGACCTGCATCTTGTAGAGGTCCTTGATCGGATTGAAGCCGCCATTCATGTCGCCATAGAGCGTGGCGTAGCCGACGGACATCTCGCTCTTGTTGCCCGTGGTGACGACCATCGAGCCGAACTTGTTGGAAATCGCCATCAGGATGGTGCCGCGCGCACGGCTCTGCAGGTTCTCTTCGGTGATGCCTTCCTTGGTGCCCTCGAAAAGCTGCGTCAGCGCATGCATGAAGCCTTCGACCGGTTCGAAGATCGGCACGATGTCATAGCGGCAACCGAGCGCGCGGGCGCAGTCCTCGGCGTCCTTCAGCGAATCCTTCGACGTGTAGCGGTAAGGCATCATCACCGCGCGCAGCCGTTCCTCGCCAAGTGCGTCGACGGCAAGCGCCGCGCAGATCGCCGAATCGATGCCGCCCGACAGGCCGAGCACGACATTCTTGAAGCCGTTCTTGTTGACGTAGTCGCGCAGACCCAGCATGCAGGCCCGGTAGTCGGCTTCCTCCCGCTCGGGGATTTTCGACATCGGCCCCTCAGAGCAGGCCCAATGATCATCCTGTCTTTTCCAGGTGGTGACGTCGACCGCCTCCTCGAACTGGCTCATCTGGAAGGCAAGCCGTTTGTCGGCGCCAATAGCAAACGACGCGCCGTCGAAGATCAGCTCGTCCTGGCCGCCGAGCTGGTTGGCATAGATGATCGGCAGGCCACACTCGATGACCTGCTTGATGACGACCTGTTGGCGGACATCGATCTTGGCGCGGTAATAGGGCGAGCCGTTCGGCACAAGCAGGATTTCCGCCCCGCTTTCGGCAAGCGTCTCGCAGATGCCGATCTCGCCCCAGATGTCCTCGCAGATCGGAATCCCGATGCGCACGCCGCGGAAATTGATAGGCCCCTGGATCTCGGGCCCAGCCTGGAAGACGCGCTTCTCGTCGAATTCGCCGTAGTTGGGAAGATCGAGCTTGTAGCGTTCGGCGATGATCTTGCCGCCATCGGCGAAGACGATCGAATTGTGCGTGCCGCTCTTGCGCTTCAGCGGCGTGCCGATGACGACGCCGGGGCCGCCATCGGCGGTATCGGCGGCGAAGTCCTGCGCCGCGCGCTCGCAGGCTTTCAGGAAGGCCGGCTTCAGCACCAGATCCTCCGGCGGATAGCCGGCGAGGAAAAGCTCGGTATAGAGCACGAGATCGGCGCCCTGGCGGGCGGCATCCGCCCTCGCCTCGCGAGCTTTGGCGAGGTTGCCGGCGACATCGCCGACAGTCGGGTTGAGCTGGGCGATTGCGATGCGCAGGATGTCAGGCTTCTTGGTCATGCCTGCTGACTTAGCGCGGCAAAATACGCCTCGCAATGGCGTTCGCTTGGACCACCCCAGACCGATTGACGGGCATCAACGGTGTCAGGCCGAATGATTGGGTGAACGGTGTCCAGACCGACGATCAGTCCTCGCCCATGTACTCGCGCAGCGCTTGCGGAGAATGGTTGTCACCGATCGACATCGCCAGGATGCGCGAAATGTGCCGCCGCGGCAAACCTGTCTCGGCAGCCCACCGGTTGATCTGCGCCTGGACTTTATCGAGGTCCTTCTTCGAGGTCGGGCTTTCCGCGATATCGAGCCCGGCGTCGCGAAGTGCCGCCGCCATATCGGTCGAAATGACGAAGGCATCCCAGCCCAGCCAGCGCAGGAAATACTGGCCGGTGTTGCCGCCGAGCCGGCTACCATGCTTGCCGAGATAGGCCATCAGCCCGACCTGATCATCGGCCGGCCATTCGGCAAGGAAATTGCCGAAGCCGCCATGCTCTTTGGACACGCGCTCGACAAAGGCGGCGTTGTCGCGAACGGACCTGATCTTCTGCGGGTTGCGCACGATGCGCTGATCGGAAGCCAGATCGTGCCAGAAATCGTCAGGCTGGAACAACAGCCGCTTCGGCTCGAAACGCAGAAACGCCTCCTCGAAGCCTGGCCATTTCTGCTCGATGACGCGCCAGACGAAACCGGCGGCGAATATCCGCTCGGCCATCGTCGAGAGAATGCGGTCGTCCGCGATCTCGGCGACGGCGGCGTTGTCGGGCACCGGCCCGAGCAGCGTCGAAAGCTCCGCTTCGCCGCCCTTGCGTTTTGCCGCGCGCAGGCGAATTTTCTGAAAATCGGCCATCGGTCCCTCGCTGTCCGCCGCAATGTATCACTTCCCCTGGGAGCCGGCAGCCTCTACCTCTATCGCCAGCCCAGACCTGGAGACAGCCATGTACAAGACGATCGATGAACTGGCGAATCGTTGGTTCAAGCGACGGCCGGACGGCCTCACCCAGTTGGAGAGCCGTGTGCTGCAGTCAACGTTCGAGCGCACCACCATCACCAGGGACACCAACAAGGCTGTCGCCTTCCACCAGACCTTCGGCGACCGGCTTGCCGACACCATCGCCCGCATCGGCGGTTCCTGGTCCTTCATCCTCGCCTTTCTGGCTTTCCTGGTCCTTTGGACCGCTGGCAATGTCTGGCTTCTGTCACGCGATGCCTTCGACCCCTACCCGTTCATCTTCCTCAATCTTGTCCTGTCGATGCTTGCCGCCATTCAGGCGCCGGTGATCATGATGGCGCAGAACCGCCAGATCGAGCGCGACCGCATCGATGCCGCCCATGACTACGAGGTCAATCTGAAGGCAGAGATCGAAATCATGGCGCTGCATGAAAAGCTCGACGAACTGCGCCACAGCCAGATCCTCGGCATGCGCGACGAGATCGTGCGGCTGGCCGAACAGGTGCAGCGGATCGATGAAAGGCTGTCGCAGCAGCCGGCTTCATGACCGATACGATCCATCATTTCATCGAACAATACGGGCTGCTTGCGGTCTTTCTCGGCTGCGTTGCCGAAGGGGAAAGTGCGGCCATCCTCGGCGGCTTCTTCGCCCACCAGCATATCTTCGTGCTGTGGCATGCCTTTGTCGCGGCAGCACTCGGCGCCTTCGCCGGCGATACGGGCTTCTTCATCCTTGGGCGAAGCTTTGCCGATCATCGCTATGTCGTGAGATTGCGCCGGCGCCCCGGTTTCCGCCGCGCCTACCATCTGCTCAACACCCATCCCAACATCTTCGTGCTGTCGAACCGTTACATCTACGGCATGCGCCTCGTCGGCGGCATAGCGGCCGGACTGTCGCGCATCTCGATGCTGCGTTTCGTCGTCCTCAACGCCGCCTCGTCGACGGTTTGGGCAATCCTGTTCGGCACGATAGGCTACATCTTCGGGCTGGGAGCCGAGCAGCTTATCGGCAAGGCATTGGCCCGCCACGAGCGCCTGTTGATTGGTCTGGGGATCGGTCTGGCGGTGGCCATCATTGCCTGGCTTGTGGCGCGCCATGTCGCCAGCAAGGAGCGAGCCAGGGAAAGCTGAGCTGATCGTCAGTCTATATCAAGCGCCCGATCGCCCCGGTCGAGGATCAGCGGGATGATCAGATCCTCCTCGTCGGCGAGATGCCGGGTCAGCATCGCGATCAGCCGGCTGTTCTCGTCGGCATAGGCATCGGCGGCGAAGCGCTGCTTGTCCTCGCCTTCCTGAAGCGTGCGGATAAAGGCATTCGCCGCCTCGGCGTTACGTTCCAGTCCTTCATGGATCGTGTGGTGGTCGGCGTCGAGGATTTCAAAGCCGCGCTTGAGCCGCGCCTCCGCCTTGGCAAAGACCGGAAAATAATGATGGTCCTCGACATTGTGGTGGCCATCGAGATTTCCGAGAAAATGATTGAGACGCGGCGCGAACCACCGCGCGAAATCGGGTGCCGTCAGCCTGCCTTCGCGATAATCGCCAATGCCGTTGGTGAGCATGCCGCCGAGCTCGCGGAACATGTCGTGCCGCTGCAGCCACATATTGGCGATGCCGTGAATGTTGGCGTGGCCCTGCCAGGTTTCGCGCGGATATTTCTCGGTCAGCCAGCGCAGGTCATCCGGCAAGCCTTTGCGTTCGAGAAGCAGGGAATTTGTAAATTCGAACATGACAGTTTCCTTAGCCATGATCCCGAAACGTGGAATCGGTTTTCGGAAAAGATCATGGCCAACATAAACCAGAGCGTCCCGATTTCATCGGGATCAGGCTCCGGTGACTGTCATATAGGGATCAGAGTCTCAGATCGGAACCCCGGCTACGCGCTCGATGAGAGCGATGCCCCAGACGCCACCAGCAATCACGACCGAAATCAGCACCGCCAGCGAGCCGCAATCCTTGGCGAGCTGGATGTCGATGTGGAATTCACGAGAAATCGCGTCACAGGCCGCCTCGATGCCGGTGTTCAGCACCTCGACCATGATCAGGAGCAGCACTGCGCCGATCAGCAGCGCGTAGCTGCGCCACGACACTGAAATGAACCAGCCCGCGGGCAAGGCCAGCACCAGCAGCATCAGTTCCTGCTGGAAAGCCTTCTCACTAACGGCGAGCTTGCGAAATGCCCGCACCGAATTGATAAAAGCATCGATCAGCCGCTGCATGCTAGACCCCTTTGCGAACCACCGGCACGGGATAAAGCAACGGCCCGATCAATGGAATAAGGCGTCTTGTCCAAAATTCATTCAACGACCGGTATAGACGGCGTCGACTTTTCAAACTGCGGCAGCCCGTCATGGATCGAATAATAGTCGCCCTTGTCGCCGACAAAGATATGACATTGGCCCTCGAGGCCGGTCGGCCTGTCGAACGATCCCGCCATGACCGAAATGTAGACTTGATCCCTTGGTTTCCAGAAAAGCACTGACCCGCATACTTTGCAGAAGCCGCGCCTGGCGAAGGCGGACGCCTCGTACCAGGTGATGTTTTCCGCGCCTTCGATCACGATGTCGGCATCGGCAACATTGGTCGCGGCATAGAAGTGCCCGCTTTGTTTACGGCACTGCGAACAGTGACAGTAGACGACGCCCCGCAGTGCACCGCGCGTTCGGAAGCGGACCGCTTTGCACAGGCACGATCCCTGGTGACTGTCACTCATTTCGGCACTCCTTGAAGAACCTCGTCCGTCATCGTGAAGAACCTCGTTCATCGTCGTCAGGAGTCCAGCCTTGCGGTGGTTACGCGCAAGCAAATACGACACCGACCGGCGTGACGATTTCGAAATTCAAATTCATTTTCAGCCGCGCGCCGCGCGGTTTCTAATTCAAAGCCGCCAAACTGCGTGTTGTCCCTCGATTGGTGGTGCAGAAATTCATGTTTCTACAGCCACAGGTAGAGAAAGACCCGTGGAAGTCGTGCGGATTAAGGAAACTTTAGCGCTGACGCAATTATGGTCTCTCAAGCAAAGGTCGTCGGTGGGGACGCGTCTCTTCGCAAGATGTTCTGGAATGTCGGCAGGCCGCTCCCCCCGTTCAGCGATCAGTGGACCCACATATTCTGCGTCGGAATCCAAGGAAAGAGTGTATCAGATATGCAGCCGGCAGCAGCACCAACCGAACAGAACACCGATATCGCATCCGCTGTTGTCACCACGATGCGCCAGTTAGGCGTGCTCGGCCTGCCGCGCAATTACGAGATCTTCTATGAAGCGCTAAGTGGTACCAATCGTGAACTCAGCCTTGCCGTGCTTTCACTGAATAGCCGGCCCACACAGGACGAGCTGGACAAGATCGGCCGTTCTTTCTTTGCCCAGAACCATGGCCCAGGCATCGTGGAGCATGCGCGGGACGTTATCGCCAGGGAACTCGAGGAAGTCGCATCGCTGTTGCGGAGCGAGCGCAGCCATATCGAGAAATACGGCAGGATTCTCGATGAGACATCGAGCGGCCTGAACAGCCGCAGCCTGCTCTCCCAGGATCTTCTGCAAAAGATCGCCAACGCCATGTCGATCGCTACCAATTCGACCATCGACCACGGCCGACAGGTCGCCTCGACACTCAATGACAAGACGGCGGAGCTCGAGAGCGTCAAGTCGAAGCTCGAGGAATACAAGCGGCTGGCCAACACCGATCCGTTGACCCAGATCTGGAACCGTCGCGCCTTCGACAGGGAAATTACCCGAATCTACAACAGCAACAAAGGCATTCTGTTCAACGCATTGATCCTTGCCGACATCGATCGGTTCAAGGATATCAATGACCGGTATGGCCATCCGGTCGGCGACAAGATCATCCAGATCATCGCCGAGATTTTCCAGACCAGCATTCGCGGCGATATGTTCGTCGCGCGCACCGGCGGCGAGGAGTTCGCGCTGATCATCGAGGGTGCCAGCGAGGACGCCACCTACGAGATCGCGGAGCGCATTCGCGCGCTGATCGAACAGACGCCATTCGCCAGCAGCCAGACCGGTATGAAGTACGGTACCGTGACGGTCTCGATGGGCATCTGCATGGCATCCGAGGCCGACGGTCCCGAGGACCTCTACACCAAGGCCGACCGGGCGCTCTACCGCTCGAAGGTCAGCGGCCGCAACCGCGTCACCAAGCATTCGACGATGGCCGGCCGCGCCGGCAAGAGCTGGCTTCTCTACAAGAAAGACTGATGCCTCCCGTTCGCCGATCGCGCCGGCATCGGCGGAGGCACCAGCCATGAACTGAAAATGGAAAGGCGCCGGATTTCTCAGGCGCCTTCGCACCGATCGATTGGGGTCGGCAGGATCAGCCGTTAACGGCGTGCTTCTGCTGGATCGGATGGCTCTTCTTCAGCAGATCCGACACCAGAAACGCCAGTTCGATCGCCTGGTCGGCATTGAGGCGCGGGTCGCAATGCGTGTGGTAGCGGTCCTGCAGTTCCTCGGCCGTGATGGCGCGTGCGCCGCCCGTGCATTCGGTGACATTCTTGCCGGTCATCTCGACATGGATACCGCCCGGATGCGTGCCTTCAGCGCGATGCACTTCGAAGAAGGTCTGCACTTCCTTCAGGATGCGATCGAACGGCCGCGTCTTGTAGCCAGCGGCCTCGATCGTGTTGCCATGCATTGGATCCGATGACCAGACCACGCTGCGGCCTTCCTTCTGCACCGCGCGCACCAGCTTCGGCAGGTGGTCGGCGACCTTGTCGGAGCCGAAACGGGCGATCAGCGTCAGCCGACCGGGCTCGTTCTCGGGATTGAGCAGGTCGATCAGCTCCAGCAAGCCGTCAGGCGTCAACGATGGACCACATTTCAGGCCGAGCGGATTCTTGATGCCGCGGCAATATTCGACATGCGCGTGGTCGGGCTGGCGGGTGCGATCGCCGATCCAGATCATGTGGCCAGAGGTGGCGTACCAGTCGCCCGAGGTAGAATCGACGCGGGTCAGCGCTTCCTCGTAGCCGAGCAGCAGCGCCTCGTGGCTGGTGTAGAAATCGGTCTCGCGCAGCGCGTAATTGGTCTCCGAGGTAATGCCGACGGCCTTCATGAAGTCCATCGTCTCGGTGATGCGGCTGGCAAGCGACGCGTACTTTTCGCCTTGTGGGCTGTCTGACACGAAGCCGAGCATCCAGCGATGCACGTTCTCAAGGCTGGCGTAGCCGCCCTGCGCGAAGGCACGCAGAAGGTTGAGCGTCGCCGCCGACTGGCGATACGCCATTTCCTGGCGGGCGGGATCGGGAATACGCGACTTGGCGTCGAACTCGATGCCGTTGATGATGTCGCCGCGATAGCTCGGCAGCGTGACGCCGCTCTTGGTCTCGTTGTCGGACGAGCGCGGCTTGGCGAACTGGCCGGCAACGCGGCCGACCTTCACCACCGGCTGCGCGCCGGCGAAGGTCAACACGACCGACATCTGCAGGAAGACGCGGAAGAAGTCGCGGATGTTGTCCGCGCCATGTTCGGCGAAGCTCTCGGCGCAGTCGCCCCCCTGAAGGAGGAAGGCTTCACCGGCGGCGACGGCCGCCAACTGCTTCTTCAGCTTGCGTGCCTCACCGGCAAAGACCAGCGGCGGAAAGGTGGCGAGTTGGGCTTCCGTGTTCTTCAGAGCGGTAAGATCCGGATAGGCGGGAACCTGCTTGATCGGCTTTGCTCTCCAAGAATTCGGCGACCATTTCGTCATCGCTGCACCCAACGCTCTTTCCGAGCAATTCCAGGAAAAGTGTGAAACGGTTTTCCCACAGGAATTGCGTCAAACCAATAAATGGGCGCCATTTGCCCGCCAAGCCCCACATGGGACCGCGGCTCCATACACGAAGCCGATTTCCTATTCTAGACCGGAATTTCAGCCTTGGCGAATGGCTTGAGGCACCCAGGACCACCCGAACCTGAGATCAGGCGGCCTTTTCCGCCAACTTCGCCAGCTGCGTCATGACAACCGCGGAGCCTGCCAGGCGTTTTTCGGCATTCGGCCAGTCGCGCACGAAGACGACGCTATGGTCCGGCCTGATCTTGGCCAGCGAGCCCTGCTCGCCGATGAATTTGACCAGCCCGACCGGATTGGGGAATTCGCGCTTGCGGAAATGGATGACGACGCCCTTCGGCCCGGCATCGAGCTTCTCGACATTGGCCTTGCGGCAGAGCGCCTTGATGAAGACGATCTTCAGGAGATGCTTCACCTCCTCCGGCAGCGGACCGAACCGGTCGATCAGTTCGGCTCCGAAGGCGTCGATCTCCTCGGTGTTTTCGAGATCGCCGAGACGGCGATAAAGCGCCAGCCTGAGCTGCAGGTCGGGCACATAGGTTTCCGGGATCATCACCGCCGTGCCGACGGCGATCTGCGGCGACCAGCCGCCGTCCTGAACCTCGCCGGAATCCTTCACCTCGGCGACGGCCTCCTCCAGCATCTGCTGATAGAGCTCGAAACCGACCTCCTTGATGTGGCCGGACTGCTCTTCGCCCAGAAGATTGCCCGCGCCACGGATATCGAGATCATGGCTGGCAAGCTGGAAGCCGGCGCCCAGCGTGTCGAGCGATTGCAGCACCTTCAGCCTGCGCTCGGCCGTGTCGGTGAGCTTGCGGTTGGCCGGCAGCGTGAACAGCGCATAGGCGCGTACCTTCGAGCGGCCGACACGACCGCGCAGCTGGTAGAGCTGCGACAGGCCGAACATGTCCGCGCGGTGGATGATCAGCGTGTTGGCGGTCGGGATGTCGAGACCGGATTCGACGATCGTGGTCGACAGAAGCACATCGTACTGGCCGTCATAGAAGGCATTCATGATGTCGTCGAGTTCACCAGGCGGCATCTGGCCGTGAGCTACCGCCACCTTCAGTTCCGGGACGGATTCCCGCAGGAAATCATGTATCTCCGAGAGATCGCTGATGCGCGGAACCACGTAGAAGGAATGCCCGCCGCGATAGCGCTCGCGAAGCAGCGTTTCGCGGATGACCAGCGGATCGAACGGCGAGATGAACGTGCGCACCGCCATGCGGTCGACCGGCGGCGTGGCGATCAGCGACAGTTCACGCACGCCCGTCAGCGCCAGTTGCAGCGTGCGCGGGATCGGCGTCGCCGACAGCGTCAGCACATGGACATCGGTCTTCAGGTCCTTCAGCCGTTCCTTGTGCTTGACGCCAAAATGCTGCTCCTCGTCGATGATCAGCAGGCCAAGATTCTTGAACGAGATCGAGGATCCGAGCAGCGCATGGGTGCCGACGACGATGTCGACCTGACCTTCGGCCAAAGCCTTCTTCGTCTCCGCGAGTTCCTTGGCGCCGACCAGCCGGGAGGCCTGGGCGACGCGGATGGGAAGCCCCGAGAAACGCTGGGAGAACGTCTTGAAATGCTGGCGTGACAACAGCGTCGTCGGCACCACGACGGCGACCTGAAATCCTTCCATCGCCGCGATGAAGGCGGCACGAAGCGCCACTTCGGTCTTGCCGAAGCCGACGTCGCCGCAGATCAGCCGATCCATCGGCTTGCCGGCGCCAAGGTCGTCCCGCACCGAATCGATCGCTGTCTGCTGGTCGTCGGTCTCCTCGTAGGGGAACCGGGCGGCGAATTCATCATAGAGGCCTTCGGCCGGCACCAGCGGCGGTGCGGCGCGCATCTGCCGCTCCGCGGCGATGCGGATCAGCTGTCCCGCCATGTCGAGCAGGCGCCGCTTAAGCTTTGCCTTGCGCGACTGCCAGGCGCCGCCGCCAAGCTTGTCCAGCGTCGCTTCGGCCGAATCCGACCCGTAGCGCGACAGGAGCTCGATATTCTCGACCGGCAGGAACAGCCGGTCGTCGCCTGCATAATGGATTTCCAGGCAGTCATGCGGCGCACCAACCGCTTCGATGGTACGCAGGCCGATGAAGCGGCCAATGCCATGGTCGGCATGGACGACGATATCGCCGGCTGATAGGGCCGAAGCTTCGGCAATGAAGTCAGACGCGCGCTTCTTGCGCTTCGAACGGCGGATCAGCCGATCGCCGAGAATGTCCTGTTCGGCGACGACGACCAGCTTTCCGGTCTCGAAGCCGGATTCCAATGGCAGAACGGCCAATGCCGCCTGCCCCGGCTCAAGCTGTTCGGCCTCCGTCAGCGTGTCGACCTGCTTGAGATTGCCGAGATGATGCTCGGCCAGGATTTGCCCAAGCCGGTCGAGCGAACCTTCGGTCCAGCCGGCAATGACGACACGGCGGCGCGCCGCGCGTTCGTCGGCGATATGCCTGACGACAACATCGAAGACATTGACGTTCGGGTCGGCGCGCTCCTCGACGAAGCTGCGGCCATGGCGTGAGCCGGCGTGATAGACTTTCTTGGCACCGGCATCGGGCGCGTCGAAGGGAGTGAAATCGATCGCTTCGCGCGGTCCGAGCGAGGCGATCAGGTTTTCCGGCGAGAGGTAAAGCAGATCCGGCGCCACCGGCTTGTAAGGCACGGCATCCCTTAGCGCGCTGTCGGCCTGCTTTTTCCGCGCCTCGTAATGATCGAGGATCAGCGTGTGGCGTTCGGCAAGCGCCTCATGCGCCAGATGGTCGAAAACGACGGGCGTGTCCGGCAGATAATCGAATACCGTCTCCAGCCGCTCATAGAAGAACGGCAGCCAATGCTCCATGCCGGCGAAGCGCCGCCCTTCACTGACCGCGGCGTAGAGGCCATCATCACGCGACGGCGCGCCAAACGCCTCGATGTAGGCGCGGCGAAAGCGGCTGATGGTTTCGGGCGTCAGCGCCACTTCGCTCATCGCCTGCAGCGCCATCGACTTGCGCTGGCCGGTGGTGCGCTGGGTGGCCGCGTCGAAGACGCGGATCGATTCCAGCGTGTCGCCGAAGAAATCGAGCCTCAGCGCCTCGGTCCAGCCGGGTGCGAACAGGTCGAGAATGCCGCCGCGCACCGCGAATTCGCCGATGCCGCGCACCGTCGGCACGCGTTCGAAGCCTGACGTTTCCAGCCGCGCGATCAGCACGTTCATGTCTATCTGGTTGCCCGGCCTGGCATGGAAGGTCTGCGCCTCGACGAGGTCGGCCGGCGGGACGCGCTGCAGAAGCGCATTGGCGGTGGTGAGGATGACGGCACGGTGCGGCTTCTTCGCCAGCGCGATCATGGCGGTCAGCGCATCGAGGCGCTTGGCGGCGGCATCCGAACCGGGCGACACCCGGTCATAGGGCAGGCAATCCCAGGCCGGCAGCTCCAGCACAGGCAGGCCGGGTGCGGCGAAAGACAGCGCCTCGACGATTGCCGGCAGGCGCTGGCCGTCGCGCGCCACGAACAGCACCGGCTTGTCGGGTGCGATTTCGAGGGCCGTCTGCACCAGGGCGAAGGCTTCATAGCCGTCGGCGACGCCATCCACGATGAACTGGCCGGCGCGGCCCTTCGGCAGGCCAATGATGGGAATGAGGCTCATCAAATCACGGTCTTGGTTGTCGCAATTCCGGACGGAAAACCGCTTAGCACTTTTCCTGGAATTGCTTGTGTTCAGAAGGTCATGGTCCGGCGGGACGCCAGGATTTTTTGCAGGACGGCACAATCGATATCCGCCGGAACGGGGCGTTCGCCGGTAACCAGCGGCAGGAATTCGGCGTCGGGGATGTCGAGGAGCCTCTCATATTGGTCGATTTCCTCGCCGGTCAAGGAACCGATCTCCGCGTCGGCGAACGTGCCGAGGATCAGGTCCATCTCGCGCAGGCCGCGATGCCAGGAGCGGAACAAGAGTTTGCGGCGGTGGGCATCCAGCCCCTCGCTTGATCGTTTCGTTCCGGTCATTGTGCCGCATCCTCGCTTGCTGCGGCGCATATAGCGTGGATAGAAGGTGCTGTCAGCCTTGCGCTGCGGCCCTCGCGACATAAGCTGACATCATGCGCCCATCCATCCTCGATCCGCTGTTTGTCCCGATCACCTCGCTTGCCGGCGTCGGGCCGAAGGTCGGCGCGCTGATCGAGAAGGTGGTGACCGCCGATCTCGGCGATCGCGCCGCGCGTGCCGGCGATCTTCTGTTCGTGCTGCCGCACACCGTCATCGACCGCCGCAACCGGCCCGGCATCGCGCTTGCCGCCGAAGGCGCGATCGTCACGCTCGAGGTGCGCATCGATCGCCACCAGCCGCCGCCGCGCGGCAACAGGTCGGTGCCCTACCGGGTCTTCGCGCATGACGATACCGGCGAAATCGGCCTGACCTTTTTCCATGCCCACGCTGCCTATCTCGAAAAAGCAATGCCCGTGGGCGAGCATGTCGTGGTCTCCGGCCGCATGGAATGGTTCAACGGCCGCCCGACCATGGTCCACCCCGACCACATAGCGCTGGCCACTGAAGCGGAGAACCTCCCGCTCGTCGAACCGGTCTATCCGCTCACCGCCAGCCTCTCGGGCAAGGTGCTGCGCCGCGCGATCGGTCAAGCGCTGGCGCGCGTGCCCGATTTGCCAGAGTGGCAGGATGGCGCTTTCATGCGCCGGCACACCTTTCCCGCCTTCGCCGATGCGCTCGCGCGCATCCACAACCCGGCGGATCCGATCGACGTCTCGGTTGAAGGCGCGTCCTGGCGACGCCTCGCCTATGACGAATTTCTGGCAGGTCAGGTCTCGCTGGCGCTGGTCCGGGCAAAGGTCCGCCGGCTGTCCGGTCGTCCTTTGGTGGGTGACGGCAGCATCGTTGAGAAACTGCGCGCCGCCCTTCCCTATTCGCTGACATCAAGCCAGGAATTCGCGTTCGCCGAAATCAATGCCGACCTTGCCGACCCCGAACGCATGCTGCGGCTGCTCCAAGGCGATGTCGGCTCCGGCAAGACCGTGGTCGCGCTGCTGGCCATGGCGCGCGCCGTCGAGGCCGGCGGCCAGGCGGCACTGATGGCGCCGACCGAAATCCTGGCGCGCCAGCATCTGGCGACGATCGCGCCGCTTGCCGCCAGGGTCGGGCTGCGCATCGCCATCCTGACCGGCCGTGAGAAAGGCCGCGAGCGCACCGATACGCTGGCCGGACTGGCAAGCGGCGAGATCGACATCGTCGTCGGCACCCACGCGCTGTTCCAAGAGACTGTCGCCTTCCATGATCTGGTGCTGGCCGTCATCGATGAGCAGCATCGCTTCGGCGTTCACCAGCGGCTTGCCATCACCGCCAAGGGCGACGCGCCCGACATGCTGGTGATGACCGCAACCCCCATTCCACGCACGTTGGTGCTGACCGCCTTCGGCGACATGGACGTGTCGAAATTGACGGAGAAACCTGCCGGCCGCCAACCGATCCGCACCGTCACCTTGCCGTTGGACCGGCTCGACGAACTGGTTGGCCGCATGGTCGACGCCGTCGCCGGTGGCCAGAAGATTTATTGGATCTGCCCATTGGTCGAGGAATCCGAAGAGATCAAGCTGATGTCGGCAGAGGACCGTTTCGCCTCGCTGAAACCGCTGTTCGGCGACCGGATCGGCCTCGTCCATGGCCGCATGAAGGGCGGCGAGAAAGATGAGGCGATGCGTGCCTTCAAGCAGGGCGAGACGCGCATCCTGATCGCCACCACGGTCATCGAGGTCGGCGTCGACGTGCCCGACGCCACCGTGATGGTCATCGAGCATGCCGAACGCTTCGGCCTTGCCCAATTGCACCAGCTGCGCGGCCGGGTCGGGCGTGGCGACAAACCCTCGTCCTGCGTGCTGCTCTATAAGGATCCGCTCGGCGAGACCGCAAAACGCCGGCTGTCGGTGATGCGTGAGACCGAGGACGGTTTCCTGATTGCCGAGGAAGACCTGAAATTGCGCGGCGAAGGCGAATTACTGGGCACCCGCCAGTCCGGCACGCCGGGTTTTCAGGTGGCGCGCATCGAGGCGCATGCCGATCTGCTCGAGGCTGCCCGCGATGATGCGAGACTGATCCTGTCCCGCGACCCGGAGCTGCAATCCGACCGCGGCGAAGCGCTGCGCCTGCTGCTCTATTTGTTCGGGCGCGACGAGGCCGTGCGGCTTCTGCGCGCCGGGTGAGGTCCTAGCGGCGGGTTGGCCACCGTTCCGTTGATCGGCTCGCCATTCAGCGTCACCATCTTGGTTTTCACTTCCGGCGCTACTAGGCCAGCCGATACAATCAGTTTTGCGCCGTCCTCGATCGTCATGTCGAGCAGCACGATGTCGGACTTCGGCACATACATGAGGAAGCCGGTCGTCGGATTAGGCGTGCAGGGCATGAACACGGCGATCAGCGGGTCGCCCTCCTGGTCAAGCTTCTCATTGATCTCTGTCTCCTTTTCGCTGGCAACAAACACCAGCGACCAGACGCCCTTGCGCGGATATTCGACCAGCCCAACCTGGCGGAACATGTCGCCCTTGTTCGACAGGACGGTCTCGAAAATCTGCTTCAGCGAGCCGTAGATGCCGCGCACCAGCGGCATGCGGCCAAGCAGGCGCTCGCCGAAACCCACAATGGCGCGGCCGACAATGTTGGCGGCGAAGAAGCCGATCACCGTGATCAGGATAAGCGCGACGATCAGCCCGAACCCGGGCACCGGGAATGGCAGGTAGGTATCGGGGCTGTAGCGTGCCGGAATATAGGGTTTTACCCAGGAATCGACCCAGCTGATGAACGACCAGGCGATATAGGCGGTGATCGCCAAGGGCGCGCAGACGATGAAACCTGTGAGGAAATAGTTCCTCAGCCGGGTCATGCCGGAGGTCTTCGGAGCATCGGACATGGTTCACCGGAGGCGCGGGTTGCAACGCAACATTAGTGAACCGGAAGCCGGTTTGGAACTGCGAAGTTTTTAAAGGGCTTGTTATGCCGCGGCCCCGAGCGGTTCGATCTTCTCCAACTCAGGGGCGAGTTTTTTCGCTTCCGTCTCAAGCTCATAGGACTGCTGGAAGTTCATCCAGAACTGCGGGGAAGTGTTGAACAGATACTTAGCTTCGCTTAGGCCGATGGTGCCAAATCGAGGGTTTGTCGTCGCCTACTCCACGGTCACCGACTTCGCCAGGTTGCGCGGCTGGTCGACGTCGGTGCCCATGAACACGGCGGTGAAGTAGGCCAGCATCTGGATCGGCAGCGCGTAGATGATCGGCGAGATGATCTCGGGCACGTCCGGCAGCACGATCGTCTCCATCGTCTTCACGCTCGCCTGCGCCGCCCCCCTGCTGTCGGTGATCAGGATGATCTTGCCGCCGCGCGCCGCCACCTCCTGCATGTTCGACACGGTCTTTTCAAAGATGCGGTCATGCGGGGCGATGACGATGACCGGCATGTTCTCGTCGATCAGCGCGATCGGTCCATGCTTCAATTCGCCCGCCGCATAGCCCTCGGCGTGGATATAGGAGATCTCCTTGAGCTTCAGCGCCCCTTCCATGGCCAGCGGGAAATTGGTGTCGCGGCCGAGATAGAGCACATCGGAATAGCGTGACAGCTCCCGCGCGATGCGTTCGATCTGCGCCTCGAGCTTGAGCACCTGGTTGGCATAGCGCGGTGCTTCCGAAAGCGCCCGCACCAGGATCTTTTCCTGCTCCGTCGAGATCGCGCCGCGCGCCACGCCGGCGCGCACCGCCAGCGAGGCCAGCACCGACAGCTGGCAGGTGAAGGCCTTGGTCGAGGCGACGCCGATCTCGGGGCCGGCAAGCGTGGGCAGCACGACGTCGGATTCGCGCGCCATGGTCGATTCGCGCACATTGACCACGGCGCCGATCCGCATGCCGGCCTTGCGGCAGTAGCGCAGCGAAGCCAGCGTGTCGGCGGTCTCGCCCGACTGCGAGATGAAGAAGGCGGCATCGTTGCCCGACAGCGGCATCTCGCGGTAGCGGAACTCCGAGGCGACATCGATGTCGACCGGCAGCCGCGCATAGCGCTCGAACCAGTATTTGCCGATCAGGCCGGCGAGATAGGCGGTGCCGCAGGCCGAGATCGCCAGCCGGCCGATTTTGGCGAAATCGAACGGCAGGTCGAGCGGCTTCGACACGCCGGAGACGAAATCGACATAGTGGGCCAGCGTGTGCGAGATCACCTCTGGCTGTTCATGGATTTCCTTCTCCATGAAATGGCGCCGGTTGCCCTTGTCGACCATGAAGCTGGTCGACAGCGATTGTTGGCGCTTGCGGTCGACCTTTTCGCCGCCGATGTCGAAGATGGCGACGCCGTCGCGGCGCACCACCGCCCAGTCGCCGTCCTCGAGATAGGTGATCGAGTTGGTGAACGGGGCGAGCGCGATGGCGTCGGAGCCCAAAAACATCTCGCCATCGCCATGGCCGACGGCGAGCGGCGGTCCGTTGCGGGCGCCGACGATCAGGTTGTCGTCGCCCCTGAACATGATGGCCAGCGCAAAGGCGCCCTCCAGCCGCTTCAGCGCCTGGTGCGCGGCCTCGATCGGCTGCAGCCCCCTGGCCAGTTCGCGCGCCACCAGATGGGCGACGACCTCGGTGTCGGTTTGCGAGGCGAAGCAATAGCCGTCGCGCGTCAGCTCATCGCGCAGTTCGGCGAAATTCTCGATGATGCCATTGTGGACGATGGCGACGCCTTCGGAGAAATGCGGATGCGCGTTGGTCTCGTTGGGCACGCCATGCGTTGCCCAGCGCGTGTGGCCGATGCCGATGGTGCCGTCGAGCGGCTCGTCCCTGAGCCGGCGCTCGAGATTGACCAGCTTGCCCTCGGCGCGCCGGCGGGCAAGCTCGCCACGCTCGATGGTGGCGACACCGGCCGAGTCATAGCCGCGGTATTCCAGACGCTTCAGCGCATCGACGATGAGCGGCGCAACCTGCGAGTGGCCGACGATCCCAACGATACCGCACATGCAGACAGTCCCCGATTGCCCATGGAAAACCAGCGCTATTTAGGGATGGCCGGCCTGCCGCGAAAATCACATTGCATTTCGCCCCGTGTAACGGAACGCTTCAGCACGCATGCACCATGACAGACCGCTCTTGCAAGCTGGTTACCGCTATTGTTCAGGTTTTCGCGATGTTCCTGCGGCCAGCATCGTTTTGCGCGATATTGCTGGCGACCGGCCATGCTCCGTATAGAATTCGTCCGCAAGGAGGAATGCACCATGGAACGCTATTACCCGGTGGCTGCGATCACCCTGCTTTGCGGCCTCATGATATTCGGCATGGCCCTGACGGTCGCCCGCACCCATTCCACGACCGGAATACTCGCCCCGGCCATGACGGGCGACCCGCGGCTCGAGCGGGCGATCCGGGCGCACTGCAACACGATCGAATGGCTGCCGATCTTCCTCCCGGCCATGTGGCTGTTCGCCATCTACTGGAGCCCTGCCTGGGCCGCCGGCCTCGGGCTCGTCTGGCTGATCGGACGCATCGCCTATTTCGTCGGATATCTTTCCGCGCCGTTGAAACGGTATCCTGGATTCTTCATCCAGTCACTGACGGCCTTCGTGCTGCTTCTCGGCGCGCTTGGGCGAATTATCTATCTATGGCTTGCGTAATAGCATTGCCTATTCCGCAGCCTTCTTCTTCGCGGCCGCTGCCGAAGCAAAGCGCTCGCGCAATTCCTTGCCCTTACCGGGGATCGTCTTCTGGCGAGCCCGGCCGAAGGCCAGCGCGTCGTCGGGCACATTTTCGGTGATGACGCTGCCGGACGCGATGTAGCCGCCCTTGCCGATCGACACCGGGGCCACCAGCGACGAGTTCGAGCCGATGAAGGCGCCCTCGCCGATGTCTGTGAAGAATTTCGAATAACCATCATAGTTGCAGGTGATGGTGCCGGCGCCGATATTGGCCGCCGCACCCACCCGGGCATCGCCGATATAGGTCAGATGGTTGACCTTGGCGCCTTCCTCGATGATGGCCTGCTTGACCTCGCAGAAATTGCCGACCTTTGCCTTGTTCCTGAGATCCGCACCCGGCCGCAGCCGTGCGAACGGCCCGACATCGCAATTGGACGCAATGCTGGCGCCTTCGATGTGGCTGAAGGCGTGGATCTTGGCGCCGCCCGCGATCTTAACGCCCGGGCCGAACCAGACATTGGGTTCGACGATCGTGTCGGCGCCGATCTCGGTGTCGTACGAGAAATACACCGTTTCCGGCGCGACCAAGGTCACGCCCGACAGCATGGCTTGCTCCCGCCGGCGCTGCTGCCAGAGACCTTCGGCCTGCGCCAGCTCGGCACGGTTGTTGATGCCGAGCGCATTCTCGAAACTGGCTTCGGTGGCGACCACATCGAGACCTTGCGCGCCGGCGATCTCGACGATGTCGGTGAGGTAATATTCGCCCTTGGCATTCTGATTGCCGACCGCATCGAGCAGTTTCAGCGCATGCTTGCCCGCAATCGCCATCATGCCGGCATTGCAGAAGGTGATCTTCTTCTCCGCCTCGGAGCAGTCCTTTTCCTCGCGGATGGCGATCAGCTTGCCGCCTTTTTCGACCAGCCTGCCATAGCCGTTTGGAACGGGCGGACGGAAGCCGATCACCACGACGGCCGCGCCTTCGGCGAGTTTCAGCCGCGCCAGCGTCAGCGCTTCCGCATCGATAAGCGGCGTGTCACCGAACATGACCAGAATGTCGTCATGACCCCTCGATATCGCTTCACGTGCGGCAAGAACGGCATGCGCCGTACCCAGGCGCTCCTCCTGCACGAAGGTCTCTGCCTTCGGTGAGAATTTCGCCATCACCTCGCGCATCTCTTCCGCGCGATGCCCGATTACGATCGCCTCGCTGCTGGCGCCGGCGGCTTCGGCCGCCTTCACCACGTGAGCCACCATCGGCAGCCCTGCGATCGGGTGCAGCACCTTCGGCAGCGCGCTCTTCATGCGCGTACCTTCGCCGGCGGCGAGAATGACGGACAGGCAGGATCTCTGGCTCATGGACGGACAACCATATGAAAGCGTTGGGAGTCAAGACAGGATAGCAGTGGCGCCATGCTGCACCAATGCGGTTAAATTCAGGTGAGATGGTGGAGCAACTGACTTTTAATCAGTGGGTCCATCGGCGGTGGTTACCCCAGCCGCCCCAGCACCGGGAAATTCTCCAGCAGCCAGTACGATACCGTCTGCACCCCGCCGGTGAGAAAAAACACGCCGGCGACGACCAGCAATGCGCCGATTGCCTTCTCGACACGGCCGAGATGGACACGGAATTTGCCGAGGAAGCGCATGAAAGCTCCGGAAAAAAGCGCCGCGATCAGGAAGGGAATGCCAAGCCCGAGCGAATAGGCAGCGAGCAGCAGCGCGCCCTCGCCCACTGTTTCGCGGCCGCCCGCCAGCGTCAGGATCGGCCCCAATACCGGACCGATGCACGGCGTCCAGCCGAAGGCGAAGGCCAGACCCATGATATAGGCGGCAACGGCACTGGCCGGCTTGCCCTGCGACTGGAAGCGGGCCTCGCGCGACAGGAGCGGGATGCGCAGGATGCCCAGGAAATTAAGGCCCATCAGGATGATCAGCACGCCGGCACCCATCGCCAGCGGTTCCTGCCAGACACGCAGCAGCCGGCCGATGGTCGAGGCGCCGGCGCCGAGCGCCACGAACACGGTCGAGAAACCGAGCACGAAGGCGATCGAGGAATAGAGCAGCGCGCCGCGCGCGCCTTCCCTTGCCGTCACACCGGCATTGCCGCGAAAATCGTCGACCGAAACGCCGGCCATGTAGCAGAGATAGGGCGGCACCAGCGGCAGCACGCAAGGCGACAGGAACGAGATGGCGCCCGCCCCGACCGCGCTGACATAGCCGATGTCCAATGCCATTCCAAAAGCTCCGACTGTTCTGGCGACGATATAGCGGCACGCGGGTTCGTTCGCCAATCACCATCCTGTGGCCAACCACCATGCTGTGGCAAGTCATCGCGGGCGGGGGAAGAAAGGAGCCGCGCATGGCGTTGACACATCGAGGCCGCGATTTCCCGCGAGTCTCCAGATATCAGCCAGGGAGATTTCCATGAAAACGATGACCGCAGCGCTGGCCGCGCTTCTGCTCGGCACCGTAGCATCCTTCGCCGCCGAGGCGTGGAAGGAAGCCGAGGCCGGTGGCACCAAGATCTACACCGACGCCATGGGCATGACGCTCTACACCTATGACAAGGACGGGAAAGGCAAGACCAATTGCTACGACAAATGCGCCGCCAATTGGCGGCCGCTGAAGGCCGAGGCAGCCGCCAAGGCCAGCGACGGATGGACTGTTATCGACCGCACCGACGGCACCAAGATGTGGGCCTATGACGGCAAGCCGGTCTACACCTTCATCAAGGACAAGAAAGCCGGTGACATGAACGGTGACGGCGTCGCCGGCGTCTGGCACGTCGTCAAGGCCGACTGAGCCTCAACACCCGTTCCCGCTTGCCGGCGGGACAGAGGTTGGTCGCCGCCCCCCATGCAGCGGCGGCCAGCTTCCTTTCGTGCACCGGGACATGTGGTCGAGGGCGGCACGCCAGGCGATTTCTCTCGACTCACCGGAAGAGCATCCGGTCATTTTCGCCGGCTTGCGGCCATCACCTCCCCTGACCGAAATTCTGTGATTTTCTTCATACACTCTAAGAGTGTATTCGCTGCGGACCGTCCGGCAATTTAGACGCCTCCCCTTGACCGGATGCAAAAGCGCGGCCATGTGAGCGACAAACAGAAACGAGATTTCGTCGCGCGCAGCGGAATTCTTCTGGCGCATCACAGCAGATAAGAGACCTCATGGACGTCGTCGTCGTCGAATCGCCGGCCAAGGCGAAGACAATCAACAAATATCTCGGCAGGAACTACAAGGTCCTGGCCTCGTTCGGCCATGTCCGCGATTTGCCGGCCAAGGATGGCTCGGTGCGCCCGGATGAAGATTTCGCCATGTCCTGGGCGGTCGATACCGCATCGGGCAAGCGGCTCGCCGACATCGCCAAGGCGGTCAAGGATGCCGATGGCCTGATCCTCGCCACCGACCCGGATCGCGAAGGTGAGGCCATTTCCTGGCATGTGCTGGAAGTGCTGAAGCAGAAGCGAGCGCTGAAGGACAAGCCGGTCAGCCGCGTCGTCTTCAACGCCATCACCAAATCGTCGGTGCTGGAGGCGATGGCCAATCCACGCCAGATCGATGCGCCGCTGGTCGACGCCTATCTCGCCC
This sequence comes from Mesorhizobium sp. B2-4-15, assembly GCF_006658505.1. Lineage (GTDB taxonomy): Bacteria > Pseudomonadota > Alphaproteobacteria > Rhizobiales > Rhizobiaceae > Mesorhizobium. The sequence goes on from NZ_VFUZ01000007.1 coordinate 101,506, forward strand.
GCCGGGCGCTGGACTATCTCGTCGGCTTCACGCTGTCGCCGGTGCTGTGGCGCAAATTGCCTGGTGCCCGTTCGGCCGGCCGCGTCCAGTCGGTGGCATTGCGCCTGGTCTGCGACCGCGAATCCGAGATCGAGCGTTTCATCCGCGAGGAATACTGGCAGATCGCGGCCATCCTCGGCACACCGCGCAACGAGACTTTCGAGGCGCGGCTGACCGCCTTCGAACGCAAGAAACTCCAGAAACTCGACATTTCCAACAAGGCGCAGGCCGACGACATCAAGGCGATGCTCGAAGGTGCGGCCTTCAAGGCGCTGTCCGTCGAAGCCAAGCCGACCAAGCGCAATCCTGGCCCGCCCTTCACAACCTCGACGCTGCAGCAGGCCGCCTCGTCGGGCCTCGGTTTCTCGGCCACTCGCACGATGCAGGTGGCGCAGCGGCTTTATGAGGGCATGGACATTGGCGGCGAGACCGCCGGCCTGATCACCTATATGCGAACCGACGGCGTGCAGATGGCGCCCGAGGCGATCTCGGCCGCTCGCGATGCGATCGCCAAGGAGTTCGGCCCGAAATACCTGCCGGAAAAGCCGCGCTTTTACACCGCCAAGGCCAAGAATGCCCAAGAGGCGCACGAGGCGATCCGCCCGACGGATTTCATGCGCACCCCGGCATCGGTCAGGCAGTATCTCGATGCCGACCAGGCGCGGCTTTATGAACTGATCTGGAAGCGCGCCATCGCCAGCCAGATGCAGCCAGCCGAAATCGAGCGCACGACTGTCGAGATAGAAGCCGTGAACGGGGCTCGTATCGCCGAGCTTCGCGCCGTGGGTTCGGTCGTCCGCTTCGACGGTTTCATCGCCGCCTACACCGACCAGAAGGACGACGACGCCGAAGACGAGGAAAACCGCCGCTTGCCCGAAATCCGTGCCGGCGAGCAACTCACCCGTCAGGCGATCAACGCCACCCAGCACACGACAGAGCCACCGCCGCGTTACTCCGAGGCCTCGCTGATCAAGAAGCTGGAGGAACTCGGCATCGGCCGGCCGTCGACCTATACGGCGATTCTGAAGACGCTCGAGGACCGCGACTATGTCGCCATCGACAAGCGCCGGCTGGTGCCGCAGGCCAAGGGCCGCCTGCTCTCGGCTTTCCTCGAAAGCTTCTTCGAGCGCTACGTCGAGTACGACTTCACCGCATCGCTCGAGGAAAAGCTCGACGAGATTTCGGACGGCAAGCTCGCCTGGAAGGACGTGCTGCGCGACTTCTGGAAGGATTTTTCCGGCGCCGTCGCCGACATCAAGGAGCTGCGCGTCACCGACGTGCTCGATGCGCTGAACGAGGAACTGGCACCGCTGGTGTTCCCCGCACGGGAAGACGGTTCGAACCCGCGCATCTGCCCGAAATGCGGCACCGGCAATCTGTCGCTCAAGCTTGGCAAGTTCGGTGCCTTCGTCGGCTGCTCCAACTATCCCGAATGCTCCTTCACCCGCCAGCTCGGCGACGCCGCCAACCCGAATGGCGAGAATGGCGGCGGCGAGGACGGCACCAGGCTGCTCGGCAAGGACCCCTACACGGCGGAGGAAATCACGCTGCGCTCTGGCCGCTTCGGCCCCTATATCCAGCGCGGCGAGGGCAAGGACGCCAAGCGTTCCAGCCTGCCCAAGGGCTGGACGCCTGACTCCATCGATCATGAGAAGGCGCTGGCATTGTTGTCGCTGCCACGCGACGTGGGGAAGCATCCCGAGAGCGGCAAGATGATTTCGGCCGGGCTCGGCCGTTACGGTCCCTTCGTGCTGCACGATGGCACCTACGCCAATCTCGACAGCATCGAGGACGTGTTCTCGATCGGCCTCAACCGGGCCGTCACCGTGATTGCCGAGAAGCAGTCGAAGGCCAAGGGCGGCCGCAACGGTGGTACTCCGGCAGCGCTGAAGGAGGTTGGCGACCATCCGGACGGCGGCGGCAAGATCGTCGTGCGCGACGGCAAGTACGGACCTTACGTGAATTTCGGCAAGGTCAATGCCACGCTGCCCAAGGGCAAGGATCCACAATCCGTCACCATGGAAGATGCGTTGGCGCTGATTGCCGAGAAGGAAGCCAAGGGCGGCGGCGGCAGGAAACCGGCCCGCAAGACTGCGGCGGCAGCGGCCAAGGCCCCGGTCAAGAAAACAGCGGCCAAGAAGCCGGCCGCGAAGAAAAAAGGGTAGGACGGCGTGGCGCGCAGGATCACCGGAAGAAGCCACGGCGATCCGCGCACCGCCGACACCAGGGCCAAGGTCAAGGACGATTACCGGCCTTCGCGTGACGAAATCCTGCGCTACATCGCCGAGAATCCTGATCGGGCGGGAAAACGCGACATCGCCAAGGCCTTCGCGCTGCGTGGCGACGACCGCATCTGGCTGAAGGATCTCCTGCGCGACCTGCAGGATGAGGGCGTCCTGAGCAAGGAGCGCAAGCGGCTGGCCCGGGTCGGCGCCCTGCCCCATGTCGCCGTGCTCGATATATTCGGCCGCGATGGCGACGGTATTTTGCTGGCCCATCCGACCGAGGCCGTCGGCACTGGCGAGCCGCCCGTGGTCTCGATCCGGGTTTCGCGCGGCGGCAGCGGGCCGGCGCCGGGCATCGGCGACCGCGTACTGGCCAAGACGTTCCCGACCGATGATCCGTCGGGTCCCGCCTATACCGGCCGGGTGATGAAGATCTTCGAGAAACGCAACGAGGCCGTTCTCGGTGTCTTCCGGGTGCTTCAGGACGGCACCTTTCGCATCGAGCCGGTGGAACGGCGCCAGCCGGAACTGGTCGTCGACAAGGAATTCCAGAACGGCGCCAGGAACGGCGACCTGGTCGAGGTCGAACCCGCGCGGGCCTCCCGCTATGGGCTGCCGAGAGCCAAGGTGCTCAACGTGCTGGGCTCGCTGACCAGTGAAAAGGCGGTCTCGATGATCGCCATCCACGCCCACGACATTCCGCACATTTTCCCGGCCGACGTGATTGCTGAATCCGAAGCCGTCAAACCGGCGACGATGGCCAACCGCGAGGACTGGCGCGACCTGCCGCTCGTCACCATCGATCCGGCCGACGCGAAGGACCATGACGACGCGGTGTTCGCCACACCCGATATCGATGAGAAGAACCCAGGCGGCGTGGTCATCACGGTCGCCATCGCCGATGTCGCCGCCTATGTCCGCTACGGCACCGCACTCGACCGTGAAGCGCTGAAGCGCGGCAATTCGGTCTATTTCCCGGATCGCGTCGTGCCGATGCTGCCCGAGCGCATCTCCAACGACCTCTGCTCGCTGCGCGAAGGCCAGGACCGGCCGGCGCTGGCGGTGCGCATGACCTTCTCCGCCGATGGCCACAAGATCCGGCACTCGTTCCACCGCATCATGATGAAGTCGGCGGCCAAGCTTGCCTACCCGCAGGCGCAGGCAGCGATCGACGGTGTGCCGGACGACAAGACCGGCCCGATCCTCGACACGGTGCTGAAGCCGCTGTGGGATGCCTACGCGATCCTCAAGCGCGGGCGCGAAGGCCGCCAGCCGCTCGAACTCGACCTGCCGGAACGCAAGATCCTGCTGAAAGACGATGGCACGGTCGACCGCGTCATCGTGCCGGAACGGCTCGATGCCCACAAGCTGATCGAAGAATTCATGATCCAGGCCAATGTCGCCGCCGCCGAAACGCTGGAGGGGAAGAAGCAGGCGCTGGTCTATCGTATCCATGACGCGCCCTCGCTCGCCAAGCAGGAATCACTGCGCGAGTTCCTGCAGACGCTTGGCCTGTCGCTGGCGCGCGGCGCGCAGATGCGGCCCAGCCAGTTCAACGGCATTCTGGAACGCGTACGTGGCGCCGACAATGAAGGCCTGGTCAACGAGGTGGTGCTGCGCTCGCAGAGCCAGGCCGAATATTCGCCGAAGAACATCGGCCATTTCGGCCTCAATTTGAGGCGATACGCGCATTTCACCTCGCCGATCCGCCGCTACGCCGATCTGATCGTGCATCGCGGACTTATCACCGCGCTCGGCCTCGGTCCGGGAGGGTTGACCCAGGACGAGGCGGCCCGTCTCGAAGATGTTGCAGTGCTGATCTCCGGCACCGAACGCCGCGCGATGGCTGCCGAGCGCGACACGGTCGACCGGCTGATCGCCGCTTATCTTGCCGAACGCATCGACGACCGGTTCGATGCCCGCATCTCCGGCGTCACCAAATCAGGACTATTTGTCCAATTGCCGCAGTATGGCGCCGATGGTTTCATCCCCGTGTCAACTCTGGGCGGCGATTACTATATATTCGACGAAACTGCCCGCTCCCTATTTGGAGAACGCTCCGGCAAAGGCTACCAACTCGCGGATCGTGTTGAGGTTCGGCTCGTTCAGGTGGCTCCGATGGCCGGCGCGATGCGTTTCGAAATGTTGACCGACCCGAAGCCCCTGCCAGGCTCGAAACGGTCATTTCACAAGGCTAAAGGCCGCGCCCGTGCGTCGCAATCGCGACCGGGTTCACGCGGCAGGAGACGATGATGGAACAACAGGTTTTCGGCGGCGAACTTCACTCGGGCCGGGTGGCCCGCCCCTTGTGGACGGCGATGAAGCGCGGTCTGCTGGGCCGTTGCCCGAACTGCGGCGAAGGCAAGCTGTTTCGCGGCTTCACCAAGACGGTGGAGACCTGCAGCGTGTGCGGCGAGGAGATCCACCACCATCGCGCCGATGACCTGCCGGCCTATCTGGTCATCGTCATCGTCGGCCACATCGTTCTCGGCGCCTTCATGGGCGTCGAAGCGACCTCGACCTTGTCTACCTGGCAGCACATCGCGATCTGGGTGCCCTTGACCATCTTGCTGTCGGTTGCACTGCTGCAGCCTGTCAAAGGTGCCGTCATCGGACTGCAATGGGCGTTCTATATGCATGGATTTGGTGGCGAAAAGGATGTGATCGAGCCGCATCCGGGAGCCTGAGATACTGGCTGGCGCAATATGCCGATCATCAAGGCCACTTTCGCATGCAAGAAGTTTCCGCTAGGTCCTGCGCATGGATGGTATGACCAAGGCGGAAGTCGACAGGATCGAGCGGAGCGTGATCGCTCATAGCGATCGGCCGATACGCCCACGCGATGCGGCGACCCTGATCCTGCTTGACCGCAAGGGCGATGAAGTTCTTGTGCTGATGGGCCGCCGCCATGCCGGCCACGCCTTCATGCCTGGAAAATTCGTCTTCCCCGGGGGCCGCACCGACCCTGCCGACAGTCGCATCGCTGTCGCCGCGGCATTACACCCGGAACAGGAAACAAAGCTTACCGCCGGCCCAGGACGCACCAGCGCCGCGCGAGCCCGCGCCATCGCCCTGTCGGCGATCCGCGAGACCTACGAGGAAGCTGGGCTTCTGATCGGCCGCAAAGGTGCCTTTGCCACCGCTAGGCGCGATTGGCAGGGTTTTGCCGAACATGGCGTGCAGCCCTCCCTGGACATGCTGCGCTTCATCGCCCGGGCCATCACTCCGCCCAACCGGGTGCGCCGCTTCGATACACGCTTCTTCAGCGCCTGGCGCGGCGACGTCGCTGTCGAACTGCCTGGCGGCGGCCCGACGAACGAACTTGAGGAACTGGTCTGGCTGCCGCTTGCCAAGGCTCGCGAAGCCGACATACCCGACATCACCCGAACGATCCTGGACGAGTTGGAAAAGCGTCTGGCCCATGATCCGCAGCTGCGTCCGGGCAGTCCCGTCCCCTTCTACCGGCTGATCCGCAATCGCTTCACCCGCGAAATTCTGTAAAACATCGAGTACTCAGACACCCATGACGGTCGATACCCAACCAAAGGGCGACGAACGCGTACACTGGCTGCCGATGATCGCGGCGATCTCGTCGATCAGCGTCGTCGGCATCGCCATCGGCTTGGGCATGCCCCTGCTCAGCGTCATCCTGGAAACACGCGGCCATTCGGCCTCCATGATCGGCCTCAACACGGCTGTCGCCGGCCTGGCCTCGATCGCCGGAGCGCCATTGGCCACACCGCTCGCCATGCGCTTCGGTGTCGCCTGGACCATGATTGGCATGATTGCCGCCGGTGCGTTCGCCTTCATCGGCTTTCATTTCGCACCTGATTTCTGGATGTGGTTCCCGCTGCGCATAGTGCTGCACATTGCGCTGACCGTGCTGTTCATCCTGTCGGAATTCTGGATCAGCACGTCGGCGCCTCCCTACCGGCGCGGCCTTGTCCTTGGCATCTACGCCACTGTCCTATCGCTCGGTTTTGCCGCCGGTCCGTGGCTGTTCGCCCATCTCGGCAGCTCCGGCTTCAGGCCATTCGGCGTCATCGTCGCCTTGGTGACGCTGGCGGCGATACCGGTGCTGGCGGCGCGTAACGAGAGCCCCACCATTGTCGCCGACGGCGAAACCAGCAACTTCCTGCGCTACATCTGGCTGGTTCCGACCGCGACCTTCGCCGTGCTGGTGTTCGGCGCGGTGGAGACCGGCGGCTTCGCGCTATTTCCAGTCTACGGCAACCGCATCGGCTACTCCGAGGCCGACGCGGCACTTCTCCTGACCATGATCGGTCTCGGCAACGTGCTGTTGCAGATACCGATCGGCATGATCAGCGACAGGGTCAGCGATCGCCGCTATCTGCTGCTCGCCTGCGCCATTGTAGGGTTGGCCGGCACGGTGTTCATGCCCTTCTTCGCCGCGAACTGGCATTTCATGGCAGCGCTGCTTTTCGTCTGGGGCGGTGTCGTCGCGGCCATGTACACGATCGGCCTCGCCCATCTCGGTTCGCAGCTTTCCGGCCACGAACTGGCGTCGGCCAATGCTGCTTTCGTGCTGTGCTACGGCGTCGGCATGGTGCTTGGCCCGCAGGCGATCGGGATCGGCATGGACAGTTTCGGACCTTCCGGCTTCGGCTGGTCGCTCGGCCTGTTCTTCGCCGCCTACATCGTCCTGGTCTGCTTCAGGCTTGTGCGCAAGATTCTCCTGTAGCGGGGGACAAAAGCCCTTTGTCGCCGCCCTGAGGCGGCAGGCTGCTGACAGAACCATGTCAGCAGCCAAGCGGTAAAAGAGGTGTTCCCAAACATCGGAAGTTGAGGACACTCCCATGATCGACAGCGGCTTTGAAACCACATCCCTGCGCATGACGCTTTTGCTGCTTGTGACCTTCCAGGCGCCGGCCGCGGATGTCGACCGCATCATGGACGCGGTTGTCGCGATCGCCCCGCTGGCCATGGGCAAATATGACCGCAACGCTTATCAGTCCGCGCACGGCATCGAACGCTACAGGCCACTGGAAGGCGCGGCGGCCGGCGCCGAAGCCGAATTGCGTCGCCGCCCGGGCACGGTCGAGGTTTCGTTCGAACTGCCTGATGACCAGGCGCTGGCCAGCCGTGTCGTCGAGGCGATCTTCCAGGCGCATTCCTACCACGAGCCGGTGATCCGCCTCCAGCCGATCCTCGCCAGCCGCTCCAAGGGGCTGGACGACCGCGCCAATCCGAATCGCTGGTGGAACACCACCGGGGATTGGAAGAAGGTTGCCACGCCCCAAGCGGAAACCGTGTAATTTATGCATGCTGGGCAGCTCGAACCGGCCACATCAGGTCGGCTGGGCTTGACTTTCCGGGTACGTTCTTTATGTGTCGCGCCAAGTTTCCCGCGTCCGGGTGTTTTCCCCGTGCTCCAGCGGCCAAAACTCCACGAACAAACGGACTGATACCATGGCCAAAGCCGCAAACATCAAGATCAAGCTTCTGTCGACCGCCGACACCGGTTTCTTCTACGTGACCAGCAAGAATAGCCGTACCAAGACCGACAAGCTGTCGTTCCGCAAGTACGACCCGGTCGCCAAGAAGCACGTCGAATTCAAGGAAACCAAGATCAAGTAATCTGGGTTTCTGTGGAATGCAAAACGCCGCCCATCGGGCGGCGTTTTTTGTTCAGCCGGCAGGCTGAGTCCCTCACCCGATGCGATCGCCGCTTTTCGGGTCGAACAGGTGCAGCGACGCCGGATCGGCCGCCAGACGCACAACGTCGCCAGGCTTCACCCCGGCGCGGCCCATGGCGAAGACGCAGAGCTGCTGGCCGGCCAGTTTGACATAGAACTGCGTCGACAGACCGAGCGGCTCCACCACCCCCACCTCGCCTTGCAGCGCACCGTCACCGGCCAGCCGGATATGCTCGGGCCGCAGGCCGACGGTGATCGTATCACCCTCCTTGAGCGGTAAGCCGTCCGGCAGTTTTAGCGACTGGCCATCCGACAGCACCGCCTCCAATACATCGCCCTTGCGAACCGTCGCCGGCAGGAAATTCATGCCGGGCGAGCCGATGAAGCCGGCAACGAACATATTGGCCGGCCGGTCGTAGAGATCGAGCGGCGCGCCGACCTGCTGGATCAGCCCGTCATGCATGACGACGATGCGGTCGGCCATGGTCATGGCCTCGATCTGGTCGTGCGTGACGTAGACGGAAGTGGTTTTCAGCTGCTGGTGCAGCGCCTTGATCTCGGCGCGCATGTGCACGCGCAGCTTGGCATCGAGGTTCGACAGCGGCTCGTCGAACAGGAACACTTTGGGGTCACGTACGATGGCGCGGCCCATGGCGACGCGCTGGCGCTGGCCGCCCGATAGTTGCCTGGGCAGGCGTTGCAGGAAACTGTCCAGGCCGAGCCGTTTGGCCGCGCCGTCGACGCGGGCATCGATGGCGGGCTTCTCGGCCTTCCTCAGCATGAGGCTGAAGCCCATGTTCTTCGACACGTCCATATGCGGATAGAGCGCATAGGACTGGAACACCATGGCGATGTCGCGATCCTTCGGCGCCACGTCGTTGACCACCCGCTCGCCGATGCGGATCTCTCCGCCGGAGGCTTCCTCAAGCCCGGCGATCATGCGCAAAAGCGTGGACTTGCCGCAACCGGACGGGCCGACCAGCACCACGAATTCGCCATCGGCGATTTCAAGATCGACGGCGTGCAGGACACGAACGGCACCATAGTCCTTGCGGACCTTTTCAAGCGTAACAGAAGCCATCGATCTATCCTTTGACGGCGCCGGCGGTCAGGCCGGTGACGAGATAGCGTTGCAGGAAAGCGAAGAAGATGCAGACCGGGATCAGCGCCAGGATGGATGCCGCCATCATCTGCCCCCAGTCGACGGCGAACTTGCCGATGAAGGTGAGCAGGCCGACGGCGAAGGTTTTCTGGTCGTCGCTGGAAATCAGCATCAGCGCGAACAGAAGTTCGCTCCAGGCGGCAGTGAAGACAAAGCCCAGCGTGGCGCCCATGCCGGGCAGCGTCAGCGGCACGATCACGCGGCGCATGGCTTGAGCCCGCGTGCAGCCGTCGATCATCGCCGCCTCTTCCAGATCCTTCGGGATGCCGTCGAAGAAGGACTGCATGAGGAAGGTGGCGAAGGCGGTGTTGAAGGCGGTGTAGATGATGATCAGCCCGGTCAGGCTGTTGATCAGGCCGATCTGACCCATCACGCGGTAGATCGGCGGAATGACCATCACCAGCGGAAAGGTCTGGGTCAGCAGCAACAAGAGAGCTAATGCCGCCTTGCCGCGAAAGGTGAAACGCGACAAGGCGTAGCCGGCGAGCGTGGCTATGACCGTCACCAATGCCGCCGTCGACACCGAGACGATGACGCTGTTGAGGAAATAGCGTGGAAAATCGGTCGCCTCGAGCACGGTGACGAAGTTCTGTAACGTCACGTGAGACGGCCAGAACGTGACGCCTTCGGAATAGAGCAGCCGCTCCGGGGTGACCGAGATCTTCAGCGTCCAGTAGATCGGAAACAAGGCGAAGATCACATAAGCAGCGATGGCCGCATAAAGGCCGATGCCGCCGAAGAAGCGTTGCGAGGTTGAGCGCCCTGCGATCATCAGACGTGCCTCACCAGCGAGCGGCGGATGGCGATCAGCGCAATCGCATAGGCGATGAGCAGGACGAGCAGCAGAACGGCCACCGCCGAGGCATAGCCCTTGTCCAGCGACTTGAACGCACTGACATAGATGTAGACCGGCACCGTGTTGGTCGAGCCGGCCGGCCCGCCCTCGGTCATGACGAAGATCAGGTCGGCGAAGGTGGCGATCCAGATGGTGCGCAGCATCACCGTAATGGCGATGGTCGGCGCCAGAAATGGCAGCGTCACCTTGGTGAAGCGTTGCCATGGCGAAGCGCCGTCGATCGCCGCCGCCTCATGCAGTTCCGAAGGAATCGACTTCAGCGCCGCCAGAAGCGTGATGGCAAAGAACGGAATGCCGAACCAGATATTGGCGACGATCGGCCCCCACATCGCTGTGGCCGGATCGGAGAGTACGTTGGTCGGCTCGGCCTTCAGCCCCAATGCAAACAGCCAGTGCGGCAACGGACCGATGATCGGGTTGAACAACCAGGCCCAGGTCAGGCCCGACAGGAAGGACGGCACCGCCCAGGGCAGGAACACCAGAGCCTGCACGATCTTGCGGCCCAAGAACGGCTTGTCGAGCAGCAGCGCCAGGCCAAGGCCGAGGAAGAACTGGAAGAACAGGCTTGCGACCGTCCACCACAGCGTGTTGACCAGCGCCTGTCCAAGTACCTGGTCCGACAGCATCGCCTGATACTGCCCGAGCCCGACATATTCCGACTTGAAGGCCGAGAATTTGCGGAAGGAATAGCTGATGCCGATGACCAGCGGCACGAGCAGCACCACGACCAGCAGGATGATCGCCGGGCTGAGATAGAGCCAGGGCTCGAACGCCGCATAGGAAAGCCGCTTCTTTCGCGGCCGGCCGGCGGATCGTATTTCGGAGACGGCATAGGTCATTGGCGCTCGCAGTGGAAGATTGGTGCGACATGGCAACAGCTTCCTTCTCCCCGTTGACGGGGAGAAGATGCCGGCAGGCAGATGAGGGGCTGCGCGAACCTACGAGAGGATGGCGCCGCCCCTCATCCGTCACCTTGTGACACCTTCTCCCCGTGAAATGGGGAGAAGGAAGAAGGACGTCACTTCTTGTTCTTAGCCATCCAATCCTGCTGTTCCTTGGTCAGGAACGCTGCCCACTGGTCGGCGACTTCCTTGGCCGTCTTCTGGCCAAGCAAGACTTCCTGGAAGTTCTTGATCGCCACCTGGTCGACGAAATTGCCGAGGTTTTCCAGATGCGTCGGCGGCGTCACCATTTCATATTTGGAGCTGTCGCTCAGTTCCGTGAACCAGCCCTTGAACTGCTCGGTCTTGAAATGCGCGTCCTGGTCGGCGCCGTTGTGGATCGGGATGACACCGACTTCCTTGGCCCATTCCAGATTGTCTTTCGGCGAAAGCAGCGTCGCCATCAGCTTCCAGGCGTCGTCCTTGTGCTGCGAGTTGGCGAACATCGCCCAACCGGCGTAGCCGAGCGTCGGATAGGATTTGCCGCTTGGTCCGACCGGCAGCGGCGCCACGGCGAAGTCGTCGGCGCTCATCTTGTCGGCGATGCCGAGCAGCGCGTCCGGATCCTGGTTGAGCATGGCGCAGGTGCCGGAATAGAAGCCGGTGACGGTTTCGTTGAAACCCCAGCTTACCGAATCCTTTGGCGCCAGACCCTGCTTGTACATGTCGGCCAGCATTTGCAGGCCCTTGACCGACCCCTCCTCGTTGATGGTCGAGGTGCCGTCGTCGTTGAAATAGCCGCCCTTCCCGGCCGCAATGTTCATGAACATGTGCATGCCGTTGAAGGCACCGGGGCCGCCGCGCAGGCAGTAGCCATATTTGCCTGGGATGGCGGAGATCTTCTTGGAGTCGGCGACGAACTCATCGAGCGTGGCCGGGGGGCCGTCGAGGCCGGCTTGCTTGAACAGCTTCTTGTTCCAGAACAGCGCGTTCACATAATAGCCGTAAGGGATCATGAACTGGGTGTTGTTGACCGTCGAGCCGAACTGCTTGGCGCGCTCGCCGAGCGTCTTGGCATCAGCCCATTTGGCCATATAGGGCCCGAGATCCTCGAGCTGGGCATTGTTGGCATAAAGGCCCATCCAGCGCTCCGGCATCTCGACCACGTCGGGCGTGTCGCCGGCCTGCACCATGGTCAGGAATTTCTCGAAGGCCTGTCCCCAGGGCAACGACACCAGTTCGATCTTGACGCCGGGATTGGCGGCTTCGAACTCGGCGATCTGCTTTTTCAGGAACTCGGTGCGCGGCGGGCTGGTGATGACTTCGACCATCTTGAGGGTCGAATCGGCCAGCGCGCTCCCGGCGGAAATCGCCAGCCCCGCAACGGTGGCAAGCATGACGGTCAGTTTTTTCATGTTCAAGACTCCCATTTTGAACCTGCTTGTTATTTTCTGGCTTTTTCGAAGGCCTGGGCGATATCGGCCCAGAGGTCCTCGACACTTTCCAATCCGACATTGAAGCGGATGGTTCGGGGGCTGACGCCGAAGCGCGCCATCGAATTCAGTCCTGGCGTCTGCTCCAGCGACGCCTTGGCCGGCACGACCAGGCTCTCGTGCCCGCCCCAACTGACGCCGATGCGGAAATATTTCATCGCATCGACGAAAACCGGGATGTCGATATCGTCCGTCACCTGGAAAGAGAACAGGCCGGCATAGCCGGCAAGCGTCGCTTTGCCGGGATGGTTCGAATAGGCGGGATGGTTGACCCGCTCGACATTGCCATGCGCCTTCAGCCGCTCGGCGATTGTGAGCCCGCTCTTCATATGATGCGGCAAACGCAACGGCAGCGTCCGCAGTCCACGCAACAGCAGCCAGGCCTCGAACGGCGACAGCTTGCCGCCGAGATAGGAGTACGTCTGCTCGTTGATATGCTTGATGTGCGCGGCCGAACCCGCCACTACGCCGGCGACGGTGTCGCTATGGCCGCCGAGATATTTCGAGGCCGAGTGCAGCACGAGATCGACGCCGTGCGAGATCGGCTTCTGGAAAACCGGCGTCGCCCAGGAATTGTCGATGGTGGTGACGATGCCCTGCTCCCTGGCCAGGCGGGTCAGGTGTGGCAGGTCCTGCAGCTCGAACATCATCGAGGTCGGGCTTTCCAGATAGAGCAGCTTGGCGCCGGGAAGTGCCGCCGCGACCGCATCGGGATAGGAACCGTCGACATAGTCGACCTTGATATTGAGGCGCGGCAGAAGCCGCTCGAAAAGGCGGTAGGCGTCGCCATAGCAATTGCGGACCGCAACGATGCGCTCGCCGGCGCCGACGAAGGCAAGCACGGTAGCGCTGATCGCAGCCATGCCACTTGAAAAGCCGCGCGCGGCCTCGGCGCCCTCGAGCGCGGCCACGCGCGCCTCGAACTCCATCACCGTCGGGTTGTCGCCGCGCGAATAGATCGGCTGCTTTCGTTTGCCGGCAAACGTATCCGCCATTTCGGCATAGTTGGCGAAGGTGAACAGCGACGTCTGGTAGATCGGCGGCACCACCGCGCCACCAGGGAACGGTTCGTCATGCGCCAGAAGCGTCGCCGCCTCGGCAAGATAGTCGTGGTCGAAACCGGTCGGATGCTCGTTCATGTCTGGCTCGGAAGTTTGAGTTTGGCCGCACCGCGCTTGAGGTCGTCCTCGACGGTGGCGATCAGCTTGAGCGCCTCGGCGCGCGCGCCTTGCGGGTCACGCGCGGCGATAAATTCGTAGATGGTGCGGTGGTAGGGAAAGCTGGCGTGGCCGAAGTCGCGCACGCCGAGCGGATGCTCCCAGAAGCGGTGGAACAGTTCGTGCATAGCGGCGATGATCTGTTCGAACAGCGGATTGCCCGAAACCCTGTAGATCGCCTGGTGGAATTCCCAATCCTCTTCCGACGACATGCCGTCACGGGTGCGAAACGCCTGTTCCATGATGTCGAGCTTGCGTTCGATCTCGGCGATATCGGCTTGGCTCGCGCGCTCGGCGCAAAGGGCCGCCGCCTCAGCTTCCAGCGCACGGCGGATTTCCAGAGTCTGCATCAGGCTGGTGAAATCGTTGCCGCCCGCCAGCGTCAGCGGCATGTGCAGCATGTCAGGAGACACAGCCGCCTTGAGGTAGGTGCCACTGCCTTGCCGGCGCTCGACGAGACCGAGCCCTTCCCACCGCGTCAGTGCCTCGCGCACCGTGTTGCGGCTGACCTTCAGCCGCTCGGCCAGAATACGCTCCGTCGGCAGCCGCTCGCCGGGCTGCAGGGCTTCGGCACGCACAAAGCCCACCAAAGCCTTCAGCACGGCGTCGTCGCGCGCCGTCGTCTGAATGGGTGGCAGGCTGTTCTGGTCCACATCAATTCCAAGTGGTTCAATGGTCCAACCAATTTCTACACAGAAGAAGGCCCCTGTCAATCGCTTGTCAGGAGGCCATCGAATGTCTGCGAGAGGCACGGTCGGCGAGTGGCAAACAGCCTTATCGGTTGAAGTCGCCATAGTTCAGGAAGCGTTATTCAGATTTTCCGCGCATGAAAAAGCCCCTGATATTTCGGGCTTGGTACAGAGTCTTGAGTCCGTTTTGAAACAAAGGGGGCCGGTCGGCGTTTGGCAGCGGTACGAGGAGGCCACTATGTGCCAGCGCCGGCCGGCCGACCCCACGGACCCAGGAGATGCGGCGGACCTGAGCATCATGGGGTATTCGAGAGATCGAGCCGGCTATCTACCCTCGTGCCGGCTTCGTCTTGACCAGCACACTTGCGCAAGAGCTTATGAAAATCAACACTTTCTTAACCAAGGCTCGCGAATCGCTTGGATTAAGGTAAACGGGTAACCCTGTCGGGAGCGCATGGATAATCGAGCCTGGGCCGTTACGCCGCTTTGGCGACGACGCGGTTGCGGCCGCCACTCTTGGCTTCATAGAGCGCGAGATCGGCACGCTTCATCAGCGCCGCCACCGTATCCACGCCCTTCAGTACCGACGACACGCCAACACTGACGGTGACCTCGATGGTCTTGCCATCGGCACCGAGGGCAAACGGCTTCTGGGCGATCTCGGCACGGATGCGTTCGGCCACCTTCTCGGCCACCGCGCCATCGGTGTCCGGCATGACCACCACGAACTCTTCGCCGCCGAAACGGCAGGCAAGGTCGATGCCGCGAACATTCTTGCGCAGCCGCCGCGCGAATTCCCGCAGCACCTCGTCACCGCCATCGTGGCCATGCGCGTCATTGATGGACTTGAAGCGGTCAAGATCGGTGATCATCACCGACAACGGCCGGCGCCGCGCCACGGCGCGGTCGAACAGCGTCTGCAGATGGCTGTCGAGATAGCGGCGGTTATGCAGCCCGGTCAGGCCGTCCGTTACCGCCATCTCGATGGTTTGGGTGACGCTGGCGCGCAATTGGTCATTGTAGCGCTTGCGGCGCACCTGGGTGCGCAGCCGTGCCGTCAGTTCCTGCTGGTCGATCGGCCGCATCAGATAGTCGTTGATGCCGAGTTCGAGGCCGCGGATGATGCGCTCCTCCTCGCCCTCCTCCGCCAGGAGAATGATCGGCACGAAACGGGTTCGGTCGAGCGAGCGCAATTGCGAGCAGAGCCTGAGCGGATCGAAATCGGCGAAGGCCGTCGAGATCATCACGCATTCGTAGGGTGTCTCGGCGGCCTGGAAGAAACCGGCGTGTGGATCGCTGGTGACGTCGAGGTCGGCACGGTCGCGCAGCATCTTCTCGATGCGCTCGACCGACGATTTGCGCTCGTCGATCAAAAGCACTTTTGGCGTCGTGTCCTCGGATGCGAAATTGCGGCTGAGCAACTCTTCGATTCCGATGTTGCGGGTCGTCGAAGCGCGCAGCCTGAGCTCGTCGGTCAGAGACTTCAACCTGACCAGGCTCTTGACCCGCGTCATCAGCTGCAGGTCGTTCACGGGCTTGGTCAGGAAGTCGTCGGCGCCGGCTTCCAGCCCGCGCACGCGGTCGGACACCTGGTCGAGCGCGGTGATCATCACCACCGGGATGTGCGATGTCGCCGGATCGCTCTTCAGCCGCCGGCAGACCTCGAACCCATCCATGTCGGGCATCATAACATCCAGCAACACCACGTCGACCTTGCCGTTTTCGCAGGTCTCGATCGCGTCAAGCCCGTTGGTGGCGGTCAGCACCTCGAAATATTCGGCCAGCAGCCGAACCTCCAGCAGCCTCACATTGGCAGGGATGTCGTCGACGACGAGGATCCGCGCGGTCATTTCACAAGGCTCCGGCTCGGCTGGAAAGGCACATCAGGCATCGCCCAGATAGGATTTGATGGTTTCGATGAAACGCGGCACCGAGATCGGCTTTGAGATATAGGCCTCGCAGCCGCCCTGGCGGATGCGTTCCTCGTCCCCTTTCATCGCGAAGGCAGTCACCGCGATGACCGGGATGACATGCAGGTCGTCGTCTTCCTTCAGCCATTTGGTCACCTCCAGACCCGACACTTCGGGCAACTGGATGTCCATCAGGATGAGATCCGGCCGATGCTGGCGGGCAAGGTCGAGCGCCTCCAAACCATTGCGGGTGCGCACCGTCTCGTATCCACTTGCTTCGATGAGGTCCCGAAAGAGCTTCATATTGAGCTCATTGTCCTCGACGATCATGACCTTCTTCGGCATCGACATCCCGTCCCGGTCGCCCTCCGCTCGAAGGCGGCCGTCATGCGTTCTTCCTCGAGCGCACCAAACCCTGCTTCACTATACGGCAATATGATTGACGAAACGGAAACCTATGGCTGCAAAGCAGCGCGATTTCCACCCCGTCTTCCCGCGCGTCGAAAAGGCGCGCCGCGTTGTAAAGCTTGCCGCAAACAACTCTTGCCATTACTGCGGAAGAGACTCATTCCGCATACCGAAGGTAGTGATGGCAAACGCGGCGTCAATGCGCGAAGAGGCGGAAACCCTTGCCGTGAAGGCGCTGGGTTTCGTTGCCACCGATCCGGAGCTGTTGCCGCGTTTTCTGGCGATCACCGGAATAGAGGCGCATTCGATCCGCAGGGCCGCCGGCGAGCCGGGATTCCTGGCCGGCGTCCTGCAGTTCATTCTCGCCCACGAGCCGACCCTGATGCGCTTTGCCGAGGAAACCGGTACGCCGCCGGCGGCCGTCGGCAAGGCGTTGCGCGCCTTGCCGCTCGGCGACGACAACCATGAGCGTTCGATATGAGCGATGATCCGGAGACCGCGCGCCAGATCGAGGAGCTGGCGGCCGACGACCGGCCGCTGCTGGTGCTCGACGTCGACGACGTCGTGCTCGAATTCATCCGCCCCTTTCCGCACTTCCTCAAGGCGCGCGGTTATGGCCTGACACTGGCGTCCTTCAGGCTGACCGGCAATATCGCCGAAACAGCCAGCGGCCGCCTGATCGAACAGCCGGAAGTCACGGCACTTCTGGGCGATTTCTTCGATGCGCAAGCCGATTGGCAGAGCATCACCGACGGTGCCGTGGAAGCCCTGGCAAGACTTGGCGACAACGCCGAGATCATCATGCTGACGGCCATGCCGCACAAGCATCGCGCCGTGCGCCGGGCCCATCTCGATGCCCTGGGGCTAAACTATCCGCTGCTGACCACTGAAATGGCCAAGGGACCAGCGGTGGCGAGGCTGCGCGGCCGTAGCAGCCGGCCGGTGGTTTTCGTCGACGATCAGCCGCACAATCTGGCGTCGGTGCGGGAATCGGTCGCCGACGCAAATCTTTTCCACCTGATGGCCGACAATTCGCTACGTGCGTTCCTGCCGCCAGTCCCGGGCGACGTCATCGTCGTCCAGGACTGGCGCGAAGCCGGGCCGAAGATCGCGGGCGCGCTGGGGTTCTAAGGCAAATCGCCCAAAAGTGACTTTGGTTTCGGGATCGAGGGCTGAACCCTCAAGGGTTCAGTTTCGCTCCTGATCCGCCATTGTCGTTACCGCCATTATCGCTACCGCCACTATCGTCGCCGTTGCCATCGTCCGCGCCGTTACCGTCATCGACGCTATCGTCCACTGCGGGATCGGCAGGCTTCAGCATGACACCGTTGACAGCGACCGAGCCGTCAGCCTTGGTGTTGATAACCCACTCCAACTTGCCATCCGGCAGCGTTTTGGCAAAACCCTTCGCCATGAGAGCGACAGGCACATACTGCCCGATCTCCGGCTGCGCCTTTGCCGCCTCCTGCAGATGCGCCATGATCTTGTCGAAGCCGGCGACATCGACAGTGAGACTCGCGTCGGGTTTCTGGCCGAAGCTTGTCATCTCGCCTTCCAGCGCGATCTCCATGTCTTTGTTCTTGACGGTGCTGTGACCGATAACGACCTTCGGCGTCTTGGCCAGGAAGTCGGCCTTGAGCTGGTCGCCGAATTCCGCCGACAACGGCGGTTTGTGATTGAGATCAAAGGCTTCGATAGCCTTCTTCGCCATGCTGTCGAGATCGATGTTCGCGCCGCCGAAGTTCAGGTCGATATCGGTGGGCAGCAGCGCCACGCTCCAGCTTGGCAAAAGCTGCTGCGGCACGGTCAGCCCTGAAGCCTTGATGCCATAGCTGATCTTGCCGTTCTGGGAGACGCCGTCGGTACCGAACACGGCGCTGAGCTGGGTCGCCCCGAAAGTGCCGATCGGGCTGTCGACCGCGAAATCCTTGAAGCCATAAGTGCCATCGATGCGCTCCCACACCGGAAGCGCGGCGAGCAGAAGCGACTTGAGTTGCGCCTGGTTTGCCTTCAGCGTCTTCTCGTCTTCATTGGCCACGGCAAATGCCAGGAGGTCGAGCAGCGGCTTGGTCTGCACGCCCTTGCCACTGGCTTCCACCGACAATTCCGGCGACCTTATCGTGACCGGAAAATTCAGCCCGCTCTCGGGATCATTGTATTTTATCGCTTCGACGAAGCTCGAAATCTTTTGCGATGTCGTGAAATCGACGCCGCCATTGGCCGCCTTGGTCGCGGACAGAGTCGCGGTGCCCGCGCCAGCGCTCATATCGATCTGCTGCTTGGCGTCCTTCGATGCCATCGTCATGCTCGCGATCGAGCTGGCGCCGCTGGTAAAGGCGGCCAGTTTCGGATCGTAGACGCCGGAACCCTTGCCGTCCTTGATTGAAAACTGTGTGCTTTGCAGCCCCTCGGGCCCGTTGAACTCGAAAGATGCGCTTTGCGAAAAATCCATCGAGACATCCCAGGATCCGTCACTGCGCGGCTTGACCAGCAGGGCGTAGGGCGCAAAGTCGAATTTCACCAGCTTCTGGTCGGGAAATGTCCCGGCCAGAGCCTTGAAATCAAACACGATCTTGTAGGCGTTGCCTTCGACCGAAACCTTCAGGATGCTCTTGTCGAGCGCCTGCTTGCCAACATAGCGGGACAGGTCATCGGACAATTGCTTCGCGCCCTGGCTGTCGACGGTCTGGCCGAAAGCGGGCGCGCTGAGCAGGAGCGCGGTAATGGCAACTGGCAACATACGGGTCACGGGAACTCTCCGTTTGGTCGAAAGGCAAAAATCTGTTCGTACTTCTGGTAGGGAAATACAATCACAACTGCAAGACAGCGATGTTCAGGCGCCCAGCACCAGTCGCATCAATGGCCGGCCGGCCTTCCGCTCGACGAGCCTCTCGAACCCGGCCTTTTCGAACACGCGCGACGAGCCGACGAACAGCCCGATGGAGCGCGAATCGCGGGACAGGTCGATCGGGCAGGCCTCGACAAGGCGTGCCCCGCTTCTGCGGGCGAAATCGATGCCGCCTTCAACGAGGCGATGCGTAATGCCCCATCCCCGCGCCTTGGCTCGGATGAAAAAGCAGGAGATCGCCCAAACGGCCGGATCAGAAGCGTCGGCGGGATCGATCGGTGCCGAGCCCCTGCCCTTGTTGTTCCATTCGGGCACGTCGGCGCGCGGTCCGATCTGCATCCAGCCAACCGCCTTCCCATCCTCGACGGCCAGCAGGCCGGGCGGTGGACCAGCTTCGATGCGCGCCTTGATGTGGTCCTTGTTGCGTTCGCGGCTGCTCTCGCGCCGCGCCGCCGGCGCCAGCCGGAAATGCGTGCACCAGCAGCCGTAACAGGCGCCCTGCTTGCCGAAAAGGTCCTCGAATTCAGGCCAGAGCTCAGGCGTCAGCGGTACTATGGTCGTGCTCATATGTTCTCCCCAGGCCAAGCTTGTCGCTGGCCCTGCACTGTCGTACCATTGCCCCTGTTCTCTTTATGTTCGCAGCGATGGCGGCCCCTGTCAACAATCCTGATCACGGTTTTTGTCGTGACTGCCTGACGTTTCAGCGCAGTGAAACGCGCCGCTGCGAGCGCTGCGGCAGCCCCCGCCTTGCCCGCCATCCGGAGCTTTACCGGCTGCATCTGGCCCATATTGACTGCGATGCCTTCTACGCGGCGATCGAAAAGCGCGACAACCCGGCGTTCAAGGACAAGCCGCTGATCATAGGCGGCGGCAAGCGCGGGGTCGTCTCCACCGCATGCTACATCGCCCGTATCAGGGGCGTGCGCTCCGCCATGCCGATGTTCAAGGCGCTCGAAGCCTGCCCCGAGGCCGTCGTGATCCCGCCCAACATGGAAAAATATGTGCATGTCGGCCGCGAAGTGCGCGCAATGATGCAGGCGCTGACGCCATTGGTCGAGCCGCTGTCGATCGACGAGGCATTTCTCGATCTCGCCGGCACCGAGCGGTTGCACGGTCTGCCGCCGGCGGTGGTGCTGGCGCGCTTTGCGCAGGCGGTCGAGACGGAGATCGGCATCACGGTTTCAGCCGGCCTCTCCTACTGCAAGTTCCTCGCCAAGATCGCGTCGGATTTCCGCAAGCCGCGCGGCTTCTCGGTCATCGGCGAGGCCGAGGCGGTCGGCTTCCTGGCGCCGCAGCCGGTGACCATGATCTGGGGCGTCGGCAAGGCGTTCAACGCCACGCTGGAGCGCGACGGCATCCGCACCATTGGCCAGCTTCAAAGGATGGAGCGCGGCGACTTGATGCGCCGCTATGGTTCAATGGGTGACCGGCTCTACCGGCTTTCGCGCGGAGAGGACGTCCGCCGCGTCGACCCTGACCAGGACGCCAAGAGCGTATCGGCCGAAACCACCTTCGACACCGACATCGCGTCATTCGAAGAACTGGTCTCGGTGCTGAGGGGTCTTTCGGAAAAGGTCTCGGCGCGGCTGAAAAAGTCAGGCATCGCCGGGCGCACCGTAGTGCTGAAACTGAAGACCCAGGATTTCAAGCTGCGCACCCGCAACCGCCAGCTCGGAGACCCGACGAGGCTCGCGGACCGCATCTTTTCGACCGGCGTGGACCTTTTGCGCCGGGAAGCTGACGGAACGAAATACCGGCTGCTCGGCATCGGCGTCAGCGACCTTTCCGACGACGACAAGGCCGACCCGCCAGACCTCGTCGACATCCAGTCGCGCAAGCGCGCCATGGCTGAAGGCGCCATCGATGCGCTACGCGACAAGTTCGGGCGCAAGGCGGTGGAAACCGGCTATACGTTCGGCAGGGGCCGCGATGCCCACCCGCCGGAGCCGCTCGAGGACTGACGCTGGATATCGGATATCCGGTATAGAGATTCAGCCCAGACATCACCTGAATATCAATGCACCCGTCAGGTGCGCTTCAGATCGATGCGACTGGTCACCACGTTCTTGCCGGTTTTGGGATCGTGGTCGGTGACGGTCAACAGAATGCCGTCGGTGCCTTTTTTCTCCACGGTCAATTGCGAAACGCTGTTGCCATTGACGGGCTTGGCCCAGCGGATGGCGAGATTGATCGCATTGCCGGAGCGGCTGCCGTTGAGCTGCGCCGGACCAGTGCGCGATCCCACATAGACGCCGCTGTATCTGGTGCCACTGGTTTTCAGATGCGCGCTGATGGCGCGGCTCACCAGGATAAGGCCGCGGCAGTTGCCGTCGAGCGACAACGAGGATGATGTCGAATCCGATTTGAATGTGCAGGAAACGCTGACGGTCGGGGCCTCTGTCGTCACCTGGACAGCCCCCTTGCCGGCGAAATTCCCCTTAAAGGACTGGAGAAATTTGGCCTCGTCGGCATGTGCCGCATTGGCAGCGACCAGCAGGCACCCGCAAAGCACAAATCGCGCTGGTGACATCATCGACCCTCTCCTCGTCAGGTGGTTATCCATCAGGTGAACCCCACGTCTCAACGCCCCTTCCGTCATCAAGTTCCGTCTGCGAAACGACCGTTTCGGACCAGCACCACCGCAACTGGCCCAGAAGAATGGCGCGGCTAGCGATTGCCCCGCCAGTCACCGCCTGCGAGATAGCTGACATGGCACCCACCCCTTCGATCACCAAGGCCGCGTTCTGGATGGCGCTGTCGATTGCCTCGTTCCTGGCGATGTCGGTCGCTGGCCGCGCCACGACAGCCGAGCTCAACGTCTTCCAGGTGCTGGAACTGCGTTCGGTGATCGGCTTTTTCATCCTGTTGCCGCTGGTGATGACGACAGGCGGATTTGCGGCGATGCGCACGCAGCGTCCCCTCGCCCATATCGCCCGCAATGTCGTCCACTACAGCGGTCAGGCGGCGTGGCTCTACGCGCTGACGCTGATCCCGCTGGCGGTGTTGATCTCGATCGAATTCACGACGCCGATCTGGACGGCAATCCTGGCCGTGACCTTCCTTGGCGAAAGGCTGAACCGCCCCAAGCTTGCGGCGGTCGTGCTGGGACTGATCGGCGTGGTGATCATCGTCCGTCCCGGCGTCGACGCGGTCGATCCCGGACATCTGGTCGTGCTGGGCGCCGCGGTCTGTTTCGGCGCCTCATTGGTTCTTGTCAAATCGCTGACGCGCACCGACAGTGTCGTGCGCATCATTTTCTGGATGCTGATCATCCAGTCCGCCGTTGGCCTCATCCCGGCGCTCTATGTGTGGCGCAACCCATCGCTTGAACTCTGGCCGTGGATCCTGCTGATCGCCTTCAGTGGCATGTCGTCGCATTTCTGCATGGCCCGCGCGCTCACCTATGCGGACGCGACCGTCATTTCACCCATGGATTTCCTGCGCGTCCCCTTGTCGGCGCTGGTTGGCTGGCTGCTCTATAGCGAACAGATCGACGCCTTCACCGCGGGCGGTGCGCTGCTCATCCTGATGGGCAACCTGCTCAATCTGCAGCGCAAACCGGTACAGCCGGCTGAAGTGGCGGCATCGTAGGCCGACCAGCCTCTTGGCGCAGCCGCGCCGGTGCGGAACGGTCTCTTGATGTGACCTTGTCCGAAGCCTTCTTGCCGATCACGGTGATATAGGCGGCGGATGCCGCCCGATGCGTGGTCACCTGGCAAAGGCGGCGATCACACCAGTTCCACTTC
Organism: Mesorhizobium sp. B2-4-15; assembly: GCF_006658505.1. Taxonomy (GTDB): domain Bacteria; phylum Pseudomonadota; class Alphaproteobacteria; order Rhizobiales; family Rhizobiaceae; genus Mesorhizobium. The sequence continues at coordinate 124,637 of NZ_VFUZ01000007.1, forward strand.
GACCACGCCCGGCACCGCGCGCATCGCCGAAGCGATCTGCGGCGAGACGCGGTAGCCGCCCTGCAAGGCAATCTCGATCTCGCCCTGCGCCTCTTCCTTGATCACGATAATGCTGACCTGGCTTTCGCCGCGCTGGGTGAGTTGGGACTGGATCATCGACGCCGGTCCTTCGTTCCTGACGAAAATGCGCAGCGCCTTCTGGATGCGGCTTGCCTCGTCCTCCAGCGATTGCACGGAGTTGATGCGCAAATTGACGCCCTCGGGCCTGTCCTCGGCGGCGACCTGGATGACGACGGAGCGGCCAGGCTCCAGGAAGTCGCGAAACTGGGCCAATCCTTCCGAAAACAGAACGGCCTCATACTGTCCCGACGTGTCGGAGAACTGCACCACCCCCATTTTGTTGCCGGTGCGTGTCTTGCGCTCCTGCTTGGTCGTCACCGTGCCGGCAAGCCGGCCGGCGGTGGCGCCCCGCTTGACGGCGGCCGAGAACTCGCCCCAGGTCTGCACCCGCATCTTCTGCAGCGCCGCCTTGTACTCGTCGAGCGGATGAGCCGAGAGATAGAAGCCGACGACCTGGAATTCGCGGTGCAGGCGGTCGGCGGCCAGCCACGGATCCGTTGCCGGCAGGTTGAGCGCCTGCGACTGTGCGCCCAACGAAGCGCCGAAAATGTCGGCCTGGCCGGAAACCGCGTTCTGCTGGGCAAGTGATGCCAGCCCCATCATCCGTTCGACGCCGGCCATCATCTGAGCGCGGTCGTGGCCGAAGCAGTCGAGCGCGCCGGCCATGATCAGGCTTTCGAAGACGCGCTTGCCGACGATCTTGGGATCGACCCGTTCGCAGAAATCGGCAAGGTTCTTGAACGGCTTTTCACCTCGCACGGCAACGATATGCTCGACCGCCGCGTCGCCGACGCCCTTGAGCGCGGCCATCGAATAATAGATGCGGTTCTCGCCGACCTCGAAGGGACGAAAACTCGTCATAACGGACGGCGCCAGCACCTCGATGCCAAGGCGCAATGCATCCTGCCGGAAGTCTGCGAGCTTGTCGGTGTTGCCCATGTCGAGCGTCATCGATGCCGCCAGGAACTCGACCGGGTAATGCGCCTTGAGATAGGCCGTCTGATAGGAGACCACGGCGTAGGCGGCGGCGTGCGACTTATTGAAACCATAATCGGCGAACTTGGCCAGCAGGTCGAAAATGAAGTCGGCTTGCGGCTTGGCAACGCCGCGCTCGACAGCACCCGAGACGAAGCGCTCGCGCTGCTTGTCCATCTCGGCGCGGATCTTCTTGCCCATGGCGCGGCGCAGAAGATCGGCTTCGCCGAGCGAATAGCCCGACAGCTCCTGCGCGATCTGCATGACCTGTTCCTGGTAGACGATGACGCCTTGCGTCTCCTTCACCAGATGGTCGATCTTGGGATGGATCGAGGCCATCTCCTCCTCGCCATGCTTTCTGGCGTTGTAGGTCGGGATATTTTCCATCGGGCCCGGCCGGTAGAGCGCGACCAGCGCGATGATGTCCTCGATGCAGTCGGGCCGCATGCCGATCAGCGCCTTGCGCATGCCGGCACTTTCAACCTGGAACACGCCAACCACCTCGCCGCGCGACAGCATGGCGTAGGTGTCGGGATCATCGAGCGGGATTGTCGCCAAGTCGATGTCGATGCCGCGGCGGCGGATCAGTTTCACCGCCGTCTCCAGCACCGTCAGCGTTTTCAGGCCGAGGAAGTCGAACTTCACCAGCCCGGCCTGCTCGACATATTTCATGTTGAACTGGGTGACAGGCATGTCCGAGCGCGGATCGCGGTACATCGGCACCAGCTCCGACAGCGGCCGGTCGCCGATAACGATGCCAGCGGCGTGCGTCGAGGCGTGACGGTAGAGCCCTTCCAGCTTCTGCGCCATGTCGAGCAGCGTCTGGACGATCGGCTCCTTCTCGGCCTCCTCGGCAAAGCGTGGCTCGTTGGCGATGGCATCGGCGAGCTTGACCGGATTGGCCGGGTTCTGCGGCACCATCTTGGACAGCTTGTCGACCTGGCCGTAGGGCATCTGCAGCACGCGGCCGACGTCGCGCAGCACGGCCCGGGCCTGCAGCGTACCGAAGGTGATGATCTGGCCGACCTGGTCGCGGCCGTATTTCTGCTGGACATAACGGATCACCTCTTCGCGGCGGTCCTGGCAGAAGTCGATGTCGAAGTCGGGCATCGACACGCGGTCCGGATTGAGGAAGCGCTCGAACAGCAAGGAGAATCGCAGCGGATCGATGTCGGTGATGGTCGTCGAATAGGCGACCAGCGATCCGGCGCCCGAACCACGGCCCGGACCGACCGGAATGCCCTGTGCCTTGGCCCATTTGATGAAGTCGGCAACGATCAGGAAGTAGCCGGGGAACTTCATCTTCTCGATGATGCCGAGCTCGAATTCGAGCCGCTCGCGATATTGCTCGACCGTGTAGCCCGGGGTCGGTCCATGCAGGGCAAGGCGGGCGTCGAGCCCCTCTCGCGCCTGCCGGGCGAGTTCCGCGGCCTCGGCCTTTTCGGCCGCGTCCTTGTCGGCACTGTCGCCGCCGGTGAAGCGCGGCAGGATCGGGCTGCGGTTCTTTGGGTAGTAGGAGCAGCGCAGCGCGATTTCGACTGTGTTGTCGATCGCTTCCGGCAGGTCGGCGAACAGCTGCGACATGTCGGTCTGGCTGCGCAGGAAATTGTCCGGCGACAGCCGGCGGCGGGTGTCGACGGCGACGACCGAGCCTTCGGCAATGGCAATCAGCGCGTCATGCGCCTCATAATCGTCGCGCGATGAGAAAAACGCCTCGTTGGTGGCGACCAGTGGCAGCTCGTGCGCATAGGCCAGATCGATCGTCGAATGTTCGATCATCCGGTCGTAGCCGGCAACCCGTTCCAGTTCGACATAGAGGCGGTCGCCGAACATCGCCTTGAGCGTCAAAAGCCGCGTCTCGGCAAGATCGCGGCGATCTTCCTTCAAGGCGCTGCCGATCGGGCCGCGCGGTCCGCCGCTGAGGCAGATCAGCCCATCAGCCTGCCCCTCCAGCATCCCGGTGGTCAGGTGCACGGCTTCGCCGGGTGGCGTTTCCAGGTAGACGCGGCTGACAAGCCTGACCAGATTGGAATAGCCGGCTTCGGTCGCCGCGATCAGGACGACCGGCCGCATCTCCGGGCCTTGCCGCCGGCGGTCGCGCTGGCCGTCGCTGTTTTCGCCGGAAAAGGCGAGCGCGATCTGGCAGCCGATGATCGGCTGGATGCCGTCCTTGACCGCCTTCTGGGCGAATTCCAGCGCGCCGAACAGATTGTTGGTGTCGGTGACGGCAATCGCCGGGGCTTCGTCTTTCAGCGCATGGCCGACGATCTTGCCAAGCTGAAGCGCGCCCTCGAGCAGCGAATAGGCCGAATGCACCCGCAGATGGACGAACGGCCGCACGGGCGCCTTCGGCGGCATGGCCGCAATCGCGGCTTCGCGCTTCAGGGGGTCGCGTGGAAGTCTCTCATCCGCCATGATTTCTCGTGCTGCCCGTAAAACTTGAGTCGATGGAGATGTATTGTCCGGGACCGGGCGATACCAGTCCAGCACAAACGACCACCAGCCACAGGCTTCCGCGACCTGCCCGGCTCGCCTCAGTCTCTCAGGCGAATTCCATGATCACCGCGTCGACAGCCAGGCTGTCGCCCGGCTTGGCGTTCAGTCTCGACACGACAAGGTCGCGTTCAGCGCGCAGCACGTTTTCCATCTTCATCGCCTCGACCACGGCCAAAGTCTCGCCGGCCTTGACCTCCTGGCCCTCGGCGACGGCGATCGACACGACAAGGCCAGGCATCGGGCAGAGCAGCAGCTTCGACGTGTCCGGCGCCACCTTCTCCGGCATCAGTTTTTCCAGTTCGGCGGTGCGCGGCAGCATCGCCCGCGCGGCCACCGACATGCCTTTCCAGGCGATGCGAAGACCATTTGCAACCGGCCGGATCTGGGCGGTGACTTGGCGCTTGCCGACCGTGCCGCGCCAGATGAGGTCGCCCGGCCGCCAGTCGGACGAAACGGTCAGCGCCTTGCCGCCGTCGATCGACAGGTCGATCTCCATCGGAATGGAAATCATGCCTTCGAGGATGGCCGCCGGCAGATAATCCTCGCCGAGCTTAACCACCCAGTCGCGCTTGAGCGCTCCCGAATGCGGCGCCAGGCGCCCACCCAAACGGTCGAGCCGGTCGCGGCGCAGCAGTTCGACCGCGGTCGCGATCGAGGCCAGCACGGCCTTTTCCTCGCTGTTCGGCACGATGGGCGCAAAACCATCGGGATATTCCTCGGCGATGAACCCGGTCGATATCGCCCCTTCCCGCCAGCGCGGGTGCTGCATCAGCGCCGCCAGGAACGGAATGTTGTGCTCGATGCCGTCAACCACAAAACTGTCGAGCGCTTCCGACATGGCGTCGATGGCTTCGAGCCGCGTCGGCGCCCAGGTGCACAGCTTGGCCAGCATCGGATCGTAGAACATCGAGATCTCCGAACCCTCGGTGACGCCGGTGTCGTTGCGGACGACGACATCGCCGAACTGTCCTTCCTCGGGCGGCCGGTAGCGGGTCAGCCGGCCGATCGACGGCAGGAAATTGCGGTAGGGATCCTCGGCGTAGAGCCGGCTCTCCACCGCCCAGCCGTTCAGCTTGATATCGCTCTGCTTCAAAGCAAGCTTCTCGCCGGCGGCGACGCGGATCATCTGCTCGACCAGATCGATGCCGGTGACGAGCTCCGTCACCGGATGCTCGACCTGCAATCGCGTGTTCATCTCAAGGAAATAGAAGTTCTTGTCCTTGTCGACGATGAACTCGACCGTGCCCGCGCTCTGATAGTCGACGGCCCTGGCCAGCGCCACCGACTGCTCGCCCATGGCCTTTCTGGTCTTGGCATCGAGGAATGGCGAAGGCGCCTCTTCCGCCACCTTCTGGTTGCGGCGCTGGATCGAACATTCGCGTTCGCCGAGGTAGAGCGCGTTGCCATGCGCGTCGGCCAGCACCTGGATCTCGATGTGGCGCGGGTCGACGACGAACTTTTCGATGAAAACACGGTCGTCGCCGAACGAGCTCTTGGCCTCGGAGCGGGCCCGGTCAAACCCGTCGCGCACTTCCGACTGGTTCCAGGCGATGCGCATGCCCTTGCCGCCACCACCGGCCGAGGCCTTGATCATCACGGGATAGCCGATTTCGCCGGCGATCTTCTCCGCATGGTCGGCATTCTCGATCACGCCGAGCCAGCCCGGAACCGTCGAAACCTTGGCGGCGTTGGCGAACTTCTTCGATTCGATCTTGTCGCCCATCGCCCTGATCGCCTTCGGCTTGGGACCGATGAAGACGATGCCTTCTTTCTCCAGGGCTTCGCAGAAGGCCGCTCGCTCGGACAGGAAGCCATAGCCCGGATGCACGGCCTGGGCGCCAGTCTGCTTACAGGCTGCGATGATCTTTTCAGGGACGAGGTAGCTCTGCGCCGCCGGCGACGGTCCGATATGCACCGCTTCGTCGGCCATCTCGACATGCACCGCGTCGCGATCGGCATCGGAATAGACGGCGACCGTGGCAATGCCCATCTTGCGTGCCGTCTTGATGACGCGGCAGGCGATCTCGCCACGGTTGGCGATCAGGATCTTGGTGAACATGCGGATATCCCTCGGGTCGGCCGTTCCTTTTATGACCTGTGCTGGCGCGGTCAAGCCGGGTGGGTCAATCGCCGCCTTTCAATCGGTTAGGGAATAAAATTCTGCACGCTGGCCCAAGTGTGCAACCAGCTAGCAGTTGATCGTCGAGGCAAAACCTGAAAGCGTGCGCAAAAATCGCCTTTGGAGGAATTGCCTGATGAAAACGCGCGCCGCTGTCGCCGTCGCCGCCGGAAAGCCGCTGGAGATCATGGAGGTCGACCTCGACGGTCCTCAGCCCGGCGAGGTGCTGGTCGAGATCAAGGCGACCGGCATCTGCCACACCGACGAGTTCACCCTGTCGGGCGCCGATCCCGAAGGCATCTTCCCGGCCATTCTGGGCCACGAAGGCGCCGGTGTCGTGGTCGATGTCGGCAAGGGCGTCACCTCGGTCAGGAAGGGCGACCATGTCATCCCGCTCTATACGCCCGAATGCCGGCAGTGCCCGTCCTGCCTGTCCAGGAAAACCAACCTCTGCACCGCCATCCGCGCCACCCAGGGGCAAGGCCTGATGCCGGACGGCTCGTCGCGCTTTTCCATCGGCAAGGACAAGATCTTCCACTATATGGGCTGCTCGACCTTCTCCAACTTCACCGTGCTTCCCGAGATCGCGGTGGCCAAGGTCAATCCGGACGCCCCTTTCGACAAGATCTGCTACATCGGCTGCGGCGTCACCACCGGCATCGGTGCGGTCATCAACACCGCCAAGGTCGAGCAAGGCGCCACCGCCGTCGTCTTCGGTCTCGGCGGCATTGGCCTCAACGTCATCCAGGGCCTGAAGCTTGCCGGCGCCGACATGATCATCGGCGTCGACCTGAACAACGACAAGAAGGAATGGGGCGAGCGCTTCGGCATGACGCATTTCGTCAATCCGAAGGAGATCGACGGCGACATCGTGCCTTACCTCGTCAACATGACCAAGCGCGGTGCCGACCAGATCGGCGGCGCCGACTACACGTTCGACTGCACCGGCAACACCAAGGTGATGCGCCAGGCGCTGGAAGCCTCGCATCGCGGCTGGGGCAAGTCGGTCGTCATCGGCGTCGCCGGCGCCGGCCAGGAGATCTCGACGCGGCCGTTCCAGCTGGTCACCGGCCGCAGCTGGATGGGCACCGCCTTCGGCGGCGCGCGCGGCCGCACCGACGTGCCCAAAATCGTCGACTGGTACATGGACGGCAAGATCCAGATCGATCCGATGATCACCCACACGCTGAAGCTCGAGGACATCAACAAGGGGTTCGACCTCATGCATGAGGGCAAGTCGATCCGAAGCGTCGTCGTTTACTGAAGCCAGCCACACGCCGCCAGCCAACCGGCCAGCGACCTCTGTGGTTCACAAACGGGAGGAAATGGAATGGCGGAGAAACTGCATCCAAAAATCGACAATGGGCTGCCCAAGGAGAGCGCGAGCTTTGCCGGCGGCACGCTGATCTGCCTTTGCACCAGCAACCCGGTGAAGGTGAAGGTCAAGGGCCAGATCGCCCACAACCACGCCTGCGGCTGCACCAAATGCTGGAAGCCGGACGGTGCGGTGTTCTCTGTCGTGGCCGTGGCCGGCACCGGCGATGTCACCGTCGCCGAAAATGGCGACAAGCTCAAGGTGGTCGACCCCGCCGCATTGATCCAGCGTCATGCCTGCACCGGCTGCGGCGTCCACATGCACGGGCCGGTCGAGCGCGATCATCCGTTCAAGGGCCTGACCTTCATCCACCCCGAGCGCTTCGAGGAGGACGGCTGGTCGCCGCCGGGCTTCACCGCCTTTGTCTCCTCGATCATCGAATCCGGTGTCGATCCGGGCCGCATGGACGGCATCCGCGGCCAGCTGAAGTCGATCGGGCTCGAACCCTATGACTGCCTCAACCCCGGCCTCATGGACTACATCGCCACCTGGACGGCCAAGAGGTCTGGCGCCCTGCCGGCATGATAGCTGAGATTCCAGGCGGGGGCCGGATATGTTTCCGGCCCCCGCGCGTTCCTGGAGAGACAATGCCCGCACCCGCCATCTACGTCGATGCCGACGCATGCCCGGTGAAGGCCGAGGTCGAGAAAGTCGCCGACCGCCTTGGCATCGTCGTCACCCATGTCTCCAATGGCGGCCTGCGGCCCTCACGCGATCCGATGATCCGCAACGTCGTCGTCTCCAAAGGCGCCGACGCCGCCGATGACTGGATCGTCGAGAACGCCAAACCCAACGATGTCGTGGTGACAGCGGACATTCCGCTTGCCGCCCGTGCGGTGGCGCTTGGCGCGCATGTGCTTGGGCCCACCGGACGTCCCTTCACGCCGGAAACCATCGGCATGGCGGTGGCCATGCGCGACCTCAAGCAGCATTTGCGCGAGACAGGCGAAAGCAAGGGCTACAATGCCAGCTTCGCGCCCCAGGACCGCTCGCGGTTCCTCGGCGAGCTCGACCGTATCTTGCGGCGCGCGCTGAAATCCGCCACACCCAGCTGAAGCAATTCCAGGAAAAGTGCGTAGCGGTTTTCCGTCCGGAATTGCGTCAAAACAAGAGATAAGGCAATTCCAGGAAAAGTGCTTGGCGGTTTTCCGTCCGGAATTGCGCCAAAACAAGAGATAGAGCGGTTCGCCGTTTCCGTGAAACGGTGAACTGTTCTAGAAGCAGAGCGCCATTCAGGGTGGAGACCGCCATGGCCGCCGAAACGCCTCCAATCAAGAAGCCGATGCAGCGGCACATGCTGTTTGTAATGTCGGCGTGTATTGGTGTCTTTGCGCTCCTTGTGGCGTTGCTCCTTCATGCCCCGCTAGCCTATTCGATCGGCGCCAACGCCTTCTTTGCCGCCTATGTCATACTGGTCGTCGCCCAGATGCCGAAGTTCACGGGCACCTATCTCAGCAAGAATGCGCGCGCCACCGATCAGCCGGTGCTGGTCATCTTCGCGGTCACGCTGGTCGTCGTCGGCCTCGCCATCATCTCATTGTTCCTGTTGATCAACCAGAAGGACAAAGGCCATCCCATCGAACTCGGCTTCGCGCTGCTGTCGATCCCGCTCGGCTGGTTCACCATCCATGCCATGGCCGCGCTCCATTATGCCCATGTCTACTGGATGGACGGCGAAGAGGTCGATGCCGGAACCAAGAAGAAAGTCCCCGTCGGGGGCCTGCTGTTCCCGGGCGACAAAAGGCCGGAAGGCTGGGATTTCCTCTATTTCTCCACCGTCATCGGCATGACCGCGCAGACCGCCGACACCAACATCTCGACGACGCATATGCGCCGGGTCGTGCTTGTCCACTCGATCCTGTCGTTCTTCTTCAACACGGTGATCGTCGCCGCCGCCGTCAACCTCGCCGTCAGCCTGGGCGGTTCGTAATAAATCCGTGATCGGATGAAACATCGTTTTGGATCGCAACGTATCAGGAGGACAATGGCCGCGCAGGCCGGGAGACGAGAGAAGATGGAATCGGTTGCCAAAAGCGAACCCACCGCCGGACCGGACGCTCCAGCGTCACGTGACAGGAACTTGATCTACCGTCAGTCGCGCTGGACGCGCACGACGCATTGGATCTGGGCCATCTCACTGTTTTTCATGCTGCTTTCCGGCCTGCAGATATTCAATGCCCGACCACAGCTCTACATCGGCAAGCAGTCGGGTTTTGGCTACAGCAACACCGTCTTCGCCATTGGCGCCGAGAATACCGACGCAGGGCCGCGCGGCTACACGGAAATCTTCGGGCACCGCTTCGACACGACAGGCGTGCTTGGCTGGTCGGGTCCGTCGGGCAACGAGACGGCGCGCGGTTTCCCATCCTGGGCGACCATCCCTTCCTACTATGATCTCGGCACGGCCCGCGTGGTGCATTTCTTCTTCGCCTGGATCCTCGTGACGACGCTGATCGTGTGGCTGGTCGCCAGCCTGATCAACGGCCATATCCGGCGCGACCTTGCACCACGCCTCGACGACCTCAAGCGGCTGCCACAGGACATCGTCGATCATGCAAAGCTGAAGTTCCACCACACACGTGAATACAACACGCTGCAGAAGATGGCCTATGGCGGCGTGCTGTTCGTGCTCTTGCCGCTGATGGTCATCACCGGCCTTGCCATGTCGCCGAGCATGAATTCGGTGCTGCCGTTCCTGAACGACCTGCTCGGCGGCCGGCAGACGGCGCGCACCATCCATTTCACCGTCATGGTGCTGCTGGTCGCCTTCTTCATTATCCACATCCTGATGATCCTCGCCGCGGGACCGATCAACGAGCTGCGCTCGATCATCACCGGCTGGTATCGCACCGATCCTCCAGCACCGGACGATGAAACAGCGCAGAGGAGTGCCTGACATGGCGAAGTTCCAGATCAGCCGCCGGAAATTCCTGACCGCCGCCAGCCTTGGCGCCTCAGGCATCATCTTGTCGGGTTGCGATGCCTTCGACAGCCAGCTGAGCATCGGCGACGGCCTGCGCAGCTTCCTCGAGAACGCCAATGATCTCACACACCGAGCGCAACGCCTGCTTGCAGGCCGCGATTCGCTTGCACAGGAATTCACCGAGGCCGATATCCGTCAGCCAATGCGGCCGAACGGCGTCACGGCGCCCGATGACGACGCCTACAAGGCCCTGCTCGCCAACAATTTCGCCGACTGGCGATTGGAGGTTTCCGGCCTTGTCGAAAAGCCGCTGTCGCTCAGCCGCGAGCAGCTCCAGAACATGCCGAGCCGCACCCAGATCACGCGTCACGACTGCGTCGAGGGCTGGAGCTGCATCGCCAAATGGACCGGCACGCCGCTGTCGCTGGTGCTGGACCAGGCGGTGGTGAAGCCGCAGGCTCGCTATGTCATGTTCCATTGTCTCGACACGATCGACCGCAGCCTGTCGGGCGACGTCAAATACTACGGCACCATCGACCTGATTGACGCACGCCACCCGCAGACGATCCTCGCCTATGGCCTGAACGGCAAGCCGCTGCCCGTCGAGAACGGCGCGCCGCTACGCGTCCGCGTCGAGCGCCAGCTGGGCTACAAGATGCCCAAGTATCTTTACAAGATCGAGTTGGTCGACGGATTCGCCGATGTCGGCGGCGGCCGCGGCGGCTACTGGGAAGACAATGGCTACGACTGGTATGGTGGTATTTGATAGTCAGAGAGAATAGTGCTCCGACGTCGACGGCTTAACAGCCAATACTCAAGCAACCTTTTCGAGCAGCGGCTTTAGGGCCGGATGGATTTCCGGCGAGGCATGCTTGATCAGGGTCAGCAGTGCACGCTCGTTTTCGTAGAGAGGCCGATTCAGCCCGATATGCTCGACCAGCCATTTGGCTTCGCCGGCATCGATCGTTTCGGCGCGCCGGGCAAAGGCCTCCGCCGCCCTGTTCTTCGCCTCCCATTCGACTTCGATGTCATCCGGGGACCGGTAGGCCTCGATGATTCCGGCAAGGCCACCGGAGACCATGCGGCTGAAGAAGCCGCCGATTTCCGGGTCGGCTTGATCGAGGAAGCTTTCCTGGCGCAATGCCACATCGCGGGTCGGCGCTTCATAACCGGCCGAGCACATGACGAAGTTGGCGATCGCCTTGACGAACAGCTCGTTCCAGGAGGGGTCGTTGTTGGCATGGGCAGTCTGTTCATTGATCCTGAACAGCACCTCGGCCTCGCCGCGGGTAATGGCGATGTTGCCGTCACCGCCATGGGCGTAGAGGATGCGGCGCAGGAGCTCGACCTCCGCCTTGGCGATCAATCCCGGAACCAGGGCGCCGCCCAGCATCAGCGGTCCCTTGCCGTCGATGACGGCGTGGGCGACTTGCTCGAGGGCGTAGACGCAGAGCCGGCCCGGCGACGATTTAGCCTCTTCCAGCACATGGACCAGCAATTCGAGTTCGGTTCCGCGGTCGACCATGCCGTCCCGCGAGATCGTGCGGATCAGCCAGTCGGCATTGTCTTGCGAGATGTAGCCCTCCGGCCTTTCCTGATGGACGATGTAATCGGTCACTGCCTCGACAAAGAATGGCGCCCACTCCGCGCACTTGTTCCGCGCCGTCTGGTCGAGCGCGAACAGCGCCTCCGCCTCGCCGCGCGTGACCACACCATCGGCGAACACGTCGCGGCGCAGCATCACCACATCCTCCGGAGCAATGCTAATCTTTGATGTCAGCCCCGCCACCGGCGCGCTCATGATCAATTCGCCCATTTGTCGTCCCCGTCCGCGCAACGCGTCACATCAGCCTGCTGTATCATGAATGTCTTGAAAAACGGGCAAATGGCGTGGTTAGCAAAGACTTCTCGGCCAATGTATGTCGCCCAAAAGCAGGCCCTCGGGCTCGACCCGAGGTGTGCAGCGGTTTTGGGAGAGCAAGCAACATGCATCAGAACAAATATCCAACGCGCATCGCCCAAACCCGCTTCAGCACGACGCGCTTTAGATGTCGCTGGGAGGTGACAAGGTGTCGCCGACGGGCTATGGATGGCGCGTCGAGGGCTCAGGCTTTGAGTCCTACCTGTTTGCGGGAGAGAGCAGCGAGAGCTGCCGCCGAAGGGGAAATCGCCCGAAATCTCTCAGGCAAAAGAACCGTGGACGGGAAAGACACTCTGGAAAGTCGGGGCTTGCCCCCGCGCCGAAGGTGTAAGCGCCGCTGACAGAGTTCCGGCTGCGCGAGTCTCTCAGGCTTCAGACAGAGGGGCACGGACTGGTCGCCATTCGCGGCCGATTGCGTGCGACTCTGGAGACGACATGACGGGCAACGACGATAAACACCTTCCCCTCGAGGATATCCACACGGCCGCAGGCGCGCGCTTCGGCGCCTTTGCCGGCTGGTCGATGCCGCTGACCTACCCGGCCGGCGTCATGAAGGAACATCTGCATACCCGCGAGCACGCGGGTCTCTTCGACATCTCGCATATGAAACTGTTCGAGGTCAGCGGGCCGCAAGCCGTTGCGCTGCTCGACCGCTCCTGCCCGCTGGACGCCGGCGCGCTCGAAGTTTCGCAATCCAAGCTGACGTTCTTCCTCAATGAAGCCGGCGGCATCCTGGATGACCTGATCGTCACCCGGCTCGGCGCCGACCGTTTCATGGTGGTCGCCAATGCCGGCAACGCCATCGCCGACGAAAAGCACCTGCGTGAACTTGCAGCCGGTTTCGACGCCATGGTCGAGCCGCTCGACCGCGTCTTCCTGGCCATCCAGGGGCCCGAGGCCTGGGCAGTGCTGTCCCGTGCGGGCATCGAAACCGGCTCGTTGCTGTTCATGCATGGGGTCGAACCCAGGAAGAACTGGTTCATGAGCCGGTCCGGCTATACCGGCGAGGATGGTTTCGAGATCGGTCTTCCGGAGACCGATGCGCGCGACCTCGTCGCGAAGCTGCTGGGTGATGAGCGCGTGCTCTGGATCGGTCTCGCCGCGCGCGACAGCCTGCGGCTGGAGGCCGGACTTTGCCTGCATGGCCAGGATATCACACCGGAGACAGACCCCGCCGCCGCGGCGCTGATGTGGGCGATCCCGAAGGACACCAGGGCTTCCGGCACCTTTATCGGCGCCGATGCCTTGCGCGCCGCCGTGGAACGCGGCCCGGCGCAAAAGCGAGTCGGGCTGAAGCCGGAAGGCCGCCAGCCGGTGCGCGCCGGCGCCGCGCTCTTTGACGCCGACGGCCACCCTGCCGGCCATGTCACGTCGGGCGGCTTCGGCCCCTCGGCCGGTCATCCGGTCGCCATGGGCTATGTCGCCGCGCCGCTGGCAAAGCCCGGAACCCGGGTCTTCGCCGACGTGCGCGGCACGAAGATCCCGGTCGATATCAGTTCCCTGCCCTTTATTCCCCATCGCTACCGCAAAGGATAAATTTCATGGCAAAGACCTATTTCACCGCCGATCACGAATGGCTCAGTGTCGAAGGCGGCGTCGCCACTGTCGGCATCACCGACTATGCCCAGGAGCAACTCGGCGACCTCGTCTTCGTCGAATTGCCCGAGACGGGAAGGAAGCTCACCAAGGGTGACACCGCCGTCGTGGTCGAATCCGTCAAGGCCGCCTCCGACGTCTATGCGCCGGTCGACGGCGAGATCACCGAGGCCAATGGCATGCTGTCGTCCGACCCGTCGCTGGTCAATTCGGCGGCGACCGGCGCCGGCTGGCTATGGAAGATGAGGCTCGCCGATGAAAGCCAGCTCGCCGGCCTGATGGATGAGACCGCCTACAAAGCCCATATCGGCTGATAGCAGGACGATAAAAATGACCGCAGCACCTACCCCCTTTTCCGCCCGCCATATCGGCCCCGGCATCAACGATGTCAGAGCCATGCTCGCCGTCATCGGCGTTCCTTCCGTCGAGACGCTGATCAGCCAGGCCGTGCCAAGATCGATCCGCCTCGACCAGCCGCTGGCCTTGCCCGCGCCGGCCAGCGAAGCCGAAGCGCTGGCCGAATTGTCGGCGACCATGGCCAGGAACACGGTGCTGAAGAGCTTCATTGGCGCCGGCTACCATGGCGTCCACGTGCCGCCGGTCATCCAGCGCAATCTGTTCGAGAACCCGGCCTGGTACACTGCCTATACCCCTTACCAGGCGGAGATCAGCCAGGGCCGGCTGGAAATGCTGTTCAATTTCCAGACACTGGTCACCGAACTGACCGGTCTGCCGGTCGCGTCGGCCTCGCTGCTCGATGAGGCAACGGCGGTGGCCGAAGCCGTCGGCATTGCCTTGCGCCACCATCGCGACAAGCGCACCAAGGTGGCGCTTGCCGGCACACCGCATCCGCAGACGCTGGATGTTGTGCGCACGCGCGCCGAGCCGCTCGGCATCGAGGTCGACGGCGAGACGATCGACGACAACACCGCCGCCCTGCTCGTCTCCTGGCCGGATACGTTCGGTGTCTATGGCGACCATAAGGCGGCGATCGAAAAGGCCCGCGCGACCGGCGCCATCGTCGTCTTCATTTCCGACCCGCTCGGTCTTACGCTGACCGACGCTCCGGCGAAACTTGGCGCCGATATCGCCGTCGGCCCGATGCAGCGCTTTGGCGTGCCGATGGGCTTTGGTGGCCCGCACGCCGCCTATTGCGCGGTCTCCGACAGACTGACGCGGCTGATGCCCGGCCGCCTCGTCGGCCAGTCGACCGACAGCAAGGGCCGTCCCGGCTACCGGCTCGCCTTGCAGACACGCGAACAGCACATCCGCCGCGACAAGGCGACGTCCAACATCTGTACCGCGCAGGCGCTGCTCGCCAACATGGCGACCGCCTATGCCATCTGGCATGGCCCCGCCGGGCTGCAGGCGATTGCCGGCCGCATCCATGGGCTCGCCAACCGCCTTGCGGCGGGCCTGAAAGCCGCTGGCCTGCCCGTGCTCGGCACAAGCCGCTTCGACACGGTGACGGTTGAAATGAAGGGCAAGGCGAAAGCGATCGCCACGGCCGCCGAAGAAACCGGCCGGCTGCTGCGCGTCATCGACGCCGACCATGTCGGCATCAGCTTTGATGAAACCTCGACCGAAGCCGATCTGGAGGCGATCGCCGCGCTGTTCGGCGCCAAGGCAGCCGGCGCCGCCGACGGCAGCATGCCTGGAAAAGGACGCGGCAAGGAGTTTCTCACCCAGCCGGTGTTCCACGAAAATCATTCGGAAACCGAAATGATGCGCTTTCTGCGCCGGTTGGCCGACAAGGATCTTGCGCTCGATCGCGCCATGATCCCGCTCGGCTCCTGCACCATGAAGCTCAATGCCGCTGCAGAGATGATGCCGGTGAGTTGGCCAAGCGTCGCCAATCTGCATCCCTTCGCGCCGGCCAGCCATTCGGCGGGCTATCGCGCCATGGTCGGCGACCTTGAGGTCTGGCTGTCGGAGATCACCGGCTTCGACGCGGTAAGCCTGCAGCCCAATGCCGGCAGCCAGGGCGAATATGCCGGGCTGCTGGCCATCCGCGCCTACCACCGCTCGCGTGGCGAAGGCCATCGCACCGTCTGCCTGATCCCGTCCTCGGCGCATGGCACCAATCCGGCGAGCGCGGCGATGGCGGGCATGAGCGTCGTCGTCGTGCGCTGCACCGAGGACGGCAATATCGACATGGACGATCTCAGGGCCAAGGCCAACAAGCATTCCAGGAACCTCGCGGCGCTGATGTTCACCTATCCCTCGACGCATGGCGTCTACGAGGAAGGCGCGCGCCACCTCTGCGCCCTCATCCACGAGCATGGTGCCCAGGTCTATTTCGATGGCGCCAACTTAAACGCCCTGGTCGGCCTCGCCCGCCCCGGCGACATCGGCGCCGACGTCTGCCACATGAACCTGCACAAGACGTTCTGCATCCCGCATGGCGGCGGCGGTCCCGGCGTCGGCCCGATCGGCGTCAAGGCGCATCTGGAACCCTATCTGCCGGGCCATGTTACCGAAGGCTCAGGCCATGCCGTATCGGCGGCACCGTTCGGCAGTGCTTCCATCCTGCCGATCACCTGGATGTACATCCGCATGATGGGCGCTTCCGGTCTCAAGCAGGCGACGGAGACCGCCATCATCTCGGCCAATTATGTGGCGACGCGGCTCGCGTCGTACTTCCCGCTCCTTTACAAGGGCAGGAGCGATCGTATCGCTCATGAATGCATCCTCGACACCCGCGTGCTCAAGGAGCGCGCCGGCATCAGCGTCGATGACATCGCCAAGCGGTTGATCGACTATGGTTTCCATGCACCGACCATGTCGTTCCCGGTCGCCGGCACGCTGATGGTGGAGCCGACGGAATCCGAGCCGAAAGGTGAACTCGATCGCTTCTGCGAGGCCATGATCGCGATCGCCGGCGAAGCGGCGAAGGTAGCAAAGGGCGAATGGCCGTTGGCCGACAACCCGCTGGTCAACGCGCCGCACACTGCCGCCGAGGCGCTGGCCGGCACGTGGACCCATCCCTATTCGCGGCTGGAGGCGGCCTATCCCGCGGGCAACGTGGATACCGCCGCAAAATACTGGCCGCCGGTGTCGCGCATCGACAATGTCGCGGGCGACCGCAACCTCGTCTGCTCCTGCCCGCCGCTGTCGGACTATCTGGGGGCGGCCGAATAGTAGTCTCTCGGCCTAAGCCGAATGCAAGGCCGGCTTGACCGGCTCGGACTTGCCCATCAGCCCTTGTTCAGCAAGGCAAGATTGGCGTTGACAACCGTCGGATCGGCCATGCCGGCCTTGGCCTCGAGCAGCAGCGCCCTGGCTTTCTTCTTGTTGCCGCGCAACAGTTGCGAATAGCCCATATTGTTGACGATCTGTGGCCTGCGGCCGGCGACTTTCAGGAGTTGGTCGTAGGCGCGGTCGGCAAAGTCGAAGCGGCCGAGCTCGTCATAGGATGCGGCAAGCCCCATCCAGGCTTCCGCATTGTCGGCCTTCAATTCGACGGCCTTGCGGAAATGCTGTTCGGCCAGACCATAATTGGCGTCGCGAAACTGCGCTTTGCCCTGCGCCAGATCGGAGGTGTCGATGTTCTTTGCCGCAGGCTGAATGGCGGTAGTCTTGGTCGTGTCGACGTTGTCGTTCGTCGTACACCCGGTGATCATAAGGACGGCCGCCATGGTGGCCGCCGCCGCAAAATTTCCCTGACGCATGCCCTGCCCCGTCGCCCGATTTGTCGGGTCGTTCTTCAGCAAGGACGTTACAGCACAGCGGTTAAGCTTCGGTGCCGAAATGCAGCTAAGATTCGGTCTCCGAGAAACCGGCCGTTAACCACCAGGTGCCGGCCAAACAACGGGACAGTGCAACCGATAATTCAGGCGCCCACCCAAGCGCTACAATGAAGTCGCTCAGAAAAATCGCATCGCCCTTGGCGACATGCTTGCCGCCATACATCGTCCTTTGCGCGGTGAAGGCGAATGTCGTCGCGCCGGGGTTGGCAATTTTGGCCTTGATCGCGAACGCCATGCTTGTGGATTGCTCCGCGGGACACGTCGGGATGAGTTCAAGCCGGGCTGAACTCATCCCGACACATCTAGTGCCCGCCTGTCAATTTGACGATGATCGGAATGATCGCGATCATCAGCACCACCGGCAGGATGCACACCGTGACCGGCACCGACATCTTGGCCGGCAAGGCATGTGCCTTCTCCTCGGCCAGCGACATGCGCTTATGACGCATTTCGTCGGAGAAGACCCGTAGCGCGCCCGACAGGCTGGTGCCGAGTTCCTTCGACTGCTGCAGCAGCGTCGCGAAAGAACGCACCTCGTCCAGGCTGAGTCGATCGGCGAGCGCCTTCAGCGCGTCGTCAAGGCTGCGCCCGGCCCTCAATTCCAGTGACACCAGCTGCAGATTCTGGCTGAGCGCGGGATAGGTCTTGGCGAGTTCTTTCGAGACGCGCTCGACGCCCGCCTCCATGCTCATGCCCGCATCCGAGCAGACGATCAACAGGTCCATGAAGTCAGGAAAGCCGTTGCGGTATTCGCGCATCTTCTCCCGCACTTTCTGGGTCAGCACCAGGCCGGGCAGGAAGTAGCCGGCCACGCCCGTCAGGATGACGAACGCCCAGCGGCTGGCCATCGTCGCGTCGGCGCTGGCCATCCAGCGGTTGATCACAAAGGCTCCCGTCGCGGCACCCACCAGTGCCGCGAAGCGAATGAGGAAGAACATGCCGACGGCGCGCGGCTCCATGTAGCCCGCCTGGATCAGCTTCATGCGCAGCCGGGCAACATTTTCCGGGTCGCTCTTGGCGTAGAATTCCTGCGCCCGTTTCACCGCCTTCTCGCGCACGACGCCGGCGTTCTTCTTCTGCACTGGCTCGGGTTTCGCGGCCACGCGACTGTCGTCAACCTTGAGGCGGCGCTTCACGTCATTGCGATCACCCTTGGCAACCACCATCGGCCAGGCGACCGCGACAACACCCACGGCCAGAAGCGTAACGGCCACCGGGATCAAGGAGGTCGGCGCAAGCGAGGCGAGGAATTCGATGAAACCGCGCATGTCAGAACCTGAAATTCGACATCTTGAACATGATCAGATTGCCCAGCATCAGCCAGGTAACCGACCCGCCAAGCATGTACCAGGTTTTCGGCACCCCCCAGACGTCCCTGTAGAACCCCGGCATCAACGCCATGATGGCGGCAAACAAAAGCGCCGGTATTGCCGTCAGGATGTAGGCGGACAGGCGGCCTTCGGTCGAAATGGCGCGCACCTTGCGCCGCAGCTTGCCGCGCTCGCGTATTGTCGACGACAGGCCGTCGAGGATTTCACGCAGGTTGCCGCCCGAACTGGACTGGATCGAGACGGCGGTGACGAATAGCGGCAGGTCTTCGTGCCCCACGCGATCGAACAGGTTGTTCAAGGCCGAAACCAGATCGGAGCCGTAGGTCACCTCATCGGCAACGACACCGAACTCGGTACCGATCGGATCGGGCATTTCGCGCGACACCATGGCGATGGCCACCGGCACCGGGTGGCCGGCCTTGAGGCCGCGCGTAATCAGCTCCAGCGCCTCCGGCAGTTGCATGCCGAAACGCTTGTGCCGCCGTTTGCGCATGAAGCGCATCGCGACCACCGGCAGCAGAGGCGCCAGCACGAAGAACAGGATGAGTCCCATGAGCAGCGGCAACCCATACCAGACGGCGACCAGGACCGCGGCCATCGCCACGCCGCAGGTGATCGTCAGGAACTTCGACAGCGGCATGATCATGCCCGACTGTGTGCGCAGGGCACGGAACCGGTCTGGCGAGAACCGCGACGTGCCGGCATCGAGGCCGCGCTCCTTGCGCAGCTGGATCAGCACCTGTTCCTGGCTGATCTTGTTTTCCTGCAGCTTCATGCGCCGGTTGATGGCGGCGCGCTTGTCGCTGCGGCCAGCGTAGAGAAGATAACAGGCCTCGGCGATCAGGATGCCGGTCAGCGCGGCTCCGGCATAGACGACGTAGATCGCGCTGAATCCGTCGAACACTTGGCTACTCCTGCGGCCGGCCGGGTTCGAAATAGCGTCCGGGAAATTCGATGCCCATGGCGCGCAGGTCCTCGAGGAAGCGCGGCCGGATGCCGGTCGCTTCGAAATAGCCGAGAACCCCGCCGTCCGCATCCATACCGGTGCGCACGAAGCGGAAGATCTCCTGCATCTGGATGACATCGCCTTCCATGCCCGTCACCTCGGCGACGCTTGTGACCTTGCGCTTGCCGTCGGAAAGCCTGGTCAACTGGACAATGATGTCGATGGCGCTGGCGATCTGGCTGCGGATCGACTGTACCGTCATCGGCATGCCGGTCATGCCCAGCATCTGTTCGAGGCGCGAAATGGCATCGCGCGGCGTGTTGGCATGGATGGTCGCCATCGATCCTTCATGGCCGGTGTTCATCGCCTGCAGCATGTCGAAAGCCTCCTCGCCGCGGCACTCGCCGAGGATGACGCGGTCGGGGCGCATGCGCAGCGCGTTCTTGACGAGATCGCGTTGCTTCAGTTCGCCATGGCCCTCGATGTTGGCAGGTCGCGTCTCCATGCGCGCGACATGCGGCTGCTGCAGCTGAAGCTCGGCGGCATCCTCGATCGTGATCAGCCGCTCGTCTTCCGGGATGAAGGCCGACAATGCGTTGAGCATCGTTGTCTTGCCGGTGCCGGTGCCGCCGGAAATGATCGTCGTCTTGCGGGCATGGACCGCCGCGGCCAGCACTTCGGCCATGTTCTGGGTGATGGCGCCGAACTCGACCAGCTTGTGCAGGCCAAGCTTGTTCTTGGAGAATTTGCGGATCGACACCAGCGGCCCGTCGACGCCCACCGGGCGGATGGCCGCGTTGAAGCGTGAGCCGTCCAGCATGCGGGCATCGACCATTGGCTGCGATTCGTCGACGCGGCGGCCGACGGCCGCGACGATCTTGTTAATGATTCTAAGCAGATGCGCCTCATCCTTGAACGGAATGTGCACCTGCTGCAGCTTGCCCTTCTTCTCGACGAAGCAGTTCTGGTGGCCGTTGATCAGGATGTCGTTGATGTCGGGATCCTTGAGCAGCGGCTCCAGCGGGCCCAGGCCAACCATCTCGTCGACGATGTCGTCGACCAGCGCGTCAAGTTCGGCGGTGTTGATCGCCATCCGCTCCTGGCGGGTTTTTTCCGAGACGAAATCATGCACCTGCCGCCGCATTTCGTCCCTCGGCAAGCGCTCCAGGGCGACAAGGTTGATTTCCTCGAGCAGCATCCGATGAATGCGTACGCGGGCATCGAGCACCCTGTTGGCGTTCTTTGCCGGTGCGACCTCGGCTTTTACCGGCAAAGCCTTTCGGCTCGTCGGGATCACCACCGCGTGATGCGCGACCGGCGTTGTTTCGGACGAACGCTGCGGCCGCGCATCGCGGTTCTGCAGGGTCGAAAAGCGACTGGTCATCCGGCCCTCCTCTTCAAAAGACCCTTGCCGAGGCCGAACAGCGACGTCGATTTGCGCGCGGTCGCGGCTACCTCCTCCGGGAGGATGATCTTCTTCAGGTCGTTGACGACGTTGGCGTTCGGATCGATCTCGTGCAACGGCACGCCACGGTCGACCGCCTCCCGCACCAGCCGGTAGTTGTTGGCGATGCCGCCGACGAAATGCTCGCCAAGGATTTCCTGAACATCCGCCTGCTTGATGCCGTTGTCGAACATCTTCTGCTCGAAGCGGTTGACGATGACGTTCGGCTTCACTTCCTTGCCGGCGGTCTCGTAGATTGCCTGGATGAGGCGCTGCGTATGGCGCAGGCAAGGCACCGTCATCTCGGTGACGATATAGAGCTTGTTGGATCCGAGCAGCACCGTCTCCGTCCAAGGAAACCAGGTGCGGGGCATGTCGATGACGACATTGTCGAAATAGGCCGAGACGAGGTCCAGCATGCGCACCACGACATCGGTCTTGAATGAGCGCATTTCCGACGGACGCGCGGGCGCGGCGAGCACGCACAATCCGCTCGCATGCTTCGACAGCATCACGTCCAGCAACTGCCGGTCGAGGCGCTCGGGCTGGTTCTCGATCTCGGTGATGTCGAAACGCGGCTCGAGGTCGAGATATTCCGCGCAGGCGCCCTGCTGGAAATTGAGATCGACCACGCAGGTCGAGGCGCCGCGCGTCACCGAGTGATGCAGCTGGAACGCCGTCTGCAGCGCCAGCGTCGTGGTGCCGACACCGCCCGCGGCCGGCATGAAGGTGTAGATCTGCGACTCGGTGTTTTCCTCGCGCCCCGGCCCTTGCAGGGCCCGCACGACCGAGCGCACCAGGTCGGCCGTGGTGATCGGCTTGACGAGAAAGTCCGCGACCTTGAGCTGCACCAGGATGCGGACGACGGCGGCGTTGAACTCCTGGGTGACGACGACCACCGGGGCCTTGCCCTCCAGTCTGCGCATGACGCGCTGCAGCGATTCGATCTCCTCCAGCTTCGCCGCGTCCATATCGACGATGATGGCGCCGAAGTCGGTTTCCTGTATCTCGCCGCGCAGTTCGGTGACATTCTTTTCCACTGTCGAGAGCTGGATGATCTCGGAGGCGGCGAATGCGGTGCGTGTGTCCTGCACGAAGGTCCCGTCCGTCGACACGAGCAGAATCTTCTTGGTCTTGATGCCGTTTGCCATTCTCGCCGCCTGTGAAGTCGATCGCCGCCTGGATCAGTTGCCCGCCGGAATCAGTTACTTGTGCTTGTCTGCGCCGTCTTCGCGCCGGCCGCCTGGTCGGATGTGACGGGTGCGGCATCACCGCGCTTGGCCGGCACGAGGAGTCGGGTGTTCTGGACACCGTACTTCCACGGATCGACCATCTGCATGACCGTGTTGGCGGCCTGCGCTTCGCCGGCGCCTATCGTCGGACCTTCGCTGCGCACATAGTCGTCGCTGGTGCAGCCGGCGGCGATGCCGGCAAGAAACACGATGCTTGCTCTCAGGATCACACGCATCGCTTCAATCCTTCGGCAGGTCGAGGAAATGACCGACCGTGGTGGCCGTCCGCGCGGCGCTGCCATCGGCCAACGCCAGCGCACGGCCGTTGTTCGCCCCCTTCACCTCCTCGGTGTTGTTGAGAAAATAGTCGACGTTGCTGGCCGGTTGAGTGCCGTCCGTCGGCCCGGCCATCTTCTTCGACGGATCGACGGGCTTGACCAGATAGGGCGTGACGATGATGACGAGGTCCGTCTCGCGCCGCTGATACGATTTAGACGAGAACAGCGGTCCGAGCACCGGCATCTTGCCGAGGCCTGGAATGCGCGAGGTGGTGATGTCGTTCTGCGACTGCAGCAGCCCCGCGATCATGAAGCTCTGGCCGTTCTTCAGGTCGACCGACGTCTTGGCGCGGCGAACGATGAAACCGGGCACCGAAATGTTGCCGATATTGTAGGAGGCCGACGCATCGATGGAGGACACTTCCGGCGCGATGTCGAGGCTCACCAGCCCGTCCTTGAGCACGGTCGGCGTGAAGTCGAGGCTGACGCCATATTTCTTGTAGCTGACCGAGATCTTGCCATTGTCCTCCGAAACCGGGATCGGAAATTCGCCGCCGGCCAGGAAGCTCGCCGTCTCGCCGGACCGGGCAATAAGGTTTGGTTCCGCGAGGCGTCGGGCAAGGCCGCGCTCTTCCAGGGCCTTGATGGCGATGTCAATCGAGACGCCGTTGGACAGCAGCCGGCCGATGGCTTCACCGGTTCCTGCCGCCGGCACCGACCCCGGGTCAAGCGAGACATCGCGCCCACCAAAGCCGTAGGCAAAGTTGGCGCTGTATTTGGCGCCGAGATCCTGGCCTGCCTGGCGGTTGATCTCGACGAAACGGACGTTGAGCTGGACCTGCTGCGACGATGAGATGTTGACCGAGTTGATCACTTCTTCCTTGCCGGAGAAGCGGGTGGCGATCTTGTTTGCCTTTTCGGCGGCGACCGCGTCATCCGCCTCGCCCGACAGCACGACACGGCCATTGGCCGAGCCGACCTTGATCTTGGCATCCGGCACGCTGGCGCGGATCGTGCTCGCCAGTTGGTCGGTGTCGAGCGTCACCTCGATGTCGATGGTGCCGACCAGTTGCTTCTTGTCGTCGAACAGCGCGATACCGGTGGTGCCGAGATTGTTGCCGAGCACGTAGAAAGACTTGTCGGTCAGTGGGTTGACGTTGGCGATCTCCGGATCGCCGATCACGATCTGGTAGAAAGCTGCACTCGTCATGATCGTCTTGGGCTTGCCCTTGGCGACCTTGATCGATGCATTCCTGGTCGACGAGACGTGGACGACATCGTTGTCCGCCCTGGCAGCGCCGGATAAAGCGAGCACTCCGCTCGCGGCCAGCGAGACGACCATCGCCAAGGCGCGCACGAAGTGCCGCCGACCCGTCATTCGATATAGCGTACGCATCAACATTGTCCGTCCCGTCCGGTCCCCACCGGCCTTTATTTCTGGTCCCGCGAAGGAACCTGATATTCCTCGGCCTGTGTGCCGCGTGTCACGATGACCGTCTTGAATTTCGGCTTCTCGGGCTCTTTGGCCACCGCGTCGAACAGCGAGCCGGCCGCCGCCTCGGCCTTGGACGCCACCGATCCGCCGAAGGAGGAAATGGTGGTGACGCCGCCATTGCCGTCACCGCCTTCGCTGGCCGACCGCAGCGACAGCGACAACGTGCCGACGGTGCGGGCAAGCGCCACTTTCTGCGCGCCATCGGTCGTCACCTGGATGGTCACGGAATTGGCCACCTGCGGCGTCGTCTGACGCTCGTCGGCGCCCTGGCCGACGCTGAGCACCTTGGCATCGGCGACGACAATCTCGGAGGTGACGGTCGAACCAGCAGCCCCTTGGGCATTCTTGGCCACTTCCTGGATTGCGCCGGCATCGCGTGTCAGCACGACATCGACCCGGTCGCCCGGCGTGACGAAGCCGCCGACGCCGGCGATCTCGTCGGTGCGGATGGTGACGGCCCGCATTCCTGGCGCAAGCATGTTGGAGAGCGTCGCACGGCCGTTCGGTCCCGACAGCTTGGCCAGCAGCACCGGCTCGTTGACCTCGATCGGCGTCAGCACCACGCGGCCGCCTTCGCCGAGCAATCCGTCGATGGTGGCAAAAGCGCCCTGCGGCAGGGAATCCTGCGGCCACGGGATTTCGCTGAGCTTGGCGCGGTCGATCTCCATGCCGTAACGCAACGGCGCGTTCGCCACGACGATGGTTTTGAATTCGATCTTAGGCGGGGTTGGAGCGGCGATCGATGCCGTCTTTTCCCCGGCATCGGCCTTGGCCTGGCTCTTGACCCAGAAATCCGCGGCAAAGATCGAGATCGCGCCGAAAACGGCAGCGATGCCGATCATCGTTATGGCCTTGCCCTTCACGCCGAAACCCCTGATGCCCGCAGTTTCTTGTTATGTTGGGCTCACGCTAGGCGGCATTGTTAAAGAATCAGGTATCCTGCACGGCCGCATTTGATCTATTTCCGGCCGCTTGGTTATCGAATGGTTTTAGGATAAGAGGGGCCAGACCCCCGAACGTAACAGGAACCTCCGTCGCTTGGCGCTGAAAAGCGTGGCAGTATCGACGGGTGATTCGAAGCATCGGACTCTATGGCAGGCATGGACGACAACAACGATCTCTTCGCCAATATGGACAAGCAGCCGCAGCCGGTTCGGGCGTCCGCGCGCCCGGCGGATCCGCTGGTGCAGGCGGCAAAGCGCCCGGCGGCGTCCAAGGATGGCAGCGAGGGCTACAGCGCCGCCGATATCGAGGTGCTCGAAGGTCTGGAGCCGGTGCGTCGCCGGCCCGGCATGTATATTGGCGGCACCGACGACAAGGCGATGCACCACCTGTTCGCCGAAGTCATCGACAACTCGATGGACGAGGCGGTTGCCGGCCACGCCACCTTCATTGATGTCGAACTCTCGGCCGATGGCTTTCTCACCGTCACCGACAATGGCCGCGGCATTCCGGTCGACCCGCACCCGAAATACAAGAAGCCCGCGCTCGAAGTGATCATGACCACGCTGCATTCGGGCGGCAAGTTCGACTCGAAAGTCTATGAGACGTCAGGCGGCCTGCATGGCGTCGGCGTTTCCGTCGTCAACGCGCTGTCGGACCATCTCGAGGTCGAGGTCGCGCGTGGCCGTCAGCTCTACCGCCAGCGTTTTTCGCGCGGCATCCCGGTGAGCGGCCTTGAGCATCTCGGTGAAGTCCACAACCGGCGCGGTACCAGGATCCGCTTCCATCCCGACGAGCAGATCTTCGGCAAGGGCGCGGCATTCGAACCGGCGCGGCTCTACCGCATGACGCGTTCGAAAGCCTACCTGTTCGGTGGTGTCGAGATCCGCTGGACCTGCGACCCCTCGCTGATCAAGGAAAAGGATCAGACACCGGCCAAGGCGGAATTCCATTTCCCTGGCGGCCTCAAGGACTACCTCAAGGCGTCGCTCGGCGACGAATTCCAGGTGACGCGGGAAATCTTCGCCGGCAAGAGCGACAGGCAAGGCGGCCACGGCTCACTCGAATGGGCGGTGACCTGGTTCGGCGGCGACGGCTTCATCAATTCCTACTGCAACACCATTCCGACCGGCGAAGGCGGCACCCACGAGGCCGGCTTCCGTAACGTGCTGACGCGCGGCCTGCGCGCCTATGCCGATCTTGTCGGTAACAAACGCGCCTCGATCGTCACCTCGGAAGACGTCATGATCTCGGCGGCAGGCATGCTTTCGGTGTTCATCCGCGAACCGGAATTCGTTGGCCAGACCAAGGACAGGCTGGCGACGATCGAGGCGATCCGGATCGTCGAGACCGCGATCCGCGATCCCTTCGACCATTGGCTGGCCGACAATCCGCAGGAAGCCTCGAAGCTGCTCGAATGGGTGATCGCTCGCGCCGACGAGCGCGTACGCCGCCGCCAGGAAAAGGAAGTGTCGCGCAAGAGCGCGGTGCGCAAGCTGCGCCTGCCGGGCAAACTCGCCGACTGCACGCAAAACGCCGCCGCCGGTGCGGAACTCTTCATCGTCGAAGGCGACTCGGCCGGTGGCTCGGCCAAGCAGGCGCGCGACCGTGCCAGCCAGGCAGTGCTGCCGTTGCGCGGCAAGATCCTCAACGTCGCCAGCGCCGGCAATGACAAGCTGGCCGCCAACCAGCAGATATCGGACCTGATCCAGGCGCTCGGCTGCGGCACGCGCTCCAAGTATCGCGACGAGGATCTGCGCTACGACCGCGTCATCATCATGACCGACGCCGACGTCGACGGCGCCCACATCGCCTCGCTGCTGATCACCTTCTTCTACCAGGAGATGCCGGCGCTGGTGCGTGGCGGTCACCTCTATCTGGCGGTGCCGCCGCTTTACTCGATCAGGCAAGGCGGCAAGGTCGCCTATGCTCGCGACGACGCGCATAAGGACGAGCTCCTGCGCACTGAATTCACCGGACGCGGCAAAGTCGAGCTCGGCCGTTTCAAGGGCCTGGGCGAGATGATGGCCTCGCAGCTCAAGGAGACCACCATGGACCCGAGGAAGCGCACGCTTCTGCGGGTCGATGTGATCGATGCCGAGGCGGCGACCAAGGACGCGGTCGACGCGCTGATGGGAACCAAGCCGGAGGCTCGCTTCCGCTTCATCCAGGAACGTGCCGAATTCGCCGAAACGGAAGTGCTGGATATCTGAGCGCCCCCTGCTCTACCTTGTCCGTGCGGGCACGGAGTCGAGCATGTGATCGGGGCGCGGCTGAAAGATTATCTCGGGACACGGTTCGCCGGCCTGACGCGACCAACGCGCTCGGACTGGATCTTCGCCCTTAGAACCGTTTCGGCCGGCCTCATCGCGCTGCTGGCCGCCTACGCCCTCAAGCTCGACCATCCGCAGTGGGCGATGATGACGGTGTTCATCGTTGCCCAGCCGGTCGCGGGCATGGTGCTGGCCAAGGGCTTCTACCGCCTGCTCGGCACATTGGCGGGCGGATTGGCTGCAATCGGCATCACCACCGTCTTCGGCTCCAATCCATGGCTGCTGGTGACCGTGCTTGCCGTTTGGATCGGCATCAGCACCTTCGTCTCGTCGCTGTTGCGCAATCCCGAAGCCTATGGCGCGGCGCTTGCCGGCTACACCGCGATGATCATTGGCCTGCCGGCTTTCGGCCAACCCCATCTCGTGGTCGATCTGGCGGTCGCGCGCTGCGCGGAAATCGTGCTGGGCATCGTCTGCGCCGGCGTGACCAGCCGGCTGATCCTGCCCAAGCTGGCGAGCGACGCCATCATCGAAAGGCTGAAGCGCTGCATTCTCGACCTTGCCGTCTATGCGGGCGGTGCATTTTCCGGCCGCGACAGCGCGGTATTGGCCGATCTTCACCGAAAGCTGATCGCCGAAGCGGAGATACTTGGTGAAATGCGCGTCTATGCAAGGCTGGAGGCGCCGAGCCTGGCGGCCCGCGCACATCCGGTCCGGCGCACCATCGGCCAGCTTCTGTCCGCTCTGTCGGCCGCGCGCGCACTGCATGCCCATGCCGCGCCAAAGAACGCGGCGCTCATTCCCGTGCGCGCCGACCTGCATACCCTGGTCAGGGAACTCGCAGCCAAACCAGGCGCTCTCGAGGACACCACGTCGTGGGTGGCACGGCTCGATACCATCGCCGCCAGGGCACGGCAGATGCCGGACATGCCGGATGGGCAAGGTGACGAGAAGCTCGGCACCATCACTCGCCTGACCATCGCCGCCGATTTCGCGGAAGCCTTGAAGCAGGTGCTGCGCGGCCTCGACGCGTTGCGTGCGGCCGCCCCGCGCTCCGCCCGCGTGCGCAAGCAGCCCGCGCTGGTGGTGCACCGCGACTACCATGCGGCCTCGCGCAACGCTGTGCGCGCGGCACTCGCCACCTTGCTGGTCGCGGCCTTCTGGCTGACGACGAAATGGTCGGAAGCCGCGGGCACGGTCATCCTGGTCTCCGTCGTCTCCAGCCTGTTCGCCGCCCGCCCCGATCCGGTGCAAGTGGCCTGGGGCTTTTTCAAGGGAACCTTGCTGGCCCTGCCCTTTGCCTTCCTTGTCGGTCAGATCGCCCTGCCCGCCTTGCCCGGCTTCGGCTGGTTCATGATCTTCGTCGTGCCGATCCTGGTGCCTGCCGCGCTGGCGATGGCCAATCCGCGCTATGTTGGCGTGGCGACGGCCTTTGCCATCAATTTCCTGGCTTTCCTCAGCCCGCATCAGGCGATGACCTATGATCCCGGGCCTTTCCTGGCGGGTTGCGCATCAATCCTGGTTGGCATCCTGCTGGCGATCGGCGTTTTCATCGTTGTGTTGCCCTCCGATCCGTGGATCTTCGTCAACCGTATCGTGCGCGTGATGCGCGAAGACCTGGCGCGCCTCTGCTTGCATGAGCGCGTGCCAAGACGCACCGCTTTCGAGAGTCTCGCCTATGATCGGGTCAATCAACTGATGTCGCAGACGCAGCGCATTGGAAAAAAGGGCGATGCGGTTCTGGACGGCAGCATAGCCGGTGTCACCGTTGGCGTCGAAATCCTGCGCCTGCGCCACGCGCTGCAAAGTTCCAGCTTGGCAGCCGAAACGACCCTCTCGATCTCGAATTTTCTGCGCGGACTGGCGCGCGAGCTGCTGTTCCGGCGGCCAGGCGAGCCGCAGACTTCAACCGTGACCGTCGCCAGACAGTATGCGGCCACGATCACACAGCGAAGCAGCGCCGGTGAAATGCTGCAGGTCGCAGCCTCGCTGCGCATCATCGCCGCCGCGATCGAGGATTTTCCGGATTTCTTCGCGAAAGACCGAGGCTAGAGCAATTCCAGGAAAAGTGCGCAGCGGTTTTCCGTCCGGAATTGCGTAGGAAAAAGAATTAGAGCGGGTCAGCTATTCCATCAAACGCTGAACCGCTCTAAGCCGCCGCGATCGCCAGCGCATGGCCGCGCGCGTTCTCGCGCAGCGCGTCGAGATGGATCGACTTGACCAGAGCGGCAAGATCGCCTTCCGCGGATTGCCCGCCCAGTTCCTTGAGCATCAGCCAGCTGACTTCCTGCACGCCGGCAATGCGCTTGCCATTGGCGACCTCCCGCCAGATTTTCAGCGCCCGCAGGATGATCGCATGCGTGGAGACGGCGAGGCCGGCGCTACGGAACAACGCTTGCAAAGCCACATCATGCCCGCCTGCCAGGAGCGCCCTCACCCGCGGCTCGGACTGCTGGCCGAGCGCGACCAGCGTGGAGCCGAAGAAATCGACCTTGCCGTGGGCGATGGTGCGGATGAGGAAGCTCGCGGTGAGATCGCCGCGCAGCCTGAGATGTTCGATCAGCGCGGCGTGTTCTTCCTGCCGCGTGCCCTCGATCAGCGTTACCGAGGCCTTGACGCAGGCATCGCGCATGACGCGGTCGGCACGCGCGGCGCCCATCAGGGCCATGATCAGTGGCGACGTCTTCAATGTCTCGCCGAGCTTGACGAGCAGCATGTGCCGGCAGTCGGCAGGCAGGCGGGCATCCGATATCAGCGCTTCTCGCACCTGTGGGAGATGCCCGTGGCGTTCGGCCATGCGGCGGAAGCTCAGCGAAGCGATATCGGCACCGCTGTTGGCAAGCAGGACAGCGCAGGCTTCCGCCTCGCCGATCTCGGCAATGGCCGCCGCCAGCGCCATCGAGACGAGCGGACGGTCGGCAATCAACTTCTGGGTTGCTTTCGGGCTCGCCGCCACGCGGTTGATCAGATCGGCGTCGGTGAGCAGTGGTGAGCGCGCCAGCACGACGCCGGCGACCTCCGGCTGGTCGGACGCCAGCGCACTGATGATCTGCAGCGGCGCGTGGTGGCTCATCGAAAGCGCTTCCGCCATTGCAAGCCGCACCTTCGACGAGGCATCGTCGAGCAGCAGCGTCAGCGCCGCTTCGGCGGCGCAGCGGTCCTCGAACGGCAGTTCGGAATTGACATAGGCCCGGGCCAGCGCATTGGCCGCCGCGGCACGCTCCGACACCCTGGCCGTGTAGATCCATTTCAGGAAATGCGAAACAACAACCATGCCGCCTGCCAACGCCCTTTGCCGGAAGGTTTCCAGCCCCGTGCAGACGGTAGGCAGAAATGGTTTACGAACCGTTCACCATGTTCATTAACTGGCTTGCGAGTGCCGGATGCAGCGCCTATCAACCGTCAGACAGTGCAGGAGACGGAGAATGGCCGGACTACATCTCGAGGAATTTGTTGTCGGCCACGTCTTCCAGCACCCGCTGCGCAAGACCGTCACGGAAAGCGACAACATGCTGTTTTCGGTGATGACGCTGAACCCGCAGCCATTGCATATCGACTTCGATTTCGCCGCGAAAAGCGAATGGGGCAAGCCGTTGGTCAACTCGCTGTTCACGCTCGGGTTGATGATCGGCATTTCGGTCAACGACATCACGGTGGGCACGACGGTCGCCAATCTCGGCATGAGGGAAACGCTGTTTCCGCATCCAGTCTTCCATGGCGACACCATCCGCGTCGAGACAACGGTCGTCTCGGTACGCGAGTCCAGGTCGAGGCCCGATCGCGGCATCGTCGAATTCGAACACCGCGCCTACAACCAGCATGGTGATCTGGTCGCCAAATGCGCCCGGCAGGCGATGATGCTGAAGAAGACCGTCTGATGCGTTCGCTGCTGTTCGTCCCCGGCGATTCCGAGCGCAAACTGGAAAAGGGATTTGGCGCCGGCGCCGACGTGGTGATCGTCGATCTCGAGGATTCCGTGGCGCCGCGGAACAAGGCAACGGCGCGAGAGGTCGCGGCGCGTTTTATCGCCGAACGCCGGAGACAAACCGGCTCGGCGATCTATATCAGGGTCAACGATCTGGCGAGCGGACTGAGGGATGATGATCTTGCCGCGCTGATACCGGCGCGGCCGGACGGCATCATGCTGCCCAAGTCCAACAGCGGGCAGGACGTCCAGCAGCTCTCGGCAAAGCTCAGGGTACGCGAGGCGGAGAATGGCCTGCCCGACGGCAAGATCAGGATCCTGCCGATCATCACCGAGACCCCGGCGGGTGTGCTTGCCGCCGCGACCTATGCCGGCGCAAGCGCGCGGCTCGCCGGCCTCACCTGGGGCGCGGAAGACCTCTCGGCGGCGGTCGGCGCTCGCTCAGCCCGCGACGGGCACGGCCGCTACACCGACGTGTTCCGCCACGCCCGCCTGATGACCATCCTGGCGGCCGGCGCCGCGGAAGTCGCGGCGATCGACACCGTTTTCCCGAATTTTCGCGACATGGCAGCCTTCGCCGCGGAATGCGCCGAAGCCGAGCGTGACGGCTTTACGGGAAAGATGGCGATCCACCCCGATCAGGTGCCCGTCATCAACGCCGCCTTCACGCCATCGCCCGAGGCGGTGAAACAATCGGCGGCGATCGTCGCGGCGTTTGCGGCGGCCGGAAATCCAGGTGTCGTCGGCATCGACGGCAAGATGTACGACCGCCCGCATCTGCGGCTCGCCGAGCGGCTCCTGGCACGCGCGAGGGCGGCAGGGATTTCCGCCTAGACGCGCCAATCGCTACCATGCGCGCCGCCTTGACAGCCCGAATGCCCTCAACGCGCTGTGATTTGCCAAAGCCTGGAATCTATTCCTTGCCCCAGCGCGGCCGGCGCATCGAAAAGATTTCATTGACGCTGGCATAGTCCATGTAGCCGAGGCGAGCCACGTTGCCAGCCTTGGTGACATCGAACAGGCCGTCTTTCAGAAAAGCATCGTCAATGTGCACGCCCACCACTTCGCCGGCGACGACGACGGCGCTCGTTGGCGCCCCGTTCAGCGCCCTTGGGCGAAAGACCTCCGTCACCCGGCATTCGAGCGCGGCAGGCGCTACCGCCACACGTGGCGGCCTGACGAGACGCGAAGGTGCCATGGCGAGATCGGCATAGACGAACTCATTGACGCCACGCGGCGCATTGACGGACGTGTAATTCATCTTCTCCGCCAGATCGCGGCCGACCAGGTTGGCGACGAACTCACCGGTCTCCTCGGCGAAGGAGGCGCTGTCCTTCTCGCCCTCGGAGGAGAACCAGACGATGAAGGGCCGCGTCGAAATGGCGTTGAAGAAGGAGTACGGCGCGAGATTGATCTCGCCCGCCTTGTTCAGCGTCGATATCCAGCCGATCGGGCGTGGCGCCACGATCGCCTTCGACGGATCGTGCGACAGCCCATGCCCCTTGGACGGCTCGTAGAACATTCAGCCTGCCCAAGGCCCGGTGTAGTCGGCGTAGAGCTTTGCCGGGTCAGGCCGTGGCCGCTCCGGCGCGGGCCCGGCATGGGAGCCGATATGGATGAAACCGACGACGCGCTCCTGCGGCGCCAATCCAAGGATCGCCCTGCCCTCCGGCACATCGGAATACCAGTTGCTGATCATGTTGGTGCCGTAGCCCAGCGCGTTGGCTGCTACCATCAGGTTCATCGCCGCCATGCCGCCGGACAGGAACATCTCCCATTGCGGTATTTTGGGATTCTCTTTCGGCACCGACACCACGCCGATCACCAGCGGCGCGCGCGAGAAGCGCGCCAATTCCTGATTGCGGCGACCCTCGGGCAGCGGCCCTTCCCGCTGTTCGGCGAGTTCCGCCAGCTTCCTGCCGATCTCGACACGAGCATCGCCGCGATAGAGGATGAAGCGCCAGGGTTCCAGCCGGCCATGGTCGGGTACGCGCGTGGCGGCGGCGATCATCGTTGCGATATCGGCGTCGCTGGGCCCGGGCTCCTTGAGGTCGGGAATCGGCGCTGAATTTCGGGTCAGCAGGAAGTCGATGATCGGCGACGCCATGGGCGCAAGTCTCCTGGACACTCTGTTTTGAGCTGAAGCGCACCATCGGCAATTCGGGTGGCTCGGGCAAAGGCGCGCGAGCGCCGGACTGAAGAGTCGCGGATCGGACTCTTAAGCCTTGAAATTGCCACCGCCATGGGCTTCAACGCAAGGCATGTTTGAGGGGCGACTGCGACTTTTCCTGCTTCGGCTCTGTGCCGTGCTGTTCTTGCTGCCGGTCGCCATGGCCGTTGCGCAGGAAAAGGACGGCGTAAGCGACCTCAAACTTCCCGGAATTTCGAGCTATGCGACGCCCAAAGGCGAAACGCCGCTCGCGCTGGGCGGCGGCGGCTCGATCACGCTTTCCGCCCAGCTGACCAACAAGGGCGCCGACATCACCCGGGGCCTCGTCTGGCGCGTCTTCAAGCCTGAAGCCGTCAACGGCAAATTGCCGATGGTGGCTTCCGCCCATGGCGGCAACGCCGTCTTCCAGCTCGAGCCCGGCAGCTACCTGGTTCATGCCTCCTATGGCCGCGCTGGTGCCACCAAACGCATCACTGTCGGCAAGGACGCCAAGCGGGAAAGCCTCGTGCTCGATGCCGGCGGCCTGAAGCTCGACGCGGTTCTGTCCGGTGGCGTACGCATACCGCCGAAGAAGCTGCGCTTCTCGATCTACGAGGGCCATGCCGCACCCAATGGCGACCGCGCGCTGATCATTCCCGATGTCGAGCCCAACAGCGTCGTGCGGCTCAATGCCGGCATCTATCACGTCGTCTCGACCTATGGTGCGGTCAATGCGGTCATCCGCTCCGACATCCGCGTCGAGGCCGGCAAGCTGACCGAGGCCACCGTCGAGCATCACGCCGCCGAAATCACAATGAAGCTGGTGCGCGAAGCCGGCGGTGAAGCCATCGCCGATACGTCGTGGTCGCTGCTCAATGAATCCGGCGATCCGATCAAGGAGACCGTCGGCGCCTTCGCCTCGATGGTGCTGGCCGAGGGCGACTACACCATCATCGCCAAGAACCGCGACCGTATTTATCAAAAGGATTTCACGGTTGTGGGAGGGCAGAACCTGGAGATAGAGGTTCTGGCCACCGAAGCCGCGGCGATGGATCCCGAGGAAGGCGCGGACTAGGGGGGCCGCCGGAATCGCTTGGCCGCGACCATACGGCCGTCCGCATGATATATTAGTGATATATCAAGGCGAAATGTTGCTAAGCGGCCAGTTTGGTCCGTGCGGGCAAAAATGGAATCCGTCGGCGCGGTAAAGGCGGCGCCAGGTCGAAGACGCCGCGATAAAGCCGCTCCAGCAGCGCCTTGCGGTCGCGCAACGGCTCCAGTTCACTCCAGCTCAGCACATCGCCGACACGCACATCGATGGGCCGGCCGGAGAGCCGTGCGAATTCGTGGATGAGCAATGAGGTGCGCAAGGTCAGCGATGTTTTGCCGACGAACTTTGCCACGCGCCCGTCGCGCTCGGCCATGTTCATAGGGCCGCTGACGAGATGGAACAGACGACCGTTCTGTCCGGAGAAATGCATCGGGACGACGGAGGCCTTGGCATCCTGGATCAGCTTGGCAGGGAACATCTTCCATGGCAGGTCGATTGCCCGGCCGAAACCCTTCGGCGCGGTGGCGACGCCGCCGGCGGGAAACACGACGATTGTGACGCCTTCCCTGAGCAACCGCACCGCCTCATGGCGTACCGCCAGATTGTTCTTCAACGCTTCCTTGGTTTCGGAAAAGTCGATCGGCAGCGAATAGGGCTCCATTTCGCGGATCTTGAGCAGGTCCTTGTGGATCATCACCCGGAACGGCCGCCCCAACTGCTCGGCCAGCGAAAGCGCGGCGATGCCGTCGCCGATGCCGAACGGATGATTGGCGACGATCACCAGCGGCGTTTCGGGCAGGTCTTTCGGGGGCCATTGGCCGGCTATTTGCATCCGCACGTCGATCAGCTCGAGCATGCGGCTGAAGATGCGCTCGCCGCTCGGCACCACCTGGCGGCGCCAGAAATCATAGAGCACCGCAAAACGATCGCGGCCTGAAAGGCCTTCGACGGAATGAATGAACCAGCGCGCCAATGCCGGCTGGCGCGGATTGGCGTAGGAAAGCTCGGGAAAGGGTCGTTCGCGCAATTTCAGCTTGAGCATTAGGGCTCGTTACAAGATCGGCGTGACAGGGATGTGAAAATGGCGGTGGATCGCTCCACCGCCATTCAATCGAAAACGTTTTCGTTCAGGCAGCGCGCTTGCGCCGGCGATCGGGTGTGATCGCTTCTTCGCTCAGTTGTGCGATCGCCTGGGCAAGGCCGAGCGATTCCTGATCGCGCGAACCCAGGCGGCGCATGTTGACCGTCTGCTCTTCCGCCTCGCGCTTGCCGCAGACGAGGATGACCGGCACCTTGGCCAGGCTGTGCTCGCGGACTTTGTAGTTGATCTTCTCGTTGCGCAGGTCCGCTTCCGCCGACAAGCCAGCGGCCTTGAGCCTTGCCACCACTTCGGTCGCATATTGGTCGGCGTCCGACGTGATCGTTGCCACCACCACCTGCAACGGTGCGAACCACAGCGGGAAATGGCCGGAATAGTTCTCGATCAGGATGCCGAGGAAGCGCTCCATCGAACCGCAGATGGCACGATGCACCATGACGGGCTGCTTCTTCTCCGAATCCGAGCCGATGTAGAAGGCGCCAAAGCGTTCAGGCAGGTTGAAATCGACCTGCGTCGTGCCGCACTGCCATTCGCGGCCGATGGCATCCTTCAACACATATTCGAACTTCGGCCCGTAGAAGGCGCCCTCGCCCGGATTGATCGAGGTCTTGATCCGGTTGCCGGACCTCGTCCTGATCGTCTCCAGCACGCTGCCCATGATCGCCTCGGCATGGTCCCAGGCTTCGTCGGTGCCGACACGCTTGTCCGGCCGCGTCGACAGCTTCACGCTGATTTCGTCGAAACCGAAATCCGCATAGGTCGACAGGATCAGGTCGTTGATGCGCAGGCACTCCGACGCCAGTTGCTCCTCCGTGCAGAAGATATGCGCATCGTCTTGCGTGAAGCCGCGCACGCGCATCAGCCCGTGCAACGCGCCTGACGGCTCATAACGATGCACATTGCCGAATTCCGCAAGCTTTACGGGCAGATCGCGATAGGACTTCAACCCATGCTTGAAAATCTGCACATGGCCCGGGCAATTCATCGGCTTCAGCGCGAAGATGCGGTCGTCATCGGTGTCATCGCCCGCAACCGTCACCTTGAACATGGCGTCGCGATACCAGCCCCAGTGGCCTGACGTCTCCCACAGGCTCTTGTCGAGCACCTGCGGCGCGTTGACCTCCTGGTAGCCCTGTTCGTCGAGCCGGCGGCGCATGTAGTTGACCAGGTTCTGGAACATCTTCCAGCCCTTGGCGTGCCAGAAGACGACGCCTGGCCCCTCCTCCTGGAAATGGAACAGGTCCATCTCGCGGCCGAGCTTGCGATGGTCGCGCTTCTCGGCCTCCTCCAGCATCGTGTGATAGGCTTCGAGCTGCGCCTGGTCGGCCCAGGCGGTGCCGTAGATGCGCGTCAGCATCGGGTTGTTCGAGTCGCCACGCCAATAAGCGCCGGCCACCTTCATCAGCTTGAAGGCGTTGCCGATCTGACCGGTCGAGGCCATGTGCGGACCACGGCAGAGATCGAACCAGTCGCCTTGCGCATAAATCTTGAGGTCCTGGTCCTCGGGAATGGCGTCGATCAGTTCCAGCTTGTAGCGCTCGCCCTTGTCGGCAAAGATTTTCTTCGCCTTCTCGCGCGACCAGACTTCCTTGGTGAACGGTTTGTTGCGCGCGATGATCTCGCGCATTTTCTTCTCGATCACCGGAAAATCGTCCGGGGTGAACGGCTCGTTGCGGGCGAAGTCGTAGTAGAATCCGTTCTCGATCACCGGCCCGATGGTCACCTGCGTTCCCGGCCATATCTCCTGCACGGCTTCCGCCAGCACGTGCGCGGCATCGTGACGGATGAGTTCCAGCGCACGCGGGTCCTCACGGGTGATGATCTCGACCTTGCCGGACTTGCCGAGCGGATCGCTGAGGTCGCGCACGGTGCCGTCGATGGCATAGGCGACCGCCTTCTTGGCCAGCGACTTCGAGATCGATTCGGCGAGACCGGCACCGGTCATCGCCGCGTCGTATTCGCGGACGGAGCCATCGGGAAATGTTAGGGAAACGGAATTCAGCATTGAAATCTCCTATCCAGTCCCGCAAACGAGCGCGGGTGGTAAAAATGCATGTCGACAGCGGTTCGGGGCTGCGGCGTGCATCAGGTTAGCCGGAGGCGTCCGGCGGCGGCAGTCTTTTATGAGCAGATGCCGCCGCCGTAAAGCCCGGCTCACTGGATCAGTTGTGGCAGGTCCTTCAGGAACGCGGCCCGTGTCGCCAACCCCTTCGGCATCTCAGTCCGTTTGGTGTCGACGACGAGCCGGGCGAACACGATCTGGCGACCATCTTTCTGCGCCCAGCCGACAAACCAGCCGAGCGAGCGCTTGTCCTTGCCACCCTCGCCGAGCCGGGTGCTGCCGGTCTTGCCCTGAACCGCCCAATCGCCAGCCTTGAAGCTCGGTATGATGGCGCGTGTCATTTCATGCGCCTTCGCCGACACCGGCATCTTGCCGGCGAGCACCTGCCGCAGGAAGGCGACCTGTTCGACCGGCGTGATCTGCAGCGAGGAGTTGACCCAGGAACGGGTGAGCCCATCATCCTTGCCGGGATTGCCGGAAACATCGCCGTTGCCATAGTTGAACCTGGATACATAACCGGCAAATTTTTCGCTGCCGAGCCGGCGCGTGATCTCGCGCGAATACCAGAGAACCGAATCGCGTTCCCAGATCACCGGATCGACGGTCTTCTGATCCCGCTTCACCGCATTGAATTCCGGCTTGTAGTCCCAGGCCGGCGTGTGCTCGTCGCTCAGGACGCCCGCATCGTAGCCGATCAGCGAAAGCGGCACCTTGAACGTCGAGGCGGGGCTGAACCGCTGGTCGCACACTCCGTCCTGATAGAGCGTCTTGCCAGTCGCGGCGTCGGCGATCAGCGTGCATTGCACATCCCCCAGCGGCGCCGACTGCGCGCGCATCGGAAACCCCAGCAGCCAGGCCAGCAGGAACAGGACTCCAGCCAGGATAAAAGGAAGACGATCGACATTACGCATTTTTCTGCTCGCTCCAGAAGTGGGTTGCGAGCGGCTTAGCGAGGTCTCTTGTCTCGATTTTGTCTCAAATGCGCAGTCTTTGTGCAGGCTTGCGTTAACCCTACCGGATCGTAAACGTGCGCTGCCACCCAAGGCGCGATCGGCGCAATCATGCCCGCGTTTTGCTGTGCTTGCGGCCGATCCGCCAGTAGCGCCAGGGCATGAACCAGACGTAGCGATCGGCGAGCACTTCCGGCACCAGGTCGATCCCGTGCGTGCCGAATGGCCCGCAGCGCAGCACGCGGAAAAGTCCCATCCAGCCGCCGGCCCACAGGCCATGCCGGGCTATCGCCTCATGCGCGTATTCGGAACAGGTCGGCAGATGCCGGCAGGAATTGCCGATAAAGCCGGACAGCGTCAGCTGGTAGAGCCGCACGAGCGACGTGCCGAGGAGGCGACCGGGCGTCTTGCGCCACGGTCCGGGCCAGTTGCGGCCATGCCTTGCCGGTCCGGCGCTATGTGCATGCCCATGCGGATCCACCGCTGTTCTCCGTATCGCATTTCCACGCGATAGATGTGGGCTTCGTCGCGAGAACGCAATCCCCGCCCCCTATCCGCCGTGCTGTCATGGGCGGGAACGGCGACACGGCTGTCTGTCGACCGGAGGTGTCCATCGCTCAGGGCTGGCAGGCTCTTCGCGGCGCCGTGCACCGGGTCTTTCGTCACGCCACTGAAACGTCGCGATCCGCATGACATCGCCGAAGATGTTCAGGAACTGGATCATGGTCGTATCTCCTTTGACACGATTAGACCGCCGCTGGCCTTGGCCTTCAAACGAGTATAATTTCCACTTCGGATAATCCTGGGTTATGCGAATGAAGCGCGGACGCCTGCCTTTGACGGCATTGCGGAGTTTCGAGGCGGCGGGACGGCACCTGAGCTTCAGCCGGGCCGCGGAGGAGCTTTTCGTCTCGCAAGCGGCGATCAGCCGGCAGATCCGCGAGCTCGAAACTTTTTTGCGCCAGCCCTTGTTCGAGCGTCACCATCGCCGCGTCGAACTGACGGATGCGGGCCGCCGGCTGCTGGGTCAGCTGGTCAGAAGTTTCGACGCCATGGATCGGCTGCTCGGGGAATTGGTGGCGGCCCCGGTGCAGTCCGTGGTTCGCGTCAGTGTCGAGCCGTCCCTTGCATCCGTGTGGCTGGTACCCAGGCTCAACCGGTTTCGCCAATTGCGGCCCGATATCGACGTCTCGCTCGAAGTCGATCCAAGGCTGATCGAGTTTCGCGGCGATCAGCCGGAGCTTGCCTTGCGCTTCAGCGCGCAGGCCACCTCGTGGCCGCGTGCCGAGGCCGAACGGCTTGCCTCGACGGTCGATTCCCCGGTTCTGTCGCCGGCCCTACTCGCCTCGGGCCCTCCCCTGGAGGAGCCGATCGACCTTGCCCGCTACACGCTTTTGCACGAGGAAAATCGTCAGGGTTGGGCGCGCTGGTTCGAAGCGGCCGGCGTACCGCCCGACGCCATACCGGCGCGCGGCCCGATGCTGGCGGATGCGTCGCTGTCGAAGCAGGCTGCCCTGCTCGGACATGGCGTGGCGCTTGGTGACCTCCTGCAGATCAGCGAGGAGATTGCGTCCGGGACGCTGGTCAAGCCGTTCGATATCGACGTCGCATCCGGCGCCTACTGGCTGGTGGCCCGGAGCTTGAGAAATCTGCCGGAGCCGGCCAAGGCTTTTGCCGATTGGGTGAGAAGTGAGTTCGCGGACAGCAGACGAGCGCTGGGAGCAAACGCCTGAGGCGCGTGCACTGCTCCGGCTAATCTGGCTTCTTGCGATATTTCTCCAGGAGTTTTTCGAGATCCTTCTCATCGACCCCCAAGGGCTGATCCGACGTGTCCTCTGCCGGGTTGAAAGTGAGGATGACATCGCGCCACAGATCGTAGTGCGCCGCATAGGGCGTCAGGCCGGGAAACGGCGCGCAGCGGGTGATTGCCCTGGCGGCCGCCTCGGCTACTTTGTCCGGCTGTGACGTGACAGGACCGAGGACTTTTGGCGGGCCGGCGAGCGAACCGTCCTTGTTCAACCTGATCTGGACGCGCGCAATGCTGTGGGTGTTTGCAGGCTGGTTCCAACAGGGCTGGATGGCCTTCATGAGATAGTCGCCGACATCGCGCTGAACGTCCGCCCTGCCCACTCCGCCGCTCGACGCAAATACGACGACAAGGCTCCAGGCAAATAGCAGCCCACGGCAAGTCAGGTCGCGAATTCCCAAGCTCAAGCCGCCTGCTCGGCGCGCTTCTTTTCGATCTGACCGATCGCGTCGACCACGGCGTCGAAGGTCAGCATGGTCGAGGCATGCCGCGCCTTGTAGTCGCGCACCGGCTCCAGATATTTGAGGTCGGCGAAGCGCCCCTCCGGCGGTTCGCCGTTTTCCTTCAGCATCTTCAGCATCGTATCGCGCACCGCGCGCAACTCCTCGGCACTCGCGCCGACGACATGCTGCGCCATGATCGAGGACGACGCCTGGCCAAGTGCGCAGGCCTTCACGTCATGGGCGAAGTCTGTAACCACGCCGTCCGCCATCTTGAGGTCGACGGTGACCGTCGAACCGCACAGCTTGGAATGCGCCTTTGCGGTTGCGTCAGGATGATCGAGCCGGCCGATGCGGGCGATGTTTCCGGCAAAACCGAGAATTTTCGCGTTGTAGACGTCGTTGATCATTATTTTCCAATCCGTCGCCGCCCAGCGAACAGCGATTGCCGCTGCCGCGTCTTCCTTTCGCTCGCTACGGTCTTATATAATGCTGGCAATCCGGTAACGACAAGGCGACGAACGCCGCTGTCCTGGCCGGGAAGTTCACGCCGCTTACGGGGCTGGAAACGGGGCGAGTTTCCGACACCGAAAGGTCGTGGTCCGTTCAACTCGTTCCTCCTGAGAGAGGAACTACGGGAGACGCCTTTTATGGATGCCGTCATCAAGAAACTCATGCCTCAGTCCGCCTACATGGAAAAACCGGTCACCGACCGGCCAAGCGAAGCCGAGGTCGAGGCCGCCGTTCGCACTTTGCTGCGCTGGACCGGCGACAATCCGAACCGCGAGGGGCTGATCGACACGCCCAAACGCGTGGCCAAGGCCTTCCGCGAGATGTTCGGCGGCTACGACATGTGCCCGGCGGAGGAACTCGGCCGCACGTTCGAGGAAGTCGCCGGCTATGATGACCTCGTCATCGTAAAGGATATCCAGTTCCATTCGCATTGCGAGCACCACATGGTGCCGATCATCGGCAAGGCGCATGTCGGCTATCTGCCGGATGGCAAGGTCGTCGGCCTGTCGAAGATCGCGCGCGTCGTCGATATCTTTGCCCATCGCCTGCAGACGCAGGAAGCGCTGACCGCGCAGATCGCCGGCGTTATCCAGGATGTGCTCAACCCTCGCGGCGTCGCCGTCATGATCGAGGCGGAGCACATGTGCATGGCCATGCGCGGCATCCGCAAGCAGGGCTCCACCACACTCACCTCCACCTTCACCGGCGTCTTCAAGGACACGCCCGAGGAGCAGGTTCGTTTTGTCACCATGGTGCGTGGCGGCGGGGCATAACGCCTAGGCCGATATCGCTAGACCATGATCCCGAAACGTGGGAACCGGTTTTCCGGATAAGATCATGGTCAAACAGGAAAATACATCGGTGATGTCGGCACTGGAATTTCCGAAAGCTTCGTCAGACAAGAAGGCCTTGGAAGAAGGCGCGGTGTTTTCACCGCGCTTCGACACTGCCGGCCTTGTGACCGTCGTCGTCACCGATGCCGAAGACGGGATGCTGCTGATGGTCGCGCACATGAACGCACAGGCATTGGCGCTGACCCTGGAGAGTGGCGTCGCCCACTACTGGTCGCGCTCGCGCAATGCGCTTTGGAAAAAGGGCGAAACCTCGGGCAATTTCCAGCATGTCATCGAGATGCGCACCGACTGCGACCAGGATGCATTGTGGCTCCGCGTGAAAGTGTTGGGCCACGACGCAACCTGTCACACCGGCCGGCGTTCATGCTTTTATCGGACGGTGGGGCTGGTCGACGGTAAGGGGACGCTTGCCGACGACGGCAGCAAGCCGCTGTTCGATGCGCAAACCACGTATCGAAAGACCTGAGCTTGAACCTTCTGCCTCATACCAACCACACAGATTCATCCTTTCGATACGGCCCGTCCGTATATTAGCCTTGGGACAAGGGAGATCATGATGCTCGAGTGGGCGTCATTGCGGAACAGACCAGACGTCAGGGAGGCCAACGGCCTGTCCTCTCCCGGCGGCGCATCCGAAACGAAATCTCCCAGGAAAACAGGAATTTCGCTCGCCCTGGGCGGTGGCTGCGCCAGAGGCTGGGCCCATATCGGCGTGCTGCGCGCGCTCGATGAGGCGGGCATCGAAGTCTCGATGATCGCCGGCACCTCGATCGGCGCGCTGGTCGGCGGCTGTTATCTCGCCGGCAAACTGGATGAGCTGGAAGAGTTCGCCCGCAGCCTCACCAGGCGGCGCATCTTCGGCCTGCTCGATCTCAATCTGCGCGGCAGCGGCCTCTTCGGCGGCATGAAGCTGGACGCACGTCTGCGTGAGCATGTGGCGGGTGTCCGGTTCGAAGACCTGCCCAAGCCATTCGTCTGTGTCACATCGGAAATCCGCACCGGCCA
Source organism: Mesorhizobium sp. B2-4-15 (assembly GCF_006658505.1). Lineage (GTDB taxonomy): Bacteria > Pseudomonadota > Alphaproteobacteria > Rhizobiales > Rhizobiaceae > Mesorhizobium. The sequence goes on from NZ_VFUZ01000007.1 coordinate 167,707, forward strand.
CGAAATCTGGCTGTCGAGCGGCTCGCTGATCACGGCCATGCGCGCATCCTATGCACTGCCTGGCGTGTTCGAGCCGGTGAATTGCAACGGCCGTGTGCTGGTCGACGGAGCGTTGGTCAATCCGGTGCCGGTATCGGTCTGCCGCGCCTACGAGCAGCCTCTCGTCGTCGCGGTCAACCTGCATTACGATTTGTTCGGCCGCGCCGCTGTCATAAAGCACAGTGCCGGCGAATTGGTCATCGAGAAGGACGCGCCGCGCGCCGGTCAATTCGATCCTGAGCATCAGTCGCATCAGACGCGCCTCGGCATCACGGGCGTCATGGTCGAGGCCTTCAACATCATCCAGGACCGCATCTCGCGCGCCAGGCTTGCCGGCGATCCGCCTGACATGTCGCTGCAGCCCAAGCTCAGCCATATCGGCCTCACCGAATTCCATCGCGCCGACGAGGCGATCCAACTCGGCTACCAGGCGACCATGGCGCAGATCGGCGAACTGACCCGGCTGCAGTCGGTTCTGGCCTAGAGTTATCCCTTCGAGATGCCTGCTATGCCGTTCAATGTTGACGGAGGGTGACGCTGCTTTGCTATGCATTGGCCAGCTGAGTTCCGCGGCTCGGGCGGTTACGCCCGCGCCGCATCGATAATGCGAAATTGCACCGAGCGGCTGCCGTTCCAGTAATTGCCTGACAGCGAGCCGGCGACATGCACGGCCTTGCCCCGGTTCTTGAACAGGAATTCGCCAAGCGCCGTGTCGACGGCGCGAAAGGCGATCGCCTGAATGCGTCCGCCACTCTCCGACTGCAGCTCCGCGCGGATGTGGTTGGTGCCGACTGGCCTGATATCGGCCAGCCGATGGCGCGGCATGGCAAAAACCGGCGCGACATGCCCGGCGCCGAAGGGCCCCGCTCTTTCCAGAGTATCGAGCAGACTGAGCGTCGCACCTTCCGCGGCAAGCGCGCCATCGATCGCCAGGCTTTCCTCGTCTTGCAGCCGAAACACGTCGGCAGCCGCCCGTTCTTCGAAAAACGCCCTGAGTTCGCCGAGCCTGACACGCTCAACGGTGATGCCGGCCGCCATGCCATGGCCGCCGCCCTTGACGATCAGCCCGGCGTCGGCGGCTTCGCGAACCAATCTCCCAAGATCGAAGCCCGAAACCGAACGGCCCGACCCGGTACCGGTGCCGTTGGCGTTGAAAGCGATGGCGAAGGCTGGCCGGCGCGCATGATCCTTCAGCCGCGAGGCAAGCAGGCCGACAATGCCGGGATGCCAGTTGTTGCTGGCGGTGACGACGATCGCCGGGCCGTTGCCACCCGCAAGCTCGGCATCGGCCTCGGCCCGCGCCGCGGCCAGCATCTCCTGCTCCATCAGCTGCCGCTCCTGGTTCAGCCGGTCGAGCGTTTCGGCAATGGTCCCCGCCTCGACCGGATCGTCTGTCGCAAGCAGCCGGCTGCCGAGAGCCGCGTCGCCGATGCGGCCGCCGGCATTGATGCGCGGACCGATCAGATAGGCGAGATGGAAGGTGCTGATCGGTTCGCCGATCCGCGACACCCGCGCCAATGCGGCCAGCCCTTCATTCCTCTGTTGGCGCGCCATCTGCAGGCCCTTGACGACGAAAGCCCGGTTGACGCCGGTGAGCGGCACCACGTCGCAGACGGTGGCAAGCGCCACGAGATCGAGCAGCGAAAGCAGGTCCGGCTGCGTGGCATCGGTCAGGCCGCGCAGCACCCTCGCCGTCTGCACCAGGGCCAGGAAGACCACGCCCGCGGCACAGAGATGGCCCTGCCCCGAAAGGTCGTCGTCGCGGTTTGGATTGACGACCGCAATTGCGGCCGGCAAGGCGCCGCCGACCTGATGGTGGTCGAGCACCACGACATCGGCGCCAGCCGCATTGGCCGCGTCGACGGAAACGGCGCTGTTGGTGCCGCAATCGACAGTGACGATGAGGGTCGCGCCGCGTGAGACGAGCTCGCGCATGGCATCGGGATTGGGACCATAGCCCTCGAAGATACGATCCGGGATATAGATCTCCGACGGCACGGAGAAATGCGTCAGGAACCGCTTCAGCAAGGCCGACGAGGCGGCACCGTCGACATCGTAATCGCCGAAGATCGCGACCTTTTCCCGCGCCATCACCGCTGCCGCGATGCGGATGGCGGCTCTGTCCATGTCCGTCAGCGAGGCCGGATCCGGCAACAGGTCGCGGATCGTCGGATCGAGGAACCGCTCGGTCTGCTCGGCGGTGACGCCGCGTCCGGCCAGGACGCGCGCGACGATATCGGGCACGCCATGGCCCTGCGCGATGGCAAGCGCGATCATGTCCTGCCGTTCGGTCAGCCGGTGCTCCCAGGAGAGACCGGTAGCCGACTGCCTGACATCGAGGAAAAGACGCCTTTCGCCCATCATGCGCTTTGCCAACTCACGGTTGGCCGCAGGATAGGCCAAAGGCCAAGCGGTTCAGGATGGTACGCCGTCGCGGGAGATCTCAAGAAGAACTACGCTTTCCGCCTTTCAGCCGCGCACCGAAACCATTGGCCGACCGCACCACTCGCCGGCCCCTCAAATCAGGGCCGCGCGGCGGTTGAACGGTCTTATCGTTAACCCTTGCCGCCACCGTCGGCAGCAGCCGAATGGCTAACAACTGTGATGCGGCTTCGCAAGCGGGTCTAGAACTTATCCAGATCCTGGTGCCGGGCCTTGATCTCCCGCACGGTCCGCGATGACGAGCGCAGCACGATCGTATGAGTGGTGATGTAGGTGCGGCCGAACTTGACCCCCGCCAGCATGTTGCCATCGGTGACGCCGGTGGCCGCGAACAGCACGTCGCCGCGCGCCATGTCCTCCGCCCGGTAGACCCGCTTCGGATTGGAAATGCCCATCTTGGCGGCGCGTGAGACCTTCTCCGGCGTATCGAGGATCAGCCGGCCCTGCATCTGGCCGCCGGTGCAGCGCAGTGCGGCGGCCGCCAGCACGCCTTCCGGCGCGCCGCCAGTGCCGAGATAGATATCGATGCCGGTCTCGTCGGGATCGGTGGTGTGGATGACGCCGGCAACGTCGCCATCGCCGATCAGCCGGATCGCGGCTCCCGTGGCACGCACGGCGTCGATCAGCCTGGCGTGGCGTGGCCGGTCGAGAATACAGGCCGTGATGTCTGACACCGTGACGCCCTTGGCCCTGGCCAGGCTGGCGATGTTTTCGGCCGGCGAGGCATCGATGTCGATGACGCCTTCGGCATAGCCCGGCCCAATGGCGATCTTGTCCATATAGACGTCGGGAGCGAACAGCAGGCTGCCCTTCTCCGCGATCGCGATGACGGCGAGCGCATTCGGCAGGTTCTTGGCGCAGATCGTCGTGCCTTCCAGCGGATCGAGCGCGATATCGACCGCCGGGCCTTTACCGGTGCCGACCTCCTCGCCGATGTAAAGCATCGGCGCTTCGTCCCGCTCACCCTCGCCGATCACCACAGTGCCTTTGATGGCAAGCCGGTTGAGTTCCTGGCGCATGGCATCGACCGCGACCTGGTCGGCGGCTTTCTCGTCGCCGCGGCCACGCAGCCTGGCGGCCGCGACCGCGGCCCGTTCGGTGACGCGCACCAGCTCCATGGTGAGTATCCGGTCAAGGCCGGCGACAATGTTCTGGGCCACATTCATTGGGAGAAATCCTCGTTCGAATACCACCTCCCGCCGGAGGCGGACCTGTTTTGTCAAACGAGCATGACAACGGCAAGACCTGCCGGACGTTTTATCGAAAGACAAGCAATATCAATCGATTAAACCACATTTTTGAAACGAGGTTAAACCACATCTTTGAAACGAGGTGAGCCCGGCGCGGCAGAACCGAGCCCACATAAAACGCGAAACTGGCCCTAGAAAACCGCGAGATATCTGAGCAGCGAAACGATGCCGATGATGATGACGATAATCTGGACGATCTGTCTCATCCTGGCATCGAGCGGCAGGCGCTGAACCAGATAGAGGACCAGAATGATGACCAGGAACGTGATCAGTATGCCGATCAACACGGATGACGCCATGGTGCCCCTCCTTGAAAATCAATTCCTGAAATCGGGAAACCGAGCCGGCGACGTCGGCTCAGTGTTGCTCAATACCAGCGGCGCGACGTATCGTTCATCGACTGGCCGACAGCAAGCCCGGCCAGAAAGCCGAGCAGCCCGATCATGCCGACAACAGCGGTCGTCGTGCCCGGGTTTTCGCGTGCGACGTCTGACACCGCCTGGGCCTGGCTGCGCAGCTGCTGCGCTGTTCGCGACGCACGGGCCGCGGCCGTCTCGTAGAAGTCCGAAGCCTGCTCGCTGGCGTCATCCAGCATTTCCGCGCCGCGCGCCGAAATGCTCTTGTTGATCTTGGTGATCTCCCTGCGCAGTTCGGCGATCTGCTTTTCCAGCGTCTTCTGGATGTCGTCGATATTCGGGCTGTCGGACTTGTTGGTGTCGGCCATCAAACGGCTCCCTTGGTTGTTGACCAAGAGAACGGCGCCGGCGCGGTTTCGTTCCGGCCGATCACGGCTATCTGCGAAGTAACGCCGGCGTGGCCCCGCCCGACGGCGCTCGGGCGCTACCCTGCCCGCTCGATGCGGATGACCTGCGGCTTGTCGGTCAGGTGGCCATCCTTGGTGATACCGTCGACGGCCTTGCGCACGGCGGCCTCGGTGGTCTCGTGGGTCACGAGGATGACCGTCTTCTGCGCCGCGGCCTCGCCGCTGACCGCATGCTGGACGATCGATTCCAGTGAAATGTCGTTGTCGGCCATGCGCTTGGCGATGGCGGCAAACACACCGATGCGGTCATGGACGGTCAGCCGGATGAAGTAGCCGCCCTCATGGCTGCGCATCTGCGCTTTCTTGTAGGGTTTCAGCTCCTTCGCTGGCCGGCCGAAGACAGGGCCGTGCTGGAAGCCTGGGCGGCTCTTGGCGATGTCGGCGACGTCGCCAATGACGGCCGAGGCGGTGGCATTGCCACCAGCGCCGGGGCCTGAAAGCAACAGTTCGCCAAGGATGTCGGTTTCGATCGCCACCGCATTGGTGACGCCATGCACCTGCGCGATGACAGAGGCCGTCGGCACCATGGTCGGGTGGACGCGCTGCTCGATGCCGCTTTCGGTGCGCTGCGCGACGCCGAGCAGCTTGATCCGGTAGCCGAGATCGCCCGCCGCCCGGATATCGGCCTGGGTGATGTTGGAAATGCCTTCCATGTAGATGTCGTTGGCGGCGATCTTCGTGCCGAAGGCAAGGCTGGTCAGGATCGACAGCTTGTGCGCGGTGTCGTGGCCCTCGATGTCGAAGGTCGGATCGGCTTCGGCGTAGCCGAGCCGCTGTGCGTCCTTCAGGCAGGCGTCGAACGAGATACCTTCGGCCTCCATGCGCGTCAGGATATAGTTGCAGGTGCCGTTGAGGATGCCGAACACGCGGGTGACCGAATTGCCGGCCATCGCCTCGCGCATCGTCTTGATGACAGGAATGCCGCCTGCCACCGCTGCTTCATAGTTGAGCAGCACACCTTTCTTCTCGGCGATTTCGGCAAGTGCCACGCCATGTTTGGCGAGCAGCGCCTTGTTGGCGGTGACGACGTGGCGGCCGGCTTCGAGCGCTGCCTTCACCGACGAGCGCGCCGGCCCCTCATCGCCACCGATCAGCTCGACGAACACATCGATGTCGGCGGTCTGCGCCATCTTGACCGGGTCGTCGAACCATGTCGCCGAACCGAGATCGACGCCACGGTCGCGCTTCTGGTCGCGCGCCGACACCGCGGTGACGGTGATGTCGCGCCCGCATTGTCGGGTCAGTTCCGCTGCCTTGTCGCGCAGCACGCGCGCCACCGACGCACCGACCGTGCCAAGTCCGGCAATTCCAACACGCAGTGCTTCAGCCATAGCCGGCGATGTCCCTCAAGTCAGATCGAAATTATTTACGGCTTACCGGTGGGCGGACAGCGGCACCACATTGTTGGGCTGCTTGGCGCTGGTCGACAGGAAGCGCTTGATGTTGCGCGCCGCCTGGCGGATCCGGTGCTCGTTCTCGACCAGCGCCACGCGCACGAAATCGTCGCCATGTTCGCCGAAGCCGACACCGGGCGCCACGGCCACATCAGCGTGTTCGATGAGCAGCTTGGAGAATTCGAGCGAGCCGAGATGACGGAAAGGTTCGGGGATCGGCGCCCAGGCGAACATCGAGGCGGCCGGGGCCGGAATGGTCCAGCCGGCGCGACCGAAGGCATCGACCATCACGTCGCGGCGCTTGTGGTAGATGTCACGCACCTCGGCGATATCGGCGCCGTCGCCGTTGAGCGCATGTGCCGCCGCCACCTGGATCGGCGTGAAGGCGCCGTAGTCGAGATAGGATTTCACCCGGGTCAGCGCCGAGATCAGCCGCTCGTTGCCGACGGCAAAGCCCATGCGCCAGCCAGGCATGGAGAAGGTCTTCGACATCGAGGTGAACTCGACGCAGATATCGATGGCGCCTGGCACCTGCAGCACCGAAGGCGGCGGATTGCCGTCGAAATAGATCTCCGAATAGGCGAGGTCGGACAGGATGATGATGTCGTTCTTCTTCGCGAATGCCACCACGTCCTTGTAGAAATCGAGCGAAGCGACCAGCGCCGTCGGGTTCGACGGATAGTTGAGGATCAGCGCTAGCGGCTTCGGGATCGAATGGCGGATGCCCCGCTCGACCGCCGGAATGAAGCCGTCATCGGGCTCGACCTGCAGCGAACGGATGACGCCGCCCGACATGATGAAGCCGAAGGCATGGATCGGATAGGTCGGATTGGGGCACAGAATGACGTCGCCGGGCGCGGTGATCGCCTGCGCCATGTTGGCGAAGCCTTCCTTCGAGCCAAGCGTGGCCACCACCTGCGTGTCGGGGTCGAGCTTCACGCCGAAGCGGCGCTGATAGTAGGCCGCCTGGGCCCGGCGCAGGCCCGGAATGCCGCGCGAGGAAGAATAACGATGCGTGCGCGGATCGCGCACCACTTCGCACAATTTGTCGACGATCGCCTTGGGTGTCGGCAGGTCCGGATTGCCCATGCCGAGGTCGATGATGTCGGCACCGCGCGAGCGGGCGCTGGCCTTGAGCCGGTTGACCTGCTCGAAAACATAGGGCGGAAGGCGGCGGACCTTGTGAAATTCTTCCATGACGGTTCCAGACATCGAAAGAGCCCAGACATTCAGGGGCGTTGGGCGCGCGCTATATACTCATTTGCAGGTAGGGTCGAGGGCGGGGTCGCATTTGCCTTCGATCTGCTTCAGCGTCTGGGGGCCATGCTGCTTGGCCAGATTCGTCAGCGCCGCCTGATTGGTGACCTTTGGGGCGCCCCCTTTTGGCGCTTGTGCGTTCTCGTCGGCCTTCAGTTCAGCGAGTTTCGCATTCCTCTCGGCTTCGGTGAACTGTTTGTTCGCCACCTTCGGCGGGATGTTCAGATTCGGAAAGGTGCCGGTATCCTTCGGGCCCGCATCCTCGGCCATCGGCACCGGACCGCTGGTATTCGTGCTCGAACACCCGGCAACCCCAATGAGGAAGATTGCCGCACCGATGCGGCAAAAGTGACCGGCGCCGAAAAAAACAGTCTCGCCAATGTTAATCGTCATATTGTTTCCTTGGCAGCCGATGTAGAGCGACGTTGGACCCGGTCGGAGGTCCCATGGTAATATGTCAAGAAAACGCTTCGGGAGGAACCCCGCGCACCATGTCCAAGACACCCGATTCGGGCAAAGCGGAAGATGGCGGACCTTCGACCGTCGAGCAATATCTGGTGAAAGATCCGGAGCGCTTCGCGTTGAATATGGCGCGCATGGTCGAGCAGGCCGGCAAGGCGGCATCCGCCTGGGCCGAGCCGCGCGAACGCGGCGAGGTGCGTGACCACGTCGCCGAACCGGTCGTCGACATGGTCAAGACGTTCTCCAAGCTCAGCGAATACTGGCTTGCCGACCCGCAGCGCGCGCTCGAAGCGCAGACGCGGCTGTTCGCCGGCTATATGACTGTGTGGGCGAACGCCATCCAGCGCGTCAGCCCCAACGCCGAAGGTCCCGACGATGCCGTCAAGCCCGAGCTTGGCGACAAGCGCTTCCAGGATCCGGAATGGGGCCGCAATGCCTTCTTCGATTTCCTCAAGCAGGCCTATCTCGTCACCTCGCGCTGGGCGTCCGAACTGGTCGAGCACGCCGAAGGTCTGGACGAGCACACCCGCCACAAGGCGAGCTTCTACGTCAAGCAGGTGTCCAACGCCATCTCGCCGTCGAATTTCATTCTGACCAACCCGGAGCTGTTTCGCGAAACCGTGGCCTCCAACGGCGAGAACCTGGTGCGCGGCATGAAGATGCTGGCCGAGGACATCGCCGCCGGCAAGGGCGACCTGAAGCTGCGCCAGGCCGATTATTCTCCCTTCGAGATCGGCAAGAACATCGCCACCACGCCCGGCAAGGTCGTCGGCCGCAGCGATGTCGCGGAGATCATCCAGTATGAGCCGGTGACCGAGACGGTGCTGAAACGCCCGCTGCTGATCTGCCCGCCGTGGATCAACAAGTTCTACATACTCGACCTCAACCCGCAGAAATCCTTCATCCGCTGGGCGATCGAGCAGGGCCACACCGTCTTCGTCATCTCCTGGATCAATCCGGACGAGCGTCACGGTGCCAAGAACTGGGAAGCCTACATCAGGGAAGGATTGCAATACGGCCTCGACACGATCGAGAAAGCCATAGGCGAACGGGATGTCAACGCGATCGGCTACTGCGTCGGCGGCACGCTGCTGGCGGCGGCATTGGCGCTGATGGCCAAGGAAGGCGACGACCGCATCAAGTCGGCGACCTTTTTCACCACCCAGGTCGACTTCACCTATGCCGGCGACCTGAAAGTGTTCGTCGACGAGGAACAGGTCGCGGCGGTGGAAAAGTCGATGAATGAAAAGGGCTATCTCGACGGCACCAAGATGGCGACCGCCTTCAACATGCTGCGCTCCGGCGACCTGATCTGGCCCTATGTCGTCAACAACTATATGCGCGGCAAGGAACCCCTGCCCTTCGACCTGCTCTACTGGAATGCCGATTCGACCCGCATGGCGGCGGCCAATCACTCCTTCTACCTGCGCAACTGCTATCTCGAGAACAACCTCTCGCGCGGCACGATGGAACTGGCGGGGCACACGGTCTCGCTCGGCGATGTCACCATCCCGATCTACAACCTCGCCTCCAGGGAGGATCATATCGCGCCGGCGCTGTCCGTCTTCCTCGGCTCTAAATATTTCGGCGGCAAGGTCGAGTATGTGATGGCGGGCTCTGGCCATATCGCAGGCGTCGTCAATCCGCCCGCCTCCAACAAATACCAGTACTGGACCGGCGGCGCGCCGATCGGTGACTTCGACCAATGGATAGCCAGGGCAACCGACCATCCCGGATCCTGGTGGCCGCATTGGCAAAGCTGGATAGAGGCCAAGGACAACACCCGCGTGCCGGCCCGCAAACCTGGCAAGCATATGAAAACCTTGGGCGATGCGCCTGGCACCTATGTCAAGGTGCGTGTGTAACCGACTGTAATGTCTGGTGAGTTGACGGGCCCGTAAAAGCGGGCGAAATGGTGTCGTCAACCATCAAGCAGCCGTAATTCGGCAATCACTGCAAAAAAATTTTCAAGCTTGCGGATTTGACACAGGTCTCGTTTCCGGATCGGAGACAAAGGTCACCTTGGACGGCGACATCTCACGCCGCCAAGGAAGTACCGACCGGACATCGAGGGGGAATTTGGCTTTGAAATCAAAAGGATGGAGCCTCGCAAAGGGAGAACGCCGCGCCATCGTGGCAGCGCTCTGCTCCGTGCTCCTGGCCTCCTGCACATCGGCTGGCGACCCGACAATGTCGGTCGTGATGCCTGGCTACAATACCTCCTCTTTGGACATCCACGCGGGAACCACCAGTAAGCCGGTCGCCACCGCCGATTCGTCATCGCAGATGACGGCCACGCAAACGACCGTTATGAGCGAAGGTGACACGGCACTACCCGAAACGGTCGCCTACGTGCCGATGGCCAAGCCCGAAGCCACCTTTCCGCTGATAGCGCCGGCCGGCGCTGAAACAATCGCGGGACAAACGCCGCAGTCCCTGCAGCAGCCGGTGCAGACGGCGCAGCAGACCGACGCGGTCGCCCAAAAGATCGCCGCCGCCGATGCCGCCGTGACGGCGCCAAAGCCCGCCGCGGCGCCGGTGATGAACAACCCGGTCTATGTGACCGCGGGTGAAACACCGCGAGCCGAGCCGCCGAAGAAAAGAGGCTTCCTGGCCTCGATGTTTGGCGCCACGCCTGCCTCGGCGACGCCTGCTCCGCTGGTCAACACGCGATCGGGCGAACAGCCGGCCGCGCAAACCAAACCAGCGCCGGCGGCGGCAAAGCCGATCATTACTTTGGCCTCCGCCGATTCCGCGGCAAAGCCGATACAGTTGGCTTCGACCGGCGACGAAGCCGGTCACATCACGGGCAGCGACGCCCTGCCCGGCGTGCGCCAGACGGCCCTGTTCGAGATCAAGCGCAAATCCGGCCTCGACGATGAAAGCGACGTCGACCTCAACGAGGACGAAGGCGGCTCCTATCAGGTTGCGTCCGCCGCCGGCATGGCGCGCCTAGCGCCCAACGGGCTGCTGAGGCAGAACGAAAGCGTCGATGTGGCCTGCCTGAAGCCGTCGCTGGTGCGCGTGCTGAAGACGATCGAAGGCCATTACGGCCGCAAGATGGTCGTCACCTCGGGCTATCGCGACCCTGCCCGCAACCGTCGCGCCAACGGCGCCAAGAATTCGCTGCACATGTATTGCGCCGCCGCCGACATCCAGGTGCCCGGCGTCTCCAAATGGGAGCTGGCGAGCTACATCAGGACGATGCCCGGCCGTGGCGGTGTCGGCACCTACTGCCACACCGAATCGGTTCACGTCGATGTCGGTCCCGAGCGCGACTGGAACTGGCGCTGCCGGAGGCGCGGCGGCGGTGACGAGGGCTGATTTCTGAGTGGGCCAGCCGGACACCAGGCAGAATCTGGTGTCGCGGGGCGATCCAACGTCGAAGTGGCTCGCAATCGCCTGAAAGAGTTCGCAAATCGACGCGGTCGTCTTGTTGGGGCAGCGGCCGGAAACTGGTGTCAAGGCCGCGCAAATCGATCGCTTCGGCAGGTCGGAAAAAAGTTGTCGGGAGCGGCCACAGACGGGTTGCCGGTTGCGTTCAACGTCAGTATAAGCCGCTTTCATCTGAGCGCGCCCATCGTCTAGCGGTCAGGACACCGCCCTTTCACGGCGGTAACAGGGGTTCGATTCCCCTTGGGCGTACCAGCAAAATCAAGCACTTAGTGAATTTTTACCGGCCTCTGTCCAAGATTTGGTCAATATGGGCCGAGAATCATCCGACAAAAAAGGCCCGGAAGCCGAAGCCGCCGGAATAAAAGCCGGCCCGAAAAACGTTCGTGCTTCATGCCGGTTGCTCTTAACCCCGAGCGCCTTCCTGAAACGCAAAGGAGAACACCATGAAGCATCTCCTCACGCCAATGATCGCCGGCTTGTTCATAGCCTCCGCCAGCACGGCTTTGGCTGCCAGCGTCTATACCGTAACAGGCAGGACTGGTCAGCCCAGCCAAACGATCGGCACCTCTGAAACAGGTAGCACCACCCCTGGCCACGCCAGCTCTGCCCCGGGTTCTGCCTTCAATCCCGATGGGAATGCGGGAACACACTATGCCGGCGAGCAGCCGCAGAACTCAAAGAACCCGAAGAGCGTATCTCAATACGACGTGGCCGGCTTCCAGCAATCGCACAAGTGACGCTCGCAAGCCTGCAAGGCACAAGAAAGGCCCGGCAAGCCGGTGGCCGCCGGGCCCTTTCGGGGAATAAGAGAGCGCCCACCACGTTTTTCCGCAGCGGGCGCCAGTTCGGGAGGAGTGTCCCCTTTTACCCGTGGACAACGGTACGCCTTGCTTAGCTGGATAATAAGCTCGCGTCAGTTGAAGTGCTGGATTTTCGAGTTGCGTGATTTTTCCGCCACAGACAGCAATGTCGCCCCCCGAAGCAGTCGGGCCCTTTTTCGCTTGCGGAACGCTTAGGATTTCTTATCGCCGTTGGGATTTGGTACTGGTGCCTCTCGCACATCTCGCGGCGGCGGATCGACATGTTTGGGCTGTGGCGATTCTTCCTCGTCGGGACGACGGACAGGTGGCTTCTTCGGGTCGGGCCTCGCCGGAGGTTCTTTGACCTTGATTGGCATACCCAGTTAACCGGCTTCCCGGCATCTCGTTCCGTTGAATGCAAAAGGCCCGGAAGCCGAAATCGCCGGGCCAAAAAATGGCCAGTCTGTGAATCAATTGACTGTCGCCCCGCCAGTCGGGCCGAAAAGCTCCTCATCGCTGATTTCGGTGTGCTTTACCGTCGCCGCCGACATCGCCACCATCGTTTCGAACGCGTCGCAACGCCGACCTTGGCCGCGTCGGCGAGGTTCTGCTGCGCGCGAGACTGGAATGTCAACCCCCGCAACGCCACACTGGACGTCCTGGAACGCCCGCTCCGTGAAGCCGGCGTTATCTTCCTCGAAGACGGACAGATGGTCGACGGCGGCGCCGGCGTTAGGTTTGAGGAAATGACCGCGATTCGGGCGCCTACGCATTGATGCTTTCGCCGGCAGCCTCGGAGCCGGCGCTGACCCCAATCGCACGGTGTGAGAACTTTCTGCGTTTTTTCGAACTGCATGGTGGTGAGAGGCACAACAGTTACAGGCGCATCAGCGTCACGGAGCAAGTTGATCCGCTGAAGGTGACGATCGAATTCGAAATCCGCAACAAGGCGCATGCCCCCCGTCGGTTGGTCGCGTCGTGCGAGTTCTATCAGGATCGGCGGCACATCGGCTTCGTCACGTTGGACGGATCGCGCAGCCAGATCATCTACGACTGAGCGTCTGGACGAAGGAAGCTCGGCTTCGTAGCCTATGGCGACGCGTTCGAGGAAGCTGGCATGCCGCATCGGGGCGATGAAGACCTATCTGACGGATTTGTAAGCGTAGCAGCCCGCCAGCATGCGTCTCCCGCCGCCGCTGTCCTACATCGCCGAGGCCTCTGGGGCGCGCTGGCGTCTCCCGGAGCGCTCGTATCAGATTCCAAATCGTATTTGCGTTCTTACTAATATAGGAGCATGATCAAATCAGCCGGGAGGAACTCCGGCATGGCTCGGCTGCTGGTCCCCCAAAGGAAAAAACCCCCGGCAGCCGGGCCGCCTTCCCTCCGCACCTGGCGCACTGAAGCTTAGGATTCAGATCCCACTCCATTGCCGGCGGTCGACAAAGTAATCATGCTCGGAGCTTTTCGGCTTCTCGTTCGAGTAGTTCCCGATCGCCAGCGGCCAATGGAGCGGCCAAATGCCGCTCAAGCTCTTTGAGAACCGCATTCATCGCCGTTATATTACCAACAATGTCTTTGGAGTATCGGCAGCCAACACGGATTCGGCACGCCTTTGGCGGCTGCCGCGTACTTTTGCCGTCGGCCCTTGGGTCGAGTTGTACTGAGTGGTGGCACAATTCGGTTTCCGAAATCACGTGCACCGACCGCGGACCTTGATGGCACCACCGGGGTCGATCCTGTCCGTTGACGGTTATCTGACGTTACGTTAACTTTTCATTAGTTTTTCCTAAAATAGGAGCCTCTAATGAAAACTGCTATCGCGTGCGCGGCTGTTGTCCTTGCCGCGTCAAGTGCCGCCGTGGCGCACGAAAAGAAGGCAAAGGTCACCACCAACGCATGTGCTGGTCTGTCGATCAAGGCGGTAAAGGCAGCAAAATTGGATTGTACGGCAACCGGTACCGCCATTTCATCACAGACTGACACAAGCAAACCCAAGCCGCGCCTGGGGTACGATACCAACCCTTGGGTTTTCTCTTTCGGGCTCTAATTTCCTTCCGCAGCATGCGCCTGGCGAACCGAAGCTCCCTGGGACGTTTCCTGCGGAACGATGACACACCGCCGATGAATCCGAGCGGGTCGTGATCGACCGGATAGGTTCCCGCTAGTGATCTCTTCGCGCTCGTCGCCAGCGATTGGTTGAGCCATCCCATTGCCGGGGCTTGTCCGGGGTAGTAGCAGCCCAAGCGTCTGAGCAGCGAAGCGCGCCATGAGTTCGCCACTCTCGAACACCCTATGAAAATCCCCCTTCGATAGAGGCAGCTTCCGCGATGAAACCTACCTTGCACTGCCGAATCGGCGATCTGTGCAGGGTCGCGAATCTGGGTGTCTGCTTGGGCAAGCGCTCACCCGGAAGCGCCTCGCCCAACAGGCGCCCGACATCTGTCCGTGGCGGTGATTGATACCGTCCATCGCCGTGAACCAAGGTCTGGATTTTGCAAAGCAAAGCTCTGACATCTCCACCTAGACTTGATCCTGAGCCGTTGGATATTCCGTATTCTGGTAAATCGGCATATAAGCGCGCCAGGGGAACCAACTCTATGTTCATTGACTATTATGAAATTCTCGAAATTAGCCCGAACGCCAACTCGGAAACGTTAGAGCGGGTGTTTCGTTACTTTGCCATGCGCTACCATCCCGACAACCAAGACACCGGCGATGAGGCACGCTTTAGCGAAATCGTGGAAGCTCATAACATCCTGAAAGACCCGGTCAAACGCGCTCAGTACGACATCAAGTACAAAGACCACTTGAAGCTTCGCCGCGAGTTGATTGAGGAAACCGGCAATAACAAAGGTATAGAGCGTGACGTCGTAATTCAGGCAAAACTTCTCTCGCTTCTTTACGTCAAACGCCGACAAGACGTCAACGATCCTGGCATTGGCGATACAGAACTTGAACGCCTGTCAGGTTGTCCTCGTGAGCATCTCGAATTTCATCTTTGGTATCTGAAAGCAAAAGGCTGGATAGGTAGGGTCGAAAACGGCACCTTCGCGATCACCGTGGAGGGCATCGATCGCGCCAATGCCGAACATCGTCGTGAACCCGCCATACGACTATTGGACCGTGATGTCCGTGGCGCCTGAACCATTTGCTGCTGCAAAGGATCCGCCGTTCCATTGACGGCAACGGCGCTCCGTCTCCCAGGGATAATGGGAAGCCTCGCCCGCGCGACAAGAGCGTGACATGGAGGGAACCAGTGGAAGTGCCACGCGTTCTCGCCGCATGCTCAAGAAGATCGCCTTTGCCGCCGTTCTGATACAGGTCGCCGTCTTTTCGGCTCTCATAACTCAGACGGTTCTTTTCGCATCATCCACCACTACCCACGCCGCGAACGTAGTGTCTGGCGAAGCTGTCGCGGCCATGGACAGAGAATGCGCCGAGGCAATTCGGCCGAATATTCCGGATCATTGCCTTGGACGGATTGAGGCGACGAGGCCGATTGCGACGGCGATCATGCGGACGGCCGCGCAATAGCGACCCGCCAGGGTAAGGCAACGGGCCGTACATCCCTTGATCACCAAAGCTCATGCTTGGCGGACCGTGCCTACCCGCCGACCAGCGGCACGGTAACGGTCGTCGCGTAGTTGATCGGGAAGGCGCTGAAATAGGGAAAGTTGATGACGAAGGCATAGCTGGCGGTCAGATGTGCCATGCGGAAGCCACCACTCCCTGGATCGATGACGATCGTGACGACGACATCCTTCAAACCCAGGGCCTGAAGTTTCTGTGTAGCGATAGCCTGGATGTCGGCCTGGGTCAGCGTGTTCTGAAGCTGCAGCGAGCGTGCCGACATCTCCAGCGTATAGCGAACACTGGATATGGAGTTCATCGACCAGCCGAAGGCGAAGATGCCAAACAAAAGCATGATGAGAAAGGGGGCGATCAATGCGAATTCCAACCCGGCACCGCCCGATCGATCCCGCCTGAACACGGCTGCCTTGGCGCAGGTCCAGGAAAAGTGCGAAGCGGTTTTCCGTCCGGAATTGCGTCCAAGCAAGGACATAGAGCGGGCCTGCGTTTCCGTGAAACGAAGGACGCCTCTAGCGGACACGGATCACCTCCAGGTGGCCGATGACGCTGGACGTGGAAAAGGCGCCGAAGGTGAAGGGCGGCACCCAGGTGGCCGACGCCTGGATCTGAACATAGACCGATGGCGCCTTGGGCCCACTGCACAGGGTGGCGGCGTCGACCACGGTCGTCCCGCACATGTAAATCCGGCTTAGCGTGACCTGGCCATCCGCCGGCCGCTTCTCCCAACTCGAAATGGCAACGGCCTGGGTCGCCGTATCATTGGTCGATCCTGCCATGACCAGGTTCGCTGCAGTCTTGACGCCGGCGCGCATCGACAGTGAACTCGTCACGTAGGACCAGCCGTCCAGGATGCCGAGCAGCGCAACGCACAGGAAGGGTAGAATCATTGCGAACTCGACGGCCGCAACGCCCGCCTCATCTTTAAGATACGAGATCGATCGACGCTCCACGGCAGGCTACTCGACCAGCGCCACGGACTGCGTGGCCGGAATATCTTGCATGCCAAGGCTCGTGCAATCCTGATTGATGGTTGAGTTTCCGGACCATTGGATCGTGTTGGCGACGACCTGGGTGCAGCCGCTGTTGCCCGAGAAATTGCCGAGATAGCTGATCTGCTGTTTTGGGAAGTAGATGGCCCCAGTCAGTAGCGAGTCGGCCGTGCCGTTGAAGGTGCTGGATGCGCTGTTACCTGTCCTGTCGCCATAGAACAGAACGCCTGAATAGGTGCCTGAAGTCGGCGCACTGAGCTGCACAGAGGCATTGCCGTTTATGCTGACCGTCGAACTGCCCGACATGAAGATGGTCACCCCGGTGCCGGTAATGGCAGCGTTGGCGTTTATCTTGAGATTGCCCTGAACGACATAGACGCCCGGCTGGAGGGCGACGCTGCCGCTAAGACTGAGCCCATTACAGTACGTACCCGGCGCCAGCGTCGCTTTGTTGCTGTTCTGGCAGGGGTTGGTGGCCGCCGGCGTCGGCAGGCCGGCGAATGGATCGGCGGCCGGCAGCGCCTGGGTGATCGGGGCTGCGCAAACTGTCGTGACGGGGTTGTTGAGAGAGACGCCGCCCGCCGTTATCAGGCAATCGGCCTGGAGGCCTGCCGAACCCTGAAGCTTGATGGCATCCGAGGCAATCGAATTGGACATCACCGAGCAACCGGTGAGCTTCACGCTGGTGTTGCCTGAAAACAGCGTAGCCTGCGATGCGGATGGATCGAGCGCTAGCACGCAGGCCTTCGAGGCATTGGTGATGAGGGCCACCGCCCTCGCCTTTTCGGGAACCTGACCCTGCGTGAAGATCGAAGTGAACATCCGGTCGAGGTTCTGGCTGACGATGACCTCGACCGCTTTCTTCGCCGTGTTCGGTCCGGACGCTGGCGGCGTGTTGACGACGATCGTGCCGGAACCCAGCCCATTGGAGGCGGCCGACTGGGTCGCGGCCGCGACGATCGTCGGCTTGTCGGACCCCGAGATCTGTTCGAGCGCGCCGGCATAGGCCGCGGCGTCGGCCGTCGCCTGAAGTTTGAGGCTGTTGTAATACCAATAGGACGTTTCGATACCGAAACCCGCCGCGCCGACGACGATCGGTAAGGTCAGGGCGAATATGGTGGCAACATTCGCGCTCGTACCCCGGCGTATACCGTCCGCCATAAGCCGAATTCGGGTGAAGCGTTTGAAAGTCATGACAAATTAGAAGACACGCACATATGAACGAACGGCTAAAAAGTTCGGTTCATTTTTTGATCGGTGGCTTATTGGCCTCAAAAAAATGAATTTTCGTCGGCCGATCGGCGCACGATAGGACTTATGTCTGACAAACATGGGACCAAGGTCCGGTACGAGGTTATGGCATCGTCCCACGCTTTTCGGGCGGGCCAACGGGCGGCGAAGGCGAGCCTCAGAGCCGCCAGCCTGCGACAGGTTCGTACCGACGCCGTGCCCCTACCAGTTCACCCTGAACCCGACATTGCCGCCATAGGTATGCACCCGGTCGGCGACTTGCCGTCGAAGGTGGCGAAGACGGATGTCTTGGAACCCCAGTTCAGCTTGACGCCGGCGGTGACGGCGACTGCGTCCTCGGCAGCGCCAGCGCCCTGGACGACGAAAGCATAGCCCGGTGCTGCCTGGAAGGTGGGTTCCACCGAGCGGTCCGGCTTGAACTCATGCTGCCATGCCGCGCGGCCCGGGCCTGCAGCGTCGTCCAGCCAAGGCCGACCGTCGTGTCGAGCTGCAGGCCGAGCGAGACCGGCAGCGAGATGACCGTGCGACTGCCGAAGTCGAGGCCCGAGCGCTCCATCGCTTGCCGACTCTCAGCTACGACCCGCGTTCGCGCGCTATCGTGCAAATAGCGTGGAGTTATCGGGGGTTGGATATTACTTCAGGCTGAAAGAACTGGTGTCGCTTCGGCGGTCGTGCCAGCCGAAAGTTCTCTCTGTACCGCAAGGAAAAACCTGCGTACTTCGTCACTGGCTGCCGCCCTGTCCCTGCCGGATCCAATGACAAGATCAAGCAACTCGACCGCTTTTGCCTTCCAGAAGGAGGTGGCGGTCTCGCCGTGCAGATTGCCGAGATTGGCTGCAACTTCTTTGACCAAGAATAGCTGACGGTCGATCGGGAACGCACGGACTTTTTCTGGGGACATCTTCCGAACCATGAGACTGACGCAACGAATCAACCATTGCTGAACAAGCAATGGCCTAGCCGCGAAGGTGGAAACGGAAGCTTAACGCCGCTATCGAGACGATCCGGTCGCCGGATCGTCATGTGCAATCAAGTCGAGCTGGTTTGATCGGGATAGACGGAGCGGCCCTCAGGCCTGCAGCACCCTGGCCTCACCGCCACGCTTGCGCGGCGCCATCATGTCGCTGGCCATCAGTCCGGTGACACGGCAGAACGCCATGAATGCCCGGCAGGCATCCTCGGTCTTGACTACATCCACCGTTGCGCCGAAGCAGGCATTGAAAGCCTTTTGATAAACCGGTCCCTGCCGGCGTGCCGGCCAGTCCTGGAGAAAATCGAGCGCCTGCTCGACGCTGTAGATCTCCTCGACGGGCAAGCCGGACCCTGGCGCGATCCGCACCGGCACCTCGAATTGCAATCTATCCATCCGACATCTCCAGAACCGGCGTCGCCCCAGCAACGCCGTTCGTCGTCAAAAGTTGCTTGGTCTGACGTGCCATGCAAATGTGTCGTCACTGCGGAAGCGGTCGTTGTTGCCGCAACGGGCCGAGGAAAACCTACCGGCGCCGAGCGGCCCGGCAGGTCCCCCCATACATCCCGGCAGCGTGATCATTGGTTGGCCGGGTCGGTCTCCGCGTCGAAGGCCATGCGCACCACGGTCAGCAGAACATAGGCCGACGGCAACGCGAATAGGACGCCAAGGACAAGCGCTCCGGCTCCGGACAAATAGAGCGTCTCGGCGATCGCCCAATAAGCGGTTCCGATGCAAATGAGCGCCTGGACGGAGAGGAATGAGGCGGCCGAAGCCGCTCGCGACAGGCTTTTGAATGTCTTGATCCGTTGCATTGAATTGATCCGGAAATGACGCGTCGCGCCACCAATGCGCGGCTGACGGCCGCCGCACGGGTCGCGACGCGAATGGCATGGGAAATGATGGTGAAACCTGCGGTCCTGGACCGCTCAGGCCCGCGTGGACGGCGGCGCGCGCGGCTGGTTGCTGCGTACGCTGGGCGCGCCGATCGCCCCATGGTCGGCAATAAATACGGCAGGTAACGTCGGATCGAACCGAAGGAAGACAGCTTGCGGCGCCGGCAGGGCCGGATGGCCGCTGGCGAATTTGGCCAGCACTGGCCGGGCGCCGCGAACCTCCAGCGCCTGCGCCTTGTTGGTGACACGCGGCAGTGCCGCCAACTCGCCCGACCGTTCCAGACCAACGCTGACGCCGCCCTGTGCAGGGTCCGCGAAGGTTGGCACATCAGGCCGGCCGAGACACAGCATCGCCAGCAGCACCAGGCCCATCAGACATGAGCAGGCTGCCGTCAGCGGCGCTTCAAGCGATCTGGCGCACTTGCGTGAGGGAGGCGATCTCCAAAACATAACCCGCCCTAACGCACGATGGGCGGAAAAGAAAGCAAACCGTGCAAAACCGACCAGAGATGACCCCGACCAGACCAATATCCCGCCCACTCGGGCGGTATCAGACAGTTCTTCCTTGAACCTTTTGCCCCCAAGTGCCAAATCTGGGGGGATCTTCACGCCAGCACTCCTGCAGCGCCCCACCTTCTACACGGACAAAATGGTCACCTATCTCGACGCCGCCACGGCACCGCTCAGAAATACCGGCCAGATCCGCCTTTATGGCGAGGAAGGGTTTGCCGGCATGCGCAAGGCATGCGACCTCACCGCGCGCTGCCTGGACGAACTGGTGCCTATGGTCGCTCCCGGCGTCACGACCGATACCATCGACCGTTTCGTCTTCGAATTCGGCATGGACCATGGCGCGCTGCCGGCGACGCTCAATTATCGCGGCTATACGAAATCGTCCTGCACCTCGATCAACCATGTCGTCTGCCATGGCATTCCAGACAACAAGCCGTTGAAGGATGGCGACATCGTCAACATCGACGTCACCTACATCCTCGATGGCTGGCACGGCGACTCCTCGCGCATGTATCCCGTCGGCACCATCAAGCGCGCCGCGGAACGCCTGCTCGAGGTCACGCATGAATGCCTGATGCGCGGCATTGCCGCGGTCAGGCCGGGTGCCCGCACCGGCGCCATCGGCGCCGCCATTCAGACCTATGCCGAGGCGGAACGCTGCTCGGTGGTGCGCGACTTCTGCGGCCATGGCGTCGGCCAGCTGTTCCATGATGCGCCCAACATCCTGCACTATGGCAACGCCAGTGAAGGCGTGGAAATGCGGCCCGGCATGATCTTCACCATCGAGCCGATGATCAACCTGGGCCGGCCGCATGTGAAGGTCCTGTCGGATGGCTGGACGGCGGTGACGCGTGATCGCTCGCTGTCGGCACAGTATGAGCACACGATCGGCGTGACCGACGCGGGCTGCGAGATTTTCACGCTCTCGCCCGCAAAACTCGACCGCCCCGGCCTGCCGGCCTGATATTTTGACACGTCGGGCGACTGTTTTGCTCGATTGATTGCCGGATGCGGGGGCGCATGGGGAAAGTCAGCGACGACGACGAGCGGAGTTTCTTCTCCGAGGTGCCGGTACCACCCGTGGCGAAAGCCAGGTCGGTATCCGAGGAGAAACCACACTATCTCGGCCATCGCGACCGCCTGCGCGAGCGCTTTGCCTCGGCGGGTCCGGATGCCCTGCCCGACTATGAACTCCTGGAACTCCTGCTCTTCCGCCTGATCCCGCGCGCCGACACCAAGCCGACCGCCAAGGCGCTGCTGGCGCGCTTCGGCACTTTGGCCGAGGTGCTTGGCGCGCCCGTCAACCTGTTGCAGGAGGTCAAGGGTGTCGGCCCGGCGGTGGCGTTCGACCTGAAGGTCGTCGCGGCGACAGCGCAGCGCATGGCGCGCGGCGAAGTCCATGGCCGCGAAGTCCTGTCGTCATGGACGCAGTTGCTCGCCTACTGTCGCTCGGCCATGGCGTTCGAGGCACGCGAACAGTTCCGCATCCTGTTCCTCGACAAGAAGAACGCGCTGATCGCCGACGAAGTGCAGGAGACCGGCACTGTCGACCACACACCCGTCTATCCCAGAGAAGTGGTCAAGCGGGCGCTCGAACTGTCGGCGACCGCGATCATCCTGATCCACAATCATCCCTCCGGCGACCCGACGCCATCACGCGCCGATATCGAGATGACAAAGGAGATCATCGACGCGGCCAAGCGGCTGGGCATCGCCGTGCACGACCACATCATCATCGGGCGAAAAGGCCATTCCAGCATGAAGGGCCTGCTGCTGATCTAGCGCATGTGGCTCGCATGGCGCGTCGTACCGTGGCCAGGCTTTCAACAATTCAGCGTGCTTCCCACAAACCAGCCCACACTTCTGCCTTACCGCTGGGTTGATGCCTAGGACCATCGTCCGGCCAGTATGGGACTTCAGTACAGTAGTAGTTTTACTGCGCCAATTTTGAAGTAATATCAGGAGGTTACGGCGCCTTCTGGATCCGGCCAAGGGATTAGGGACACATTTAGCCAAAGTTTATTCTGTACTTTTAGCGATTTCTCATAAGAGGCTGTTTTAGCGGTTGGGCGGAGTGGCGATTCCCGAGGAGAGACACCATGACAAGCCGAAAAACTCTGTTCGCGGTACTTGCCGCATTGGCGCTTCTTGCGTCCCCGGCGCTCGCCGGCAACGGGCACGGCAATGGCGGTGGCAATGCCGGCGGCAACGGCGGCGGCCAAGGCAACGGCGGCGGCAAGGGTAATGGCAATGGCAACAGTGGCGCTTCGCATGGCAAGTCTGCGTCGGCTCCAGGGCATGCGGCCAAGACGGAAACGGACACAACGACCGACACCACGGTCGATACGACTCAGGTCGCGTCCGTGCCCAACGACAAGAACATCCATGCCAAGCTCGGCCGGCTGAACTCGCTGCAGCGCAATATCAACGCTTACATGAATTCCAGGAGCAAGAAGTTCGCTGCCATTCAGGCGTATGTGACACAGTCCGCGAAAGCCAAGGTCGCCCAGGCCGCGGCTGACGCGGCGGCCGCGACAGCGGCCACCGCCCAGGCCCAACTGGATACTCTGAACGCGCAGCTGACCGCGCTGCAGGCGGATTCGTCAGCCACGACTGCCCAGATCCAGGCTGTGAAAGACCAGATCACCGCGCAGCAGGCCATTGTCGACACGGACAATGCGGCGGCGGCCCAGGCCCAGGCGGCAGCCACCGCGGCGGCCGTCGGCACCGATCAGGCATCGCTCGACGCAGCGCTGGCGGGTATGGCCAACAAGCCCGTCGATGCCCAGGTCACTGCCTGGGCCCAGGGTGTCCTTGCCGGCAAGATCGATCAGGCGGCCGCCACGATCCAAGCGGGGACAGGCCCGTAGCGCATTGCGGCCGAAGCGGCGATAGTCAGCCAAGAACACATGCCGCCGGCCCCCCGGCGGCATTGCCATTTCTGGCCCTTGGGAAGAAAACTGGCCAAAGAAACCAGTCTGCCGCTATCCCGCGCACCTGTCCCGCCGGACATCTTCCCACGAAATCGGAGATAGGCGGCTTTTCCGTCAACGCATGCGCGAAAACCGTCGCCAGCCCTGTGGTTGAAGATGCCGATATCGAGATGACCAAGGAGATTGTCGATCCGGCCAAGCGGCAAGGCATTGCCGCATGACCATCATCGTTGGGTGGAGAAACGCCATTCCATGATAAAGGACCTGGTGCCGACCTGGGGAATGGCCCGCCTCGAAGCGCAAAAGCTGCATTTTTTCCCGTCAAGATAGTCGGCGCTGGAATTGCGACCCCAAATCGAGCTATGATGCAGCTGGTATTTTTCGGGACGGCTTCGCGCCCCTGGAATGCCGGAGGGACGGGACATGGCCGTAGCGCTTGTACTCGTTTTGATTGTAGTGGGCTCAGTGTCGTTTCACCTCCTGAGCCCATGGTGGTGGACGCCGATTGCCTCGAACTGGGACTATATCGACAACACCATCATCATCACCTTCTGGATCACCGGCGTCGTCTTCGCCGCCGTGGTTCTATTCATGGCCTATTGCGTCTTCCGCTTCCGTCATCGGGAAGGCAACCGAGCTGCCTACGAACCGGAAAACAAGCGGCTCGAATCGTGGCTGACGATCGTCACCGCAGTTGGGGTCACGACGTTGCTGGTTCCCGGCCTGTTCGTCTGGAGCCGGTTTGTTACCGTTCCAAGCGACGCGACCGAGGTCGAGGTCATTGGCCAGCAATGGCAATGGAGTTTCCGCCTGCCCGGCAAGGATGGCAAGCTCGGCACGTCGGACACACGCGACGTCAGTGCCGACAATCCGCTGGGGATCATCCCCGGCGATCCCAATGGTCAGGACGATGTCGTGGTCGAAGCCGCTGACCTGCATTTGCAGGTCGGCAAACCGGTCAAGATGCTGCTTCGCTCCATTGATGTGCTGCACGATTTCTTCGTGCCGGAATTCCGCGCCAAGATGGACATGGTCCCGGGCTCGGTCACCTATTTCTGGTTCACCCCGACCAAGACCGGAACCTTTCAGGTCCTTTGCGCCGAACTTTGCGGCCAAGGGCATCCTTTGATGCATGGTGTGGTCGTCGTCGACACGCAACAAGACTACCTGGCCTGGATTGGTCAGCAGCAGACTTTCGCGCAGCTGTCGGCACCCCAGAAAACGGGCTCGGCGGACCAGGCATCGGGCACGATGGCGTCAGGTTTGAACGTTGCAGCAAAGCTCGAAACGGTCGGGTCTCGCTGAAAAGAACACGGAGCGTTCCCATGGTCGACATCACGCCTGCAGATGGAATCCCACCGGCCGAAGTCGCGGAAGTGGAACTCTACCATCCTCACAGCTGGTGGACAAAATACATCTTCTCGCAGGACGCAAAGGTGATAGCCGTCCAGTATTCGGCGACAGCAACGGGAATCGGCCTGGTCGCCCTGGTGCTATCCTGGCTGATGCGGCTGCAACTCGGCTTCCCCGGTACGTTCAACTTCATCACCCCGGAAGCCTATTACCAGTTCATCACCATGCATGGCATGATCATGGTGATCTACCTGCTCACCGCCCTCTTCCTTGGCGGCTTTGGCAACTATCTGATCCCATTGATGGTCGGCGCGCGCGACATGGTCTTTCCCTATGTCAACATGCTGAGCTACTGGATCTACCTGCTCGCCGTGCTGGTCCTGGTGTCGAGCTTCTTTGCGCCCGGCGGACCGACTGGGGCCGGCTGGACGCTCTACCCGCCGCAGGCCATTATGAGCGGCACACCAGGCGGCCAGGACTGGGGCATCATCCTGATGCTCTCCTCGCTGATCCTGTTCATCATCGGCTTCACGATGGGCGGCCTGAACTATGTGGTGACCGTGCTGCAGGGCCGCACGCGCGGCATGACAATGATGCGCCTGCCGCTGACCGTCTGGGGCATCTTCACTGCGACCGTCATGGCGCTGCTCGCCTTTCCGGCGCTGTTCGTTGCCAGCGTGATGATGCTGCTTGACCGGGTCCTGGGCACCAGCTTCTTCATGCCGGCAATCTCCGAGCTGGGCCAGCAACTGGCGCACAATGGCGGCAGCCCGATCCTGTTCCAGCACCTATTCTGGTTCTTCGGCCATCCCGAGGTCTATATCGTGGCGCTGCCGGCCTTTGGCATCGTGTCCGACCTGATCAGCACCCATGCCCGCAAGAACATCTTCGGCTACCGGATGATGGTCTGGGCCATCGTCGGCATCGGCGCGCTGAGCTTCGTGGTCTGGGCGCACCATATGTATGTCAGCGGCATGCACCCCTATTTTGGCTTCTTCTTTGCCACCACGACGCTGATCATCGCCATTCCAACCGCCATCAAGGTCTACAATTGGGTACTGACCCTGTGGCGCGGCGACATCCATCTCACCATACCTATGCTCTTTGCCCTGGCCTTCATCGTCACCTTTGTCAACGGCGGGCTGACCGGGTTGTTTCTCGGCAATGTCGTCGTCGATGTTCCGCTGTCCGACACGATGTTCGTCGTCGCCCATTTCCACATGGTCATGGGTGTCGCCCCGATTCTCGTGGTTTTTGGCGCGATCTACCATTGGTACCCGAAGGTCACCGGCCGGATGCTCGACGAGACGTTGGGCCGGTTCCATTTCTGGGTCACGTTCCTCGGTGCCTACCTGATTTTCTTCCCCATGCACTACCTCGGCCTGATGGGCGTGCCGCGGCGCTATGCCGAACTGACCGACATGACCATCATGACGGAGTCGGCCCGCCACCTGAACTCGTTCATCAGCATCATGGCGTTCATCGTCGGCTTTGCCCAGATGGTGTTCCTGTTCAACCTGATCTGGAGCATCCGCCACGGCCGCGAGGCCGGCGGCAATCCGTGGCGGGCTACGACCCTCGAATGGCAGACGCCGCAAACACCGCCGGCCCACGGCAATTTCGGCAAGAACCTGCCGATCGTCTATCGCTGGGCCTATGATTACAGCGTGCCGGGCGCCAAGGAGGATTTCATCCCGCAGAACATGCCGGGCTCCTTCGGCCCATCGAGGGAGCCGACATGAGCGTCATCATAGTCT
Organism: Mesorhizobium sp. B2-4-15; assembly: GCF_006658505.1. Lineage (GTDB taxonomy): Bacteria > Pseudomonadota > Alphaproteobacteria > Rhizobiales > Rhizobiaceae > Mesorhizobium. The sequence goes on from NZ_VFUZ01000007.1 coordinate 193,823, forward strand.
TCCTGTTCGTCGTCGCCGGCTTTGCCGGATGGTGGCTTTCACATCAGGGGCTGATGTCGAAGCCATGGCTCGAGCAAGGTCTGGCCGGAGATGTTGTCGCCCTCAACCGGTCAACGCTGCCAACCGCCAAGATCGGCCTCGGCGTCTTTCTCGCCGTCGTCGGCTGCCTTTTCGCGCTCTTTACCAGCGCCTATTTCATGCGGATGGCGGTGCCGGACTGGCAGCCGCTGCCGCTGCCGCGGCTGCTCTGGCTCAACACCGGCGTGCTGGTCCTGAGCAGCATAGCCCTGCAATGCACCTCGGTCGCGGCGCGCAGGGGCCAGATCGACACGGTCAGGCTCGGCCTTGCCACGGCCGGACTCACCGCGCTCGCCTTCCTGATCGGACAGCTCATGGCATGGCGGCAGCTGACCGCCGACGGCTATCTTCTGGCCTCCAATCCGGCCAACAGTTTCTTCTACCTGATAACCGGCATTCATGGCCTGCACATATTGGGAGGGCTGGTGGGTCTGGGCAGAACCACCACCAGCGCCTGGACTGGAGCGCGGCCGGAGCGGGTTCGCCTCGGCGTCGAGCTGTGCGCCATGTACTGGCATTTCCTGCTTTTCGTCTGGCTTGCCATCTTCGCCCTGCTGGCCGGCTGGGCCGCGACGTTCGTCGACATTTGCCGGCTGTTGCTGACCTAAGGGGATCAAGCGCATGGCACAGACACTGACACATATCGGCCAGACGGAGCCACGGCCAGCAGGCTGGCGAGGCATTGCCGCCGACTGGTCCTCGGATCAGCGTGCGTTCAAGAACGTGTCCTGGGGCAAGGCCATGATGTGGATCTTCCTGCTCAGCGACACCTTCATCTTCGGCTGCTTCCTGCTCTCCTACATGACCGCACGCATTTCCACACGCGTGCCGTGGCCCAATCCGAGCGAGGTCTTTGCGCTCCGTATCGGCGGCTCGGATATCCCGCTGATCCTTATTGCCATCATGACCTTCGTGCTGATCTCCAGCAGCGGAACGATGGCCATGGCAGTCAATTTCGGCTACCGCCGCGACCGCCGCAAGACGGCAATTCTCATGCTTCTGACTGCTGCACTCGGTGCGACCTTTGTCGGCATGCAAGCCTTCGAATGGACCAAGCTGATCACCGAAGGGGTGCGGCCTTGGGGCAATCCCTGGGGTGCCGCGCAATTCGGCTCATGCTTCTTCATGATTACCGGCTTCCACGGCACGCATGTGACCATCGGTGTGATCTTCCTGATCATCGTGGCGCGCAAGGTCTGGCGCGGAGACTACGACGTCGGACGGCGCGGCTTCTTCACCAGCCGTACGGGTCGCTACGAGAACGTGGAGATCATGGGGCTGTACTGGCACTTCGTCGATCTGGTCTGGGTGTTCATCTTCGCATTCTTCTATCTTTGGTGAGAGGCAGACATGGCTGAAGCAACCGCAAACGGCCTCGGGCAAGACGCACTTCACGCCGCGCATGAAGCGCCGGCGACTCGCATCACCTATACGGAGGTTCACCAGGAGCACCCGATCAAGCTCTATCTGGTGGTGTGGGCGTGGCTGTTCATCCTCAGCACCTGCTCCTACCTGGTCGACTATTTCGGCCTCCACGGCTATCTCAGATGGTCGCTGATCCTGATTTTCATGATCCTCAAGGCAGGATTGATCGTCGCCGTCTTCATGCACATGGCTTGGGAACGGTTGGCTTTGGCATATGCCATCATCTTACCGCCAATATTGGTCCTGGTGTTTGTGACAATGATGGTCTTCGAAGCGGATTACACGCTTTTCACGCGGATGGCGTTTTTCGGAGCCGGGCCCTGACGCGAACCATCAGCACCGGTCCATTTTTAGTACCCGAAACGACATTGGGAGAATGATTTCCCTCGTTTCCCCACGCGTCATGAACTCCGGCAAAGGGAGACCAAGATGACGATCGCAGCCAGACTGAAGGACTTTATCGACCAGAAGGGAATCTCGTACGACACTGTCGCCCACCATCGCACATCCACCAGCAGACAGGCCGCCATTGCCGCGCATGTACCCGGCAGCATAGTGGCCAAATCGGTGGTTGTTCACCACGAGCTCGGCTATGCGCTGGCCGTGGTGCCCAGCACCCACAGGATAGAACTCGGCACATTGCAAGACGTCATGGACAAGCGTCTCGGGCTCGCCTCCGAAGACGAGGTGATTTCGCTCTTCGGTGATTGCGACACCGGCGCCATCCCGCCGATCGGCGCAGCCTACGATGTGCCGGTGATTGTCGATGAAAGCCTTGGCGATGCCGCCGACATCTACTTCGAAGGCGGCGACCACAGAACGCTGGTGCATGTCAGCGGCAAGGATTTCCGCAACCTGACCATGGGTGCACATCAGGCCCGCTTCAGTCACCGGGCTTATTGACGGGTCGATCAAGCTCGCACCGGCACTCTGGCCGGTGCGATGACGCAAAACCTCCTCAACTCGCCGGTCTGGCGGGCGGCCCCACAACCTTGCGGTAGACATGCCAGGTGGCGTGACCGAGGATCGGCAACACGACGGCGAGCCCGGCGAATACTGGCAGCGAGCCGATGATCAGGCCGACGGCCACGATCAGCCCCCAGACGGCCATCACGATCGGGTTCGCCAGGACCACGCGCACCGAGGTGTAGATCGCTTCATAGGCGCCGACATCGCGGTCGAGCAACAATGGGAAGGCGACGACCGTCGTGCACAACACCACCGCAGCGAAGACGAAACCGATGGCATGTCCCAGGACAATCAGCGTCCAGCCACGTCCGGTGGCGAATATTGCATTGATGAAGCCGGATATCGATTCCGGCGGAGCCGGGCCGAAAAGGTATTGGTAGAACATCTGCGCCGTCAAAAGCCAGGTGATGAAAATTGCAAACAGCATGATCCCGACCGCCGCGATGGCCGGCAGCGCCGGAGAATTCCTGACCTCGAATGCATGCCGCCAGGAGGTGTCGAGTCCGGCCTCCCGTCTACGGCTGATTTCATAGAGGCCAATCGCCGCGAATGGGCCAATCAGCGCAAAACCAGAAACCAGCGGAAACAACAACGGCAAAGCATTGGCGCCTGAAGTCCAAGCGGCGAGCACGACGCCCACGAGCGGATAGATCAGGCAGAGAAAGACGATATGCGACGGTTTGACCATGAAATCATCGACGCCCCGTTTGAGCGCGTCGAAAAGGTCGGAAACACCGATTTTCCGAATTTTGGTATGTTCCAGCGTCTCGCTGGCGCCTGCTATCACATGAAAGCTTGCCATGACCGTTCCTCCAGACCGGGTCCGGAAGGTCGCGGTCTCGCGGTGCTGTCGTCTGCATGATTGGCCACGCAAGACCGCGACCTGCACCGCCATCAACATACTCCCCTGCGCGGGACTTGTCGCCCGTTGTTGGCAAGGATAGGAGGACCGAGCGGCTCGGCTGCCTCTGGCGGCACTTCTTCGATATGCTTGTGCGGCGCCGCGCACCCTTTTTGGGGCACGCAAAGACGCTGTACCCGTTGGATTGGCGCATGATCCTTTCCCAACCAGAGGTCGGCGAAGCAAAAATCGATCCCGATTTTCAGGATCATGCGCTGGTCGAAAGTGACGACCATGGACGCAAAGACGCCTTTAGCACGGCACGTGCCGACCGGCCGCCGGAGAGCGGTTCACGAACGGCGATCCGCGCTCAAACTCCGGCTGAGATCAAAGTGCGCGTGACAATGGTGTCGGCAAGCAGCGCGGCGAAGATCACGAAAAGATAGAAGATTGAATAGGCAAACAGCGCCTTGGCCGGTTTCAGTTCCTTTTCGGGAGCGGCCAGAACCTTCCAGGCGTGCCAGATGAAAGCGGCACCCAATGCGGCCGAGGCAATTCCGTAGTAGCCGCTGGCGAATCCGAAGAGCCAAGGCAGCACGCCGACCGGCGCCAAAAGCAGCGCATAGGCAAGGATCTGCCTTCGCGTTGAAGCAGGGCCTGCCACATTCGGCATCATCGGAATGCCGGCAGCGGCGTAGTCGCCAACCTTGAACAGCGCCAGCGCCCAGAAATGCGGCGGCGTCCACAGAAAGATGATCAGAAACAGGATGAGGCTTTCAATGCCGATGGCGCCAGCTGCGGCGGCCCATCCAATCATCGGAGGAAGGGCGCCAGCCGCGCCGCCGATGACGATGTTCTGCGGCGTCGAGCGCTTCAGCCACATCGTGTAGATGACGACGTAGAAGAAGATGGTGAAGGCAAGCAGCGATGCTGCAAGCCAGCCCACCAGTACGCCGAGCGTCATGACCGAAAGCCCGGAAAGCACAAGGCCGAAGCCGAGAGCTTCGCCCGGCGTGACGCGGCCCGACGGAACCGGCCGCCTTGATGTGCGCGACATCAACGCGTCGATGTCCGCGTCGTACCACATGTTGAGGGCCCCCGCCGCTCCCGCTCCGATCGCAATCGCGCCGATTGCAATCAGGGCAATGGCCGGATTCATCCCGCCAGGCGCCACCATCAGACCGACGAAAGCGGTGAATACGGCAAGCGCCATGACCCGCGGCTTCATAAGCGCGAAGAAATCACCCGCCGTCGCTTCCGAGGGGCGGATGACGGTATCGTCGAGGCGGCTTTCCCCAGTCGACATCTCAGACCACCGATCGAAGCGGGCAAGCTGGGCCATGATCCCGAACTGAACGCCCGCGCAAGCGAGAACTGGTACCCTGCTTTTGCTTACGCTGTCCTTCGGTTCGGATAAAATCGCGGTAGAGCAAGGACGGATGGCGGAGAAGCCAGGTCACTTGGAAAACGTTTTCAGATAAGCAATGACATTGGCCACGTCCGCATCGTTCTTGAGGCCTGGAAACGCCATCTTGGTCCCTTTGACCATAGCCTTTGGGTCGTGAAGGTAGGTCGTGAGTGTTGGTTCGTCCCATTTGACTCCGGATTTGCCGGCCGCAATCATGGCATCAGAATATTTAAAGTCCGGATGCGTCCCGGCGGTGCGGCCGATGACCCCGTGCAGCGATGGCCCGATCTTGTTCTTGTCTTCATTTACGATGTGGCAGACTTGGCATTTGGTGAAGACCTTCTCACCAGCCGCGGCATCCTGTGCCTGGGACGGATGCGCGACGAAGATCGTAACGGACACCGCAGCGAAAAACGCTATAGTGCGCATGGCATTTCCTCTCTGATCGTCATTTGTGTCTTGGACGATCGCGTCTGGGCCGAATATCCGCCCTCCCCAGTGGAATTGCGATACCAATGTACCATGGAATCCAGGCGGCGGGTAGAAAAAGCCAAGCATCGCTGAGGTTTAGAACCCGGGCGCGCTCAAGGCGGGTCGGTGTTGCAGCTCCCGGCAATCTGCGCGACCGCCTCATCGAGCCCCGCAAGGTCGAAATCCGCCTGGCCGCGCCCCGACAGCAACCCGAACCGCCAGGAGAGCAACAGCCGGCTTGCGGGAACAAGACGCTTGATGCCGTCGGCGCCGTCGCGCATCAGCAATCGGCCTCGCGACCCGACCGACCAGCTCTCGTTGAACTTGCCGCCACCATCAACGGTAACCGACATTGTGATCTTGCTGCCGGCCGAAACCGCGTCGTTCAATTGCAGCCATTCGGTCCAGCGCGGTTCGCCGGCTGCCCGGCAGGCAATGGTCAGGACCGGGCTGTAGCTCAAGGCGCCACCCCCGGTGATCAGTTTGTTGGTGGCATGGAGTGAAGCCGTGGCAAGCCCATCGTCACCCGTGGCAAAGCGCCAGCTGCCGCCAATCGCGTCGGCGTCGGCGACATCACAGGCGAAGGCCAGAACAAGCGACAAGGCGACAGCACGCCCCGTTTCGAAGAATAGGCTCAACGCCCCCTCCAGGAACCACACGGTTTGCAGCAGAAGCGCAGATAATGATCAACGCTTGGTATCGCCAAGGGCCGCTTCCCGCAAAGCAAATAAGCTGTTGCAGTTCCGCAACGAAAAAGGCCGCCTCAGGGGCGGCCTTGATCGATTCCATCGGGTGCGGAGCTTATTCGGCGTCCTTGGCGGCCTTCTTCTTCGGCGCGGCCTTTTTCTTTGGCTCTGCCTCGTCGCCGGCCTCGCTCGCCTTGGCTTCAGTCTTCTTGGCCGCGGCCTTCTTCGCCGGCTTGGCCTTGGTCGCGGTTTCCGCTTCCTCGTCGTCGGCCATCAGCTCTTCCTTGCTGACCTTGACGTCGGTGACCGAAATCTGCCCGAGCAGGTGGTCGACCACCTTCTCCTCGAACATAGGTGCCCGCAGCGCGTTCAGCGCTTCGGGGTTGCTGCGGTAGAATTCGAAGGCTTCCTGCTGCTGGTTGGCCGGGAAGCGGCGAACCTGCTCGAACAGGCCGCGCTGCAACTCCTCATCCGAAACGGTGACCCCGGCCTTTTCGCCGATCTCGGCCAGCACCAGGCCGAGGCGCACGCGGCGCTCGGCAAGGCGCATGTATTCGGCGCGGGCTTCTTCTTCGGTCGTCTCTTCGTCGGCGAAAGTGCGGCCGGCGGCTTCCAGGTCGCGGTTGACCTGCGCCCAGATGTTGTTGAACTCGGCCTCGACGAGCTTCGACGGTGCCTCGAACGAGTAGGCCGCATCGAGCTGGTCGAGCAGCTGGCGCTTGACCTTCTGGCGCGTCATCGAGCCGAACTGGTTCTCGATCTGGCCGCGCACGATGTCACGCAGGCGCTCGAGCGATTCCAAGCCAAGGTTCTTGGCGGTCTCGTCGTTGATTTCCAGTTCGCCGGGCTTCGACACTTCCTTGACGGTGACGTCGAAGGTGGCTTCCTTGCCGGCCAGATGCGCAGCCTGGTAGTTTTCCGGGAAGGTCACGGTGACCTGCTTTTCGTCGCCGGCCTTGGTGCCGATGAGCTGGTCCTCGAAGCCTGGAATGAATTCCTTGGAACCCAGCACCAGTGGCTGGTCGGTGCCGGCGCCGCCGGCAAAGGCCTCGCCGTCGATCTTGCCGACATAGTCGATCGAGACGCGGTCGCCTTCGGCGGCCTTACCGGTCTTCGGCTCGTAGCTGCGCGCCGATTCGGCGACGCGCTTGACCTGCTCGTCGATTTCGGAATCCGGCACGTCGAATACCTGACGCGTCACCTTGATGTCGGAGAAATCCTTGATCTCGATGGCCGGGATGACCTCGTAGTTGAGGCGGAACTCGAAATCGGCGCCGCCGGCCAGGATCTTCTCGGCTTCCTTCTCATCCTCGGTCATGATGACCTCGGGCTGCATGGCGGCCTTTTCGCCGCGCCCGGTGATGATGGAACGGGTCGAATCGTTGAGGATCTCGTTGACCACTTCGGCCATGAACGACTTGCCGTAGACCTTGCGCAGGTGCTGCACCGGCACCTTGCCCGGACGGAAGCCGTTGATGCGGACCTTGTTCCTGGCGTCGGTGAGCCGCGCCATCAGCTTGGCTTCCATGTCACCGGCCGGCACGGTGATCTTGATCTCGCGCTTGAGACCGGAGTTGAGTGTTTCGGTGACCTGCATCGTAAAACCTTTGTTTTCACCAATGAGGCTGCCAAACGGCTCCCTGCCGTTCACAGCCTGCCGGTATAGTCTTGCCGGAAATGGCTTTTGGTACGGAACCTGGCGATTTGACCGAAATTACGGCTCAAACTCTTCCAAACTGCGTTCCAAGATGTGAATAAGTTCTTGTTTTTCCTACTTCTTATCACATTCTGCAGAAGCGGATCGTCGCGTCCCGTCACATTCGACACGCCTTTTGTCACAGGCGAGCCTAATTTTCAACCATCTTCGCGTTTAGGCGAATAACCAACATTTCAGCTCCGACATTGACAGAATGATGGCTACGTGGGATTGCCGGACCATGCGGATGTGGCGGAACTGGTAGACGCCCTGGATTTAGGTTCCAGTGCCGAAAGGCGTGGGGGTTCGAGTCCCTTCATCCGCACCAAGCAGCGGCGCGGCCGCTTCGCTCCGCCACTTCCCGGCTCCAGTTCGATCTTCGTTGACTTGGCCATGCGTCGGTCAGAGTCCACCGCCTATTGATCACTTGAGGGATCGCCGACGATGAGATCAACTCGTTGCCGGGAATGGCGGGACAATGATGATGCTTGAATACTGGAACAAGGCGCACATCTGTGGGCTGCTCTCGGTGCGCTTTGGGCTCACGAGCTACCTTGAGATCAACACGAGCACGACAGGCTTCCGATATAAGGAAGCATCGCAATTGGGGTTTCAGCCCTGCATGCGCCTGGTCTATCGGGCGATCGAACCGCCGCTCGATGGCCTCCCTGTCGATTTCACCTCAGCGGATGAGAATATCGCGGCATGTCTCGATGACGCGCGTCTGAAAGGGCAGACATTCGACATTGTGTTCGTCGATCCGCATCACACATACGAGTGCTCGGCGCGCGACATCAGGGAAGCCTTCCGCATGGTCTCGCCCGGGGGCGCCGTTGTGGTGCATGACTGCCTGCCTCCGGACCGGGCTGCAGCCAGTCCCTCCTTTTTCCACGGTGAGTGGTGCGGCGTGACCTACAAGGCGTTCATTGATTTCGTGCTGGGCAATCCGGATCTCGACTATTTCACTGTCCATGCCGACTACGGCTGTGGCGTCATCCTGAAGCCCAAGGGAACCGCTGCGAAGATAAAGAACTGGCTGCGCGCCCGACGCGCTCGCAGGTTGCGAGACGAATGGCGGGCGATTGGTAACGATTTCGACGCCGCATTCGACAAGTTCATGGCCGACAAAATCAGACTCCTGCGTCTTGTCGACTTTCGACTGCTTCGCAGAAAGCTTCTCTAAATCACACCATGGACGATAGGGGGATCAATAAAGCGGCTCCTCGAACAGCGTCTTGTCGCCGTCCACCAGCGCCTTGATCTGTGCGCTGCCGCCAGCGGCTAGCGCAAGGCGTATCCCGAACGGCCGCACCCGCATGTCGTTCTGGATCGCCAGTCCCTCGCCTTCCGGCAGATAGAACCGTTCGATGCCGTAGTCGGGCGCGATCGTCGCTCCCTCGCTCCGCAGATCCCAGCCTTCGGCGACACGACCCGATATGTCCGCCTCGTCGGCAGCGGCCGGGGTCGGCGCCTTGCCGAACCAGGCGGTGGTCGGCGTCCAGTAGCCGTCGACGCCCTTCTTCAGGCGCACCACGATCGTCGTGTCGTCGCTGGAGATTTTGTCGGGCGGAATGTTGGCGATCATTTTCAACGGTATGCGCGAAATATCGTAGCCGAGGACGATGTAGTCGCCGCGCAGCAGGTCGCGCGGGTCGACTGGCTCGATCTTCAAGAGCACTTCCTTGCCGTTGCGCAGGATCGCCGCCCGGCCACCGATGATCCAGCTCAGGAAGCCAATCTGGACAAGCGCCAGCACCAGCGCCAAGATGACAAGTCTCCTTCCGGTCATCATGCCACGGCTCCCCTGGCCACCGGGGCCTTCATGCGCTTTTCGATGCGGAGGACAACGAGTGCGAGGATGCCTAGCAGCACGGCGGCCGCGAGGAAGAAACCGGCGGTGTCGAGCATCGATTGCAGGGTCACGACATAGATGATGGCGAGTTCGAAGGCGAAGCCGAGATAGGCAAGCCAGCGCAGGCCACGGCTCTCACGCCCCGCCAGCACGATAGCCGCGACGATGCCGGCGAGCGCCACGACCGAGGCGACGGCGAAACCGCTGTTGTAGGTGCTTTCATCGGCCAGTTCGAACTGGATGATGGCCAGCCCAGTGAGAAAGCCGAGCAGCGCGTGCAGGGGTAAGCGACCGCCGAGCCGCACGATCCTGTCGACCGGTTCCGGCGCAAAGACGGCGGTGGCGAACAGCACCACAGACACAATGACCAGGGGGATCGCCACCGGCAGCGTCGCGTGGTCCATGGCCAGCAGCACGAGATAGAAGAGCAACGATAGGAGGATCAGGTGGCGCGCGGCCTGGCTGCGGGTCCAGAACGAGACTGCGAACAGCACGGCCGCCATTGCAACGAAGGCATGCGGAAACGCGCTGCGATTGATATAGTCGAACTCCTTCAGGAACAGCCAGGCGTCGGCGATAGCGACCGCGGCGACGGTCAGCGGGTTTGACCGCAAGGCGACCGCCGCCAGTGCCGTGCCGGTGCCCCAGGTGATCAGCGCGGAAGCCTCGTTGCCGGACAAGTGATACATCTGCCCGATCAGGACGATCGAGCCCCCGAACGCGGCTGCCGCCACGATCCACAAGGCTTCGCCGGCCGCCGCATGGTCGCGCGTCTTCAGCACCGCGCCGCCGACATAGCCGCCAAGAATGACGGCAAAGAGCGCTGCCACCCGCGCCAGTCGCGGGATCGCGTCCCAGTTGGCGGCAACGAAAATCAGGATGGCCGCGCCGAACAGCAAGGCCGCCATCATCGCCACGATCGAGCCGAAGCTGAGCGAATTGCGCGTGTTGGCCTCGACGTCGCGCGCCAAAATATCGGCCGTCGAGGCATCGATCAGGCCGGCCTGCTGCCATCGTGCGATGTCCGACCTGACCCGTGTCGTATAGCCCGCCATATCCTCCCCCACTGCTTGGCCGGTTTTTCAGCCGAAGCTGCCAAACCGTTGACGTCACGGCACTTTCTGATTCTTGGCTTCTTTGTGTCAGGTCCGTGAAGGCGCGTTAATGTTGCATTGCACAATTTGCATTGCTGCCATGCAGCCATAGCGCTTTTAAATCGATGTGAGCCCGCCTATTTATGGTTCGTACACAAACGGAATGATCCGCAAGAAAGACGAAACGAGAACTACCATGAACCTGATCCGCAACTACCGCAACTGGCGCCGCTACCGGGACACCGTTTCCGAGCTGAGCCGCCTGAGCAACCGCGAACTGACCGACCTCGGCATCAGCCGCAGCGATATCCCTTACGTCGCTCGCAAGGCGGTCTAATCCTTCGGACCGCGAATGGTCCGAACCAGTTTTGAGAAGAGCATGACAATGAACCTGATCCGCAACTACCGTAACTGGCGCGTTTATCGCGAGACGGTTACCGAGCTGGGTCGCCTTTCGAACCGCCAGCTGCGTGATCTCGGTATCGTCCGCGACGAAATCAAGATCATCGCCCGCAAGGCGATCTAACCGACGAAATTTCGCCCAGGTCGACCTCCTCCCCGACCTCGACGAATACGGTCAGCCCTTATCCTCCTCCCGAGGGTTGACCACCAAAACGGCGCCCGCCGCACCTCCTCCCGCGGCGGGCGTTGTTTCCCCGGAGCACGAATTTTGCTCCAGAGGTTTCGCCCCTTTCCAAAAGGCGAAAGAGATTTCGTCAAAGCCGACCTCCTCCCCGGCGATGACGAATAGGCCCAACCTTCACCTCCTCCCGAGGGTTGGCCACCCAAACGGCGCCCGCCGCACCTCCTCCCGCGGCGGGCGTTGTTTCCCCGGAGCAAAACGAATTTTGCTCCAGAGGTTTCGCCCCTTTTCAAAAGGCGAAAGAGATTTCGTCAAAGCCGACCTCCTCCCCGGCGATGACGAATACGGTCGGCCTTCACCTCCTCCCGAGGGTCGACCCCCAAAACGACACCCGCCGGACCTCCTCCCCCGGCGGGTGTTGTTTTTTCTGGGTTGGTTTCTCCCTTGACCTTTCACTACCCTGCGCACGGCAATTGCAATCGCGGCATCAAGCGATTATTCCGGCGCTCATGAGCAAAAATCCCATCCATGTCATCGGCGGCGGTCTCGCCGGCTCCGAAGCCGCCTGGCAGGCGGCGCAGGCCGGCGTTCCCGTTGTGCTGCACGAAATGCGCCCTGTTCGCGGCACTGATGCGCACAAGACGGACGGGCTGGCCGAGCTCGTCTGTTCCAATTCCTTCCGCTCCGATGACGCCGAGAACAACGCCGTCGGTCTGCTGCACGCTGAAATGCGACTGGCCGGCTCCCTGATCATGAGCGCCGGCGACGCCAATCAAGTGCCGGCCGGCGGCGCATTGGCCGTCGACCGCGACGGGTTCTCCGATGCCGTGACGAAAAAGCTCGAGGCGCACCCGCTGATCACCATCCAGCGCGAGGAAGTGCCTGGCCTGCCGCCAGCGGACTGGGACCAGGCGATTATCGCCACCGGGCCGCTGACCGCGCCATCCCTGGCGCAGTCGATCGCGGAAGCGACCGGGGCCGATGCGCTCGCCTTCTTCGATGCCATCGCGCCGATCATCCACTTCGACACGATCGACATGGAGACCTGCTGGTTCCAGTCGCGCTACGACAAGGTCGGGCCAGGCGGCACCGGCAAGGACTACATCAATTGCCCAATGGACAAGGACCAATACCTCGCCTTCGTGCAGGCACTGGTCGACGGCCAGAAGACCGAATTCAAGCAATGGGAAGGCACGCCCTATTTCGACGGCTGCCTGCCGATCGAGATCATGGCCGAACGCGGCGTTGAGACGCTGCGCTACGGGCCGATGAAGCCGATGGGCCTGACCAACCAGCACAATCCGACGGTCAAGGCCTATGCGGTCGTCCAGCTCCGGCAGGACAATGCGCTGGCCACGCTCTACAACATGGTCGGATTCCAGACCAAGCTGAAGCACGCCGAACAGGTGCGCATCTTCCGCACCATTCCGGGCCTCGAAAACGCCGATTTCGCACGCCTGGGTGGCCTGCACCGCAACACCTACATCAATTCGCCGACCTTGCTCGACGGCTCGCTGCAGCTGAAGTCGCGGCCCGGCCTGCGCTTCGCCGGCCAGATTACCGGCTGCGAAGGCTATGTCGAAAGTGCCGCCATCGGCCTGCTGGCCGGCCGCTTCGCCGCCGCCGAGCGGCTCGGCCAAACACCGTCCCTGCCACCGCTTACCACGGCCTTCGGCGCCCTGCTCAACCACATCACCGGCGGCCATATCGTTTCCGACGACGAACCGGGAAAGCGTTCGTTTCAGCCGATGAACGTCAATTTCGGTCTGTTCCCGCCGGTCGAGGCGCCCAAAACCGAAGGCAAGCGGATGCGCGGGAAAGACAAGACCGTCGCCAAGCGCCACGCGATAACCTCGCGCGCGCTGGCCGATTGCAGGGAATGGCTGGGGTTACCGGCGCAAACGGAAGCCGCCGAAGCCGCGGAGTAATATCCCTATTCGGCCGGCTCCACACTTGCCGACGGCAGTCCCGGCTTGCCCGCCTCACCCGGATTGCGCCTGATATAAGCGGCCTTCAGGCTCTCCGAGGTGTCGCGCGAGCCGTCATGACTCCAGCCCGGCGGCTTGATCAGATAGTTGAGGCGGTCGCGCGGCGTCAGCCCGGGCGAAAGCGCATCCTTGAACATGCCGATCCACTCGTGAAAAGCCACCTTCAGCGGGTTGAAGGTGCCGATGTTCTTGACGATGCCGTAGCGCGGCCGGTCCTCTTCCATCTCCTCGACAAAGGTGCCGAACATGCGGTCCCAGATGATCAGCGTGCCGGCATAGTTGGCGTCGAGATAGCGCGGGTTGGTGGCGTGGTGGACGCGGTGGTGTGACGGTGTGTTGAAGACGAATTCGAACCAGCCCCACATCTTGCCGATCGTTTCGGTATGGATCCAGAACTGCCAGACAAGGTTGAAGCCGAAGGTGAAGGCAATCACCGCCGGATGGAAACCGAGCAGCACCAGCGGCGCCTGCAACACGAACATGAAGGTGAACAGGCCGGTCCAGCTTTGTCTCAGCGCCGTCGACAGATTGTAGTGTTGGCTCGAGTGATGGTTGACATGCTCGGCCCACACCCAGCGGACCCGGTGCGCAATGCGGTGATAGACGTAGTAGCGCAGATCATCGAGCAGGAAGGCTGCCAGGAATACCCAGACAGACAGGCCGAGATTAAAGACGCGGAATTGCCACAGCCACAGCAGCGCCCAGTAGGAGACGACCCCGAGCAGCAACCCGGCGACGACATTGCCGGTGCCCATCATCAGGCTGGTCAGCGTGTCGCGCGTCTCGAACGAGCCGCTGGCGCGACCGGTGCGCACGAGCCAGAGCTCGATCAGGATCGCGGCGACGAAGAACGGAATGGCCAGTTGGGTGACCTGCGGAAAATCGTAACTCTCCATCACGCGGCCTCCCAGACGGAATGTAGGTGCTGCGGCCCAAGGGTATTCAGCAGGGCCTGAGCATCGGCGGCGCTGGCAAAACGGAAGCGCCCGCCCTTCCAGGTGAAATCCGCCAGCCGGAGCAGAACTGTATTCGCCTCGTCGACGCGCGACATTTTCACATCCAGAGGCGTGACAACCCGCGTCAAAAAGCAGTCACCGATGCCGTGGACGATGCCTATGCGTCCTCGCCCAAGGTCCAGAAATGCGGTCTTGGCGTCAGCCGTGAGCCGGACGCTCGCGGCCGCCTCGTCGGGAAAATCCTCCGCGAAGCGGCTCAGTGCCTGATCCGCGCCGGATAGCGTTGCCGTCTTGCTGCCGCCGGTGAAATGCACGGCGGCAACCGACAGCGCAATGCCCAGGACGACGATCGCGACCAGCACAGGCAAACTCATGGATTTCCTCCGGGCCGGCCTGCTGTCTTCGGCGACAGTTCTCGGCTGGGCCGACTCCTTAACACGGTTGACGTTTACGTCAAAGTGCCGGCCAGCCCCTGCTCGCGCGCCGCAACAGCAACCAATGCCGGCGCAAGGCGGACAGCCGCACGACGCCATCAAGCGATGAATGGCGCGAACCCTCCATCTTGTCGAGATAGGCACGCGACAGGACCAGGGGCAGAAAGGCCGGGCGCAACGACACCGGCAGCGCCGCGGCGCCCTGTTCGAAGGCGGAAAGGTGTTCGCGCGCCAGCGCTCTCATCGCCGTCACGGCGCGCTGTGCACCTGGCCCGCCATCGCCGGCAACAAATTCCTCAGGCGACGATCCCGCCGCCGCCAGGATGTCGACCGGGATGAAACACTGCCCGCGCTTGCGGTGCAGCGGCAACAGAAGCAGCAGGCCGGTCATTGCTTGCGCGCAGCCTGCCCTGCCCGCCAGTTCGGCAAACCGGGGCGCCTCGTCGGGATCAAGCACCATCGCCGCAAGCTGGATCAGCGCCGCGGCCGTCTCGCCGCAATAGCCTTCGAGGTCGGTGCGCGACGGCATCGGATCGTCGTAGAGGTCGAATATGCGGGCTTCGAGCATGTTCTCGAAGGCCAGTTTCGGTAGGTTGAACGCGGCAATGGTAGCGTTCAAGGCTTCGGCGACGGGGTGACCGGCGCCAGCCTCGGCGCCGGCGGCTATGACATCGCGCCACCATTGCAGCCGCACCTCACCGGGCAACGGCTCGTGGATGCGGTCGCGTATGCCCGCAATCTCGGCATTGAAGGCATAAAGCGAAACCAGCGCGTCGCGCTTGTCGGCAGGCGCATAGAGCGCGCTGAGATAGCGGTCGCGGTCGGCGGCGCGCACCGCGCTCATGACGATCTCAGTGTTTTGCGGCATGTCAGTCGACGGCGATGAGCGCGGCGGCCACGGCGCGGTCCTCGGCCAGAAGCACATTGTAGGTCCGCACCGCTGCCCCCGTCGACATCGCATCGGACGCGATACCTGCCTCTTTCAGCGTAGCGCGCAGCGGCGCCGGCAATGGCCGGAGATCCCTGCCCATGCCGATCAGCAGGATCTCGATCTTGTCCGCTTCAGCCAGAAGCTTGTGGAAATCCGCCATCGTCAGCGCCAGGGGGTCCGCCGGCTCCCAGCCGTGGATGCCGGATGGCAGGCACAGCAGCGAGCCGCGATGCGACATGTCGGCAAAGCGAAACCCGCCATTGCCGTAGGCTTCGATCGGCGCGCGGCCGGGGAAATGCGCCTCGCGGATGACGATGCCTTTGCCGGTCACCATTCTGTCACCCCTTCGGGGCCGCGCGTCAGGTCGCGACCGCCTTGCCGCCGCTGACCGGCTTCTCCTCGTCGGCCGAAGCCTGCGGCCGCAGCTTGAACAGGATCAGCAGCGGTGCGGCAATGAAGATCGACGAATAGGTGCCGAAGACAACGCCGAACAGCATCGCCAAGGTGAACGAGCGGATCACCTCGCCGCCGAACAGCACCAGCGCGAGCAGCGCCAAGCTGGTCGTCACAGAGGTCAACGTCGTTCTCGACAGCGTCTCGTTGATGGCGTTGTTCAATAGCTGCGGCAACGGCATCTTCTTGTATTTTCGCAGATCTTCTCGAACGCGGTCGTAGACCACGATCGTGTCGTTCAACGAATAGCCGATGATGGTCAGGATCGCCGCCAGTGATGATTGATTGAACTCCAGCCCGGAGATGACGAAGAAGCCGATCGTCATGACCACGTCGTGTACGGTCGCGACGATAGCGCCGACCGCGAACTGCCATTCGAACCGGAACCAGACATAGACCAGGATGCCGACCAGCGCGACCAGCATCGCGATCGTGCCTTGCTTTGCGAGTTCGCCCGATACGGTCGGCCCGACGACCTCGACGCGACGGAAGTCGTAGTTGTCTTGCAGCTCGCCGCGAACCTTGTCGATCACCGTCTGCTCGGCGTTTTCGCCGCCGCCCTGGGTGCCGACGCGGATCAGGACGTCGTTGGGAGCGCCGAACTGCTGCACCTGCACTTCGCCGATGTTGAGCTCCGACAGTCTGCTGCGGATATCGCCGAGATTGGCGTCACCGCTCTTGGACTGCACCTCGATCAGCGAGCCGCCCTTGAAGTCGATGCCGTAATTGATGTCGACGGTAAAGAACAGCACGACCGACAGGATCGACAGCGCACTCGACAATGCGAACGTCCACCGTCGGATGCCCATGAAAGGGATCTTCGTGCCGGGCGGAATGAAGGTCACCGGCGCCCGAGGCAGTTCCTTCGGCCGGGCGCGGCGCAGCCAGATCGACACCAGCATTCGGGTGAAGGTGAACGCGGTGAACACCGTGGTCAGGATGCCGATGGCATAGGTGATGGCAAAGCCCTTGACGGGCCCGGTGCCGAGATAGAACAGCACCACCGTTGCGATGAGCGATGTGACGTTGGAATCGACGATCGTCGCCAGCGCCTTGGAGAACCCGGTATCGATCGCCTGGATCACCGAGCGCCCGTTGCGTCGCTCCTCTCGGATACGTTCGTAGATCAGCACGTTGGAATCGACCGCCATGCCGATGGTGAGCACGATACCGGCGATACCGGGCAAGGTCAGCGTCGCGCCGAGCAGCGACAGCAGCCCGACAATCATCGCCACGTGCACCGCCAACGCGATGTTGGCGAGAAAGCCGAGGAACCCGTAGGCGACGAACATGAAGGCAACGACGAGGATCGAACCGATGACGCCCGCGATCTTGCCGGCATGAATCGAATCCTGGCCGAGGCCCGGACCCACGGTGCGTTCTTCGATGACCGTCAACGTCGCCGGCAACGCACCGGCGCGCAGAAGCACGGCCAGGTCATTGGCGCTCTGGGCGGTGAAATTGCCGGAGATCTGGCCGGTTCCGCCAAGGATCGGTTCGCGGATCTGCGGCGCCGAAATCACCTGGTTGTCAAGGATGATGGCGAACAGCTTGCCCACATTCTGCGCGGTGGCCTGGCCGAACCGGGCAGCACCCTTCGAATCAAAGCGGAACGACACCACCGGCTCGTTGTTCTGCGAATTGTAAGTCGCCTGCGCGTCGACGAGGTTTTCACCCGATACGATGACGCGGTTCTCTATCAGGTAGGGAACTGGCGGATCGTCCTGCGAATAGAGCACCGAATCGCCGGCCGGCGGGCGCCCCTTGAGCGCGTCCTGCACCGGCATCGACTGGTCGACCATCTGGAAGGTCAACTTCGCGGTCTGGCCGAGGATTTCCTTCAGCCGCTGCGGATCCTGCAGGCCAGGCACCTGCACAAGGATGCGATCCTCGCCTTGCCGCTGCACGATTGGCTCGGTCGTGCCAAGTTCGTTGACGCGACGTCCGACCACCTCGATCGACTGCGCCAATGCGGTCGACGTGCGATATTTGATGCCGGCGTCGGTGACGGTGAACTTCAGCAGGCCGGGCTCGGAATCATCCAGCGACATTTCCTGGATGGAACCGCCGGAAAACAGGCCAGCGGCAACCGGATCGGTCAGCGACTTCAATGCCTTCTTGGCGGCATCGAGTTGGGCCGGGTCCGTGATGCGGACCTGCAGGGTCCGCCCCGTTCCACCAAGGCCGGTGTAGCCGATCTTGGCATCGCGCAGCAGCGTGCGGATTTCATCGCGCGCCGTCTCGAGCCGATCCTTGATCAGGTCGTTCTGATTCATCTCGAGCAGGATGTGCGAGCCGCCCTGCAGGTCGAGGCCAAGTGTCATCTGCCGCTTCGGCACCCAGCTGGGAAGCTGGGCCAATGTGCTTGCGGGGATGAGATTGGGCGCGGCGAGGACCACTGTGGCGGCCACGGCCAGCCAGATCAGGATCATCTTGAAGCGCGAAAAATAGAGCATATGGCGTCGTCCGTCCGAGCGTACCCGCGGATCACTCCGCCTGGAATTGGATTATTTCTTGGCGTTCTGGTTGGCTACCGGCTCGCCCTTGACGCGCACGTCGGCAATCGTCGAGCGCAGCGCCGTCACCTTGGTGCCACCGCCAAGGTCGATCTCGAGTTCATTGTCGTCGATCACCTTCGTCACCTTGCCGACGAAACCGCCGCCGGTGACGACCGTGTCGCCGCGACGGACCGCCGCCAGCATCTCGCCGCGCTTCTTCAGCTGCGTGCGCTGCGGGCGGATGATCAGAAAATACATGATTACGAAAATCAGGACAAACGGCAAAATGCTGATGAGCATATCGGGAGAGGCGCCGCCAATGCCTTGGGCGTATGCCGGTGTCACGAACATCAAGGTACTCCTGAATTTTGAAAAACGGCCGCCAAACCGAATGCAGTGAAAATTTGGCGGCCCCGCGAAATTTGGCCGGAATATAGTCGGTAAAGTTGTCAATGCAACTGCGCGGCCGGGCAAATCGGCTGCTTTTCCGGCCTGTTTGGCCGTGTTAGAGCAGGATCGCGAAAAGCGCGAGCCGGTTTTCGGAAAACATCACGCTCGAACAAAAGGTTGGAGCCGGTTTCGAACCCGACGGAATCGAACGGGTCCCACCTGCCCGCCCCAAAGAGACGAACCAAGAAGACCCGAAATGACCGACAGCACCATCGACGCCCTCAACGAGAAACTTGACCGCCTGATCGAGGCTGTCGGCCGCCTCGCCCCACCGCCAGTGCCTGAAACCGGCCTTGGCGAGGCCGATTGTTTCGTCTGGCAGGCCGATCCCGGCTATCTGGAGCCGGTGCGCAAGGTCAACCGCGTCGACATCGGCCTGATCCGTGGTGTCGATCGCGTCCGCGACATCCTTGTCGACAACACCGAACGCTTCGCCGCCGGCTTTGCTGCCAACAACGTGCTGTTGTGGGGCGCTCGCGGCATGGGCAAATCGTCGCTGGTCAAGGCCGTGCATGCCGAGATCAACGCCAAGGCCAAGTCCGACCTGCCGCTGAAGCTGATCGAAATCCACCGCGAGGACATCGACACGCTGCCGAAGTTGATGGGTTTGCTGAAAGCCGCTCCCTTCCGCTTCATCCTGTTTTGCGACGACCTGTCCTTCGACCACGACGACACGTCCTACAAGTCATTGAAGGCGGCGCTCGAAGGCGGCGTCGAGGGCCGCCCGGCCAATATCATCTTCTACGCCACCTCGAACCGCCGCCACCTGCTGCCGCGCGACATGATCGACAATGAGCGCTCGACCGCCATCAACCCGTCCGAAGCGGTCGAGGAGAAGGTCTCGCTGTCCGATCGTTTCGGCCTTTGGCTCGGCTTCCACAAATGCTCGCAGGACGAATATCTCGATATGATCAACGGCTATGCCAGCCATCATGGCCTCGACATCGACCCCGAGCAGCTTCGCGCCGAGGCACTGGAATGGGCAACGACGCGCGGCAGCCGCTCGGGCCGTGTCGCCTGGCAGTTCATCCAGGACCTGGCGGGCCGGCTCGGCAAGCCATTGAAGGATTGATCCATGTCGCCCAGGCGGGCTCGGTCTCGCGACCACGACATGCACGGAAACAAAGACTTAAACCAAGAAACCAACTGAAAGAGCCCGCTCCTTGCGGAACGGGCTGAGCCGGCGGGCCGGACTGGAGGTCAGACGGCCCGCAAATCGCTTTTTTTATTCTATTCGAGATAAGTCGAGGGATCGACCGGCGCCGAGTTCTTGCGCACCTCGAAGTGCAGCTTCGGCGCGTCCGTCGTGCCGCTCATGCCCGAGAGTGCGATTTCCTGGCCGCGCTTGACCTTCTGGCCGCGCTGCACCTCGATCGAGCTGGCATGGCCGTAGACGGTGACCAGACCGTTCTCGTGGCGCACCAGGACCGTATTGCCGAATTCCTTGAGTCCATCGCCGGCATAGATGACGACGCCGTTCTCGGCCGCTTTGATCGGCGTTCCCGTGGGCACGGCGATGTCGACGCCGTCCCTGCCGGATCCGAAGCCGGAGATCACCCGGCCGCGCACCGGCCAGCGCATCTTGCCGATGCCCGTGGCATCCGGCGCCACCGCCTCGTCGTCCTCGGCCTGCTGGATGACCTTCGCATCCTTCTTCGGCGGCGTGTAGGATGCCAGCGTTTCCGAGGGTGTGGCCTTTGCGGCGGGCTGCGTGGTGGCCGTGGTCACCGGGTCGACCTTGGCCGGCTTTGCGCTGGCGACTGTCGCGGTTCCACCGGCCGGCACTTTCAGGGTCTGGCCGATCTTGAGCAAGCCATCCTTCATGCCGTTGGCCTGCTTCAGGGCAACGACGCCAACGCCGGTCTTCCTGGCAATCGAGGACATCGTGTCGCCGGACTGGACCGTATAGGTGCCGGCGGCGCCGCCAGCCTTGGCCACCTGCGCTGGCTTGGGCTCCTTGGGCTGGCTTGTGGCGGCCGACGCATCGACCTGAGCCGCGGACTTGCCCTCCTTGAGCTTCGGCTGCTGCGGCAGAACGGCGACCTTGTCCGGCGCGGTGGCCGGCAGGTCGTGCTTGCCGTCCTTGGCCGGCTTTGCATCGGCGACCTTCGATTCAGCCTTGCTCGAATAGGCATAGGCCGGGATGACGATCTTCTGACCGGTCTTCAGCCCCTTGGTCGGGCTCAGGCCATTCACCTTCATGATGACCTCGGCCGGCACCTTGTAGTGCGCCGCCAGGCCGGAAATGGTTTCGCCGTCCCGGACGACGATCTCGGTCGCGTGCGGCGTGCCGGCCTGGGCCATCTTCGGCTCGTCGGGCTGGGCATTCTTGAACGGCTTTGCGGCCGGCGCGACGGTGCCGGTTGTCGTCCTGTCGACATGGGGAGCGGGCCGAGACAGGGCCGGCGCCGATGCGACACGCACCGGATTGGCGGCGGGCGCGAGCGCCGGAGCGGCCTGGGCTGAAACCGGCGGCGGCAACGGCCGGCTCGAAACCGGTTCAAGGCTGGAGCGGGCGACCGATTGCGTGTGGCTGCCGTCGAGCGGGGCTGCCGAGACGTCGCCCGGATAGGGCTGTACGGCATCCTGCTTGTTGATGATCGCGCGCTGATTGTTGGTCGAGGAAGTGAAAACGTCGTCGACACTGTTGAACCGCGAAGCCTGGGAACTGCATCCGGCCGCCGCGCCCGCAATCATGAGAACAGCGCAGCCCCGCGCCAGATTGCGACTGTTTGCCTTCAAAACATTGAGTTGCATCGCACTAACCCGCACAAACTCTGCACCAACTGGTCAGGATTAAAGCGCGTTAATGTTACTGGTCAGTTAACCCCATGGAATCCGAGATAAATTTTCTTAAAATATTTGAGGATGGCCGGTCGTGCACTTCGGCAGGCTGAACCCACCCGGATGGCGGGCGGCGCCTGACGAAAAGCTACATCACCGCTGCCAGGCTGCGCAGGATCGGCTGCAGGCGCACAAGGCCGATATCCTCGCGCTCGAAACGGCTGCCGACCTTGGTCAGCTTGGCCAGCACCTGCTCGCCCTCCTCCGGGCCGATCGGTGCGATGACAATGCCGCCGCTCGACAATTGGTCGAGCAGAAAGCGCGGCAGGCTGTCGAAAGCCGCCCAGGCGACGATGCGATCGAACGGTCCTTCAGCGGGCAAACCGGCGGAACCGTCGGCCTGGCGCGCAATGGCGTTGCTGATGCCGAGCGCCTCGAAGCGCTGTTTTGCCTGTTCGGTCAGGGTCTTGTAGCGATCTATGGTAATGATGCGCGCGGCAAGCCGCGACATCACCGCAGCGGTGTAGCCCGAGCCGGTGCCGATCTCGAGCACACGATTGCTGGGCTCGATGGCTAGTGCCGCGATCACCGCCGCCTGCATGTCGGCGCCTTCGATCGCCTCGCCGCATTCGATCGGCAACATTCGGTCTGACCAGGCGATCTGGTGGAAGTGGGGCGCCAGGAAACCGCGCCGTGGTGTCGCCTCGAAAGCCGCGATCAGCGCCTTCGGCACGGTCCCCCTGCCGCGCAGGCGCAGCAGGAAAGCGGCGAAGCCTTCGCGATCGTCGATGCCATGGTTCATGCAAGCGCCTTGCTCAGCTGGTCACGAATCTCATGCGCGGTGAGGTCGAGCTGCAACGGCGTCACGGACACCAGACGGTTGCGCAGGGCAAAAAGGTCGGTGCCCTGCTTGCCCTCTACCGGCTCACGGCCGAAGCGCAGCCAATAGTAAGGCAGGCCGCGCCCGTCGCGGCGTTCGTCGACCCAGAGGCTGTGCACCAGCTTGCCCTGCGTGGTGACCACGGTGCCGGCGACTTCCTCGGGAAGGCAGTTTGGAAAATTGACATTGAGCAGCACGCCGTCGGGCAGCGGCGTCGCGACGAGCTTCTTCAGCAGCGCCGGCGCCAGCGCCTCGGTGGTCTCGTAAGGAACAACGCGGTCCTCGCCGACATAGCTGTAGCCCTGGCTGAGAGCGATCGACCTGATGCCGAGCAGCGCGCCTTCCATGGCGCCGGCGACGGTCCCCGAATAAGTGACGTCGTCGGCGATGTTGGCGCCCGAATTGATGCCGGACAGGATCAGGTCGGGTGCACCGGGCAGGATCTTCTTCACGCCCATGATGACGCAATCGGTCGGCGTGCCCCGTACGGCAAAGTGCTTTTCGCCGATCTTGCGCAACCGCAGCGGCTCCGAGATCGACAGCGAATGCGCATAACCGGACTGGTCCTGCTCCGGCGCCACCACCCAGACATCGTCGGACAGCGTACGGGCGACGCGCTCGAGCGATGCCAGCCCCTCGGCATGAATGCCGTCGTCGTTGGTCAGGAGAATGCGCATTATTTCGATTCGATCTTTTCCAGGCCACCCATGTAAGGCCGCAGCACTTCAGGAATGGTTACGCTGCCATCTTCATTCTGGTAGTTCTCGATGACAGCTATGAGAGCGCGGCCGACAGCTGTGCCCGAACCGTTGAGCGTATGGACGAAGCGGTTGCCCTTGCCTTCCTTGTCCTTGTAGCGGGCGTCCATGCGGCGCGCCTGGAAATCGCCGCAGACCGAGCAGGACGAAATTTCGCGGTACGCATTCTGGCCGGGCAGCCAGACCTCGATGTCATAGGTCTTGCGCGCGCCAAAACCCATGTCGCCGGTGCACAGGACCATGGTGCGGAACGGCAGTTCCAGCCGCTTCAGCACTTCCTCGGCGCATTGCGTCATCCGTTCATGCTCGGCCAGCGACGATTCCTGGTCGGTGATCGATACAAGCTCGACCTTGTAGAACTGGTGCTGGCGCAGCATGCCGCGCGTGTCGCGCCCGGCCGAGCCCGCTTCAGACCGGAAGCACGGCGTCAGCGCGGTGTAGCGCAGCGGCAGCTTTTCATGCGCGGTGATTTCCTCGCGCACAAGGTTGGTGAGCGGCACCTCGGCGGTGGGGATGAGGCCAAGCCTGCTCTCTCCGTGCGGCGTGAAGAACAGATCCTCCTCGAATTTCGGCAATTGGTTGGTGCCGAAAAGCACCTCGTCGCGCACCATCAGCGGCGGGATCACTTCCTCATAGCCGTGCTCGGTCGTATGCAGGTCGAGCATGAACTGGCCGATCGCCCGTTCCATCCGCGCCAGGCCGCTCTTGAGCACGGTGAAGCGCGAGCCTGAAAGCCTGGCCGCCCGCTCGAAATCCATCATGCCGAGCGCTTCGCCGATCTCGAAATGCTCCTTCACCCAGTTCGGTCGCGCCGGTATCTTGCCGACGACATGCCTGACGACATTGTCGTGCTCGTCCTTGCCGACAGGCACATCATCAAGCGGCACATTGGGCAGCACCGCCAGCGCATCATTGAGCGCCTTGTCGAGCTCACGCTCGCGCGCCTCGCCGTTCTGGATGAAGGTCTTGATCTCGCCGACTTCCGCTTTCAGTTTTTCGGCAAGGGCGGCATCGCCCGAACGCATGGCGTTGCCGATCTCCTTCGAGGCGGCGTTGCGGCGCTCCTGCTTGATCTGCAGCTCGGTCACATGTTCGCGCCGCGCCTCGTCCCTGGCGATCAACCCATCGACAGTGGATTGCGCCTCGCCCGCCGGCCACGAGCGCTTGGTGAGCGCCTCGACAAGGGCTTTCGGGTTGTCGCGAATCCATTTGATGTCAAGCATGGTTTATCCGTCCTCAGGTAGCATGTCGCCCAAAAGTGCGCAGCGGTTTTGGGACAACGACATGCAAATCAAAAACTGAAACGCATCGCCTTGATGGCGATGCGTTTCAGTTTGAGGGGCGTAAACCGCATCCTTGATCGATGCAAGATGAGGCTGGGCGGCGGTTGTCGTTTTCCGCCGCTGTCTCGGGCCTAGCTGCGTGCGTTACGAAGCTGCCGGCGCTGGAGGTTCGTCAGGGGTCTTGTCCGCGACGGTTTCGCCTGCCTCCTGCTTCTCGCGCGCCATGCGCTCGCGCTCCTGGCTGCGTTCGATCAGCCGGGACGACCAGATGGCGACCTCGTAGAGCAGGATGGTCGGGATGGCGAGACCGATCTGGCTCATCGGATCGGGCGGTGTCAGCACGGCGGCGACGACGAAGGCGATGACGATCGCCCATTTGCGCTTCTCGGCAAGCGCCTTGGACGACAGCATGCCGACGCGTGTCATCAGGCTGGTCACCACCGGCAGCTGGAACACCAGGCCGAAGGAGAAAATCAGCGTCATGATCAGGCTGAGATATTCCGACACTTTCGGCAGCAGCGAAATCTGGACCTGCTCGTCCGTGCCGGTCTGCTGCATGGCGAGGAAGAACCACATCACCATCGGCGTGAAGAAGAAATAGACCAGCGAAGCGCCCATCAGGAACAGGACGGGCGATGCGATCAGGAACGGCAGGAAGGCGTTGCGCTCGTTCTTGTAGAGGCCGGGCGCGATGAATTTGTAGATCTGCGTGGCGATCAGCGGAAAAGCGATGACCATGCCGCCGAACATGGCGAGCTTGACCTGGGTGAAGAAGAATTCCTGCGGCGCGGTGTAGATCAGCTCGACCTTGTGCGGATCGAGCCCCGCCCATTTCGTCGCCCATTTGAACGGGACGACCAGCAGGTTGAACAGCCGCTTGGCGAAGAAGAAGCACACCAGGAAGGCAACGAAGAAACCCCCGAGCGACCAGATCAGCCGGCGGCGCAACTCGATGAGATGCTCGATCAACGGCGCCGACGATTTTTCGATCTCGTCTTTTTCCTTGTCCGAAACGCTCACTTGGCGGCTCCCGCCGTCTTCCTGGTCACCGGCTTCGCCGGAGCAGGCTTCGGTTCGGCTTTCGCCCCAGCCTTTGCCGCAGTCACCTTGGCAGCAGGCGCCTTTGCAGCAGTCGTCTTTGCAGCTGTCGTCTTGGCAGCGGCGGGCTTCGTCGCGGCGGCCTCAGGCTTTGCCGCCGTCACGGGCTTTGCCGACGCCTTGGGCGCTGGTGCGGCTTTTGCCGTCACCGCCTTCGCGGGTGTCGAGGCCTTCGACGGCCCTTTTGCCTCCGGCGCCGTCCTGGCGGCCTTCTTTGCCGCAGGTGCCTTCGGCGCCACGGGAGGTTCCGTGGATGCCGGCACCACCGAAGCATCGGTCATTGCCGGGAAAATCGGCGTTGCCGGCGCGGCATCTGGCGCGTTGACACCAGGCATTTCCGTCGCACCGTTCTTCAACGGCTCGGCCGCCTGCGGTGCCGAGGCGGCAGGTGTCGCCGGATCAGCGGCAGGCTTCGGCTTCATCGCCGCGTCGACGCCGGCGCGCACGTCGGCCGCCGCCTGCTCGAACGGATTGAGCTGCTTGCGGATCTCTGCAACCGGGCTGAGGCCCCTGAGCTCGTCGACCGATTTCTTGACCTCGTCGAGCTCGGCTTCCTTCAGCGCCTCGTTGAACTGTTTCTGGAAGTCGGCCGCCATGGTGCGCAGCTTCGCCGTCGTGCGGCCGAAGGTGCGCAGCATGTTGGGCAAATCCTTCGGCCCGACGACCACGATCATGACGATCGCGATCACCAGCATTTCGGTCCAGCCGACTTCAAACATGGCTATCAGTTCCGACTAGTGCTTGTCGCCCAAAAGTGCGAAGCGGTTTTGGGATAACGACATGCACAAAGCAACACCGTTGGCTCAGCTCTTGCTGACTTTTTCCTTGGCTGCCGAAACGGTTTCGTCGGCGCGGTGCTCGACGGTGCGCTTGTCGTCGGCAACGTCGTCGTCGGCCATGCCCTTCTTGAAGCTCTTGATGCCCTTGGCCATGTCTCCCATCAGCTCCGGAATCTTGCCGCGGCCGAACACCAGAAGCACGATGACCAGCACGATCATCCAGTGCCAAATCGAAAATGAACCCATAGCAAATCTCTCTCGAATGTTTTCCCTGGCGATGATCTATGCGTTTTCGCGTTGGGATTCAAACACAACCGCGACAGAGTTTATGAAAGGGTGACGGATGTCACGCATTTTCAGCGAAGCGGCCCGCTACCAAACGGCGCATGTAAAGCCGGAAAGCAGCTTTTGATAGGCGCCCTTGGTCAATCTTCCGTGACGCGCGGCGTCAGCAGGCCGAGCTCCTCGAGATCGATGTCGGTCAACGGATCCTCGTCCTCGCTCAGTACGTCGGGGTCGGCCGGCGGCAGCGGGATCGAGAAATTCGACGGCATGCGGCCCGAAAGCAGGCCGGCGCCCTTCAATTCCTCCATGCCGGGAAGATCACGGATTTCCTCGAGCGCAAAATGGTCAAGGAAGGTTTCGGTGGTACCATAAGTGACGGGACGGCCAGGCGTTTTGCGGCGGCCGCGCATACGCACCCATTCCGTCTCCAGCAGCGTGTCGAGTGTGCCTTTCGAGGTTTCGACACCACGGATGTCCTCGATCTCGGCGCGCGTCACCGGCTGGTGATAGGCAATGATCGCCAGCACTTCGAGCGCGGCCCGCGACAGCTTGCGCTGCTGCACCGTGTCGCGGCTCATCAGGAAGGCAAGATCGCCGGCGGTGCGGAACGCCCAGGCATCGCCGACCCGGACCAGATTGACGCCGCGCCGGGCGTAGATCTGCTGCAATTCCACCATCGCAAGCGCGGTGTTGATGCCATCTGGAAGGCGTGCGGCAAGCTGCTTTTCGCTGACCGGTTCGGCACTGGCGAAGACGATCGCCTCGGCCATGCGCATGGCCTCGGCCATATGCAGGCGCTCGGCCGGATTCTGTTCCGGATTCTGGGCTGAAGCCTGGTCGAGTTCGCCCTCTTCCTGCTCGTCGTCCACCTTGAAGGGGATAACCGAAGCGTTGGCGCGTTCGCTCATGATGCCACCTCGACTGGCTCGATTGTCTGTGCGCGGTGGTCGCGCAGATAGATCGGTGCGAACACCTGGTCCTGCCGCATGTCCATCTTGCGCTCGCGCACCAGCTCCAGTGTCGCCGCGAATGAGCTGGCGATCGCCGTGCGCCGCTCTTCCGGGCTGGTCAGATATTGGATGAGGAAGCTGTCGAGCGCCGTCCAGTCCCGCAGCGAGCCGGTCAGCCGCGTCAGGATATCGCGGGCGTCCTTGAGCGACCAGACGCCGCGCCTGGCGATCGTCACATTGGTGATCGCCTGCTTCTGCCGTTGCTGCGCGTAAGCGGTCAGAAGGTCGTAGAGCGAGGCCGAATAAGAGTTGCGCTTTTCGATGATGACCATTTCCGGCATGCCGCGCGCGAACACGTCGCGGCCGAGCCGGTTGCGGTTGACGAGACGCGCCGCCGCGTCGCGCATGGCCTCGAGCCGCTTCAGCCGGAATTGCAGCACCGCCGCCAGCTCCTCGCCGCTTTCACCCTCCTCGCCCGGCTGCTTGGGGATCAAAAGCTTCGACTTCAGGAACGCCAGCCACGCCGCCATCACCAGATAGTCGGCGGCAAGCTCGAGGCGCAGCGCCCTCGCCGTCTCGACAAAGGCCAGATATTGCTCAGCCAGCGCCAGGATGGAAATGCGCGCCAGGTCGACTTTCTGGTTGCGGGCAAGATGCAGCAACAGATCGAGCGGACCTTCGAACCCGGCGACGTCAACCACCAGCGACGGATCGCCGGTCAGCCTTGAATCGTCATTCTCGGCCCACAGGCGGTCCATCGGTGCGGCCTTCGGGGCCTTGCTCTCCAATGTTTCCGCCACAGTCCTTCCACTTCCTCTTGGTCAGGCCACCGCATCGAAATAGGTGGCGAATTCAGCGCGTATCTCGGTTTCCTCGGCCGTGTCGCTTTTGCTGATATAGGTCATCGCCCGCTCTGCGCGCTCCAGCGACTTGCCTTCAAGCCCCCTGGTGCGCGACGCGATGCCCGCCATCTCCTCGAATACGCCGTTGCAGTGAAGGACCAGATCGCAGCCCGCCGCAAGGATCGAGGCCGCCTTTGTCGGGAAATCCCCAGAAAGTGCCTTCATCGAGGTGTCGTCGCTCATCAGGAGCCCGTCAAAGCCAATGTCGCGGCGAATGATCTCGTCGATGACCTTGCCGGACGTCGTCGCCGGATTCTTGGGATCGATCGCGCTGTAGACGACATGCGCGGTCATCGCCATCGGCAGATGGTTAAGCTCCCTGAACGGGGCGAAATCATGCCGCTGCAGGTCGCTGAGCGAGGCGTCGACCGTGGGCAACTCGAAGTGCGTGTCGGCAAAGGCCCGGCCATGGCCCGGAATGTGTTTCATGACGGGCAGCACGCCGCCAGATATCAGGCCTTCGGCCGCGGCGCGGCCGAGTTCGATGACCGCGCGCGGCTCCTTGCCATAGGCGCGCGCGCCGATGACGTCGCTGGCGCCTTCGATCGGCACGTCGAGCACCGGCAGGCAATCCGCCGTGATGCCGTAGCGCAGCAGGTCAAAGGCGTGCAGGCGCGCCATCAGCCAGGCAGCACGGGCGCCGGCGTCGTGATCGTCACGCCACAGCGCGCCAAGCGCCCCGCCCGCCGGATAGTTTGGCGCCAGCGGTGGCCGAAGGCGTTGCACCCTGCCGCCTTCCTGATCGATGAACACCAGCGCATCCGGACGCCCGATGCAGTCGCGCATCTCGGCGACCAGATCGCGGATCTGCTCGGTCTCGCCAATGTTGCGGGCAAACAGGATGAAGGCCCATGGGCATTCATTGCGATAGAAATTGATTTCTTCGCGGGTGAGCGACTTCCCGGCACAGCCGAGGATCATGGATTTTGATTCGGTCATGACTGGAGTCTAGGGCTTCGCGCGGTCAAAGGGAATCATCTCGGCTCACAGGCCGCGTCCGCAAGATACGCTCCCACACGAAAAAGACGGGCACATGAAAAGCCGGGCGCATAAGGGCCGCCTCTACGAAAACCGGCGCGGCCTTGGGGCCGCGCCGGTTTTTGAATGGTTGATCGGCGTCTAACGCGACACGAAGCAGTTGCCGCCGGCTGCCTTGTAGCTGGTGCACAAACTGATGGCATCGTTGCGCGACTGAGCCGGAACGCGGACGCGGTAGAATGTGCCTTTGCCTGCGATCTCGGCCTTGACGATGTTGGCGGTGCGGCCGGAAAGCACGCTGCCGTAGCGGCGTTGCAGATCCTGGTAGGTCGACTGCGCGCTTTCCACGGTCGGCTGCGAAGCGATCTGCATCGACCACGAACCGCCGGTCGCCGCCGTTGCCGGATCGATGGAAGCGACCTGATCGGGCTTGACCTCGCCAACGACATCGACCGGCTGGTCGGACGGACGCTGCGGCGCCACCGGAACCTTGGCCGGCGTGTTGGCCGACTGCGCCTTCGCCGGCGGCTTGGCTGCCGGCTTGAGCGCGGGCTCGTCCGCCTGGGCGGCGGCAGTCGCCACGGTACCGGTCTGGTCGGCATCGGCCTGGCCCGAAGGGGCGACATGCTGGGGCGCCGGATCGGCCGGTTCAGTGGCGGCCACCTGCGGTTCGGCCGGTGCCGGATCCTCGCGCGGCACCAGCGAGCCGTCTGACTTGACCACCATGGTCCTCACCTTGCGCGGCGCAACGGCGACGACGTCGGTGTTGGTGCCCTTGTCGGTATCCTGCAGCACCTGCGCGATGCGATCCTCGGACTTGGGCGCCGGTGCCGCATTGTCGGCCGGCGCGCTGGCGGCCGGTGCTGCATTGGCGGTCGCGACGGCATTGGAGGTCGGGGCGGCACTGCCGTCGCCCGTCGCGCCAGCGGCAGCACTCTGGTCAGACGAAAGATCGACGGCACGGGCCGGGTCCTTCGCCTGCACATCCACAGGTTGCTCGGTGTTGGTGACAAGCTTCTGCTGCACCGGCGTGGCGGGCTTGGCACCCTTGAGCACCGCGTCATAGACCTTGTTGTCCTGGTTCGGCACCACAGTGCCGCCCGGATTTTCCGGCTTGATCTTGATCGGCGAATTGTCGGCCTTCACGATCACAGGAGCCTCGCTGCCGCCCTTGCCGCCGAGAGACAGGGCAAAGGCACCAAGACCGCCTGCAACCGCCACCGCACCCACGATCGCAGCGATGAACAGGCCGCGCCGGCCCGACGGCTTGGCCGCTTCCCGCTCGCCGAGCCCCGGAACGGACATGGCCTCGTCCAGTTCGGGATCGTAGTCGAGTTCATCGACGGTAAAATCGTCCGCCTGCGAGACCGGCTGGCTGCCGGGCAGGCTGTCGAGGTCGAAGCCGTCGGTGGCATTGGCGTAGCCTGTGGTCGCCGCCGCGCGGGCGGGCATTTCGGCCGGCCGCGCCACATAGGTCCGCGCTTCCGGCTGATAGGCCGGCTTGGGCTCGTATCCCTGATTGAGCGCATATCCCGGATTGGGCTCCCCATATCCCGGATTGGGCTCCCCATATCCCGGATTGAGCCCCTCATATCCCGGATTGAGGCCCTCATATCCCGGATTGGGCCCCCCATATCCCGGATTGAAACCCGCATTGTAGGATTCATCCGCATGGGACGCGCTGCTTGCGGCAGCAGCGGGAGCCGGCGCGACGTCCACCGAATTCATTTCCGTCAGAAGGCTGGCGAACTCGGCGTCAAGATCGTCATAGCCGGATGCCGCCGGTTCATCTTCCTCGAAATGCAGCTCCGGAATGTCGAGATCGTCAGCCAGCGCCACGACGCGCTCCGGCACGTCGACCGTCTCGACATCAGGCATCTCTTCGTAGCGGGAGGACTGGCGCGGCTGCGGCGCGGATACCGGCGCCGCATAAGGGGCGGCCGCAACGGGCTCGTACGGATGGTACGGCGGCACCGCCGCCAATTCCGGTGCCACGGCCCCGGTAGCCATCGAAGCGGCTGGCTGCGCGGCAAATGCCTGCTGCTGGGGAACCGGTGTCACGCGGCTCCACGAACGGGCCGGTTCCGCCGGTGCGGAGCGTTCCGCCAGCCAATCGGGAGAATCAGCCTGATCCTGCCGGGAGACTGCTCCGTCACGCGCATCCAGGCTCTTGGCGAAGGCGGCGTCGAACGCATCATTGTCGATATCGACATCGACTTGATCAGCATCAGTGGCATGCGAGCCAATATCCTGGCCCTGAAGCTCATCGAGCGGCAGATTGTCGAGATCGGCATCGGCGGCCTGTGCAGCATCGGAGTGATGCATTTCCTCTTCGGATGCCGGTTCGTCGAGATCCCAGTCGAGTTCGCCAACAAGATCGGCGGGCTCCTCGATGGTCTTCGCGGCCGCGACAGGCGACTGAACGGGAATAGGGGCCGGTTGAGCCGCGACGGGCTCGGCCATGGCCGGCTCCTTGGCAGACGGCAGCGCGCGCGCGCTCATGGCGCCCAGAAGCGCGTTCAACTCGTCCTCGAGGCTCCGTTCATCGGCCATGGGGGCTTGCACCGGCGCGGCCATATTGGCAACCGGGGCTGCCATCGTCGCCGGTTCAACCGCAGCAGCCGCCATCTCGGCGGCGGGCTCTTCGGCAGGCTCGGCAAACGCGTCATCAAGGTCTAGGTCGAAAGCATCATCCGACACGGGTTCGGGGCTTGGGATCTCGCCCTTCGTGTCCTCGGCATGGGCGAGCACTTCGTCCGCTTCCGCCTCATCAAAAACCACCGGCTCGTCCGCCTGAATGTCAAAATCCGCGTCGACATCGGCCATGGCGTCGTCGAAGTGGCCCGCGAAAGCCTCATCGGAGACCGCCTGGGCCTCATTCGCGGCGGTCTGCGCCGGCTCTGGGTATTCGACGGCAGCCGCGTGGTGCTGATCCGCCGAATGGTCGTCAAGCATCAGCTCGTCTTCGAGCGACATCGCGACCGCATCGTCGAACTGATGATCCGAGGCCGGCTCCTCAGCCACCGGCACTTCGGCAACAGCGTGCTGGGTCTCGGCGGCCTCATCGACATGGAAGTCCCGGTCCAGTGACGCGGCAAGCTCGTCCTCCATCGGCAGATCGTCCTCGTAGGGCGAAACGCCTTCGAGCGAACTGGCGACGGCATTGTCGAAATCGGCGTCGAAGGCAGGCTCGACGGGTGGCGCTGGGTCGGCAGCACCGGCATTCGCATGGCTGGCGACGACTGCCTGGTCATCGACATCGGCCATGTCCAGGTGGAAATCGTCGTCGAGCGAAAGGGCAAGATCGTCGTCCGCCGCATGGTCGTCCGCCGCATGGATGGCCGCCGTTTCGAATGCCGGCTTATGAACCTCGACAATGGGAGCGACGACGCTGTCGCCAGCGTCGAACTCGCCCATCAGTTCCTTTTCGAGATCGATATCGAAATCGTCCTCTTGCACTGACGGACCCGCGACAGTGGCCTGTGACTGGACCGGCGCCTGCGGCTTGACCGGCTGGCGTGGGTCGAATCCCATGATCCTGGTCAGCTCCGCGAACGGATCATCGTCCGCGATGTCGTTGTTGTCGGCTATTCTCAGCTGGGTTCTGTCTGCCATTATTGTTCCCGAACTCGCACTCAGTCGGACGCCATGGACGTCGCGCAGGGTTGGCCCTTACCAGCGCAATGTGGGCAAAAGGTGACAGGTTTTTTAGTTAAACCTAACGCATTTCGGTGGGCGCGGCGGCTCCGATCAGCGTCAGGCCGGACGTCAAAACGTCCGATACAGCCTGCACCAGCCCTAGTCTGGCATGCGTCAATTCTCGGTCGTTAACCTTAACAAAACGTAAGTCCGGATTATCCGTGCCACGGTTCCAGTGGCCGTGGAAACTGGAAGCCAGATCATAGAGATAAAATGCCAGTCGATGCGGCTCGAGCGCAAGTGCCGCGGACTCGATCAGGCGCGGATATTCGGCGAGCTTGCGGATCAGGCCGATCTCGCCTTCGTCGGTCAACGACGTCACAGCGGCAGCCAGGCTCTTGCGGTCGAAATTCGCCTCGCCCAATTGCTCGCTCGCCTGCCGGAACACCGAATGGCAGCGCGCCGAGGCGTACTGGACATAAAACACCGGATTGTCCTTCGACTGCTCCGTCACCTTGGCGAAGTCGAAATCAAGCGGCGCATCGTTCTTGCGGTAAAGCATCATGAAGCGGATCGGGTCGCGCCCGACTTCTTCAACCACCTCGCGCAACGTCACGAAGTCGCCGGACCGCTTCGACATGCGGACCGGCTCGCCATCGCGAAACAGCTTGACCAGGTTGCACAAAAGCACGGTGAGTTTGACGTCGTCGCCGGCAATTGCCCGCGCCAGCGCTTCCAGCCGCTTGACGTAGCCGCCATGGTCGGCGCCAAGCACATAGATCAGGTCGACAAAGCCGCGATCGACCTTGTCCTTCAGATACGCCACGTCGGCGGCGAAATAGGTGAAGGCGCCATCGGACTTGACCAGCGCCCGGTCCATGTCGTCGCCCACGGCGGTCGAACGGAACAGCGTCTGTTCGCGGTCTTCCCAGTCGTCCGGCTTCTCACCCTTGGGCGGCGGCAGCTTGCCCTTGTAGATGTGGCCCTTTAGCGTCAGGTCGTTGATCGCCGAGCGGATCTTCTTGGCATTGTCGGCATGCAGCGTGCGCTCGGAGAAGAACACGTCGTGGTGCACGTTGAGCAGCGCCAGATCCTCGCGGATCATCGCCATCATCGCATCGATGGTGCGGTCCTTGACGATGGCCAGT
This sequence comes from Mesorhizobium sp. B2-4-15, assembly GCF_006658505.1. GTDB lineage: Bacteria > Pseudomonadota > Alphaproteobacteria > Rhizobiales > Rhizobiaceae > Mesorhizobium. Next base: position 228,120 of record NZ_VFUZ01000007.1, read on the forward strand.
GCCTCGTCATCGGGCATCTGCAGCAAGGAGCGGCCAAACTCCCGGACCAAAGCCTCGCCGACCGGGACGAGATAGTCCCCGGGGTAAAGTCCGGCCGGAATCTCGCCGACGTCCTCGCCGAGCGCCTCGCGGTAGCGCAGCATTGCCGAACGGCCCAATACATCGATCTGCGAGCCGGCATCGTTGATGACATATTCCTTGGTCACGTCGTAGCCGGCGAACGCCATCAGATTGGCGAGCGCGTCACCGACAACCGCGCCCCGGCAATGGCCGACATGCATCGGCCCCGTCGGATTGGCCGAGACATATTCGACATTGGTTTTCCGGGCAGCCCCGATCGTCGAGCGGCCATAGTTGCGGCCCTCGCCGAGAAGCGCCGACAGATGAGCCTGCCAGAAGCCGTCCTTGAGCCGGAGATTGACGAAGCCCGGGCCCGCGACCTCGGCGGCGGCGACATCCTTGTCGGCCCGCAGCGCCTCCGCCAGTTTCTCGGCCAATGCGCGCGGGTTCTGGCCGGTTGGCTTGGCCAGCACCATCGCGGCATTGGTCGCGAGATCGCCATGGCTGGCGTCGCGCGGTGGTTCGACGGCAATGCGCGACAGGTCGGGCGAAACGCCGCCCTTATCTTTCAGATCGAGCGCTTCGACAGCCTTTATGACTCGCGCGGTGAAATCGGCGAAGATGTTCATGGGTATTGCTCTGGCGGCTTTATGGCGAATCCGGCTCGTTGGCCGGCAAAATCGCGCCCGCCCTAGCTCAAATCCGGTGTGCGGTCAAACAAACGCCGATGTTCCTTCAGCGCGTAGGTGTCGGTCATACCCGCGAGGAAATCGGCCACGCTGCGCGCCTTGATGCGATCTTCGGCCCGGTCCAGTCCCTCGCGCCAGCCGTCCGGCATGGCACGAGGGTCGCCGAAATAGACGTCGAACAGGTCCCTGACGATCTGCTCGGCACCGGCGCGCACCCGCATCACCTCCGCGTGCCGGTAGAGGTGCTTGTAGAGAAAGGCCTTCAGTTCCTTCTCTGCCGCGGCCATCTCGGCGGAAAAGGTCACCATTGTCTCGCCCGCCGCCCTTACCGCATCGGCGCTAAGCGGTCCCACACGCTCCAGATTGGCGGTCGCGCGGACAATGACGTCCTCAACCATGGCGGTGATCTGCCGCCGCATCAGTTCGTGGCCGGTGCGTACGTCATCGAGCGCCGGATAGCGTTGGCGCACGCCCTTCAGGATCGCTCCCGGCAGCGAGACGGCCTCCAGCATGTCGAGCGTCAGCAGCCCTGCCCGCAGGCCGTCGTCGATGTCGTGCGTGTTGTAGGCGATGTCGTCGGCGATCGCCGCGCATTGCGCCTCGATGCCGGCGAACCGGTCGAGTTCGAGGTCTTGCAACTGCGAATAGTCGCGGATCGCCTGCGGCACCGGACCTTTCAGGCCTTTGCCGCTGGCGTCCGTCAGCGGACCATTATGCTTGACAAGGCCCTCAAGCGTTTCCCAGGTCAGGTTCAACCCGTCGAACTCGGCGTATCGCGCTTCCAGCCTCGTCACGATACGCAGCGATTGGGCATTGTGATCGAAGCCGCCCCAGGCGGCCATCTTGTCGTTCAGCGCGTCCTCGCCTGTATGGCCGAAGGGTGTGTGGCCGAAATCATGCACCAGCGCGATCGCCTCGGCGAGATCCTCGTCGCCGCGCAGCGCCCGCGCCAGCGCACGGGCAATCTGCGCCACTTCGATCGAATGGGTCAGCCTTGTGCGATAATGGTCGCTTTCATGGGCGATGAAGACCTGGGTCTTGTGCTTGAGCCGCCGGAACGCGGTCGAATGGATGATGCGGTCCCGGTCGCGTTGGAACGGCGTCCGGGTCGGGCTTTCGACCTCGTCGAACAGCCGGCCGCGCGAGCGCGCCGGATCGGTGGCATAAGCCGCGCGTGGCCGGTAGCCAAATCCGATGTCGCCCAACTCGTTGGTCATGATCGATGCCGCAGGTTGACTTGGTGCAGTTGACTTGGATGTGGTTGACTCGGCCGCTCGCGCTTCATACCTATCATGTGAAACCGAAAGCAAGGTGACGCCAATGGGCGCGGATGCCAAGACTGCCATGAAAGTCGACATGACCGAGGCCGCGGCCAAGCGGATTGCCAAGATCGTGTCTGGCGAAGCCGGCAAGACGGCGCTGCGCGTTTCCGTCGAAGGCGGCGGCTGCTCCGGCTTTTCCTACAAGTTCGACCTGGTCGATACGCGCAATGACGACGACGTCGCCATCGAAAAGGACGGCGCCACGGTGCTGATCGACGACCTGTCGCTGGTCTATATGGGCGGCTCGGTGATCGACTTCGTCGACGATCTGATGGGCCAATCGTTCCAGATCAGGAACCCGAATGCGGTCGCCTCCTGCGGCTGCGGCACCAGTTTCTCCATCTAACAGCATGCCTGCCTATCGGCGCGGTCCGTCAGATCGCGCTGTCGGCCGGACGCGACCTTGATTCGACGCTGGCCTTCTGGCGCGGTGTGCTCGGCTTGGCCTTACATGCCCGCTACGATCCGCCAGGCATTGCCTTCATCATGGTCGGCGACATCAGGCTGCTGTTCACGGATGGCATACCGGCCGGTACCGTCTATCTCGATATATCAAACCTTGATGATTTCCACGCCGAGGCAAAGGCCGCGGGCGTTCCCTTCACCGCGCCGCCAACGCTCGTCCATCGCGATACCGAGGGTCTTTTCGGTCCAGCGGGGGAAAGCGAGTGGATGGCCTTCCTAAAGGACCCTGCGGGCAATACGATCGGTCTGGTCGAACGCCATCCGCCGCAAGAGTAATGAGACCGTCATGAAAATCGTCACCTGGAACATCAACGGCGTGCGCGCCCGCCTCGGCAACCTCACCCATTGGCTGACCGAGAGCGCGCCCGACATCGTGTGCCTGCAGGAGATCAAGACGGTCGACGATCAGTTCCCGCGCGCCGAGATCGAGGCGCTTGGCTACTATGTCGAAACCCATGGCCAGAAGGGGTTCAACGGCGTTGCCCTGCTGTCGAAGCTGCGCTTCGACGAAGTTGTCAAAGGCCTGCCCGGTGACGATGCCGACGAGCAGGCGCGTTTCATCGAAGGCGTCTTCTCGACCGACAAGGGCGCCTTGCGTGTCGCTTCCCTCTATCTGCCGAACGGCAATCCGATCGATGACGAGAAGAAGTTCCCCTACAAGCTGTCCTGGATGACGCGGCTGGAGCGCTGGGCCGAGGAGCGCCTGAGGCTGGAAGAGGCCCTGGTGCTGGCCGGCGACTACAATGTCATTCCCGAGCCGATCGACGCGCGGTTTCCGGAAAACTGGTTGGGCGACGCGCTGTTCCAGCCGCAGACCCGGCAGGCCTTCCGCCGGCTGCTCAATCTCGGTTTCACCGAAGCGGTGCGAGCCGTCACCGACGCCCCCGACACCTACACCTTCTGGGATTATCAGGCCGGTGCCTGGCAGAAGAACAACGGCATCCGCATCGACCATTTGCTGCTGTCCCCGGAAGCCGCCAACCGGTTTTCGTCCGCCTCGATCGAAAAACACGTGCGCGCCTGGGAAAAACCGTCCGACCATGTGCCGGTGGCGATCGACCTCGCCCTGCAGCCGGCCTGACCGGGAAGCCCTGCTCTTCGGCCGACGGCGGACCTTCTATCGCCACAAAGCGGGCGCATGATGAAAAAACATCATGGCGGCTGGGGTTCCATGGCCACTCGATTTGCTCTTTGTCCGATCGGCTTGGCATTCACCATGGCTGCGGTCGTGCCGGCCTTCGCCGCCCCGGAATGTCTGGCCAATGGAAAATCCTATGCGGTCGGTCAGGTCGTCTGCCTGACGGTTGCCGACCAAAGTCATCTGGCCCGCTGCGACATGGTGCTCAACAACACATCATGGACGAAGGTCAGCGACAGCTGTCCTGGAAACACCACGGCGCCGCACCTGCCCGCCACGCCGATCTCGACGCCGGCGCCAAGCAGGGTGCCGACAGAGCCAACCGAGAACTGATTTTTCCCGATAGCTTATCTCCACGCTCGTCGAGGAGATTGGCAGGCTCAGCCGTCGCGCCTTTACTGATCGGTGTTGTTGCCCTTGGTCAGGATGTCGTCGGCGAGCGAGATCGCGGTGCGGCGGTCGGCTTCACCGGCTGCGGCGAAGGCCTCTTCCTGCATGCCACGAATCCAGGGCTGGTCGGCGGCCGGCGCCCGTTCAAGGGCGGCGGTCATCATCGCCAGGCCGCGAACGATCTTGCCGCTCTGGAACAGCAGATGGCCAAGCGTCGCCTGCGCGCCGGCATGGCCCTTCTCGGCGGCGAGCTGGAACCAGCGCCCAGCCTGCTTGACGCTGGCCTTCACGCCACCTTCGCCTTTCAGGAACATCTGCCCCACCTCGAACTGGGCGTTCGGGTTGCGGTAGTTGGCGGCGGCACGCATATAATATTCCTGGGCCGCCACCTCGTTCTCGGTGACCGGACTGCCGGGAATACCCTTGCGCAGATAGTCGCCGAGCGCCACCAGCGCATCGGATACGTAGCTTTCTTCCGGCGAACCGGGCTCGACATCCTGGTCGACAATTTCCGAGAAGAACTTGAATGCCTCATAGTCGTCGCGCGCCACGCCGTCGCCCTCTGCATACATGCGGGCAAGCTTCCAGGTGGCGCCGATCTGGCCGTTCTCGGCGGCGTATTTATAGGCCTCGGCGGCCTGTTCCTTGTGGCCGTTCTTGTAGGCGGAGAAGCCGAACTGGAACACCGCCCAGGGGCTCGACTGCGGCTTCACGCCGGTCTTGTCGTCGAACACCTTGTCGTCGAAGGCCATGGCCTGGCCCACGGCGCCAAAGATCGCAACCGCGACCAGTGCCGGAAGGACAGAGGACCTCAACAACTCAGATGTCCGCATAGCAGTGTGTTTCTTTCGCACCGCCCGGATGAGTGACCGCGCCATCGCGGGCAGACCCGACCGTCTGTGCGTATTTCCATATCGCGCCCGACTGATAGTCGGTCGTGCGCGCCTTCCATGTCTTGGCCCGCGCCGCCAGCTCGGTCTCGGTCAGCGCCACTTCGATCGTGCCGTTCACCGCGTCGATCGAGATCACGTCGCCATCCCGGATGAGACCGATCGGACCGCCAACCGCCGCTTCGGGTCCGACATGGCCGATGCAGAAGCCGCGCGTCGCGCCTGAAAAGCGGCCGTCGGTGATCAGCGCCACCTTGCCCCCCATGCCCTGGCCGTAGAGCGCCGCTGTCGTCGACAGCATCTCGCGCATGCCCGGTCCGCCGCGCGGCCCTTCGTAACGGATGACCAGAACCTCCCCTTCCCGGTAGTTGCGGTGCGTCACCGCTTCGAAGCATTCCTCTTCCGAATCGAAGCAGCGCGCGGGACCGGAGAAGCTCAACTCCGTCATACCCGCGACCTTCACGATCGCGCCTTCGGGGGCAAGGTTTCCCTTCAAGCCCACGACACCGCCGGTTTGGGTAATAGGTCTGTTGGCCGGGCGGACCACATCCTGATGCTCATTCCAGGCAACGTGCTCCATATTTTCGGCCAAAGTGCGGCCAGTAACCGTCAGGCAATCGCCATGCAGATAGCCGTGGTCGAGCAGCGTCTTCATCAACAGCGGAATGCCGCCGGCCTCGAACATGTCCTTGGCCACATATTTGCCGCCGGGCTTGAGGTCCGCGATATAGGGCGTCTTCTCGAAGATGCGGGCGACATCGAACAAATCGAACTTTATCCCCGCCTCATGCGCGATCGCCGGCAGGTGCAGCGCTGCGTTGGTCGAGCCGCCAGTGGCCGAGACCACGGTCGCTGCGTTCTCCAGCGCCTTCAGCGTGACGATGTCGCGCGGCCGGATGTTTTTCGCGATGAGCTCCATGACCTTTTCGCCGGACGCGAAATTAAAACGATCGCGCATCTCGTAAGGCGCCGGCGCGCCGCAGGAATAAGGCAGTGCCAGGCCGATCGCCTCGGCGACGGTGGCCATGGTGTTGGCGGTGAACTGTGCGCCGCAGGAGCCGGCCGACGGACAGGCCGCCTGCTCGATTTCAAGCAGTTCGGAATCGCCGATCGTGCCGACCGAGTGCTGGCCGACCGCCTCGAACACATCCTGCACGGTGATCTGCCGGCCGCGATAGCTGCCCGGCAGAATCGAACCGCCATAGATGAAGATCGATGGCACGTTGAGACGCACCATGGCCATCATCATGCCCGGCAGCGACTTGTCACAGCCAGCGAGCCCCACCAGCGCGTCGTAGCAATGGCCGCGCATGGTGAGTTCGACCGAATCGGCGATGACCTCGCGCGACACCAGCGAGGACTTCATGCCCTGGTGGCCCATGGCGATGCCATCGGTGACCGTGATGGTGCAGAATTCGCGCGGCGTGCCATGCGCGGCGGCCACGCCCTTCTTGACCACTTGCGCCTGGCGCATCAGCGAGATGTTGCAGGGTGCCGCTTCGTTCCAGCAGGAGGCGACGCCGACCAGCGGCTGCGCGATTTCGGCGGCCGACAAGCCCATCGCATAGAGATAGGAGCGGTGCGGCGCACGCGCCGGCCCGACGGTAACATGGCGGCTGGGGAGCTTAGCCTTGGAAATGACTCTGGCGTCCATACTCTTCCTTGCCGCGAGCGGCGCGGCCTGCCCCCATCGCCGAGCCTTTTGGCGCGTGTCCCGAGATAGGATCGAGGTGCGCCGGGTTTATGGCGGGAAATGGGCAATTTCCTCAGGCGGATTTGTAGCGCGGGGGTTGTTCAGAAAGTGTTGCCAAAACGTCACAATCGCAAGGGGCGGTCCCAGTGCGGCCAATTTGCAACGCCCCTTGGCTAACGGGATCCTCGACGAGGTCCGGTCCAACAAAAAAGGCCGGGCAGTGCCCGGCCTTTTTTGTTGCATTTCAGATGGTTACCATTTGACGCTGTAGCCAGCCGACAGAGCGTATCCCCAATCGCCCTGAACAGTACGGTTGAGCAAGGTGGGCACATACTGAGTCTCCGACACAGACGCCAGATATACGGCGGCAACGCCCAACCGAAGCTCGCCACCCAGCTTATCTTTCATCGCAACACCCGTGCCAAGGCTATAGGTATCGCCGGTCAAATCCCAGCCGGTGCTGACGCCCCGATCATAAGAAGCAAAGACCGTTCCAGAGAATTGGTCGTTGAACTTGTGACCAACGCCACCGGTGACGGTCCAGCCGTCACGCCAGAAATAGTCGTTGCCATTCTCGATACCCAAGGTCGGAGCATGAAGATTGAGCTGCTCGGTGACCGACCAATCGGTCCACTTAACGCTACCATAGACAAGCCAACCGGGTGCCACACCGGTTTGAGCCTTGAACTCCAGCGACTGCGGAAATTTGGTGTCGCCAGTTGCGGGCTGGGTAATCGATACGGGGAAGGGGCTCAACGGAGGGTTAGCGGTCGCCGAACCGGTCGCATCGATCGATACACCCGAACGGTACATCAACTGAGCGCGCAACGCGATGTCCGGAATTTCATAGGCAACGCCTGCACGCCACCCCATGTTGCTGTCCTTCAGATTGACATTAAGCAATCCGGCAACCGCGAGCAGGTTGTAGTCCACATCCTCATGGTAGATACCGCCGAGTACCCAAAAACGACCTTTGCTCAAATCGAACTTTACGCCGCAGGTGACAGCGCCTTCGTAGATCGTGAAATTTTCCTTGAGCTTGGCAAGAGTTCCGCTAGGCGAAGACCATGTCGCTCCGCCGCCGTAAGACTCTGTATAGGTACCCGCGCAAGACAGGCTGTCCGACAGCTTGAATTTCACCGCGGCCGAGGGGACAGCGTAGGCATCCGAATAATTCTCGCCAACCAAATTGGGATTGAGAAGGTTTTTCGAATATTTTCTGGTGGGCGCGACATAGGTCACACTCGTGCGCATATTGAAATTGCCATCCTCAAAAAGGATGTCGGTATCAGCCGTGCCGCGCGAAAAACCGCCAGCATGCGCCGAGCCTGCCAAAGCCAGCGAAAAGCACCCTGCCCCCAGCAGTGCTTTCAGACGCGAATTGTTCATGGATGTCCTCCCCGAATAACCAGTGCGTCAAGCTAGAACCAATTCAGGTTAATGGTGCAACAACGAATTCCTGGGGCGTACATGTACAGGTCCGCCAAACGTATTTTGGACAAAATGCGCGGCCGCGCTGGAGGGCGGAAAAACGCCTCCCGGAGCCTCGATCCCTCCTTCCGATGGGAATAAACTGGCTAAAAAGGCCCCAAAACAGCCAAATTGACGAGCTTAAGGCCCCATTGTTACATTATGGCAACAATGGGGCTAAAAGTTTCCGTTTACGTCAAGATTAACGCTGCGGAATGCCTTTTTTGGAGGCAAAAAAGACCCACGCTCGGGGCAACGTCAAGGCGCCGAATCTACCTTCAACCAGCGTCCCGGACCCTGTTCAGCGCCACTGAAAGCTTGTCCTGCGCGTCGCGATATTCGGCGAGCTTTTCGCGCTCGGCTTCGACGATCTCGGCCGGCGCGCTGGCGACGAACCGTTCGTTGGACAGCTTCTTGTGCAGGCGTGCGATTTCCTCGGTGACCTTGGCCAGTTCCTTCTGCAGCCGCGCGGCCTCGGCGGCAAGATCGATCAGACTGCCGAGTGGCAGGCAGATCGTTGCCTCGTTCAGCACGATCTGGGCCGATCCCTTGGGCGCCGCGTCAGCCAGCGAGATGTCGCCAACGCGCGCCAGCCGCTTGATCGCCGACTCCTCGCGAACCAGCCGTTCACGCGTCACGCCGTTGGCGCCGACCACGACCAGCGGTGCTATCGCCGCCGGCGGCACGTTCATCTCCGAGCGCACCGAACGGATGCCCGACACGAGATCGACCAGCCAGTTGATGTCTGCGGCCGCTTCAGCATCCTCGAAATCCGGCGACGGCCAGGCGGCATGGCAAAGCAGCGAGTCGCGCTCCTTGCCCTCGCCCGCCGTCTGCGCCCACAATTCTTCCGTCATGAACGGCATTATCGGGTGCAAGAGCTTGTAGATCTCATCCAGAACGAAGGCGACACAGGCGCGGCTTTCGGCCTTGGCCGCCTCGTCCGTGCCCATGAACACTGGTTTCAAGAGCTCCAGATACCAGTCGCAGAACAGGTTCCAGACGAAGCGGTAGGCAGCACCGGCCGCCTCGTTGAAGCGGTATGAAGTGATGCCGTCGGTGATCTCGCGCGCGGCGCGTGTCAGTTCGGTGAGGATCCAGCGATTGACCGCCAGCTTGGCGTCGTTCAGCCAGAAATCATCATTGCGCGCGACTTCATTCATCTCGGCGAAGCGCGTGGCGTTCCACAATTTGGTGCCGAAATTGCGATAGCCGGCAATGCGCGCCGGATCGAGCTTCACGTCGCGGCCCTGCGCCGCCATCACTGCCAGCGTGAAGCGCAACGCGTCCGCCCCAAATTCATCGATCAGGTCGAGCGGATCGATGACGTTGCCTTTCGACTTCGACATCTTCTGCCCGTTCTTGTCGCGCACCAGCGCATGCACGTAAACCGTGTGGAACGGCTCCTCGTCCATGAAGTGCAGGCCCATCATCATCATCCGGGCAACCCAGAAGAAGATGATGTCGAAGCCGGTGACCAGCACGTCGGTCTGGTAGTAGGTCTTCAGCTCCGGCGTCTGGTCAGGCCAGCCCAGCGTCGAGAATGGCCACAGCGCCGACGAGAACCAGGTGTCGAGCACGTCCTCGTCGCGGGTCAGGATCTCGCCCGGCTTGAAGTTCTCGAGCTTGTCCTCGACCCAGGCCTTCCACGGCCCTTCGAGCGCCAGATAATATTCGATCGCGGCACTCAGCGCCTCTTCCTCGGACTTCTCAACGAAGACGCGTCCATCCGGCCCGTACCAGGCCGGGATCTGATGCCCCCACCACAGCTGGCGCGAAATGCACCAGGGCTGGATGTTTTCCATCCAGTCGAAATAGGTCTTCTCCCAGTTCTTCGGCACGAAATTGGTGCGGCCTTCGCGCACCGAGGCGATCGCCGGCTTGGCGAGTTCGGCCGCGTTGGCATACCACTGCTCGGTCAGGAACGGCTCGATCGGCACACCGCCGCGGTCGCCATGCGGCACGGCGTGGCGATGCGGCTCGACCTTGTCGAGGAAGCCGCCGGCTTCCATCAGTTCGACGATCTTCTTGCGCGCCACGAAACGATCGAGGCCGTCGAGCTCGTCCCAGACAGCCTGGCGTTCCGGCGTCACATCGAGCCCGGCGAGGAAGTCCTCATTGTCTTTCAGCTTTATGGCAGCCTCGACGGACAGGATGTTAATCGCCGGCAATTTGTGGCGCTTGCCGACCTCAAAGTCATTGAAATCGTGCGCCGGCGTGATCTTGACCGCGCCTGAGCCTTTTTCAGGGTCGGAATATTCATCCGCGATCACCGGAATCTTACGACCGACGATCGGCAGGACGAGATTCTTGCCGACCAGATGCCGGAACCGATCGTCCTCGGGATTGACCGCTACCGCCGTATCGCCGAGCATCGTCTCAGGACGCGTCGTCGCAACCGTGATGAAGGTCTTCGGGTTCTCCGGATCGAAGGTGACGCCCTCGATCGGATAGCGGAAGTGCCAGAGGTTGCCGTTGACCTCCTGCTGCTCGACCTCGAGATCCGAGATCGCCGTCAACAGTTTTGGGTCCCAGTTCACAAGGCGCTTGTCCTTGTATATCAGCCCTTCCTTGTAGAGCGTGACGAAGACTTCGAGCACGGCCTTGGACAGGCCCTCGTCCATGGTGAAGCGTTCTCTGCTCCAGTCTGCAGAGGCGCCGAGCCGCTTCAACTGATTGAAGATCGCGCCGCCGGATTCGGCTTTCCACTCCCACACTTTCTCGATGAACTGCTCACGCGTCAGGTCGCGGCGGTGGATCTGCTTTTCCATCAGCTGGCGCTCGACCACCATCTGCGTGGCGATGCCGGCATGGTCCATGCCCGGCTGCCACAGCACATTCTTGCCGCGCATGCGCTCGAAGCGCACGAGGATGTCTTGCAGCGTGTTGTTGAGCGCGTGGCCCATGTGCAGCGAGCCGGTGACATTGGGCGGCGGGATGACGATGGTGAAGGCCTCGGCGCCCTCCTCCGCCCCGGCGCCGGCGCGAAACGCGTCGGCCTTTTCCCACACTTTGGCGATCTTCGGCTCGACGGTTTTTGCGTCGTAGGTCTTTTCAAGCATGGGGAAACGGTCCGCGCTGTCGGGATTTTTGCTGGTTTGCTGTAAATCGGAAGGTCTTGGCCAAGTCAACCGCAAGGGCCGCCTCGGTTCATCACAAGCAGATAGGCGCGGCCGTGTTCATTTCAACGGAAAGCACCCGCACATTCATTGTCATGGACCCCGACGCAAATCTCGTCTGTTTCGCGGCAAGCGCGAGCTGATGGCGCCGCAACGACAAACGCCGCCTCGGACGGCGGCGTTTACATCGGCAATTGCCTGGAGCTTACTGCGCCCCGCGTGCCACGCGTTCGATCTCCTCGCGCACCAGCCTCTCGACCAGCGTCGGCAGGTTGTTGTCGAGCCAATCCTGCAGCATCGGCCGCAGCATTTCTTCGGCCATCTCGTCGAACGTCTTCTTGCTGCGGCTGGCAAAGGCGTCGGACAGCTCGCCAAAGGCCGCGGCAACCTGCCTGCCCGCATGCTCGGAAAGGATTGCCGGACGGGCCGCGGGTGCTTCATTTGCCGCCGCACGCACCTCGGTAGCGCCCGTAGGAGCACCGCTTGAAGCAGGTTGCTCGAAGGCAGGCTCCGCCACCGGTTCGCTCACCGGCACATCGGCCTGGACAACCGGCTTGCGGATGCTCCTGTCCGGCATCGCTTTGGCCTGCTCGCCAACCGCGGCGATCTCGCGCCGCCAATCGGCAACGATGGCATCGCTTGTCGCGCCGGCCTCCGGGGCCGCGTCGGACCTTACGGCGGCCACCGGCTCCGCGGCGATCCTGGCGCTGACCTCGGCCAGCGTCATCGACGTCTTCACGGGCACGGGATCGATGCGCGATTGCGCTTCCCTGCGTGCGATCACCGGCTCTGGCGATGGCGCCTGGACCTCGGCAAGCGCGACCGGCTTCCGGGCTTCAGGGGCAGCATGCAGTTCGGTGCGAAACGCATCGACGTCGGCGGCTGGAGCCTCGCTCGGCCCCGGCGCCAGGTCCTGCCGCAGCTCATCCGGCTCACCCGGCTGCTTGCGGCCGTTGTCGCTGTCCTCGATGATCCTTCGGATGGAAGCCAGTATCTCTTCCATGGAAGGTTCGCGCTGTGCGCTGCTTGCCGTTGCCATTGTCACATCCGCCGCCCTTGTGACCTCTGTGGATTTCCGCTCCGGCAAGAGCCGGATTCGAATCATGGCAACAGCGTAACCGACGGATCGCCGCACGAGAATCCCCAATCTGGGGACATGTGGGATTTCAACAGATTAGAGCACGAAACCGAAGTGGCGACGGCCTGGGGAAGGTCCTGTTCCGACATCCCCAAGGAATTCAGGCAGCGGCCCGTTAGCGGCCGTCCGGCGTGCGCAGGCCGATCCACTTGTCCTTGACGGCGTTGTAATGCTCCTCAGGCTTGTACTTGGTCACCTGCAGGGCAAGGCGCTCGGCCGACAAACGGCCGATTGCCGACAGGATGGCATAGCTCGCCACGACCACGTCATGTTCGGAATTGGCCTGGTTGATCTTGGCGGTGATGACGGTGGCCTGCGCGTTGAGCACGTCGAGTGTCGTGCGCTGGCCGACATTACGCTCTTCGATGACGCCGTTGAGCGCCAGCTGCGCGGCATCGATCACCTGCCTGTTGGCGGCGACGCTTTGCTGCGCGGCGGTGTACTGCGACCATGCCGAGGCAACGGCCTGGCGCACCTGGTCGCGGCTGACATCAACCTGGATACGTGCTTCGCCGAGCGATTCCTTGTTCTGCCGCACGACCGCCGAGGTCCGCCCGCCCGAATAGATCGGAATGGTCAGCGTCGCGCCAATATTGGCCGACGTCGAATTGCCGTTCGTCCCGATGCTCGGATTGCGGTTCAGATAGTCGTCCGAAATGCCTGCCGAGGCTGAAAGTTGCGGCAACAGTGCGCCCTCTGCCGATTTCACCGAAAACGCAGCCGCGTCGACAAGATGCTGGGTGGCCAGGATGGCCGGATGTTCATTCGATGCGATCCCGATCGCTGCCTCGAGACTTGATGGCAACAGCCTGGATACCGGCGAAGCCGGCTTGAGCTTGCCGGGTTCGTCGCCGACGATCTGGTGGTAGGTCGCGGCGCTTGCCAAGGCTTGTGCGCGAGCGGCGCTGAGCGAAGCCACCGCCGAGGCACGAGAGGCGTCGGCCTGTGCGACATCGGTGCGGGTGCCCTCGCCGACCTCGAAACGCGAGCGCGCGGCGCGCGCCTGCTCGGTCAGGAACTGCAGGTTCTGTTGGGTCAGCACCGCGATTTGCCGGTCGCGAATCACGTTCATATAGGCCGTGGCCGCGTTGAACAGGGTGTTTTCCTCGGTGTTGCGCAGGCTCTCCACCGACGCCTTCACCTGGGATTCGGCGGCCGCCACATTGTTTCTTGTCTGAAAGCCGTCGAACAGGCTCTGGTTGATCACAATTCCTGCGCTGGCGGACGATGTCTTGCTGGTGGCACCCCTGGCGTGGGTGTTCACATAATTGGCGTCGGCGGAGCCGGTGATGGTCGGGCGCCAGCCGGACTTGGCGATCGCCACGCCCTCGTCGGTGACGCGCACGCCGGCTCGGGAGGCATTCAGCGAGGAATTGTATTGATAGGCCTTGGCGAGCGCGCCGGAGATGGTTTCGGCCGAGGCGGCCAGCGGAGACAACGCGGTCGCGGAAACCAGGACAGCGGCAAGAAGGGTCTTGGATACAGACGGCACGGTATATCCCTCATTCGTTTTCCATGGGAACCACGCCGCGCCAGCTTCTCCTTTGAGTAGCCGGAGCAGCGTGTTTGATGCTCCCTGTCGCTCGGCCCGAAGTGCCCCCAGTTCGGGACCGGCAACGATTGTTCAAATGCAAGCGACCATGACAAAGCCTTTGCTGCAAGGCCAAATCATTCAGAATTCGAAAGCATGCTCACGTTCGAATCCCGGTAGTGGCTTAATTGCCGCATTAAATGCCCTTCTTCCGGTTACAATCCCCCCAGATTTGAAAAATAGTCGCGCCATGCCGGAATTGCCCTGTCCTTCCACCGCGACGAGGCGACCTCCTTCGGCGAGCTGGTCGAGCAGCGTTGCCGGCACTTTCGCGACGCTGCCGCCGACGAAAATGACATCATAGGGTGCCGCGGCGGCGTGGCCTTGCGCCAGCGGCCCCTGGACCACGGTCACATTGCCGCAGCCAAGCGATGACAGTAACGATTCGGCGGTTTCGGCCAGCGTCGATTCGCTTTCGAGCGCCACGACAGACCTTGCCAGCCGTGACAGGATGGCCGAGGCGTAGCCCGTGCCGCAGCCGACATCGAGCGCCGAATCGGCCGAACTGATCCCGGCCAGTTGCATCAGTTTGGCCAGCGGCGAAGGTTCCATGAGGTAGCGAGCGCCATTGGCGCCGTCCGCGATGCGGATATCCTCGTCGATATAGGCGAGATCGCGCTGGGCAGTGCCGACGAAAATCTCGCGCGGCACGAAAAGCATGGCTTCCAGCAGCGGTGCGCTGGTGACGTCGGTGGTGCGAACCTGACCGTCGACCATCTTGACCCGACGTTCGGAAAAATCAGCGTTCATGTCCCAACCAATCGCTTGCCGCGCCAAAACCGCGGTTCATTTCGACCGGAACTTCAAGCTCCTGCGCTGGCGCGCGGGAGCCCGGGCATTGGAGGCCTCGCCCGGAATCGAACCGGGGTGCAAGGATTTGCAGTCCTCTGCGTAACCACTCCGCCACGAGGCCTCGTTGCTCCCGGCGTTCCACCCGGTTCCAATAGGTTGCGGCGAAAATGCCGTCAAGCGGCCACCGCGCATTCCGCGCGGTTTCCCTCTGCATCAATCCAACCTCCGCATGCAACGTCGCGGACCACTGCGCCCACAACACACGTTAGTATCTCATTATGTATAGCAGGCGATGACGAGAAACTCCAAGGCCCGGCCGCCGTTGAGGAATGAGGAGGACCGCCCATGAGACCGGCAAGCCTGAACACCGCGACAGATGCTTGGGACGGCTTGCCGCGACCAGGATGCGAGGAATTGCTGCGTCACGCCATCGACTGTATCGCGATAGAAGCACCAGCCGGCCTTCGCCACGCGACCGCGAGGGCCTCGCTTCCGCCGCCGCCGTCTCAAGCAGATTCGCGGGGATCTGGAAAGAAGCGCAGGCCGTAGAACCGAATCGCGAAAATCTGCAGGCCGGGCATAACGCCGACAAGCGCGGCGCGGTCAAAGGCGCGCCTGCCGTTCAATCCGGCCGTCGCCGCCGCTCCCACCAGACGACGAAACGGCGACGATGGCGGCGCATCATGGCGAATTCATAGGAGAGCACCAGCAATCCGAGCGGCACCATCCAGAAGCCCAAGATAGGCAGAAACCCGAGAATGCCGCCGATGGTCAAAAGGATACCGATCGTGATTCTGAGGCCGCGCGAACGCGGCATGGTGAACTCCCGCCCGAAAACCGAGATCTTTCGCGCCGGTACCCGGTTTTCGTCTGCTGCCGTCATCGCCAATGGCTGCCCTCTGGTGATTCGAGAATGCCTGCTTACGAAAGCCGCGACCGCCATTTCGGTTCCGCGCCGGTCGCCAGACGGCTAATATGAGAGCGGACACCGCCGATTGCGAGAAAGCGCCGCGTGAAAAAGTCTCGTAAAAATACGAAATGCTTCTTTGCAAAGCCGAAAAGGGTTTGCTATAGGCTGCGCCACTTGCTGAAGAGCCTCTGTTCCCCGGTAGCTCAGTGGTAGAGCAACCGGCTGTTAACCGGTTGGTCGCTGGTTCGAATCCGGCCCGGGGAGCCAACATTCCAAGCATTTGAGAGTTTCGGCGCAACAAGCACGGCTGCCGGCCGCTGTTTTCCGGCGGCTTGCCTCGCTGCATCGTGACAGCGCGACCATTGCGGAACTGCATCACAAGATGCGACTTTGCTGATAGGACGTGCCGCGAGGATGCCGCCATGTCGCTACGCAAGATCGTGCTCTGCGCGGCAGCGATGACGATTGCCGCTACAAGTTTCGCCAGCGCCCGACCGGACACGCGCAAGATGACTTGCGCACAAACCCAGGCACTCATCCAGAGCCAGCATGCAACGGTGCTGACCACCGGGCCAAACACCTACGATCGCTATGTCCGCCAATTCGGCAATGAATGCGACGCTCCTTACGTGCCGATGGTTGCCTATGTTCCGACGAGTGACCGTCAATGCATGGTCTATCGATGCGATGAGCCCTCACCCATGGTTCCGAACTGATCGGCGGATTGCCCGCGGGTGACCCGTACAGAACGTCCGCCGGTCGTTTAGGGGCCTCTTGGGTTCTGGATACAGGGCAGTATCGAACGACCTTGAGGCTGGGATATGCCACAGCGCTGGCATGGATGCGGGAGACGTAAATCTCAGCCGGCATCGAGTTCATCCCGGAGAATGGCGGTGCAGGGATGAGGCTGCGCGAGGATCGACCGCCAAACGCTTCCGATAGGGCCTGCTTGCGCGCGCGCTCAAGTTGCGCGAATATGCAACCGGGGATTGGGGAGGCTCCGAAGATGGCGATCTATCTTGTCAAAGAAATGGACATGAACAAAGTCCTGGCCGTGCATCAGGCGCGTGCCATCAGTCCGTTGAAGGCCGCGTCCAAGGCCGTGGGCCGTGACGTCACCTTGCGAACCTGGAAGAGAAAATGGGTTCGTGTCACAGACGAAAATCGTGGAAGAGTTTTTGCATTCAGCTTCGCCGACAAGGTGGGGCTGGGTATGGAGGATGACCCTAAACAGCCGGGCGGCACTTCCACCGACCTTTGTGCAAACAATTCCATAAGCGTTCTCCCCGGTGGCGCGAGCGTCTGACTTCGCGAGACTGAAGTCGTCGAGCGCTTTCGAAAGGGTGCTTGCGTGCGCCCTAAATGGCCCCAGCATCCCCGAGGGACACTTGGGCAAGCAAATGCTTTGGGAGCACTGTCCTCATAAGAGTTGGCACGATCTCCACGACCGGCTCGATAAGTAGCGCGCAGTCTATGGAGATATCGCGGGAGCAATGTGAATTAACCTTTGCTCGGTCCGGAATGGTTGCGGTGGATCTCAACTCGCCAGATTTCGAATTGACCGTGCTATCGCCGCCTGATCTCGATCGGTAGAAACCCGTCCAGCGGGGAACTGAGCGGGTAATTGCTCCCGGGAGGATACTTGCACATGGCCGCCGCGAGCACGTCTACCGTTCACGAGGCACAAGCCCGACTTTGACCGGTTGCCATGGGAAGCTGGATACAAAGCCGCGGAACGAAATCCTAGGAGGAAGCCCGCCGGGCGAAGACCCAACCACCTCAAGCCCGGCGAGCCTACAACCTGATCGGAAGTGCGCGATCAGGACCGGGGTCAACCGGCAGCGATTTCGGTGCAAGACGGATGCCGGTGTCTTTGTATCGAAATGAAACAGATATTGATTGGAAAACGCCTCTGCGGTGTTCTTATGCGGGATTGCTAATATTACGCTTCGACTCAGCCGGCAGGCCCTGGCCGGTCAGGCCCGGCGGCCCGTGCTAATTTACCCCAACAGGCTGTCGGGCCGCTATCGGCATACGATTATTCGAAATGGCCCGCCGCGCGGTGTGCGCGACGGGCCAATGCGCCTGACTAACAACGTGTACGAGGGGGGACACTCCTCAACTGGCGCTCCGTAGCGCAATTTCGCACTACACGTATCAGCCTATACGGGCGGCGCATTGCCCTCATCCGTCGATTGGATGACGCGCGCCAATATAGATTAGATAACACTAATGTCGCCGGTGACTCACACCACCGGTGCAGCTCGGCAGCCTCCGCCACACACCCAACCTGACGTCGGTTGCCGAGCTGGCCTTTCAACGTCAGCGCCAGCCCGCGATCGCGCCGCCGCCACCTGCGGTCAAATTCGGCAACGGGCTGGAAGCCGAGATCGAAACCATCAGCGATTGGTGCTTCCAACGATTGGCGCCTCGGCAATTGCAACGCCATTGGGTCTGGGTTGAGCGGCCTTCGCGTTCGCCCTCAAACGACGAAACTGGGAAAGGGCGAGCAACAGGAGATTGATCGCGGTCCGTCGTAGATGCTTGTCCGCCCGGTTCCAAGCCTCTGCCGAAGGGCGACGCGCTTGCGCGCAAGTGCCCACCGCGCGATGGTGGCGAGGCTTCGGGAGGAATCATGCGGAAAATCTTGATACCGGCACTACTGGTCGCGGCCGCGCTTTATGCAACCGGCGCCCTTGCGCTGGACAGCGCCGGAACCCCGGTGGTTGTCACTCCGCTTGCCTCACGCACGGCAACCGCTTCCGGCCAGCCGATCACGCTGCCGCAGAAGAATGTCCAGGTGCTGGTGTCGACCTACGACATCGCGCCGGGGGCGACCCTGCCGGTGCACCGGCACCCCTTCCCCCGCTACGCCTATGTCGAGGCCGGCACTTTGAAGGTCACCAATGTCGAGACCGGCAACAGCAACACCTACAAGACAGGCGATTTCATCATAGAAATGATCGGCCAGTGGCATCAGGCCACCAATGTCGGCGACGGCCCGGTCAAGCTCCTGGTGATCGATCAGGTCGAGGAGGGCGCCAAGAATACGGAATTGCGTCAGTAGCTACCAAGCCACGCCCGGAAAGCGGGAAGGCAAGCGCCACACGTCTTCCCGTACCCTCATGGGCAACCGCCCTGCCCCCGGGGACGCTTGAACTCGTCCGTCAGCCCCAGGCGCCGACCATCTGTCGTGTGGCCGCGTTCAGCCGGTTGAAGGCGTTGATCAGGGCGATCTGGATAACCAAGGCAGCGAGCGCTTTTTCGTCATAGTGCCGCGCGGCTTCATCCCAGACATCATCCGGCACGGCATCGGGGCGGTCGGCGAGCCTCGTTCCGGCCTCGGCCAGGGCGAGTGCCGCGCGTTCGGCATCGGTGAAGTACGGCGTCTCGCGCCATACCGACAGCGCAAAGATACGCTCGTCCTTCTCCCCGGCATTCTTCAGTTCGCGCGCATGCATGTCGACGCAGACGGCGCAGTTGTTGATCTGGCTGGCGCGCAGATGGATGAGCTTGCGCGTCACATAGGGCACGTCGGCCGCCTCGGTCGACTTGTCCAGCGCCAGCAGTGCCTGCAGGGCGCCAGGAATGAGCATCACCGGGTTCTTGATTCTCGCCTGCATGGTCTTCTCCTTCGAAGTGCTTGGTCAGGGCGCGTTTTTCCGACCCGGGCGGAGCGTGTCCAGGCTTGGAATTTGACGAAGATGGTCGGCTGCGCCGGCTGTCGGCTGGGCTATCCGCCCTTCTTGGCGGCCACCTGCTCGAGCCGTTCGAGAATTCGCGGCCAGCCGCTTCCCATGCCGATATAGCCCCGCTCGTCGGCGGGCCGGAATCCCGATTGCTCCATCCGCACCCGAGTCGCCGGGCCTTCGGGCGTCAGCGACCACGTAACCACGGTTTTCAACCCGCTGTCCGATTCCGTTCCGTCGCCCCAACTATAGGCCAGCAGCCGCGGCGCCTCGATCTTCAGCACCACGCAATTCGTCACGCCGGACCAGCCCGGAACCGGCGCCGCCCGGAAGGTGAAACGATGCCCCTCTTGCGCAGAAAAGTCATTCTGCATGAGCCATTCGGTGACGAGCGCCGGCACTGTCAATGCGCGCCATATCCTTTCCGCCGAATAGGGAATCAGCCTTTCGACGACGATCGATTTGGTTTCCGTCATGCCTTGCTCCTTTTGTTGTCGTCGCGCCGTGCGTGCGCAATCAATAACCCGCAAGCTATGGGTTAACTCATAACTCTGCGGTTATAAGACTGTCAAGCAGGGAAATGTCATCTGGTCCAAATGGCGGCGCACCGTTCACGCTTTCGCGCTGCCCGCCCGAGTGCTAGGGCTTTCCACACCATCATGGACTGGATCGCCCCTTGACCGCAGAACCTCGCCCGCCGCTGACCGAAATCTGTGTCGAAGGCATTGATGGCCTGCTCGCCGCGCAAGCTGCCGGCGCCGACCGGGTCGAACTGTGCGCCAGCCTTGTCGAAGGCGGCATCACGCCGAGCTTCGGCACGGTGCGCGCCGCGCTGGACCAGGCAACCGTCCCGTTCCACGTCATGGTGCGGCCGCGCGGCGGCGATTTTCTCTACAGCGAGACTGAGTACCGCTCGATGCTCGCCGATGTCGCCGCGCTGCGTGATCTCGGCGTGCCCGGCGTGGTGTTCGGCTGCCTCAACGCCGACGGCACCATCGACGAGAAGCGCATGGGCGAACTGACCGAGGCCGCGGGCTCCCTGAACGTCACCTGCCACCGCGCCTTCGACATGACGCGCGATCCGGCCGAAGCGCTGGAAGCGCTGATCCGCTGCAAGATCGGCCGCGTGCTGACCAGCGGCCAGCGCGACACGGCGATCGAAGGTTTGGCGTTGTTGGCCGATCTGGTGCGGCAGGCCGGCGACCGCATCATCATTCTCGGCTGCGGCGGCCTCGATCTCGGCAACATCGCCGAGGTGCGCGCAAAGACCGGGCTGGCCGAAATGCATTTCGCCGCCCTCAAGAACGTGCCGAGCGCCATGCGCTACCGCAATCCGAAGGTCGGCATGGGCGGCTCCGATCCCGACCGCGAGTACCGCAACACGCTGACCGACACGCCGCTGGTGGCGGCAACGATCGCGGCGGCCAAGGCATGACCGCCTCGATAGACCGCATAGCGCAGGACGACGAAGCGGCCATACTGGCGCTCAACAACGAGCATGCCGCGGAATTGTCATGGCTCGAAGCCGAGCGGCTGTCGTTCCTGCTCGGCGAGGCCTTCTACGCGCGCCGCATTGGCGACCTTGAAGCCTTCATCATGACCTTCGACCAGGACGCGAATTACGACAGCCCGAACTTCGTCTGGTTCCGCGAACGCTACGAACGCTTCATTTATGTCGATCGCGTCGTCGTGGCGGCGCATGCAAGGGGCCGTGGCCATGCACGTCGGCTTTATCAGGACCTGTTCGACCATGCCCGGCGCGCCGGCCACACGCTGGTCACCTGCGAGGTCAACACGGACCCGCCCAACCCCACATCGGATGCCTTCCACGCCGCCCTTGGCTTTGCCGAAGTGGGCGACGCGGTGATCCATGGCGGCAAGAAAGCGGTACGCTATTACGCCAGGCAGATCGTCGCCTGACCCCTGTGGCCCTGGCTACATAAAGAAGCAGTACCTAATATAGCGTTCCCCCATCGGAGGATCCGCGATGCCGAGCAATGTCTTCCGCTTCGACGAAAGCTGGCACATTCCCGAAGGCACGCCGCAGGAGGTCTGGGAGGTGCTGTCGGACGCTGAATTGCTGCCGCTCTGGTGGGGAGATGTCTACAAGGAGGTGGTGCCGCTCGACAGGAAGGGCAAGGCGACCATCGGTTCGCGTGCAAGGGCAAGGGCGCGCGGCGCCCTGCCCTATGAGTTGAACTTCATCATGGAGGCGGCGGAACTTGAACCCGCCCGGCTGGTCGTGGTGAAAACCCTTGGCGATTTCGACGGGTTGTGGCGGGCGGAACTGTCGCCGTCAGACACCGGCACACATGTCCGGTTGACCTGGCAAGTCACGGTCGAGAGGCCGATCCTCAAATTCCTCGCCCCGTTGCTGCGACCGGCGTTCGCCTGGAATCATCGCTGGACCACGCCGCGCGGCGAAGCGGGTCTGCGGCGCTATCTGGTCGAGAAGAAGAAGAAGGGGCGATCCGTTTAGTCTTACCATGAAGGTCGGCCTGCCTCCTGGGCAACCCGGCAGGTCGGTCCAACCCAATCGGACGCTGCTGCGGTTGCTCCATTCACCAGTTGCGGTTGAGCCATTCGCGCGCCGGGCGCTCGATGACGTAGTAGCTGCAGAGTGCGCAGGCAAAAACGCCGGCCAGCATCGGCCACGGGTTGCCGCCTTGCTCATAAACGAATTTGTAGAATGGCTGCTGCCACAGATAGAGCGAATAAGACCACAGGCCGAGCATCGTCATTGGCAGGCAGGACAGCAATCCGCGGAGGTAGCCAGTGCTGAAATCGAGCGCATTCACGGCCAGGGCCAGGAGCGGCACCGCCAGGAGATAGTGGATCGGCGTTGGCACCGCATCCATGAAAAGGACGATCGCCGTGGCTGCCGCCAGCGGAGCGACATAGGGCCCCTTCAACACCGCCGGCAGCCTGCCATCGGCTTTGAGCAGGCAGATCGAGGCCGACAGTAGGATCGATGCGATGTGCACATCGGTTCGCCAGTAGGTGGCCTCGTAGTCCAGCTTGAACGCCCAGTACGAGACCGCGCCATTCGCCATGGCGAGCAGGGCCAGCCCCAGCAGCAACGGGATGACGCGATCGCGGCTGACAACGGTCGCGCTGATCAGGGCCAGGATCACATAGGCGTGCTCCTCCACGCAGAGCGACCAGATATGGTCCAGCGCTCCGGCACGGGTGACGAGAATTCCGGCGTAGTTGTAGGTGAAGGTCAGCGCCGTCAGCGCCGCCTTCCATTTGAAGGCGACGAACGTACCGGAGAGCGCGACCATGGCAGCGATGACGAAGACCAGAAGCGCCGGATAGATGCGCGAGAAACGGCGTTTGAAGAATTTCTTCAGCGGGTAGCGTTCGATGAACAGGATCTCGGCCATCAGCCGGCCGCTGAGGACGAAGAAGAATTCGACGCCCAGCACGCCGAGATTGATTCCGGGAATCGGGAAAAAATGCCCGATCAGCACCAGGGCGATCGAGAGGCCGCGCCAGCCATCGAGATAGGCCAGTCTTGTTCTGGCCGATCTGTCGACGACGGATCGGGACGGAACCATTTGGGTCGCGGAAATTTCGGACATGCCGATCCCTTCGCATTGGCATGCGAAAGGGCACGGCGATACGCATTCCGAACCCGGCTCGCATTCCCGCCCAACTCATACTGCAGTGCAATATAAACTTGTGCAAGTGCGAGATTGCCGCCGACGCAGTTCCGAGGCAGGCAGGGGTCGGAATTGCTTCCACCAAAAGGATGGTGCGCTGCAGCCATTCCATCAGCAACTGGGGCAGCTACAGGCCGCCGCATACGCGAAAAAGGGGCCCGCGACGGCCCCTTTCCTGTCTGCAACTGGCAAGCAATTCCAGGAAAAGTGTGAAGCGGTTCTCCGTCAGGAATTGCGTCAAAACCAAGGGATAGAGCGGTTCGGCGTTTCCGTGGAAACGATGAGTCGCTCTAATGTCAGGCGTTGGCCGCAACCACCGCGCGCTTGGCCATGACCGTGATCAGATTGGCGCGGTAGTCGGCGGAAGCGTGCATGTCGCTCATCAGGTTCTTGGCCGGCACCTTTACGCCGTTGAGCGCAGCGGCGTCGAAATTCTTCGCCAGCGCTGCTTCGATCTCCTTCGAGCGGAAGACGCCATCGTCGCCGGCGCCGGTGACGGCAACGCTGACGCCGTCCTTGCCCTTGGCCACGAACACGCCGACGATCGCGTAGCGCGAGGCGGGGTTGCGAAACTTTTCATAGGCAGCCTTCGCAGGCGCCGTGAAGGAGACCGCCGTGATGATCTCGCCATCCTTCAAGGCCGTCTCGAACAGCCCCTTGAAGAACTTGTCGGCTGATATCTCGCGCTTGTTGGTGACGATGGTGGCGCCCAGTGCCAGCAGCGCCGCCGGATAGTCGGCCGCCGGATCGTTGTTGGCGATCGAGCCGCCGATCGTGCCCTTGTAGCGTACCGCCGGGTCGCCGATCAGCGACGCCAGATGGGCAAGCGCCGGACAGGCCTTCCGCAGCTTCTCGTCGTTGGAGACGTCATAATGCGTCGTGGCGGCGCCAATGGTGATCGTCTTGCCCGATACTTTGACGCCTTGCAGTTCCTTGATGCGCGACAGATCGACGAGATCGGAAGGCGCCGCGAGCCGCGTCTTCATGGCCGCGATCAAGGTCATGCCGCCCGATAGCAGCTTGGCATCGCCGCTCTTGACCAGCTTCGCGGCATCGGCGACCGAGGCGGCACGGTGGTAATTGACTGCGTACATTAGATTTCTCCCCTGGGGTGAAAAGTGCGTAGCCTGTAGTGAGTAGTGGGTAATGGGTAGTCAGTAGTCAGCTGCCCGTCGGCGAAGGCCTTTCTATTCACTATTCACTACTTCCTACTCACTCCGTTTCAGTGCTTCGCGGCGCGGATCGCGGCCCACACGGTGGACGGCGAAGCCGGCATGGCGATATCGGCGATGCCGATGGCATCGGTGATGGCATTGATAACCGCCGGCGGCGAGCCGATGGCGCCCGCCTCGCCGCAGCCCTTGATGCCGAGCGGATTGCCGGGACATGGGGTATTCGACGTCGAGACCCTGAACGACGGCAGGTCGCCGGCACGCGGCATGGTGTAATCCATGTAGCTCGCCGTCAGCAGCTGTCCGCTGGCGTCGTAATGGGCGCCTTCCAGCAGCGCCTGGCCGATGCCCTGGGCGATGCCGCCATGCACCTGGCCTTCGACGATCATCGGATTGATGATGTTGCCGAAATCGTCGGCGGCCACGAACTGGATGATCTCGGTGGTTCCGGTCTCCGGATCGACCTCGACCTCGCAGATGTAGCAGCCCGCCGGGAAGGTGAAGTTCGACGGATCGTAGAACGCTGTCTCCTTCAGCCCCGGCTCCATGCCGGCCGGCAGATTATGGGCGGTATAGGCGGCAAGCGCCATCTGGAACCAAGGCACGTTCTTGTCGGTGCCGGCGACCTTCAGTGCGCCGTTCTCGATGACGATGTCGCCCTCGTCGGCCTCAAGCAGGTGGGCGGCGATCTTCTTGGCCTTGGCCTCGACCTTGTCGAGCGCCTTGGCAATCGCCGACATGCCGACCGCGCCCGAACGCGAACCGTAGGTGCCCATGCCCATCTGCACCTTGTCGGTGTCGCCATGGACGATCGAGACGCTGTCGATCGGCACCCCAAGGCGCTGGTTGACGAGTTGTGCGAACGTTGTCTCATGGCCTTGGCCATGGCTGTGCGAACCGGTCAGCACCTCGATCGTGCCGACCGCGTTGACGCGCACCTCGGCCGATTCCCACAGGCCGACGCCGGCGCCGAGCGAGCCGACCGCGGCCGACGGTGCGATACCGCAGGCCTCGATGTAACAGCTCATGCCGATACCGCGCAGCAGCCCTCTCTTGGCCGCGTCGGCCTTGCGCGTGGCAAACCCGGCATAGTCCGAGGCCTCCATCGCCGCGTCGAGCGAGGCGCCATAGTCGCCGGCGTCATAGTTCATGATCACCGGTGTCTGGTGCGGGAAGGAGGTGACGAAGTTCTGCCGTCGCAGTTCGGCGGGAGAGACGCCGAGCTCGCGCGCGGCGGCTTCCATCGTGCGTTCCAGCACATACGTCGCCTCCGGCCGCCCCGCCCCGCGATAGGCGTCGACGGGAGCCGTGTTGGTGTAGACGGCGCGCACATTGGCATGGATGGCCGGGATGTCATACTGGCCCGACAGCAGCGTGGCGTAAAGATAGGTCGGCACGCAGGACGAGAACAGCGACATGTAGGCGCCGAGATTGGCGATCGTGTCGACCTTCAGGCCGGTGATCCTGTTGTTCTTGTCGAAGGCCATTTCCACGGTCGAGACGTGGTCGCGCCCATGCGCGTCGGACAGGAAGCTCTCGGTGCGGTCGGCGACCCATTTGACCGGCACGCCGGTTTTCTTGGAAGCCCACAGGCAGACGATCTCTTCCGGGTAGATGTAGATCTTGGAGCCGAACCCACCGCCAACGTCCGGTGCGATCACGCGCAGCTTGTTTTCCGGCGCGATGTTGTAGAACGCGCTCATCACCAGCCGCGCGACATGCGGGTTCTGCGATGTCGTCCAGCAGGTGTAGTGGTCCTCGGCCTTGTCGTAGTGGCCGAGCGCCGCGCGCGGCTCCATGGCGTTCGGCACCAGCCGGTTGTTGACGATCTTCATGCGGGTGACATGGGCGGCCGCCTTGATCGCCGCGTCGGTCGCCTTGGCGTCGCCGAGTTCCCAGTCGAAGATCAGATTGTTCTCGGCCTCGGCATGGATCTGCGGCGCGCCCTTTTCGAGTGCCTTGGTCGCATCGACGACAGCTTTCAATTCCTTGTAGGTGATTTCGACGGCCTCGGCCGCGTCGCGCGCCTGGCCCCTGGTTTCCGCCACCACCACGACGACCGCATCGCCGACATAACGGACCTTGTCGACGGCCAGCGGCGACCATGCGCCCATCTTCATCGGCGTGCCGTCCTTGGAGTGGATCATCCAGCCGCAAATCAGATTGCCGATGCCGTCGGCCTTGAGCTCCTTGCCGGTCAGGACACCGATGACGCCAGGCATGCCTTGGGCCTTCTTGACGTCGATCTTCTTGATCTGCGCATGCGCGTGCGGGCTGCGCACGAAGGCCGCATGCTTCATGCCGGGAACCACCATGTCGTCGACATAGCGGCCCGCGCCAGTGATGAATCTTTTGTCTTCCTTGCGCGCCACGCGAGCGCCAACACCTTCGATGCCCATTGCAGAAATCCTCCGAAAAAGTAGGGGAATAGGGCAGTAGGGAAGTAAGGCAGCAGGAAAAATCGGCTCCCAATTCCTACTGCCTTACTGCCCTACTCCCTTAATGCCCTAAGTCTCACGCAGCTTGTTTCGCTTTGCCCTTGATGGCGCCCTTCGACATCGTTTTCGATGCGGCCAGGATCGCCTTGACGATGTTATGGTAGCCGGTGCAGCGGCAGATATTGCCTTCGAGCTCGGCTCGCACCGTCGCCTCGTCGAGGCCTTCGGGGTGGCGGTTGATCATGTCGATCGCCGCCATGATCATGCCTGGCGTGCAGAATCCGCATTGCAGGCCGTGATATTCCTTGAACGCGGCCTGCATGGGATGCAGGTCGGCGCCGTTGGCGAGACCTTCGATCGTGACAACGGTCGACCCTGAAGCCTGAACGGCAAGCATGGTACAGGACTTCACGGCCTTCCCGTCGACATGGACGACGCAAGCGCCGCATTGCGAGGTATCGCAACCCACATGCGTGCCGGTCAGGCCAAGATTCTCCCGCAGGAAGTGAACCAGCAGCGTTCGGTCCTCGGCAACGCCACTGACCCGCCTGCCGTTGACCATCAACGAAACGTCCGACATGAATCCTCCCTGGGTATCGACCTTGGTCATCACGCTGCCGACGCGCCGCTGGCACTCGGCCATGCGTTATTCGTACACCGCATAACGGGCAAAAAACAGCGCGACGGAAAAGGCGGATCATTGTACTTTCGGTCATGGCCAGGGCCAAAGGTGCGCTCTCCTCGCCCCCATTGCCAAACCGCCGATTGGAAGCAACAATGCCTTCGACGCTGCGCGCCAGAAGCTTGTAACAGCCGCGCATAAAACAGCGTTGGAGGAAATGCGGGAGAACTCCGCTGACCAGTTCACGGACGCGCTACGCATGCGGCTTGTCGGCGCTGACCACGGACGAGCCGGATCCGGATGCCTTCGCACGCGCGGTGGCCGCAGAGGCCGGCGCGATCGACGCCGGCTTTGCCCTCCTGTTCTTTTCCCAGAGTCTTGTCGAAGCCGGCGCTCTGTCACGGGCGCTTTCGGTCCATGCACCGGGGCTCCATCACGCCGGCTGTTCCACTGCCGGCGAGATCACGCCGCAGGGGCTCGAGGAAGGTCACATGCTGGCGATGCTGCTTCCTTCGGCCTCGTTCACCGCGGTCAGTGCCATGGTCGACAACCTGTCCTCATCGGGTATGGACAGGATCACCGGTGAGGTCGAGGCGCTTCGGCGCACGCTGCGCGGCCGGGTCGGCGGCGAGAGGACCAGGAATACCTTCGCCCTCTGCTTCATCGACGGGCTGTCCTATGCCGAGGAAGCGGTCAGCTCCGCCATCCACTGGGGCCTTGACGACATCCCTTTGCTCGGCGGCTCGGCCGGCGACGATCTGAAATTCGAAACGACGCGCCTGATCTCCAATGGCAAGGTCACCTCCGACAGCGCGATCATTGTGCTGATCGCCACGGAAATTCCCTTCCACGTCTTCAAGACCGACAATTTCGTTCCGACCGACGAGAAGCTGGTGGTGACGGCGTCCGATGCCGATCATCGCATCGTGCGGGAGTTCAACGCCACCAACGCGGCTGAGGAATATGCCGCTTCCGTCGGCATCGTGCCGCAGACCCTGACGCCGCTGAGCTTCGCCTCGCATCCGGTGGTGGTGAAGGTGGGCGGCGAATATTACTGCCGTTCGATCCAGAGGATGCACGCCGATGGCTCGCTGTCGTTCTTCTGCGCCATCGACGACGGTGTCGTGCTGTCGATCGCGCAGCCCATGGACATGGTGGAATCGACGCGCGCGGCCCTGCGCGACGTCGAGGAGAGGCT
The DNA here is from genome assembly GCF_006658505.1 of Mesorhizobium sp. B2-4-15. Taxonomy (GTDB): domain Bacteria; phylum Pseudomonadota; class Alphaproteobacteria; order Rhizobiales; family Rhizobiaceae; genus Mesorhizobium. The sequence continues at coordinate 256,571 of NZ_VFUZ01000007.1, forward strand.
GGGCGGCATCGACCTGATCCTCGGGTTCGACTGCGTGCTGCGCCGCCTCGATGCGCGCAACCGGCAGGTCTTTCGCGATATTTCGGAACTCTACCGGGTCAACAATGTCATTGGCTTCGGCACCTATGGTGAGCAATACCGGTCGATGCATCTGAACCAGACTTTCACCGGCATCGCTTTCGGCGAGCGCCAAGCGGCTGAATAGGGCGGCGGAATAAGATGCCGCTCAGGGACATAAGCGATCTCGAAAAGCTGAAGAAGATCAACGCCGCACTGGTCAGCCGCGTCGAGCGGTCGATGGACCAGCAAGGCAATGCCTTCTCGCTGTTCCAGACCGCCATCTCACTCGAAAACCGGGTGCGCACGCGCACGGAGGAACTGCACTCGACCTTGCGGCGGCTGGAGCAGTCGAACATCGATCTCATCGCCGCCAAGGAAAATGCCGAGCTGGCGAACCTCTCCAAGACAAGGTTTCTCGCTGCTGCCAGCCATGACGTGCTGCAGCCGCTGAACGCGGCCCACCTCTCCGTCTCAGCGCTCGCCGAGGTGCAGACCAGCGACGAAGGCAGGAAGCTGGTTCGGCAGGTCGAGCGCTCGCTGGAAACAATGGAGGATCTGCTGCGCACCCTGCTCGACATTTCCAAGCTCGATGCCGGCGTCGTGCGGCCCGACATCGGCGACGTCAGCCTGGAGGCGCTGTTCTCGTCGCTGCGCTCGGATTTCCAGCCGGTCGCGGAAATGAAACGGCTGTCGCTGAAATTCCGGCCGGTCAATGCCGTGGTCCGCTCCGACCGGACGCTGCTGCGCCGCATCCTGCAGAATATTCTGTCCAACGCGCTGGGCTACACGCGTTCGGGTGGCGTCCTTGTCGGCACACGCCATCGCGGCGATACGATCCGCATCGACGTCGCCGACACCGGCTGCGGCATTCCCGAGGATCAGCGCGAGGCGGTGTTCGAGGAATTCCATCGCGGCACCTCACAGGCCGGTGGCGAATTCGACGGCGGCGGGCTTGGGCTCGGCCTGGCCATCGTGCGCCGCATGGCCAGCGCGCTTGTCCACCCCGTGACATTTTCATCCAAGGTCGGACGCGGCACGATCTTCCACATCGATGTCCCCGTGGGCATCGGCGCGCCAGCCGATGCCATCGCCAACGCCGCCAGCCTGGAGCGGCCCCGCGGCTACGGCCTGTTCGGCACCAAGGTGCTGCTGGTCGAAAACGACACCGAGGTGCTGGAGGCGATGACCTTCCTGCTCGAGCGCTGGCAATGCCTGGTGCGATCCGCGACCTCGACCGATGACGCGCTCGACCTGCTCGGCGACACCGACTGGGTTCCGGACATCGTCATCGCCGACCAGCATCTCGACGACGGCGATCTCGGCACCGCCACCATATCGGAGGTCCGCGACTATCTCGGCCGCGCCGTGCCGGCGCTGATCGTCACCGCCGACAGCTCCGAGGACGTTGCGAAGGCGGCCCGGGCCGGCGGTATCGAACTGATGCGCAAGCCGCTGAAGCCGGCGCAATTGCGCGCGCTGCTGGCGCACTTGCTGGCTTAAGGGGTGAGCTATGCGTCTTCTTGACTTTCTCGGAAAACCGGCAGCTTACCTTTTGACGTCAGACCCATTTAGGCGCTGGAACTTTGAGCGATCAGTTGATGATTACCTTCCAGAGAAAACAATAAATTATGAAGCCAGCCAGAAAGGCTTTTCATTCACGTGCGACAGTGATGAAGCGATAAGGACTATATTTGTAGAATCTGACGATATCGACAAATCCCTCATCGATATTCCCTTTTCGACAAAACGCCGGGCAGTGCAAAATATGCTTGGCATACCTTCAAAGGGCGGAAAGCCCCGTAGCGACCCCATCCTGGGTGAATACGGCGCTTGGGATCGATATGATCATGAGCGTCAGTCGATACACATCGAATACGAGCCTCACATGGATAGGATAAGACGAGTGACGCTTATGCGAGCCGACGTAGCGCCATGAGAGTGCGCGCCTCTAGATGGACAGGAGTGCTTGCACGCCCACTGGTCTCCGCACCCTTTGCGACGCCGCCGAGAACGTGAAGGATTGGCGCAGATGTTTGCTGCAACGAGGAATGCCGAGATAGGCGATCAAACGCAAGGCCCCGATCTCGTTCCTCAATCCCGATCGCGTCGCCGGTCCACTATCGTGAGAAAGCTGGGGCAGTCGCGGTTTTATCACCAGCCGGCTTAACTACCCCTGCCTATTCCATAAATCGATCTCCGCTGACCGGCGATTAGCAAGCCCCTGGCTTACGACAAGTTGACCAGCAATAGTTGTCTTATTCCAAAGTGCGATTCGTGACGGCACATCATTGAATCTGCCGCCGTTCGCTGCTTTGAGGGCGGAGCTTTTGGAAAAGCCGCCGAGCCCAATGTTAAACGCAAAACATACAAAGGCCGAAAACTGATTACTAGATAAACTCGTGGTCAACATCGGCCGAACATGTTTTGAGATATCTGCCACATCAGTTTGCAGCATCGTCTCAGCCCGTTGCTGACTGCAGATTAGGCCCGCGTAAACATCTCCTCCGGTGTGACCGTAACCGATCGTGAGCGTGCCGAGGACAGGTTGTCCCGGCATGACCCTTCTCTGGTTGGCGTCGTCATAGGCATACAGCACACAGCCTTCCCACTTGCGGAGCAGCGAGAACCCGGCTTCGTTCATTTGCGGCGAGGTTGGGGGAGGACCGACCGGCTTGGGTGGATCTTGCTTTGGCACTACGTCCGCGGGATCTTCGATGGGCGCCTTGCCCGCAGGATTCTCGACGGGCGCGTCGCCCGCCAGTACACGGATGACGTTCGTCGCGTTTTCAAGTGAGGCGCTCTGGTTAAAGTCCACTACGTTCTGCAATTCGAGCGAAGCTTGAGTGACTTTGTCGGCTGCTTGCTTGTAGTCCTGAAGAGCAATGTCTCCAAGCGACAACGTCAGTGCGCTGTAAGCTGTGTCGAGCGCGGCCTTTTCCTTGGCGTCCTCCGTGACGTCCATGCGGGCCTTTATGTCTAACAACGCGGTCGCGATGGAGACATAGGCGTCATCAGACGTAGACATGTGCACCGCTCCTATTTGGGAGTTGAATGTATGGTCGCCAAGCTCTGGCGCACCAATCCTGCGTACGCACTGAGCTCGCCGGTCGCGGAAGCCAAGTTGTCAAGGGTTGGCCGGCTAGTAGGATTGACCAGCGCTTCGAACAAGCGGTCGAAGGTGCTCTCCAAACGATCCAGCAACACCACGAAATTGCTTAACGCCAGACGGTACGACGACGACTGAGTGAGTATGTTGCCCCTACCCAAAAAAGCATTATACTGAAGCATCTCGAACATCTGCGGAGTGGAATTGATCAACGCATTAATCAATTTATGAATAGCCGGAGCACTGTCTCGTACCACAATAATTAACTCAGCCCTATCTTTTGCGGCTATCATCCTGTCGATAATTGGCGAAAACGCGGCCACCGCGATCCCATAGGTCGGGTTACCGGCAAGAAGCGACACGTCCATCGCGATTGCATTAACACTGTCATGAACATGATTAATATCCTCGCCAGAGGCAAGCGACTGAATCAGATTTGCATACGTGACTAGAATCGCTATTGAGGCGCGGAACTTCTCGGTTTGCGGAGCAAACGTTTCCAATGTTGAATGGTATACTGAGTCCCCAGCAACGAACCTGACGCTGTATGCTTTCGACGCCCGGGTCTTCTCGAAGAACTGGTTCTTTTCCGCAACATTCAGTTCATCAAGCAAAACGCTAGAAGCGGAGTTAGTTGCGCTAACCGCAGCCACGAACTTCTTGGTATCAGGCAATGAACTCGAAACGCATCCAGAGAGATCGAGTGCAAATAATATCAACAGCCCGGAAGGTACGACCTGGCGCAAAAATCGCTTCCTAACTTGAGGGGTCAGATTCAAAAGCTAAAATCCTGCCGTTACCAGTCGCCGACAAAATCCATTCCTAGCGCAAAACGCCAGAATCCGTCGCCTCTCCCCAGATTGGCAACAAAAAACAAGCGGCTGAGCGCAAGGCGTCACACTCGTCGAATAAGCGAATGCTTGCTATTCCAAACTATTTATTTCTTTTGTCAATAGACGGGTCACTGCAAATTCTGTATCATCTGTTGATGGGATGAATTCGGTCTCGCTCACCAAAAAAGGGGGGGCACCTTTCGTGTCTCTGAACAACCATGAAGAGCGATAGAATATTCGCCACGGCTGTGTTCGGAGGCCTGCTTGTGCTTGCGCATGTACCTGACCGCGCATTTTGTGAGGACATGTTTACGCTTACCCTTGACGTACAAAGCGACCTCCCGGCTGCTACGGCTTTGAAGTTGGCTAAGCCTGGGGATCAGGGGATTGACGCAATGGTATTCTCGCCAACGATATTCTCCCCTCCGAAAAGTGTCGTTAGTATCCATGGGAACGGGCCAGCTTCTTTTAAGTTAAGTATGAAGCTGTCAACGTCGGACCTGTATCTAAGAGCGTTTGGTGGTCAGATCATTACTGCTGAAGACTATCTTTTTACCAATGTGGTGTCATCATTTCAGAATGACGGCAATAGAGTTATTCAAAAGCAGGTAGTGCTTACGACTATCAACGAGCGGTTCACCCGTGAAAAAAGCGATGCGGTTCAGGACCTCAATGACAAAAAATATTTGGAATTCTTCCAAACGCTAGACCGTATCATGACCTACGTAGGAGAGGACGGAACTGGTTTGTATTACTCAGTTGTAAAGCTGTATACAGACGGAGTGTATAGCTCTCTTAAGGATGGATCTGACTTATACCCGAGTAACGTTAAGAAGATTTTTTCCTTTGAGGACAAGATTGGCTTTTCGTTACTATCATTTGACCAAAAGTATGCGGTTTATCTGCAAATGGGTCGTGCGTTGCTGCAATCTCAGTATAGGCTGGATGCAGACTTTAACGGCACGCCTCTGGTAGACGTAGTAGAGCATTGCTATTCGCGCGCTCTACTGTATAGGAATGACGATACGGCCACCGGTGATAGATGGATTCTCTATAAAGAGCAATATGACGCGTTCATGCGGGCTGGGTTTACGGAGCGTGCTATCACACTTATTGACCGGTATTTTTCCGACAGCAAGATTCCCAAGGCAGGTCTGTCCGATGTGCAAAAAAGGTCGGTTATATACTTTATGGCTGGCTATGTGTCTGCTATTGACGAATATAAAAGAATATCGGATTATTCTGAGGACGACTATACGGCGCTTGTCCAAAATGATGACCAGTTGAAAAAGTGGTGGATGACATACGCCGATTACTGTAAAAATTGGGAGTATCTGTTCCCGACTAGTTCAAAGACGCTTGATGGAAAAAAGCTTCGACGGTATTATCAGTTAGCATCTATAGTGCTGAGTTAGTGATCTGGTATTCGCTGCGGAGATATCGATGGAGCAATCAAATCTGGATAAATCTATCGCGTTCCTTATTTACGTCGGGGTAAGCGTGTCTGCTGTAATAGCGATAACTGTTATCGCTGTGCCGATAATTTCTCCTATGGTGTCAAATACGTACACGATACCTGCGGAGCTCAAGGAGTGGGGAGGGGTTATAATTGGGTTCTACTTCGGATCGTTCATTACTCTCATAAGCAATCTACTGCGTGCAAGATCTGGTTTGCCACCTCTGATGGCGGGGGCCCAACCGCAGGCAGAGCCTGACCCCGGGCATCGACCCAAACCAGCGGTTCCGCTGGAAGAGCAGGTGCAATAGTTAGGTTCGAATCCGAATGAGGATGTTTATAGCTAGCAGGCTGTTGAAAAACTGTTTTGTTCACGGAACGTATCAGAATCAGACCGAGCACAAACCAGATTCAAAACGGGTATCTCCGATCCTTTTCCACAGCCTGCTCGAGCAGAATCTGATCACTCTGGCTCGTAACCTGCGGCGCTGAAGTAGTTTGTGCATTCCTCGGCGGTGAAGCGGGGCAGCGCGTCGCGGATAGTGTC
>NZ_VFUZ01000008.1 GCF_006658505.1 Mesorhizobium sp. B2-4-15
GTGATGCCCGATGGCGCACTCACCCCGCCGAGCATCGCGACCGAGGTTGCGATCGAGCCCTTCGAGACATTCGCGCGGCGGTGCGGCATCCGCACGCACGCGCTGCTGATCGATCGGGCGACAATTGTCGGGCTGGGCGGTTTCGATGTGTCGCTGCGCACCTGCGAGGACTGGGATTTGTGGCAGCGCGTCGCACGTCAGGGCAAGAATTGGCTGATGGTCGACGAGCCGCTCGCTTTCTATCGGGCCAGCCCCAACTCGCTCACCCGCAATTCAACGCGGATGCTGGCGGACGCGGAAATCGTCATCGCCCGCGGCTTTTCTGCCGACCCCAGGGTCAAGCACCCAGCGCCGGCGCACGCCAATGGGGCGATCCCGGCGAACGGCCGCACCGCTTCCGAAGCGCTCGCCTGGTTCGCGTTGTGGAATGCCGCGTCGGATTGCGGCAGCGGCTCGCGCCTGGCCAACCCCGAGCCCCTGCGCGCGCTCCCCGTGGGACGTAAGTGGGCGCACGAGGTCGCCAAGGTGATTTTCGACGGCCTGGTGGTGGGAAGCCTGTCGGGGCCGGCGCAATTGGCAGCCAGGTGGGACAGGTTCGGCGGCGCCCTCGGCGAGTTGATCGTCGAACTCGGCCAGGTCTGGGACAATCCCGTGGCGGGTCGCCGCGTCCAGTATCATCTTGAGCAAATGCTTCTCGACTTCGACGATCTTGCCGCGCCGCGCAGCCTGGCGCGGACACTGGGAATTCGCGTCGACGCCCGAAATCCGACCTCGACCAAACTGCCGGAAGGGATCGATCAAATCTACGCCTACCTGATGATCGACGGCAAGATCGAGGCTTTGGTGCAGTTCGGCGCACTCGGGAAAGTGACGAGGCGTCATTGGATGGAATTGATCCTGGATCTCGTGCCTCCTCGGGAGATCATCCGCGGCCTCTCCGGCTATCGGCGCATGGCGTTCCGCTTCTGGAAGGGCGTTGCGCGGCTGGCGGGCCGATCGTCTGTACACGCACCGCAAAAGGGTACCGGTGCCGACAAGTCAGACATGCTTGCGGCATCGGCGTTGCTGTCCATGACGGGACGCCGGTCCGATCAAGACAGCCACTACGGCAGGCTCGCGCGGTTGGCGGCGGAAGCCCAGCAGTTGGTGCGGTCAAGCGCCGAAACGACAGAACCTCTCGCGCCGCCGCGCCACGCACCAGCCGACGGTGGGCGCGACACTGATCGCGCGTCGTTCTGGGATCGTCATTTCGCGACCGAGGATCCCTGGAACTACGGTTCGGCCTATGAGCAGGAAAAATATCAACGGCAGCTCGAAATCCTGCCGGCCGGCCCCATCGGCCGGGCGCTCGAGCTGGCCTGCGCGGAGGGCCACTTCACGCGGCAGCTGGCGCCGCGAGTGGGCCATTTGACCGCGACCGACATCTCCGCCGTAGCCATCGCGCGGGCGCGCGCGCGATGCGGCGATCGGCCGAATGTCGAGTTCGGCGTGCTGGATTTCTCTGCCGACACGCTGCCGCGCGGGATGGATCTGATCGTCTGTTCGGAAGTGCTCTACTATTTGGACGATCTCGCCGAGTTGCGGCGCGTCGCCAAAAAACTCGCCGAGGCGTTGGCGCCTGGCGGCAGTTTCCTCAGCGCGCACGCATTCGTGCTGCGTGACAATTTGGAACGGACGGGCTTCGACTGGAACACATTCGGTGCGCAAGCGATCTCGGAGACGCTGGCGGCGACCGAAGGCCTCGTGCTCGAGCAATCGATCCAGACCGAGCTCTACCGCATCGACCGCTTCCGCCGCCTGTCGCCAGGCGACGTGGCGGCGGAACCGACGATTGATCATGTGCCGATCCGCGCGCCCATCGAAAGGGAGGTCGCGCGAAAAATCGTCTGGGGCGGGGCGCGGGCGTTGCGCCGCGATGTCGCGCGCAGCGAGCGGCGGCAGCGTATCCCCGTCCTCATGTATCACGGCGTCGCCGATGACGGTCCGGCCGCGCTCGCCCGTTTCCGGTTGACGCCCGCCGCTTTTGCCGAGCAGATGGCGTGGCTGCGCGCCAATGGCTTTCACGCGATCATGTCCGATCAGCTGGAATGGTTCATCGCCAACCGTCACCCTTTCGTTGGCCGCCCGGTGCTCATCACGTTCGATGACGGCTTCCAGAACTTTGCCGACCATGCCTGGCCGATCTTGCGCGGGAACGACCTGACCGCGGAAGTGTTCCTGGTGACGGATCTGGTGGGGGAAAGTGCCAAGTGGGATGCCGACTGCGGTCCACCGACGCCGCTCATGGATGCCGGGACGGTGCGGCGCCTCGCCGGCGAAGGTGCGTTCTTCGGAAGCCATATGGCGACGCATCGCGCCATCGACGGTCTGTCGAGCTCCGACCTGGCCGCCGAACTTCTGCGCTCCCGCATGTTCATCGAGCGATGGACCGGCCGGCCAACGACGACGTTCGCGGCGCCTTTCTCTGTCACCGACCGGCGGCTTGGCCGGCTGGCCAGGGAGTGCGGCTATCGGATCGGCTTCGGCGGCAGACACGGGCCGGCGGACCTCGACTGCGATCCGATCGACCTTCCGCGCATCGAGATTCGCGGCGATCGTTCGCTCGATGACTTTGTCGCCATTCTGGAGGCCGCGCTCGAATGAACGGTGAACTTGTCAGTGTCATTATCCCCGCGCACAACGCGCAAGATACAATCGACGACACGCTTCGCAGCGTTCGCTCGCAGTCCCACCGCGCGCTTGAGATTATTGTCGTCGACGACGGTTCGCGCGACCAGACTGTCGCCATTGCCCGACGTCACATGGAGATCGACCCGCGGATGCGGCTGATCGAGCAGGCAAACGCCGGCGTGGCCGCTGCTCGCAATACGGGTTGGCAAGCGGCGCGATCCAATCTGATCGCCTTTGTCGATGCCGACGATCTCTGGGCGCCGACCAAGATCGAGCGGCAGCTGGCTGTGCTCGACCGGACAGACGAGAAAGTTGGGCTCGTCTACTGCTGGTATTTGGTGGTCGATGCCCAAGGCAAGGTAACTGATGATCAGCATCGGCCAAACTGGCGGGGCGATGTGCTTGAACGCCTCTTCCATGGCAATTTCGTTGGTAACGGCAGCGCCGCCCTGGTACGCCGGCAGGCACTGATAGACGCCGGCGGTTTCGAGAGCGGACTGCGCGAGGCGGGCGCGCAGGGTTGTGAGGACATCCTCTTCTATTGTCGCGTCGCCGAACGATACCACTTCGAAGTCGTCGAAGAGCCGCTGGTCGGATATCGTTACCTTCCGGGGAATATGTCAAGCAACATGACGCGCATGCTGCGATCCTGGATGCTTGTGGTGGACGAGATGCTCGGCCGCCACCCGGATGCGGCATCCACGCTGCGTGAGGGGTTGCATTTCTATTCGGTCTGGCTCCTGGAGCGAACGTTGCGCCAGCGGCAACCGCGTTATGTGCTTCCGATCCTGTCGCTGTTGCTTCGCCATCATCCTGCGATCGCTAAGCGGATAATCGTCATCGATTTGCCGTGGGTCGGCGCGCATTTGGCCAAGCGCGTCGTGACGAGGCTGGTGCGTGGTCGCCGGCCGATCCGCTCGCAGGTGACCGCGCGCTTCCCGACCGGGGAACTGAAATGAGCGAAGCCAACGGCGCCACACGCCGCGGTGCGGTCCGTGCTTCGTTGCGCGATCTTTCGCACCTGCTTCGCATCGTTGGAAAGCCGCGCTGGGCGACCCCGGTGCTGCTCGCGCTCGGCTTTCTGTCGTCCTTGGCCGAGACGCTCGGCATCACGCTGATCCTGCTGTTCCTCTATCTGGTGTCCAATCGGATCACGGAGGCAGGAGGTGGCCTTCAGGGTAGAGCGCTGGGCCTGGCAGTCTCCTGGTTCGGTAGTCCCACTCGGCTCGCCGTCGCGATCCTCCTGCTCATCCTCGCGCGGGGAGCACTAGCGCTGGTGTATTCGTTGATAAGCTCCAGCATTGGCGAACGGATCAGCGAACGCGTGCGCAACCTTATCCACCAGCAATATCTCAGGGTCGCTTTCGGATCCATCCAGCAGCACGAGCAATCGCAACTCATGGAGGTGCTCGGGACCGAATCGTGGCTGGTCGCGCAGTCCTATGGGGCGGTTACCCGACTCATCATAAATAGCTGCTCGATCTTCGTCTTCGCCGTCTTCCTGCTGACGATCTCCTGGAAGATCCTGCTGATCGCAGCTCTTGGCTCAGTTGCGATCTCCGCGATCCTGCGCATCTTTTCGCGGCCCGCGCGTGACCTGGGGCATCAGGTAAAGAAGATCCATCAATCGCTCGGCGAGCACATGCTCATGACGCTCCAGGCGTTGCGCACCATACGCGCCTACGGACAAGAGGCGCTGCATCAGCGCCGTTTCGTGCAATCGTCGGCGGCCGCGCGCAACGCCTCGTTGTCCATGATCCGCCTTTCGTCGTGGATCGGCCCAACCACCGAGATCGGTTATCTGGGAATGTTGGGCACTATCGTTCTGGTCTCCGGGTGGTGGCACATCAGCTTCGAGGTGACGCTGGCCGCTGTCGCGCTGCTGTATCGATTGCAGCCGCATACGCAGGAGTTCGAAAGCAACCTGCTGTTTCTGGCTCAGATGCAGCCACAGCTGCGCTCGGTCTTGGAGATGATCCGGTCCGAGGACAAGGAATATCCATCGCAGGGCACAATCGCGCTCAGGCATTTGAACGCGAGTATCGTCTTCGAGCACGTAAGCTTTGGGTATGATCCAAGCACGCCGGTGCTCACTGACCTGTCGCTCGAGATTCCAGCCGGAGTGACTACGGCGCTAATCGGTGCAAGTGGCGCCGGCAAGACCACGATCGTGAATCTCCTCCTGCGGCTATACGAACCGACCTCCGGCGACATCATGATTGACGGCATCCGGCTCGCGGAAATCAGGCGGGACGATTGGCTCTCCAAGATCGCCGTGACCGGTCAGGACGTCGACCTCGTCGAGGGCACGGTGACGGAGAACATCCGAATGGCCAAAGCCGATGCGACCGAAGAAGAGATCATTGCCGCAGCCCGCAGTGCCGGTGTCTCGGCATTCGTCGAGGGCCTTCCAGACCGTTATGACACCTGGATCGGACAGGAGGGACTGCGATTTTCCGGTGGCCAACGGCAGCGCATTGGCCTGGCGCGGGCTGTATTGCGCGATCCGGACCTCCTGATCCTGGATGAGGCGATGAACGCACTCGATACCGCGCTCGAGGACCAGGTGCGGCGTGCGATTGATAGGCAGCTTGGCAGCAGGACAATTTTGCTGATCACGCACCGCATCGACACGGCGCGTGAGGCCGCGAATGTCATTTGGATCGAGAACGGCAGAGTCATCAGCCAAGGGCCTGCCTCACTCGTCGTTCCTCAATATCAACATCGCCAGCACGAAGTCGTACGTGCGTCCGAGGCTGAAAGTAAGGGTCGGTGACGTCCCCGATCACCAGAGCATGATGCCGAAAAGTGTGAAGCGGTTTTCGGACGACATCATGCTCTAACTTTTTGATTTAGAGACGGATTCAGATTTCAGGTCGACTCGACCTGAAATCATCCGGCTCCAGCGTGTCGGTCCGGCGCGGGCAATGGAATCGACAGTTTCGGCCGGCGCGGCTGCTGCTCTCTTGATGACGGGCGGGCAAGGCCAGCTGGCGGAATGTCGTACCTATCACAATTCACAATCGGCTACGATACCAAGCCAGTGCCGTCTCGACGATCCTGTCGATTCCAGATTGCTCGGGTGCCCAGCCAAGTTCCCGGTACGCCTTGCCAGCCGCGGCTACGAGCGCTGGCGGGTCACCTGCCCTGCGCGGGCCGTAGACCACCGGAAGGCGCGACCCCGAAGCTCGGTTCACCGCATCGACCAATTCCTTCACCGTCGTTCCGGTTCCGGTCCCGAGGTTGTACACGTCGACACCCTTGTCGCGGAGAAGCTTCTCCCCTGCCAGGACGTGAGCACGCGCGAGATCGGTGACATGGACATAGTCCCGTACCGCGGTTCCATCGCGGGTATCGAAGTCGGTGCCGTTGACGGTAAAAAGCCGGCCCGGTCTGATCGCCGCCTCGATAGCGAGGGGTATGACGTGGGTTTCCGGTTCATGCCGCTCACCGACCTCGCCGTCAGGATCGCATCCGGCCGCGTTGAAATACCGGAGTACGACCGCGTTCAGGCCATGGGCATACGACAGATTGTCCACCATCCGTTCTATGATGAATTTCGACCATCCATAGGGATTGATGGGCGACTGCGGATGCATTTCGTCAATCGGCGTGCGAACCGGAACGCCATAAGATGCGCAGGTGCTGGAAAAGATCAGCTTGTCGACGCCGGCCTTCAACATTTCCTCGAACAAGACCAGCGACCCGAAACTGTTGTTTCGGTAATAGAGTTCGGGGTGTTCGACGGACTCGCCCACATACGCATAGGCGGCGAAATGCGCCACCACGTCAGGCCGATATTGTCGCAGCGCCGCCGACACGGTCGCGGCGTCGGATATGTCGCCCTCGACAATCGGCCCCCATTTGACCGCGTCGCGCCAACCGCGCGAGAGATTGTCATATGCGATGACCGACCAGCCGGATTCAGCGAACGCCTTGCAACAGTGCGATCCGATATAGCCGGCCCCGCCGGTGACCAGGACAGTCTTCATTCGGCAGCGGTCGATCGTAAATGTTTCGACGAAACCAAGCTTTCGAAATAGGCGATGGTCTTGGCAAGACCGTCGCGCAATGCGGTTTTTGGTCTCCAGTTGAACTCATGCAAGGCGCTCCCGATATCGGGCTGCCGCTGCTTTGGGTCGTCAATAGGCAAAGGCATGAATTTAATCGTCGACCGGCTTCCAGTGAGCTCGATCACAAGATTGGCAAGCTCGAGCATCGTGAATTCGACTGGATTGCCAAGATTGATCGGACCGGTGACATCGTCATCGGTCTGCATCAGGCGAACCAGACCATCGATGAGATCGTCGACATAGCAAAATGAACGTGTTTGCTGGCCCGTGCCGTACACTGTTATCGGCTCGTTCTGTAACGCTTGCACGATGAAGTTGGAAATGACGCGGCCGTCGTCCGGACGCATCCTCGGGCCGTATGTGTTGAAGATGCGCGCGACCTTGATCCGCAGCCTGTGCTGGCGCCAATAGTCGAAAAACAGAGTTTCGGCACATCTTTTGCCTTCATCGTAGCAGGAACGGGGTCCTATCGGGTTTACCCTGCCCCAATAGTCCTCGGTCTGCGGATGAATTTCAGGGTCGCCGTAAACTTCAGACGTGGACGCCTGAAGAATTTTGGCGCGAACGCGCTTGGCCAGCCCCAGCATGTTGATCGCCCCATGGACGCTGGTCTTGGTCGTCTGGACCGGATCGAACTGGTAGTGAACGGGGCTTGCGGGACAGGCAAGATTGTAGATCTCGTCGACCTCAACGTAGAGTGGAAACGTGACGTCGTGACGAATGATCTCGAAGGACCTGTTGTCGAGGAAATGGGAGACGTTTCTTCGGCTTCCGGTGAAAAAATTGTCGACACATGTAACTTCGTGACCTTCACCAAGCAGTCGCTCGCACAAGAACGATCCCAGAAAACCCGCACCTCCAGTCACCAGAATTCGTTTCGCCCGCTGCATTTTCGGAATCTCCCGGCCAATTTAGACATTCCTAATAAACTAGCCGGACAGTTGGGCGATTCAACAGCACGCCGCCTTCAATTTACATTACCGACAAGACATCATTGCCGAATGCGCCCGCGGCTCGCCTTGCCGGACGACCACGCTCCCAGCGTTGGGATTCCCGTATTTCCCTGACAGAGGCCGCCCTGGGAAAAGGTGCGCGGTACGCGGAAATAGTCCGTCGATTTCGGTACTCAAGATCGATGCCACACCAATACAGTCCGGGAACTGCACACTAGCAAGGTCAAGTCATCGACGCCGCGCCGCGCCGTTCGAGCGCTGTCTTGCGGATGATTTCCGCGATCTCCGGGCTGCTGCTGCACAGCATCTGGAAATCCACCGAGTGCAGCGACAGGAGTGAGACCACTGTTGCGGCGCTGACGGTCGCCGCACGCGGTTCGCCGCTGATCAGCGCCATCTCGCCGAAGAAGGCACCAGGGCCAAGCTCCACCGGGTTCGGCAGCGCAACGCTGACGCGCCCCTCCACGACGAAGAACATCTGATCACCGCGCTCGCCATTGCGGCAGATCACGGCGCCCGCCGGCAGGACGCGGGGTCTTAACGCGCGCACGATCTCGACTAGCGCGGCCGGGCCGAGCTTCTGAAACAACGGCACGCCGGCGACCAATTGCCAATTACGGACGAAATCCCCGCGACGGACTTCTTGATAGAAGCCGGTGGCAAGAATGCCAGCCCAGAGCGCGAAGATGCCGATGCCACTCATCATGACGACCCCGGCAAGGACGCGGCCGGCGAAGCTTTCCGGAATGGCGTCGCCATAGCCGGTGGTGGACAGCGTGACCACCGCCCACCACATTGCCTGGGGGATGCTGCCGAACTTTCCCGGCTGAATGTCGCGCTCGATGACATAGGCCGTGAGCGCGACGCCGAACAGAACGACGCCGAAGAGCGTGGTGACGCCGATCAGGTTGCGCGCTTCGTTGGCCAGCACCCTGCCCAGCACCGGGAAGAAAGTCGAGTCGCGCAGCGGTTTCAGCAGCCAGACAGCACAGTAGAGGCTCCGGTCGGGCGTGCCGACGAACAGAAATGCGGCGAGTGGAACCAAAACCGCGAGCACATCGATGGCGATTACCGGCGTCCAGTTCCGCACGTCTCCCGCCCGGTGCTTGAGCAGCGTCGCGCCCATTTGCAGGAGATAGGCGCCCCAAATGACAGCAAGCAGGACGGCCAGAGCCAGTCTGCTTCGTCCGGGCATGTCCGGTATCGTGAGCGCTGCCACCGCCAGAAGCCCAGGCGCGGCCAGCACCGCGTTGAGCGGCGCGTAAATTCTTAAGAAAGGCAGTACCGACATTCTGTGCCCACAAGCGGCTAGTGCCCTTCAAAATAGAATGCATTCAAGGCAAGCGCAAAGGCGCTCTGTGTCGATCGTCCGTGGGCTTCTCAGCGCTTTGCTTTCGCTGAACGGGGCGGCGGGCGGCGGCCAATGCGATAGCTTGCCGAAACGGGACTGTGCTTCTTCGCCAGGGTCAGTTGGAAATATATCCCTGCGCCGGCGATATAGGCGAAGCCAAGCATGGCGGCCCAAAGTTCGATAGTGTCGCTGGTCATGATCGGATCCTTCATTGGTTCTGATCCAACGTGACCCCGGCGGTCCAAGGAGACATTGATCCCAATCAAGCCCGCCATTTAGCCATCGTGCTTCGCGGTTTAGGGCGATCCGTCCTTCTTTGCGCAATCGCAAAGATTGCTGTGGACGTCTCGCTATAGGAATCAAAGTCCAAAAGGATTTCACACAAGCGAAGTGCTCTTTTGCGCATCGACCCTGACATGGCTGTTGACGAGATGATGCGGCGGTGGCCCGCCAGCATTTCAGTCATTCTTAAACACGGGATGCTTTGCACGGGCTGCCCGATCGCCCCCTTCCATTCGATTGCCGAGGCATGTCGAGATCATCGAGTTATGGAGCAGGATTTTCTGGCGGATCTTCACGCGTATCTTGCCATGATGGCTATCGATCACCCCGGTGCTCGGCCAGCAGGACAAGTCGATGAGGATCGGCAACGGTCACGCGCTGTCGACCGCTAACGATAATTCCTTTCTCTTCCCACGCGCTCAGCAGCCGACTGACGGTATGTAAGGTCGTTCCAGTCATCTCGGCGATATCCTGCCGTGATATGGGAAAATCGATCTCGATGCCGGCCTCGGTCTTTCGTCCGGTCTGGTTGATCAAACGAAGGATTGCGGACGCCACGCGCTGTTCGACTTGCTCGGTTGCCAATTCGAGCACGCGAGCTTGTGTCTCCTGCAGCCTGTTTCCAACGGTCTTGAACGTGCCTGCGCTCAATGCCGGGAAGCGTGACGAGAGATCGGGCCAAACGGAACTCGGCCAGACGAGAACCACGCAGTCCACTGCGGCAACTGCGGTGGCCGGATAGGTCAGTCTGCCGAGCGCAGCCGCGACACCGAATATCTCACCTTCGCTGATGTAACGGGCAATGATCTGGCGGCCATCCGGCGTTGTGCGCACCACGCGGATATGTCCGGAGAGCAGGACATAGAAAGAGCGGGCGTCGGCCTCCTGTTCGAAGACAATCGACTCTTTGGCAAACAGGACCGATCTGGCGTCCTTCAAAATGATGTCGAGCGCTTGGGGCTCCAAGCCGTGGAACAGCGCCAGATGCGCAATGATCGACCGGTCAAGCGGCAAGATTGGCTCCTCACTGGGCTGCACCTCCAGAACGGAGCGGCAGCAAGACTACATTTCATCCCCTAATTTGCGCCAGCGCAAATCGCGATCGCAGGCCGTCGGGTACAAGCCGGCAACGGTCGAGGCCGTGAGAACCCTAGGAAAGGAACCTGAAATGAAATTTCCCCTGATTGCCTCCGCGGCCGCCCTGCTCGCCCTGGCCGGTGCGGCGCATGCCGAGGAACACGTCGTCCAGCTTATGACCAAGGGGGACAAGGGCTCCATGGTCTTCCAGCCGAGTTTCATCAAGGCGGCTCCTGGCGACACCGTCAAGTTCGTGCCTGGCGACAAGACCCACGACGTCGAGACCATCAAGGGCATGCTTCCGGACGGTGCCCAGGAATTCAAAGGCAAAATGGGCGAGACGACGACTGTGACGCTTACGCAGGAAGGCGTCTACGGCGTGAAGTGCAGCCCGCATTACGGCATGGGTATGGTGGCGCTGATCGTCGTCGGCAAGCCCGTCAACCTTGAGGCCGCCGAAGCCGTCAAGCAGGTGGGCAAGGCCAAGACCGTCTTCACCGAACTGTTCAGCGAAGTCCCGAAGGCCAACTGATCTCCGCTTCGACCGGACGGGCCGTTCGGTTCGGGAAGTTGCGCCAGCGCAAAGAAGTTCTCCACAGACGGCTTACTCTCCAGTCATTCGACTGATCCACACAAAAGGAGTGGGAAATGCTTACGAGACGTGAAGCACTGATTGGGTCCGTTTTTGCCGCGGCGACGGTCGCTGCGGTAAGCGCACTGCCGGCAACGGCCAGTCCGAAGGAAGTCGCCGGATTGCCGCGCGAGAAAGTGAAGCCGGTGGCGCCGCCATTCGTCCACGCTCACGACCAGGTGGCCAGAGGCGGCCCAAAGGTGGTCGAATTCACGATGACCATCGAGGAGAAGCCGATCGTCATCGATGCCGACGGCACGCAGCTCAACGCGATGACCTACAATGGTTCGATCCCGGGCCCCCTGATGGTCGTCCACGAGGGTGACTATCTCGAACTCACCCTCATCAATCCCGATACCAACACGCTCGCCCACAATATCGACTTCCACGCCGCGACCGGCGCCCTGGGCGGCGGTGCGCTGACCCTTATCAATCCGGGCGAGCAGACCACACTCCGCTTCAAGGCAACGCGGCCCGGCACGTTCGTCTATCACTGCGCCCCCGGCGGCCCCATGATCCCGTGGCATGTCGTGTCTGGCATGAGCGGCACTGTGATGGTGCTGCCCCGCGACGGCCTCAAGGACGACAAGGGCAAGCCGATCCATTACGACCGCATCTACTATATCGGCGAAAACGACTTCTACATTCCCCGCGACGAGAGCGGAAAATTCAAGAAGTACGAGTCCGCCGGCGACAATTACGACGACACCGTGAAGGTCATGCGTGGGTTGATCCCCACCCATGTCGTGTTCAACGGCAAGGCGGGATCGCTGACCGGCGAGAATGCCATGAAAGCCAAGGTTGGTGAAACGGTCCTGATCGTCCACTCCCAGGCCAACCGTGATACCCGCCCTCACCTCATCGGCGGCCATGGTGACTATGTCTGGGAACAGGGCAAGTTCGCCAATCCGCCGGCGAAGGATCTCGAAACCTGGTTCATCCGCGGTGGATCGGCCGGCTCTGCCCTCTACAGATTCCGGCAGCCGGGTGTCTACGCCTACGTAAACCACAATCTGATCGAGGCTGTGGAACTCGGCGCAACGGCGCATTTCACCGTCGATGGGACCTGGGACGACGATCTGATGACGCAGGTCGAGGCGGCTAAGCCTATTTCGTCGTAATCGGGCCGTTCATTCTGAGGGTCGACGTGACCTTGCGCCCATCCTGCAAGGTCATGTCCGCAGCCGGGCGAAAAAACCATGCAACATAAGCCAATTGTGGCGTGTGGGGTCTTAGCCACGGCAGTGATGGCGATTGGCCTTGCCAGCTGGTTTCCAGTGGAGCGCCCAAACGATGATGCCGAGCTTGTGACCGTACCGCCGGGCTCCTTCGAGCATCCGCGGCCAGGAGAGTTCCTGAAGGACAACCGTCCGGTGATGGCACCCAGGATTGTGGTGAAGCTCGGCGCTCCCCTTGAAATCATGAAGTATCAGGTAAGCGCGCTTGAATATGGGCGTTGCGTGGCGGCTGGCGCATGCAAACCGGCCGATAAGAGCGGCAGTGGCAATGTCCCGGTTACCGGTGTCAGTCACATCGACGCCGAGGCGTACGCGAACTGGCTTTCAAGGCAGACAGGCGCTTCATGGCGACTGCCAACGGATCAGGAGTGGGCTCATGCGGCCGGCGAGCGTTTCCGCGGCGACATCGAAGGTGGCGACAGCGACCCCAACAATCCCGCCCAACGCTGGCTGGTTCAATATCGAACCGAGGCCTCGCTCGGTCGAAAATCCGATCCGGATCCCAGAACTCGAGGAGCCTTTGGCACAAATTCAAAAGGCGTGGCCGATATCGCCGGGAATGTCTGGGAGTGGACATCGACATGCTACGTTCATGCAACGATGAGCACCGACGGCAGGGAGATTTCAACTTCGATCGACAATTGCGGCGTTCATGTCGTGGAAGGGTTCCACCGCACCTACATGTCGAACTTCATCCGCGACGGCAAGAGCGGCGGCTGCGCGGTCGGCACGCCACCCGACAATCTGGGGTTCCGTCTCGTCCGCGAGCGCCTCAACTTCGTCCAGGCGACCCTTCGGCGATTTGGAATTTCCTGAGCGAGAACTCAAGCATGACAGTGAAAACATCCTTGGCCGCACAAGCCTGGCCAAAAGTAGAACGAGGCCTGGACAACCCAGTGATCGATCGAGCCTCGATCGGGCATCTCGTGCGCGAATTTTATGCCGCGATCCGACAGAACGATCGCCTTGGGCCAATCTTTGCGCGTGAGATCCCTGGCGATTGGGAACCGCATCTTGAGAAAATGACCGACTTCTGGTGCTCCATCATCCTGCGCACTGGCGATTATCACGGGCGGCCAGTGCCCACTCACCTGAAACTAACAGACGTTACTGAAGCGGACTTCGACATCTGGATGGACGTCTTCCGCAAGACCGTCGCCGGCCTTTTTTCACCCGACACCGCCATGGTGTTTGTCGACCGGGCCGAACGGATAGCGACAAGCCTGAAACTGTCGATGTTTTTTCGCCTCGATCGGGCGCAAACTCCTGCTGGCGCCGTACCTGATCCGGCAGTGCCGCCCCAGGTGCGGCGATGACAATCTTCTGCCGTTCGCTGCCTTGATTTGCGGTTATCTTGGCACCTGCCGCCGCGATGATTGCTATCCTTGGCATGCTTGCCAGGCTTGCCAGGCATCACATCGGCTAGGCGCGCCGGCACCCAAATCCGCCCTTCCCACGGCTCCATTGGCAACCTCGCCGGCGAGCCTTCAAAGTCCGAGCTCAAACGGCCAGCGAATGCCGCGCTGTTCCGGTCTGCAAATACTTGTCGAATTTGGCCGCAACCGTTCTTACCAGCGCGCGGCTTTCAGCTGGCACCACGAAATGGTCATTCCGCAGTTCAATCAGTCGTCCGGAGCCGTTCGTGGCGAGACGGCTGGCCTGAAGAAGTAGTTTCTGCCCTCTCTCGCCGAAGAGCTCCACGAGTTCGATTGCCGAGAACGAGAAGTCGCACATCAGACGCTCGATGACCCATCCCCTCGCCCGGTCGTCGGGGCTGAGCTCAATTCCTCGGGCCGTGGCCAATCGTCCTGCAGCCACCGCCTTCTCATATTCGCCGGTGGCAACGATGTTTTGCGCGTAACCTTGCCTGTATCGGCTGATCGAGGAAGGCCCGAACCCGATGAGGGTGTCACATTGATCCTCGGTATAGCCCTGGAAATTGCGACGCAGTCTGCCCGCCATGGCGGCGACCGCCAGCGAATCGTCAGGCTTGGCGAAATGATCCAGCCCAATCGGCTCATAGCCGGCCGCTTCGATCATCTGTGCCGCCAGACGCGATTGCGCGAGGCGTTGCATCGAATCCGGCAACCAGGCCTCGTCGATCATGGTCTGGTGTTTCTTGAACCAGGGCACATGAGCGTAGCCGAAGAGCGCCATCCTGTCCGGCGCCAGCGTCAGCACCTGCTCGACCGTCATGGCGATGCTTTCGAGCGTCTGATGTGGCAGGCCGTAGAGCAGATCGAGATTGACGGATTTCACGCCACGTGCGCGAACACCATCCACGACCTCTCTTGTCAGCTCGAAACTCTGCTCGCGATTGATCGCCTTCTGAACTTTGAGATCGAAGTCCTGAACGCCGAGGCTCGCCCTCGTCATGCCGATTGCCGCAAGGGCTTCCAGGCGCGCCTCATCCATGTCGTTGGGCTCGATCTCGACACTCACGCTGGCATCATCAAGCAGATCGAACTCGGCGCGCAGACGCCTCCCGAGTGCCACGATGTCACTGGGTGTCAGCATCGTCGGTGAGCCGCCCCCGAAATGGACGGCGCGAATGCGCCCTTTGCCACGCACAATGCCTGCCACTGTCTCGATTTCGGCATGAAGAGAGCGCAAGAAAGACGTCACGGGTGCATAGTGACGGGTCTGCTTGGTGTGACAGGCACAGAACCAGCATAGCTTGTCGCAGTAAGGTACGTGCAGATAGAGCGAAATCTCGCTGCTCGGCTCAATCGCTTCCAGCCAGCCGCGAACGGTTTGCGCGTCAATGCCCGAATGGAAATGCGGGGCCGTCGGATAGCTCGTGTAGCGGGGGACGCTCTCGCCCAATTTGGCGGACAAATCCGGTCGAATGTCGCTGTTGGATGGCCTTTGCATCCCTGCGAGTTAGGCTGATGCAGACCACGATTCCTTGATTTCAATCAATGTGCAGGCGCTGCGGAGACGGCAACCATGACCCCGAAGTGATGCTGTCCGCCGGCATCCGGATTCATGGGTGATGCAATGGCCGAGCGACTGGACATCCACAATTCCGACATTCCGGTCTTGTGCCAATCCTGCGAGGCGCGACATTACGGCGTCTGCGGGGCACTGGACGCCGATCAACTGGTGGGACTGGCCAAAACCTCCGTCAAGCACAGTGTCGAGGCGGGTGAAGAACTGATCGGGGACGCCGAAACGGTTGAAAGCTATTCGAACGTTCTCGCGGGCGTGGTCAAACTCACCAAGAGCCTCTCCGACGGTCGCCAACAGATCGTCGGCCTTCAGTTCGCGCCCGACTTTCTGGGGCGGCCGTTCAAGCATGAAAGTGCGATCAACGCCGAGGCGGCGACCAGCGTTTCGCTTTGCTCATTCCCAAAGGCTGCCATCGATCGAATGATAAAGGCGTCGCCCGAGCTTGAGCATCGCCTGCTCCAGCAAGCCTTGAAGGAACTTGACCAGGCTCGTGACTGGATGGTGACACTCGGACGTAAAACCGCCTCCGAAAAAGTCGCCAGTTTTCTTCTGATGATCGCAGCGAACATCGATCCGGCAAACGGCCAGGACTCTGTATCGACAGTCTTCGATCTCCCGCTGACGCGAACCGATATCGCCGACTTTCTTGGCCTGACGATCGAGACGGTCAGCCGCCAGCTGACCAGATTGCGGGCGGACGGGGTGATCAGAATTGAAAACAATAGACGTGTCGTCGTTGACAATATGAGCCGGCTGGAGCGGCGCTCAGGCGCCTAGGCAATTCCAGGAACGTGCGCAGCGGCTTTCCGTCCGGAATTGCGTGGAAACAAAGAGTTGGAGCGTTCCGTGAAACGTCCTAGTCAAGTTCCCTCGCCGGGATCATGGGCAGCACGTGCTCTCTTTCGAAAGCCACGTGCCGGCGCATGTTGTCGAAGAATCCACGCAGCATGAACCCCAAAGCCTCGGGGTTGGCGATAGCGCTGCCGTGCCCGATGGCAAGCAGGGTATCGGTCAAGTCCTGGGCCGAGCATTCGTCCTCGACGTGCTCTGCCTTGAGCCGACGGACGGAGGCGGCACGAGATGCGCCTTGACCGCTGTCGCGCGCGAACGCGGGAAAGATATATTCCTCTTCGTAGGCGTGGCTTGTGCGCAACAACGGCACGAGTTCGTTCGCGACCAGGAGGCATTTCAAACGGTCCACCTTCGCCGGCAATCCGTCGGCGATAGCTTCCAGCTCGTCACATAGCCGCAGCTTTTGATCATGCCAGCGACAGACGTCCAGGCACGGCACCCGACCTCCCTGCAGACAGGCCGTGACCACCGGACAGGCTTCCGGCGTATCGCATCTTACGACGACTGAGGACTTGCCGCTGGCCATCAGGGACCTCCACGCGTGAAATCAATGCGCAAGATTGTCGAAGTGGCGAAGCGCGGACTTTGACATGGATCAAGGCGCCAGCCGGCCGCTCGCGGAATTGATGCGGCATCGGATTCACAGCCGCGCATCCAACGTCGCGCTCGGGGACATGTCATGAGATTTGGGACAGAAATCTTTGCTTTGGGCCTATTCGCTTTTGCCGCGCTTGTGGCCGCGGGCTTCGGCGTGGACGAGCCCTTCCGGCAACACATGTGGATCCTGTTCGTCGTGCTGCTTGGTTTTACCGCCCTCCTTCTCCGCAACACGAGTTTCGCGCCGGCTGCCCCTATCGATCCCGCGGCCTACATGGATGGCCCCATCCGCTACGGTGCCATAGCGACCATGTTCTGGGGCGTCGTCGGCATGCTGGTCGGCGTCGTCATCGCGCTGGAGCTGGCTTATCCGCAGCTCAACATCCAGCCATGGTTCAATTTCGGTCGGCTAAGGCCGGTGCACACGTCGGGCGTTGTCTTTGCATTCGCCGGCAATGCGCTGCTGTGTACATCATTTTATGTTGTTCAGCGGACCTGCCGCGCACGCCTGTTCGGCGGCAATCTCGCCTGGTTCGTGTTCTGGGGTTACCAGCTCTTCATCGTGATGGCGGCGACGGGCTACCTGATCGGCATTACCGAAGCTCGCGAATACGCCGAACCCGAATGGTATGTCGACATCTGGCTGACCATCGTCTGGGTCGCCTATCTCATCCTCTTCCTCGGCACGATCCTGAAGCGCAAGGAGCCGCATATCTACGTCGCCAACTGGTTCTACCTGTCCTTCATCGTGACGATCGCGATGTTGCATGTGGTCAACAACCTGTCGATGCCGGCTTCCTTCCTGGGTTCCAAGAGCTACTCGGCATTCTCCGGGGTGCAGGATGCCCTGACCCAATGGTGGTACGGCCACAACGCGGTCGGGTTCTTCCTCACCGCGGGTTTCCTTGGCATGATGTATTACTTCGTGCCGAAGCAGGCCAACAGGCCGGTCTATTCCTACCGCCTGTCGATCATCCACTTCTGGGCGCTGATCTTCCTCTATATCTGGGCGGGTCCGCATCACCTGCATTACACCGCCCTGCCCGACTGGGCGCAGACGCTCGGCATGGTGTTCTCGATCATGCTTTGGATGCCGTCCTGGGGCGGCATGATCAACGGCCTGATGACGCTGTCGGGCGCTTGGGACAAGATCCGCACGGATCCGATCATCCGCATGATGGTCGCTGCCATCGCTTTCTACGGCATGTCGACCTTCGAAGGTCCGATGATGTCCATCAAG
The DNA here is from genome assembly GCF_006658505.1 of Mesorhizobium sp. B2-4-15. Taxonomy (GTDB): domain Bacteria; phylum Pseudomonadota; class Alphaproteobacteria; order Rhizobiales; family Rhizobiaceae; genus Mesorhizobium. The sequence continues at coordinate 17,917 of NZ_VFUZ01000008.1, forward strand.
ACGGTGAATTCACTGTCGCACTATACCGACTGGACGATCGGCCACGTTCACTCGGGTGCGCTCGGTTGGGTCGGCCTGATCTCGTTCGGCGCGCTCTACTACATGGTTCCGAAGCTTTGGAACCGCGAACGTCTCTATTCGCTCCGCCTGGTGACGTGGCACTTCTGGCTCGCGACGCTTGGCATCGTGGTCTACGCGGCGGTGATGTGGGTCTCCGGCATCATGCAGGGCCTGATGTGGCGCGAATACGACGAACAGGGCTTCCTGGTCTATTCCTTCGCCGAGTCCGTGGCCGCCATGCACCCCTACTACGTGATGCGTGCCATCGGCGGGGCGATGTATCTCTCTGGCGCCCTCATCATGGCCTGGAACATCGCCATGACGATCCTCGGTCGCCAGCGCGAAGAGGCACCCATGCCGGGCTCGGTCCCCGCCCTTCAGCCTGCGCAGTAAGGAGCCATTCCAATGAGCTTGATGGACAGACACTCGGTCATCGAAAAGAACGCGACGCTTCTTCTGGTCGGCTCCCTGCTGGTCGTGACGATAGGCGGCATCGTCGAGATCGCACCGCTCTTCTATCTCGACAACACGATCGAGAAGGTCGAAGGCATGCGGCCGTATTCGCCGCTCGAGCTCGCCGGGCGCAACATATATGTGCGCGAAGGCTGTTATCTCTGCCACAGCCAGATGATCAGGCCCTTCCGCGACGAGGTCGAGCGCTATGGCCATTACAGCCTCGCGGCGGAGTCGATGTACGATCACCCCTTTCAGTGGGGATCCAAGCGTACCGGCCCCGATCTGGCGCGTGTCGGCGACCGCTATTCAAACGAATGGCACGCCCAGCACCTGACCAATCCACAGTCGGTGGTGCCTGAATCGGTCATGCCGAGCTATGGCTTCCTGAAGGACACGCCACTCGACCTGAAAAACTTCTCGACGCATCTCGTCGCGAACGCTCGTGTTGGTGTTCCCTATACGCCCGACATGATCGCCAACGCCGATGCCGACATGAAAGCGCAGGCGGATCCGGCTGCCGACACGACCGCACTTCTGAAACGCTATCCGAAGGCCAAGGTCGGCGATTTCGACGGCAATCCAAGCCAGGTAAGCGAGATGGACGCACTTGTCGCCTATCTGCAGGTCCTCGGGACCTTGGTCGACTTCAAGAACTACGACGAATCTGCCGGATACCGCTGAGGAGAATGCCATGGATTACAATGCGATGCGGCAATTCGCCGACAGTTGGGTGCTGCTTTTCATGGCCCTGTTCTTTGTCGGGGCGATCGTTTTCGCTCTCCGACCTGGAGGCAAGAGCCAAGCCGACGAAGCAGCCCGAATCCCTCTTAAGGACGACTGACCATGAGCGACCAGCATATCGACGAGGTGTCGGGCGTCTCCACGACTGGCCATGAATGGGATGGTATCAGGGAACTCAACAATCCGCTCCCGCGGTGGTGGGTCATTACCTTCTACATCACCATCGTCTGGGCAATCGGCTATACGGTCGCCTATCCTGCCTGGCCGATGCTGACATCCGCGACCAAAGGCGTGCTTGGCTATTCCAGCCGCAACGAGGTCAAGAACGAGCTCGCGGCCGCCGACGCCGCGAAAGACAAATATGTGGCGGCGGTGCAGTCCAAATCCGTCTCCGAAATACTCGCCGACGATTCATTGCGGGAGTTCGCCATCGCTGCCGGCGGAGCCGCGTTCAAGGTCAATTGCACTCAATGTCATGGTTCCGGCGCGACGGGATCGAAAGGCTTTCCCAATCTCAATGACGATGATTGGCTTTGGGGCGGCAAGCCGGATCAGATCCAGCAGACAATTACGCACGGAATTCGCTTTTCATCCGACTCCGACACACGGGCTTCGGAGATGCCGGCCTTCGCGGAGGTCCTGTCTGCGGAGCAGATCGCGCAAGTCAGCACTTTCGTCGCCAGCCTGTCGGGCACCGTTGACAACGCCGCCCTGATCGCTCCGGGCGCCAAGGTGTTCGCGGATAATTGCGCCGCCTGCCACGGCGACACCGCAAAAGGCAACCGCGAGGTCGGTGCACCCAATCTGACCGACGCGATCTGGCTTTACGGTTCGGGTGAAGCTGCGATCGCGGCACAGATACGTGCGCCCAGGAATGGTGTGATGCCTGCATGGGGTCCGCGTCTGGGCGAGACCAAGGTCGAGGAACTCGCTGTTTACATCCATTCGCTTGGCGGTGGGGAATAGGAAGCGGGAGACCTATTCCCTGCCCTCTGCCGCCAAAGCGACGGGGCCCGGCCATGCCGGGCCTCGACTGTTTTGTGGATTGATAGCGGATTGACTTGCATCAACGCGGCCTGGACCGCCATGCGGCAAACCTGTCCAACGCGAGATCATCGGCTACGCGTTTGGAGATACCTGTGCTGGATCAAACACAGATAGAACGGCTTGAGGCAGAGCCGGTCAATTCCGCCAAGATGCGGCAGCCGCTTTATGCGGCGCGCAAAAAGATCTTTCCCAAGCGTGCTTCTGGTCGGTTTCGCCAGTTCAAGTGGCTGGTGATGGCCATCACCCTTGGCATCTACTACCTGACACCGTGGCTGCGGTGGGACCGCGGCCCATACGCACCAGACCAGGCGGTGCTGGTGGATCTCGCAAATCGGCGTTTCTACTTCTTCTTCATCGAGATCTGGCCGCAGGAATTCTACTACGTCGCTGGCCTCCTCGTGATGGCCGGGGTCGGCCTCTTCCTGCTGACGTCGACGGTCGGGCGAGCCTGGTGCGGCTACGCTTGCCCGCAGACCGTCTGGGTCGATTTGTTTCTTGTCGTCGAACGGGCGATCGAGGGTGATCGCAATGCACGCATGAAACTGGACGCCGGACCCTGGACAATTCGCAAGCTCGGCCTTCGGACGGCCAAACATCTCATCTGGCTAGTTATCGCCATCGCGACAGGCGGAGCATGGATCTTCTATTTCGCCGATGCGCCGACGCTGCTTGGAGAGGTCATCACGGGCGCTGCTGCATCTATCGCCTACATCACGATCGGTGTGCTCACAGCGACGACCTACACCTTCGGCGGACTGATGCGCGAACAGATCTGCACATACATGTGTCCATGGCCGCGGATTCAGGCAGCCATGCTTGACGAGAGTTCGCTGACCGTCACCTACAATGACTGGCGCGGCGAGCCGCGTTCGCGACACGCCAAGAAAGCCCAGGTGGCGGGCCTTCCAACAGGGGATTGCGTCGATTGCAACGCCTGCGTTGCCGTCTGCCCGATGGGCATCGACATCCGCGACGGCCAGCAGCTCGAATGCATTACCTGCGCTCTGTGCATCGATGCCTGCGACGGGGTCATGGACAAGCTCGGCAGAGAGCGCGGACTGATCTCCTACGCCACGCTCACCGACTACAATGCCAATATGGCCCTGGCCACGGCTCAGGGGACGTTGCCCATCAGGCCTTCGTTGATCAGGACCGGTGACGGAGAATTTTCCGACAAGGTTGCCCACTTTCACCTGAGGAAGATCTTTCGACCACGCACCTTCGCTTACATGGGCCTATGGTCCATGCTCGGCCTGGCATTGCTCTACTCGCTTCTGACACGCGACCGGCTTGAAGTGAACGTGCTCCACGACCGCAACCCGCAATTTGTCACTTTGTCGGATGGCGCCATTCGCAATGGCTACACCGTCAAGCTTCTCAACATGATCCCGGAGCCACGGACAATTGTCGTCAGGCTCGAAGGGCTCGAAGGCGCGGAAATGAGCCTCGTTGGCAGCGAGCTTCCCGCAGGGCGCTCCTTTGCGATCCCGGTCGAACCCGACCGTTTGAAGACGCTGAAGATTTTCGTGCGCCTTCCAGTCGCTCGGATTCAGGGTGCAACGCAGACCTTCAGGTTCGTGGCCGAGGACAAGGCATCATTCGAGTCGAACCAATACACCGCCACCTTCAACGCGCCGGAGAGCAGCAAATGAGTGTCGCGACACGGAAGCCCCGCGAATTCACCGGTCGGCACATGTTGGCCGTCTTCGTCGCTTTTTTCGGTGTCGTCATCGGAGTCAACGTCTTGATGGCGACCCTTGCAAACACCACTTGGACCGGCCTCGTCGTCGAAAATACCTTTGTCGCCAGCCAGCAGTTTAACAAGAAGGCCGAGCAAGGCCGCGCCCAGGCATCACTCGGCTGGAAAAGCCAACTCGTCATATCGGGCGGAGACATCCGCTACAGCCTGGCGGATGCCTCCGGCAAGCCGGTCGCATTGCACGGCGTCAAAGTGATGTTTCGCCACCCGGCATACGAGACAGAAGACAAGCTGGTCATTCTGGCTTCGGGTGTTGGACAGGAATTCGCCGCGCGCCATCAGCCAAAAGACGGGGTCTGGATCGTGGAGGTTGATGCCGACGCGGGGCTCTCCGAGCCGTATCGCGAGGTTCGGCGGCTCATCATCGCCCACGGTGAGATCCAATGAGTTGTTGCGCACCCGGCGTTGAGTCCGCGCTGGATCTGGGCGGCTCGACTGCAAATCTACCATCGAGCCAGGAAATCAACCTGGCAAGCCGGCCGCTTGGCGACGGCATCATCCAAACCGACCTTTCCGTGCCCGCGGTCCATTGCGGCGCCTGCATCCAGATTGTCGAGACGGCGCTCGCCGGCCTTGAGCGGGTCGAGAGCGCGCGCGTAAACCTGTCGACCAAACGCGTCTCGGTCCGCTGGCGTGATGGCGCGGTGCCGCCATTCGTGGCTACACTTGGCAGGCTTGGCTACGACGCGCACCTTTACGATCCGGCAGCCGACCAAAGGGACGAGACGTTGTCGGAATTGATTCGCGCCGTGGCTGTGGCGGGCTTTGCCGCGGGCAACATCATGCTCCTTTCCGTCTCGGTCTGGTCTGGAGCGCAGGGCGCGACGCGTGACCTGTTCCATTGGGTATCGGCGCTTATTGCCATTCCCGCGCTTGCGTTCGCCGGCGGCATCTTCTTTCGCTCGGCCTGGACTGCTTTGCGGCATGGTCGCATGAACATGGATGTCCCGATCGCGGTGGGCGTCTCTCTGGCCTATGCAATGAGCCTTTACGAGACGATCAACCATGGCGATCATGCGTATTTTGATGCCTCGGTATCGCTCCTCTTTTTCCTGCTGATCGGCAGAACGCTCGACCATGTCATGCGCGAACGCGCGCGAACCGCTGTGAAGGGCTTGTCGCGGCTTGCCGCCCGCGGCGCGGCGATCGTGCGCGGCGATGGTTCGCGCGACTATCTGCCTGTCGAGGAAATTGAACCTGGAATGCAGGTCCTTGTGGCTGCGGGCGAAAGGGTTCCGGTGGACGGACGGATTGTCAAAGGGACATCGGATCTCGACTGTTCCCTGGTCTCCGGCGAGAGCACGCCGCGAAACGCATCCATCGGACAGATCGTCCAGGCCGGCATCCTCAATCTGACCGGGCCGCTGACGATCGAATGTACAGCTGCGGCGAAGGACTCGTTTCTGGCCGAGATGGTTCGGCTGATGGAGGCCGCCGAGGGCGGACGTGCGAAGTACCGCCGCATCGCCGATCGGGTCTCGGCGCTCTATGCCCCGGTGGTTCACCTCACCGCCTTTGCGACATTCCTCGGATGGATGGCCGCCACCGGCGACTGGCATAGGTCCATTACCATCGCGATCGCCGTCCTGATCATCACTTGTCCCTGCGCGCTGGGCCTCGCGGTGCCGATCGTGCAGGTGGTCGCCGCACGGCGCTTGTTCGAAAACGGCATCATGGTCAAGGATGGTTCAGCGATGGAGCGCCTGGCAACAATCGATATCGCGGCGTTCGACAAGACAGGTACGCTCACCCTCGGACAGCCCCGCCTCGTCAATGCGCCGTCGATCGACCCGGCCATGCTGGCGATCGCGGCCGACATGGCCTCGAACTCTCGCCATCCTTTCTCAAGAGCGATCGCCGGTTTTGCCGGTCCCGGCGGGCAAATGAAATTCGACGACGTCACCGAACATCCGGGTTTTGGCATTGAGGCCGTTGCCGCCGGAAGCACCTGGCGGTTGGGCCGGCGCGGTTGGGCAGGGTGGAAAGCCAGAACCGGGGGTGAAGGCAAGCATGGCTTCGGCGGAACGGTCTTGGCGAAGAACGGCATGATCGTCGCGACCTTTGAATTCGACGATGCGCTGCGCTCCGACGCCCGGACAGCTTTGGTCCAGTTGGAAGACGCTGGAGTTTCAGTCGAAATGCTATCCGGCGACACGGCGCGTGCCTGTGGCCAAGTCGCGCGGACGCTGGCTATCGGCAACTTCGTTCCGTGCCTCTTGCCGTCCGGAAAGGTCGAACGCATGGAAGACCTCGCGAGAGCCGGGCACAGGGTTCTGATGGTCGGCGACGGCTTGAACGACACGCCGGCGCTCAGCGCGGCGCACGTCTCCATCGCTCCAGCCACGGCGGCCGACATCGGCCGCAGCGCCGCGGACTTTGTGTTCCTTCGCGAAAGCCTCCTGGCGATTCCCTTCGCGCTGGACGTTTCGCGAAAAGCGGACCGCCTCATTCGCCAGAATGTCGCCCTGGCCATCATCTACAATGCGATCGCAGTGCCAGTCGCGATCCTGGGCCACGTCACGCCGCTGATCGCGGCCGCCGCGATGTCGATTTCCTCGCTGTTGGTCATTGCAAACGCGTTGCGCCTGCATGAATCCGTCCGGCGCAAGCGCCCGTCTTCCGACACGCTCGGTTCCAAAGCCCAACCCTCGGCCGCTCTGTCATGACAACGCTCGTCTACCTGATTCCGGTCGCTCTCTTTCTTGGCACACTCGGCCTTGTCGGTTTCCTTTGGGCCTTGAAGAGTGGTCAATATGAGGACCTTGACGGCGCCGCGGAACGCATCCTGACGGATCAGGAAGACAAACCTGCGCGGTAACTTGCGAGAAGACAAGGGCGCGAGCACAGTATGGGCCGCCATCGTGTTGACCGAGAACAATGAGCCTTGCGTTTCAGGTGCTCGCGTCATGCTCCATGGCGAGCGTCGACGCCTCGCTCACGCGTGTGTCGCCGGCGGTGGATTTCCTGTCCAAAGAACCATCGTTTGGTGGCTTCGGATGCCCCCAGATACGTTGCCGTGATTGCGAGAAGGCCGGAAAGGACGGTCAACGGCAACGGGACGAACCCAAATGCGGCTGACAACGGTACATAGGGAATGACGACAGCCGCAAAGCCGACCGCCACGGTCAGCCAGGCCAGCGCCTTGCCGGGGCGGCTTGCCCAGAACGGTTTGTGCGTGCGCACGATCAGCACGATCGCCAGTTGGGTCATTAGCGACTCGACGAACCACGCCGTCCGGAATGCGTCGGGGGCGGCGTGAATGACGAGCAACAGAAAGGCAAAAGTCGCGAAATCGAACATGGAGCTCAGCAAACCAAAGCTGATCATGAAGCGCCTGATGATGTGGATGTCCCATCGGCGCGGCCGGCTGGTCTGCTCCGCATCGACATTGTCCGCGGCGATTGCCAGCGATGGAATGCTGGAGAGCAGATTGTTCAGCAGGATCTGCGTTGCCAGCATCGGCAGGAATGGCAGAAACAACGATGCGACCGCCATGCTGATCATGTTGCCGAAATTGGCGCTGGTGGTGATGGAGATATATTTCATCGTGTTGGCGAAGGTCTTGCGCCCATCGTCGACGCCGCGCACGACGACACCCAGATCTTGCTTCAGAAGGATGATGTCGGCGGCTTCCCGGGCGACGTCGACGGCCGTGTCCACCGAAATGCCGATGTCGGCCTCGTGGAGGGCCGGCGCGTCATTGATGCCGTCTCCCATGTAGCCGACGACGTGTCCGTGGCTTCTGAAGGCTTCGACGATGCGTTCCTTCTGGTTGGGATCGATTTCGACAAAGAGGTCCGTGTTTTTTGCGCGCCCGAAGAGTGCGCTCTTGGTGAGCTTTGCCAGATCCTCGCCTGTCATGATGCGATCCGAGCGCAGCCCCACCGCATCGGCAAGGTGTGCCGCGACGTAGCGGTTGTCCCCGGAGATGACCTTCACCGCGATGCCGCGATGCCCGAGTGCCGCCAGCGTTTCGCGCACCCCAGCCTTGGGCGGATCAAGGAAGAGCAGGAAACCTGCGAAGTCGAGTGCAATCTCGTCGTCTCTGGTGCAATGTGCCCGCTTTTCGTGCTCACGAACAGCCACGCCGAGCACACGGTAGCCGTCGGCGCTCCAACCGCGGAACTTCGCCTCGATTGCATCGCGCTGCTCGAGACCAAGCGGTTCCGACCCCTTCGCGGTACGAACCGAGCTGCAGGCCTCAAGCACATTCTGAACCGCGCCCTTGCAGATCAGAAGGTCGTCAGCTCCTTTGCCGCGCACGACGACCGACAGCCTCTTGCGGATGAAATCATACGGAATTTCATCGACTTTGATGAAGGCTTCCTGATTGGAGCCGCCACCTTGTGCTGCTGCTATCGCTTCATCCAATGGGTTTTTCAGCCCGGTCTGCAGGCACGCATTGAGACGCGCCCAAAGCAGGATGTCGGCCGACGGATTGCCATCGACGTCAACCCATCCGTCAAGATGGATAACCCCTTCCGTCAAGGTTCCGGTCTTGTCGGTGCAAAGCAGATCCATGCTGCCCAGGTTTTCGATCGCGTCGAGACGCCGTACGATGACCCCATTTGCCGCCATGGCGCGCGCGCCTTTGGCCAACGTCACACTGATGATGGCCGGGAGCAGTTCCGGCGTAAGGCCGACCGCCAGAGCCAGGGAAAACAGCAGGGACTCGATCAAGGGCCGTTGCAGCAGCAGATTGGCAAAGAAAACAATGATGACGATTGCCAGCATTATCTCCGTCATCAGGTAGCCGAACCGCCTGATCCCCTTGGCAAATCCTGTTTCAGGAATATTCCGTTCCAGAGCCGCGGCGATGGAGGCGAACTCGGTGCGGCTTCCGGTATTTACGGCCAGCATGGTGGCGGTCCCGCTGCGCACCGACGTGCCTGTGAACACCGCGTTTGAGCGCTGGGCAATGGGAGCATCCGGCGCCGATCGCCCCGGTGCCTTCACGGCCGGAAATGTCTCGCCGGTGAGCACGGCCTCGCTGACATTGAAATCACAGGTTTCGAGGAGGACACCATCCGCTGGAATCAGATTCCCGGCCGAGAGCCGCACTATGTCGCCCGGTACGATCCCCTCGGCATCGACGGAGCGCTCGGCATTGTCGCGCAAGACGGCCGCCTTGCGCGAAATACGCTGTTTCAGTGCTTGCGTCGCCCGCGAGGCGCCGTATTCCTGCGTGAAGCTCAGCGCGCAGCTCGCCAACACGATCACGCCGATGATCGCGGCCTCCTGGCCATCTCCAACGAACGCTGAAACGACGGCGGCAAAGATGAGGATGAGAACGAGTGGGCTGCGAAATTGCCGACCGAACACGCTCAGCGCCGAAGAGCTGGTTTGCGATGTCGGACTGTTCCAGCCGATTTTGGCGAGCCGCGCTTCGGCTTCGGCGCTCGCTAGCCCCGTCGCCGACGCTTGCAGACGCTGCAACAGCTCGCTGCTCTCGATCGACCAGTAGGCGCCTTGCGGACTTGCAATGCCTATCGAAGCAGGGGCGGACTGCATGTTGCGTTTCCTTTGCTGCCGGCCAATCCAGATCGCTGGGTTGGCCGACAGCAATCAGCGTGCATGACGAGAGAACATCAGTAGGAAAGGAGACGGTTGATACCGCTGTCTTCGAGCAATGTCCGCGTGATGCCACCAAAGGCCCATTCTCGCAGCCGGCTATGACCGTATGCGCCCGAAACGATCACATCGGCGTGGATCGATCGTGCGAATTCCAGCAGTTGCTCGCCATCCCCCTCGCCCGCGATGAGTTCAGAGCGTGCCTTGATGCCGTGAACGCCGAGGAAGGCGATGACATCGTCCAGGCTGTTGCGGATACTGCCATCAGGATCCGTATCCATGTTCGCGACGACCACGTCATCCGCCTTCGCCATCATGGGCAATGCATCCGACACCGCCCGCCGGGCTTCCCTCGTGTCCTTCCAGGCGAGGAGCACGGTCTTTATCGGCACGACTTCGACATTGTTCGCGCAGACAAGGACGGGCCGGCCGGCACCAAGTGCAAGGCTGCCGAAATCCACGGCCCGATACACATTGCCCTTCTGCTCGCTTCCGACGATGAGGAGATCGGCGGCGCGGGCCGAGACCGTGAGGAAACGCGTCGGGCTGCAGACCGCTTGGCCCCATTCGCTGTCGATCGACGCTGGAACCAGTCTCGCGAACGCGGACTTGAGTTCGCCCAGTCGCTTTTCGATTTCCTCTCGTTGGATCTGCATGATCTCGCCTTCGAAGACCAAGCCGTCGCCGGTGGTTACGAGAGGCGGCACATCAGCCGCGGCCAGGCCGATGAGGCGGGCGCCAAATCGACCGGCAAGGTCAACGGCAACCTTCAGGATTGGATCGGGGGCCGTATCCACGGCAAGATTCACGGCGATTGACTTGTAGGACATTGTGGCGACCTCGCGAGGGATTGAGCGCAGCATCCAGTGCATTCATCCGCGCCCGGCGCCTTGACGCGCATCAAATCCAGAATCCGCCTGCGACGGACATCCGTTGCTGGTTTTGCGTGATTACAAAGCGATTGAATGATAGATCAGCCACCGAGCTGTTCTGCGCATCGGGAACTTCATGTGAACACCGAAGGAGTACCAATCTCGTCCGACGGCATGGCAATGCTGAGATCTGCATTGTCACTTGGAGACAGCGAGATCGGCAGGTTGATCATGTCCTGTGACTGGCCGAAGTCGCCGATCGGTCCAATCGCGTCGTGGTCCCGGACGCTGACAAGCACAGTGTGCACGATGCTGCCGGCAAAGGTTCCGATCGTACTGTTCTGGGGGCCGGAATATGTCGCCCTGTACAATGATGCCCACATCCCTTCGCTCGGCGAAAAACACCCATGGGCATACGGCAGGCCCGCGGTGGAAAGCCGCGCGGAGTTGTGGGCGGACCTCGAACCGCTGCTTCGCAAGGTCCGCGAACGCGGAGAAACCGTCGTCGCAAAAGCCCGCCCGTTCCATATGGAGCGACATGGTTTTGGCGAGGAAGCCTATTTCGATATCTCGTATTCACCGGTCGTCGACGATGATGGCACGATCGGCGGCGTTCTCTGTTTTGTGAATGAGGTCACCGATCGCGTCGGCGCCGATCGGCGGACGCAGGCCGAACTCGAGCAGTTGGCGTTGATGTTCGACCAGGCTCCCGGTTTCATGACGCTGCTGCGCGAACCGGGTCACATTTTCGAACTGACCAATACAGCCTACCAACGCCTTATCGGGCAACGACAAGTCATCGGCAAATCGGTTCGCGATGCCCTGCCGGAACTTGAGGGACAAGGCTTCTACGAGCAGCTCGACCAGGTGTTCCAGACCGGCGAACCGTACCGGGGCCGTGGGGTCAAGATCATCCTGCGAAACAAGAATGACGAGGCTGTCGAAGAGCGCATCCTGGATTTCGTTTACCAACCGATCAAGGCCGACGATGGCCGCATCACAGCCATCTTTGTCGAAGGCAATGACGTCAGCGAACTTTCGTTTGCCAATGCCGCCCTGCAGCTTCGCGAAGACCATTTGCGCTCGATCCTGGCAACGGTGCCCGATGCGATGGTCGTCATCGATGAACAAGGCCGCATTCAGTCCTTCAGCACCGCGGCCGAAACATTGTTCGGTTTTCGGGCAAGTGAAGTCATCGGCCAGAACGTCAATATCTTGATGCCGTCTCCCTATCGCGGCGAGCACGATGCCTACCTGCACCGCTACCTCACGACGGGAGAACGCCGGATCATTGGGCTCGGCCGCACCGTCACCGGTATGCGCAAGGATGGCTCCACCTTCCCGATGGAGCTTGCCGTGGGCGAAATGAACCCGGGGACCGGACGGTTCTTTACCGGCTTCTGCCGCGATCTGACGGAGCGTCACCGGGCGGAAGCGAGAATACAGGAACAGCAGATGGAACTGCTCCATATGGCGCGGTTTACCGCGCTTGGAGAGATGGCCTCCACCTTGGCGCACGAGATCAACCAGCCGCTCACCGCCATCACCAATTACCTGAAAGGCAGCCGCAGGCTGCTTGAGAAGAGCACGGAAGAGAACGCCCCGATGCTTCGCGACGCGGTCGAGAAGGCGGCCGAACAAGCTCTTCGGGCCGGTGAAGTCATTCGACACCTTCGCGACTTCGTTGCGAGAGGCGAGAGCGAGCGCCAGGTCGAACGGTTGCCCGCGTTGATCGACGAGGCCTCATCCCTGGCGCTCGTGGGCGCGAGGGAAATGGACCTGAAAGTCTCTTTCAAACTTGATCCTGCAGCCGAACTCGTGCTGACCGATCGCATCCAGATCCAGCAGGTCCTGCTGAACCTGATGCGCAACGCGGTGGAGGCCATGCAAGGCACGCCGCGGCGCGAGTTGCACGTCACGACCGTCGCACGAGCGGACGGCATGGCGGAGGTCAGTGTGATCGATACGGGGAGCGGACTTTCGCCGGAGGTTTCCGCCCAGCTTTTCCAGCCATTTGTAACGACCAAGAAGCAGGGTATGGGTGTCGGGCTGTCCATTTGCCGCACCATCGTGGAGTCGCACGGTGGGCACATCTGGGCCGAGCCTATGCCCGACGGGGGAACAGCCTTTCGATTCACCTTGCGCATCATCGAAAAGGAAGAGGTCGCCAGTGGCCGCCATTGATCTCGTGCATGTGGTTGACGACGATGTGGATGTTCGCAAGTCGCTCGGTTTTTTGCTGGCGACCGCCGATTTTGCCGTTCGCCTGCATGAATCGGCAACGGCATTCTTGACTGCCGCCACCGACCGCCTGGAAGGCTGCGTCGTGACCGATGTCCGCATGCCCGGCATCGATGGGATTGAACTGCTGCGAGAACTCAGGAAGCGGGGTTACAAACTGCCGGTCATTGTCATGACCGGGCACGCGGATGTGGCGCTTGCCGTTCAAGCGATGAAGGAAGGCGCTGCCGATTTCATCGAAAAACCCTTCGACGACGAAGCCCTGCTCGGCGCGATCCGCTCCGCCTTGGATAACAGCAATCAGCTGAACGCCACGCATCCCCAATCCGCCGACATACAACGACGTCGGTCGACGCTGTCGGAACGGGAACGGCAGGTTCTCGATGGGCTTGTCTCCGGCATGCCCAACAAGACCATCGCCTATGACCTGGGCATCAGCCCCCGCACGGTTGAAATTCATCGCGCCAATGTCATGAGCAAAATGGGCGCCGGCAGCCTTTCGCATCTCGTGCGCATGGCCTTGATCGTCGAATCGAAGAACTAAGGCTGGCTGGCAGGCCGGTCGGTCGTTGCCCTGTCGGCTCTCCGCCAGTCACGCCAATGCGTGGGCCGGATTTCGACACGCACGCCGCTTGCGGCGTTCTGCCAGCCCCCGAGGATCTTCTTGCACGGAAAGACAAGCGCATGCTCGCCGTCTTCGTCCAAGACGGCCAGTTCAAGCTCCCGGTCAAACGGAGCGCTTTGGATCGGTTCCCACATTATTTTCATATGATCCGTGCGCGCACCAAGCGCCGCCTTGATCTGAATCATTTTTGTGAGCCACCGCATCATTGTTTAGACGCCACCGGCGCGGCTGACGCGAAGCCGGTCACCGCCGGCACACCGCTGTCCGCTTCTTCGTCGCCGGGCAGCCAGGCATTCACCGCTCGTCAATCGGACAGCGTTGCGGAAGCTGCTTTCGTCGATCGGACGTCACCGCCAGGTGGCCGTCCGCGGCGCGAAGATGTGGGTCACGAACCTACAGATGGCCAGCCGTTCCAGCGTCGTCGGCGCGGATAATATGACTTGATCCAACGCAATGCGCGGACAGGGAAGAAATTGGACACTGGCGGGAAATCTTCAGGGAACACGCGCGATGACCCATTTGTCCCATTCTTCCTTTGGCGGTTTCAGCCACGCTTCACAGCAGGCGGAGCATTGGGTCAAGGAGCTCGCCAAGGATCTCAACTGGAGCGAGCCGAGCGCCTATCGGTTGATGCGATCCGTCCTGCACACGTTGCGGGACTGGCTGTCGACAGCAGAAATGGCCGACCTTTCGGCACAACTGCCCGTGTTGATCCGCGGCGTTTACTTCGACGGCTGGAAGCCATCCTCGACGCCTGTGTGCGAAAGAAAGAAGCGCGACTTCATCGCCAGCGTCAGAGCAAGCTTCGGCTATGATGACGACGTCGATTTCGACGTCGCCCTCAATGCTGTCTTCGCGCTTCTCGAACGCCACATATCGCATGGAGAGATCGTCCAGGTGAGAAACTCCCTGAAGAAGTCGCTTCGTCAACTTTGGCCGGCGGACTGAGCGATGTTTCGTGACTGAAAGGATGCCGGAGAGAAGCTTGGCGCCGAGTTGGCAAAGCTTCAATTGCACGAACCGGTCGTGCTGGCACTCCCGCTCGGTGGCGTTCCGGTCGCGGTGGAGGTGGCCAGGGCACTCAATGCTCCTCTCGACCTGCTCATCGTCTGCAAGATTGGCGCACCAGGCAACCCGGAAGTCGCAGTCGCGGCCCTTGTGGATGGCGAGCCGCCGGACGTCGTTCTCAACCGGGAAATCATTGAAACCTACGCGCTCGACGATGCGGCTCTCGCTGCCTTGATCCGTGCTGAACGCCCGAAACTGGAACGTCGGCGCCTGGTCTATCGCGGCAACCGGAAGCCCCTGTCGGTTGCCGGAAAAACCATGGTCGTCGTCGACGACGGAGCCGCGACAGGAATGACCATAAAGGTGGCGATACGCGCGCTGAAACGCCGCTCTCCCAGAGAGATCGTTGTCGCAATTCCTGTCTCTCCCCCGGATGCGGTGGCGGATCTCGCGCGCGAAGCGGATCGGGTCGTATGCCTCAGTCAGCCGGGCCAATTCCGCGCATTGAGCTATCATTTCCTACGCTTTCCGCGGGTTTCGGACGAAGAGGTCACGGCTGGCCTGACCGAGGCAGCCAGCCGGCACGTCATCCGATATGGTGGCGAAAATCCGCCGGCGCCGACGTGACGAATTTCGACAGTCACGAAAGATAGGAGATCGCACCGATGCTCATTCGAACGCTTTCCACCCTGGAGTGTACGAAGTTGCTGACCGCCAATCGTGTGGGCCATCTGGCATGCGCGAAAGACGGACAACCTTATGTCGTGCCAATCCACTACGCGCACGCCGACAACCATCTTTATGCGTTCTCCATGCCCGGTAGGAAGCTCGACTACATGCGCGCGAACCCGCTGGTTTGCGTTCAAGTCGGCGAACGCGGCGAAGGGAGAAACTGGAAAAGCGTGGTTGTCGAGGGTCGTTTCCAGGAACTGCCGGACCGCCTCGGCCACAAGCTGGAGCGGGATCATGCCTGGACGATGCTGAGCAAGCACACCGACTGGTGGGAGCCTGGCGGCCTTAAGCCGGTCTCGCCGCCGGTGTCGGATAGCGCCCCTCACGTATTCTTCAGAATTTCCGTGGAGCAAGTGTCCGGTCGAGAGGCCAAGGACTAGGGCGGGCCAGGCGGGAGCAGCGGCACATTGCCGGTATCCTGGTATTTCCACTCAGGACCGTCTCCCGATCGTCAATGCCGAGCCCTTGCCAGGCCCATGCGGGAGGCGCGATGCCATCGAAATCGTCCGGGGCGGTCATGGCCCAGGGTTCGAAGGTATGCGGCGCGGCGCATGCGTCGAGGGGGTGAGCGGAATGGCGCTACCAGTCAGTCTAGGTAATATCCCTTAGGGACATAACCGAATTTCGCGACAGCTGGATTCGCGCGATTGCTGTGACACGGATCAACCGGGGAACAGCCATGCACGCCTACACCGCCTCCCGAATTGCACTGCCTTCGCAATCCGCACGGATGACCCCAAGTGCGGCATTCGACAATGCGCCGCAGCCGGTCAGTTTCCATACCGCCGGCTCGGAAATCTATGCCCAGGGCGAGAAGGCCGGAGCCTTCTACCAGATCGAGTTCGGCGCCGTTCGCATCTACCGTCTGCTTGCCGACGGCCGCCGACAGATCAGTGCCTTTCACCTTGCCGGCGAGACGTTCGGCTTCGAAGCGGACACGACGCATCACTTCTTTGCCGAAGCCATCAACGCGACCGGCGTTCGCGCCATCCGGCTCGCGGCTGACGCGGACGTCTCCCGTCAACTGCTTCCCCTTGCGCTGAAGGGTCTGACGCGGGCACAGGAGCATCTGCTGGTTCTCGGGCGCCAGACTGCTGTCGAACGCGTAGCGGCGTTCCTTCTGGACATGGCCGAGCGCCAGGGTGGGCTACAGCCGGTCGAACTGCCAATGTCGCGGATGGATATCGGCGACTATCTGGGCCTCACCATCGAGACCGTGTCGCGCGTGTTCACCAAGCTGAAGGACAAGGGCATGATCCGCCTGCATGGCCTGCGCAATGTTGAGATCGTCAGATACGAGGCCCTGCGCAACATCAGCGAATGACATTTGATCGATCTCGCCGCCGACCGTTCAACTGCGCGTGAAGGGCTCTGCCCTTGATGGAAATCAAAGCGGCATGAGAATCGTCGTCCCATTTATTGCCCGGACCAGCCGAAAACTTTTCGATCAGGGGACGAACTCATGAATTACCAGCGGTTCTTCGAAGAAGCGATCGACCAGCTCCATGCCGAGCGTCGCTACCGCGTCTTCGCCGACCTCGAGCGCATCGCGGGCAAGTTTCCGCGCGCCATCTGGCGCTCCAACGGCCGCGCCGAGGAAATCACCGTCTGGTGTTCCAACGACTATCTCGGCATGGGCCAGCACGCCGACGTCATCGCCGCGTTCCAGAACGCGGCCGGCAAAATGGGCTCCGGCGCCGGCGGCACCCGCAACATTTCGGGCACCTCCAACCCGCTGGTCGAGCTCGAGCATGAGCTTGCCGACCTGCACGGCAAGGAAGCGGCACTCGTCTTCACCTCCGGCTTCGTCTCCAACGAAGCGTCGATCTCGACCATCGCGCGGCTTTTGCCCAATTGCCTGATCATCTCGGACGAGCTGAACCATGCCTCGATGATCGAGGGCGTGCGGCGCTCGGGCGCCGAGAAGAAGATCTTCCGCCACAATGACGTCGCGCATCTGGAAAGCCTGCTGCAGGCGGCGGGGCGCGAACGCGCCAAGCTGATCGTCTTCGAGAGCGTCTATTCGATGGACGGCGACATCGCGCCGATCAGCGAGATCGTCGAGCTCGCCGAGCGCTACAACGCCATGACCTATATCGACGAGGTCCATGCGGTGGGCATGTACGGGCCGCGCGGCGGCGGCATCACCGAACGCGAGGGCCTGGCCGACCGCATCGACATCATCGAAGGCACGCTGGCCAAGGCGTTCGGCACGCTGGGTGGCTACATCACCGGCACCAGTGCGGTGGTCGACGCGGTGCGCTCCTACGCGCCCGGCTTCATCTTCACCACGGCGCTGCCGCCGGCGATCGCGGCCGCGGCCACCACGTCGATCCGCCATCTCAAGCAATCGCAGGCCGAGCGCGAGGCACAGCAGCGGCAGGCGAGCCGCACCAAGCAGATCCTGTCGGCCGCCGGCCTGCCGGTGATGGACTCCCCCACCCACATCGTGCCGGTGCTGGTTGGCGATCCGGAGCTGTGCAAGATGGCCAGCGACCGGCTGCTTGGCGTGCACGGCCTCTACATCCAGCCGATCAACTATCCGACCGTGCCGCGCGGCACCGAGCGGCTGCGCATCACACCGACGCCGTTCCATTCGGACGCCCTAATCGCCGAACTGCAGGACGCGCTGGTCGAGACCTGGGATGCGCTCGGCATCCCCTACGGCTCGGCCGGACGGCCCTCGGTCGCCAAAAGCGACCGCATCATTCCGCTGCTGGTGCTCAAGTCGGGCGGCTGAGTATCACCGCGGAGACAATCTCCCATGTTCACAGCTCCCCCAAACCTCCGCGAGAATGGCCAAGACAAGGCAAGGTCGTTCCAAGGCGGTGCCGGCGCTCGCCCTCACACTCCATTTTCCGGGCCCGAAACACTTCCCGCTGCCAGGGCCCTGGCAGCTTCAGACTTGCGTTCAAACCTGGTGTTGCAGGCGACGCGCACGATAGTGCGTCTATCGTTCAGCGCATTGCTGGCGCTGTTCGTGAGCGATCTATTCACACGGACTGCTAGCCTGCCATTCTTAGGTGCTGCGATCGCCGTTCTCGCGCTCGGATCCCTCGCCGGGTTGGTCGCCGACCTCAGGGCCGCCAGTTTGGAACAAGCAGGGCAACTCAGAAATGTTCCCCGGCCCGGAAAGGTCCAACCCTGGTTCCGGCTGCTATCAGATAAGCGGTCGACCAGCCGATCAGCAGAAACCCATTGATCCCTTCAAGGGCAGCCAGCATGCGCCAGCCATTGGCGGGGACGATGTCGCCATAGCCAATGGTCGAAAACGTGACTGTTGAAAAGTACAGCGCAGTCTCGAAATCGGGAAGAACGCCTAACAGCCTGTAGCATACCGCCCACAGCCATATCTCCGTGGTGAGCACCGCAAACAGCCCCATCACGACGGTAATCATGGCGATCACCCGGCCCCGGCTGCCATGCATGCGGAAATACAGGACCAGCTTGGCCATTGCCCTCGTAATCGCCATCAGGCCGAACGTGTGGATAAGCACGGTCAGACCGATGATTATCGTACCCGTTGCGAGATCCGCAAACATCGGCTCAGGCAGCGCGAGACGGGTCCGGCCAACGCCAGCCGCTGACCTCGGGCATATCGGCTCCATGTTCGACTATGTATTGCTTGTGCTCGATCAGGCTGTCGCGGAATGCCTGCTTCGCATACGCAGCGGTCGAGCCCAGCGAGCCGACGCGATCGATGACGTCCATCGCCAGATGAAAGCGATCGATGTCGTTGCGCACAGCCATATCGAATGGCGTCGTGGTGGTGCCCTCCTCCTTGTATCCACGAACATGCATGTTTTCATGGTTGGTGCGCTTGTAGGCCAGCCGATGGATCAGCCAGGGGTAGCCGTGATAGGCAAAGATGACCGGGCGGTCCTTGGTGAAGAGTTCGTCGAAGTCGGCATCCGAGAGACCGTGTGGGTGCTCGCTTTTGGGCTGCAGCGTCATCAGGTCGACCACGTTGACGACGCGAACCTTCAGTTTCGGCAGGTGCGTGCGAAGCAGGTCCA
The DNA here is from genome assembly GCF_006658505.1 of Mesorhizobium sp. B2-4-15. Taxonomy (GTDB): domain Bacteria; phylum Pseudomonadota; class Alphaproteobacteria; order Rhizobiales; family Rhizobiaceae; genus Mesorhizobium. The sequence continues at coordinate 37,045 of NZ_VFUZ01000008.1, forward strand.
CCGCCGCCAGTGTCTCCAGGGTCGGCACATCGCCACAGCAGGCCATAACGACATCGGGATCATCGCCACGATCGTTGCTGGCCCATTCCCAGATGCCAACGCCGGCGGCGCAGTGCTTGATTGCCTGGTCCATGTCGAGCCACTGGGGTTGCAGCTGCTTGCCGGCGACAATGACGTTCACGCGGTTCCAGCTGCGCAGGCAGTGGTCCGTGACATAAAGCAACGTATTTGCGTCTGGCGGAAAATAGACGCGAACGATATCGGCCTTCTTGTTCACGACATGATCGACGAAGCCCGGATCCTGATGACTGAAGCCATTATGGTCCTGGCGCCAGACATGGGACGTAAGAAGATAGTTGAGCGACGCGATCGGCCGCCGCCAGGCAATCTCCTTCGAGGCTTTGAGCCATTTGGCGTGCTGGTTGAACATGGAATCCACGATGTGGATGAAAGCCTCGTAACACGAAAAGAAGCCGTGCCGCCCGGTCAGCAGATAACCCTCGAGCCAACCCTGGCAGGTGTGCTCGCTCAGGATTTCCATCACCCTGCCTGTCGGCGAAAGGTGATCGTCATAGCTGAGGGTCTCGGCGTCCCAGGCTCGATCCGTCACCTCGAACAAATCCTGAAGTCGATTGGACGCCGTCTCGTCGGGACCGAAGACCCTGAAATTGCGCCACTCCGCATTGGCCTTCATGACATCGCGCAGGAAGGCGCCGGTAACCCGTGTCGTCTCGGCTTCAGAGCCGCCCGGGCGCGCGACCGTCACCGCATAATTCCTGAAATCCGGCAATCGCAGCGGACGCATCAGCGCCCCGCCATTGGCATGCGGATTGGCGCTCATGCGTCGTTCGCCGGTCGGTGCCAATGCGGCTATCTCGGCACGTAGACGACCGGCCTCGTCGAAAAGCTCCTCGGCGCGGTAGCTGCGCAGCCATTCCTCGAGCAGGCCGAGATGCTCGGGCCTGTCCATGGTGAACGGCACCTGGTGCGAGCGCCAGAACCCTTCGGCCTTTTTCCCGTCCACGGTCTTTGGTCCTGTCCAGCCTTTCGGCGACCGCAACACGATCATCGGCCAGATCGGCCGCCTCACCTCGCCGCCTTCACGTGCATTTCGCTGGATCTCGCCGATGTCGGCAAAGGCGTCGTCGAGCGCTGCCGCCATCTTCTGGTGCATATCCGCGGGTTCATCGCCTTCGACGAAGATCGGGCGATAGCCGTAGCCCTTGAACAGCGCCTCCAATTCGGCAGGACTGATGCGCGCAAGGACGGTCGGGTTGGCGATCTTGTAGCCATTGAGATGCAGGATGGGGAGGACCGCCCCGTCACTGGCCGGATTGAGGAATTTGGTTCCATGCCAGGAGGTCGCGAGCGGTCCCGTCTCGGCCTCACCGTCTCCCACCACACATGCGGCAATCAAGTTCGGATTGTCAAAGACGGCGCCGAATGCATGCGACAGGGAATAGCCGAGTTCTCCACCCTCGTGAATCGAGCCTGGAGTATCTGGGGCCGCATGGCTCGGGATGCCGCCAGGGAAGGAGAATTGCCGGAATAGATGGCGCATGCCGGCTTCATCCTGCGAGACGTTGGGATAGAGCTCGCTGTAAGTACCCTCCAGCCAGGTGTTGGCGATCACACCGGGCGCGCCGTGACCCGGTCCCGCAATGAAAAGGACACTGTCGTCGCGCTCCTTGATGATCCTGTTCAGATGGACGTAGATGAAGTTGAGGCCAGGTGTCGTGCCCCAGTGGCCCAGAAGCCGCGGCTTGACGTCCTTCATGCTGAACGGCTCGTGGAGCAGCGGGTTGTCGAGGAGATAAACCTGTCCGACGGACAGATAGTTGGCCGCGCGCCACCAGGCATTCATGAGGTTCATCTGTTCGGGCGACAGAGACTTGGCACGTGCTCGGGTTCTGTTTTCGCTCGTCATTCGCGTTCTCCGTGGACACAATAGCCAGATGAACATGACCGTTGAGAGTCGGTTCCACTATAGGTTCGCCATTTGTGGAACTCCGTCCCGCTGATCGCCTTGATGTCGGTCAAGGATTGCAATTCGCGAGCCGGGCAAGTCGCGCATTAGGAGATCGAGACGATGGCTGACGCGATCCTGACACTGAATGCCGGTTCATCCAGTCTCAAATTCGCATTGTTTGCTCACGATGGAGATCGCCTGGTCCCGGCGTTTCGGGGCGAGATTGAGGAAATCAACACCAACCCGCGACTGACAGTAACGGACGAGGCTGCGGCAGTGTCGGCCGATCAGACCTGGCCCGACGCCGCCGGCGACTTCCGGTCCCTGTTGGAAAAGGTTATCGATTGGATTGAAGGCCATGCCGCCAACCATCGCGTCGTAGTGGTTGGCCACCGGATCGTGCATGGCGGGCCCGACCATTTGGGACCGGAGCTGGTCACTCCAGATCTTCTGGTGGCACTGGACGATCTGACCCCACTGGCGCCACTGCACGAGCCGCAGAACATTGCACCGATCCGAGCCATTGCCTTGGTGCGTCCCGCCCTGCCCCAGATAGTGTGCTTTGACACTGCTTTCCATCACACCATGCCAGCAGTGGCTAAGCGTTTCGCGCTCCCCCGTGAGTTTGAGGCAGCGGGCCTCAGGCGTTACGGCTTTCACGGCCTTTCCTACGAATATATTGCAGGTCGCTTGCCAGAGATTGCTCCGCAATTGGCCAAGGCGCGCGTCGTCATCGCGCATTTGGGCAATGGCGCGAGCTTGTGTGCTTTGCGCGCAGGCGCAAGCGTCGACACCACGATGGGGTTCAGCACACTTGACGGCCTGATCATGGGAACGCGACCTGGCAGTCTCGACCCGGGCATTGTCCTTCATCTGCTGCAACAACGGGGCATGGGCGTGAGCGATGTCGAGGATCTGCTCTATCGCCGGAGCGGCCTGCTTGGCGTTTCCGGCGGCATCTCCAGCGACATGCGCAAGCTGCTCGCCAGCACCGACGCCGCCGCTGCCGAAGCCGTCGAGCTTTTCTGCTACCGGATTGCACGTGAATCCGGAGCGCTGGTCAGTTCGCTCGGCGGCCTGGACGGCCTGATCTTTACGGCGGGCATTGGCGAGCACGCGCCGCGCGTGCGCGAACTCGTCTGCCGGAGGCTGCAATGGCTGGGCATCGAACTCGATCTGGACGCAAACGCCCGCAATGACGCGAAAATCAGCACGCCGGCAAGTCGTGTCGAGGTTCGCGTGGTCGCGACCGACGAGGAAGCGATGATTGCCCGGCATGCTTTAAAGGCGATCCGACCCGACTTTCATGCGTAGCCAAAACTTCGGCTAAGAGGCTTCGGCGGCTTGATTGCCGAGCTGCTTTGTGACCAGCACCAGCGTAGGGTCGTCCGGGTAGGAACGAACGACGAAGCCCATGTTTCGTTCAAGCTCGATGGCATCGAAGTTGTCTCGGCTTTCGATCGACTCGATCGCTGCCAGACCGCTCCTCTCCGCCTGCTTGGCGACAAAGGACAGCATCTCCCATCCAATGCCGCAGTCCCTGTAGTCCGCGCGCACCGAGACGGCGACTTCGCCACGGCGGCCATGCCGGTCGCAGGCCAGCATGGCCGTCGTGACCGCGAACTTGCTGCCGGCGATAAAGCCGATATAGGTCTCGGTCGTGCGATGATCGACATCAATCATTGCATGGATCTGTTCGGGCCTGACGGCTTTTTGGCCAGACAGGAAACGGAAGTGCAGATCATCTTCGCGAACTTGATGGAAGAGTTCATCGAGAACGGCCTCGTCGCCTGCACCCGCGGTTCGCACATGCAGTTTGAGGCCAGTGCGGGTGGTGATTTCCCAAGATTGAGCGTCCATTTGAGTAGCCTTTCGATAGCGACAGCGCCCGTTGCAGATGGCGCGATGGAGCCTCCCATAAGTCACCGCGGGCCTCGCTGCCTTGAGCTAGCGCAAAGACAGGACCTTGAAAATTCACTCTCCAGCCGAAGCCCGCCTCGAAGTCGATGCGCATGCGGCTGACGAGAGCCTTTTGGGACATCGGCCGCGCGGTTTGAACGCCGCTGACTAAGCGACAAACCACCCCTTTCGCACGTCGTTGCCGTCAATCCCCGCACGGATCGCAGCAAGGTCTTGTGAGACCGGCAGTCTTGAACCCATGTGTGAGACAGGTGTCATCACCGAGACGCAGAAATTGACGAACAGGCTCAAAGTCATTTCCTTCAAACCTCGACGACTTATTCGATAATGCTCAATTCAACTTCGAAGAAGTTGACATAAATCATTGATAAATAACAATACGGCAGGCCTGAGAGCGTGATGTTCCTCAATAAAATCAATGGCTTAGCGGATGTCTAACCAACCCATATCCTTCGTATCGTCTCGTATGGTCTGGCGAACCTAAGGATCAGGAGGACGACTAGTTTCAATGCAAGCGGGAGTTTCCCTTTCCAACCAGGGTCGGTGAGCGCATGAGCGCGGCTGGTTTGAGGCCGAAAACTGCCCGACCGCTATCGGGACGAAGTCACCAACAAGCGGCCGTTCCGTTGAATGGCCGCGTCGGGAGCCGACCTAGCGCGATGTGTTACCAAGTGACTGGGGCCCTTTCCTCGGCTAGTATTCGGATGGGGCCCAACAATGCCGCGCGCGCTAGTTTCGCTGGTACTGGCGCTGAGGCCCGACCGCAGCCAGCCCGGCAGAGGCCGAAGAGCTCAATCTGGGGTCAAACGGGGCTGCGGTTATCTAGTCGAGCGATCTGCCAGGTCGCGCCGGTCGCTGCTCAGGAGCCTTGGCGCAGAGCAGGCTCCTGGTTGGCGCGGATTCAGCCAATGTTTTCCAGCTGCTCTACCAGTATTGCAGAAAAGACCTCCGCGATCGGCCGCTTTGTTTCGCTCGGTTGTATGACGAAATAGGGATATGGGGCTGGAATCTCGAGATCCAGAACCTTGATCAGGGAGCCGCGGCGAAGATCCTCAGCGCAGAGGATCGAACTACCGACAGCTACTCCGCAGTCCTCTCGGGCCCCCTGCAGGGTCAGGTAGGCATTCGGAAAGTACATATGCTGTCGAGGCAATATCTGCCCTGCCGCACTGGTCCTGATCAACCTTTGCCAGTCTTCTCCATCATCGGAGTGCAACAGTACATGGTTCTGCAGGTCAGCCGGCGAACGCAAGGCATTGCGATAGAAGAGGTTGGGACTGCAAACCGCAAAATAGCGTTCGTTTTTCAGGATGGCGTATCGTGACCCATGGATCGGCCGCTCGCCATACGAAATGACAACGTCCATGGCCTCGCTGGCCTGTTCAATGGGAAAGAGCCGCACTGTCACGAGTGGAAATCTGTCAGCAAACCGATCGAGGATGCCCATCAGACGCAATGCGGCAAGCCCCGGTGCACAGGACACATGCAGCTCCCCTTCGAAACTGTCGCTCGCGGCGGTTCGGCAGGCGCTCTGAATTTCCTCAAAGGCTCTGCTGAGCTTGGCAAAGAATGCTGCTCCGGATGCCGTCAGAGAGAATTCCTTTCGGCTCCGCACGACCAGTTGGGTCCCAAGCTGTTCCTCCAGTGTCCTTATGTGGTGCCTTACCGCGCCAGGGGTGACGTTCAAATCCCTCGCAGCCCCCGGAAAACCTCCAAGCTTGGCCACGGAGAAGAAGGCTCGCAGTGACGAAAGGTGGAGCAGCTCATTGTGCATCTGTTTATCCGCGTCAATTTAATTGGCGTAATTTGCTATATTTATTGATTTGCGTCAATTTCATTATTGGAGTTACGTTCCTGATCAAGAAAAACGTCGATAGTGGACCGTATGTCATTCCGGGAACACCCATCAGCCTGCGGCGAAGACGCGTTCATCCGGATGGAGGATGTGAGCAAGAGGTTTGGCGCGCTCACAGCTCTGAGCAGCGTCAACCTTGATGTGCGCCAAGGCGAGTTCCTGACCCTGCTGGGCCCTTCGGGCTCGGGCAAAAGCACGACGCTGATGTGTCTTGCCGGCTTCGAGGCGCCGAGTGAAGGGCGCGTATTGCATCGAGGCGAAGACTTTACGAGCCTTTCACCGGAAAAGCGTGGCTTCGGTGTGGTTTTCCAAGGCTATGCCCTTTTCCCGCACATGAGCGTGGCCGAAAACGTTGCCTATCCCCTTGTCGTCCGAAAAATCGCCCGGGCCGAGCGCGAGAGAAAAGTCCGCGCCATGCTGTCGACGGTCGGGCTCGGACACTACGAGGATCGTCGCATTCAGAGCTTATCGGGTGGGCAACAGCAACGCGTGGCCCTGGCCCGGGCACTGGTGTTCGGCCCCAACCTCCTCCTCTTGGATGAGCCGTTTTCCGCGCTCGACCGGCGCCTTCGCGGCGAAATGCAGTCTGAATTGACGCGCATACATCAGGAACTGGGAACGGCTTTCGTCTTCGTCACGCACGACCAGGATGAGGCTCTCTCCCTGTCTGATCGCATTGCTGTTTTCAACAAGGGAAGAGTCGAGCAGATCGCCGAGCCCAGCAAGATATACGAAGAGCCCGCTACGACATTCGTCGCGGAATTCGTTGGCGAAACCAATCTTCTCGACGTGACTCGCGTCAAGGCCGTTGGCGATCCCAATCTCTATCATGCCCACTACGGCGATACCGAAATCATCTGCCGCGGTCCGCAAGACGCCGTGCCGGCGCCTGATAGCAAACTCAGCGTTCGTCCCGAGGACGTTGAACTGCACGCCACCCTCCCGGTGAATGGCACGCAGCTCAACGCCATAAGTGTCCGACTGCTCCGCTCGACATATTTTGGCGCATCTGTAGAGGCCCTGCTTGGGGACCAGGCCGATAGGCAATTTCGAGTCCGGCTCAGCACGAAGCGTGCCCGCAACACCGGCCTCGAGGATGGCCGCAGCTATTGGCTGAGCTGGCCCAAAGGGACGGGCTACCTGGTTCCAAAGTAACCGACCGCATAAACATAACAACCGAGGGGTTTGCAATGACTGAGAGAACATCGCATTTCACACTACCGAACATGACACGTCGCCAATTCGGCATATCGGCCATGGCGGCGGCTGCCGCCGGAGCCATCCTCCCGCGTTCGGCTTTTGGAGCCGACCAGTTGGTCGTCGCCAACTGGGGCGGTAACTCGGTGACTGCGTTCGAACAGGCATTTGCAGAACCATGGAGCAAGCTCAACGCCGGCAAGCTGGTTGTCGACGGCGGGGGACCGAGCGAAGGCGCCGTCAAAACGCAGGTGGAAAGCGGCGCGGTGCGCTGGGACGTCTGCGACGGCGAAATGTACTCGTCTTATCGTCTTGGCAAGGACAACCTTGTCGAAAAGCTGGATTATAACATCATCGATAAGACGCTGGTCGGCTTCGGGGACGTTCACGACTATGGCGTTGCCAATTATGTCTACAGCTATGTCATCGCTTTCGACGCCAGCAAGTTCGGCGGCGATCCGCCGAAGAGCTGGGCCGACTTCTGGGATGTCAAAAAGTACCCAGGCAAACGGTCGCTCTATAAGTGGATGAGCGCAAATCTCGAGATCGCGCTGCTTGCTGACGGCGTCAAGCCGACGGAACTCTACCCGCTCAACCTCGATCGGGCCTTGGCAAAGATCGCCGAGTTGAAGCCGCATATCCTTACGCATTGGGAGACAGGAGTTGAGAGCCAGCTGCTACTGCGCGACGGCGAAATAACCATGGGTCAGGTGTGGAACACGGGCGCCGAGCTGGTCAAAAAGCAGACCTCAGGCCAAGTGGATTATACGTTCGATCAGGCCGTTGTTTCGCCATCCGTTTGGTTCGTCCCCAAGAACAACCCGGCCGGACGCGATGCCGCGATGCGCTTCATCCGCATGGCGCAGGATCCAGCAGTGCAGGCAAAACTGATGGAGGTTAACGGTATGGGCCCGGTCAATCCGGCTGCCAACGCGCTCCTGTCGCCCGAGCTGCAGAAGATCAGTCCATCCGCGCCGGACAATTTCAACCGGTCGGTGCTGATGGACAACAAGTGGTATGCCGAGAACTACGGCCAGGCGCTGGATAAGTACACTGCGCTGATCTCCGGCTAAACGCTTCTCTTAACCAGCCGGCGGAGCGTTCCGCCGGCGTCTCCCATGGAAACGATCTGATGGCTACTCGTGATGCGAGCTGGCTCGGCTTTTCGCTTGCCCTGCCGCTGCCGACTTTGCTTGTGCTGGCTTATCTTCTACCGCTTGCTGGCGTGCTTGCCTGGAGCATGAGCACGCCTGGTGGCATTGGCTTCGGCAATTACAGGCAGATCGCAACGGATCCGCTCGTTGTTTCCATTCTTCTACGCACGCTAAGGATCTGTGTTGCAGTCACGCTGATCAGCGTCGCAATCGCGTATTTCCTCGCCTATCACCTTCGTTTCGGCTCGCCATGGAAGAAGCGGGTAGTGCTCATTGGCGTGCTTATCCCGTTCTGGCTTTCCTCGCTAATAAGGGCCTTTGCCTGGCTCATGATCCTTCGCGCAAACGGTCTCGCAAACACGTTTCTGCAGTCGACGGGAATGATCGCTGAGCCGCTGGCGTTGGCGCGAAACGAACTCGGCGTCATGATTGGCATGACTCACTTCCTGGTGCCCTATGCGGTGCTGCCGATCTTTTCGTCGCTGCAGCATATCGACAACCGGCTTATTCAGGCATCGCGCAGCCTTGGCGCCGGTTTCTGGAGAGGCTTCAAAGACATCCTCGCGCCTCTGTCTAGCTCGGGGGTGCTGGCGGCAACGATCATTGTCTTCATCTTCAGCCTTGGTTTCTTCGTGACACCTGCGGTTCTCGGCGGCGGTCGCGTGGTCATGGTGGCAGAGTACATCTACCTGCAAATGTTCCAACTCTCCAACTGGGGTCTCGGCGCGGCGCTCAGCGGCATCCTTATGGTGGTCGTGGTGGCCCTCATGTTGGCGCTGATCAAGATCGTCGGGATCCGCCGACTCATGGATACCGCGTCGTGAGAAAGTTCGCGAGTTGGGCCGGAATCCTGCTGGTCATTACCTTTCTTCTGCTGCCGCTCATCGTCATCATTCCGTTGTCGCTTACGCCAACGAGCTTTCTCTCGTTCCCGAGCAGGGCGTTGTCCTTGCGACACTATGTGGCGTTGTTCACCGATCCCAAATGGATCGGTTCAGGGGTGGACAGCATCATCGTCGCCACCCTCACCGCAATTTCCTGCACGCTGCTGTCTGTGGCCATGGCCAGCGGACTTTGGCTGATGAACAGCCGCTGGACGCCTGTCTATGTCACGATCGCGCTGGTCCCGATCGTCGCGCCACAAGTCGTGTCCGCCATGATTATCTATTATCTCGAAGCGCGGCTCGGCATTCTCGACAGCTACGCCGGTCTCGTCGTCGGGCATTGCATCGTAGCCTTGCCTTACGCCGTCATTACCATGCTGGTGGCGTTCGCACGGCTGAGCCGGTCACTGGAGCGCGCTTCCCGTTCGCTTGGCGCGAGCACCTCGATCACGCTCTGGCACATACTGCTGCCGAATGTGAGATCCGGAATTTTCGGTGCGGCATTCCTGTCCTTCGTGATCTCGTGGGATGAGGTTGCAGTCACGTTGTTCATTTCGGGCCTGAATGTGATGACGCTTCCGAAGCGCATCTGGGATGGACTGCGCTTCGACATCAATCCGGTCATCGCTTCCGTATCCGTCATCATGATCATCGTCACGATCATCGCTCTCATCGCCTACGCTAAGCGCTCGACCGAGCGTTAATTCGAAAGACCAGGAGTACCACTATGTTGACTGCATTTTCGTTGACCACCTACCGCGACCGGCAAAAGAAGCTGCGTGCCCGCATCAAGAAAAAAGAGCTTGATGCTCTGATCGTCAACTTCCCGGATAATATCAACTATCTGACCGGTTTCGACAGCCTTGGCTTCCTCTGGTACCAGGCGCTTATTGTCTCCGAAAAGGTCCAGCCGGCGCTGTTTTTCACTCGCACTTCAGAAATGCCTTGCGTTCACGAACTCTCGGCGATCGAAGATGCGGTCTTCTACGATATTGCCACCCAGGATCCGCTAGAGCTTGTCGCCAAGGCCCTGATCGACGCCGGCCATGGCAAGGGCCGTATCGGTGTCGAGACCCATGCCTTCACATTCTCGCCCGATCAGTTCCTCCGGCTGCAGAAATATCTGCCTGATGCGACACTGGTGGATGCTTCGACGGCCGTTGCCGAAGAGCGCCTCATCAAATCACCACAAGAGATCGAGTATCAGCGCTCGGCCGCGCGCATGGCCGACTACGCCATGAAGCGAGCTTTCGAAGCGATCCGGCCTGGTCGTTCCGAAGTGGAGATTGCCGGCGAGATTGCAATGGCACTCGGCGAGGCCGGAAGCGAGTACAGCGCAATCTCACCGATGGTGGCAACCGGCCGTCGCAGTACCATGACGCATGCCATGCCGCATCGCCAAGTGGTCAGCGTCGGCGATGTCGTCCTCGTTGAACTCGCTGGCGTTTGCAATCGCTACCACAGCATTTTGATGCGCACCGCAGTGGTGGGCAATCCTTCGCCGCGGGTCAGAGAGGTCTCGGACCTGCTGACGGAATCCTTCAACGCGGCGATGGACGCCGCCAAGCCCGGCCAGCCGGTTGGCGGTACGAACACGGCATGCAACAAGGTCCTCAACCGCATGGGCCTCGCCAAGACCCGCGTCCATCGTATCGGCTACAGCTTGGGTCTTGCCTATCCGCCTTCCTGGCTCGAAGCCATGATGCTGGACGAGGCCGACGACCATGTGTTCGAGCCAAACATGTCGTTCTCGATGGAGCCTAACCTGTCGCTTTACGACGAAGGTTTTGGCCTCAAGCTCGGCGATACGGTGCTTTGCACCGAAGCGGGCTCCGTCAGCCTATCCGAGCTTCCACCGACCTTGACCATCCTGGGTTAAAGGGCGACCGCGATGTCACAGGCACCCGCGATGGACGTTTTCTGGAACGACGATGTGCTGTTCCACGATACCGGATTTGGCTTTTTTGAAGCACCGGAGAGCCCGATGCTCTCTGTTCAGATTGCACACCCGGAGGGCCCAGACCGCATCCGCAACATGAAGTCCGTCCTGCAGCGCGGACCGGTTGCGGAGCGATTGCGCTGGCGAACCAGCACACATGCACTGGAAGCGGATCTGATCCGCTTCCATGAACAAACCTATGTTGCCGAGGTGAAGCGGGCCGCCCACGAGGGCCGGCGTTTTACCGCGACAACGTTGCTCAGACCCGGTGCCTGGCCCGCCCTTCTTGCCGCTGCCGGGGCGACACTCGATGCTGGCCGCCACGTTCGTGTGACGGGCTCACCGGCCTTTGCGCTGGTCCGCCCACCCGGTCATCACGCGGGGCGCGCGATGGCCGACGGCTACTGCTTCTTCAATCATGTCGGTATCGCGGCGGAAGATGCGATCGCGAACGGCATAGCCCGCGTGGCGATTGTCGATTGGGATGTCCATCACGGCAATGGCACCCAAGCTGGCTTCTATGATCGCGCCGACGTGCTGACGGTCTCCATGCACATGGACCACGGCGCATGGGGTCCAACTCACCCCGAGACCGGCGGCGTGGACGAGACCGGCACCGGCGCGGGTGCGGGCTTCAATCTCAATGTCCCACTGCCGATGGGGTCGACGGATGCGACATATCTCGGCGCATTCGATGAGATCGTGGCTCCGCGACTGCGGGCCTTCGAACCTCAAATGCTGATCATTGCAAATGGCGTCGACGCGGGTCAGTTCGATCCCAATGGCAGGCAGCTCGTTACCATGTCGGGCTTCCACGCCTTGGCGTCGCGCGCACGGGCACTGGCCGATGAACTCTGCGCAGGGCGGCTGCTTGTCGTCCAGGAAGGGGGCTACAATCCGGCTTATGCGGCATTCAGCGTGCATTCGGCAATCGAGGGCTTCGCGGGCCTTCCGGAGAGTCTCAAGGATCCGCTGGGTTTCATGCCGCAGGCCGAGCAGCGCGCGAAACACGACGTGGATTGGCTGAAGGCCCGGATTCTGGCCGGGCAATAAACACTCGGCTTCGGCACGCCGGTGTCGGACTTCAGCTTCCGCCGGTTCGGCGGGCCGGCCACGACCTCAAGCCGCGGCAGCCACAGCCAAGTGATGCCTGTGCGGAATTCTCGTTCACGCAATATCGATCGGCAAAGGAAAATTCGATGAGCAGAACACGCCACTACAGATGAAGTCCAACAAATTTCACCAACACCACCAACGTCATGTGTCGACGCTGAATGGTCTCACATCGGGCCCTGAGGAGATTACAGTGGCCGACAATCTGTCCACAGCTGACCGGCGCGTTTTCTGGCACGACACCGTGGTGACGCAGCCGTCCTGCCCTCCCCTGGCGGCCGACGTAAAGTGCGATCTGGCAATTGTCGGCGGCGGATTTACCGGACTCTGGACCGCTCTTGAGGCACGACGTCAACGGCCACAAGACCGCATCATCCTGATTGAGCAAGGTCGTTGCGGCGATGGAGCGTCTGGGCGCAATGGCGGTTTTTGCGCACCCTCGATTTCACATGGCGTCGGCAATGCACTCAAGCGCTGGCCAAAGGAGGCTGAGGCGCTGGTGCGCCTAGGCAGGGTCAATCTCGACGAGTTTGAGGCCGATCTGGGTGAATTCGGCATCGATGCTGAGTTCGAACGGAAAGGCAAGCTGAACGTCGCAGCCAAGCCCTGGCAGGTGGAAAGTCTCCAGTCCTGGGCCAGCAACTATCGAAGGTTCGGCATAGACTGCCAAATCCTCACTGGAGACCGCTTGCGCGAAAAGTTCGATTCGCCAGTTTATCCAGCCGGGCTTTACGAACCGAACTATGCCTTGCTCAATCCAGGGAAGATGGTGGCCGAGCTGCGGCGCGTTGCGCTGGCGAAATCGATCGAAATTCATGAAGGCACGACCGCCAGCGCGTTGCGCGTGGTACAAGGCGCAATAGAGTTAGGGACGGCGGGTGGGATCATTCGCGCCCGACATGTGGTGCTGGCAACAAATGCTGCGCCTCCGCTCCTTAGCCGCCTGCGCAACGCGATCATTCCGATTTTCGATTATGCTCTGGTGACGCGACCTCTCGACAATGACGAGTTGGCGTCGATCGGTTGGACCGGCCGGCACGGCGTAGCCGATTGCGGAAACCAGTTCCACTATGTTCGCAAGACCGCCGACAATCGCATCCTTTGGGGCGGCTTTGATGCGATCTATCACTTTGGCTCGCGACGAGACGAAGTCTTCCTCAGACAAAGCCAAAGTCTTGCTCGTCTGGCAAAGAACTTCGCAACCGCATTGCCGGCCCTCGCCCATGTGCCATTTACACATGCATGGGGCGGCATCATCGACACCTCCGCGCGGACCACGTTCTTTGCGGGACTGGCTTGTGGCGATCGCGTTGCCTACGCCATGGGGTTTACCGGACAAGGTGTGTCAGCCAGCCGATTCGCCGCGCTGACAGTGCTCGATCTGCTTGGAAAGCGTGATAGCGAGCGGACTCGACTAGCCATGCTGCGCCGTCCACCATTCCCGTTTCCTCCCGAACCTATTCGATGGCTGAGTATTCGCTGGGCTCAACGTGGACTGGCGCGCGAGGACGAGACCGGCCGACGTTCCCTGCTCAACAAGGCGCTCGATACGCTCGGCGTCGGGTTCGATTCATGAAGGAGTAAAGCATGGCTTCGCTTAAGCATGTCATTCCCTTTGACACGGACGCGATCGAACCGTGTGAAATCGTCACGTCGGATCCGGCAGCGGTCGATCGGCCTTACCAGCCGCGCAGCTGGCGGCACTTCCAGAAAGCCGAAAGGGGCGCGACCGCGGGCATTTGGGAAGCCGAGGCCCATCTGGAACGGATTGACTGCGGTTACGACGAGCTGTGCCATATCCTCGAGGGCAGCGTGCGGCTGACCAACGTCGCGGGCGATTCTCGAACCTTCGGCCCAGGGGATAGCTTCGTTGTAGCGGCTGGCTTCAAAGGAATATGGGAAAACCTCACCCCAGTCAGGAAGGTCTTCTTCATCCTCGCTTAGCAGCACGGCCTAAGCAGACCTCAGGAGAAAGAAGCCCAAAGTGACAGTTCCACCCATCCAAAATGCGCCGAAGACGATGTGGATAGCCCGCAGAAGGGCGATCATAGAGTTTAGTATCCTCTCAATGGCCGATATGAGGCGCATTGCGGTATGTCTACTCTACTACCGTGAGTGAACCGTCGGGACGACTGGACATGCTAGGCACACGCAGCGCCTGTTGGAGGATCACTTCCAAACTGGACAGGATATCGGCGGGGCAGCGATCTCTTGACTCTGCCGACCAGACGTTGCGGCGGTTGCCGATGACTACCTACCCAAATTCATCGCTTTCGTTTCGATCAGCTTCTCGCGGGCAACCGTTGGACCGAAGTCGACGTAGTGCTCGCGGATCAGCTCTAGCGCGAAGTTGCGAACGCCATCAACGATACGATTGTTGGAATGTCGGCCGCGCGCCTTGTGCCGGAGAGCCGCAGCGCCATCCGCCTGGAACGTCCTCAACAGCCGCTGGACCTGATGAACTAAAACGTAGAACCTCGATATGTCGCAGCTCGCGTTCGCTCATCAAAACCAGTCGCAATCTGCAATCTCCCGCGCTCTCGAACGCGAGTAGATTGGCAAGGCAGGAGCGACATTCCTACTTTGCCAGATCCGGACATTTTTTTTAACTTAGCTGCTACACAGCCTCTTCGCATAAGATGCAGTCTGGAATGCCCAAAGCGCAAAGCTGGCATCGTATGCTTCAAATACTGACATTGGGTCAAATGACTCGAGAGAGAGATGAACGCGCGTCCACAAAGTCATAGTCTGCTTCAACGGTTCGCCGTGTTGCTTATCCTGGCCGGCGGCACTGCCTTGGATGGAGGCTCTATCGCCATGGCTGATGCGCCGCCGCAATACGACCATGTAGTGGTCGTGGTCATGGAGAATCATTCCTTCGAGCAGATCGCGCAGCCGGGCGCTGCTCCCTATCTGCAGACCCTGGCGAGGAACGGCGCCCTATTCTATAATTCGCATGGGGTCGCTCATCCCAGTCAGCCCAACTACCTGGCCCTGTTCAGCGGCTCGACCCACGGGGTGCGCGACGATGGCATCCACGAGATTGCCGGGTCCAACCTTGCCGAGCGCCTTCAGGCTGCCGGCAAGGCCTTTGTGGGCTATGCCGAGGCCGGATCGCCCCGCAAACACAATCCGTGGGAATCCTTTGCCGACGCCAGAGGAGCCGGAAAATCACTGACCAAATTTCCGCGCGACTATGCGCGGCTGCCGGCGGTCAGCTTCGTCATCCCCAACCTAGCCAACGACATGCATGACGGCACGACCGTGCAGGCCGATGCATGGCTGAAGGCCCATTTGCGCACCTATGCCATCTGGTCGCGCAGGCACAACAGCCTGCTGGTCGTAACCTTCGACGAGGACGATGGCGGTCTTGAGAACCACATATTCACGGTGTTTTACGGCGCTGGCATCAAGCCCGGCCGTTACGCCGACAGGATCGACCACTACACATTGCTGCGGACCATCGAGGACATCGAAGGTATAGCGCCGCTGGGTACCACCATCGTAAGAACGGCGATCGGAAGCGTCTGGAAAGAGCCGTAGAACGTTTGAGAGCTATGCCGCAGCCCGTGTTGCGAACCGTTTTCAGGACATGAAAGAGCTGGAGCAGGAAGCCACGATGTAGTGCCGTGCGCGGCATCACTTACGTTGTCGTCAATGATGCCCAACTTCGAGAGGCGGCACCGACCTCGCCGACATGGAGGCAACGATCGCCGCCGGCAAGGACTGCAACGCCATTGTGCATTTCGGCGGCGCGCCGCCCGAATGCGAGTGGCAGACGATCCTGGCTTCCAGCATCCGCGGTTCCTACCACATCTACGAAGGCGCCCGGAAACGTGGCGTCAAGCGCGTCATCTACGCCTCATCGGTGCATGCGATCGGCTGTCACGAAGTCGAGGCGCATATCGGTGTGGACGCCGGTGCGCTGTGGACCAGGACGAGGACTAGTTTTCGATGCCAGTGGCGTCTCTGTCTTTCATAGAAAGGGTCGATGAACGCGTGCCACTACACGGATATGGGGCGTCTGGCCTGGGGCACCAAGAGCGGAACGGCAGCTTTCCCCTCTTCGCGAACACGATGCCGGACTTTCAACGCTGGATCAAATCTCTCGGTAGTGCATCAGTTTGAAGTCTGAAAGGCGGATTTACTTCCTGATGATCCGGACCATGGGTCGCCAGGAACTCGCCGCACGTCTATGTTGACGCAAGAATGGGACGGACGAGAGACTGAGTGAATGATCGCCGGCCGGTGTGGATCAACGCTAATCCTTCAGGCTCTTGCTCTGGGCGTGCTGAGCCTCACCTTGGCAGGTGTCAAGGCTTTTGCAGCCGACACCGCCATTCCCGTTGTCGCCGACGTCGCGCGCCGAGCCGATGTCCCGGTCTTTCTTGTCGGCCTCGGCTCCGTTGCCCCGCTGCGCACCGTGACCGTAACCAGCCGGATCGACGGCGAGTTGATCAAGCTCGACTTCGTCGACGGACAGGATATGCACGCCGGCGATCGTCTCGCCGAGATCGCTCCGCATCCCCTGCGGGCGGCGCTCGCGCAGCGCAAGCCACCAAGGCGCGGGACGACGTATCGCTGGCGAATGCCAGGCTGGACCTCGCCCGGGCGCAGACCCTGACCACCAAGGGCGTCGGCACGACGCAGGTACTGGACACCGCAAAGGCGGCGGTGGCGCAGCTTGAGGCTACCGACAAGGTCGATCAGGCCGCCATTGATATCCAGCAAACCCAGCTCGGCTTTACGCAGATACGCTCGCCGCTGGACGGCCGCGCCGGCATCCATATGGTCGATGCCGGCAACAGTGTCCGGGCCAGCGACACCGGCGGCATCGTCCGGATCAGCCAGATCCATCCGATCGCGGTTGATTTTTCGCTGCCCTCATGCGAAGCGGCGACGAAATGAGCCTGTGTCAAAGGCAAAACCGGGCTGATTGGTCGGCCCATTCTGGCAGCGTGATGTGATCCTTGCTGTGAACTGGGCCTCCAGCGACGTTTCCAAGGCCGAGGCGCAGGGCGGTGCTGACGCAGATCGCCCGCTACGTGCCGCCGCTCTGCGCTTCCACAACCCCGTGAACTTCCATCCGTCTTCCGCGTTACACTCAGTTATGAATCGATCGGATTTCGTATCGACGATCAAGCGTGCTCGATTGGACAAAGAGCGCGCCGAGGCGGAAATCGACGGTACACGATTGCGGTAAGCCGACGCATCATTGAGGAATCCCGCAAGCTCCTACAGCGAATAAGCGAGCGCCAAGATCCGGGAAGTACCGGCCGGCGCTAGCGAGGTAGTGTGATTTGCGCCTTGGACCTAGATGGCGCAAGGTTTGGCTGCTCCGGACATCCTCAAACCGGTGGTGTATGGCTCGGGCTGCGAATCCTGTGTCACCTTGTGGCACAAATTTCGGCGGGAAGGTGGCGCGCGCCACCGACGGAAATCTTGGCAGCGTTTTTTGCATTCGATTTGCTGAAGACGGGGACCAGGGAGATCGTAATGGGCGCTGCCGATCGCTTCAAGTCAAAGTCGGCTTCGCCTGCGACCGTCCTACGTATCCTCACTGCGCAACGCTATCCTCATCGCTGAGTTCCAATCCACGCTTATAAGCATTTTCTTATTTAGTGTGACAATTATGGGCTGGTCGCACCTGTGAAACGTGGGTACGCGTGGATCGGGTTAATGAGGAAAGCGCGAATGCACGCTCGCCTACCGGAAACGGCTCACGTGAATTTAGCCGCGAACCGACGGGATGCCGGCATCCCCATCAATCACCGTCTGTAGACGAGTTTCGAACCGGCTAAGTTCGCCGATCGCCTCCTGTCGTCGCCTCTCCTGAGCACTTTCAAAAAATCCCAATGAACACTGTCCGCTCATAGACGCGAAGCGTAACGAAACCTGCCGCGAGCGTTTTTTTGTTGCTCGACATCGGTTCTTCGGAGGATGATTCCAAGAGAGGTCACCAAGGCCTGATGAAAGGCAACGCCAAGATGGTCACACGCGGGTTTTCAGGACGCCGGCCGCCGGCTGGGGACGCACGCATACCTCCAGGGCAACACCTCGAGCACGGATTCCCCGTCCTGTCGGCCGGGCCAACACCGAGAATCCGCACCGAGGATTGGTCGTTCACGCTCAAACACGGGCCGCGGCCGATCAAGAAGTGGAGTTGGGCGGAGTTCAGCGCCCTGCCCATGACGAAGATGACTCGGGACATCCACTGCGTGACGTCTTGGACCAAGTTCGACACACCTTGGCAGGGCGTCCTCGTCGACGACATCCTCGCCGACGCGGGTGTCGAGCCGCCGACCGCCTTCACGCTCGCGCACTCCTTCGACGGGTATTCAACAAACGTGCCGACCAAAGACCTGGTGGTGGGCAAGGCTATGGTCGCCCTGCTCTATGAGGGAAAGCCGATCACGGCGGACCATGGGGGGCCGGCGCGGCTGCTGGTGCCGCACCTCTACTTCTGGAAGTCGGCGAAGTGGGTGAACGGCCTGCAGTTCACTGAGCGTGACGAGCCCGGATTCTGGGAATTGCGAGGTTACCACATCTACGGCGACCCATGGCGCGAGCAGCGCTACACGAACGACCCGTGAGCGAGCCCACCGCGCCGCAGTCGCCTTGGCAAACGGCGACAATCGCTCGAATTTTGAGACGTACGCCCCGGGTCGTCAGCTTCTTCCTCCAGCCGTTGCAGCCATTCGCCTATCGCGCGGGCCAGCACATCGACGTCAAGCTGACCGCGCCCGACGGCTACGAGGCGCGACGCTCCTACTCCATTGCCTCCGCGCCTGAGGCTGGCGAGCAGGTCGAGGTCGCGATCGAGAGGCTTGATGACGGTGAGGTGTCGCCGTTCTTCCATGATGTGGCGGCGGTCGGCGATGAGATCGAGGTCCGTGGGCCGCTCGGCGGACACTTCGTCTGGCCGGAGGGGGACCAAGGACCGATCCTGCTTGTGGGTGGCGGCTCCGGCGTCGTTCCCTTGGCGTCGATGGCCCGCCATCGCGCCGCTCTTAGCTCGAAGGTGCCAGTCGTCTTGGTCTATTCTGCGCGGACTTGGGACGAAGTGGTCTTCCGCGACGAGCTGATCGAACTCGACCGCCGCGGCGACGGCTTCAGCCTGGCGCTCGCGCTGACGCGGGAGGGCGCCCGCCGCCCTGCTGACCATTCCCGGCGGATCGACTTGGCGATGGTGGCACAATCTATAGCATACTTCCCCAGCCCGCCGGGCGTCGCCTTTGTCTGTGGGTCCAACGCGTTCGTAACGGCCGCCAGCCAGGCGATGATCGATGCAGGCGTCCCTGCAAGAATTATCCGCACCGAACGTTACGGCGTTTGAACGGTGAACCCTGCGCCTCTGTCCCGGCCAAAGCAAACAAGGGCGCACGAAGCGGAAGCACCGAAATGCCCGCCGCGGGACCGAGGGGCACGGTTCTGTCCTGACTTCGAGGTCGAGCGTCCGCAGTCGGGGGCTTAGCCTCACTGCAGAAGACATTGCGAACGTTGTCACGGTGAAGAAATTGGTGGGGTCATTTTATGGGGATTGGCGCACGCACAGAAAGCTGGCGACAGCTGAAGCATCTCGCCGGTGTCGCGTGTGGCGTATAGACGGGTCAGCCAGTATTCGGTCTGTTGAATGATGTTTTCAAATCGAGAAAACCCAGTTAGGCAGCGCAAGAACCATTGATGCCATCCCGCATGGCAGTCCCAATGGCCTTTCGGCAAATCCGAAAAGGCCACCACGATTAAATCTCCTCCCGCCACTCTTCATTCCGACTGCCGACAAGACTTGCCCAGCCATGACACTATGGCGTTGTTTGCCGTCAGTTGTCTCGCGCGTGGAGCAAAACTGACGCTTCAGACAGCATCGATCGGGAGGATACGGTATCGCTTTCCGGTGAGGCGCGCCAACCCATTAACCACCGCCGGCGAAATGACGGGGGTGGCGGGTTCGCCTACACCCAGAGGAGCGTCGTTGCTTGGCACGATATACACATCGATCGCCGCCGGAGCATCGGACATGTAAGGCGGCCGAAATCCATCGAAGTTCGACTGCTCAACCTCGCCGTCCTTGAGGGTGATGGCGGACATGAGCTGAGTGAGACCGAAGCCGATCGCGCCTTGGCACTGCGCTTCGATGGAAAGCGGATTCACCGGCAGCCCGCAGGCGATGGCAACGGTGACGCGGTGGACCCGTGGGCGGTTGTCGACGACCGAGACCTCGGCCGCGCAGGCGATACCCGTGTCCCAATAATCCGCGCAAGCGATGCCGGCGGCACGGCCGGAGGCAAGGTTATTTCGCCAACGACTCTTCTCCTCGAGCAGGGTTAACGCATCGCGGACCTTTGTGGCCTCGGGATCGAGAAGCTTCAGCCTGTAGGCGAAGGGATCGGCCTTGGCGCGAACGGCGAGCTCATCGATCAGGGTCTCCATGACAAAGGTGTTCTGTGAATGCCCGACAGAGCGCAGGGTATAGACAGGCACGCTCACCGCCGGATGGTGTACCGACACCTCAAAGTTCGGGATGCGGTATTTGTTGTTCACCGCTCCCTCGATGACGAGCGGATCAACGCCATCCTTGATGAAAGTCTTTTCCATCGCCGTTCCGATGATGAACGATTGGCCAACGGCCACGTGTTGCCAGGCCCACGGCATCCCATCGCCCCCGATGGCGATTTCGACGCGATGGGTCGTCATTGGTCGGTAGTAGCCGCTCCGCATGTCGTCCTCGCGCGTGTAGATGAGCTTGATCGGCGTGCCGCGCACACGCTTCGCGATGGCCGCGGCCTCGAAGGGCACATTGCCGTCGAGCGGGCTGCGCCGGCCGAATCCGCCGCCGGCAAAGACCACATGCAGCGTGACTTGGCTGGGATCCAGTCCCAGCGCCTGGGCGAGCACGCCCTGGTCAAGCGTGGCAAACTGAGACGGAATCCATGCCTCCGCACGGTCGCCGTCGTAGCGAAGCGTCATGTTCAGGCATTCGAGCGCGGCAGCGGCCAGATATGGAAGTTCGTATTCCGCCACAAGGTGTTGGGAAGGCGTGGTCTTGGAAAGCGCGGTCTTGTCGCCTCGGCTGAGAGCGACGGTTCCCCGCGTTTTGGCGAGGGCCTGATACCTGGCGCGCAGTTCCTGGCTGTCGGCGCGCTCTACGCTGGAGAAATCCCAGTCGATCTTGAGCTGGTCCCGCGCCTGTTTCGCGCTCCAGAACCGATCCGCGACCACGGCCACGGCGCTCCCTTTGACGAGGGGAATTTCGAACACGTCCCGCACACCCTCCATCGAGCGGACCGCCTGCGCGTCGAACGCCTTGACCCTCGCCCCGAATACCGGTGGCCGTGCGATGAGGGCGATCTTCATGCCCGGAAGGTCGATGTCGAGCGCGAATTTTTGCGACCCGTCCGTCTTCGGGCGGCTGTCCATGCGACGCGTCGACTTCCCGATAATCCGGAAGTCGCCAGGGTTCTTCAAGACAACTTGCTCCGGCATGGGCCTGCGCGCAGCATCGTCCGCGAGTTCGCCATAGCCTGCCGACTGGCCGCCTGGACCACGGACCACGCCCGCCTCCGTGCGGCACTCGTCTGGGCGCACCTTCCATCGATCGGCGGCGGCGCCCACCAGCATCGCGCGGATCCGAGCGCCGAACTCGCGGTGCTGCTGATAGCCATAGCGCACGGACCACGAACCGCTCGTGCTCTGTATCCCGAGCGGCGGCGCCTTGTAGGCATCTCCCGCCGGGGCAAGCTCGGCGCTTACTTGGGACCAGTCCGCATCGAGCTCTTCGGCGACGATCATCGGCAGTGATGTGAGCACGCCCTGCCCCATCTCGATGTGCCGCACAGCGATCACGATCCGCCCGTCGGGCTTGATGTGAATATATGCGTCGGGTGGGGCTGGTAGCGCCTCGGCGTTCTGCGCGAGCGCGGGAAAATCGAAGTGCAGCGAAACCAATAGTCCGCCCGCGGCAACTGCCGATGCGCGCAGGAAGGTGCGGCGGCTCAAATGACCCTTGTCAGGCTGGTATGCGAACCGCATGGTCCGGCTCCTTGCTAGATCAACCGTGTTGAGGCGTCCTGGATGGCAGCGCGGATGCGCACGTAAGTGGCGCAGCGGCATAGATTCGTCATCGATCCCTCGATGTCGGCTTGCGACGGCCGGGGCGTTGCCTTGAGGAGCGCCACGGCGGCCATGATCTGGCCGCTCTGGCAATAGCCGCACTGCACGACATCCTTCTTCACCCAGGCCTCCTGCACAGTGCGACCGACACGATCGACGCCGATGCCTTCGATCGTCACCACCTCCTGGTCTCCCACTTCCGAGACCGGCAAGCCGCAGGAGCGGGTCGCTTCGCCGGCAAGGTGCACGGTGCAGGCGCCGCACAAGCCGATGCCGCAACCGTATTTGGTGCCTGTCAGCTTCAGGTCTTCGCGCAGAACCCAGAGCAGAGGGGTCGACGGATCAACGGTTACGTCCCGGCGCTGCCCGTTCACCGTGATCTTGTATGTCGCCATCGAGGTTCTCCGTCGTGTGACGTCGAGGGTTGGCGCCGAGCCTTGACGGCTTGAAGCATTTGGAGCTTACGAGGCGATGCCGACGATCGAAATGACATAAATCCCAGAAAAACCGCCATTGGCGCGGTTGCCGTTCGACGGCTCTGCCGATTGCCGCTGGCGCAGCCGCTGCCGTGGCACTGCTTTGCACTTCGCCGGAGCGCATCAATGTTGCGGTGGAGGTCGTGTGGGATGAAGGCTGGGTGACCGCACGGCTAACGATCATCGTTACGATCGCCGCCAACGCCCCGCAGAACAATCGGTCACTGCAGCGATTTCAAGTATGCGATGAGATCGTCGCGGTCCGTTTTGTTCGGCACTGAGACGGTCATGGAAGTGCCGGGTACGAATTTTGCCGGAGCAGTGAGGAAAGCATCCAGAGAAGCGTCGTCCCAGGTGATGGCCGCGTTCACCAAAGCCTTGGAATAATGGGCGCCGGCGACCGATCCGGCTTTGCGGCCCACGATTCCGTTGAGATGCGGGCCAACCTTGTCCTGACCCGTCACGGAGTGGCAGGCGGTGCATCTGTTGAAGATCGTCTTGCCGCGATCGGCGTTCCCTTCCGCAAGAGACGGTGAAGCGGCCGCCATCATGGCGACGACGACGGCGATCGTCCGCGGACGGATTCTTGCCCTCCCGATCATGACGCACACAAGCTGTCTGAATAGGTCGCCATCGAGGTTCTCCGTGTGACATCGAGGGTTGGCGCCGAACCTTGACGGCTTGAGGCATTCGCAGCCTAAGGGGACGATCCGACGATCGAAACGACATAGATCCCAGAAAAACTGCCGCCAACTCCGTGAGCTTGGCCTCGCCCAATCACGCCCACGCTGACGCCGCCGTTGCGAATGAAGCATCGGGCACCGTCGCCGGGCGCTGGATACCGACAATCATTCGGCACCCGACCACGCGGCAACCAGCGGCAGGCGAGTTGCCGGAGTGGTCGGCTTGCGAAGCACCGTTCGCTACCAGCTTCGCTCCGGGAAATGTGCCCCTCCGCTGACCGCCGCGCGAAGGAATGGGCCGTGCAGCAGGTTGTACGGAAAACCGAGCTCGATGGCGCTCACCGCATCCAGCCGTGTTATCTGTTCGGCGCTCAAGGTGACGTCGAGGGCGCCGAGATTGTTTTCCAGTTGCTGCAGCGTCCGAGCGCCGAGCAGCAGAGCCGTCACCCCGGGATTGGCCATGACCCAGGCGAGCGCAATCTGCGCTGATGAGCGATCGACTTCCCGCGCGATCTCGCCGACGACATCGGCGATCGCAAGGCTGCGCTCCGACAGGGAGCCGTGGGCGCCGGCAACCGCCTTGCGCGACCCCGCGATGCCGGTCTGCGAAGCGCCGAGATCGGCGCGGCTGTATTTGCCCGACAGCACGCCATTGGCAAGTGGCGCCCAGGGCATGAAGCCCATACCCATCTCGTTGGCCATCGGGATCAGGTCGCGTTCCGAGGTGCGTTCGGCCAGACTGTATTCGCTCTGCAACGCGACGAACGGCGTCCAGCCGCGCAGGTCGGCGATTGCCTGCATCCTTGACGCCTGCCAGGCGGGAATATCCGAGAGGCCGAGATAGAGCACTTTGCCTTGGCGGACGAGATCGTCGAGCCCGCGCAGGATCTCTTCGACCGGGGTCAGCCCTTCCCACTGATGGACATAAAGCAGGTCGATATAGTCGCTCTTCAGCCGGCGCAGGCTTTCCTCGACCGAAGCGATCATGCTCTTGCGATGGTTGCCGCCCGAGTTCGGATCGCCGGGACGCGTCGCCATCGTATATTTGGTCGAGATCACCAGCCGGTCGCGCTTGCCTGCGGCGAATTCACCGACAAGGCGCTCGGAGGAACCGTTGGTGTAGGCGTTGGCGGTATCGACGAAGTTGCCGCCCCGGTCGACATACGCGTCGAATATGCGCTGAGCCTCGTCCTGTTCTGCCCCCCAGCCCCAATCGGAGCCGAAGGTCATGGTTCCCAGCGCAAGCGGGGAGACGCGCAGGCCGGAGCGGCCGAGCAGGCGATAGGTAACAAGGTCAAGTGATTGGGTCATGGGTTAATCTCCAGGAACGGGTGAAGTTGTCCGGAGTAAAAATGAACCGTCGCCGCCAATAAGTTAATCCGCTATAATCCTGATAGGCTAGTTAGAGATTGATGCATAATGAGAGGATCCGACTTCGCCGAGTTGAAGGCATTTGCCGCCATCGTCGAGCATGGAAGCTTTGCCCGCGCAGCCAGCCATCTCGGCATGTCCTCGTCCGCTCTCAGCCAGACCATACGCCTGCTCGAAAGCCGTCTCGGCGCAAGGCTTCTTAACCGCACGACACGAAGCGTGGCGCCGACCGCGGTCGGCCAGCAACTCTACGAGCGGCTTACGCCAGTCATGCTGGAACTGGAGTCGGCGGTGACCGAAGCGGTCGACGCGACCGGCCGCGTGGCCGGCCTGCTGCGCATCAATGCGCCTGGCTACGCTGCGACGATGCTGATCGCGCCCAGGCTCGGGCATTTTCACAGGGGCTATCCGGACGTGGTGCTGGACGTCGTCTCCGATGACAGCCTCAGCGACATCGTCGCCGGGCGCTTCGACGCCGGCATCCGCGCCGGCGAGCGGCTCGAGAAGGACGTCGTGGCCGTTCGGCTGACGCCGGACATGGAGATGATGGCCGTCGCGTCGCCCGACTATCTGAGTACGCGAGGGATTCCGAACACACCGGCGGACCTGCACGCCCATGCTTGTATCAACTGGCGCTACCCCGGCAGCGGCGCAGTCTATCGTTGGGAGTTCGAGAAGGATGGAAAGGCGTTCGAGATGTCGGTCGACGGACCGTTGACCTCGAAGGCAGGAGGTGGTGCTGGATGGCGCGCTTCAGGGTCTCGGCATCCTCTACACCTTCAATGATCATCGCATTGTGCGTTCAATCGAGGAAGGACGCCTCCAACGAGTCCTGGTGGATTGGTCGCCGACCTTTCCCGGCCTCTTCCTCTACTATTCGAATCGCCACTCACCAACGCCGGCATTGCGGGCCTTCATCGACTGCCTTCTGGATCGAGATTCATAAAGCGGGGTCAGTTCGTGTCGATGCGCCATCGGAAGGGGCAAGCGAATCGCATGCGAGCCGCTCACGACGAGCGGTGGTCCTTGCGGGCACTCGTTGCGGTTCTTATTGACCGCTAGGGAGACCTGCTCTCCGCCGCCAGCCTCGCCACGGCCAGCAGTCCACCGATGACCGCCATATGTTCGATGGCGAAATCCAAAGAGGTCGCGCGGTCGGCGCCCACCTGATTCCAAAAGTCGTGAGCGACCGGAATTGTCAGCGCGACGAAGCCACTCAGCGCGATGGCGCCAAGCCATTTATATGGACCAACGATCAACTTGGCGCTTCCGAGGAGTTGGATCAGGATCGTCGCTGCTGCATAGGGTGCTGGCGGCGACAGATGGAAGTGTGTCATCTCCGAAATCGCGCTATTCCAATCGCCTAGCTTGCTCAGCCCGCTTATCCAAAACGGCGAACTGACGAGTATGCAGAGCAGTCGCAGCGAGACACTGGAAAACAGTCGACGAGCGTTCATGCCGGAATCCCTCTTTGGTTCCTGGCGTTGCGCCCGATCTTGAGCGTGGGATCGGGCGCAGTCGACTGTCAGGAACAGTGCGGGAGGAGCTAGGAAGCCTTCCTGGCAGCGTTTGCGGTCTGGGCCTCGAAGCTGTCCATCAACAGGCTGTAGCTATGATAGTGATCGCGGACGACCGGCCCGAATTCCTGGGCGGTCGGCAGCCTCCAGTCGCGCTGCAGCTCGAATCCAACGGTTGTCCAGTTGATGGGGGTGACCCCGTGATCCTGCATTCTGGCAATGGCGAGGTCGCGAAGGGTCTCGTCACTCCCGCCAGAGGCGTCGACCACGCCATACACATTGTAGCCCGCCTCGACCGCCTGCATGGCGGG
Source organism: Mesorhizobium sp. B2-4-15 (assembly GCF_006658505.1). Classification (GTDB taxonomy): domain Bacteria; phylum Pseudomonadota; class Alphaproteobacteria; order Rhizobiales; family Rhizobiaceae; genus Mesorhizobium. The sequence goes on from NZ_VFUZ01000008.1 coordinate 63,544, forward strand.
GAAGGCAAGGCATACATCGATGGTGACACCGGCCATGATCAGGTTCTTGCGGCCGGTTTTCTCGACCGCGGCCAGGAATTCAGGATCATCCCACGCACTGATGATCCCTTGCCGCCGAATCAGCGGGGCATCGGGGAACATGCTCAGCACCTCTGGGATAAACGGGCCGTTTGGACCTTGGTCAAGGCTCGTGGTCAGGATGGTAGGCAGCTTGAAGGCTTTGCCGAGCTTCGCGAGCCCCAGAACATTGTTGCGGTATTCGGCGGGTGAATAGTCATGCACCAGCTGCAAGATTCCCGACTGATGGTCGATCAGCAGAAGTGCCGCGTTGTCTTTAGTGAACCGGGACTTTGTATAGCTATTCGTAGTCATTGCTGTTTTGCTCCTGTGGATAGATGTTTACGGTGAACGGAATTTGGATCCGCACCGCGTGGAACAGTAGACTGGCATTTGGAACTCCAGCGTCTTACATTTGGAACGATGACTGACGCTGTTGACCTCTCCGGCATGGCCCTCTTCGTAAAAATCGTGGAGTGCGGCTCCTTGAGCGCCGCCGGCCGTTTGCTCGGTCTTCCCAAGGCGACGATCAGTCGCCAGCTTGCGCTGATGGAGCAGCGCATGGGGGCGCCGCTGCTCCTGCGCTCGACGCGCGCGCTCAGTCTCACCGATACCGGCCGGCGTTACTTTGAGCGGATCCGTCCGATCGTTCACGATGCCGAGCAGGCCCAGGTCGAAGCGCTTGCGGAACATGCGGTCCCAAGTGGAACGCTAAAGATCGCAGCCCCTGTTGCTTACGGCCAGCATGTCCTGGCGCCGAAACTCTTCACGTTTCTGCAGCGCTATCCGGAGGTACGCATCGACCTGCACCTTAGCGACGAGCGCGTGAACGTAGTCGCCGGCGGCTTCGACCTTGTGATACGAATTGGCCAGCTTGGCGACAGCGATCTGCTAAGGCGTCGGCTCGGGCATGTCGACAGGAAGCTGGTCGCCTCGCCCGACTATCTCGATCGCGCCGGAACACCTCGGACGGTGGCGGAGCTTGCCAGTCACCGTGGCATCCTTACGCGTACGGATCTCGATCACTGGACGATCGACAGTCAGTCGATACGCATCCCATGGAAAATCAGTACCAGCAACATGCATGTAACCCGCGATGCGGCATGCGCAGGTCTGGGTATAGCCCTGTTGCCCGGGTATCTGGCCGACGTCCCGATCGCGGAGGGAAATCTTGTCCGAATCCTTCCTGAAAGTCGCCTGGATCAGATTGAAGCGACGGCACTGCAGGCGCGCTCGGTTACACCATCCATTGCCGTAAAAGCACTCATAAAGCACCTTGTCTGAACCGACAGCATTGTCGCTGCCGTCAGGCGCCATCACCAAGTCGCAGCCCTCGCTCTGCTGGAGTCGTTGCGTTCTGAACCCGGACCGAGGTGCGCGCTCGCCCTTGCCATCTCCAGTCGAACCTGGTCCGCTCCTGCTGAGTCTGGCCGCTATTGATTTCGTAAACCGAGCCCGTGACGAACGATGCCTCGTCGGAAAGCAGGAAGGTCACCACGCCAGCCACCTCTTCCGGTCTTCCTTGCCGACCCATGGCGGTCTTCGACAGTTGAATGCCATCCCGGAGCCGCCGCCGGTCACAAGTCCAACCTTTTCCTCAAACGACATTGCAGTTCTCCATTTCGATGAAGCTTGTCGAGACGGTCCAATGCGCCGCTATTGGGGAGAGCACGCTGAACACCGCGCCAGCGGGATCCGCGAAGAGCTGGCGCTTGCAGTGGTGCGACGCCGCCTTGACTCCGTGGCGGGTCTCACATCCGATTGTGATTACGCGCCTGCATGACAAAGGCCGAAAAATGGGCCACGTCGGCGTCGCTTGGTTCCTGACCCGTGAAGCTGCGCAGATAGGCCGCAAGGTGGCCAAGGCGAGTCTCCGCCAGCTCTTTCACGTCCAGCACATAGTAGCCTATTTGCATGTAGTAGAGCACGCGGGCGCGAATGAGAGCGTCTTCTTCACTGTAGCCATGACGCAGATAAAGGTCGCGTATGGCGCCCAGTCTCTCATCATCCGCCGTGTCAATGATCCTGCGCACTTCGGCGGAGCGGCGTGCCCACTCGCGCACAGCGAAATCGAAGCGCGGGTCGAACAGACTCTCGTCCGCCCAGCACTCAAAGACGTTCATCACACCACGTATGATGGTCTGGGCAGGCCTTGCTGCCCGTTCGACTATCGCCCTGGTGTTCGTGTCACGCCAGTGCTCCAGCAGGCGATTCAGCAGATCCTGGCGGTTCTCGAAATAATTGTAGAAACTCGATCGCGACACGCCGAGCCGCTCGCTCATCTGCAGGACGCGTACGCTTTCCACGCCCTCGGTGACCAGCACCTCCAGAGCCAGATTGATCCAGTCCCAGCGCGTCACCTTGATATTGCCGGGGGCGGTCTCTTTCTGCGGCATCAGCTTGATCATGACTGACGAATGACACAGCCCAAAACACGACGCAAGGAGGACTAGACATAGCTGTCCAATCATTGTACATATATGTCCAATAGTGATCGTCCTGATCTTGGGAGGCAGGATTGACGTCACATTATCGAGCAGTCGCTATCGGAGGCAGGGTCGCCGGCGCTTTGGTGTCGTATCACCCCGCCGAACCCGGTTGGACGGATGTGGTCCGGATCGGTCGGGATGAATTCGCCGCCGGCTCAACATTGCCATGCGGCCGCAGGCTTCCGCGTTTTGAAATGCCGATCCGAACCCCGCCGCTTTCGACGAGCCGCCAGTTCTCGACATTTCGAATTTCGGCACTTCGCCGGAGACCAGTTCGCGCCCGGCAACCGTACGCGCCAACGGCATCTGGAGCGGACGTTCGAGCGTTTCCTGCGGCTGCGGCCTCGGCCGAAATCCTCGACGAATTTATCGCGCGCCGCACCGAAGAGGGTGGCGCGACGCCCGTCTCCTGACGGGCAATGGCTGATGAAACGGGCCTGACGGCCAATGGGAGGAAGAGATGGGCTTTCTGAGACGCAACGACAAACCTGTTCCCGAAACTGTCCAGCGGATGGCGGTGGAGGCCGCTGAGGGACGCATGGATCGCCGCGAATTCCTGGCGCTCGCCAGCGTCTTCGGGCTGTCGACAGCCGTCGCCTACGGCATGATCGGTCTCGCGGTCCCGACGACGGCGGCGGCGCAGCCGAAGAAAGGCGGCGTCATCAAGGTGGCCATGCTGGTCAAGGAGATGAAGGATATACGCAGCTTCGACTGGGGCGAAATGGGCAACATCGCCCGCCAGGTCCTGGAGCCGCTGGTCAGATACACGAAGGATTTCATCTTCAAGCCCATGCTTCTCGAAAGATGGGACGTGAACGACGATGCGACCGAGTACGTGCTGCATCTGCGCAAGGGCGTGAAATGGAACAACGGCGACGATTTCAACGCCGACGACGTTATCTTCAACCTCGAACGCTGGTGCGAAAAATCTGCGCAAGGCAATTCCATGGCCGCGCGCATGGCCAGCCTGATCGACCCGGCGACGGGCAGGGCCCGGGCCGGCGCCATCGCCAGGGTCGACGACCATACGGTGAAGCTGAAACCGTCGGTGCCGGACATTTCCATCATCCCCGCCTTTTCGGACTATCCGGCCCTCATCGTGCATCGCGACTTCGAGAAGATGGGTTCGGATTTCGTGAAGAGCCCGATCGGCACCGGACCGTTCGAACTCGTCTCCTACGAAACCGCGGTGCACGCGCTCTACAAGCGGCGCGAGAACGGCGGGCCCTGGTGGGGCGGCGAGGTTCATCTCGACGGCATCGAATTCATCGACTACGGCAACGACCCCAACGCCATGATCAGCGCCTTCGAGGCGGGTGAAGTCCATACCAACTATGAGACCACCGGCGACTATGTGGCGATCCTGGACAAGATGGGGCTAGTGCGCAGCGGGATTCTGACCGCCGGCACTCTGACGGCGCGCATGAACGTCAACAACAAGCCATATGACGACCAGAGGGTGCGCAATGCCGTCCAACTCGCGGTCGACAATGGAGCGGTGCTTAGCCTGGGCTACAACAATCTTGGCGAGGTGGCGGAAAACCACCATGTGTGCGGCATCCATCCCGAATACGCGCCGCTTCCCAAGATGGAGAGGAACATCGAGAAGGCGAAAGCGATGATGGCCGAGGCCGGTCAGGCGAACTTCGAGCACGAGATCATCACGGTCGACGAGGATTGGCAGAAGAACACCGGCGATGCTATCGCGGCGCAGATGCGCGAGGCCGGCTTCAAAGTGAAGCGGACTGTTCTGCCAGGCTCGACCTTCTGGAACGATTGGACGAAATATCCCTTCTCGCTCACCGTCTGGTCGATGCGGCCGCTCGGCGTGCAGGTGCTGGCGGTTGCCTACCGCTCTGGCGAAGCTTGGAACGAGTCCGGTTTCTCGAACAAGGAATTTGACGAGAAACTATCTCAGGCGATGGCTACCCCCGACGTAGAGAAGCGGCGCGCGATCATGAAGGATGTCGAGAAGATCCTTCAGGACTCCGGTGTCCTCGTTCAGGCTTACTGGCGCAAGATCTTCAATCACTCTGCACAGGCGGTGAAGAACTATAGCACCCATCCCATGCAGGAAACGATCTTCGAAGAGGTATGGCTGGAAACCTAGGTGAAGCTCACATCGAGCGGCACGGGCTGTCCGCCATAGACACGGCCGCAGTGTCCGCCCCGATCAATCACGCCGATACGATGCCCCAGATGCAAGGAAACAAAACGTGGCCACACGCTTGACTGAGGAAAGGCACGTCGTCCTTGCTGTTTATCCGGGTGTATCGCTGTTGGATCTGGGCGGACCGCTGGAGGCGTTCCGCGTATTCTCGGAGTTCGGAGGCGACCACCGCATCCGCTACAAATGCACCGTTGTTTCTTCGCAAGGCGGCCAGGTAGCCACGGCCGACGGAGTGCCGCTTGTCGCGCAATCGATCAAATCCCTCTATCGTGTGAAGATCGATACGCTGATTGTGCCCGGGGCGTTTCTGGTCGATGACGTCACGCGTGATGTCGATCTCGTCAAGTGGGTGGCAAAAACGGGCCCGCGATGCCGCCGCGTATGTTCCGTCTGCGTCGGCAGTTTCTTGCTCGCCGCGGCAGGCCTGTTGAAGGGTCGACGCGCCGCCACTCATTGGATGCACGCGAAATTGCTTGCCCAACGGTATCCCGAAATAACCGTGGAACCCGACGCCATTTTTGTCCGCGACGGACGTGTTTGGTCGTCCGCCGGAGTAACTACCGGGATTGATCTGGCCTTGGCTTTGATCGAGGACGATTGCGGTCGTGAGGCGGCAATGAGCGTGGCGCGTATGCTTGTTGTCTATCTCAAACGCGCTGGCGGTCAATCGCAGTACAGCGCGCTTCTCGCGACTCAAGGAGAAGCGGATTCTGATGCGTTCATCGAACTCGACCGTTGGATCGCCGAGAATCTCACCACCTCGCTGAATGTCGAGGCCCTGGCGGAGCGTATGCACATGAGCTTGAGGAATTTTACCCGTGTTTACACCCAAAAACGCGGGCGGACTCCCGCCAAGGCGGTTGAAGCAATACGCCTCGACGCCGCGCGACGTCTTCTTGAAGAAAGCGACGATCGGATCGAAGGGATAGCCGAGACGTGCGGATATCGGGGCGAGGAGCAAATGCGGGCCGCGTTTGTGCGCGTCCTTAACATTCCGCCTCGTGAGTATCGCCGCCGTTTTGCCACCAGAAACAGTTCGTTGGAGAGATCAAACAAAGCCGGCGACGGCTGCCAACTCAATTCGCAATGATCCGGCTGTCTTTTGCGTAGCTGGTCGGTTCAAGCCGTCGCCGCGACACCGGCCAAGCGACTTTGTCGCCTATTTTCCTGCGCCGCCTGTGGCATGTTCCGAAAGCTGATGGGGCGGGCTCAACAGGTGTCGATTATGGGGTAGTGAAACCTCCATCCACGGCATGAACAGTGCCTGTCGCGTAGCGGGAATCATCGGACAGCAAGAAAGCCACCAGCCCGGCTACGTCTTCCGGCGTGCCGTGGCGACCGAGCGGCACGGTCTCGCCGAACGTCTTGTCGGATCCAGCGAACACTTCCTCGGCAAGCTTGAATGTCATGGATCCCGCTATTGGACCCGGAGCGCACGCATTGACCCGAATGCCGCGGTTTCCAACTTCGAGGGCAGCGGTCTTCGTCATGCCAACAATTGCGTGTTTTGAACCGACATAGGCGACGATGCCGGCGCCCCCGACGACGCCAAGTGCGCTTGACATGTTCACCACTGAGCCTCCGTCGCGCATTCGCGGGAAAACGTACTTCATCCCGAGAAAGACGCCGCGAACGTTGACAGCCATGACCCGGTCGAAATCCGCTTCGGGAAAGTCGACAATCGGACGAACACGGGTCTGGATGCCGGCATTGTTGACGAACCCGTCGATCGCACCCCACAGCGAGAACGCCTTTTCGGCGTACGCTTTTACCTGCTCGGTGTTTGTGACGTCGGCGACAAAGGACTCCAATACGCCCTGCGGCGAAATCTTGTCCAGCTTGGTGCGTTCTTCCTCGCGCTCCACCACGGCGAGCACGTTTGCTCCCTCCGATATCAGCCGCTCGGAGATTGCTAGACCAAGGTCGCCACCGGCCCCTGTAATGACGATGTTCTTTCCCGTGAAGCGCATCTTGTCCCCTGTGATTGGTTGTCGATCTCTGTCCGTCATGCGCCCTAAGCTCGCATCGTGGACGCCGAAATCATGGAAAATCTGCGCAACTCGATGTCGCCGGTGATCAGTGTCGGTGCCGCTGCCAGAAACTTTCGGATATGTTTCGCATGCATGTGGGCCTCCAATCCGCTGGCTGTTTTCCAGTTTTCGTAAACGAACCAAACGTCGGGATCCTCGACGGACTGGTGCAGGTTGTAGCTCAGACACTCCGCTTCACTCCGTGTAGGCTCGACAAGAGCCACCAGCGCCATCCCCAGCTCATGCGTCCGCCCTGGGCGAGCGCGGAAGAATGCGAGATTTGTGACTGTGCTCATCTTCTTCGATCCTTCCGAAATCACTGCGGCGTCACCTGATAAGGATTTCGGCCAAGCGTTCACCAATCATTATGCTGGGCGCCTGGGTATTGCCGGTAATGATGTCGGGCATGATCGACGCGTCGGCGATGCGAAGATTGTCGACGCCATAAACCTTCAGCTTTGAGTCAACGACAGAAGCATCGTCTTGCCCCATCTTGGCGGTGCTCGTGGGGTGATGCATGGAGGTCGCGCCGTCGCGAATGAGATGGTCCAATTCCTCCCCAGCACGATCGCCGGGCAGAAGCTCGCGCTTGGCAAATGGCTTCATCGCTTCGGAATTCCCGAGATCGCGGGCTAGTTGCATGCCACGTCGCAAGGCCGCAAGATCACGCGGGTCCGACAGGAAGTTCGAGTGTATTTCCGGCGCCACGCGTGGATCGGTCGATTTAAGTTCAATAAAGCCACGGCTCGCTGGGCGAACCAGGCCAGGTGCAATCGTCCAGGCGCCGTTTACGGCATATTTCGCAGTGACTTCGGAGACATAGGGAACTTCGATCTGGAATATATGAAGATCGGGAGTGGCCAAGTCGGCGCTGCTTTTGACGAACAGATTGGCTTCGGCGGCATTGTTACGGACCACCATAGGCTCGTGCGGTTCCCATAGCGCTGACCCGATGATGGGATGGTCTTGAAGGTTCCGTCCAACGCCAGGCAAGTGCGAAACCAATGGAATTCCAAACCGGTCAAGTTCGGCACGATCGCCGATACCGGAAAGCAACAGGATCTTCGGTGTTTGAATGGCGCCCGCCGAAAGAACCACTTCCCGTGAAGTCGCTATTCGGTGAATTTCACCCTGCCATTCGAATTCGATCCCGGTGACCACGTTGCCGTCGACCAACAAGCGATTGACGAACGCGTTCGTCAACACTGTAAGGTTCGGTCGGTCCATCACCGGGTAAAGATAGGAAGCAGCGGCATTCAGGCGGCGGCCCTCACGGATGCGGACGTTCGAGATGGCGGCGCCTCCGGAACCTTCCTGCATGATGCCGTTCTGATCCTCAAAGACAGGTATCCCCAAAGATTCGGCCGCCTTGAGGAAGGCCGGCGCGAGCGGGTTGGGGTCCGGTGCCGGTTGGACGAATACTTCTCCACCCCGGCCACGGCGCTCCGGGTCCGGGGCACCATGCCAGTCCTCGATGCGCTTGTAGATTTCCAGCACATGTCGATAGCCCCAGTCCTCATCGCCTGCTGCCTTGGCCCAGGAGTCGAAATCGTGTTTGTGGCCGCGTGCCCACACCATGCCATTGATGCTTGTTCCGCCGCCGAGCGCCTTGCCGGAGGCGTGCTTGATCGAGCGCTGGTTGACGCCAGCGCTCGGCGCGGCTTCGTACGCCCAATCAACGTCGGTGCCCTGGTTGAGATACCAGGATTCGGTCATGAGAATTCCTGGCCTGAGGTCATCGCCGCCTGCCTCGAGAAGCAGCACGTTGTTGAGAGTATCCTCGGCCAAGCGGCGAGCCACCGCAGCGCCCGCCGCGCCGGCCCCAACCACGATGTATTCGTAACTCTTCCTCAACCGCGATCGGAGCGCGGTCTGGTTGGCTCCGATGGCCATGAACTTCTGCGCCGCCTCGTCGGCGTCCGGGCCCGACAGGCCCAGTTGCGTCGCGCCGTCCAGGAAAACCCGACGATCGATTTGTCCCGTGACCAGTTGGCCTTCCAGCAGAGCAAGCCGGACAGAGTTCGACGCATTGGAAATATCGTTCATGGCTCCCTCCCGTATTGAATGGCAGGCGGAAAACTGGAGCCGGCGATCGGATTGGGTGCGAAAGCGCCGCTCTGTCATCTCATGATGGAATATCCGGCTTCACGGAGGTTCGCCGCAATGACAACTATCCCATAAAAACTGCCACCCGACCTGGGACGAGAATTGAAGGGCAGCGTTTTAGGGCGTGAACCCATAAAATTCGGCGTTATGAGTTATCAGGATTGATGGTTAGCGACCATATTCCAGGTGGATGAGCGGATAAGGCTTGCCTTGCCCGTCGAGTGGCGAACGGCCTGTGCGCCTGAGACTAAACACCTACCGCAGCGGTCGAGTGGCGGCCTGCCTATACGGCTGGAAGGCTTGGCCTCACGAAGCGATGCAGAAGTTTGAGCAGCGCTGGCCGCTGGGGACGGCTGCGCGCACCTGTTATGGGTTGGCGCTTTGGCTAGGCAATCGTCGCGGCGATGTTGCCGATTTGCGGTGGGACCAGAGGGTGACGCGCAAGGTCATGATCGATGGCCAGGAGCGTCATTTCGACGGCTTCGACATCGTCCAGGCAAAGAACAGGAGCAGGACCGGTGGCAAGCGGCTTTTCGTACCGATTACCCCCATGCTTGCCGAGATCCTTGATGCCACGGACAAGCGCGGCGAAACCGTCTTGGTGACCGCTTATGGCCAGCCCTTCTCCGCCAAATCCTGACCGGGACCATGGCACACTGGTGCAAGCTTGCAGGGCTTGCGAAAGGGCTGACGCTGCACGGACTGAGAAAGTCACTTGGCGTCTATCTCGCCGAGGCAGAGGTCTCGACCAGGCAGCTCATGGATGTGCTGGGGCACGACGACATCGATCACGCTGAACTCTATTCACGCGAGGCATCGCAGGTCCGCCTGGCGGTTCAGGGCATGGATCGCGTGGTGCGGCTCGTGACCCGCAGGCCGCTGCTTGGCGAACCTGTTGGCGAACCTCCCCGTAAGCCATTGATAAATAAGGATAATGGTGGGCCCGGAGGGACTCGAACCCCCAACCAAGCGGTTATGAGCCGCCGGCTCTAACCATTGAGCTACAGGCCCCACGCGGGCTGGATTAATGTTTTTCCTTCGACGGCACAAGGCTTTCCCTGCGGGCTTTCACAGATCGCCCAAATCAGCCCATATTCGCGCCCTAGTTGAGCATCCGCGACAGGATCGCGGACCAAGGAGATTTTCATGACCAGACACCTTTTGCCTCTCGCGCTCGCCGCTGCAATCGCTTTTCCGGCGATGGCTGGAGCCACCGATTTGCCGACGCCGCCCCGCATCATCGTGTCCGGCGAAGGCGAGGCAACCGTCGCTCCCGATCTGGCGGTGCTGACGCTCAGCGTGATGCGCGAAGCCAAGACCGCACGTGCGGCGCTCGACGCCAACAACGACGCGATGGCCGCGGTGATCGCCGCGATGAAGGCGGCCGGTATCAAGGACCGCGACCTGCAGACCGCCGGCATCCAGATCAATCCACGCTACAATTACACCAACAAGCCGGACGGCAGCCAGGAGGCCGAGCTCGTCGCCTATCAGGTCACCAACACGCTCTCGGTGCGCGTGCGCGACGTCGACAAGACAGGCGAGATCATCGACAAGGCGGTTTCGCTCGGCGTCAACCAGGGCGGCGGCATCGCCTTCACCAACGACAATCCGTCGGCCACCGTCAGCGAAGCCCGCAAGAAAGCGGTCGCCGATGCCATGGCCAAGGCCAAGACGCTTGCCGAGGCCGCCGGCGTCAGCCTCGGCCGGGTGCTCGAAATCACCGATCAGAACATCAGGCCGATGCCGATGCCGATCAACGCCAAGGCTTTCGACGCCGCGGCCGGCGCGGCTCCGGTGCAGGCCGGCGAGAATTCCTACAACGTCCAGGTCACCGTCACGTTTGAACTGAAGTAACGCGCGAACGAGGGCGGTGTCTCTGTCGCCGGCCCTGCCGGCGACGGAGACACCCCCATCGCGAACAGAAAACCCCGCGGAATCGCTTCCGCGGGGTTTTTTCGAGCCGCACCCGTCCGACGGGGGCTCTGCTATCAAAAGGCTTCAGCGGTTGATGATCGGGCAGCCGCGCTCATTGGCGAACACGATGACGACGCGGTCGCCATACTGGCGGCCCATGACCTTGACCGTGCGGCGGCTGACGTCGACGATGCGGGCACGGCGCAGCCCCATGCGGTCGGCCTTGTCGAGGGCACGCTCTGGCGAACAGCCCCGGCGCCAGTCGTCGCGGCGCTCGTCGCGACGGTAGCGATACCCATCATCACCGGCATAGACGCCGAAGCGCGGATCCTGGTTGTTGCCGAAGCCCAGATAGAGGCTGTCGGCATGGGCGGGGATGGCGGCCAGCGTGCCGAGGCCGACCAGCGCCGAAAGGGCCGCCGTCTTGATCATGGTGTACATGGTTCTCTCTCCTTGTTGCGGGCTTGTGCCCGTCCTCGTGAAACCGATGGTGGGAGAATGCACTCGCCTGTCTGAACTATTTACGAACCCGCCGTTCATCTGCGGTTCATGTGGCGGGAAAAGGAAATCTCAGCCGGTTTTTCGAACGATGCGCCTCAAACGCCCTGCCCTGCGTGGTTCCGGCGCGCCTTGCCGACACCGCCTCAGGGCTCGTCGTTGAGCATATAGTCAAAATAATCCTCCGGCTCGGCGAGGTCGGTTTCGCTCGCCTTGACCCGGCCGCGCATCGAGATGCCGGCCTCATGCACGGTCTCGGCACTGCCCGACACCAGACGGTGCCACCAGTAGAGATCGCGGCCCTCGGCAACCAGCCTGTAGGCGCATGTGCTGGGCAGCCAGCTGATGGTACGCACGTTCTGCGGCGTCAGGCCGACGCAATCGGGAACGCGCGCCAGCCGGTTGGCGTAGTCGGCGCAACGGCAAGTCCGCGCATCGAACAGCCGGCAGCCGACGCTGGTCCAGTAGATTTCGCCCGTATCCTCGTCCTCGAGCTTCGACAGGCAGCATTTGCCGCAACCATCGCAGAGCGATTCCCACTCGGCCGGACTCATCGCCTCCAGCGTCTTTGTTTTCCAGAACGGTGTTTCCATCCCGGGGATGTGGCCCCAGCAATCGCCAAGGTCAAGCATCGCAATGGCCGCAATGGGGCCACACCCCAGCCGAATGACACGAAGTTGCCTTCAAAAGGCCGGCCAATCGCCCTGTACGGCCCCTACCCATGGGCAGCTGGAACCAATTTCGTTAAAATCGGTTTTCGGCAAGGATGGGACCCCACAAGGAGAATTTTCAATGAAACGCCAACCACGGATTCTGGCAGGCACCGCACTTGGCCTGCTGATGGCATCCGCGCCGTTAGGCGCATCCCCGCTTCAGGGAAGCGCCGCGTTCGGCTCCCTGCAACGCGGCCCCGTACCAATGATCCTCGCTCAGGCGGCTTGCGCCGAGGGCGAATCAGCCGAAGCCTGCGCCCAGAAGCAGCAGGGAGAGCAGAAGCCCGAGCGCAAGAAGCGCGAGCAGCAACAGACCGAACAGGCGCCAGCCGGCGAGGCCGCTCCCGCCGCCGGGGAACAACAGCCGCGCAGGAAGCGCGACCAGCAACAGACCCAGCAAGCTCCCGCCGCTGAGGCCGCTCCCGCGACCGAGGAGCAGCAACCGCGCAGGAAGAAGCGCGACCAACAGCAGCAGCAGACCGAGCAGGCGCCCGCCGGCCAGGCCGCTCCCGCAACCGATGAACAGCAGCCGCGCAGGAAGAAGCGCGACCAGCAGCAGCAGCAGCAGACCCAGCAGGCTCCCGCCGCTGAAACCGCTCCCGCAACCGAGGAGCAGCAGCCGCGCAGGAAGAAGCGCGACCAGCAACAGCAGCAGACCCAGCAGGCGCCCGCCGCTGAAGCCGCTCCCGCGACCGACGAGCAGCAGCCGCGCAGGAAGAAGCGCGACCAACAGCAGCAACAACAGACCGAGCAGGCGCCGGCCGGCCAGACAGCACCCGCCAATGACAACCAGCCGGTCGAGAACCCGCGTAAGAAGCGCAAGCAGGACCAGCAGATCGAGACAGCACCTACCGAGCAGGCGCCCGCCGCCGAGCCCGGACAGAAGCCGGAAAAGCACAAGAAGCCGGCTGGGACGAACGAACCGGCGCCGGAGGCCACACCTGTTCCGACCAAGAAGGAAGCCCCGGCCGAACAGCCGGCGCCGAAGACCGAGCAGGCTCCTGCCGGCGGACAGGCTCCCGCCCAAGGCGAACAGCCGCAGGACAAGACGAAGAGGACCGTCAGGAAACCGGCAGGCGAGCAACCGGCGACGGGTGAGCAGCCCGCGACCGGCGAGCAGCCGCAGACCGGCAAGCAGCCCGCCACGGGCGAACAGCCGGCCACGAACGGCAAGGCCGTGCCCGCACAGGGCGAGAACCCAGTGCAGGGCGAGGCGCCCGCCAACAAGAACGCCGCTCCCATTCTCGACAGCCAGAAGGATGCCGAGCGCAGGGGTGGCAGAAAGCCCGCCAACCAGAATGGCGGGCAGCAGAATGGTGGCCGGAACGCCCAGCAAGGCACCGAGCAAGAGCAGAAGCCTGCGGTCGCTCCGGTCGACCAGGGACCGCCTCCAACCGACGACAAGGCCGCCCAGCAGGAGATCAGGACCGAAAAGATCGTCCCGGTGACGCAAGAGAAGGGCAAGCGCCTCGATCGCGCACCCGACGAGAACATCCGCGACCGCCGCCGTCCCAAGGGCGTCGATGTGCTCAAGGAGATCGGCGACCGGGTCATCATCCAGCTCAACGACCAGACGTTCGTCCAGAGCAACGACCGCCCGCGCCTGACCCGCGGCGCCAGGGATGTCTATTACGAGGACCTGCCGCAAGGCCGCACCCGCGAGACCGTAGAGCGCGACAATGGCATCCGGATCGTCACCATCCGCAACCGCTACGGCGACATTCTGCAGCGGTCGCGCATCGCGCCCGACGGCCACGAATATGTGCTGAGCTATGTCGACGAGAGGAGCTATCAGGACGAAAACGACTGGCGCGATCCAGGCGACGACCTGCCGCCGATGCGGCTGACCATCCCGCGCCGGGACTACATCCTCGATTCCGAGGATGTCCAGAGCCCGGACGACTACTACACCTTCCTCGAACAGCCGCCGGTGGAAAAGGTGCAGCGCCTCTATTCGATCAACGAGGTCAAGCGGTCGGCCCGCGTGCGTGATATTGCCCGGCGCATCGACCTCGACACGCTGAACTTCGAATTCGGCTCGTCCTCGATCTCCGACACCGAGGTGCAGAAACTCCAGGGCGTCGCCGACGCGATGGAGAAGCTGTTGAAGAAGAACCCGGCCGAGACCTTCCTGATCGAAGGCCACACCGACGCGGTCGGCACGCCCGAGGCGAACCTCGCCCTGTCGGACCGCCGCGCCGAAGCGGTCGCCGAAGCGCTGACCAATGCCTTCGGCATTCCTCCGGAGAACCTGACGACACAGGGCTATGGCGAGGAGTATCTGAAGGTCAACACCTCGGCGCCGAACCGCGAGAACCGACGCGTCGCCATCCGCCGGATCACCTCGCTGGTGGCGCCGGTGGCGAGCAACAATCAATAGTCGAGCTGTTTCCAAGGCTTGAGACAGCATCTGGAATCAGACTGGCAAGAAATATCCCACCCCGGCAAAACCGGGGTGGGCCCGAGTTCAGACTTATTCCGGCACGGAAGAATTCTAGCGGCATTAGAGCCGGCTCATTGAATCGGCGCCGTGCAGACCCCAGATTCTGGGCTGGGCGTTCCCTGCCCCGTCCCGACTCCAGCGGGACGCATTGAGCCCCGCCGGCCCTCTCCGGCGGGGTTTTTGCTTTGACCGAGTGAGCCAAGCCGTTCTCACCGCTCCTATACGGGAGAAGGTGACGGAGTTGGATGAGAGGCGGCGCTGCCGGCGCGCGATTTCCCTCAATAAATGCTTTTCACCTTCGTAGCCGAATTGGCGAACACCTCGTCCGGCACGAAGAAGTCGCCGGCCAGCGGCCCGGTCGCGCCCGGCGCGTAGGCGGAAAAATCCGTCACGCCTTCGGCGCGCAGCACCTCTTCATCGATGTAGAAATTGCCCGATGTCTCGCGTGACGGCCGCAGGAAGATCGCATGCGCGGCATCGGCCATGATGTCGGGCGAACGGCTCATCGCCGCCACCGTGGCGCCACCCAGGAGATTGCGCACCGCCGCCGTGTCGATGGTCGAGATCGGCCACAGCGAATTCACCGCGATGCCGTCCCTGGCGAACTCGGCGCTCATGCCCAGCGTGCACATCGACATGCCGAACTTGGCCATGGTGTAGGCGACATGGTTCCTGAACCACTTGGCCTTCATGTCGAGCGGCGGCGCCAGATTCAGGATGTGAGGATTTTCAGCCAACTTCAGGTGCGGAATGCACATTTTGGAGACCAGGAACGTGCCGCGCGTGTTGATCTGATGCATCAGGTCATAGCGCTTCATGTCGGTTTCCAGCGTGCCCGTAAGCTGGATGGCGCTGGCATTGTTGACGCAGATATCGATGCCGCCGAATTTCTCCACTGTCCTGGCAACCGCCTCGGCCACCTGCGCCTCCTCGCGGATGTCGCACAGCACCGGCAGCGCCCTGCCGCCGGCCTGCTCGATTTCTTCAGCGGCGGTATAGATGGTGCCCGGCAGCTTCGGGTGCGGCTCGGCGGTCTTGGCGGCGATCGTCACATTGGCGCCGTCGCGCGCGGCGCGCAGCGCGATCGCCAGCCCGATGCCGCGCGACCCGCCGGAGATGAACAGCGTCTTTCCCTTGAGCGACATTTTTCCTCCGCTTCCGTTGCCTCTTTGCACGATCCTTGCCCGCGGCGGCTCCGGATACAAGGGCTTGGCGTCCCAAGGACGATGACGCAACGGAGGCCGGTATCGCCCAACGCCTGTTGGATGCCGTGGCTTTATGGTATATATTCTATACAATGAGGTAGATTATAGAATGGCAATGTCGATCAAGAATGTGGAAGTCGAACAACTGGCGCGCGAGTTGGCGCGCCGGCGTCGGGTGTCCGTCACTGAGGCGATCCGCCAGAGTCTCGAGCGCGAGATTGCCCGCGAGCGGCTGGTGCCGCGTGACGAACCCGATAGTCTCTTCCAGCGCCTGATGGCGATCGCCGACAAGGCCGGCAAGATTCCAAGACGCGAGAATGCGATGACCGAAGATGAGATCCTCGGTTACGATGAACTTGGAATTCCGACGCGATGATCGTCGATTCATCGGCCCTCGTCGCGGTTCTGCGCGCCGAACCTGGCCATGATCAATTTGTGCGCGCCATCGCCAACGCCGGGAGACGGCTGATCGCGGCGCCAACGCTGCTTGAGACGACGATGGTGCTGGTCGGCGGCTGGCAGGACGAGATAGCCGATCGTCTTGACGCCTTCCTGAGCGCGGCTTCGATCGATACGATCCCGTTCACGGCCGACCATGCGGCGGTAGCCCGTCAAGCCTTCCTGCGCTATGGCAAGGGCAGACATCCGGCCGCGCTTAATTTCGGCGACTGCATCGCCTATGCCGCGGCTCGGCTCGAGGTCATGCCGTTATTATTCAAGGGCAATGATTTTCGACTAACCGATATCGAACCCGCCATCTGACTGAGGCGCTAAACCAGCACCAGCCCCTGCCGCATGGCGATGGCGATGGCGTCGGTGCGGTTGGCGGCGCCGAGCTTGATCAGGATCGCGGCGACATGGAATTTCGCCGTATGCACGGAAATGTTGAGCCGCCGAGCAATCACCTTGTTGGGCGCGCCTTCGGCCAGCAGCGCCAGCACTTCCGCCTCGCGCGGCGACAGCGTTGGGCGTACGGCATGCTCGTCGGAGGTTTCGTCCTCGAAAGACTCGCCCTCGCTGGTATGGAAATCCTCATGGCGCCCGCCGCCGCCATCGCCCGAGACGCGATACCCGGCTGTCGTCAGCCGCGCCGCCGCGGCAATCAGCAGATCGTCCGCGCCCGCGGGCATGACGGCAAACACCTCTCCGGCCGGCCGCTCGCTGCCGGCATGTCCCGACAGCAGCACCCGTGGAATTGAAGCCGGCACGGTATCACCGCTCCTGTCATCGACGATGGCAACGTCGGCCCTGCCGCCGCCGGCCACGACCGGCAACAGGTCATCGCTGGCGGCAAGCGAGGCCGCCAGGCGCTCGGCGCGGGCCGCATCGCCAAGCGCAATCAGCACCACCAGCCGCCGCGAGGCGGCGCTGTCGGTCATGATCCGTTCGCTGGCGAGCATATCCATCTGGCCTCTCAGGAAAGTGGCTTTTCGCCGATGGTGAGCTGGACGTCGCGCTGTTCGCCGCCACGCACCACGCCGAGCGTCACCGATGCGCCGGCGCTGTCGGGCCCGAGCCTGCGGATCAGGTCGCGCGGGCCATGCACGGCCTCGCCGTTCCAGGCCACGATAATGTCGCCCAGCGACAGGCCGGCGGCCTTGGCCGGGCCATGGTCGTCGAGGCTCATCACCATCGCGCCGCGCGCATCGCGGTCGCGCACCGGA
Organism: Mesorhizobium sp. B2-4-15; assembly: GCF_006658505.1. Taxonomy (GTDB): domain Bacteria; phylum Pseudomonadota; class Alphaproteobacteria; order Rhizobiales; family Rhizobiaceae; genus Mesorhizobium. Next base: position 80,836 of record NZ_VFUZ01000008.1, read on the forward strand.
TGCAGGCCGGCCCCGAGATAGCCGCGCGCGACATGGCCCTTCTCGCGCAGCGTCGCCACTGCTCGTTCGATCGTCTCGTAAGGCATGACCAACGCACGGCCGCGTGGCCCGAACAGAAGCATGCCGATGAGCGCCCCCTTGGCGTCCAGCACCGGGCCACCCTCGAAGCGGCCGCCGGCGCCGACGGCCAGGTGGATGCGCCGGTCGATGGTGCCGCCGCGCATCGAGCGCCAGGCAGGGCCGACTTCGCCGACCGAGCCGGAAACGGCCAGCGCCGAGCCCCGGCTGCTGCCGATGGCAAGGGCGACGTTGCCCGGCCGGACGAGATCCGCCTTGGCAAGGACAGGCGCGCTGACCGCATCCGCGGGCTTCAGCAGGGCAACCCCTGTGGAGGGATCGCGGCCGACGAGTTCGGCCTTCACCGCTTCGCCCGAGGCCAATGTCAGTTCGATCTCCTCGCCGGCCTCGACGGCCTCCTCGGCGGTGACGAAATAACCGTCGCCCCAGTGGAAGGCGCTTGCCGTGCGGTGATGATGCGTGGCGAAGCTTGCCGTAGCGGGCGCCGCCTTGGCGGCGAGATCGGCGATGGCCTCGGAAAATGCATTCAGATTGAAGTCGCTCATAATGATCTCCTGGGTTCTCTCATGCCCCAGATATCGCTCGGCGCTGCGTCCGGAGATACTCGCCTGACGGCTAGTTGCCGGTTCGACTGGCCATCTGGTCAGGTCGCGGCCGGTCGGGCTGCTCCGCACATATAGTTACGAAAAAACCTGAAAACATGGAGCCCGCTTTATGGCCCTCGCCGCCCGGATATTCGAAACCGATGAAACACTGCTCGATGCCTATTCGATGACGGTGGCCGACGCAGTCGACCGCATCGGCCCGGCCGTCTGCCGCATCGAGCGCATCGGCGGCCAGGGCGGCCATGGATCGGGCTTCGTCATTGCGCCGGACGGGCTGGTCGTCACCAATTTCCATGTCGTCGGCGATGCCAAAACGGTGCGCGTCTCGATGCCCGACGGCGCCTCCAGGGAAGGCCGCGTGCTCGGCCGCGATCCTGACACAGACATCGCGCTGGTGCGTGCCGACGGCAGCTTCGCCGATGTGGCGCCGCTCGGCGATTCCAAGCGGCTGCGGCGCGGCCAGATCGCCATTGCCATCGGCAATCCGCTGGGTTTCGAATGGACCGTCACCTCGGGCGTCGTCTCGGCGCTCGGCCGCTCGATGCGCGCCTCGACCGGCCGGCTGATCGACGACGTGATCCAGACCGACGCCGCGCTCAACCCCGGCAATTCCGGCGGGCCGCTGGTATCGTCGGCCGGCGAGGTCATCGGCGTCAACACCGCCATGATCCATGGCGCGCAAGGCATCGCCTTCGCGGTCGCCTCCAACACAGCCAACTTCGTCATCTCGGAGATCATCCGCTTCGGCCGGGTGCGGCGCGCCTTCATCGGAATCTCGGCCGACACCACCAATTTGCCGCGCCGGGCGGCCCTTCTGTCGCAAGTCTCGACCAGCACGGCGGTGCGGCTTCGCACCGTCGAGAAGAACGGCCCGGCGGCCGAAGCGGGTCTCAAGGAAGGCGACATCATCGCCGCCATTGACGGGCGCCCGGTCACCGGCGTCGACGATCTCGTGCGCATGCTCGACGCCGAGCGCATCGGCCGCGAGACGCTGTGCACGGTGGTGCGCCGCACCGGCGTCAGTCAGGTGATGGTGACGCCGGTGGCGCGGGCAAGCTGAGGCTGTCGCTCAACCCCCGGCCGCTCCCTGCGCATACCGCGCCAGAAATTCCTCGCTGGGCGGGATGGGCCTGATGACATCGATCAGCACCCCATTGGGGTCCCTGGTGATGAAATGGCGTTGGCCGAAGGGCTCGTCGCGCAGGGAACGCAGGATCGGCAGTCCGGCGGCGGTGGCGCGCGCATAGACGGCGTCGGGATCCGCGACCTCGAAATTGATCAGCAGGCCCGAGGTGCGGCCCCGTCCCTCCTGCGGGATCGTTTCATGGTCGCCCTGGACGATGCCGAGGTTGACGCGCTTGCTGTCGACCGATTGCAGATGCACGTACCAGTCGCTCGTAAACAGCGGCTGGAAATCAAAGTGCTCGACATAGAAGGCGGCTGTACCGGCGACATCGCCGGTCATCAGCACAGGGTAATAGCTTGATATCTTCATCTTTCGCTCTCCTGTCGATTAACATACAGTCTGCAGGTAAACGCAAATAACATACAGGCTGTATGTATGCAACAGGAATCCGGACGCCGCTCCAACCGCGACCGCACCGAAGCGACACGCGGCGATCTCATCGCGGCGGCGCGAAAGCTGTTTACGGAAAAATCCTATGCCGAGACCGGCACGCCGGAGATCGTCGCCGCCGCCGGCGTGACGCGCGGCGCGCTCTATCATCACTTCGCCGACAAACAGGCGCTGTTTGCCGCCGTGGTCGAGCAGGAGGCGCAGGCGGTGGCCGAGGAGATCGACCGGGCGTCACCGTCCTCGCTCAGCGCCCGCGATGCGTTGATCGCAGGTTCGGATGCCTATCTCGCCGCCATGCGCGTGTCCGGCCGCACACGGCTCTTGCTGCTTGACGGGCCGGCCGTGCTCGGCCGTGCCGACATGGATGCGATCGACAACCGACACGGCAGCCGTTCGCTGCGCGAAGGCCTGGTCGCGGCAATGCGCGAGCGATCCATGAAGACGCTGCCGGTGGAGGCGCTTACCGCCCTGCTCGCCTCGGCCTTTGACCGGGCGGCTCTCGCCATCGAGGCGGGAGGATCCGACAAAGACTACCGGGTCGTCCTTTTGGCGCTGATCGACGGTCTGTCCCGGGCCTGACGGGAAACAACTTTCCCGTGGGAAGTCGCGGGTCCGGGTGGGTGCTGGCGCCGACACGGCGAGATGTCGCGCTTCCGTCAAGGAAGACGAACCTCAACTCTGCGCATTGCCGATCTCGGGCTCATCCTCCGGCACCTCGCCCGGCTCGAATTCGTTGAAGCAGCCAAGCTGACGCTTGAACTGGTCGATCAGCCAGGCCGCCGCCGGCTTCGGGCTGCGGTCGACGCGATGCATGGCATAAAGCGGCGAACTCACCTCCTTGTAGGGTTCGAGATCGAGCTCAACCAGCCGGCCATTGGCCAGATCCTCGGCGATGAGCCATCGCGGCAGACCGCCCCAGCCCAGCCCCGCGCGCATCAGTGTGTGCTTGGTGCGCATGTCCGTCAGCCGCCAGGTGCGGTAGGCGAAGACACCGTAGTCGCGTCCCTTGGTGCGCTCGGACTGGTCGATGACGACGAGTTGCGTGTGTTCGCGCACATCCTCGAGCGCGACCGGCTTCGGCAGCAGCGCCAGCGGGTGGTTGGGCGCCGCGGCCGGCACCATGGACATGAAGCCGATGCGCACGAGATGCACGTCGACGTCGCCCAGAAGACCGCCTATGCCGAGATCGGCCTGTCCACTGACGACGTAGTCGGGAATAAGGCCGAGCGAGCCGATATGCAGACGCAGCATCACCGCGGGAAACTGCGCCTCGAATGCCTTGAGCACCCTGACCAGCACCGGAGACGGCAACGCCACGTCGACCGACAACGCCACCTCGGCCTCCAGCCCGTGATGGTGCCCGTCTACCCGGGAGCGAATGCGCTGCAGCATGCCGATCATGCGCCTTGCATCCTCCAGCGTCGCCCGGCCGATCTCGGTCAGTTGCGGCTCGCGCGTGCCCTCGCGTTCGAACAGCTTCAGCCCAAGCTGCGCTTCGAGATTGGCGATACCGTAGCTGATGACGGATTGCGCCCGGTTGAGCTTGCGGCCGGCAGCCGAGAAACTCCCGGTCTCGGCAACGGCGACAAGGATCTGAAGCTGGTCGAGGGTCGGGTTGGGCTGCATCATCGTATCTATTTTATGGATGGATCGTATAGGAAATATACCAGTTTATTTGATTGGTTGATAGCCCCATATCTGGCGGGACAATTCATCCCGCTGGAGAAACCCGCTATGTCCATTCTTCTTGTTACCTCGAGCCCGCGCGGCGCCGCCTCGCACTCAACCCGCATCGCCACCGAATTCGCGGAAAAGCTGCTTGCCGCGGATCCGTCGAACACGCTCGTCGTGCGCGACCTCGTCGCCAACCCGCTGCCGCACATCGATGCCGACTATTCGACCGGCATCTACACGCCGGCCGAAGACCGCACACCGCGCCAGGCTGAAGTGGTCGGTGTTTCCGACGCGGTGCTGGACGAACTGTTCGCCGCCGACACGGTGATCCTGGCCACCGGCTTCATCAACTTCAACATCTCCTCGACGCTGAAGTCCTGGGTCGACCACGTCGCCCGTTCCGGCAAGAGCTTTGCCTATGGCGAGAATGGCCCCAAGGGCCTCGTCACCGGCAAGAAGGTCTATATCGTGCTGGCTTCCGGCGGCATCTATTCCGAAGGTGCGGCCGTGCAGATGGACCACGCGATCCCTTACCTGCGCTCCGTGCTCGGCTTCATCGGCATGACCGATGTCGACGTCATCCGCATCGAAGGTGTCGGCATGGGCCCTGACGCGGTGACCGCTGCTCTCGCCAAGGCGACCGCCAAGGTCGACGCGGTGGTGGCTGCCAGCCAGCAGGTGGCCGCGGCTGCCTAAGGCACCTCGAATCTGAACTCGAAAGGCAGGCATTCGCGCCTGCCTTTTGCCGTTCAATAACAGCCCTTCTCGCGCGCTTCCCGAAGTGCGGGCAACGCGAACCGGTATGCGACCGCGCCCCTGGAACAGGGCAACCTTGACAAACAGGCTCGACCAGCTTGCCGAAAAGCTCGACCGCTCGCGCTCTTATATGGCAGCCCAAGCCATTGAGGACTTTGTAGCCCGCCAGGAATGGCAGCTCGCGGAGATACAGGCGGGATTGGCCGAGGCCGAGCGCGGTGAATTTGCCAGTGAGCTAGAGTTGGCCGCCGTGATCGGGAAATACGTCAAATCAACCGGCTGACAATGAGCCGCAGGACAATCCGCTGGACCAAGCGGTCCGTACCTCGGCTTCACCGAGCAGCCGGTCATGGGGCGCGTTGGGCGTATCAAATCGACTCCCTGTATCGTCCCTTGTCGCGTAGGCAGAGATACCGTCGAGATACTGACCGTCCTACATGCCGCTCAACAGGGGCCGCAGACCCTGTGAACTAGCTAATGCTGGCCGAGGGACCTGAAATCTGGGCGATGACGGCCTCGCGTGAGTCGCGCGAGGCCGTCATCACTTCGGCGAACTGTCGTCGTCCACCGTCCAGCGACCGCGGCCCGGCGGCGGGCTGGAGCAGGCGGTGGCCACCAGCAAGGCCTCCTCCTCGCCGGAAAGCTGCGCGCCCCCCGGAGCGCGGCTCCTCGCTGAGCGCTGCCTCCAGTGCCGTCAATCAGATTGGTTTATTACGGTGAACGGACGATTGCTATCTACAGCCGCGCCAATTGTGTTGTGGTCAACAGCCCGCCTCGGCTTGACCGCCGGGCAGCTCGCCCGACGGTCGGTATCCATTACCGATCGGCGCTTCAGTGTACCACATAGACGATGCGGCGCGTCGATGGCTCAACCAGCACCGGGCGGTTGTTCACATAGACATATCGGTACCGGTAGTTCGGGATCTTCTGTAGGGCCACCGTGTCAGGCAGGGTCGCGCCGGTCACAACCTTGCCTTGAAGGTAAACAGGCTTGACCCGATGCGCGCTGATGTAAGTGCGCACCTGTTCCGGCGGATTGATCACGGTGCCGGCTGCACCGCCGCCGACGACCCCAGCCGCGCCGCCCACAGCAGCGCCAACTGGTCCTCCAATGATAGCGCCGGCGATTGCTCCGGTAGCGCCGCCGGCGATGGCTCCGGCATTACCGCCTTGATCGCGAGGAGGTTTCACAACCGCGATGCCGGAATCGGCCGGCCGCTCGGTTAAGACCACCCGATTGCCGCCGAATTCTGCGGTGACGTAGTCGGAATAGACCCAGCCTTGACCACCGGCCTCGGCGATGGTGCACCATTTCGAGTTTTGCAGGCAGCCGTTCAGTGTGGCCGTCTGGCCCGCCCGCAGCACGCCGATGACCGGATACTGCGAGCCCGGCCCGGCTCGAACGTTAAGGTTGGTAGCGGCGGATACGGGAGTGTCGGCAAAAGCTGCGCCAGACAGGGCAACAAGCGCGCCTGTTATAACGGGTAACAAAAGCCTTTTCATCGTTCTCTCTCCGTTTCATGGTTCCCTCAGAGCCAAAACGAGGAAGAACCGTGTGCGTTCCGGCTAAAATTCCGTGCGTTTTTCATTAATTGTTCCCGTTTCTCGCGAACTTGGTGGATAGGCCGAGAGAGATGCGGGCGCGTCGGATCCGTTTCACCGCTCACCTTGATCGGCCAGCCATTGAGAAAGGGCCACCACTAACCTCGACCGCGAGAGGTGCGGGGTCGTCAAGCCGCCGCCCGCAACATCCCCGAGCTCTGCGACACTATCCGCGACGCGCTGCCCCGCTTCACCGCCGAGGAATGCACAAACTACTTCAGCGCCGCAGGTTACGAGCCTGAGTGATCAGATTCTGCTCCAACCGGCAGCTGCCTTTCTATCCAATGAAATGCCTCAGCAGCCCCGCCGCCACCACTCCGATCAACACGGTCGGCAGCATGGAGAGCCGCGTCGCGGCGACCAAGGTGATGGCCAGCGCCAGGAGGTCGGCCGGATTGCGCGACACGAAGGCTGGTGCGATGACCGAGATCAGCACGCAGCCGGGTGCGGCTTCCATCACCGCCGTGGCACGGGCGCCGAGCACGCGGTTGCGCAGCACGACATAGCCGCCGATCCGCGTCAGATAGGTGACGCCGGCCATCAGCACGATGGTGAAAAAGGTCGCCATGTCGATCATGCCTCACCCGCCATCAGCCAGGCGGCAAGCAGCCCGGACACCGCGCCCGCCGCGACATACCAGGCGCCGGGAACGAAGAGATAGACAAGTGCGGCCACTATGAGGCTCACCAGCCAGGGCAGCGCCGCTTTCATATCCTTCCACATGCCGCGCATCAGCACCAGGAAGACGGCCGGGAAAGCCATGTCGAAGCCGTAGGTCTCGACATGGCCAAGCATCGGACCGAGCAAGGCGCCGAGCGTGGTGAAGGCCACCCAGGTCACATACATCGCCAGCGCCGCGCCCATATAGTAGCGCGGGCTGAAGGCCGGCCTGATCCCGTCGGCGGCACGCTGCTTGGCGTCGGCCAGGCCCAGCGCCCAGCTTTCGTCGCACATGAAGAACAACGCCGGGAACACCTCGCGCCGCGGCAGGTCGCGCAGGAACGGCGCCAGCGCCGCTCCCATCAGCAGATGACGGCTGTTGACCAGGAAGGTAATGGCGACGATGAGCAGGACATGCGGCGGCGACGTCCACAACTGGATTGCCGCGAATTCCGATCCCCCGGCGAAATTCAGCCCCGTCATCATAGACAACTCGACCGTGCTCAATCCTTTCTGGGAGGCCTGGGCGCCAAGCACCAGCGCATAGGGGATGGTGCCCAACAGCACCGGCGCACAGGACGCCACGCCTCGGCGGAGTTCCGATCCCGAGCCATCGCCCGCTGTTTGGGCTGTCTGTGAAATGCTCATGCCTTGCCACCGGCCGGCCTCGCGGCCGCCGCTTCCCTGGGTTTGAATTCTCGTGATACCGGCGGCAAACATACCCACATTTCTGCGCAATTTGGTCGCGAAGATTGTTGTGTCTCACCTGATTTTGGCATTGAATGCCGCAAACTAAAAAGAAAATGGAATTCAACGCCATGAAACTCGATGACATCGACAAACGCATCCTGCGCGCGTTGCAGCGCGACGGCCGCATGGCCAACAACGACCTGGCCAATGAGGTCGGCCTGTCGCCCTCGCCTTGCCTGCGCCGCGTAAAACTCCTGGAGGAAGCCGGCATCATCGATCGCTATGTCGCCGTGCTCAACCCGGCGAGCATCGGCAAGGGCCTCACCTTCTTCACCCGCATCTGGCTGAAGGCGCAGGACGAGGACACGATCGAGCATTTCGCCACTGAGGTGGCCAGGCTGCCCCAGGTCATGGAATGCTATCTGATGCTGGGCGACTGCGACGCCATGGTGCGCGTGGTGGCCGCCAGCATCGACGACTACCGCCGCTTCCAGTCGGAGCATCTGAGCCGCATCAGGGGCGTCCAGAACGTCAAGACCGACGTCCCCAGCCAGACGATCAAATACACGCTGGAACTGCCGATCTGACAAGCGCTTGCAAGAGCGGCCCGAGCGGCCAAGAACAGCGTCGTTTCAGACTGGATAAAAATGCAACCGGATTGTAGGATCGGCTCGAGTGCCAGCTTGAGCGAGGCGGTGGCATGACGCTACCGCCTGGCCTGTCGCTACGCGGATTTGAGAACCGGAAATGAGCGTTTCTGGATGGCCCGCTTTGCCTGGAAATTCGCTGCCGGAAGCGGGCGACCGACATGAAAGCCCTGGACCTTGTCTATACGGTATTCGCGCATGAGGCCCATCTGCTGCTCGGTTTCCACCCCTTCGACGAGGATCTTGTGGCCGCGATTGCGGACCAGGGCGATGATGTCCTGCAGCATGGCCATGCCCTTGGGCGTGGCGCAGTCATGAAGGAACGAGCGATCGATCTTCACCGTATCGAAATCGATCAGACGAAGCCACGAAAGGCCGGCGAAGCCGGTCCCGAAATCATCAAGCCATATCTTGATGCCCAACAGCTTCAGGTCGCTGATGCACCGCAGGATGTCCGAGTGCATCTCCATTTCCAGCCCTTCGGTGATTTCGAAGGCCAGCCTGTTGCCGGTCACGCCGGTCTCGCCCAGGATGGTCGCGACGGATGCAGCGAAGCCGGGCGTCTTGAGCTGGATCGGCGAGACGTTGACGCTGACAACGCGGACGTGATCGCCAGCCAGAAGCTCGGTGCACACGGTCCTTATTGCCCAGCGCCCGAGTTCCAGGATCGCGCCAGTGCGTTCGGCAACGGGAATGAACAGGCTCGGCGGAACCAAGGTGCCGTCCAGCATTTTGAGGCGCATCAGCGCCTCCACGGCCTCTAGCCTGCCCGATTTGACATCCTGGATGGGTTGATAGACGAGCGAAACCAGATCCTGGCCGATCGCGATCTTCAGCAAGGCCGCAAGATTCTCGCTCTCGTCGCTGCTCTGGGGATCGGTCGGATCGAACAGCCGGGCACAGTTTCGGCCGCTGGCCTTTGCCAGATAGAGCGCGCGATCCGCCTCGTGGATGATCTTCTCCAGCTTGGCGCCGGACTGCTTCCTGGTGAAGGCAGCGCCAACACTCGCCGTCACGATCGAAATACCGTCCCGTCGCAGTTCGTGGGTAAGCGCCAGGTTCTCCACCGTGCGGCAAATGGCTTCCGCGAGATCCGCGACCTGGTCCTTCTTGTCCATGCGCGCCAGGACGATGAATTCTTCACCGCCGTAGCGCCCGATCGAACCATCATAGCCCTTGATCAGATCGCTGAGGGCGTTGGCGACATGGATCAGGCAACGGTCGCCCTCCTGATGGCCGTAGCAGTCGTTGAACTTTTTGAAGAAGTCCACGTCGATCAGGATCGCGGCAAAACCTGCGCCAAGCTTCTGCCAGTCGCTCCAGTAGTCCCGCAGCTTCTCGTCGATCGCCCGCCGGTTCTCCAGACCTGTAAGCGGATCCGTCCGCGACAGCCTGAGCAGCGCCTTGCCGCGCTCGGTGGCCTCCCTGTGCTGAATTTTGGCTTCCAGGGCATTCAGGAAGACGTTGTAACGCTCTTCGTTCAGCTTCCAGTTCACATATGAGGTGAACGTGAAGCATGAAATATAGAAAATAGCTAATACTAGCTTGTACGTCGGAGTAGAAGGAACGAAATAATTAACAATGAACAGTAAAAATAATATTATAGCGGATGTTACAATAGACAGCTTAAATCGAAATGTAAAGAAGAGATTTGCACCCATCATAAAAATGGTGCCGAAGACCATATAATAAGAAACGCTCTCTTTCTCCGCAGACAAGATCGTTGGACATAACCAACCAAGGTAGCCAAATATAATGGCCGCAGCGCAGGTGACATCAAGCCATTCTGCTCCGACTCCCCGGCGAAGCTGCGCCTCCAAGGTCAAAAGCGCTGCCAATCCGACCGCAAAGCGCGCCTCGATCGTGTAGGCCGCCACGTCTGGAATGAGCAGCAGATCCATTGCCGAAAACAGCAGATAGATGGCAACGGCGATCCAAAGCCCTGGCCTGGCTTCCACTCTTCGCGTTGCTTCAGCTTCCTTGCGGTAAAGGATACGAAGTTCGGTCGCCTCCAACTCCTGGCGCGGATCGTGCGGTTCCGAATCCACCGCATCGGCCACTCGGGATGACACGCGCTCGTTCACAAATCCCGGCTGAAGGGGATTTCGCGATCCGAATTCTTTTGCAGCTTCTGCCCCCAACGCAGACCGACTCCTTGGGTGCGACATGTCTTGCCCGCGCAGCCAAATGCAATGATGCAGGACAAGTTTTCGTTAACTCGAACCCGGAATCGCTCCTTAAAAACCCCAAAGAATTGATATGGTTAGCGGGAAATTAATCATATCGATAGAATGCTCATGAGCCGACATTGGCAAATGGAGCATTCTACGCAATAAGTTAACTAACTGTTAACTATGGAGCATCCGTGTGCAAACTCTCTTTGACGGCAAAAGCCTGATTACTGCCGAGCTGATTGCCGACGGGCTACCTCGAGGAAAGATCGAGCATTACGGCGAAGCTTTCGAAACCGCTCGCGCCGAGCTTGCACTCATACTCCACGCGACACAGCAGCAGATCGAGCAACATAAGGACCCCGCCGAGATCATTCGTCGTCTGACGTCGTACCTCAGCGCGACACGCTCCAAGGTTCATCGCGACGTTTGGCAAGCCTTGATACCGGTGGTGCAGAACCACCCGGTCGTGAAATATTTTCTCGAGGATCCGCTTACGCGCTGGTCCTTCACCAAGCCCAGAGGTTATTCCGGCGACGCGCAGTTGCTCGACTACATCTATTGCGACCCGCATGTGGCCGAGAGCGTGGCGAACGCCTCGGAGGTCGGCAAGGCACTCTATAACTATACCAAGGACGTGCCCTCGTCCATCGCAGCGCGGGAACGGCGCGATCTCTTGACGCGCTATGTCGATGAGATTGCGGACAAAAATGGGCCGCAAACCGAGGTTCTCGCGATCGCGGCCGGCCATTTGCGGGAAGCCAATCGTTCCACCGCCCTGGCCGAAGGCCGCCTCAAGCGCTGGGTCGCGCTCGATCAGGACCCCCAGAGCGTCGGACTGATAGCGCGCGACTTCCAGGGCACCGCCGTCGAGGCCATCGACGGTTCGGTGCGAACCCTGCTCACCAGGGGCCACAGACTGGGCAAGTTCGACTTCATCTACGCCTCCGGCCTTTACGACTATCTCCAGCACAACGTCGCGGTGAAGCTCACCAAGACTTGCCTGCAGATGCTGAAGCCGAATGGGATATTCCTGTTCGCGAACTACGCCGAAAGTAATTCCGGCGCGGGGTATTGGGAGACATTCATGGACTGGGTTCTGCTGCTGCGCACGGAAACCGATATGTGGAACATCATCAACGCCAGCGTCGACCGCAACACGGTCGATGCGCAGGTCTACTTTGGCGAGAACCGCAACGTGCTGTACGGCGTCATAAAAAAGCGCGGATAAGGCTTGCCGGGCACTAGGCGCCCCGCACCGACTTCAAGACAGCAAATCCCGGGGCCCCGCCCGGGATCATGTGCTTGGCGTGAACTGGGCTTTCAGCACTGCGCGAAATTTCTGCATCGTCTTTTCGGTTGTCTGGGCATCGGCCGCCGCATCTGTCGCGGAAGATGCCGACGACCTGGATGGCGGATTCGGTGGCTCGGAAATCCAGCCATTGCCCGAGATGCCTTTGCGCGCCTTCCAGCAAGAACTGCCGTCAGGCATTGCCCTTGCGGCGCAATACCGATGATCGCCGCCTCAGCCCGCCCCGCCTACCCGAACATCCGATCGCCCTGTTCATCCACCAGCTGGATACCCTTCTTGATGGAGATGTCGATGGCGTCGTCGAGGCCGGCGAAACGGTCGGCGCGGATGAATCTGTGTTCCTTCATCACGCCGTCGATCTCCTTGGAGACCACGCCGCAGGTCTGGTACTGGCCCTCGGCCTTGTAGGGCGTGGCGCTGATCAGGAAACCCTTGTGCTCGACCTGCTTGGCGGGTGCCGCACCCTTGGGCTCGGCCGCTTCACCGCCGCCGCCGAAAAGACGCTTCAGAAAAGACATGGCTCAAATCTCCTTGTTCGCCCCTGCAAACCGCTTCTTGTCGGCGATTCACGACGCTGTTGGCCCAGCATGCGCGAATGTGCCGCCGCGTTCCAGCCCCCTGATGAAGACGGTCACAAGGAGTTCCACCTGCCGCTCGATCTCGTCCGCCTGCCGGCGTACGGATCTCGCCGCATAGCCGCTGGTGACGATGCCGTGCACGCTTGACCACAATGTGCGCGCCGCCACCCGGCGCGTTTCGTCGTCGAGATCGAAGTCGCCGCCGGCGAGCACCGCGGCGATAATGTCGAACAGCTGGTCGAGCCGCGCTTCATAGGCATCCGGCTCGGCCAGCGTCGGACGGCGCCTGTTGAAGGCGAGCAGTGCCGGCCAGCTGCCGGGATGCGCCTCGACAAAGCGCATATAGGCGCCGGCCAATGCCAGCAGGCGCTGCCGCACGTCGGTGATGCCGCGCTTGGTGAGGTCGGCCATCGCCGCCGCCCCCGCGGCCCCCAGCCGGTCCAGCAGCCGCATGTTGACGGCACGATGCACGCCGTCGAGATCGGAAAAAAGATTGTAGACCGAACCGACGGAGATGCCCGCCTGCTCGGCAATGGTCCTCGCCTTCAGATTGTCCATGCCGCCCTCGTTGATGAGCGTCTCGGCAATGGCCAGCACGCGCTCGCCGGTCTCTTCCTTGTCCAGTGCCATGCTTTTCCCTGTGAATGCGCATCCTTGCCGGACGGAACGCTGTCAGGAACCACCCAGACTGCTCGTTTACCATACCCCGAGCGTCGTGAACAGCGTTCAAAAATAGCTTGAACAATGTTCATTTCCTGTTATATTTGGCTTTGTGAACATTGTTCCCGGGAAAATTCGAAGGGAGAAGAACATGCTTAGCCTGATCAGAACATTGCTCGACGGCGCCAGCGCGCGTGCCGAGGACGGCCTGAAGGATCGCTTTGCCATCGACCTTCTGGCGCAGCGCATCCGCGACGCCGAGGCGGGACTTGCCGCCGCCAAGCAGACGCTTGCCACCCTGATCGTGCGCCAGCGCGCCGAGCAGGCCGGCCTCGACCAGCTCGACCGCCGCCACGCCGATCTGGAAACCCGCACGCTGAGCGCGCTGGCCGCCGGCAACAACGGGCTCGCCGAAAGCGGTGCCGCGGCCATCGCCGAGTTGGAGAACGAACGCGAAGTCCGCCGCGCCACCGTGCAGAGCCTTGGCGAAAAGACCTTGCGGATGCGCGTTTCGGTGGAGCGGGCGCATCGCCGTATCATCGACCTCAACCAGGGCATGATCTCGGCCCGCGCCATCGATGCCGAACGCAAGGCGCAGTCACGCCTCGTCAGGTCGATCGGCCATTCGGCAAACCTCAACGAAGCGGAGGAACTTCTGGCTCGCATCAAGGGAGCCAGCGACCCGTTCGAGGAGGCCGGCATCCTCGACGAGATCGACGGCGAATTGCGTCACGAGGCAATCCGCGACCGCCTTGCCGAGGCAGGACACGGTCCGGCGGTGAAGGTGCGCGCCAAGGATGTGCTCGAACGGCTGAAGACCATCAACTGAAACCGCTTTCCCGGACCTGACTTCCAATCCAACTCTCGTCAAAGCACGGAGAACTCCAATGAACGCCAATCAGACCTACATCATGTTCAACACCATCTCGGTCGGTGCCGCCTATTTCATGCTCGGCCTGTCGCTGTGGCTGGCGCCCGTCGACCTGTCGACCAAGGGCTACTGGGCCATGGGCATCCTGCTGCTCACCGGCAGCCTTGTGAACCTTGTGAAGTACCGCACCGACGAGCGCATCTCGGCCGAGACCACCGCCAAGATCGAGAAGGCGCGCAACGAAAAGCTGATCAGCGAATATGTCGGCAAGGAGTGAGGCCGGCATGCCCCGACGCAGAAAAGCCCGGGCCTCCCCGGCTTTTGGTATCCGCCGCTTCAACCTCCCCCTTGTGGGGAGGTCGGACCGCAGGTCCGGGTGGGGGTACTGGCGCCGGCTTAGCAGAACGTAGGTTCCTCGCCCTCGTTTCCTCGGGGCGAGGAAACCAAGCGTTCCCATGCCAGGCGCCCTCGCCTTATTTGCGCGACAAGGCTTCCAGCGCCTCGGCCGCGGCTTCGAGGATGCTCATGGCCTCGGCCTGTTTTTCGGCCGGGGCATCGACGATGTCGCTCAGCGCGGCGCGCAGCCGGTGACGGATAGCGCGGAACTCGTCGCGCGCCTCCGAACGGTCGCCACGCCCGCCTCGGCCCCCGCGACGGTCCTCGCTGTCATCATTCCAGCCGAACCATTCACGCGCCTTGGCCATCTTGCGGCCGAAGCGTTCGAGGTGTTCGAGCACGCTGTCGATCATCTCGCGATTGTCGGCAAGATGCGCCTGCCCGGCCTCGGTGATGGAAAACACCTTCTTGTTGCCCTCGCTTGACGAGACGGCATAGCCGGCCTCTTCCAGGAAGGTCAGTGTCGGGTAGACCACGCCCGGGCTCGGGCTGTAGATGCCGCTGGTGCGCTCTTCCAGCGCCTTGATGATGTCGTAGCCGTGGCGAGGCGCTTCGGCCAGCAGCGACAGCGTGATCAGCTTGAGATCGCCGTCGGCCAGCATGCGCCCGGCGCGGAACATGTCGCCCGCGCCGCCGCGACCGCCGCCGCCCCTGCCCCCGAACGGACCGAAACCGCCGCCGCGTCCGCCGAATTTGCCGGCCATGTGCATGAACATGCGCTCGCCGAAATGGCCGCGCCCGAAATCTTTGTGCATTGATTGCTCCTTGAGTTCTATCTTACGATATATCTTAATTAGGCGCGCTCTTCCCCGGAGTCAAGATATATCTTACGATGTATCTGAATGTCGTGCCAGAGAAGTTTTGCTGCGGGCCTCGTGGCGGCCGGTTCACTCGTCTGGCGCTGGCCGCCAATTGGCTTCCGGCGCGAGCGGCGCTTCACGAAGACGTGCTGGCATGGGGAGAATTCCACGAAACAAACAATCCGACGCCGGCGAACCCTTGAGCGGGCCATGCAACGAGGTCGTGCCATGCCATCAGGAACAGACAAGGTCGCGCTGGTGCTCGCGGGCGGCGGCAGTTTCGGCGCGGTACAGGTCGGCATGCTGAAGGCGCTGGTCGCCGCGGGCGTGACAGCCGATTTCGTCGTCGGATCCAGCGTCGGCGCCATCAACGGCGCCTACTACGCCGCCGCCGGCACAATGGAGACCGTCGCGCGGCTGGATGCCCTGTGGCGGGGCATCACCCGCAACGACGTGTTTCCCGTCAGTTGGCGGTCGATGCTTGGCTTTGCGGCCCGGCGCGATTTTCTATCCGCCTCGCACGGCATCCGCAATCTGATCGAGCGCAACCTGCCCTATCGCGACCTCGAGGAGGCGCCGATCCCGATCCACATCATCGCGACGGATCTCTTCTCCGGTGACGCGGTGGTGATCTCGAAAGGCAACGCGGCCGAGGCGATCGCCGCCTCAAGCGCCATTCCGGTTGCGTTCGCGCCGGTGCGGGTCGGCGAGCGGTTCTTGATCGACGGCGCCGTGACCTCGAATACACCGGTCGGTGTCGCGATCAGCCTCGGCGCGCGCCGGCTGATCGTGCTGCCGACCGGCTTCGCCTGCAATCTGCGCGCGCCGCCGCAAGGCGCGGTTGCCAACGGCCTGCATGCCTTGACACTGTTGATCGCCCGGCAATTGGTGCGCGAACTCGACACCATGCCGGCCGAGATCGACTACGCGATTGTCCCCTCGCTCTGCCCGCTGGTGGGCTCGCCCTACGACTTCACCCGCACGGGCGCGCTGATCGATGACGCCGAAAAATCGACCCGGGCATGGATAGAGGCGGGCGGACTGTTTGAACGCGTCATCCCGAACCAGATGCGTCCGCACCGCCATCATTGATTTCACCCGATTTCACAGGCGCTACCACCGCCCCTTGCGGCGGTTCCAGGCATAGAGCAGGTCTGCGAAGCGATCATAGGCAAAGCGGGTCAGCGGCAAGGCGATCGGATTGCCGAGCAATCCCGCCAGCCAGCCCTCGCCAGGTGTCATCGCCCACACTGCAATCGCAACGTCGGCGCCGACCAGCAGCCGGCCGTCCGCATCGGTGGCATGCAGCCGGCGGCGGATATCCTCCAGCGAGGCGCCATGTCCGGCAAGGGCCGCCGGCTCCAGGTTGATGTCGCGAAACTCGACCCGTCCGGCCTTGACCACTTCGATCAGCCGCCGCTTCTGCCTGCCGATGCCGGCATCGCAGACCGGACAATGTGTGTTGTACCAGACAGTCAGCAAAGGCGTGATCCTGTCAAGGCTCACTTGCCGCGCATCGCCGTCTTCGGCCCGACGCATTTGTTGTCGCGAAACAGCGCCCACTCTTCACACAGGCGTGCGTTGGGCAGGCGGCAAAATCCATATTCATTGCCGGCCTTGTCCTTCCTCATCGCCAGGCGCCCGCCGACCTCGCCGCAATGGACGGATACCGGATTGGCCATGCCGACCGGTTTTTGCACGGCAGCGCCGGCGTCGATCGGCATTAAGGACAGTGCGGCCAGGCCGGCAGCCAACATCTTCATCGCGATCCCCCCTGGCCGCCCCCTGCCACGGCGAAGCGCCTTGCCTTGCGGCAAGGCGTCGCCAACGACCATCGACTTCGAGAAACCTGCCGATGGATTCATCCGAGCGAGGAGATGATCTCGCGGTAAGCAAATTCCGGGAAGGCCTTGAGCGTGTGCGTCTTGACGCTGCCGCCCGAGCCCAGCATCAGCGCGAAACGGGCGAGCACCGCATCATCAGGCGCTTCGACCACCGACACCATGTCGAATTCGCCCATGGTCAGGTAGAACGACTTGAACGATCCACCCATCTCGCCGAGCTGCTTCTTGGCCGCGTCCAGCCGCTTGGGCGAGTCGCGCACATTTTTCGCGCCCTGCTCGGTCCAGTTCATCAGCACGATGTAAGTCGTCATGGCACACCTCTCTCCGGGCCACGGAACACGGCATTGAGACCGCTAAAACGACGGCCTCGACCGGGGCGGGCTTCCGGGGTTGTCGCCCAGAAAATGCATCCGTCGTCAGATTATCCTCCCGCTGCCAGCGTCCCGCAAGCACTACCGCGCCGGCGCCGTATTGCCGAGCGGGCGCGATCCTCGTGCCAGCCGACACAAGGCGCTGGCATGGCGACGGCCGCAAATCAATCGGCGGCGATCAGGCAAAGCCGGTTTAAAAACCCGCCTGATTGCGGCAGTCTCCGTCGTGGCCGTCCGACACGGCAGATACCGGCCAACGTCCGAGGCCCAGTCCAGCCGCAGGAGAGCTTCATGCGCGAAACAACAGACCTGCCGCCGGAACGGATCGAAATTCCCGGCGCGTGGACCGGCGAGGACATGGCGAAGCATCCTGAACGATGGCTGGTCGAACTGGACCCGAAGGACGTCGCAGAGCTGGAAGCCGCCGCAACCGGCTTTCTTGCCGGTTCGCACGATATCGGCGGTCTGACCAAGGCTGATTTCCCCTTGCCCCGGCTTGCTGGCCATCTTGCCGCCCTTCGCGAAAAACTAATCGCCGGCATAGGGTTCGA
Organism: Mesorhizobium sp. B2-4-15; assembly: GCF_006658505.1. Taxonomy (GTDB): domain Bacteria; phylum Pseudomonadota; class Alphaproteobacteria; order Rhizobiales; family Rhizobiaceae; genus Mesorhizobium. The sequence goes on from NZ_VFUZ01000008.1 coordinate 98,678, forward strand.
GGTGCTTCGCGGTCTCCCGGTCGAAGGATACTCCGCGCGAATGGCGGCAACGATCTTCTGTGGGATTGGCGCCCATCTGGGAAGCGCTCGGTCCCAGAACGCCCAGGGCCATATACTTGGCCATGTCCGCGACATAGGCGCCGACGCGAAGGACGCCACGACACGCATCTACCAGACCTCGGAGCGCCAGACGTTCCACACCGACTCCGCCGATGTTGTCGGCCTGCTCTGCCTGCAAGATGCCATGCAAGGCGGCGAGTCCCTGCTGGTAAGTACGGTGACGATCCACAACGAGATGCGCAAAAGGCGACCTGATCTGGTCCGCCTGCTGTTTGATCCGATTGCCACCGACCGGCGCGGCGAGATACCGGAAGGACAAAAGCCCTACTTCGAAATCCCGGTCCTCAACTGGCATGCGGGGCTGCTGACCGGGATCTATCAGCGCCAGTACATCGACAGCGCGCAGCGCTTCCCGGATGCCATGCGGCTGAGTGCTGCGCATGTCGAAGCATTGGATCTCTTCGACAGCCTTGCCAATGACCCGAAGCTGAACCTGTCGATGCGGTTACGGCCCGGCGACATGCAGTTTGTCTACAATCATTCGCTGCTTCACGACCGCATGGGTTTTCGGGATTGGCCGGATCCGGACAAGCGGCGCCATATGCTGCGCCTGTGGCTGTCAGTGCCCGGCGACCGTCCGCTGCCCGATTGTTTCAGGCAGCGTTATGGCTCGATCGACATCGGCGACCGGGGCGGCATCATCCTCAAGGGCACGCGGCTGAACGTGCCCTTGTAGAAGCCAACCCGCCTGAAACGAAAAGGGCACCAGTTGGCGCCCTTGATTCTCGTGACAGATAGAACCCGCCTTAGCTGTCGAGGAAGCTTCTCAGCTTGCGGCTCCGGCTCGGGTGCTTGAGCTTGCGCAGCGCCTTGGCTTCGATCTGGCGGATACGCTCGCGGGTGACCGAGAACTGCTGGCCGACTTCTTCCAGCGTGTGGTCGGTGTTCATGCCGATACCGAAGCGCATGCGCAGAACACGTTCCTCGCGCGGCGTCAGCGAGGCCAGCACGCGCGTGGTGGTCTCGCGCAGATTGGCCTGGATCGCCGCGTCGATCGGCAGGATCGCCATCTTGTCCTCGATGAAATCGCCCAGATGCGAATCCTCCTCGTCGCCGACCGGCGTTTCGAGCGAGATCGGCTCCTTGGCGATCTTCAGCACCTTGCGCACTTTTTCCAGCGGCATGGCGAGCTTCTCGGCCAGTTCCTCCGGCGTCGGCTCGCGGCCGATCTCATGCAGCATCTGGCGCGAGGTGCGCACGATCTTGTTGATCGTCTCGATCATGTGCACCGGGATGCGGATGGTGCGCGCCTGGTCGGCGATCGAACGCGTGATCGCCTGCCGGATCCACCATGTCGCGTAGGTCGAGAACTTGTAGCCGCGGCGGTATTCGAATTTGTCGACCGCCTTCATCAGGCCGATATTGCCTTCCTGGATCAGGTCGAGGAACTGCAGGCCACGGTTGGTGTATTTCTTGGCGATGGAGATGACGAGGCGCAGGTTGGCCTCGACCATTTCCTTCTTGGCGATCGCGGCTTCGCGTTCGCCCTTTTGCACCTGGTTGACGATCTTGCGGAATTCCAGGATCGAGATCGCCGTTTCGGTGGCCAGATGCTGGATCTCGGCGCGCAGGTCCTTGATCGCATCCTTCTCGTTCTTGGTGAATTCCTTCCAGCCGCGCGAGGTCAGATTGGCGATCGAGCGCGTCCAGTTGGGATCGAGCTCCGAGCCCTGATATTCCTTCAGGAACTCCTCGCGGCGCACGCCATAGCTTTCGGCGAGGCGCAGCAGCTTGCCCTCGTTCTGCACCAGGCGCTTGTTGATGTCGTAGAGCTGCTCGACCAGCGCCTCGATACGCGCCGTGTTGAGCGACAGCGACTTCACCGCCTTGATCAGCTGGTCCTTCAGTTCCTTCAGCCGGCGGTCCTGGCTGGGCGACAGCGTGCCGGCGGCGGCCAGACGGTTCTCGACCTGCTGGTCCTGCAGCTTGCGCAGCTTCTTGTAGGTGTCGGCGATGACGTCGAGCGTCTCCATCACCTGCGGACGGAGTTCCGCTTCCATCGCCGCCAGCGACAGGCTCGCCTCGTCCTCGTCTTCCTCGTCGTCGTCCCCGATGCCGCGTGTGTCGGCGCCGACATTGGTGATGTCGTCTTCCTCGTCGCGCCCGCGGCGCGACTTCTCGTCAGCCTTGGGCGCTTCCTCGATGCGCTCGACGACCGGCGCCTGCTTGGCCTCGGGGCCGGCATAGGTGGCTTCGAGATCGATGATCTCGCGCAGCAGGATCTTGGATTCGTTGAGTTCGTCGCGCCAGATGATGATGGCCTGGAAGGTCAGCGGGCTTTCGCACAGGCCCGCGATCATCGTCTCGCGGCCGGCCTCGATGCGCTTGGCAATGGCGATTTCGCCCTCGCGCGACAGAAGCTCGACCGAGCCCATCTCGCGCAGGTACATGCGCACCGGGTCGTCGGTGCGGTCGGTCGGCTCTTTCTTGGTGGTGGTGGCGGCAACGGCGGTGCCGGTCTGCTCGGCCAGTTCATTGGCGTCTTCCTCGGCGTCCGCCGCGGTGTCGCTGGCCTCGGCCTCTTCGCCCTGCTCGTCGTCCTCGACGACATTGATGCCCATGTCGGACAGCATCGCCATCGTGTCCTCGATCTGCTCGGAGGTCACTTCCTCGGAAGGCAGCACCGAATTCAGCTCGTCCATCGTGACATAGCCGCGCTTCTTGGCGGCCTTGATCATCTTCTTGACAGCATCATCGGAAAGGTCGAGCAGAGGCCCATCGGTGGCGCCTTCGCGTTCGGTCTCGACCTCTTCCTTTTCCTTTGTCGCCATAGTCTTTATCTTCTCCTAGCGGCCGGGCATCGGGCCGCATAAGCTGTCGGACCAGTCAAATTGGATATGCTCGTTTTTCTAAACGCGCTTCACCCGGGCCACGAACTGCATCCACTCTTTGTTTGGTGCATGTCGTCGCCCCAAAACCGGTTTCCACTTTTGGGCGACATGCATTAAGTCCAGATTAACCCTGATATCTGTGGCAGGCTGTCTGCCTGTCCAGTGACCAGGACCTCTTATCGCTGCACTTCCCGTCGACACGGGTGCGGGTGAACGTTTCGAATCGTCCTGATTCCGCCATTCTGCCGGAAGGTCAAGCGCCTCTGGCATGATTCGCATGAAAAAAGCGAATCAATTACCCGACTTAGCGCGCCCGGCTCTCTGGGAAGCCCGGCCACGCTCTCATTCCGTACCCGCTTGCACTTAGGCTCGCCCGGCCCTGCCCGAAGAGACGCCGAACCCTTCGATCAGCGCTTCCGTCGCTTGTACATCCTGAAATTGCGCCTGAATTTCGATCAGATGGCGAAAGTTTTCGTCCGATGGATCCGCTTCGAGAGCCGCTTCCGCCTGTTTCAGCTCCTTATGTAAGGTGCGCGCGCTGCGCTGCAAGTGCAGTGCCTGGTTCAGAGCGTCGCGAGCATCCTCGAGCGCCGCCGTCTCCAGTGCCGGCCATTGCCGCGCCCGCCGGATCAGGCCCACGGCGCGTTCCCAGATCTCGGCGCAGCCGGCGCGCTCGATCGTCGCCACAACGGCATGGCGGTCATTGGCCATGTCATGCGCCATCGCATCGAGGATGGCCGCGTGCAGCCGGTTCAGGTCGGAATTGGCGAGATCGAGAAACTCGACATGCGCGAAATTCTCGTCGATCAGCGCCGGATGGTTGACCAGCGCCACGATGATCGTCGCCTCGCGCACCGACATCCCCTCGCCGCGCTTGACCAGCGCCGACTGGCCGAGACTTTCGGTGATGGCGATGCGGCCGCCGCCCTTGGCGAACTGTCCGCCGGGCGCGGCAGCCTTGCCCTGGCCGCGCGCTCCTGGCCGGCCGCTATTGTCGCGGCCCTGGCGGGAGCCGCGCTGGGAGCCGAAGAAGCTCAGCACCCGCTCGCGCATCTCCTGTTGGTAGTGGTAGCGCAGACTCTCGTCGCGGATGCGGCTGGTCAGCTCGCGCAGCGTCTTTTCAAGTTCCGCTCGCCGCTCCGGCGTGTCGAAGACGCCGCCCGCCGTCTCGCGCATCCACAACAGGTCGACCAGCGGCCGTGCGTCCGAGAGCACGGCGCGAAATGCGTCCGGCCCCTCGGCCTTGACCAGGTCGTCGGGGTCCTTGCCTTCCGGCAGCAGCGCAAAGCGCGCCGAGCGCCCCGCCTGGACCGATGGCAGCGCGAGATCGGCGGCCCGCCACGCCGCCTTCAGCCCGGCCTTGTCGCCGTCGAAGCACAGAACCGGTTCGCTGGCCATGCGCCACAACAACTCGAGCTGGTTCTCGGTGAGCGCGGTGCCGAGCGGCGCGACCACATTCTCGAAACCGGCCTGCGCCAGCGCGATCACGTCCATGTAGCCTTCGACCGCGATGACCGTGCCGCCCTTGGCCAGCGCCTTGCGGGCGCGGGCGAAATTGTAGAGCACATTGCCCTTGTGGAAGAGCTCGGTGTCGGGCGAGTTCATGTATTTGGCCGGCGCATCGGGCGCCAGCGCGCGGCCGCCAAAGGCGATGATCTTGCCGCGCGAATCCGGGATCGGGAACATGATGCGGTCGCGGAACCAGTCATAGGACACCGGGATGTCGTCGCCGTGCCGCACCAGCCCGCAGGCCTCGATATCGGCCTTCGGCACGCCCTTTGCCGCCAGATGCTCCTTCAGCGCATTGCGGCTGTCGGGCGCGAAGCCGAGCCGGAACGAATGCTGGGTCGCCGGCGTCAACCCGCGGTCGCGCAGATACGCGCGCGCCTTCGCGCCTTCCGGTCCTTGCAGCCGCTCCTGGAAGAAAGCCGTCGCCATTTCCATGACGTCGGTCAGACTGGCACGTTCCTTCTCGCGCCGCTCCTCCTGCGCGTCGCGGACCGGCATCGGCACGCCGGCCATATCGGCGATCTTCTCGACCGCCTCGGGAAAGCTCAATCCTTCGAGTTCGGTCAGGAACTTGAAATGATCGCCCGAGACCGAGCAGCCGAAACAGTGATAGCGCCCCTTCTTGTCCTCGCAGTGGAATGATGGGCTCTTCTCGCCGTGGAACGGACAACAGGCCCAGTAGTCGCCGCGCGACGCATTGGTCTTCTTGCGGTCCCACGCGACGCGCTGGCCGATAACCTGTGAAATCGGCACACGGTCGCGTATCTCGTCGAGGAAGGCGGGCGGAAAGCGCATTGGGAAACTCGTTTCCCCGCCATATAATCACGCCAGCGAAATCCGACGAGCCCCAATAGAGGCCATACCCGCTTTCCACAGAGAAAAGGCGGCCATTTCGGGCCGCCTTCCTTCATGCTGGCTAATGCCGCAGATCAATGAGCGGCGATGGCGCCGAAGATCACGCCGGAGAGGACGCCGACGAGCACGTAGTCATTGCCGACGCGGATCCATTCCTGGCCGCGGCCGGGACGGTGCAGGCCGTAGCGGCCGTAGTCGCGGATCGGCTGGTGACGTTTCCAGTTGGAATATTTCTGGCCATTACGCCAGTGGTTGCGCTTCACCACGACCTTCTTCTTCACGACGCGCTTTTCGACATGCCTGCCGGGCTTCTGCCAATCGACCTTTGAGTAGGTCGATTGCGGCGCGACCGGCGCGTTCATCGGCGCCGCCTGGCCGGTGAGCGACGTGGCGGCTAGCATCGAGAAGGCGAGGCCGGAAAGGATAATGCGTTTCATACGAGTCTCCTTGGTTGTCGATGCCCGAGGAGTAGCCGCCAGCGGATGAACTGAAACTGAACGTCCCCATTACAATTGTTTAATGAATTCCTTCATTTACGACGGTGAGCTGAACATTATCGCAAAGGCATCAGCCGGCCGCCCGGCAGATCCGGCTGATACCGTGGACGGCATGCCGGCCTTGCGCGCCCCGTCCATTTCCCGACGTGGCTTGTCGCGCCGCGACAGCCCCTTGAAATCGACAAAATTTTATTATCCGGCTAAGATATCTCGGCTATCATTACGGCTGCCATGACCATGAATCCTACTCTCGCTTTTTCCCCTGATCGCCGCGTCGTCCGCACCGCGCGCGCTGTCCGCATGCGGGCAGCGCAATGAGCGGCTCCGTCGTCCTGCTGCATCTGGCCGGCGCCGTGGCGCTGATGCTGTTTGCCACCCGCATGGTCAAGACCGGCGTCGAACGCGCCTATGGTGATGTGCTGCGCCATCGCCTGCGCGCCACCATGCGCAACCCGATCATGGCCGTGCTGGCCGGAACGGGCTTGGCGATCGCGCTGCAAAGTTCCACCGCGGTCACTCTGCTGGTCGGCTCCTTCGCCGGTTCAGGCATCGTCTCGGGCGCCGCCGGCCAATTGGCGGTGCGCGGCGCCGAGATCGGCTCGGCGCTGGTGGTGAAGCTGCTGACCTTCGATCTCACCTTGCTGGTGCCGCTCTGCCTGATCACCGGCACGGTGATGTTCATGGCCACCGAGCGGCGCGACTGGCGCCAGACCGGCCGCATCCTGGTCGGCATCGGCCTTTTGATCCTGTCGCTGGAAATGATCGGCCAGGCCTCGGAGCCGTTGCGCAACAGCCAGCTCATGCCTGTCATCATCAACTACTTCTCCACCGATTCCGTCACCGCCTATCTGCTGGCGGCGCTGATCACCTGGCTGTTCCAGTCGAGCATCGCGGCAGTCCTGTTGATGGCGACGCTGGCTGGCCGCGGCCTGATCACGCCCGAACTCGGCATCGTCCTCATCCTCGGCGTCAATCTCGGTTCCTCGATCATCGCGCCGATGCTGACCCGCTCGGCCAGCCCCGCCGTGCGCGTCGTGCCGATCGGCAATCTCCTGATGCGCGGGCTTGGGTCGCTGGTCATGCTGGTGCTGTTCATGATCTTCAGGCCGCATGTCGGCTTTCTCGGCGCCACGGCGGCCGGCCAGATCGTCAACGCCCATATCCTGTTCAACGTCATCATCCTGGTCGCCGGCCTGCCGCTGGCCAGCTTCGTCTATCGCGCTTCCGAGAAGATCGTGGCGCTCGGCACCAAGCCGGCGCCGTCAGCCTCGCTCGACGTCATCGAGCTCTCGGCGCTCAACGAGAGCGCGCTCGACGTGCCGAGCCAGGCGCTGGCCAACGCCACGCGCGAGGTGGTGCGGGTGTGCGAGACAGTCGAGATCATGCTGAAACGCATCATCGAGCTCTACGAAGACGCCGATACCGACAAGATCAAGGCGCTTGCCGCCCTCGACGACCGCGTCGACCGCAAGCACGCGGCCATAAAACTCTACCTCGCCAAGGTCACCAAGAACCCGCTGACCGAGGACGAGTCGCTGCGCTGCCAGGAGCTGATTGGCGCCTGCGTCAAGCTCGAGCAGGTCGGCGACATCATCGTGCGCAACATGCTGGTGCATGTGAAGAAGAAGTTCGATCGCAGGCTGGAATTCACCGACGAAGGCTGGAGCGAATTGTGCGCCTTCCACAGCTCGGTGCTGGCCAATGCGCGGCTCGCCTTCAACGTGCTGGTCTCGCGCGATCCCGAAACGGCCCGTCAGCTGGTGCTGGAGAAGGACCAGCTGCGCGACCGCGAGAAAGAAACCAGCGCCAGCCATTTCCTGCGGCTGCGCGAAGGCACCGCCAAAAGCGTCGAAACCAGCTCGATCCACCTCGACACCATCCGCGACCTCAAGCAGATCAACTCGCTGCTGGCATCGATGGCCTATCCGGTTCTCGAAGAGCGCGGCCTGCTCTTCGGCTCACGGCTGAAGGCGAGCTAGGTGCAAGGGTTTTTGCCGCAAAGGCATCAACTTGGGAACAAGGTTTCGTCATCGTGGCTCCAACGGCAAAATTAGTCTTTGCTCATCCTGCCATCCGTCGGCTAAGCATCTGATGCCACCGGGAGGAGATCGATGGATACCCATTCGCGCAGTTTCGCCAAGGCGCTTTCCTGGCGGGTAACCGGCACCATCGACACGATAATCATTTCGCTGGTGGTGACCGGAAGCGTCAAGCTCGCGGCCGCCATCGGCGTAACGGAGGTCTTCACCAAGTCGCTGCTCTATTATTTCCACGAACGGGCATGGCTGAAGGTTCCCTACGGGCGCAAGAACACGGCATAGCCGCCTGCCCGCTGCCGGCCGGCACCGTCGCCGCCCGGTTGGCTCGCGGGCGACCTGGGGAATCGGTCAAGAAAAGCTAAAGCGGGGACAAAAATTTCTGGATTGCTGGCAACGCCCATCCGTGGTTTGAGACCTGCATTCGAGGATCCCATTTCCCGCCATGTCGCTTCCGCTGATCGCCCTGTTCATCGCCGCCTTCGCCTTCGGCACCACCGAGTTCGTCATCGCCGGCGTACTGCCGCAGGTGGCGCAGGGCCTCGGCGTTTCGATCCCCTCCGCAGGCTATCTCGTCTCCGGCTATGCCTGCGGCATCGCCATTGGCGGCCCGCTGCTGGCGCTCGCCACCAAGTCGCTGTCGCGCAAGACCTTGCTGCTCGGCCTCGCCATTGCCTTCACCATCGGCCAGGCGGCCTGCGCGCTGGCGCCCGACTTCACTTCGATGCTTCTGTTGCGCATTGCCGTTGCGGTCGCGCATGGCGCCTATTTCGGCGTCGCCATGGTGGTCGCGGTCGGCCTGGTGCGCGAGGACCAGCGCGGCATGGCCGTTGCCGTCATCCTGTCGGGCCTCACCGTCTCCAACGTCATCGGCGTGCCGGCCGGCACCGCGATCGGCAATATCTGGGGCTGGCGCGCGACCTTCTGGGTGATGGGCGCGCTGGGCGTGGCGGCAACCCTTGCCATGGCCGCCCTTTTGCCGCGCTCCGCCGGATATCAGGCCAAGCCCGCCGGTCTCGCCACCGAGGTCCGCGTGCTGGCACGCCAACAGGTCTGGACTTCGCTGATCCTGATGCTGATGCTGATGATCGGCCAATTCGGCCTGTTCACCTACATCACGCCGACCCTGCTGGAGGTCACCGGCCTCGACGAGAGGCTGGTGCCCTGGGTGCTGCTGCTCAACGGCGTCGGCGCCACGCTGGGCGTCTTCCTTGGCGGCAAGCTTTCCGACTGGAAGCTGATGCCCTCGCTGATCACCATGCTCGTCCTGCAGGCGGTGACGCTGGCGGTGATCCACGCCGTCAGTCCCTACCCCTTGCCGATGATCGTCGCGATCGTCATCTGGGGCGGACTCAATTTCGCCATCGGCACGCCGATCCAGACCCGCATCCTGGCCTGGACGGCCGACGCATCCGGTCTCGCTGCCTCGCTCATCCCATCCGGCTTCAATATCGGCATCGCATTGGCCGCATCACTGGGCGCCGCCATGCTCAATGGCGGCTACGGCTATCGCAGCCTGCCGTTGCTCGGCGCCTTTGCCATGCTGATCGCCGTCATCGTCGCTGTTGCCTCGCATGTCTGGGAACGCCGCAGCGATATCAGGCCGCCACTGCCGGCCGCTGCCGAGTAGATCAGAACCGACGACCCTGGCCGCGTGTCATCCATGCCGTGCCGGACCGCATGACCACGACAGGCCCGCACGGACCGTTTGTGAAACCGGAGCAGAGATGGGCATAGCGAGCGATTTCGGCCTGACCTGCGGCAGCTTGCCGGCGGGTCCGCACAATGCGATCACCGATGTGCCCGGTGTGCGCGTCGGCCACCGCACGCTGCGCAACGGCGACATCAACACCGGCGTGACGGCCATCCTGCCGCATGGCGGAAACCTGTTCCGCAAGAAGGTGGTTGCGGCAGCCCATGTCATCAACGGCTTCGGCAAGACCGTCGGCCTGATGCAGGTGCAGGAACTCGGCACCATCGAAACGCCTGTTCTCTTGACCAACACGCTCTCGGTCGGAACCTGCGCCACGGCGCTGATCCGCGACGCCATCCGCCAGAACCCGGACATCGGCCGCACAACCGGAACCGTCAACCCGGTGGTCGGCGAGTGCAATGACGGCCCGCTGAACGACATCCAGGCGCTGGCGATATCGGAGGAGCACGCGCTTGCCGCGCTTGCGGACGCGCGGGAGGGGGCGGTTGAACAGGGCAATGTCGGCGCCGGAACGGGAATGAGCTGCTTCGGCTTCAAGGGCGGCATCGGCTCGGCGTCGAGGAAGATCGCGCTTGGCGGCGGCCATCACCTGGGCGTCCTCGTCCTGTCGAACTTCGGCAGGGCCGGCGACCTCGTGCTGCCTGACGGGCGCCGGCCCGACCCGAGGCGGCCGGCCGAGGCCGAACGCGGCTCGATCATGGTCGTTCTGGCGACCGATGTGCCGCTGGAACACCGCCAGCTCGAGAGGGTGGCGCGCCGCGCCGGAGCCGGCATCGCCAGGCTCGGTTCCTTCTGGGGCCATGGCAGTGGTGACATCGCCATCGCCTTCAGCACCGGCAACCTGGTTGACCACGACGAAAGCCGCGATCTGGTGCCGCAACTGACGCTCAACGAAGCGCGCATCGACATGCTTTTCCGGGCGGCGGCGGACGCCACGCAGGAGGCGGTGCTGAACTCCATGCTGTCCGCCGAGGCCCTTACCGGCAGGGCCGGCAAGCATCGCGCATCGCTGGCCGACTGGCTGCGCGATCAGGCCGAAGGGCGATAGGGCGCTCTACAGATCGATCCGGAACCGCAGGCTCTCCATCCCGCCATAGGCGGCATCCTCGAAGAAGCGGTCGACCAGTTGGCCGCCATTGGCCAGGATCACCCTGTGTGAGGCTGGATTGGCGGGCTTGGCGGTGATCTCGACATAGGGAAGGCCGACCGCCCTCGCCTCCTCGAGCATCAGCCGCAAGGCCTCGGTGGCATAGCCGCGCCGCCGCTTCCACGGCACCACCGCATAGCCGATATGGCCAAGCACATGCGACGGCAGTTCCGCCGTGCCCTTCTGCCAGCGCAGGCCGATCGAGCCCGATGCCTCGCCGTCCCAGATCCAGCGCCTGAAACTCGGCAGGCGCGGCACGTGTCCGCCGTCGGGCAAGGTGATGGGTGGGCCCTTGGCCTCGGGATCGTCGAGGCTGGCCAGGAAGGCCACGGGATCCTCGTCTATAGCCGCAAGCTGCTCGCGCCTCGCAACCTCCAGCCGCACATTGTCCGGCGACCAGCCGCGCTCGAGCGCCGCCTTGTAGGACGGCAGATGCTCCGGCGCGGGTTTGACGATCTCGATCATGGTCCAGGGCATAGCTTTGGCCGGAGGAACGCTCAAGCCTGCTGGAAGCGGACCCCGCCCTTGTTCAGGAAACACGCCTTGCTGAACAGCGACAGGTCCAGCGGGTTCGGCAACCTGATGTCGCTGATATCGGGAAACGGCTTTGTCGACGGATCGTAGGACCGGTCGATCTGCGGGATGAAGACCAGGATAACGCCCCTGTCGCGTGCGAAAGCCTTCAGCGCACGGACCTGATCCATCAGGGCCGGGTTTTCCCGCTTCTGGTCGAGCAGTTGCAGATAGTCGATGACCGCCAGCGTGCCGCGCGGCGCCGATTCCAGCGCCCTGACGATATGGTCGGCGCTGATGGCATCGGAATTGTCGAACTCGAACAGGTGGTCGAACCGGGCCGGATCGGCGCCGATGGCGCGAAACTGCTCCAGCACATCGCGCCGCGTATATTCCAGCGTGAAGAAGAAGCTGCGATGGCCTGACTTCATCGCTTCGACCGCGAGTTCAAGGCTCATCAGGGTCTTGCCATGGCCTGGCCGCGCGCCGACCAGAACCAGGTCGCCCGGCGCCAACCGCGAGAACAGCCTGCCGGCCGGTGTGGCTTCAGAGGCTTTGGCCGCAAGCAGGCTCCAGCTCGCAAAACCTTCCTGTGCCGCAATATGGTCAAGCGCCTGGTGGAGCGGGATTTTTGCTTCCCGGGACAACAGCTTGGCCTGACGCTTCAGATGATAGACGGGCTGGGATAGCTCCATCGCAAAACCTCCTGGTGCGAGCAGTTTTCGCAACCCCTCCTTATGCCTTGTGCTCGAACAGTCGGTCCGGTGCTCGGATAGCCCTGCATGAACTGATGCTTTCCCGGCGGAGGGAGGAGGCGCGGGCCGCGCCAGAATCAGATCATAGCGCAATCCCAGCGCGTCGAAAATCGCGGATCGAAGATCGCGAATGTCAGCCGATGCGAGGACGCGCGCCGCAAGCCTTGAGGCCAGCATCCCGGCCTATGGACATTTTGTGCGCCGACCTGTTTCTTCGTGCAGGTTTGCCGGTGCGCTAAACAAGATGTGTTTCGCCGATTGGCACAGGGCATTTTATGATGGCTCGAATGATTCACCGGGGAAGTAAAAACGGTTCGGCAGGAGAATGGGTCTGGTGCGGTTGAGATCTGTCCCCTTGGGTGGTGTCGTCATCACCCTCAGCCTCCTTGTCATCATCGCCCTGACGGCGTCGGTCCGGTCCTTCGCCGCGCCCTCCTCCGTCCCGGCCTGGCTGCAGGCTCATGTCGGCGACAGCGACGGCCAGATCTCGCAAGTGGTGCTGGAGCGGGCACGCGCGCTCTACCTGAAGAAGGTGGCCCAGGGCGCGGTCGCGAACCCCTGTTATTTTGCCATGGATGCCACGCGTCCGGGCGATCTCGGCAATGGCGTGCTGGGGCGCCGCTATTATGTCATCTGCGAAGCCAGCCAGTCCTTTCGCGCCATCGCATCGGGTCATGGCGGCGGCCGGAATCTGAAAGGCACGGTCGATTTTTCAAACGGCAGGCGGTGCTCCAAGAACTTCGGCAACGCCATGGATTCGGAGTTGACCGCCGGCGGCGCCTATATGACCCGCGAGGCGAAGACGTCCTTCAAGGGTTTTTATCGCGCCGGCGCCAAACAGGATGCCGCCTTCCTGCGCACCTTCATACAGTTCGATGGCGAGGGCGAAGCCGCCAACGCCAGGCAACGCGTGATCGGCGGCCACGCGGCGCAGGTGCTGCGCACCATGTGCATGCGCAAAACCCCCAACAGCTCCTATGCCGACCATGATGGTCTGGTGCCGTTCGGCAAGCTGGTGGAATATGCCGGCGGCCGCAGCAATGGCTGCACCAGCTGGTCGCCAGCGGACGCGCGGCAGATCATTTCGATGGTGAAGGACAACCCGACGACACTCTACATCTATCCGGAATCGCGCGACATCGCCGCCGTCGCGCAGGCGGCGGCAAAGGGCCATTCGTCATCCAACGACGGGCCTTATTGGAACGCATCCTGCCTGAAGGAAATCGGCGCGCCGAAATTCTGGCCGCGCAAAACCCTCGAGCCGATCATCGCCCAGTACAAGAAGGATCATCCCGCACCGCCCGCGCAGCCGCTGCCGATCTGCAAGGAGCCGTGATGCCTGCTTGACGGCTGCTCGTGGCGGGAAAGGCTATTGCAACAAGCCCTTGACGATGCCGCTCGCCTTGCCGAAATCCATCTGGCCGGCATATTTCTGCTTCAGCGCGGCGATCACCTTGCCCATGTCCTTCTGGCTGGCGGCACCGGTCGCGGCAATCGCTTCGCGCGCCGCGGCCGTGATCGCCGCATCGTCGAGCTGCGTCGGCAGGAAGTCGCGGATGATCTCCATTTCGCCGCGCTCCTGAGCGGCCAGTTCCGGCCGCTTGCCGTCCTCGAACGCCTTGGCCGATTCCTCGCGCTGCTTCACCATCTTGGCCAGTATCTGCAGGATTTCCTCGTCGCTGGCCGGTTCCTTGCCGGCGCCGCGATTGGCGATATCGCGATCGTGGATGGCGGCCTGGATCAGCCGCAATGTCGGCAGCCGGTGCTTGTCCTGCGCCTTCATCGCGCTCTTCAGGGATTCGGCGATTTTCGCGCGCATCGTGCTTTCTCCTTCGGTCGGCGTGGACAATAACGCCGGGGGCAAGCCAACGCAAACCCTGATATGGCGGGGCAAGCCTATGATATTCCTCAATGAAATAATTCGAAGCCGCATTTCGCATCGTCATTGACCGGCCTGCCCCCTTCCCCTATGTACTGGGCCTTGCATGAACTGAAGCTTGGGTGCGTGGAGGCCGCGAATTCGCCGCTCCGCGCCATTTGCTGCGCGGATGGCCGGCTGGGCCTGTGGAAGCGCGCAGCCTGATAGGAGTGCCGACATGGCCGAGATGACGCCCGCCTGGGCAACCGAAAAGCCGACCGCCCTTCTGGTGCTGGCCGACGGCACCGTCATCGAGGGCCGCGGTCTCGGCGCCACCGGCTCCGCCGTCGCCGAAGTCTGCTTCAACACGGCGCTCACCGGCTATGAGGAGATCCTCACCGACCCCTCCTATGCCGGCCAGATCGTCACCTTCACCTTCCCGCATATCGGCAATATCGGCACCAATGGCGAGGACATCGAGGACCTCAATCCGGCCGCGCGCGCCGGCGCCGTCGGCGCCGTGTTCAAGGCCGATGTCACCAACCCGTCCAACTACCGCGCCGCCGGCCACCTCGACCAATGGCTGAAGAAGCGCGGCATCGTCGCGCTGTCGGGCATCGACACGAGGGCGCTCACCGCGCTGATCCGCGAAAAGGGCATGCCCAACGCCGTCATCGCGCATGCGCCCGACGGCGTCTTCGACCTCGACGATCTGAAGCGGCGCGCCGCCGCATGGTCGGGCCTGATCGGGCTCGATCTCGCCAAGGAGGTCACCTCGGGCCAGTCCTCGGTCTGGCGCGAGACGCCTTGGGTGTGGAACGAGGGTTTTGCCGAGCAGGACGCGCCGACCATGCATGTCGTTGCCATCGACTACGGCGTCAAGCGCAACATATTGCGCCTGCTCGCGGGTCTCGGCGCCAAGGTCACGGTGGTTCCGGCCAAGACTGGTTCGGAAGAAATCCTGGCCATGCAGCCGGATGGCATCTTCCTTTCCAACGGTCCCGGCGACCCGGAAGCCACCGGCGACTATGCCGTGCCGGTCATCCAGGACTTGCTGAAGACCGACATTCCGGTGTTCGGCATCTGTCTCGGCCATCAGATGCTGGCACTGGCGCTGGGCGGCAAGACCGCCAAGATGCACCAGGGCCATCACGGCGCCAATCATCCGGTCAAGGACCACACCACCGGCAAGGTCGAGATCGTCTCGATGAACCACGGCTTCGCCGTCGACGCCGACTCGCTGCCATCAGGCGTCGAGGAAACCCATGTCTCGCTGTTCGACGGCTCGAACTGCGGCATCGCGCTCACCGGCCGCCCGGTGTTCTCTGTCCAGCATCATCCCGAAGCCTCGCCCGGCCCGCAGGACTCGCACTATCTGTTCCGCCGCTTCGTCAACCTGATCCGCGAAAAGCGCGGCGAGGAGTTGCTGGTAGAACGAGCCTGACTCGATCCGTCAGCGCTGCCCTCATCCGCCTGCCGGCACCTTCTCCCCGTATACGGGGAGAAGCCTGCTGACCGAACGCCGGCCCTTTTCCAACGAAGGCAATTGGCGAACGGCCGATGACAGCGTCTTTCTCCCCGTCACTATACGGGGAGAAATGCCCGGCAGGGCAATGAGGGGCGGCGCAAACGCCCACAATTTCGCATCGCAAACCGCCCAAACTCACGCCACCGGCCGGTCTTCACTCGCCTCCAGCGTGACAAACCATTGCTCGCGGTCGAGGCTGATCTCCAGCGCCTTGACCATGGCCGTCAGCCGTTCCGGCTCATTGAACCGGGCACCGGCACCAGCCGGGCCGGAGAGCAGCAGCCAAGCGATGGCGACGGTGGCGAGATCGCCGGCATCGACGGAGGTGCCGATCAGCCGGGCCACCTGATCGGCATCCGGGCGGGGGCCGCCATCGAGCAGGCGCCAGGCGCCGAAGACCAGCCGCGACGGCGACACTCCATCCTGGTCAGCGCGATGCGGCTGTCATGGCTCATACCTGCGCTCCGTCTTCGGCGACGTCGGTCGTAACGGTCCTGGCCGCTGCCGTCCTCGCCACCTTGGTGACAAAGACGATGAGCGCCAGCACCAGGAAGCACGCTCCGACCAGATAGGGCGCGCCGCCGAAAGTCACGGGTGCGCTGGGCCCGGTGAACCACGAGAAGATGGCCGTGTAGAGCAGTGGCGTGATGATCGAGGTGATCGAGAAGATCGAGGTCATCGCGCCCTGCAGTTCGCCTTGTGCCGAAGGTGGCACCTTGGCAGCGGCGAGGCTCCTGAGCGGCGGATCGGCCAAGGCTTCAAGGCAACCGGCTACGATCACCGCATAGATCATCCAGCCCTGCGTGGCGAAGGCATAGCCGAAGGCGCTGGCCGCCGTGAAGGTCAGGCCGATCACTGCTGTCTTCCACTCGCCAAGTCTGGCGATCACGCGCGGCAGAACGGTGCCCATGATGATCGCACCGCACAGGCCGAAGGCACCAAGCGAGAAGCCGATCTGTTGCTCACTCCAGCCATAACGATAGTTGGACACGAACGACCAGACCGCCGGGTACATCATGTGGCCGAGCGTCATCAGGAAGAAGACGAGCCCGATCCAGCCGATGCCCTGGTACTGGCGCATCTGCAGCAGCGTGCCGACCGGGTTGGCGCGCTTCCACTCGAAGCGGCGGCGGTGCTTTTCATCGAGCGTTTCCGGCAGGAAGAACATCGCGATCAGGAAATTGACGAAGGCGAGCCCGGCGGCGAAATAGAACGGCACGCGCGGCCCGAACGTGCCGAGCAACCCGCCCAGCACCGGTCCGATGACGAAGCCGACGCCGAAGGCGATGCCGAGCAAGCCGAAATTCTTGGCCCGGTTCTCATCGTTGGAGATGTCGGCGATGAAGGCCGACGTCGTCGAATAGCTGGCGCCCGAAATGCCGGCCAGCACGCGGCCGATGAACAGCATCGGATAGGACCAGGCGACCGCGCAGATCAGATTGTCGATGGAGAAGGTCAGCACCGAGGCGAGCAGGATCGGCCTCCGGCCGAACCGGTCGCTCAGACCGCCCATGATGGGTGCGAAGAAGAACTGCATGGCGGCATAGACGAAGAACAGCCAGCCGCCCTCGATCGCCGCGCCGCTGATGCTGACGCCGGACAGCTCCTGCAGATAGGCCGGCAGCACCGGCATGATGATACCGAAGCCGACAATATCGAGCAGCAGCGTGGTGAAAACGAGCGCAAGGCCCCGCCTGGCGGTTTTGGGGTCGATCATATGGGTCAAGCTCCTCTGGCCGCCCGGGGCACAGGCGGACGCACCTTATAGGCGAGCCCGCCGAAAGGAACAATGAGGGAACACGTAGGAGGCCCTGATCCTGACACTTCCTGACGGCATCGTTTCCGTCAGGGTATCGCCGTGGAATCAGTGCTCAGAGCGGGCCGCTCATCGTGTTGCAGTCCGACAGCTTGCCGCTCTTGTAGCCGCGCGCCAGCCAGGTCTGCCGCTGTTGCGAGGTGCCGTGGTTGAAGCTCTCCGGCACGACATAGCCCTGCATCTTCTTCTGCAGCGTGTCGTCGCCGATCTGCTTGGCGGCATTCAGTGCGCTTTCGAAATCGCCCGGTTCCAGAATGCCCTTCTGCGCGGTGTAGTGGGCCCACACGCCGGCGAAGCAGTCGGCCTGCAGCTCGATGCGCACCGACAGCTGGTTGGCATCGGCTTCGCTCATGCCTTGCCGCATCTGGTTGAACTTGGACATGATGCCGGTGAGGTTCTGCACATGGTGGCCGACCTCATGCGCGATCACATAGGCGCGGGCGAATTCGCCGGAGGCGCCGAACTGCTGGTCGAGCTGCTGGAAGAAGGTCATGTCGAGATAGACCTTGTGGTCGCCGGGGCAGTAGAACGGACCAGCCGCCGAGGAAGCGAAGCCGCAGGCCGAGCGGATCTGGCCGGAAAACAGCACCAGCTTGGGATCCTCATAGGTCAGGCCTTGCGACTTGAAGATGCCGGTCCAGGTGTCTTCGGTCTCGGCCAAGACGGTCGCCACGAACTGCTTCATCTCATCATTGGCGGGCGCGGCGCCGTTGCCCTGGCCGCCGCTGTTGTCCGATATCTGGCCACCGCCGCCCGGCAGCAGCGCGCCGCCGTCCCCGTTCAGGAGTTGCAGGGGATTGATGCCGAAAACACCCCAGGCAATGAGCGCGACGACCGCGAAGATGATGAGGCCCGAGAGCGACATGCCGCCACCGCCCGCGCCGCCGCCGATGGGGATGCGGAACTGGCCGGGGCCGCCGCCGTCGAGCCCACCGCCGGAGCCGCTGTCGCCGCGGTCGTCCTCGACATTGTCACTCTGACGACGGCCTCTCCAGAGCATGGCAACTCCTAGCGCTGCGAACTTCGCGTTGTTCCGGTATGGCCGGCCCAACCCAACAAACAATTATCCCAATGGTTGCGCCAAGTCACAGCATTTTTCGTGGCTGGCGCAGCGCCGGCATGCCGGCTTCACCGCTCTGGCCGAGACCAGCCAAGGCCTATGGCATCGCCCCCAAGGAGGGATGCGAGGACTTTTACGAATGATCGTCCGAATACCGCTTACGCTGGTCTCGAGTTGCTTGGAGAGCCGCAGGCGAGGTGACGCTCGGGTCCAGCATTGCCGTCACCGATCAGGCCACTTTGAAGGCACCGGAGCGTGGCGGCCTGCCCTTCAGTCGCCTGCTCGGACCTGCACTTGGTCTCCGCCCGCGCAATCGGTATAGCCGTTGACAGAAGAGTGCTCAGTCTTTCTGTTTGGCGCCGGCGCTCTTGCCGTCGGAGCTTTTCGAACGTTCCTCGAACCGCTCCGCTCCCTTCTTCAAGGGGTGGCCTGTCTCGGCTTCCGTCTTGCGCTCATCCCTGGCCGCGGCCTGCCGCAATCCTTTCGCGGCCTGTTTGCCCTTCCCGGTCGGTGCTTGTTCGACGCCCATCGTCTTCTCCCTGGCGCGACAATCGCGCGATCTCGGAAGCAACGTGCGTATGATCAGGCGGTTCCGATCGCTGGTCCGCCCGAGGAAGTCACCCGGACGCTCAGCGCACCGTCATCGCCTTGCGAAACGCCTCCAGCGTCTCGGCGCTGACATGATGCTCGATGCCCTCGGCATCGATGCGCGCCGTCTCGGCGCTGACGCCGAGCGAGCGCAGGAAGGCTTCCACCGTGTGGTGGCGGATGCGGCTCTCCTCGGCAACCTTGCGGCCGGCTTCGGTCAGGAACACACCGCGATAGGGTTTTCTCGACACCAGCCCGTCGGCGCACAACCTGGTCAGCATCTTGGCCACTGTCGGCTGGGCGACGCCGAGCCTAGCGGCGATATCGACCTGGCGCGCCTCATTGCCGTCCTCGATCAGGTCGGCGATCAGTTCGACATAGTCCTCGACAAGTGCGCTGCGGCGCGCTTCGCGCGTCTGTCGGAACCCTTCCGAATGGACGTCGGCGTCAGGCAATGGCTCACGCGGGACCGGTTTGTTCTTCAGCGCCAATGCGCGCTCCTCCTGGGAGTTTTGCCGTCTCTGTTTTTATAGCACGGGCTTTGATTCTTCAGGCCGTTTATTTGGAGGCATGTTCCCTGATCGGCAAGCAGGTCGATGCGCGTCGGGACGAGTTCCCCCGCCAGCCTATGCCTTCGATGGGAAGGCAGAAAACCATCCAGCGCCATTGTCCGTGACTCCTGGGGCCATATTTGGCTGTTGCTGATCTGAAACCGCCCGACTGCAATCGCCGCCAGGGAGAAAGCCATGACCCGCAGTGACGTTCTGATCGTAGGCGCCGGCCCAACCGGCCTGGTGCTGGCCGCCTCTTCAACGATATCCGCCAATGGCGTTTCGAACTTCGGGCAAAGAAACTATTCTTCTTGCCGTACCAAGCGATCGCTGCTCGTGTCCTTGGCATGATCCCCATGCCGCATCATGCGTCGAAAGCTCATGGAGATATGCGCGCGCCTGATGTGCCCGATCGACTCCCAGTCGCCGATCTCCGCTGCGGCCAGGACTTCCTCCATCTCACGTCGAAACGCGGTGAACTCTTCCACAAGCCCTAGTTGAGGCATCATCTTCAGGACGACACGCGCCACCTGGAAATAAAGTCTCTCGCTGATCTCGCGCAGGGGCTGGTTCCCGGTCATGGCGGTCAGTTCAGAAAAGAAGTCCATGTTCAGCTGCAGGAAAGCCCGCTGATCCGGATCGAGCATGTCGGAATCACAGCGCGCGATGAGCGTCCGGATTCGATCCAGGTCGGCCGCCGTCCGCGGGATCGGCGAAAGCTTGCCGACCAGAAGCGCCAATTCGAGGCGCAAGTGATAGACCTGCTGCAGTTCCTCGATGTCGACATCGGTGACTATGGTGCCGACGCCGTGCACGGATTGAACCAGACCTTCGGATTCAAGACGTGCCAGCACGCGGCGGACCGGCGTGCGGCTGATCTGGAATTCCTGGGCGAGTTCTTCCTCGGAGAGCCGGCTTCCCGGCGGGTAGTCGAGCAGGCAGATGCGGTCTCGCAGGATCCGGTAGATACGCTCGAACCGTTCCCGCGCCGAAAGCGGCCGCGGCGCCTCCAGGATCGCCGTGGTGACCGAGGCATCCGTCTCCAGTGTCATCCAGCCTCCAGGACAGCATGCAGGAATTGCCGTGTCCGCTCGTTCTTAGGGGCACCGAACAGCTCGCCTGGCGGTCCCTGCTCGCATATCTTGCCCTGGTAGAAGAAGCAGACGCGATCGGAAAATTCCTTGGCGAAGCCCATCTGGTGCGTGACCATGAGCATCGTCAAATCATGCTCGCGGCCGATTTGCCTTATCACTTGCAGCACTTCGCCGACAAGTTCCGGATCAAGCGCCGAGGTCACCTCGTCGAACAGCATTATCTTGGGTCGCATCGCCAACGCCCTGGCGATGGCGACGCGCTGTTGCTGGCCACCGGAAAGCTGGGAAGGGTAATGATCCTTCTTCTGCGACAGCCCAACCATGTCGAGAAGCTCGGCCGCCCGCGCCTCGGCATCCGCCCTTTTCATGCCAAGCACGGTTATCGGCGCCTCGATGCAATTTGCCATCGCCGTCATGTGGGGGAACAGATTGAAGGACTGGAAGACCATACCGATCTTTGCCCGGATGCGACGGATGTGAGCAAGGTTGGCAGGCACAAGCGTTCCGCCCTGCTGCATGTGCGTCAGCGGCTCGCCTTCGACCCAGATGACACCGTCATTGATCGTCTCCAGCGTCATCAGCATGCGCAGCACGGTGGTCTTGCCCGAACCGGACGGGCCAATGACGGAAACCTTCTCGCCGCGCGCGATTTCGAGGTTCAAGCCGTTGAGAACGGTCAACGCGCCGTAGCGTTTGGAAACATTGTCGAAACGGACCATCGGTTGTTCCGTCATCGCGTGTTCCTCCGGTTGAGCAGGCGTTCGAGGGCACGAATGAGCGCGGCAGAAACCAGGCTCATCGCAAGGAAGAACAGGCCGACCAGGGTAATCGGCTCGGTGTAGCGGAAAGTCTCGGAGCCGATAATCTTGGCTGTCTGCATGAGTTCCAGCACGGCGATAGCCGAAAGCAGCGGCGTTTCCTTGAACAGCGCGACGAGATAGTTGCCGAGCGCCGGCACGATCGGCGGAATGGCCTGCGGGATAATGATGTCGCGAAAGGTCGTCCAGGACGAGAGATTCAGCGCGATCGAGGCTTCCCATTGACCACGATGGATGTTGTCGAAGCCGGCGCGATAGACCTCCGAGCAGTAGGCGGCATAGTGAATGCCAATCGCCATGACACCAGCCGTGAACGCGTCGAGCACAAGGCCGAATTTCGGAAAGACGAAATAGAGGAAGAATATCTGGATGAGCAATGGCGTCGAGCGGATCAGCTCGACCAGCACCGAGATCGTCCAACCCGTCCACGGCACGGCGATACGGATCACCGCCAGGACCAGGCCGAGCGAGGCCGCGATGGCGAAACCGAGCAGCGTCGCCTCTATCGAGATGACCGCGGCGCGCGCCAGCACCGGCAGGATCTCGAGGGCAAAACTCCAATCCCAGATCATGCTGCCTTCCCTCGCGCCAAGCCGAGCGAGGCCCGCTTTTCGAGCAGCCGCATGCCGATGGAGACGGTGAGCGACATGGCGAGATACATCAGCAGCACCAGCGTGAAGATTGGAATGGTCTTGAACGTGTTCTGGTTCATCTGCTGCGCCTTGAAGGCAAGGTCCGACAGGGTGATCAGCGAGACCAGCGCGGTCGACTTCAGCAACTCGATGAACAGATTGCCCCAAGGCGGGATCATGGCGATGAAGGCCTGCGGCAGGATGATCCGGCGCAGCATCTGCGCGCGGCTCATGTTGAGCGCAGTTCCCGCTTCCCACTGGCCGCGCGCGACTGACTGGATGGCCCCCCGCACGCATTCGGATCCGTAAGCCCCGACATTCAGGCCGAGCGCCAGTACGGCAACGAGAAATGCGTCTAGCGTGACGCCGAATTGCGGCAGCACAAAAAACAGCCAGAACAATTGCACCAGCGCCGAGGTGCCGCGAAAGATCTCGACATAGACCGTCGCCAGCCATCTAAGCGGCGCCGGGCCATACATACGTGCCAAGGCGGCGAGCACGCCCATGATGACCGCCAGCAGGCTGCCCAGGATGGCGATCTCCATTGTCAGGACGGCGCCCTGCAGCAGCCCCGGCAGGAACAGCCTGTATGTTGCCTGCGTTGCAAGCACGGCGATCACGGCCAGCGAGACAAACAGCATGGCAACGAGCGTGCGGATTCCCATCTGCTTCTCCGAGCAAAAAAGGGGCGGCGCTTTCACGCCGCCCAGCAGTTGGGAACTTATTCGCCCTTGCAGAGCTGCGCGGTGGTCTTGTTCGGCAGATAATCCTTACCGAAGCCGAGTGGCTCGACCAGCGCAATGTGCTCCGGTGAGCCGATGAATTTCTTCAGTTCGGCATTGAACGCTTCCTGGAGATCGGTGTCCTCCTTGCGGAAGCCGAAGCCGCCGTGCCCCTTCACCGACTTGCCGGCAACCTCGCCGAAGGGCTTGGTCGATTCGACGCCATCGGCCTTCTTGGCCATATCGGCGATCGACAATGCGGTAAGCGCGGCGGCGTCGGCGCGCCCTGCCTGGACGGCGGCAACGAGACTGGACTGGTCAGGCAAAGCGACGATCTGCCCTGGCGCGACACCTGCATCCTTGGCGTATCCACCCTCGACCGCGCCCGCCATCACGGCGAGCTTGAGATCGGGATTGTCCTTGACGCTTGAATAATCCTTTATGCCCTTCGGGTTGCCCTTCGCCACCAGCATGGCCTGACCGATACCATAGGACGGTTCGGAGAAATTGATCTCCGCGCAACGCTTTGGATTGATGAACATGCCGGCAGCGATGATGTCAAATCTCCCAGCCTTCAGACCAGGTATGAGCGACCCGAATTCGGTCAGCACGCCGTCCACCTGCGAAATGCCCATCTTGGCGAGCACGGCCTTGGCGACCTCGGGCGCTTCGCCGGTCAATTTGCCGTCAGGCGTTGCGAACCCGAACGGCGCCTCATTGGCGAAACCGACGCGGATGTAGCCGTCCTTCTTGGCGCGTTCGAGGGTCGTTTCGGCCTGAGCCGGAAGCGCCGTCAACATAGTCGCGACGAGCGCAAGGCAGGCAGCCGTCTTCATGGCCGTGCGGCGAGATATCTGTGACATGAGCATGCATTCCCCTTTTCTTTTTGGATGAGCTTACCGGCTCGAAGGACGTTTCTCCATCGTCGCATCGAACATGTAAGACGTATACAACTCATCTGGACATATCGCAAGACACCCTGTACGAATCTGGAAAATCGTTGATATCAGCCCGAATGCGCGGCTGGATCGATTGCTAGTTGTGCACAATTAGAGGTATCTGCCTCGAAATGTAGCGGCGGACTTGCAATCGATCACGATGGTCACGGGGACGAGTTTTGAGCAGGTCGGCCAATTTCACGAAGACGGAATACGCGCAGCGCCTGACGGGCGTGAAGCGGCGCATGGAGAAGGCCGGCTTCGATCTCATCGTCTGCCAGGATCCCGCAAACATGTGCTGGCTTACTGGCTACGACGGATGGTCCTTCTACGTGCCGCAATGCGTGCTCGTCCATCTGGAGGAAAATCTGCCGATCTGGTTCGGCAGGGCGCAGGACGCCAGGAGCGCCCGCTTGACCACCGGCCTGCCCGAAGAAAACATCGTCGCGTTCTCCGAGCGGCTGGTACAGCAGCCTATCGAGCATCCGTATGACGAACTCGCCAGCCTGATCCGGGCACGCGGATGGGAACAGGCGCGCATCGGCGTCGAGATGGACGCGCACTACTACACGGCGCGCTGTCATGCCCATCTTGTCGGCGGCCTGCCCGCGGCGCGTTTCGGCAACAATCACGACCTCGTCAACTGGGCGCGGCTGGTAAAATCGGAGGCCGAACTGGTGCTGATCCGTGAAGCCGGCGCGATCTGCGACAATGCCATGAACCGCGCGGTCGAAAAGATGCGACCGGGCGTGCCGCAGAACCAAGTGATCGCGGAAATCTATCATGCCCAGATCATGGGCCTGCCAGGCGTCGGCGGCGACTACGCAGCAATCTGCCCGCTGATGCCGGTAGGCGAAGGCACGAGCACACCGCATCTGACCTGGTCGGACGCGCCTCTTCCGGACAGCGGACTGGCCATCATCGAGATCGCCGGTGTGCGACGGCGCTATCACGCGGCGTTAACCCGGACGGTGCATTTCGGCAAGCCGCCGACCGCCCTCTCCGATATGGCAAAGGCGATCGTCGAAGGGGTCGATGCGGGCCTCGATCTGGCACGGCCCGGCAACACCGCCGAAGAGGTCGAGGCCGCCTGGCAGGCGGTGCTGCGCAGAAACGGGCTGAAGAAGGAAAGCCGCGTCGGCTATCCTGTCGGCCTCGCCTATCCGCCGGATTGGGGCGAACGCACCGCAAGCCTGAGGCCTGGCGACAAGACCGAACTGCAGCCCGGTATGTGCTTCCACTTCATGGCCGGCGTATGGCTCGACGATTTCGGCGTCGCCATTTCCGAATCCTTCGTCGTTACCGAAGGCGGCGGCGAACGGCTTTGCGACGTGACCCGCGATCTCATCGTCATTGACTGACCACCAGCCCAAGAGCCGGTAACCTCAAGGATACCCAATGGACCGCAATCCCTTTTCCGAAGCCGAAATCGCCGGCCGCCTGTCGAAGGTGTCCACGGCCCTGGCAGAACGCGGGCTTGATGCCGCTATCTTCGCTTCCCCTGAGAATATCTTCTACCTCACCGGCCTCGACCATTGGGGCTATTTCGCGCCACACCTCTTGATTGTCCCACTCGACGGTCGACCGGTTCTGGTCACTCGGTCAATGGAAAAGGTGACGATAGAGAACCAGGTGAAGGCGGCGGATTTCCGCGGTCATTCCGACAGCGAAACCGCTGCCGATCTGGCCGCGCGCCTCATTTTCGAGCTTGGCCTGGCAGGCAAACAGATCGGCCTCGAACACTGGACCTCCGGTCTGAGCCATGGCCTCGCCTTGAGGCTCGAGGCGCAGGCCGACGCCAAATGGAGCGACGTTTCCGGGCTCGTCGACAAGATGCGGCTGGTGAAGAGTGCCGAGGAACAGGTGCTGATGCGCCGCGCCGCCAAGGTTACGGACGCTGCCGCAGGTGCGGCGATCGCGGCAATCTCCGCCGGCGCCGCCGAGCAGGAGGTCGCCGCCCAATGCGTGGCGGCGATGATCCGCGCCGGGGGCCACGCGCCGGGTTTCGGCCCGTTCATTCGTCCCGCCACCAGGCTCGGGGAAGAACACACGACCTGGGGCGACGGCATCTACCGCACCGGCGAGCCTGTCTTCGTCGAACTCTCCGGCTGCGTCTCGCGCTATCATGCGCCGCTTGGCCGGCTGATCCGTATTGGCAGCACCAAGGATCAAGACGCGGCGATGGCCGAGGTGACGGCCAAGGCATTCGATGCCGTCGTCAAGGCGCTCAGACCTGGCGTCAGAGCGCGCGACGTCTATGCCGCCTGGCAAGGCGTCGCCGACGAAGCCGGTCTCTCGCACTATCGCCGCCATCATTGCGGGTATCTGGTCGGCATTGGCCAGCCGCCATCCTGGACCGGCGGCAATTCGGTGACCGGCCTCAGGCACGATTCCGATCTCGAAATCGAGACTGGCATGAGCTTCCACATCCTGTCCTGGCTGATGGGCACCGGCCGCGGCGACCATTTCATGTCAAACACGGTGCTGCTGACCGACGCAGGCGCTGAAGTGCTGACCCGCACCCCGGCCGGCTCGATCGTCCGCTAGACCATGAACATGTCGCGCTATTCTGCGTTCTCGATTTTCCGCAACGGCTTGTCCGGCCAGAAGAACTGGCAGCGCGCCTGGCGCGCCGCAGAGCCGAAGCCGGCTTACGATGTGATCGTCGTCGGCGGTGGCGGACACGGGCTGGCCACGGCCTTCTATCTCGCGGAGAATCACGGCATCCGCAATGTCGCCGTGCTGGAGAAGGGCTA
The DNA here is from genome assembly GCF_006658505.1 of Mesorhizobium sp. B2-4-15. Classification (GTDB taxonomy): domain Bacteria; phylum Pseudomonadota; class Alphaproteobacteria; order Rhizobiales; family Rhizobiaceae; genus Mesorhizobium. The sequence goes on from NZ_VFUZ01000008.1 coordinate 125,016, forward strand.
TATCGGCGGCGGCAATGTCGGCCGCAACACCACCGTCATCCGCTCCAATTACCTGCTCGACGGCAACACCCAGTTCTACGAATTCTCGGTCAAGCTGTGGGAAGGCCTGTCGCAGGCGCTGAATTTCAACGTCATGTTCTCGCAACGCGGCCAGATCGTCACCGCCCATTCGGCGGACCAGCTCGATACTTTCAGCCACCGTGCCAACGTCATGCGGCTAAACGGCATCGATGCCGACATACTCGATCGCGACGCAGTGCGGCGGCTGGTCCCTTATCTCGATTTTTCCGAAACGGCGCGATTTCCGATCCATGGCGCGATCCTGCAGGGCCGCGCCGGCACGGCCCGTCACGATGCTGTCGCCTGGGGCTATGCACGTGCCGCCGACGGCCATGGCGTCGACATCATCCAGAACTGCGAAGTGACCGGTTTTGTCCGGGACGGCGACAGGATAGTCGGCGTGGAGACGAGCAAGGGCCGGATCGGCGCCGGCAAGGTCGGTCTCGCTGTGGCCGGCCATACCTCCGTGCTCGGACAGAAGGCCGGCTTGGAACTGCCGATCGAAAGCCACGTGCTGCAGGCTTTCGTCACCGAGCCGCTGAAGCCGCTGGTCGACCATGTCGTCGCCTATGGCGCTGATCATTTCTATGTCAGCCAGTCCGACAAGGGTGGATTGGTTTTCGGCGGCAATCTCGACGGCTACAACTCCTACGCCCAGCGCGGCAATCTCGGCGTCGTGCGCGAGGTGGCCGAGGCCGCGATCGCGCTGATGCCCTGCATCTCACGCGTCAGGATGCTGCGCCATTGGGGCGGCGTAATGGACATGACGCCCGACGCCAGCCCGATCATCTGCCCGACACCGATCGACGGGCTCTATCTCAACGGCGGCTGGTGCTATGGCGGCTTCAAGGCGACGCCGGCTTCGGGCTGGTGCTTTGCGCATACGCTGGCGACCGGCAAGCCGCATCCATTGATCGCCGCCTACGGGCTCGACCGTTTCCGTTCCGGCCACACACTCGACGAGGCTGGCGCCGGCCCCTCCGCCTGGCTTCAATAAAGGGCAAGACAAATGCTTCGCATCGAATGTCCGTGCTGTGGCCCGCGCGACCATGACGAGTTCCGCTATGGCGGGGACGCTTCGGTCACGCGTCCAGGTCATGACGATCCGGACCCGGAGACCTGGTATCGCTATGTCTATGTCCGCAAAAACCCGCCCGGGCCGCACAGCGAGTTCTGGCAACATGTCGCCGGCTGCCGGCAATGGCTCGTCGTCAACCGCGACACCCGCGACCATTCCATCCTCTCCGTCGGCTTCGCCAGGACATAGAAGCATGAACTCGAATGACAGACGTTTGCCAGCAGGCGGCCGCATCGATCGTGCGCAACCGATTGGCTTCAGCTTCGATGGCCGCACGCTGAACGGCTACCAAGGCGACACGCTGGCTTCGGCTTTGCTGGCCAACGGGATCACACTCACCGGACGTAGCTTCAAATATCACCGGCCGCGCGGCATCTTCTCGGCCGGCCCCGAAGAACCGAACGCTCTGGTCACCCTCGGGAGTGGGGGACGGCGCGAACCGAACCTGCCGGCCACCACGCTCGAACTGGCGGAAGGCATGTCTGCCGAAAGCCAGAACCGCTGGCCGTCACTTGCCTTCGACCTGCAGAGCATCAACGGGCTGTTGGCGCCGTTCCTTTCCGCCGGCTTCTACTACAAGACCTTCATGGGACCGACGCGGCGCGCCTGGATGTTCTATGAGCATTTCATCCGCAGGGCGGCAGGCCTGGGCCGGGCTGGCACCGAGCCCGATCCCGGCCGTTACGAGATGCGCCACGCATTTGCCGACGTGGCGATCGTCGGCGGCGGCCCTGCTGGCCTTTCGGCGGCGCGCGCAGCGGCAAGCGCTGGCGCGAGCGTCGCCCTGATCGAGCAGGATTTCCTGCTCGGCGGCCAGCTGCTGTCGGAGCGCTCCGATGGCGAAGCGGCAGCCTGGCTGAAGATAATCGTGACCGAACTGGCAGGCCTGTCCAACGTCACCGTGTTGCGCAAGACGATGGCGTTCGGCACCTATGACGGCAACACCTTGGGTCTGATCGAACGAAACGACGATCCGGCGGTGGAAGGCGACGCACGGCAGGCCTTCACCATGCTTCGTGCAGGCTCCATCGTCTTGGCGGCCGGTGCCATCGAGCGGCCGCTGGTGTTCTCCAACAACGACCGGCCGGGTGTCATGCTGGCATCGGCCGCGCGGACCTACCTCAACCGGTTCGCCGTTCTGCCTGGGAGACGTATCCTCGTTGCCACCACCAATGACGGCGCCTATCGCACTGCCATCGACCTTGCCGCCGCCGGTGCGCAAGTGACAGTCGCAGATCAGCGCAGCGCCTCGCCTGCCGGTCTGATCGCGGAAGCGAAGCGCCTGAACATCGCGATCCGATCCGGGACCCGAATCGCCGATCTGCGTGGCGGCCATGCGGTCAGGGGCGCGAAGCTTACCGGGCCGGACGGCAATACGGAGATCCCTTGCGATCTCGTCTGCATGTCCGGCGGTTGGTCACCGACCGTGCATCTTACCGCGCATCTCGGTGTCAAACCCGTCTATCGCGACGATTTGGACGGCTTCATTCCCGGCGGCTTTCCGGCAGGGCATTTTGGCGCGGGCGCGATGATTGGCCGCTTCTCGACCACCAATGCCATCGAGGATGGACACCGCGCCGGCACCGATGCGGCAATCTTCTGCGGAAAATCTACAACGCCACCGCCCTCCGCGAGGCTCGATCTCGGCGAAACCGCAGCCGACGCGTTCCCTGCGATCTCCTTCGTTGGGCGCGGGAAAGCCTTCATCGATTTCCAAATGGATGTCACCACCAAGGACATCGAGCTTGCTCATCGCGAGGGTTATGAATCGGTCGAGCACCTGAAGCGCTACACCACGCTCGGCATGGGCACCGACCAGGGCAAGACCAGTAATTTTGCCGCACTTTCAGCGATGGCGGCGTTACGCCAAGAGACGATCCCGCAAACCGGAACCACGACCTTTCGTCCGCCATATGCACCGGTCGCCATCGGTGCGCTCGCCGGCCGCGCCGTCGGTCACCATTTCAAGCCGGTTCGCCGCACGCCGATGCACGACTGGCATATGGCGAATGGCGCAGAGATGCTCGAGGTGGGGCTGTGGATGCGTCCGTATTTCTATCGCGCCGCCGGCCGCGACGTGAATGAGGCCTACGTCGCCGAGATGCGCATGGTGCGCGGCGCCGCGGGTCTGATGGATATTTCCACCCTCGGCAAGGTCGACGTGCAAGGCCCGGACGCGGCCATTTTCCTCGACCGGGTCTATGCCAACGGCTTTGCCAAGCTGCCGGTCGGCCGCGCCCGCTACGGTGTCATGCTGCGCGATGACGGCATCGTCTTCGACGACGGCACGACCACGCGGCTCTCGGAAACGCGCTTCTTCATGACCACCTCGACCGCCAAGGCGGCCGATGTGCAGTCGCGGCTCGAATTCCTGCTCGACACCGCATGGCGGGAGTTGCGTGTCGCCGTCACCTCGGTCAGCGACGAATGGGCGGCGATGTCCCTTGCCGGCCCGAAGAGCCGGGATATCCTCACCGCCGCCTTTCCGGAGCTCGACGTTTCGAACGATGCGCTGCCGCATATGGGCGTCATCAAGGCCGTGTCCGAGGGACGGACGCTGCGTATCATCCGCCTCAGTTACTCCGGCGAGCGCGCCTATGAAATCTATGTCGCCGCGAGCCATGGCGAACGGCTCTGGAGCCGGCTGCTGGAAGTGGGTGGGCCGTTTGGCCTGAAACCCTACGGTGTCGAAGCGCTCGGCGCGCTGCGCGTCGAGAAAGGTCACGTCGCCGGGCCGGAGATCGATGGCCGCACCACGCTCGATGATCTTGGCCTTGGCCGCATGGCGAGCAAGCGCACCGGCTTCGTAGGTGAGGTCCTGCGGCATCGCCCGGCGTTTCAGGCTCCCGATCGCCAGCGTCTGGTTGGTTTGGAATGTGCCGAGGAGGGCAAGCGCCTGCGGGGCGGCGCCATTTTGTTCATGCCTGACGACACCATCGCCGGCCATGGGCGCGGCCGGATAACGTCGGTGACCTTCAGTCCGGAACTCGGCCGCTATGTCGGCCTGGCCCTGCTTGCCGGCGACGTCGCGGTCGAGGGGAGCGAAATCCTCGCCGCCTATCCGATGAAAGCCGAAATCGTTCGCGCGCGCGTCGTCTCGCCCGTCTTTCTGGATCCGAAGGGGGAGCGGCTGCATGGCTGAGGCCTTGGCATTGAATGAAGTCAATCTGTCGGTGGCCGATTGCCCGATCGTTCAGATCGAATCCTGGGATGGGATGCAGGCCCGATTTGAGTTGAGTGTTTCGCAATTGCTGGGCACCGCCCTGCCCGTCTCCGTCGGCGAGACGGCCCGTTGTGCCGACACGCTCATCGTCCGGGTCTCTCCGCGCCGCCTCTGGCTAGTGAGCGAGGCGGGTGCAAAACCACCGCCCCTGAAGATCGATGCCGGGCTGGGTTGTTCCGTCGACCTCGACGACGGACGGGTGCGCTTCAGATTGGGTGGCGCACACGTCCTGGATATTCTCTCCACTTGCATGGCCGTCGACTGGTGCTCGCCTGTCTCGGCTCCGGGCCGCGCGCTGCAAACGGCCTTTCATCACGTGCCGGTGCTCGTCCTGCGCACCGGCGAGACTGGCTGCGACATGATCGTGCCGCGAAGCTTTGCGCGCAGCCTTGCGGACTGGATCGCCGAAAGCGTCAGCAAGCGTTCTTCGCCTGGAATTAAAGCGCGAAATTGACTGCCCGCTGGCCGACAAGATGGAACCCTTTCCAACCGGGGATTTGGAAGTAATCACGTCGAGGATCGCTCGACAGAGGCTGTCGACCGCCAAAACCCACCAACAAAGCCATCCGGAGCCTCCGTTGAACGTTAGCCCCTGGAAACGAGATGGGTGTCCGCCTGTGGGCGCCAAGGAGACGTCTTTGCGACTTGCTCCTGGTTCTGGATGGTTCGCCTACCCTGGTGAGGTTCATAGAAAGCCGACAGTGCCTAACCAGCTCTTCATCAATACTTCACCATAGGGACAGCGGCTACGGAACCTTCCTGATTGCTGCGGACTTCTGGGATTCACTGCGAATCGAATGAAGAGGTCCCGCATGAAAGTCACCGCAGCAGGCATCGACCGCATTAAGATTGGCAATGCGGACGCAAGCGGCCAAAGCGCGCATTTCGTCGTTTGGCTTTATCTTCAGGTCGACGAAGGCGGTACACAGACAGGTCAGGAACTGGTGGTGTCGGTGCCGTACGATGCGCAGATGACGTTCGACGATCTCGCCACCCAGGCTTTCGAGAAGGCGCACACCATGCTTCGCGCCTGCTGCGAGATAGATGAGGCCATGTGGTGGAAGCAGTTCAACCGCAGCCTGGCGCCGCTGCCCGAATGGACGCCCGGCGCCCAGTAGTTGGCAGTGGCCCGAACCGAGCACTGAGGCTGGCGGGATTGCCCGATGCTGACCAATGCAGATCTGACCAATGCAGATCGCGGGATTCGACTTCGCATCGTCTGCTTCTGGTGCAAACCAACCGCCTCAATTGATCGCGAGATGACAGCTTTTGACACCAGGAGGTGGTTGGCTCACGTTCGATATCGAGGCGCATGACAGCCTCTTGGTAGGGCCGAGTGGCTGCCAAGATCAGATCTCCGTTGCCTCTGCTAGGCTGAGCGCATCTTCGACATTCACACCAAGATAACGAACCGTATTCGCGATCTTGGGCTTTCGACCGATTGCTTTCCTCGTCGATCCATCGTCCGGACTGCCAGATAAGCGTTGGTCTCCAAGGTGTGCCTTTTCTAAACTTTGCGCAGGGACACCAAGATTCGATTAAGTCTGGTCCTTTATCGTGCACCGATCGGAAGTTACGCCGGCTGAGATTCCACCTTGTCATTTGCCATTCATCAGCGCTTCCGCGCCTTCATGAGCTGGACCAGTCTTCCGGCAGTGATAGCCCTTGTCGTGCTGTTGATCGCGGGAGTTTTTGCCGACCATCAAAACAGCATTGTTGCCGAACAGGCATTGCGGGTTGACGTGGCGAAGGAGATGAACCTCGTTCGCGCCAATCTCGAGGGCAATGTCAATGGAGACCTTCAACTGGCGCGTGGTCTGATCGCGACGATCGTTACCGAACCGAATATGAGCCAAGCCCGCTTTGCCGAACTGGCAGAGAGCCTCTTTCGCGAGAAGACACGCCTCAGAAACATTGCCGCTGCCCCCGGCCTGGTCATCTCTTTGATGTATCCAATGGAGGGCAATGAAAAGGCCGTTGGATTGGACTTTCGCAAGGATGAAGACATGCGGGAAGCGGTACTTCGGGCACGCGATACCAAACAACTGGTGTTGGCCGGCCCCGTGCAGCTGAAGCAAGGAGGTCAGGCGTTTGTCGGCCGATTCCCGGTATTCCTTGATCGTGACCGCCCTACCGAGGCATTCTGGGGCATAGTGACCGCCGCAATCGACATTCAGAAGCTGTACGAGGACAGCGGTCTTTTAGACAAGAAACGGTCGATCGAGATCGCTCTGACGGGCAAGGACGCCCTGGGCCGAAGCGGCGCGCGATTTTTTGGTCCCGCGCGCGTGGCGGAAGACAATCCCGTCACCGCCGAGGTGCGGTTGCCGACAGGATCGTGGCAGATTTCCGCCATTCCCAAGGGGGGCTGGAACGCCACGCCCCGGAACGCTTGGATTTTGCGATTGGCAATGCTCATCGGCGGCGCTCTGGTCGTGGTTCCGATTGTCATTGCGGGGCGGCTTTTCGAGCAACGACATAAGCATTACGCCGATCTGCGCCGCAGCGAACGACGGCTTGCCCAGCTTTCAGAGAGGCTGGAGCTTGCGCTCGATGCTTCGCAAATTGGCGTTTGGGAACAGGATCTCGACTCCGACATCATATACTGGGACGACCGCCTGAACGAAATCTATGGAAAGCCGGCAGATGGCAAACCGAGGACCTTCGAAGAGTGGTCGAGATCGATCCATCCCGACGATTTCGAGCGGGCTAAGCGGGATTTCGCACAGGGGGTCGCGACCGGCATATACTCTTCGGAATATCGTGTGATGCTTCCCAATGGAGTTACTCGACATCTTCGCGCGCGTGCCAGGAGTTACAAGGACGGTACCGACCACAAAATGGTCGGAGCGGAATGGGACGTGACGGCGGACGTGGCCCTGACGCGGGAGTTGGAACGGGCAAAGAACCTCGCCGAAACGAGGAATGCACAGCTGGAGGCGGCGACGGCGCGCAACGAGCACGCAGCGCTTCATGATTCGCTGACCGGCCTTCCAAATCGCCGCCACCTCGACACCGTGCTTGATGCCCACGCCACCGTGTCGACGGCTGGCAGCGGCGCCGCGCTTCTGCATCTTGATCTCGATCGCTTTACACAGATCAACGACACGCTTGGCCATGCCGTCGGCGACGCCGTGCTGATCCATACCGCGAAGGTGCTGACATCGACTGTTGGGTCGGCGGATTTCGTTGCCAGAGTCGGAGGCGATGAGTTTGTCGTAGTCTGCAGCCGCGACATCTCGATAGACCAACTCAAGCAGTTGGCCGACCGGATCATACAGAGATTGCGGCAGCCGGTTCCCTATCAGGACCACCAGTGCCGTATTGGGGTCAGCATCGGGATCGCGGTCGATGCGGTCGGTCCTATCGACGGCCCACGCATGATGGTCAACGCGGACATAGCTCTCTATCGAGCCAAGGGGCGGGGACGCAATCGGTATGAGTTCTTCACCAAAGATCTCCAGTCCGAGATCGTTCGGACCAAACGGGTGGCCGATGAGATCCTCGGAGGGTTGGAACGCAACGAATTTGTTCCGCACTATCAGCTGCAGTTCGACGCCAAAACGTTAGAGGTTGCCGGCGTTGAGGCGCTGGCGCGCTGGAACCATCCGATCGACGGCCTCCAGCCACCAGGCCGGTTCCTAAAAATTGCGGACGAGTTGAATGTCGTTTCGATTATTGACCGACTGATACTCGAACAAACTCTCCGCGACTTTGATCAGTGGCAGAGAGCCCGGCTGTTGGTCCCGCGCGCTTCGGTGAACGTCTCTGCGAAACGGCTGCAGGACGAGGAGCTGATCAACAGTCTTGCGTCACTCTCGATAAAACCAGGAACCGTTTCTTTCGAGCTTCTTGAATCGATCTTCCTCGACGATAATGATGAGCTTGTGGTTTGGAACGTCAACCAGATCAAGGAACTTGGAATCGACATTGAAATTGACGATTTTGGCACCGGGCATGCCTCGATTGTCAGCTTGCTCAAACTTCAACCGCGACGGCTGAAAATTGCACGCCAGCTAATTAGTCCGATCGCCGAGTCAGCCCCGCAGCGCGAGGTCGTGGAATCGATTGTGCAGATTGGCAGGTCCTTGGGGGTCGAGGTCATCGCCGAAGGTGTCGAGACAATGCAGCAGGCCAAGATCCTCAAGGATTTGGGCTGCGACATCTTGCAAGGCTACGCGCTTAGCCGACCGATGAGCGCACGAGAGATCATGGAGTTCTTAAGCAGCCGGCGAATGCGCGCAGCATCCTGAGATTGACGCACGCCGGCGACAAGCATCACGGCTCCGGACTAATATGGAAGAACGTCCGCAAGGAGATAGCTCCGCAGCCTTCCGGAAGCGTCAAGGATAAAGCAGCCGGTTCGTGACCCGACTCCGAAGGCGTCGTGCAATTGACCATAAATGTCAGCAATAGCTGCCCGACTGATGGTCGACTGCTTTTGGGCCGACCGTCCACGGCAATAAGCTGAGTGCGTTGGACGAAGCGCCATCGAGATGAACGCATTGTGCACCGATGGTCAGTCTGGCCAGCCATAGGAATGCGCTTTGTCGGTGCGAATGCACGAACGGCCAACCCAATCGAAGTCTATTCGAAAGAGTAGGTGAATCCTTCCGCCGAGGCTCCGACGACAACTTTTGTCACTTTGCCCTCGAGCGAGCGATTGAGCACGCCGCGGCTGAGTTCCGGCAGCAGCGTGTTGGTGAGGATGGCGTCGATCATGCGCCCGCCAGATTCTATCTCGGTGCAGCGCGCCTTGACCATGTCCATGACACCGTCGCCGATTACAAGCTCGGCGTCGTTGCTTGCCTTGAGGCGCCGCGCGATCTTGCCGAACTGGTGTCTGGTGATCGCCTCGATCATCGCATCGGAAAGCGGATAGTAAGGGATTGTCACGACGCGGCCAAGGAAAGCGGCAGGAAACACTTTCAGCAGCGGACCACGCAAGGCGCTGTCCAGATCGTCGATGCCGGTGCGCAAGGTGCCGTTCTTCGTGCGGTCCATGATGACCTCGGAGCCGACATTCGACGTGAGCAGGATCAGCGTGTTCTTGAAGTCGATCCGACGGCCTTCGCTGTCATCCATCATACCCTTGTCGAAGACCTGGAAGAAGATCTCGTGCACGTCCGGATGCGCCTTCTCGACCTCATCGAGCAGGATCACCGAATAGGGCTTGCGCCGCACGGCCTCGGTCAGGATGCCGCCCTTGCCATAGCCGACATAACCGGGTGGCGCGCCCTTCAGCGTCGAGACCGTGTGCGCCTCCTGGAATTCGGACATGTTGATCGAAATAAGGTTCTGCTCGCCGCCATAAAGCGTTTCGGCCAGCGCCAGGGCTGTCTCGGTCTTGCCGACGCCGGACGGGCCGCAAAGCAGGAAGACGCCGACCGGCTTTTCCGGCGCGCCGAGGCCGGCGCGGCTGGTCTGGACGCGTCTCGCGATCATCTCCATGGCATGGTCCTGACCGACCACGCGCTCGGACAAGGTGGCGGCGAGATTGAGTGCCTTCTCGGTCTGGCTGGACAGCATCCGTCCCGTCGGGATGCCGGTCCAGTCCTGGACGACGGCCGCCACGGCATTGCGGTCGACCGACGGCAAGATCAACGGGGTCTCGCCCTGCGCCTCGGCAAGTTCCGCCATCAGTTCGCGCAGTCGGGCCAGATCAGCGGTGGCATCCGATGAAGAAGCAGGCTCATGAGCAGGACCGGGCTCCGTCTTCGCCGCTTTTGTTGTCGTTGACCTTGTCTTCGAGCCGCTGGGTTCAGCCGCCTCGGACTCCGGCGTTTTGGCCCCAGATGCCTTCTTTTCATGCGCTTCGGCCGCTGGCGCGTCGACAGGCTCGCCCGGAGCAGTTTCTCCGTTCTCCGCAACGTCAAGCGGCATGCCCTCGCCACGGAGTTTGGCGCGCAGGTCGAGAATCTCGGTCACAAGTGCCTTTTCCCGATCCCAGCGTGTTTGCGCTGCCGCAAGGGCGGTTTCGGTTTCCGCCAGCCCGGCTTCCACGCGAGCCTGTCTGTCGGTCACGTCGATGCCTATCGCCGCCTCGCGGCCAATGATGCCCTTCTCCACCTCGAGCGCCTGGCGGCGGCGCAGGATGTCCTCGACCTCGGCCGGCGTGGCGTGCTGCGAGACGGCAACGCGGGCGCAGGCGGTGTCGAGGAGGCTGACCGCCTTGTCCGGCAGCTGCCTGGCCGGGATGTAGCGGTGTGAAAGGGAAACCGAAGCCTCGATCGCCTCGTCAAGAATCTGCACTTGGTGGTGCTGCTCGAGAACGCCGGCGACACCGCGCAACATCAGCACGGCCACCGCTTCGGAAGGCTCTTCGACCTTGACCGTCTGGAACCGACGGGTCAGCGCCGGGTCCTTCTCGATATGCTGCTTGTATTCGGCCCACGTCGTGGCGGCGATCGTGCGAAGCTCGCCGCGCGCCAGGGCGGGCTTCAGGAGATTGGCCGCGTCGCCGGTTCCCGCCGCGCCGCCCGCGCCGATCAGTGTGTGCGCCTCGTCTATGAAAAGGATGATCGGCGTCCCTGAAGCCTGCACCTCGTCGATGACGGCCTTCAGCCGCTTTTCGAACTCGCCCTTGACGCTGGCACCAGCCTGCATCAGCCCGACATCGAGCATGCGCACGCTGACATTCTGAAGCGGCGGCGGCACGTCGCCCTCGGCGATGCGCAAGGCGAAGCCCTCGACAATCGCCGTCTTGCCGACACCTGCCTCTCCGGTCAGGATCGGATTGTTTTGCCGGCGCCGCATCAGGATATCGACGATCTGGCGGATTTCAGGATCGCGGCCGACGACCGGATCGATCTTGCCGTCACGGGCGCGCTGAGTAAGGTCGGTGGCGTATTTGGCGAGCGCCGAATCCCCGCCCGAGCCGCGTTTCAGCGGTGTTTCGGTGGCAGCGGCGGCGGGAGGCGAGCCAGCTTCGAGCGAGCCTTCAGTGACATCGGCTAAGCGGGCAATGACCCCGTCCGCGTCGATCTTGTCGAATTCAGCGCTGATCTTCGAAACCAGCCCTTCCAACACCGGTGTCTTCAGGCAGGCGAGAAGAATATGCGCGCTGCGTACCTCCTCGACACCGAATTCCAGCGTGGCCAGGTTCCAGCCTTCCTGTATTGCGTGGAAGATATGGTCGGAGAATTCCTCCACCGAGGTCGCGCCGTAGGGCAGCTTGTCGATGGCGCGGGTCATATCCGCCGTCAGCCGGCTGACATCCAGCCCGGCATCAGCGACGATCATCTGCACATCCGAGCGCTCGGACAGCACCAGTTGCTGGACGAAATGGGCGAGCTCGACATAGGGGTTGCCGCGCAGCTTGGCCGTGTCCGCCGCAGCCTTGAACGCGCGCACCCCCGTGGGATTGAGCTTCGCAACGAGTTCCTTGCGCTTGAAACTTTGCGACGACCGGCGCTGTTCCATCTGGACCTGCCCCCGAAATCTGCTGGCCATACCCTGCCATAGAAGCGGCTGCTTGACAAAGCCGTATGACGAGCGAGTTCTTCGGACCTTATCCGGGCGGCACCGCACGGTTACACAAACCTTGCACACTCCTGCAACGATTGCGGTCCGAACCATGCGAACCATTTTACATGCCTGGTCCGCCAGTCGCCCAACGGGTTTCGCCGAGAGATAAGTGAAGCATTCAGCTTCTGTTAGTTTTCGAGCATGTGTTCAATTGTCGTGGCGTGGGACCGATGATAACGTTGCGTCACATCGGAGTCACGGGGCCGCCTGCTGGGGGTACGTGTGATTGATCTAGCACTCTGGCTGAATCCTCTGGACGGTGCGAATCCGTCGGGAGAGGATTTACGCAACGACCCGGCTTTCCACGAGCTGGAGCGGCTCACGGAAGCCCAGCTCAAGGTCATCCACGACGGCGGCAACAAAGCTTCGCAGTCGACCATCTCGGTGGACTGGGCGGCCGTCCTCGAAAAAGCGGAAGAATTGCAGTCGCGCGGCCGGGATTTGCGCCTTCTGGTCATCGTCACGCGCGCTCTGGCCAATGAAGAGAGGCTCGCAGGCCTCGCCCAGGGGCTGACCCTGATCGCAAGGACTTTCGACCAGTATTGGGATACGATGCATCCGGCCTTGCGGACAGGTGCCACGCCGCGCGAGGCGGCGCTGCGACGCATCAATGCCTTGCTTGACCTCCAGAACGGCCAGGAAGGCCTGCTGGCGAACCTTAGGCAGACTGTCTTCTTCTCACCGCGCGCGATCGGGCCGATCAGCGGGCGAGATCTGGAACAGGCAGCGCTCGACGAGCGCGTCATGCTCCAGGAAGCTGCTTCCGGCCTTGGGACCGCCGAAAAGGCGGCGCTGACGGCCGCCCACAACCAGATGCTGAACCGGGTTCGCACAGGATGCGCGGCGCAGATCGATCAGGCCGCGGACACCGTCATGACACTTTTGGCCGATGCGCGCGCCGCGATTTCGGCGCTGGAGGCGGTGGATACCTCGCTCAATGCCCGCATCGACGGCAATGGCGCGGCCATTCCGGATTTGAAGAAATTCCTGCAGCGCATGCTGACGACGTTGGAGCGGAATTCCAGCGCCGGCGCCGTGGCCAACGGTGAGGCAAAGCCTGCCCCCCAGGCGTCTCAACCGGCATCGACGCCCCCCCGAAACGGTCATGGAGCCGAGACGATGGCAAGTGCGGCAAGCTCCGTGGAAGCCAGCACCGGCCTGCCTGACCGGATCAGCTCGCGCGACGAGGTCGTCAAATGCCTCGATCTGGTGGTCGCATTCTACGACCGCACGGAACCGTCAAGTCCTATCCCGCATCTCGCCCGGCGCGTGCGTCGGATGGTGCACATGGATTTCGTGGAACTGATGGAAGATCTCGCCCCGTCGGGGCTGAAGGAATTCCGGCTGCTTGCCGGTGTCCCCGATCCCAAGAAGCCGGCCCAGAAGGATGAAAGGTAACAGGCATGCCAGCAGAGAGCAAAGCGAAGGTCATCGAAAGAAACCGCGCCCCGCGCGTGCAGATCGCCTACGACGTCGAAACCTACGGCAGCCCGACGACGATCGAGTTGCCGTTCGTCATGGCTGTCATGGCCGACCTTTCCGGCGCCTCGCAGACCAAGGAAGCGTCAAAGTCGGTTCTGGATCGCAATTTCGTCGAAACCGACGCCAATCGCTTCCCCAAATTCATGGAAGCGATGGGACCGCGCGTGAAGGCGCGCGTGAAGAACACGTTGCCGCAAGCGGAAGGCGCCGAGCGGGACGAGGAACTGGCGATCGATCTCACCTTCTCCAAAATGGGTGATTTCGCGCCGGACAAGATCGCCGAGCAGGTGCCGCAACTGGCCGAGATCCTCAAGATGCGCCGTCAACTCGAGGAACTGCTGGGCTTCATGGATGGCCGCGTCGACGCCGAAAAGCGTATTGCGCAGCTTCTGAACAACGAGCCGCTGCTGAGCAAGATCGCCAGCCAGGCGATATCTGACGGCAAGGGCGAGGAGTAAGTCATGGCCGAACAGCAAAAGACCGCAGCCGCTACCGCCGAGGCGGAAGCCATCGATCTTGGCGAGTTCAGCGGCCTCCTTGAAAAGGATTTCAAGGTCAAGAAGGACGACAGTGAGAAGCTGCAGCAGTTGGTGCGCAACCTGGCGCTGGCCGCTCAGTCCCGTTCCGAGACGACGAGCATCTCGTCCAATGCGATCAAATCGATCAAATCGCTGATCGCGGGCATAGACAAGATGCTGACGACGCAGGTCAACGAGATCCTGCATGCCCCGGAAGTGCGGGAGATGGAAGGCACCTGGCGAGGTCTTTGGTACCTCATCAACAACACCGAGACGGATACCAAGCTGAAGATCCGGGTGATGAACATCTCCAAGGAGCAGTTGGCCGACACGCTGGAAGACTATGAAGGCCAGATGTGGGACCAGAGCCCGGTCTTCAAGAAAGTCTACACGGACGAGTATTCGATGCTGGGCGGCGAGCCGATCGGCTGCATCATCGGCGCCTACGAGTTCTCCAACCATCCGCGCGACGTCGGCCTGCTGCGCAACATATCCGGGGTCTGTGCCTCGGCGCATACGCCGTTCATCGCGGCCGCCTCGCCGCGGCTGTTCCGCATGGACAGCTGGCAGGAACTGCCGAACCCGCAAGACCTGCAGATGATCGTGAACAATCCGTCCTATGCCTCATGGCAGTCGCTGCGCGAGAGCGAGGACGCACGCTATATCGGGCTCACCATGCCGCGCGTGCTGGCACGCCTGCCCTACGGCTCGGAAACCGTTCCGGTGAAGGGCTTCACCTTCGAGGAAGAGGTGGGTGGCGACCACAACAAATATGTCTGGATGAACGCCGCTTTCCCGATGGGCGTGAACATCAACCGCAGCCACAAGCTGTATGGCTGGGGAACACAGATCCGCGGCGTCGAGAATGGCGGCACGGTGCTCAACCTGCCGGTTCACGCGTTCCCGACGGACGACGGTTCGATCGCAATGAAATGCCCGACCGAGGTCGCCATCGACGACCGGCGCGAGGCGGAACTGGCGAAGCTCGGCCTGATGCCGATCTTGCATCGCAAGAACACCGATCTCGCAGCCTTCATCGGCGCGCATTCGCTTCAGGATGACGAGACGCGCGCCGGGCGTCTGGTCGACCCCGACGCCCAGTCGAACGAACGGCTGAGCGCCAACCTGCCCTACCTCTTCCCGGTGTCGCGCTTCGCGCATTACCTCAAGGCGATCGCGCGCGACAAGATCGGCTCGTTCAAGGAACGCACCGACATGGAGATCTGGTTGACCGAATGGATCAACCGGTACGTGCTGGCCAATCCGGCCTTTGCCGACGACAAGGCGCGGGCCAAGCGCCCGCTTGCCGCGGCCGAGGTTCAGGTCGACAGCGTCGAAGGCCGGCCCGGTTACTACAATGCCCGTTTCTATCTGCGTCCGCACTACCAGTTGGAAGGCATCAACGCCTCCCTCCGGCTGGTGTCGGAACTGCCGTCGGTGAAGGGCTGAAATCGCAGCGAAGTCATCTTGTGTCGTTTGAACGCGGTGGAGAAAGACAATGCCTACCACAGAGAGAAGCGAGGCTCCTTCAATGAAGATTGATGGGTTTTTGAAAGTTCCGGATATCAAGGGCCCGAGCAAGCGCGATGGCCATGAAGATGAGATCGAAGTGCATGGCGTCGATTACAAGATGATGGCGCCCTACGATCCGAATTCGCTTTCGCGACGCGGCCGTGTGTCGATGGGAATGATCAAATTCTTCAAGCACTACGACAAGTCGTCGCCATATCTGAAGAAAGCCCTGTTCGAGAACAAGGCACTCGACGAGGTGGTGTTTTCGGCACGCCGCACTATTGACGGCGAGACCAGCGACTATCTGGTCGTGACGCTCTCCGACGCCTCGATCATGGAATACGATATGCGGCAGGCCGCCGACGAGGCGGACCTTATCGAGGAAGAAGTCAGCTTCGCCTACAAGAAGATCAAGTTCGTCTACGACAAGGACGACGAGATCGAAATGGACGTCTATGTCGGCAAGTGAGGCCAAGCGGCCCGGCGCGAAGGCGCAGTTTGCCGGCAGTTCGCGGGCAAAGCGCGAGGCGGTCCAGCCTTCCCTCTGGGACCGCCTCGTCAACGACTTGCCGGGGCTGACGTCGGAGATCGACGGGCTGCGCCGTCTGCTGGATGAGGAACTCGGCGACGCGCGCGTCGAGGCTTTTCTTGTCGGTAGCGCGCGCGCCATCGATACCGACGCCGAACTCACATCCGAGCAGAAACGGCGCCTGCACCGGCTGGCCTTTCAGACCGAGCATCGCGCCGAAGTCGAAAGCCGCGGCGTGGTCGTTTCGGCGCGCGTATTGAGAGAAGCCGTGCGGCGCGACATCGAGGCCCTGTTCAACACCGAGCGTTTCGAATCCGTACCGATGCTCTCCGACGCCGAACATGAACAGCCCCTGGACGAGCTGCCGTCGCTCGCCGACTTTCCGGAGGTACGCCGCAGCGTGGTCAATTATGGCGTGCCGTCCTTTTCCGGCCGCTCGTCGCGGGATTTCGACCGCGATGCGCTGGCGCGCGAAATCCGGGCGGTGCTCGCCACCTTCGAGCCGCGCCTGAAGGAGAGCGCCACGACCGTCAACGTCACGCTCGGCGACAAAAACGTCGGCCTCAAGATCGAGATCGACGCGGTGCTGATCATGGCCCCGACACCGGAGCGTATGCGGCTGCGCACCACGATCAATCTCGACAACGGCCTGGCACGAACCGAATTCCGGGAGACCTGAGATGGATCGGGTCTTCGTGGAGTATTACGAAGAAGAACTGACCCATATCCGGGCGCTAGCCGCGGAATTCGCCGACATGCATCCGGCGGTTGCCCGTAATCTTTCCCTCGATACGGTCCCATGTCCCGACCCTTATGTGGAACGCCTGCTTGACGGCGTGGCCTTCCTGGCCGCGCGCACCCGTCTGAAGGTCGACGCGGAGCGCTCGCGCTTCTCGCGCGCCGTGCTCGATGTGCTTTACCCGGATCTGGTGACGCCGGCGCCGGCGACGGCGATGGCTGTGCTGAAACCCGGCCAGCAGGTGCAGTCGATGATCACCGGCCACGCCGTCGCGCGCGGCACACGACTGGTCTCCGGCCTGCATCCAGGGCTTTCGACGCGCTCCACCTTCACCACCGCGCAGGAGGTCACGCTGTGGCCGATCGCCATCACCTCGGTCAACTATTTCCAGGATCGCAGCGCGCTCGCCGCCGCCGGAATCGCGCCGATCGGTGATGTGCGCGGCGAGGCGGCGTTTCGCGTCACCCTCGCCCGGACAGGAAAAGGCAAGCTCAGCGAGCTGTCGCTCGACCGTCTCGACCTTTATTTCGCCGGGCGTGCCAAGGCGCCGCTGCTTTTCGATGCAATCTTCGGCGCCTGCTCGGCCGTCGGCGCGCGGGCGCAAGGCAAGACCGATCGGTTATCGGCGCTGCCCGAGCCCGAAATGATCGGCATCCGCGACGACGAAGCGCTGATGCCGCGCACCCGTCCGACCTTCGAGGGCTATCGGCTGCTGCGCGAATATTTCATGATCCCGGAGCGCTTCCATTACGTGCGGGTCGCCGGCCTCCAGCCGGTGGTGCGCAAGTGCGATGCGGGGATCGAGATCATCTTCCTGTTCCGCCGTCCCGTGCCCGAGCTCGCGGATGTGACGGCCGCCGATTTCGAGTTGTTCGTGACGCCGGTCATCAATCTCTTCGAACGCGAATGCAACGTCATCGAGATCGATCCGCGCAAAACGCGTCAGGTTCTGCACGCCGACCGCACCCGCGCGCGGGATTTCGAGATCTTCCGGGTCTCCCGGGTCGAGGATGCCGACGCGGAGAGCGGCGAGGCGACAATTCCCGAATTGTTCAGCCTGGGGCAGAACAGCGGCAGCGGTTGGGTCTATTCGACCGAGCGACGGCCGCGCCGGGCCACGGAAGACGAGCGGCGCGAGGGCCTGACCCGCACCTCCTACACGGGCGACGATGTCTTTATCGCCGTCTCGCGCCCGGCAGGAAGCGCGCCAAACCGGCCGCTCAAGCGTCTAGACATCACGGCGCTCTGCACCAACCGCGACCTGCCGATCCTGGACGATACGCCGACGCTGACGCTGGAGACGGCCGATCCGGTCGAAGCGGTACGCTTGCTCGGGGCACTACGGGCGCCGCAGCCGGCAATCCCGGCGTCCCTGCCGGCCGGCGCCGAAGGCGAATCCCGCGCCGACAACCTCGCCTGGCGGCTGGTGGCGCAGCTCTCTCTCAACTTCCTCAGCCTTGCCCAGGAAGGCCGTGGCGTCGATCCGCTGCATGCCTTGCTCGACCTCTATGCCGATCGGGGCGATCCGGGCCTTGCCCGCAACGTGCATTCGATCGTCCGTATCGATTCGCGCCCGGTGATCGAGCGGCTCCAGATCGACGGGCCAATGTGTTTCGGACGCGGCACCGAGGTAACACTGCATGTCGACCAGTCCGTGCTGGCGGGTCAAAGCTCGCTGCTGCTTTCGGCCCTGCTTTCGCGGCTGTTCGCCCGCCATGCGGGGATAAACGGATTTGTGCGGACCCGCACGCGGTTGTTGCAGAGGCAGGAGGATGTGCCATGGCCGATGACGCCCGGCAATCGCTACCTGATCTAGAGGAGCCCGCAACGGTCGCAGCCGAACCGCTGTCGGAGGGCTTCGATTTTTTCGAGCTGCTGCGACGCCTGGAGCAGCGCCGTGGATTGTTCGGCCATTCCGGAACGGCCGACCGAGAGCCGGCGAGACTTGGCCAGCATGTGCGCCTGAGCTTCTCGGCCCGGGACGTCGTCAAGCTCCAGGACGCCGGGGGCAAGGCCCCGGCGCGGGTAACCGTCGCCAATCTCGGGCTGCTTGGACCGGAAGGACCGATGCCGTTGCATCTGACACGCTGGGTGCTCGACCGGCTGTCGCAGCGCTGGTTCACGGGGGCCGACGCCGAGCAGACCAGCGACACGACGTTCGTCGATTTCGTCAACATCCTGCAGCACCGCATGATGGCGCTTTACTACCGCGCCTGGGCTGACGCGCATCCGGCGGTTCAGGTCGAGCGTTCCGTCGGCGGGCGCGTTCGCGGCATGCTGGAGGCAATGTCCGGGATCGGCCTCCCCGGCACGCAGGATCCCGAACTAGACACTGTGCGACTGCGACAGGCCGGATCGCTCGCCAACCAGGTCGACGGCGTGGAGCGGCTTACCTTGTTTCTCGCCACCGCCTTCAAGGTACCGGTGCAGATCAAGGAATTCGTCGCCGCCTGGATCACCATACCGACGGCGCTGCAGACGCGTCTCGGCAAGGCCTATGCTGGTCTCGGACGCGGTGCGACGATTGGGCCGCGGGTCTTCAGCCGCCAAAGCAGGATCGAATTGCGCGTCGGCCCGCTCAGCCTTGACGACTTCAAGTCGTTCCTGCCCGGCGAACGGCGTCTTGGCCTTTTCAAGAAGGCGGTGAACGACATGATCGGCGAGACGCTCGACGTCGATCTGCGCATCGTGCTCGCGCGCGACGCCGTGCCGCCGCCACGGGTCGGGACTGTCCAGCTTGGCCGGACGGCCTGGCTGGCACGGCCCGCCGAAAAGGGTGACGCCGACGATCTCAGGTTGCGCACCATCGTGGGTTGGCGGCCGGAAATGGCGGAGGCGGCCGCATGAGCCTGCTGCTGACGCTGGAACAAGGGCCGCGCTCGCAAGTGGTCAGGCAGACCCGGCTGGACGAGGGCGAATTGGTGATCGGGCGCGGCGCCGATGCCGGCTGGCAGATCGACGACCCGGACATGTTCGTCTCGCGCGCGCATTGCAAGATCAGCGGCGACCGGGATGGCTATTTCGTTACCGACACGTCGAGCAGCGGATTGTTCGTCGACGATTCCGACAGCCCTCTAGGAGTTGGCCGGTCGATGCGGCTGCAGAGCGGCATGCGGCTGCGCATGGGCGACTATGTGGTCTATGTCGAGGTCCAATCCAAAGCGAGCCAGACGTCGATCGGCCCTGCCCCGGTCGCCAGCCATCCCATGCCTGCGTGGTCATCGCCGGGAGCGCGAACGCCGGCCAGCATCGGCGGCGACGACTTCTTCTCGGCCAAGGTCGAGGAAGAGCCGCGGCCGCCGCGCCCGGCGGATCTGCCGAACCCCTTCGAGCAGCCTGTTCCCGGGGCTTATGACCGCCCATCGAGCCAACGCAGTTCGCCCGCCTTTGACGATCCGTTCAGCCTCGACCCGGTGGCGACGCCGGACTCCAGCGGTGCCGCTGCTCCAGGTCAGCCAGATCCGTTCGGGTTTGGTGAAATGTCTTCGCGCAACGATGCGCCCGGGCATGCGGCAAAGCCGGCCAGCCTCGATGACGATTTCAGCTTTGGACCGGGCGTGACGCCGCCTCTCACCAACGGCGCCCACCTGGCAGGACGTGCGCACCATCAGGTTGAAAAGCCGCGAGCCGCGCATCCCTGGGATATGCCGGCGCAGGAAGCCGCGTCACCGCCGCCGCGCCGCGCCGTTCCAGCGTCAAAGCCGGCGCACCCCGCACGGCCTGCTTCCGCCGATATGGCGCTTCGTGCCGCATTCTTACGCGGGATGGGCGTCGACGAGGCCGATTTTCCCGGCCGCGATGCGATCGCCGAAATGGAAAAGTTCGGGCGCGAATACCGGCTGATGCTGGATGGCTTGATGCAACTCCTGCGCAAGCGCGCCGAGGAGAAGGGAAGCGCCCGCGTCGCCCAGACGGTGGTCGGTGCTTCCGAGGTCAACCCGCTTAAATTCCTGCCGACGGTGGAGGATGTCATCGTCACCATCATCTCTGAACGCAGTCCGGGCTTTCTCTCCGGCGAGGCGGCGATCAGCGACGCGGTAAGGGACCTTGCACAGCATCACGTACGCGCCTGGCGCGGCGTTCAGGCCGCACTTCGGCGCATGATCGACCGTTTTGATCCGGCCGTGATCGAGGAAGAGCTCAAATCGAATTCCGCCATCGGCAATCTGCTCTCCGGCGGGCGCAACGCCAAGCTGTGGGAGCTCTACCGGAAACGACATCGCGACATCGCCCAGAGTGCGGAATCGAGTTTCCTGGGCGAGATCGGCGCGGACTTCAGGGACGCATATGAAGAGGAGTAGGACATGATCGACAGGCGTGAATTCGTCGTTGCCCTCGGCGCTACGGGGCTGCTTGCGGCTTGCCAGAGCGGCCCGCCGAAACCATCGGTTATTTCGGTCAACGTGACCGGCGGCGCCGGCATGAATCCGGGACCGGGCGGCGGCGACCGGCCGGTGACGGTTCTGGTGATGCGGCTTGCCAGCACCGGCAAGTTCAACTCGGCCGACTATTTCGCGCTGCAGGGCAACGCGGGCTCGGCGCTCGGCGCCGACCTCATCGGCTCCGACGCGATCTCGGTCGCGCCTGGCAAGACCGCGGCCAAGACCATCACCGTCGAGCCGAACGCGACGGCGCTTGGCTTTGTGGCGCTGATCCGAGAGCCCGGCGGACGCAACTGGCGCACGACCAAGTCGGTGTCGCCTGGGTCGAAATTCACCATCAACGTCAGCCTCGGCAAGGGCGGCATTTCCGCCTAGCGGCAAAGCAGCAGATGGTTGCGTGCAGAGAGTAGCGGCATGAGCGATGCAAACAGGGTGCTGTGGTCGGAGGGCCTGTTTCTCAGAACCCAGCACTTCCAGCAGCAGGATCGGTTCTTCGAGGGCATGGTGCGCGGCGCATTGCAGGCCGGCCAGCTCCATACTTTCGGCTTCCAGCAACTGACCCTCGACCAATCGCTGCTCGACGCCGGCCAGGTCTCGATCGTGTCCGCCCGCGGCATTTTCCCGGACGGCACGCCTTTCTCCATCCCCGAACTGATGGATGCGCCGAAGCCGTTGCCGGTCACGGCCGACACCGGTGCCGGTCCGGTGTTGATCGCACTGCCGCTCGAGCCGCCCGGTGGCGTCGGATTCGACCCGGCGCATGCGGCATCGACGGGCGCGCGTTATCACGGCAAGGTCGTTTCAGTGCGCGACGCCGTCCAGAGCGGCGCCGATCCGGAAGAGATCGAGATCGCCCGGCCGCAAGCGACCCTGATT
This sequence comes from Mesorhizobium sp. B2-4-15, assembly GCF_006658505.1. GTDB lineage: Bacteria > Pseudomonadota > Alphaproteobacteria > Rhizobiales > Rhizobiaceae > Mesorhizobium. The sequence goes on from NZ_VFUZ01000008.1 coordinate 146,942, forward strand.
GCGCCCGGCAAATCGGTCGGCGGTTATACCGCCTTGCCGATCGCCGACATAAAAGGTGTGCGCGCCGACGGCGGCGTCTCGCTCGACGAGACGTTCCTGCCGCCGACGCTGATCACCGGCGCGGTCCACTGGTACCGGCAATTGCTGCAGGAGGTCGTCACCGGCCTCGACCAGATCGCCGAAGCGCATGGCAAGATGGTGATGGGCGGCGCCGGCCGCAGCGTCGAAGACCTTTTGATGCTGCACCTCGCCAATGCCGCTCGCCCAAGGCTTGCCCATATGCTTGCCCAGGACGTCTTCCATCCTGCCGAACTCTATCTCGAACTTGCTGGACTCGCCGGCGAGATGGCAACCTACGGCTCGAGTTCGCGGCGGCTCGGCGAACTGCCGGCCTACGACCACATGGCACCCGGCCCCCCCTATATGGCGCTGGCGGACGCCTTGCGTTCGCTCATCCTCAGCCTGCGCTACATCGAGCCGAAATCGCGCGCGCTGCCGGTGATGCGGCACGCGACCAACGTCTGGAAAGTGCGCATCGACAACCCGAAGCTTTTGGTCGCCAGCCGCATCGTCATCCGCGTCGGATCGGAACTGTCGGAAGACGCGCTGCGCAAGATCTTCGTCAACCAGGCGACAGTCGGCGCCGCCGATCAGTTCGAAGGGCTCTGGAAGTCCCGCCTGCCGGGCATTCCGCTGAAGCCGCTTCATTCGCAGCCCCGCGAGATTCCCTATGATGGCGACCGGCTGTGCCTGGAACTGGATCAGAAAAGCGAGCATTGGGCCTCGTTGCTCGACGCCCCCGGCTTCGTCATTGGCGTTTCCGGTGTCCTGCCGAGCGAGCCGCAGGTCGACTGCTATTCAGTGAACAGGTGAGGCCATGAGCCGGGATGATCCTTTCGGACTGTCGGAGGATCGCGAGCGCACCCGCATCAGGCTGTCGGGCGCCGCGCCACGGCCGATGGCGCCGCTGGTACCGGGCGCGCCGGTCAAAAGGGCGCGCGCTCATCCCAACACGCTCATCAACATCTTCGCGCCATTGCTCGAATTCGCGCCCGAGCTCGAAAGCGCGCTGGCGCCGGAGAACCCGGAAGTGATGCGGACGCGCCTGCTCGACGAACTGGTTCAGGCGCGCGACGCCGCGATGGCAGCGGGCTCCTCGCTGGAGCGCGCGGACCAGGCGGCCTGGGCCGTGGCGGCCTTGCTCGACGATCTCGCGCTCAACACGCCATGGGGCGGCGCCAGCGCCTGGCCGCGCCAGCCTCTGGTGGTCATGCTGCGCGGCGACGTCGATGCCGGCACCCAGTTCTTCACCCGCCTTGACGAGCTCGAGCGTCATCCGAACCGTGACCGCGAGATGCTGGAGCTTCAATACTACTGTCTGGCGCTCGGCTTCCGCGGCAAGTACCGGGTGCCCGGCCGCGCCGGTGACCGCTCGCTTAATGCCGTGCGTGTGGCAGCCGCGCGCTTCCTGCGCAATGCGGACGCCGAGGACGCGCCGCTGTCGCCAAACTGGAAAGGCGTCAGCGCTTCAGACGAGCCGCAGCGCTTCATCGTTCCGATCTGGGTGATGCCGCTTGCCGCGGTTGTCGTCGCCGCCGCCGCTTATATCGGTCTGTCGATGGGCTTGAGCGGCCAGGCGGTCGAACTCTCCGCGCTCGTGCGCACGCTGCCGCCGGCCTCACGTGGCGACGTCACCCGCGCCGCACCCAAGCAGGATGCTCCCGAACCTGAACCGCCACAGCCGGTGGATTTCGCGCTGCTGCCCGAGTTCAAGGCCGAAGCGCCGGCGAACCTCAAGGGCGCGCTCAGCGGCACCGAGAGCGTCTCGCTGGCCAAGCTGATCATCCAGTCCTCCAACCCCGAGCTCTTCCAATCCTCGCGGCCGACATTGTCCCAAGGCTATGAGCCGCTGATCGAGTCGATCGCCAAGGTAATCCTCGCCAATCAGGAGCTGATCGGAAACATCACAATCGTCGGTCATACCGACAATGTGCGCCTGCAACGGTCCAATCCGCTCGCGAGCAATCAGCGGCTTTCGGAGGCACGTGCTCAAACCATAGCGGAGATCCTGGTGCAGGCGGGAGTGCCTCAGGAGCGCATCCATTCCGAAGGCCGCGCCGACTCTGATCCGGTGGCCGACAACTCGACGCGCGAGGGCCGCGCGCTCAACCGGCGCGTCGAAGTCCTGGTCGAGAAGAGGCTCTGAGATGTTCATCCTGCGCTTCCTCTGGGCGGTCATCACCTCGCGGTTTCTGTGGACGCTGATTGGCATTGCGCTGCTTTCGCTTTTGATCTGGGTGTTCGGCCCCATCGTGCAGGTCGGCCGCTACGTGCCATTCGAATCCGACAATGTGCGCATCGCCATCATCGCGGGGCTGATCATCCTGTGGCTGATCTGGCTGATCATCGCGCAACGGCGCGCGATCCGCGCCAACCGCATGTTCGTCGCCGAGATCGCGGCACCCGTGGCCGAAAAGCGGCTCACCCCCGGCGAGGAGAGTGTCGCGGCCGTCGGCGCCAAGTTCGGCGAGGTGATGGCCGAACTCAAGCGGCGCAAGCTCGGCGGACGGAAATTCCTGCGCGAAATGCCATGGTATGTGATCGTCGGTCCTCCGGCCACCGGCAAGACCACGGCATTGCGCCAATCGGGCCTCAATTTTCCAATCGATCTCACCGACGATCTGCAAGGCGTCGGCGGCACACGCAATTGCGACTGGTTCTTCTCCGAAAAGGCGGTGCTGATCGACACCGCGGGCCGCTATGTCCAACAGGAGAGCCAGCCGGACGTCGACGCCGCGGAATGGCTGGGCTTCTTGGACCTTTTGAAGAAGCACCGGGGTCGCCGCGCGCTCAACGGCGTCATTGTAGCGCTATCGATCGATGCGCTCTCGGAGGGCGACGAGGCGATCAAGGCGCACGGCCGCAAGATCCGCCGCCGGCTGGCGGAGCTGAACGATCGGCTGGAAATCCGTCTTCCTGTCTACCTGATGCTGACGAAGGCCGACCTGATCAAAGGGTTCGAAGCCTTCTTCGGCGGCTTGTCGACAAGCGCGCGCGAGCAGGTGTGGGGAACCACTTTTCCGCTGGATGCCCGCGTCAACGCCGACATCATCCAGGCGGAGCTAGCCAGGCTTGCCACCGAGCTGGAGCGGAGGTTGGTGCCGCGCCTGGAAGACGAAGACAAGCTCGGCTCGCGCGCCGAGATATTCCGGTTTCCGGCGCAGCTGGCGAGCCTTTGCCAGCCGATCCAAGTGCTGATCGAGGCGATGTTCGGCGAAAGCCGCTACGAGGAAGCCGCCTGGCTGCGTGGCCTTTATCTGACATCGGCGACACAGGAAGGCGCGCCCATCGACCGCCTGACCGCGGCGTTGTCGTCCTCCTTCGGACTGCCGCCGCGCCGCGCCATGCCGACGGCGCGCGTCGAGAAACGCAGCTTCTTCCTCAGGAACCTTCTCATCGAAGTGATCTTCAAGGAGGCTGGCCTTGGTACATTCGATCCGCTGGCGCAGCGTCGCCGCGCCTGGATCTGGCGTGGCGCTGCCGCCGCCTGTGCGCTCGCGGCTCTGCTGGCCGGCGGACTGTTCACCTGGTCTTACCTCGACAACCGCAATGCGATCACCGAACAGGCCGGCCAGTTCGAAGCCCTGCAGGGGCCGCTCACCGATGTCGCCGCCATGCCGGCCGCGGTCGAGCAGCCGACCATGGATGGCGCGCTGGCGGCGATCGACGCAGTGACGACGGCTCGAACGCCGCCACCGGACGCCGTCCATAACCTGCTCGGCCCGACCGCTTCGGCGGAGCTGGTGCGCGCACAGACCGATACTTACGACCATGCGCTGCGCAATGTGCTCGAGCCGCATATGGTCGCCCTGCTCGAGGCCACGATGTGGCGGCAAATCCGCGATCCGGATTTCATGCTCGGCGCGCTGAAGACCTACCGGATGATGACCGGCCTTTCGCAGATGGACGCCGATTTCGCCCAGAACTGGTGGGTGAACAGCCTGCCGCAATTCGCGGCGGCTCCGCCCTTCCCCACTGCCGACGCCGAAGAGCATCAGCTCGCCGCTATCCGCCGCATGGCCGTCGACGACAGCTACATCGCCCCGGACAAGCAACTGGTCGCGGAGGCACTGAAGACTGTATGCACGATCTCGCTGCCGGAGCGCGCCTACAAGCAGCTGCTGGCGGACCCGGAAGTGGCAGCCCTCAAGGAATGGGTGCCGGCCAATTTCGCTGGGCCAAACGGCGCCAAGGTGTTCGCGCGCCGCTCCGACAAGACGTTGCGCGTCGGTGTTCCTGGCCCTTATACCTATGCGGGCTTCCACGACGCGATCCTCGACCGGGTCGAGGATGTAGCGGGACAGGCGGCCCTCGATCGCGCGGTGTTTGCCGGCGGCTGCTCGGAGAATTCGGAGACCTCGGTTTCGGCGCTCTCCGAGGACATATTGAAGCTCTACTATGACGACTATATCGCCCAATGGGACTCTTTCCTGCGCGATATGCGGCTTGCGCCGCTTACCGATCTCAACATCGCCAGTGAGAACCTCAAGGATCTTTCAAGCGCCGATTCCGCGCTGAAGCGATTGTTGACGGCAGTGGTGCAGGAGACCGACCTCACCCGCTCCGACGACACGTCGGCTGACAAAAATGGCGCTGCCGTCACGACCGGCTCGAAGCTGCTCAGCAAACTCGGCAAGCTGGGCAAGGTGGTGACCACGGGCGCGAAGCTCCTGCCGCGCGCCGGCTCCGCCAGCCAGGTGGACATGACCGGCAGCCTCGTTGCCGAGCATTTCAAGCCGCTCAAGGGCACCATCGCCCAGGTCGACGGCCAGCCCCCAGCGCTGGACGCCGCCATTGTGGCGCTGACGGCGCTCTCGAATGTGCTGCAGACGGTGACCGCCAATCCCAACCCGCAGGATGCGATTAAGAAGCAGGGCGGCCTTGCCGAACTGACCGGCGCGGTCGCCAGGCAGGCGCAGATCCTGCCTTCGCCGATCAATGACTGGCTGGGCGGCATTGCCGGCGACACCAGCGGCCTCTCGCAGAAGGCCGTGACCAACGAGCTCAACGCCATCTGGCGGGCCGACATACTCCCCTTCTGCCAGGCGGCGCTCAACAACCGTTATCCATTCAGCCCGGACAGTGCGGTCGACGTCAATGTGCGCGACTTTCAACGTCTGTTCGGACCGACCGGCATGATCGATGCCTTCACCAACGACCATCTGATCAACTATGTCGACACCGCCAGCGAGCCGTGGAAATGGCGGGCCGATTTCGGCCTCGATCCCGCGGCGCTCGCCGCGTTCGAGCAGGCGAGGCATATTCGCGACGACCTGTTTCCCGGCGGCACCGGCCCGGTGATGAACTTTACGCTTGAGCCCAAGGACCTCTCACCCAACGTTGCACGGGTCACGCTCAACCTCGATGGCCAGAACCTCGTCTACTACAACAATGCGACAAGGCCGCAGCCGATGACGTGGCCCGGAAAGGATGGCACCGGGGTGATCTCGCTCGCCTTCCAACCGATCGATGGTTCGCCCGAAGTGATGCTCAACGAGACCGGCAGCTGGGCGTGGCTCAGAATGCTGCGCGGCGGCCGCTTCGCCGCGACCAAGCTCACCGACGTCTACAGCCTGCGGCTCGGCACGAAGGGAATGTGGGCCGATTTCGAACTCAAGGCCGCCAGCGTCGAGAATCCATACACGCTCGAAATGTTCAAGAAGTTCACATGTCCGCCGCAGATCTGATCGTGCCCGGCTTCTACGGCAAGATGCCCGCCACCGGCGATTTCGTGACCCGGCGGCTGCCTGGAGACTTCGTGCGCACATGGGACCGCTGGCTGGCCCAGCACATCGTGCCGCTGTTCGAGCTCGAAGCCTGGCCCCAGGGCATGGCGCTGCGCTTTCTGGCTGGCCCCACCACCTTCGGCGCCTCGGCCGGCATCGTGCTGCGGAGCGCCGACAGGGTCGGCAGGCAGTTTCCGCTGAGCGTTGTCGCGCGGCTGTCAGAGGCACCACCGCTCAAGCTTGCATATGCCGACGCCTGGTTCGATCGCGTCGAAACTGTCGCCTTCGCCGCGCAACGGGGCGAACTGACGCTGGACGAACTGGATGCCGCCTTGTCCGCCCTGCCGGTGCCGGGTGTCGAACCCGATGACGATATCGTTGACGACTTGGTCTTTTGGACAGCGCGTTCGGATATTTTCGATGTCGATCCGCGGGCGCCTCGACCGACCTTGGAGCAGATCTTCGCCGCGAACTGGGAGACCAGTTGATGCAGATCTGGAACCAGATGGGCTATCCGCATCAGTTCACCATGGGCATGGACAAGGCCGGCCATGAGTGGATTGTCATTGTGGTGAAAGGCACGTTCGATTTTCCGGCGAAGCCTGGCGGCCTGGTGCAGAAATCGGCGCAGCAGGTCCCGCTCGTCATGGCCGATACGCAGACCGGCGCGCCCGGCTATTCGGCGACGCTCTGGGAGACTGATTTCGCCTTCCGCAAACCGCGCTGCGACGTGATCGCCAACGGTTGCGCCTATGCGCCGGGAGGACGTCCGGCGGAGCGCGTGCCGGTCGGCATCAAGGTAGGCAACTGGTCGAAGCTGTTCGAGGTTGTCGGCCATCGCGAGTGGCGTTCGATTGGGCCGGTCTTCACCGCAACCGCGCCGCAGCCCTTCCTGAAACTGCCGATCTCCTACGACGTCGCGTGGGGTGGCGTCGACCGGCTGGACCCGGAAGACAAGCTTCCCGCCAGCTACAAGTACAATCCCGTCGGCACGGGCTGGTCGCGCTCGAAGAACCAGCGTTTCGTTCCGGGCCTGCGGTTGCCGAACACCCAGGCCGTTGGCGAAGAGATCCGCTCGCCGTTCGGCGAGTACAAGCCGATGAGCTTCGGGCCAATGGGCCGAGGCTGGCCGGGCCGCATCGAATATGGCGGCACCTACGATCAGAACTGGATCGACAACGTTTTTCCCTTCCTGCCCCAGGATTTCGACGAACGCTATTTCCAGATGGCGCCGCCCGACCAGCAGATCGACCATCCAAGAGGCGGGGAGGAGGTGGTGCTCGTGAATTTGACTCCAGAGGGACGTGTTGGCTTCCGGCTACCCTCGACGGCAGTGCCGATCACCTTGTTCAAGGGCAACGAGAAGTCGTTTGAGGCGAGCATTCACCCGGACACTATCCTGCTCGATCCCGAGAACCGTCGATTCTCGCTCGTGTGGCGTGTTTCGCAGCGCATCCAGAAGACTATCCTCGATTTCTCGGAATGTTGGGTCGGTCCGCCGACGGAGTCGATGCTGCGTGCCCGTGCAACCGGCAGGGACTATGTCCGAAGCGAGGGAGCCGCGTCCGAGGAGGTGGAAGACGCATGAGTACGAGGCTCGACATAGCCTCTGTCGGCATGGTGACCGCCGTCGGCCTCGATGCACCCTCGGCCTGCGCTGCAATGCGTGCGCGCCTCGACGGCTTCCAAGAGACGAGATTCGTCGGTTCGGGAACCGATCTGCTGATCGGCGCGCCCGTGCCGCTGCCACGGGACTGGATCGGCGAAAAACGTATGGCGCACCTAGCCGCAGCCGCGATCTGCGAGGCGTTCGAGACTATCCCTCATGCGCGTGGCCAGACCGCGCTCATCCTTTGCCTCGCCGAGGAAGATCGCCCGGGCCGTCCGGCCGGCGATAGCGTGCGCCTGCTCCGCAATGTTTCGGAGATTACCGAAATCGAACCCAACATGCGCTCACGTATCGTCGCGCATGGCCGGACTTCCGGACACATAGCACTTGATCAGGCGCGCAGGATGATCGCTTCGGGTGAGGTTCCCTATGTGATGATCGCGGGCGTAGACAGCTATCTGACGGCGCCTGCCATCGCTTATTATCTCGGCGAAAATCGCCTGCTTGCCGCTGACAATCCGAATGGCTTCATTCCAGGCGAGGCTGCCGCCGCCGTTCTATGCACGGGCTCGCGTGGCGACGGCCTCCGCCTCTTCGGACTGGGTTTGGCGCGTGAATCCGCAACGATCTACAATGCCGAGGATCTGCCGCTGCGTGCCGACGGCATGACGTCCGCTTACAGCGCTGCATTCAAGGAAACCGGCATCGAGATGAACCGGCTTGGCTACCGCATCGCCGATCTCATCGGCGAACAATATTGGTTCAAACAGAGCGCCCTGGCGAGCCTGAGGTTGCTACGCGGCCGTCACGATTTTCAGGACATCTGGTCGCCCGGCGAATCCCTCGGCAATGTCGGCGCGGCCGTGGTCCCGCTGATGATCGGCATGGCCTGGATGGCGGCCCGCAAGGGATACGCCGCCGGCAATCCAGTGCTGATCGAAGCGTCGAACGATGCGGGTGCCTGCGGGGCGGCAATCCTCGCCGCGAGGGCAGCCTGATGACTGTCTACGCGAACGGTCTCGAAGTTGCCTGCAAGGCACAGGCCAACAAGGTGATCGCCGCCTTTCCGGACGTCTGCTTCACACCGCCCGAGAACCCCGCGACGCCGCCGGGCGTCCCCATTCCCTATCCCTCGTTCGGACTTGATTCCGATACCGACAACGGCACCGGCACCGTCAAGATCGGTGGCGAGACCATTACCCAGAAGAATAAGTCGTACTACACCAAGACCAGCGGCACAGAGGCCGGATGCGCCGCCAAGAAAGGCGTGATCACTTCGGTCAATACCGGCAAGGAATATGCTGTCGCCTGGTCGAGCGACGTGAAAGCCGATGGCGAACCCGTCAGCCGCATGACTGACCTGTCGACCAACAATCATGCTTCTCCGACCGGCAACGCGCCGCCTTGGCCAAAGATCGGAAAATTGAAGGTCGGCAAGCAGTCCTGCGCGTCAATTCTGGCAAAGCTCGGCATGAAGGTGCACCGCTACGGCGACGCCAGCAAGGAATGCTCGTCCAATCAGCAATCGGACCACATCCTGCAGAATGCCTGTTTCCAGAATTCGCGCGGCGGCCAGGCCATCGGCACGACGCCGAGCTATACGATGAACGATGCGCCCTGCGTCTGCCTCCAAGACGCCACCGATCCCAACACCGAGCATGGCCGCAAAACAGCCGCACAAGGCGAATGGGCAAAGGCACAGCGCGCGAAAGGCACGAACCCAAGCTACGAGGAAGTTCGGGAAGCCAATATGGAGGCCATGAAAAAGGCCAAGAACATCCCGGATGGACCACGAGGCAAGGAGCACCCCGCCATCGAATGCCTGAGGATGATTTGCGACATTCACTTCAAGGAGATGATGAGCGGACCGGAGAAAAAGAAAGACAGCACCGAGGCGCGTGCACCAGCAACCGGCAAGTTCAAACCAACCCCATCGAGCACGGTTCGCAGACGCTAGGAGAGATAACATGGCTGATTATAGCGTAACGGTAAATGGCACGGTTGCAGCGGATGACGGGACCATTTTCTCCGCCGTCGCGTATTACGACGGAGAGAGTTTTTACTCATTCGTCATTTCGGAATCCGACGTGGCCAACGACGACAATCAGACTGAACGAATTTACGAAAAACCATGTTGGTTCACCGACATATGGCGCTCCGGTTCCGGTCGTCTCTATGTGTGCGACGACAACGGCATGGTGCATTCGGGCTCGGGGAGCGAATGGACGTCAAGCCAAGTTTCGCCTCGCCACTTGAATACCGTCTGGGGCTTTGACGACAACACCGTCTACGCCGGAGGATCGGAGGAGGTTGTCTATCGCTGGGATGGCGCACGCTGGGCCGCCGTTAGCCCAGCGCTCGGCAACACCATTCTTTGCATTGCAGGGTCGTCGCCGAGTGACCTTTATGTATCCGGCGAAGGAGCGCTTTTCTGGCACTATGACGGCAGACAGTGGACTCAAATCCAGTTGCCGACCAACGCGATCCTGGTTGGACTGCTGGGATTGTCGTCGACGGATGTCCTGGTCTCAGGCAGCGCAGGGACCCTGTTTCGCGGGGCGGGCCTTGCCTGGACCGACGTCTCGCAACACGGTCGGGATTTCTACAAAATGGCATTCTACCGGAAGACAATCCACATTGCCGGCGGCGGACAGGGGGTGTTCACGTTCGACGGGGCAACGGTTTCCAACCTGAAGGACGGTTTTCCCGTCTACCGTCTTTCGTCGAACGGCTCGTATCTAACGGTGGCCGGCGGGAACTCAGCCATAAGATATGACGGCTCGGAATGGGTCGGGCCTGACTACACCTGACGGCCTGAGACGGCCGGCGTGTCTGGGTTGGGCTTCGCAGCCAGATAAGCCCGCACCCTTCTGAGGTCGAGATCGGCAATGCGCAACGCCTCTTTGATCGACAGCATGCGCACGACGAATAACTCCCCGGCTTCGGGATATTCGGCGTAGCGCTCGCTCGCGATCTCGATGCCGACCTCGCCAGCCACTCGCAATCCGTCAAGATGTGCTTCCAAACGCTCGACGAGTCGGGCAAGCCGCTCCTCATCCATGTCCGGATTCTTGCCGGGGTTGAGCAGGTTGTAGTCGTAAACAGTCCAGAGGAACGCAGCCATCTCAGCGTGTTGGCGGACAATCTCGTGAAGAACGGGCGCTGGCATCAGTTCAGATTGACCGAGCCACCGCGGAGGCGGTTGGTGGCACTTGCGTGGCTGGTCACATAGGTGCCGCGGATGGTGATGTGCCCATCCTTTTCCATGATGATCGTAGCTTTGCCGCACCGCAGTTCGAGACGTTCATTCGCAGTGATCCTCATTTTCTCACCGTCTCTGATGACGTGGGGAACATTTGGCCGGTGCGCGGGATCGATGATGCGCCCGACAATCAACGGTCGACCGGGATCTCCGTCCTGGAACAACAGCGCCACCTCCGCGCCGATCATGTCCGACGTGAGCTCAGTGAGGCTGCGCGCGGCCGCTGCTGTTTCTCGAGGGTTTCCCGGGAAGACGACAAGGGGCGCGTCCTCGCCGAAGCCCAGGAATATGCCAATCACCACGCCTTCAATTCGCTCTACGATCTTTGTCATCGAGGCCCCTCAGTTCTGCTTTATCTCCGAGCCTTTCATGGTGATGTCGCTCGATGCCTTCACATTGATCTTACCCGACCCATTGACGGTAATATCCTTGCCGGAAATGTTGATCGTGCCGTCCTTCTTCATAGCGATCGCAGCCGAGCCGCATGTAATTGTGATGGCATCGCCAGCTTCAATGATCAGGGTCTTGCCGACCTTTATGGCTCCGTCCTGGCCGACCTCTACCAGACTGCCTTTGGCTATTTTCAACGCCCGCGAACCGCCGACATCGGTCGCATCGTCCTCGGCGATCTTGGCGTCCCGTCCCTTGCCGATCTGGGAGGCATGCGCTCCACCTATGTTGAAGCTCTGGTTTGCGCCAACATCGACCGATTGGTTTGCCCCCACCGTCCAGCTGTCCGATGTGCCAATGCTGTGGCTCTGTCCCGCACCAACGGTCACGCTCCGCGAGGCCCCGATCGTGTTCGTCTGCACCGCTCCGACACTTCGCGTCTCGGAAGCCCCCACCGTGTCGACGCGCGCGGCACCCACCGTGATGGTCTGGACGATCGCCACGGTCTGGGAATGGTTGGCGTCGATATTTTCCGTCGAGTTCGCACCGATATGGATCGTCTCGTTGGCGCCGACGGTCAGCGAGCGGTTCGCGCCCACCGTTTCGGTGTCATTGCTGCCGATATGGGTGGTCTGGTCGACGCCGACCTTGACGGTCTTGTTGTTGCCGACGTCCTCGTCGAGGTTATGGCCGACAGAGTGCTTGGCGTCGTGGTCGATGCGATCGGACTGGTCGTGCTGCACAGTCTTGTTACGGTCGTGCTTGATCAGCAGATGGTGATCCTTCTGAGCCTGGAAATTGACCAGTTCGGAACCAGCCTTGTCCTCGAACATCAGCTCGTTGTAGCCGCCGCCGCCTTTCGAGGAATTGGACTTCCAGCCAGATTGCGTCGCGTTGCCCGGCAGCGCGTAAGGCGGCATCTCGGAAGCATTGTAGACGCGGCCGGTGACGATCGGCAGGTCCGGATCGCCCTCGATGAAATCGACGATGACCTCCTGGCCGATGCGCGGGATCTGGATGAAGCCCCACCCGCTGCCAGCCCAGGTCTGCGACACGCGCACGAAGCAGGACGAGTTCTGGTCCTTCTTGCCGAGGCGGTCCCAATGGAATTGTACCTTCACCCGCGCATATTTGTCGGTGAATATCTCCTCGCCCGAAGGGCCCACCACCGTTGCCGTCTGCGGGCCGCGCATGATCGGTCGCGGTGTGATGCGCGCTGGCCGGTAGGGCAGAGAGGTCGGCGCAACGCCGAGCACCACCTTGAAGTTCTCGCTATGGGCCTCATTCTGTGTCCGGTAACCCGGATCGAACAGCCGGTATTCGGCGCTGACCACCAGATATTCCTGGTTCTGGTCGTCGCGCGGAAAACTTTCCAGCGTGAATTTGCAGCCGGAAAAAAGGCCGCGCACAGTGCCAACCGCTGTGTTGTGCTGGTGAACGGCCTGCAGTTCCTCACGCCGGATGCCGGCGATCGTGTCGCCGCGCCCGACATCCAGATGCGCTCCGGGCTGCCGATAGTTCTCGCCCAAAGCCTCCTTGTGGCTGAAGGGTTGGGAGGACTTCGCCATCAGGTCGGCGCCAGGCTTCTCGAAGTCATAATCCGTATGAGCGTAGGCGCCCGGACGCACCGCACTGCCTGGAATCCATTCGGTGATGTATTCGACATCGCGTCGCGAGCCATGGCCCTCGAAATTATAAAGCACCTTCTCGTAGCCTGGCGCTGGCTTCAGCTTGTTCATCGCATCGCACAGCACGAGCGTGTGCTTGCCCTCATCATGCTCGAAGAAATAGAAAATGCCTTCGTGCTCGAACAATCGCTGCACGAAATCGAGGTCGCTCTCGTCATATTGGACGCAGTATTCGCGCGACGGATAGGAACCCTGCAGTCGCTTCTCGAACTTTGCGATGCCGTATTTCGCAAAGATCTTTTCGACGATCTCGACAGCGGTCATGTTCTGGAAAATGCGGCAGTCGGTGGTGTTGCCGAGGAACCAGAGCCATGGCCTGACGCTGGCCTCGTAATAGGCCAACCGATCCTCTATGCGCGTTAGCTTGAAATCCGACACCAGCCCGCTGAACCAGCGCTTCGGATCGGATTCACCTTCGACGGAAACGACGCCGCCCAGCATCTTCAGCGGATCGACGTCACGGCTCTTGCTGACGAACCCGACGGTATAGGCGAAACATCGGCTGATCTCATCACGACCGACGAGATGTGTAAAGGTCAGCACATCGGCGCCGACGGGCGTCTGTACAACCGTGGCACGTTCGTTCGGCATGGGTCGTGCCCCTCCTCGACGCGGCCAGTGTGATGGATTGAAGCCCCGCCCTCACGTTCGGAAGGTTTTCGAATTCACCGCATCGGATCGCTGCAAGCGTAGCATATGTTTGATGAAGGCCAAATAAGAGCAAGGGCTAAACCATGGCGTGCGTTCATGTGAAACGCACCTGTCCCACTGCGCTGGCAAGCTGCTAGAATGTCCAGGATTCAGGATTGCCAGTGGCTTCGAATGTTCATTTCGCTCCAGATCAGCAATGTTGACAGGCTGCCGCCAGGCATCGCGAAGAGCTACGGCGCCCGCGACCGCGGCTTCGAAATCGGGCGCGAAAATTGCGACTGGACGCTGTCCGACCCCGACAAGTTCATCTCGGGCCGGCATTGCGAAGTCCGCTACCAGGCGGGCTCGTTCTGGCTTTTTGACGTCTCGCGCAACGGCACTTTCGTCAACGGCTCCAGCCAGCGCATGAATGCGCCGCACCGGCTAACCCAAGGCGACCGGCTGCTGATCGGCCGTTATGTCATCGTCGTTTCCATTGACGAAGAGAGCGTTACCACCGGTCGTCCGCAAGCCAGGACCGGTTCGACGCAACACGAGTTGCCACCGTCGACGGGAAGGCCGCTTGAACCCGGCAGTCTGCAATTCCCCAATCCGGCGCGGCAGCGCCCCGTCGAGGCAGCGCCGCTGTCGACGTCTTCGGCACTGCAGCCCAGCCCGGCTGTCCCGGCCATGCAGCCAGTGGAAGCGGACGGGATACTTCGCGATATCGCCAAGGCAGCCGGCTTATCGCCGGAGTTGTTGCAGTCGCGTGACCCGCATGACGTTGCCGCCGAAATCGGCGCGGTCTTGAGAACGACAGTCGAGCAACTGTCCTTGCTGCTCAAGGCGCGCGCGGCGGCCAAGGTGCTCGCCAAAAGCGCGCACCGCACGATGATCGGCGCCGAGGACAACAACCCGCTGAAATTCGTGCCGGGCACCGACGACATACTGGAGATCATGTTTGCCAAGCGCCGGGCCGGCTATCTCGATGCCAGGCATAGCATCGAGGACGCTTTCCGCGACCTCAAGACCCACGAAATCGCGACCTACGCCGCCATGCAGGCCGCGCTCTCGCGATTGCTCGACGACCTGTCGCCGGAGGCGACCGCCAAAAGAATCCCGCCGGCATCCTTTTCATCCAGGAAAAGCCAAGCCTGGGATGCGCTCGTCGCAACGTGGCGGACGATGGAGGACAAGCACGAAAACGGCATGCTGGATGTCTTCCTTGCCTATTTCGCCGACGCCTATGCCAAGGCCGGCAAGCAGAAATAGTCGTGCTCGGCAAACGACGCGAACACGGCTCTTGCAGGCTGTGCGACCGGCCTCGTGGGAAATCCGCCTCTTTGGTCATCCTGCTTTCCGATTTCAATCGGCTTGCCGTGCGACTAGGATAGCACGTGGGAGCTTGCCTGGCTGGCAAAGCGGCGTGGCTTGGAGCGTGTGCAGGAATGTCATGTTTCGGCAAGATCAGTCTTTCCGTGCGGCTCGTTGTTGATACTCAGCCCGGTGCCCATCTTTCATCGGGCCTGAAAGAAGCTCGTTGGACCTCGACGATGGTGCGCCGATGAGCTCGAAGGACGACCCCTCCGAGCCGCCGGGCAAAACCGTCATCCGCGCGCCGCGGCCAAGGCAAAAGCCGCTGGTGTCTCCCGATGGTTCCGGTCCGCAAAGCGTGCGACCTCTTCCACCGCCCGCCAGGGAATCGACCGTATTCGACCCCGGCGTCGGCCGGCAGGTGCCGCCCGGCTGGTCGTCCCGAACCGTGGTCGTCCAGGAGGCCAAGCACGGAATGGTGCCCGCAGCACCGGCAGTGCAGCAGGACGCCTTGCTCGACGCCACTGCTGGCGTGGAGTATGCCGCCGCAAATCCTCTCCTTGCCGCTGCGGGCCCTTTGCTCCTGCTTTTCGGTCAGTTGCGGCTGATCCCGGTCGAACGGCAAGCGGCAGCCTTGGCGGAGCATATCGCGGACGTGATCGAGACCTTCGACCGGAGCATGGCCAAAGCCGGCATCGAGGAAGAAGATGCGCGGATCGCGAAATTTGCGCTTTGCGAAACCGCCGACGATCTCGTCGGCAACCTCCCTTGGCCGAACAAGGAAAGCTGGATCCAGCACAGTCTGCTGGTGCAGTTCTTCCACACGCAACCGACAGGAGCCGGCTTCTACGAAGCGCTGAACAATATCCTTGCCAAGCCTGAGGCGCATTACGACCTGCTCGAATTGATGCATGCCTGCCTGTCGCTGGGATTCCAAGGCCAGTATCGGGGATTGCCTGGCGGACAGAACATGCTCGAGCGCGTCCGGCGCGACGTCTACGACACGCTGCGCTATTTCAGGCAGCGCCCCGCCGAAGACATTTCTCCGCGCTGGCAAGGCATGGCGGCGGCGATTGCCAAGCCAGGAAGGCGGCTGCCGCTCTGGGCGATCGCTGCTGCCGCGGCCACCCTGGTGACGGCGGCCTTTTTCGGGCTACGGATATTGATCACCGATGAAGGCGATGCAACCGCCGGCGAGTTGCTGGCGCTCAATCCTTCCACCCCAGTTACCATTGAACGCGCCAGTGTGGCGGCACCCGCTGAACCGGTGCAAGCCAACCCGCCGCCACCAGTTCCTCCAAACACCACGCAGATCGACCGCATCCGCACGGCACTCGCCAACGAGATCGCCGCTGGCGGACTGAGCGTCGGCACGAAGGGCGACTTTATCGTTGTCGAGATCAGCAACCAGCTTTTGTTCGCATCCGGCCAGGCTGAGTTGAAGGCCCAGTTCCAGCCCATCGCGGCGGATATCGCCACGGCGCTCGACGCCGAACCCGGACCTATCAGGATTGTCGGCCACACCGACAATGTAAAGCCGAAGAAGTCGAGCACGTTCAAATCGAATTTCGATCTCTCCGTCGCGCGCGCGAAAGCGGTGCAGGCCATGATGGCCAAGCAGTTGAAGGATCCATCGCGTCTGAGCGTCGACGGCAGGGGCGAAGACGAGCCCATTGCCGACAATGCGACGGCGGATGGCCGCGCCAGGAACCGCCGCGTCGACGTGATGATCCCAAAGGACGAGACGTTGTGAGCGGACGCGGCGAGGAGCGGGTGATCCGCTGGGCGCTGCGGATATTCAGCATGCTTGCCTTGGCCGGCTTCTCGGCCGCCGTCTGGTATGCCGGACCGCTGATCCGCTTCGCCGATACCCGCCCGTTTGGACCCATGTGGCTCAGGGCGGTCATCATCGGCGTGACCATTGCGGTGCTGGCGCTGTTCTATGGCATTCGCTTCTGGCAAAGGCGCAAGGCGCAAAAGGCGCTCGAAACGGCCATTGTGCGCGGCGACGAGCGGAACGACGATTCACAGGTGCTCGAAGCGCGCATGAGCGAAGCCATCGCGACGCTGAAGCGGACGAGTGGCAGGCGCAACTTCCTCTATGATATTCCCTGGTACATCATCATCGGCCCGCCAGGCGCCGGCAAGACGACGGCCCTGGTCAATTCCGGGCTGAAATTTCCGCTTGCGGGCTCCGGCAATGCCCAGCCGGTGGCTGGCGTCGGCGGCACACGGTCATGCGATTGGTGGTTTACCGATGAGGCGGTGCTGATCGACACGGCCGGCCGCTACACGACGCAGGAATCGGACCGCGAGCGCGACAAGGCAAGCTGGCTTGCTTTCCTCGGATTGCTCAAGAAGAACCGCGCCAGGCAACCGATCAACGGGGTGATCCTCGCCATCAGCCTCGCTGATCTCATTGGCCTCGACGACCAGCAAATCGACGCGCATGTCGCCGAGATAAGAAACCGCCTGCGCGAATTGCACGAGATGCTGAAGATCCAGTTTCCCGTCTATCTGCTTTTCACCAAGGCCGATCTCGTCTCCGGCTTCATGGATTATTTCGGTGAATTCGACGAGGCGCGCAGGCGCAAGGTGTGGGGCGCGACGTTTCAGACCGCCGATCGCACAAGGAACATGGCCGGCGAGGCACCGGCCGAATTCGACGGGCTGGCGAAGCGCTTGGCAGAAGAAGTTGTCGATCGCCTGCAGGAAGAGGCCGACCCTGTGGCGCGCATCGCCATCTTCGGCTTCCCGGCGCAGTTTGGCGTACTCAGGAACCGGATAACGCATTTCATCGGCAGTTTGTTCGATGCCTCTCGATTGCGGGTGAATGTCAGCCTGCGGGGTTTCTATTTCTCCTCCGGTACTCAGGAAGGAACACCGTTCGACCAGGTGCTGGGCACAATCGGCCGCAGCTTTGGCAGCGCCTCGCAGGCGCATCTTTCCGGCACCGGCAAGAGCTTCTTCCTGCACGATCTCCTGACCAATGTGATCTTCGCGGAATCGGGCTGGGTATCCTTCGACCGGACGGCCGAACGGCGCGCCAGGCTTGCCAGATTTGGCGGTCTCGCCGCGATTACGCTGGCGGCCCTGGCGGCGCTCGGCGTGCTCGGCCTCAGCTTCTTTGCCAACAAATCTCTGATCGCCTCCACCAGGCAGGCCATGGCGCACTATCGCGACAGCGCGGATTCGCTGCTCAAGAGCACGACGGTGACCGATGTCGACCTGGAAAACGTCATCGGCCCGCTCGACCAGCTGCGCAACCTGCCGGCCGGGTTCGAGAACGGCGATCAGGGAAGGCCTATCGAGGAGACGTTCGGGCTTAGCCAGCGCGAGAGGCTGCTGTCGGCCTCCAGGGCTGCCTATCGGCAAGCGCTCGAGCGGACATTCCGCTCCCGGCTCCTAGTGCAGGCCGAGCGGACCATCCAAGCCAGGATGACCGATCCAATCGCGCTCTACGAGCCGTTGAAGATTTACCTGATGCTGGGCGGCAAGGCTCCGAAGGTCGATGAAGAGCTGATCGTTTCCTGGATGAGGCAGGATTGGGAAGAGAACCGCTATCCCGGCGAGAACAACCGCGAGGGCCGCTTACAGCTTGAAAAGCATCTGCGCGCAATGCTCGCGCTTGACGACGCCTATGACCCCGTCTTCGAACTCAACCAGCCGCTGATCGAAGCCGCGCAACGCTCGCTTGGGCGCATGAGCCTTGCCGACCGCGCTTCGGCGCTGATCAAGTCGGCGGTCTACGCCGCAAGGCTGGAGAACTTTTCCGTCGAAGCGAAAGCCGGCCCTGAGGCGCGGCTCCTATTCGAACGCATGGATGGCGGCGATCTCGCTGAACTCAACGTTCCCGGGCTTTACACGCGCGCCGGCTTCAACCGCTTCTTCCTGCCACAGCTCTCGCGCATCGCGCAGATGCTCGTCAACGACCAGTGGGTGCTAGGCGGCGGCGGCGAGCAGGGCGGCATCGACCAGGACCTGCCCAAGCTCGGTCCCGAACTGATCGACCGCTACGGCAAGGAATTCTCCTCCGCATGGAACGGCGTACTCGACCAGCTGAAGTTCAAGGCGTTGCTCAAGGACAGGCCTCAATATCTGGCGCTTTCCGCCCTCGCCGCGCCGGACTCGCCTCTCGATCAGCTCTTCACGGCGGTCGCCAATGAGACCGCATTGACGAAGGACAGCACCATGGCCGAAGGCGAGAGCAGCGCGGCGCGGGAGGACCCCGCCAGCATGGCCAAGGGTCTGGCACGCATCGGCCTGCAGATCGCCGGCGGCAAGTCACAGAGCCGTGCCGGCTCTGGCTCGGCTGTTGCGCAGAATGCCGGCGCGAGCGTCGAGGCACAGTTTCGATCCTTCCAGTCCCTGGTCAGCGGCGCCAGCGGACGGCGGCCGCTCGACGCGTTGACGCGGAATTTCCGCGACATCTTTCAAAGTCTGAAGCTTTCGGCCGATGTCCCTTCACAGACCGAACGCTTCAACGCCAACCTGCAGCTGCAGATCTCCACGCTGCGCGCCAATGTCTCGCGCCTTCCGAAGCCGCTTGCGCACATGATCAATGCGGCAGCGGACGAGTTTGAGGGCAATGTCGCCGAAGCCTCGGTGGCCAACCTCAACAAGACCCTCGACCAGACGGTCACGCAAGCCTGCGAGCAGGTGGTCAACGGTCGCTATCCCTTCGCCAGCGACGGCCCGGAAGAGATATCGATAGCGAATTTCGCCAAGCTTTTCGCGCCGGGCGGGCTGATGGACCGCTTCTTTGCGCAGAACCTTGCGCCGCTGATCGATATGACCGGCCAGGAATGGACCTGGAGACAGGATGCCCGCGCCAGCCGCGACCTGGCGAAGTCGACCTTGAAATCATTTGAGTCGGCAGCCGAAATCCGCAGCGCCTTCTTCCCTTCCGGCGGCTCGGTGCCGTCGGTTTCGATCACCATCACGCCTTTTTCGCTGAATGGCGACGCAGACAACGCGGTTCTCGATATTGACGGCCAGACCGTCCAGAGCAGCCAGACGGGGAACGCGCCAAGAACGGTGACGTGGCCGAACAGCACGGACTCGGCTTCCGCCAGCCTCACCCTGCTGCCGGAAATGCCGGGCCGCGACTCCGCTCTTAAATTCGAGGGACCGTGGGCCTTGAAGCGTCTGCTGGATAAGGCGACCGTCACCGCCAATGGCGCCAACACCGAAGCCCGCTTCGTGATCGGCGGACGAGATGTCGCCTACACGATCCAGGCCGGACCGGGGACCAATCCCTTCCTGCTGCCAGCCCTGTCCAGCTTCAGCTGTCCGAAGGCGTTCTGACATGCCTGTGTTCCAGCGCACCGCCGGCTTCAGCCTTCATTTCGGTACTCTAATCTATGCGCTTGTGGCAAAGTAGCCTGGGCGCGCTGCCCATGCTTGGTCGCAGAGGACGCTCGCGAAGCGCTTGGTGGCAAATTGAGCACTGCCGTCCTTCCCATCGAAAGCTTCGGCGTGAGCCATAAGGGCTGCGTGCGCGACCACAACGAGGACAACTACCTGATAGAGCCGCAGACCGGTCTCTGGGTGGTGGCCGATGGCATGGGCGGGCATGAGGCCGGCGAGGTCGCATCGGCCAGCATCGTCGATCATCTGGCGACGATCGGCATCGCGAGCTCGGCACCGGACCTTCGCGCGCGCTTCGAAGACCGGCTGAGCCGCGCCAATTCCGAGATCCGCAACATCTCTCGCTCACGCGGCATCACCATCGGCTCCACCTTCGCGGCCTTGCTTGCCATGGACGGACGGTTCGCCGGCCTGTGGGCCGGCGACAGCCGCATCTATCTGGTCCGCAACGGCGTGATCCTTCAGGTCTCGAAGGATCACACCGAGGTCCAGGAACTTCTGGACCGCGGCATGATCAGCGCTGAGGAAGCACTTACCTGGCCGCGCCGCCATGTCATCACCCATGCCGTCGGCGTCAGCGATGAGCTCGAGATCGATTTCCAGCAGGGCGAGTTGATGTCGGGGGATGTTTTCGTTCTGAGCACCGACGGACTGACGGCGCATGTCAGCGACGCCGAGATCGAAGCCGCGGTGAGATCCGCAACACCGCAGGCGGCGTGCCGGCACCTGTTGGAGACTGTGCTGGCACGCGGCGGAACCGACAATGTGACCATCGTACTCGTGAAGATCGGCGGCGGGCGCAGCGATGCGCCCCATTCGGATCGGTCCGGAGCGGAGAGCCTGGCGAGATGAGCGACGACGACAAGACCCGGATATCGACAGACGTCACCTATGCTGGCGTCGGCACGCAGCTCAGCGGCATTTACGAACTCGACGAGAGGATCGCATCCGGCGGCATGGGAGAAGTCTACCGCGGCCACAACATCCAAACCGGCGACCATGTGGCGATCAAGATCGTATTGCCCGAATTCGCCCGCGACCAGACGATCCTGTCGCTGTTCCGCAAGGAAGCCTCGATCCTCAACCATCTGTCGCACGACGCGGTGGTGCGCTATCACGTCTTCACCATCGATCCGAGGATCGGCCGGCCCTATCTCGCGATGGAGTTCGTGGACGGCCAATCACTATTCGACGTGATGCGTCGCGGACCGATGCCGGGGGAAGATGTGCGGCGGCTTTGCCATCGCCTGACGTCGGGGCTCGCCGCGGTGCACCAGGCGGGCGCGGTTCACCGCGATCTTTCGCCGGACAACATCATCCTGCCTGGCGGGCGGGTGGAACGCGCCAAGATCATCGATTTCGGCATCGCTCGATCGGCGGCCGCAGGCGGTGAAACGCTGATCGGCGGGAAGTTCGCTGGCAAATACAATTACGTTTCGCCGGAACAGCTCGGCCTCTATGGCGGTGAGGTTAGCGAGCAGTCCGATATCTATAGCCTCGGACTGGTGCTCGCCGCCGCGTTGCGCGGAAAGCCGCTCGATATGAGCGGCACGCAGTACGAGGTCATCGAGAAACGCCGGACCGTGCCGGACCTGTCCGACATCGATCCCGATTTCCACGAGCTCATCGGCGCGATGCTGCAGCCGGATCCGCGCGATCGGCCGGCCAGCATGGCCGAGATCGCCAGGGCAACGCGTAGCGAGGATGTCGATGTGACATTGCCGCCGGCATCGTATGGTTCGCGTGAACGCTCGGGTTTACCGCGCGCCGGCTGGACGGCGCTGTCCGAGTCCAGGCCCCAGCCTTCGGCGTCTCCGGGCCAACAGCGCTTCGTCGAACATGTGCGGCCGGCGCATCTGTCGCAGCCAAGGCCCACGCCAGCGCCCGCGCCGGCCAGCGCGCCCATGCCGGCTGCGCCGCGAAAGTCGTCGCGGCTGCCGGCTATCGCTGGCGGCCTCCTGACGCTGGCACTCCTGTTGGGGGGCGGCCTTTACTTCAGTGGGATCCTTGCGCCCCCGCCGGCCGACGAGAGACTCAAACCGCTGACGCCGAAGCCGGTGCCTAAACCCGCTGTGGAAGCCCCCAGGCCGGTGGCCCAGACGCCGCAGCCGGAAACATCGAATCCTCAGCCGCAATCACCGGTGCAGCCTCGGCCAGAGCCGTCAAAAACTGACAGCGCTGCCCCTGTCGGGACAATGAAGCCACCTGCCTTGCCGGATGCACAGGTGAAGTCCCCAATACCGGCCGAGAACCAGGCGGACGCGGCGGGCGAGCAGAAACCGGAGCCGGCCAAGCCCGCCGAAATCCCCGCACCGACCCCCGGGCCGGAGGTGTCGCCGGCAACAGAACCACAGCAGCCCGCCGAGCAGGCGCCGGCGGCCCGGCCGCTGACCACCGACAAGCTGGAGCCTGTCGCGCCGCCCGTAGGGAAGCCGGCGCCGGCGGCCCAGCCCGAATTCACGGCCAACAACAGTCAGGCGCAAAAACCACCGGTCGAGATCAAGCCTGCCCAAACGCCGCCCGTGTCGGTGCCGAAGGTCGGGGAAAGTGCAAACCCGCCGGCAACAAAACCCAGCGCAACGGATCTCGTCGACATGCTTTCCAAATTGGCCAAGCCTAAGGCTTCCTCGCCGCCGACTTCGGAGAGCCAGTTACCGGCGCAGCCGACCAGCCCGCCGGCTAAACCGGCGGTCCCGACCCCGACCGCCAGCCGACCGACGCCACCAACCGCGCCACCAGAGCCGGCACCGACAGCGCAGCCATCCCAGCAGCCGCAGCCGCCGGTGACTACACAGCCCGGAAATACCGAAGTCGCGATCAACATGCCCAAGCCGGCGCTTCCGCCGGCGAAAGCGGCCGACGAGACGGCGCAACGCGCTTCATGGGTGCGCGACTTCAGCGGCGGCGACTGTTTCTACGCGTCGCTGACATCGGCAACAGACAGCGCCGCCGCTATCGAAGGCTTTGCAACAGCCGTGCAGCCCTTCGAGCAGATGCTCAATGATTTTAAGACGAAGTTTCATCTCGAGCCGGACATCAGCGTCCGTCTCATCGAGCAGCCCCAGTGTGAAGTGACCAACTTTCTGCGCTTCCTCGACCGGAACCAGGTGGAAAGGCCTGAGCTCGTTCTCGACCGGACGTCGGTGGCGGATGGCGCGCCGATCACCGGCGCGCTGGTAACGCATGGCGGGCTCGTTTCCAACGTCATGCTAATCGATCACAGGGGCATCGCCTTCAACCTCGATGACCGCATGGTGGCGCAAACCGACAAGGCGACCTTCAGCATCCCGATCGGCCTAGGCGCCGCCGACAAGGCGGCCGGAAAGGCCCTGCCGCAGATCATGCTGGTGATCACCGGACCGCGGGACATTCAGGCCGCGATGTTCTCAAGACCGACACCGGCCTCCGAGCTTTTGCCAAGGATCCTCGAGGAGATCGAGGCCGACGGTTCGCAGTTTTCCGCCACCGCCAAGTATTTCCGGCTCGGCGGATAGATATGAAACGCCGATGGACCGTCGCTACCTGCAGTCATTTCGCCATGCTTTGACACGCACAGGCTGGTTTCGATTCTTGCTGGGCTTCTCCGCCCGCGCGGCATTTTCCGCGCCGTTCGGCACGGCGCTGCTCTTTATCCTCTCGACCAACAGCGCGCACGCCGAATTCACCGTCTGCAACCAGACGCTCGACGTCGTCAATCTCGCCGTTGGACAGAAGGTCGACAATGCCGACCAGACCGACGGCTGGTGGACCATCGGCGCCAACCAATGCGTGAACGTCATCCGCGAGGAGCTGACCAACCGGTACATCTACCTGTACGCGACCGATGTGTTCGGCCATGCGATCCTCGGCGGATCGACTGAGATGTGCATCGATCGGCGCCGCTTCTCTATCCGTGGCATCGAAGAGTGCTGGCAGCGAGGTCATATCGCGGCGCGTTTCGTCGAGGTCGATACGCTCGAGCAGGTGCGCTGGACCTATTTCCTGACCGGAAACAGCCCGTGACGCACAGCATCGACACGAGCTTCAAACGGAAGAAGCTGGCGCGCCAGACCGAGCGCAGACGCAAATTCTGGCGCCGCTTTCTTGCCGGTATTGCCGCGCTCACCATCGTCGCGATCGCCACCGGCTTCTATCTGACCAAGGATGACTGGTCGTTCGGCGACGAGGATGAAGAACTGCATCCCGTCGAAGGTATGGAAGACGTGCCGCCCGACGCCTCGGTCTATGTGCCGGCCATCATCGACCTTGCCGGCGACCCGATGTGGATCACGTTGGCGCCCGATGCCGACACCGCCTCGAAGGGCCATACCGTTGCGCGCCCGGCCGAACTCGACACTTCCGGGGCTTCGCCGCAAATCGAGATTCTGTCCGACGTGATGCTGAGCGCTAGCGAGAAGTTCATGACGACGATCCCCTCGACGCAGGAGGATTTTGCCTTTTTCCAGGCGCAGCGGCAGGCTGCTCCGAAGCCTTCCGCCGCAGCACCGGACGGTCAGCAGCCGACTTCGCCCGCACCTGCCGTGGCGCCCAACGATCAACGAAGCGATCTGGCGAACGACCTGCAGGCGCCGCCGGAAGAGAGCGCGATCCCCGCCAGTTCGGCACCCAAAGCCGACGCAGACGATCCTGAGGCCGGCTGGGGCGAGACCATCGACCAAGGCGAGGCAGCGCTCCCCGCCTTCAAGAAAACCGCGATCGAGAACAACACCACCGTCGAGACCGTCATCAGCGAATATCAGCGCTTCGAGGCCACGGAGGATACTTTCGTGAAAATCCTCAACGACCGCAGCCTGGATAGCGTGGTGCTCGACGCGCATTTCTCCGCGGACGACGCAAGGCTTGCGGGCGAGGCGCTGAAAGCGCTGTTCAACCGCGACGGGCTTGAGCCCGGTTTTGTGGTCGCGTTGCGCGGTTTCCGGCCGAACCGCGAGACGACGACCATGTCGCTGATGCAGGTCTCCGTCTACGCCAGGAACGTCTACGTCGGTACGCTGGCGCGCAACGCCGCGGGCGCCTTCATTTCAGGCGTCGACCCCTGGGTCCGCGAGGACCTCTTCAACTATTCCGGTGCCTCGGATCAGGGCGGGCCCAAGCGGCAGTATCGCCTGCTCGACGCAATCTACTCGACCGCGGCGCGCAACAAGGTGCCGACCAGCGTGATCGGCGAAGCGATCATGTATCTGTCGAGAGGACAGGATCTGGACGCTTTCGCCAGCGAGGACCAGCGCCTGGTGCTGATCTACTCGCAGACGCCGCGCGGCCAGGGCGATATCTCCGGACGGGTGCTTTACGTCGGCGTGCTGGGTAAGGACAAGAACCTCGACTGTTTCGTCTTCCAGCAAAGCGACGGTCAGTATGCCTGCGTGACCGGCGATGATCAGGTTCGTTCGCTGACCGTCATCAACGGCATGGTCACGCCAGTGAGCGGAGTGATGACGTCGACCTTCGGCCCCCGTAAGCATCCGATCCTCGGCACGGTTAGAATCCACAATGGCGTCGACTGGACGGCTCCAATCGGCACGCCGATCCTGGCCGCCTTTGACGGCGAGATCAGTTTCCAGGGCGATGGCGGCAGCTATGGCAATCTGATCAAGATCGCCCATTCAAACGGGCGCGAGACGCGCTACGCGCATATGCAGAAATTTGCCATAACCAGCGGCGTCGGCACCAAGGTGAAGGCCGGCGACGTCATCGGCTATATTGGCACAACCGGGCTGTCGACCGGACCGCATCTGCATTTCGAGCTTTATCAGAACGGCGAAGCGATCGATCCCCTCGGGACGGTCACCACGGTTGCCAGCGCTGATTCCGGCAACTCCGGCGGGGCCGGCGGCTCTGGCGATTCTGCCGTCGAGACGCTGACCGACCGGATCGTGCATGTCGAAAGCGGCGGCAGCGCCCGTGCCAAGAACCCCAACTCGTCAGCAACCGGCGCCGGCCAGTTCATCACCAAGACCTGGATCCGGATGATGAACACCTATCGTCCCGATCTTGCCCGTTCGCTCTCGACCGCTGACCTGCTCGCGCTTCGCTATGACGTGACGTTGTCGCGAGAGATGGTGCGTAACCTCGCGCGCGAAGGCGAGGCCTATCTGCGCGCCCGCGGCCACCAGATAACGGCAGGGCGCCTTTACCTCTGCCACTTCCTTGGCATGGAGGGAGCGCACCAGGTGCTGGCCGCGTCCGGCTCGTCGCAATTGAGCGCCGTTCTGGGCTCGGCCGTGATCGAGGCCAACCCGTTCCTCATCGGCAAGACCGCCAGCTATGTCGTTGACTGGGCCGAACGGAAGATGGGACAGAAAGCGCCGCGCGTTTTGACGGATGCAAGCCAGCCGGCGACGACCACGACCGAACTCAGGCAGACATCGCCGGAGTTCGAAAAATACAAGCAGGCAATAGCGACCCTGCTCAATTCGTTCCAGGATACGCCCGGGCCAGGCTAGCGCATTTCACCGTTTCAAGGAAACGGTGAACCGCTCTATCTCTTTGTTTTGAGGCAATTCCCAAGAGAAGGCGCGATGCGCTTTTCCCGGGAAAGCCGTTTCACGATTTTCCTGGAGTTGCCCTAATGATCGTCTCGGCTCGAGGCAACGATCGCCTGACTTAGCCGATCGGTTTTGGCGCCGGCGGCTGGCGCATTGGCGAATATTTGCAGAGGCCCAGCTACGCCCCGTGAACCTAAACCGTGGTCGGGGTCACATAAGCCTGAGAGCCATTTTTGGCAGAAGCGACTTTGTCGCTGACGAATTGAGCATGCGCAGACGTCAATAGCGCGCCCCGTTGGGCGGAGGGCTGATCCATGAAACTCTTTGTCATCCTTTTGAGCGGACTTGTCTTTTCCATCCTCGCCGCCTTCGGCGTCCAGGCCGCAGCCGTCGAGGGCAAGCGTGTCGCGCTGGTCATCGGCAACAGCAAATATGTCAACGCCGTTGCCTTGCCAAACCCGGCGAACGATGCCCACCTGATTGCGTCGACCTTGCGCAACGCCGGCTTCGACGTGATCGAAGGCGTCGACCAGGACATTGCCGGCATGCATGGCCTGATCAGCAAATTCACCGAAGAATCCTACAACGCGGACCTCGCGGTCATCTTCTACGCCGGCCACGGCATGCAGGTCGACGGCAGGAACTATCTCATACCGGTCGATGCCGATCTGACCTCACCCGCCTATCTCAAGACCCGCACGGTTCAGATCGACGAGTTCATGGCGGCGCTGCCTGCTGATCCCGCCGTCGGCATCATCATTCTCGATGCCTGCCGCGACAATCCGCTGGCGCGCACGCTGGCCGCGGCGCTGCCCAAGAGCCGCTCGCTCGGCGCCGGCCTCGCGCCGGTGGAAGCAAAGGCAGACGGCGTCGGCAGCGGTGGTGTCTTGATTGCCTATGCGACGGAGCCCGGCGCTACCGCTTTCGACGGAAACGGCGTCGACAGCCCCTACTCGCTGGCGTTGGCCAAGCACCTGACCGAGCCGGGGGTCGAGATACAGAGCGCGCTGACGCGCGTGCGCGGCGACGTGACGGAAGCCACGCAAGGCCGGCAGCGCCCATGGCACAACGCATCGCTGGGGCGCGAGGTTTTCCTTGGCGGATCGGCGGCACAATCCGCGGCGGCGCCGATCGCCGAAGCCAAGACCACGGCCTCGCCCGGCCCTGCGCCGGTGGCCAGCGATCAGCCGTCCTGGGAGATCGAGCAGCGCCTTTGGGACGAGGCTTCGAAAAAGAACGCGATTCCCTATTACCAGGCGTATCTCGACCAGTTCCCGAATGGCCGCTTCGCGACGGTGGCGAGGCTCGACATCGACCAGCTGAAGGATCCAAAAGCGGGCAAGCGGATTGCGGCGCTGGGCGCGAGTGCATCGGATGCAAATCCCGGCTCGGCCGTTCGCACTTCGACGGGCGTCACCGACGAGATGAAACAGACGCAAGGCACCGACCTGACGGAAAGCGCAATCGGTCTCGATCGCAACCGCCGCATCGATCTGCAGTTGCGCATCGAAGCGCTGGGTGCGGAGCTTGGTCAGGTCGACGGCAATATCGGCCCGAGAACGCGCCAGGCGATCGGTGTCTGGCAGGCCAGGAACGGGTTGCCGCCGACCACCTTTCTGACACGCGAACAGCTGGCGTTCCTGGTTCTTCAGACCGACCCCAGGATGGATACGGTGCTCACCGAGAATGCGGCGGATCAGGCTCGGACGGGGGCGCAGCCGAAGAAACCGGCCGTGCAGAAGACCCGCACCCTGAAGCCAGTGGCGCGGCGGAAACCACGCATGCAACAGCAGATTGTCGAGCGCAGGCGTTACAGCGAGATCGTCATGCGCGACGAGCCGCCGCCGAGAGACAACAACAACTTCCTCACCAGGGCGCTGATCTTCGGCAGCGGCGTCGTGATCGGCGGCGCGATGAAATATTGATCACAGGCAGTCAAAGGGGAGCCAACATTTGGACGGGCTCGCCTTTGACGGTATCGCTTTTAACGGATCGGCCTACCGGCAATCGCCTATTCGGTCCTGATGCGCATTTCCACGCGGCGGTTGACCGGATCGTAAGGATTGGCGACGCGCGGATGCGATTTGCCAAGGCCGATTGCTTCGAGCCTGGTAGATTCCACGCCGTTCGCGGTCAGGAAGGCCGCCACCGACTGCGCCCTTCGCTGCGAAAGGTCCTGGTTATAGCGATCCGAGCCGGTTGCATCGGTATGACCTTCAACGACAAAGCTGAACGTTTTCAGCCGATTGTCCTTCAGCGCCTTGGCGAACTCGTCGAGTTCGGTGCGCGCGATCTGGTCGAGTTGCGCGGAATCAAGGGCGAAATTGATCATCATGTCGAGACCGGTTTTTTGTGAAGCTGAGCCAGTCTTCTCAGCCTTGCTCTTGCACTCTTCCTCCGTGCCGACGCAGATGCCACGCGAGGCGCCCAGATTGCCTGGCTGGCCGGCGAAGAACTTCACAATGTCTTCCGACTTCTGAAGCGGATCGGCGGAGACGTGCGTTGAAAGAAGCATGGCCGCCAATGCCAAGGCTGAACTGCCCCATCGCATGACCGTCACTCCTGTCCGAGAGGATTTCGCTGGCGCGTATCATATCAAATCGGGAAGCGATTGTCTGTGAACAAACGCACGCTGCTCGTGGCCGCTAACCTGCTAAAGACTGACACTTGACCGGCGCTC
The DNA here is from genome assembly GCF_006658505.1 of Mesorhizobium sp. B2-4-15. GTDB lineage: Bacteria > Pseudomonadota > Alphaproteobacteria > Rhizobiales > Rhizobiaceae > Mesorhizobium. The sequence goes on from NZ_VFUZ01000008.1 coordinate 176,156, forward strand.
GGCCACAGGCTTCAGTACTGTTCCGCTGGCTCTCGGGGTGTGGCAGCCATGGCCAATGAACTCGGATACAGAACGGCACGGGATTTGTTTCTTGCTTGTCCCGCCATCGCCAGGGACATGAAATCGCTGGCCACCGGTCAGCCGCCGCTTGACTTTTGCCGTGCCCTGCTTGCCGGGCGCGTGCCGGAAGAAGCCGTCACGTTCTGCGCCTATCTCCTGCCCGAGCGAGCCGCCGTCTGGTGGGGACATGAATGCCTGAGCAATCTCGTTGAACTCCTCGCGGACGGGGATCTGGAATTGCTGGCGCTTGTCCACGACCGCGTCGGCGAACCTGACAATCCTCACCATCAAGCCGCCCTGAGCAATGCCCTGGACCTGCCGCCGGCGACGCCGGCCGCCTGGATCGCATTGGCGGCGGTGTGGCGTGAGCCGACCCTCAACATGGTATCGACCGGATTTCCTGCCGCCCACGCCGTCAATGCCGGAATTCTGGCCGGGCTCGCCCGCGCCTCGCAGGACGACCGGTTCACCGTGCTTTCCGCCTTTGTCGAAATGGGCATCCAGATGGCGGAGATGGAGGCGTAACGGCTTTCGCCGATCCCTACTCGCCGTCAGCTGGCATCAGGCCAGTATCAGCGGCAACCGCCTTGTGCCCATCTGGCCAGAGCGACCTTGAAGCGGGTACCGAGCGGATGCTGCAGGCGCAGGACCGAGACGTCGTTGGCGGCGAAATTCTTCGCCTGCTCGCACAATCTTGCTTCGTTCCACTCATGGCAGGTGTCGCAGTGCTTGCCTTCCCAAACCGACTTGTCGAGGCCTTCCACCGGACTGAAAAGTGGTTCGCTCCTGATCAACTGGGCGATGCTCTTGCCGTCGATCGCCGGGTCGCCGAACTTGACGGGACGATCGAAAAGAATCGGGCCGTCAGTCGCGAGCTTAGGGATTTTCGCGCGTAGAAGATCGAGCGCAAGCTGGTCGTCGGCCTGGCCTGACGACGCGCCGGTGTTGCGGGTTCCGGAGCCGGCTTCAGCCGGCGGAACGCTGGCCTCGCCGACGATCAGCGGCGCGTTGAGATCGACCTTGTGCAGGACAACCTCGGTGGTCAAGGAAACATTGATCCAGGGGCGTTGCTTGCCGGCGGTCGCCTTGAAGACGTCGCTGGTCACCCTGTTCATCGCTTCGGTGATGGAGACATTTGATTCTCCAATGTGCTGGAGCAATGCCGTCGTGAAGGGCGAGTGGTCGCCGGAGCCATCATAGGCGAGCTGGTTGGGACTGGCCGCGAAGGCGACAAGCGTTCCCGCGCCGCCATTCTCGATCGGAATTTCCGCAAGACCGCTGCTTGCACCTTTGATGCCCGCGGTCTTTGCCAGCACATCGGCCAACGGATTGTCGCGGCATGCGTCCAGGAACACCAGCCTTATGCTTGTCTCGCGAGACATCTGGCGCAGGATGAAATCGACGGACACGGTCTCAAAGTCGAGCGAGGTCTCGTCCTCCAGCGCGGCATCCACCGGAAGCAGATAGTTCTTGCCTGAAACCTGCAAGCCGTGGCCGGCATAGAAGAAAAGCGCCACATCGGCGCCGCGCACCTGCTTGGCGAACTGGGCGACCGTAGCCTGGGTTTGCTGCTTGGTGAGGTCGAAGCCGGAGATCACCTCGAAACCAAGGTTCTGCAAGCGCTCGGCCATCGCCTGGGCATCGCGCACGGGGTTGGCGAGCGGCGCGGCGTGCTGGTACTGCGAGTTGCCGAGCACGAGCGCGACCCGGCGCTCGGCGCTGGCGGCGGTCAAGGTCAAAAGCAAGACAAGGGCGGCAAGACCGGCGCCGCGAAGCAAGCCGGCGCAAAACGCTATTGGACGGCAGCCCACCCCGACCTCAGTTCGCGAGCTTCGTGGCGGAGAATTCGATCCGCCGATTGAGCGCCTTGTTCTTTGGTGTGTCGTTGGCGGCAACCGGCCGATCCTCGCCATAGCCGGCGGCACTGATCTGGCTGCGCGGCACGCCGTCGGCGACCAACGCATTGGCAACCGCCTGGGCGCGCCGTTCCGAAAGCGTTTTGTTTGCCTCGGGCGATCCGTCGGAGTCGGTGTAGCCGGACACTTCGACCTTGAGCGTTGGACACTTGCCGACGACACCTTCGACCTCCGCCAGCAGCGGACGGCTCTTGGCATCGAGCCTGACGCTTGCCGGGCGGAAGTAGATGGCGCCGGTGCGCGACAGCACGGCAAACCGGTTGAGGCACTCCTCATCGCTGAAATTGGTCCTCGCGGCATCGGTGGCCACCGGACCGACGTCGGCGGCAGCAGCGACGGTCTGCACCGCGGCCGGCTTGCTGCCATCCGCGGCAAAGACAAAATCGAAGGACACCGAGGCGGTGGGCACTATGTTCGTCACATTGGCGGCCTGCTGCAGCTTGTCGACGTTCGGCAGCAGGCCGAAATCCTCGACATGCACCGCGACGGGAGCCTCGGAAGCGACGGAGACCTGAGTGTCGCTGATCATGGTCACGACGACGCTCGCCTCCAGATCCTTGTCGACGCCGTGCAGGCTCAGCCGGAACGGCATGGTTGCCTTGATCCGGCGTTTGACCGGCAAGTCGGCAAATGCGGCCGGGTCCACCTTCGCCGTCAGCTCGGCCGTCGGATACTTGAATGTCTCGAAGAAAAGGAAGCGCATGCGAACATTGCGGAGGTCGACGCCCGTGTCGACGGAATTGAGATCGAAGCTGATCTTGGCGTCGCCGGCGGAGCTCAGCGTGCCGGTGATGTTCCTGATCTTGTTGGTCTCGACGATCGTGTTCTTCTTGACCGATTGATAGGTGAGCACCGAGGCGGCAGGATCGAGCGTCCAGTTCGCCGCGGCGCTCGCGGTTTGCACACCGAAGGCGAGCAAACCGAGCAGCACGGCGATCAGCCCAACTCGCCGGTCAGCGGACTTCGGCCGCGCTTTGCGCCAGAATGCTACGACTTCGAACATGGAACGCCCCCGCCAGGACTACCCGATCTCGATACCGGCACGAGACGGGAGCATAGAGCACTCGCCCTTGCTTGGCGAGCGGTTCTAGCCGTCGTGCGCGGTTGAAGACGCATGCCATGCAATCATCCACTGCGAGAGCGTCGTCACAGTCCGAGCGCGGCGATCAGCGAGTTCAGTGAAACTTTTGGTCAGCCTCCCCAGCCGCCACCGCCGCCGCCGCTGTTTCCGCCGCTGTTGCCACCACTATTGCCACCACTATTGCCGCCCCCTATGACCGGTAAGACCGGGGGCGGAGATTCAGGTGTTTCCCCAACGGGTTTGATCAGTTTCTTGGCAACGACAACCTTTGGCGCGGTCGTCGTGCGAATGACCTTCGTCTTGTGTTTCACCGTGGGGGTCGGCTCGGCTCTGGGCGTCACGGTCGTGCACCCCGCGACAGCCAGAGCGCCTGATAGGATCGCTGCGACGATTGCGTGTTTTTTCGATGCCCAGCCCACCGTATTGCCTCCACATTGATCAGAACAAGTCCCGCCGCGGGTTGGCTTGTTCCCAGACCGCCCTGGCTGTCTTGACCAGTCGATCGTCCAACGTGCCGTCCGCCGAAATCTTCGATTTGAGGTCCTCACGCATCCGCTTCAGAGCCGCCGTCTTGGCCTTGGCTCCGAACTTCGCCAGACTGCTCCTGGCATCCGGAATTTCGTTGTGCAGATCGAGCGCGGCGGCGAAAGCAAGGTAACGCACCGCCACGGCCTGGTCCGCCTTGTCACCCCTCTGCATCTCCAGAGCCGCGCGGTCATACGCGGCCGACTGATCGCCGCGATCGGTCGCCAGCTCGAATAGCCTTTGTGCTTCTGCAAGATCCTGCTGCACGCCGACACCGTCCCTGTACATGCGCGCAAGGCTCCCGGGGGCATAGGGTTGGCCGAGATCCATGGACTTCTGAAAAAGCGAGAGTGCTGTCTTCGGGTCCTTCTCGACCCCCGTGCCGGCGAGATAATTGCGGCCGAGCAAGTTCATCGAATACATGTCCTGTCGCTCGACGCCAGCTTTGAGGAAGGCCACGGCGCGAGCTGGATCGGCAGGCACGCCATTGCGACCTTCCGTGAAGATCGCCGCAAGATCGTTCATCGCATAGGTGTGCCCCATCGCCGCCGCCTTCAGCAGCAGGTCCAGCCCCTTGGTGCTGTCACGCTCGACACCGTAGCCGTTGAACAAGGCGCGGCCCCACGAGGTCATCCCATAGGGGTCCCCCTTGTCGGACGCTGCAGCGTAGAAGGTATTGGCCTGCTTGCGATTGACGGGCATGCCCGTTCCCGTCGCGTTGAGGTAGCCAAGCTCGAACACCGCGCGGACGTGCCCCTTGTCGGCAGCCTCCTGGATCGCCTTCTTGGCCTCATCGACCTTGCCGACCGCAAGCAGCGCCCGACCGAGCTGGTAGCGGAAGCGAGCGACGTCCGGATAGGCTTTCACCGCCGCCCGGCAGACGTCAACGGCGTTGCTGCTGATTTGGTTCGGCAGCAGGCCGGGGACGACGCCCTGCAGGTCAAGAGGCTCACCGGCCTCCCTATCGCAGGCATCGACGGTTGGTGACAGCTTCATCGTCGCCGGCTTCGACGAAGCGTTGTCAGCCCTGATTTCAAAGCCGACTATCAGTGGTTTGACGGCGCCAATCTGGGGTTCGTAGCGCAGGTGGTCGACTTCATCGGCCATCAGGCTCGAATCCGGAGACAAGGTCCGATCCGGCAGGGATAGCGTGCCGGTTGCCGGGTAGCTCGCAAGCTTCAGGCTGACCGCGGGATCCTTGGTCGGGAAATCCAGCTTCAAGGGAACCGGGCCCACGCCGACGGGAACCTGTACGTCACGGTTTTCGATCGCTTCGGCGGCGCCGGTAATGTGAATGCCTCGTTCCACCACTTCCTGTTTCTGCTCGGACTCGAGCGAGGCCACGAGTTGCTTGCCCTCGGCGCCCTCCCCATCCTTGACCCGGAACACCAGGATGCCTTGCGATTCGCCGCCCCAATTGTCGCGCGTTGCATAGGCCAGCATGTCGACTTCTTCCTGAGCGCCAGCACCCTTGGGCACCTCCATCTCCAATCGCGGGAGATCCTTGCCGGCGATCGGCTGACCCGCCGCTACCGGCTTGCCATCCAAGATCAGACGCCCCAATGCCGGCGGTCTCTCGATGCTGACGGTGACCGCGCCGCCATCGACATCGACCGGCTCCGGCAGGTCGAGCGCGACGGGGCCGACGCCAGACGGCACGACCTTTTCCAGTACCGGCGGCAGTGCGGGCCGGCTGGTGCGACGCATAAGGACGACCTCGTCGATCAGCGATGAGTTTTCCCAAGGCACCTGCTTGCCGGCCGTAGCCTCGACCACATCACGGCGAACGGCCGCCATCACCGAGCGTATCTCCTGGTTCGGCGCCAGCGCGCGACGGGAGAAGGCGGAGGAAAAAGGACTGAGATCGCCACTTCCGTCATAAGCGACAGCACCGGGTTCGGTGGCGAAGGCTATAAGCGTGTTCAGCGAACTTCTCACCTGCGCAAGGCCGGTGTCGCCGGCAGTGATCAGCTGGTCTCGCAACCAATAGTCCTTGCGCGGAAACGGATTGTTGCGGCAGGCGTCGAGGATGATCACCTGGATCTTCGATTTCGCGCGCAACTGCTGCAGCACATCATCGAGCTTTACGGCCTGCACCTCAATGTCAGCCGCGTTCCTGAGCGATGCATCGACCGGGATCAGGAAATTTTCACCGCCGATCTGAAACCCATGGCCAGAATAGTACACGACAGCAAGATTAGCGCCGTCCGCCGCCGCAAGGTAGTTGCGGAATTGCTTTTCGAATTCGATCTTGGTGAGATCCTTGGCGACGAACACGTCGAATCCGGCCAGCCGGAAGGTGTTCGATACGTCGTCGGCGTCCTTCTCCGGATTCTTCAGAGCCGGAATTTCGCGGTACTCGGAATTGCCGATGACAAGCGCAACCCTTCGATCAGCGCAAGCTTGGAACGCCGTGAAGCTCGCGAGGATCAGGGCCGCAATGAACGCACAACATCGCAGCATGGCTCATCCTTAACTGCTGGTGACCTGTCGGGCCACAAGACACAGCTCGTGACGCCGCGGTCCGTTAAAGACTTCACATCCGCCGAAACGGCAAGGCACGAAGGCACCCGCGATGGCTGGCAGATGCCGCACCCAATCAACTGCTAAAATAACCCAGTGGCGTGGGTACCGCAATAAGCCTGGGCGAATTCGACGTCGGGCCCGGAGAGTGCTTGGCACTGGCTGTGCGCTTTCAATAGCTTGTTCACCCGATCCCGACATGGGCGTCTGAACTTGTCGAAGATTCGGCGGTTCTCGGAAGGAGCGGATGAACGTCCATGAGAATGCCCGTCCGACGCGGCGCGGTCGAGATCGAATTGCAAGGTAGCTCGAGAGCGGGCAAACGCCGGAGGCCATTAAGCCGCAACGAGCTGAGCAATAGGTTGCGGCATGCTTCGCCTCTCGTGCTCGCCAGACCGACGTAGCAATTGCAGCGGCAATCGTAGGCCTGATGCTTGCTGCGGCCACCGGTCTGGCTGACTACGGCGCCTTTCAGAGGCTGCGCTGGGATTTCGGGAGCGATGATCTAGATGATGATGATCTCGATGATCTAGTGAGACTATTCCGTGTCTGAGGAGGTAATCATGAAAGCAATCGTAGTGACGGACCAGGCTGCGGGAACGGCCGGGTTGAAGCTGGCGGAGCGGCCTGAGCCGCAGGCAGCGATAAACGACGTCGTCGTTCAGGTTCATGCGTCGGGATTCGTCCCAACTGAACTGGCGTGGCCCTCGACCTGGACCGATCGCCGCGACCGTGACCGAACACCGTCGATTCCCGGGCACGAGCTCGCCGGAATTGTCATCGCTCTCGGCTATGGCACCACGGGTCTGTCGCCGGGACAGCGGGTGTTCGGCCTGGCCGACTGGTACCGCGACGGCACCCTGGCCGAGTACATAGCCATCGAGGCGCGCAACCTTGCGCCGCTGCCGGGCGACATCGACTTCACGGTGGGCGCGAGCCTGCCGATCTCGGGCCTCACCGCGTGGCAGGGATTGTTCCAGCATGGCCGCCTTCGGGCGGGACAGAGCGTCCTCGCGCACGGCGCGGCCGGCGCGGTCGGTTCGATGGTGACGCAACTTGCACGAGAGGCCGGCGCCTATGTCATCGGCACCGGTCGCGCCGCCGACCGTCAGAAGGCGCTCGACTTCGGCGCGAACGAGTTCGTCGACCTCGACAACGATGCCCTGGGAGATGTCGGCGGAGTCGACCTGGTGTTCGATGTCATCGGGGGCGACATCCAGAAGCGGTCTGCAGCCCTGATCCGAGCCGGAGGTACGCTGGTGAGTGCCGTCGGACCGGCCGAGGCGCGGCGCGTGGATGTCCTGGCGGTCGACTTCGTCGTCGAGTCCGATCGTGCCCAACTGAGCGAGATCGTCCAGCGGGTGCGAGACGGACGACTGCGGACGAATATCGGCAACATCGCGACCCTCGACGATGCGGTCGCCGCGCTCAACCCGACCGAGCGACGCAACGGGAAGACCGTCATCCGCGTTCGTCCGTGAGCGAGCGACACGCGCCCATCAATGGTTCATGGTGGCGTGGACGCGGCTGGTGCGACGTTGCTCATCTTGCCATGCAGGGCAACGCCGTTCACGACGATCTCGCCGGCCTGATGCGCCTCAAGGCGGTTGAAGCAGCGGATCAATGTCGACTTGCCGGAGCCTGAAGGCCCGCAGATGACGATGCGTTCACCCTTGTGGACGGTCAGGTTGATGTCCTTCAGCGCGTGGAACTGGCCGTACCATTTGGACACGGCCCTGGCTTCAATGATGGCTTGGGCGGTCATCGCACCTTGCTCCTGGCATAGTGACGCTCGATCCGGGACTGGAGCAGGAAGCCACGATGTAGTGCCGTGCGCGACATCCGTTACGTTGTCGGATTGTGCGTCAGTTCTGCATTAGATCGGAATACTGGATATGGCCTCGATCGGAATCCTAAGCCGTATCGTCAGGGACGACACGAGAGAGAGTCATAACAGGCGATGAGCCCGTTCTGCCCTAAAAGCGCGGGGAACCCCAGCTCGTTCATCTGGACGGTCACTCTCCTCGACGATCGGGCTGGGCTTTCCTTGATCGAGACGGGCCCTGGACCTAGCCGCCCATTTTCTTGGCCATCGCGCAGAATTCTGCGTGGGCCTTGTTAAGCGTGGTATCGCCGCAGTCTTTCAACACAGCCGTACGCTCGTCCGGTTTCATGGCCATCCAGGCGGTCTTGAAATCCGCTTCGGTCCTCAATGTTTTCATGCCGGCGTCAGTGAAGAACGGCGACATCTTGGCCGGGTCATCGAGTGCGGACGTGCCGGAACCGGCGGCTAATGCAGCACTACTCATCATTGCGAGCGCAACTGCGCCCAAGCTGAGCACCTTGAAGTTCATTTGAATATCCTCCGTTGGGTCCTTCAACAAAAGGTGACCTGGTGAAAAAACGTGAACTTAAGGGATCGGTTCCAAGCCGTTGAAAAAACAAACATGCTGGGCCACGTCGGCGCATATCTCTGGTTCGATGTGCCGTGAATCACAATCGTGCCGGGTTGACCAGACGGCCCGGCCCCCTCTTCTGGCGCTCTCGCGCCGCCGCTGTGAGGCTTCGCCGAGCGTGCCTGCGGCCCGACACCTATGTAGCGCTCGCCGATCTCCAGGCTTCGGTCGATACGCTCGAGCGTTATTGCCGCGATAGAGGGTTTCCCGTCGGAATCTAGGGCAATTCTTCGACCCCGATATCGAATCCGATTGCCTGTCCGCCACCTCCGGCAAAATACCTGATAAAAAGCACCGACAATGAAATATAGCATATTGCATAATGTTGAGCCGTGGCATAGCTTAAGCGAAGATCGCCAAGTCTCGCGGAAAGTCCTTTTTCATGTCTGAAGCCGAAGCCACAGCCTCCCGATCCGCATGGCGGTTAGCCAGGCCCGAAGAGGACGACCAGCCCAGCCTGCGCGAGGTCAATTCCTCCATCGCGGTGCCGAGTTCCGGCGCCTGGTCCCGCCGCCTGTTCGCTTTCATGGGTCCCGGCTACATGGTTTCGGTCGGCTACATGGATCCCGGCAATTGGGCGACCGACCTCGCTGGCGGCGCCCAGTTCGGCTACAGGCTCCTGTTCATCATCATGCTGTCCAACCTGATGGCGATCCTGCTGCAGGCGCTGGCCGCCCGTCTCGGCATCGCCACCGGCCGCGACCTCGCCCAGGCCTGTCGTGCCTATTATCCGCGCCCGGTCAATTTCGTGCTGTGGATCGCCTGCGAACTCGCCATCATCGCCTGTGATCTGGCCGAGGTGATCGGCACGGCGATCGCGCTGCAGCTCCTGTTCGGCATTCCGCTGATCGGCGGCGCCGTGCTCACCGCGCTCGACGCCTTCCTGGTGCTGCTGTTGATGAACAAGGGCTTTCGCTATCTCGAAGCCTTCGTCGTCGCGCTTTTGATCATCATCTTCAGCTGCTTTGCCATTCAGATTTTCGTTGCCGCCCCGCCGCCCGGCACGATCCTGCATTCGATGTTCGTGCCGTCCTCGGAAATCGTCACCAACCCGGCAATGCTCTATATCGCCATCGGCATCATCGGCGCCACGGTCATGCCGCACAATCTCTACCTGCACTCGTCGATCGTGCAGACCCGCGCCTATGAACGCACCGACGCCGGCAAACGCGATGCCGTCAAATGGGCAACGGCGGATTCGACCATCGCCCTGATGCTGGCGCTGTTCGTCAACGCCGCCATCCTGATCGTATCGGCGGTAGCCTTCCACAGCACCGGCCACCAGGATGTCGCCGAGATCGGTCAGGCTTTCGAGCTCTTGTCGCCATTGCTGGGCCTCGGCATCGCCTCGATCCTGTTTGCCGTCGCGCTGCTTGCCTCGGGCCTGAACTCGACGGTGACGGCGACACTTGCCGGCCAGATCGTCATGGAAGGTTTCCTGCGCCTGCGCATCCCCAACTGGGCGCGCCGGCTTTTGACGCGCGGCATCGCCATCGTCCCGGTCGTGGCCGTCACCGCGCTCTACGGCGAGAAGGGCACCGGCCAGTTGCTGGTGTTCAGCCAGGTGATCCTGTCGATGCAGCTGCCTTTCGCGGTCATCCCGCTGGTGCAGTTCGTGTCCGACCGGAAGAAGATGGGCAGTCTTGCCATTCCGCGCGCGGTCGCCGCGCTGGCCTGGGTGGTCGCGGCCATCATCCTGGTGCTCAATTTCAAGCTGCTCTACGACACGATGTTCGGGATGGGCTGAAGTCCACCCGGTCCCAAGAGCGCAAAATCGCGCTATCTTCCCGGGGGTCATGACCAATGTCGAAGACGCCAGAAAGTTCTATGCACGGCTGATGGCCGCCAACGCCGCCTCATCGGACCCGCGGCTGGAAGACGTGTTCGCCAGCGTTCCGCGCGAAGCCTTCCTCGGTCCGGGGCCGTGGACGATCATCGCCGGCAAGGGCAAGATAACCACGCCCAGCTCCGATCCGGTCCACCTCTACCAGAACGTGCTGGTGGCGCTCGATGCCGACAAGGGCATCAACAATGGCGAGCCGTTCCTGCACGCCATGTGGATCGGGAAACTGGCGCCGAGACCCGGCGAGGCCGCCACGCATATCGGCGCCGGCACCGGCTATTACACGGCGCTGCTGGCCAGACTTGTCGCGCCCGGCGGCAGCGTCACCGCCTTCGAGCTCGACAAAGACCTGGCCGGCCGCGCGCAAAAAAATCTCGAAGCCTATGACAACGTCGCCGTCGTCCATGGCGACGCCGTCACGGCGTCCCTGCCGCCATCCGACATCATCTACGTCAATGCCGGCGTCGTCGCACCTCCGGCCGGATGGCTGAAGGCGCTGCGGCCGGGCGGCCGCATGATCTTTCCCTGGCGCCCGACCGAGAGCGTTCCGTTCGCGGTGATGGTGACCCGCACCGGAAAAGGCTTCGCGTGCGAACCGTTCATGCGCTCCTGGTTCATCCCTTGCGTCGGCGCGTCGAGCGTGGACCCCGCCGCCAAGATCCCGACGCGCGACCAGGCCGCGCGCAGCCGCTCGATCTGGCTGACGCATGACAAGGCGCCGGACCGCACCGCCACGGCCATTTTCGGCGATGTCTGGTTCTCGTCGAAAAATCCCGGCGCTTGAGCTGGCAACGGGCGGATTGATACCGGCTTGCGCAAAATTTTTGGCAAACCGTGTCGGGATGGCCGCGCGCCGGCCGTCCTTGGGCCATAGTCCGGCCGCGACGGCGTGGATGGAACAAGGGAGAGCACAATGAGAAAGATCATCGCCGCCACCTTCGTCAGCCTCGATGGCGTCATGCAGGCGCCGGGCGGTCCGGAAGAGGATCCTGTCGGCGGCTTCGAGTTCGGCGGCTGGACGTTCCATTACTTTGACGAGGTGGCGGGCACGGTCATGGAAGAATTGTTCTCCAGACCCTTCGCGCTGCTGCTCGGCCGCAGGACCTACGACATCTTCGCCGCGTACTGGCCGTATCAGAAAGATCCGATCGGCGATGCCTTCAACCCGGCGACCAAATATGTGGCCACGCACCGTCCGGAATCGTTGACCTGGCAGAACACCCAGTGGCTTGGGCCCGATGTCGTTGCAAGGCTTAAGGAACTCAAGCAGGAAGACGGACCTGACCTGCTGATCCAGGGATCAGGCAATCTCATCCAGACGCTGCTCGCCAACGGGCTGATCGACGAAATCCGGCTCATGATCTTCCCGCTGTTGCTGGGCAAGGGCAAGCGGCTGTTCGGCGACAACGCGCTGCCCGCCGCCTTCAAGCTCACCAAGTCGCTAACGTCGACCACCGGCATTATCATGGCGACTTATGAGCGCGGCGGTGAGATCAAGACCGGCTCCTTTGTCACGGAGGAACCATCCGACGCCGAGCTCGAGCGGCGCAGGAACTGGAAGTAGCAGATCGGGCTTTTGCCTTGAACGTTTGCGCCGCCCGACGAACGCCCGGCAGGGCAATGAGGGGCGGCGCGACACTTCCGAGTTGGTCGCATCGATGGAACGTCGACATTCTCCAATGCAACAATTCAAGCCGCCTGTCTTTGCCGGCCCAACCCGTCACGAATATGTCGCGCGAACTCCAGCGCCGCCGGCCCCGCTCCATGTCTCGGCAAATGCAGGTTGATGGCAAAATTCGGCAGTGGCGGCAGGCCGGACTCGAACGGCAATATGTCGAGATCGGCCGGCACGGTGGAAGCCAGCCAGGTGGTGACGGCGAGGTCCGATCGCACGGTTGCCATCGTCGCGTCGATGTTGCCGTTCTCGAACACGGTGCGCCATTCCAGCCCGTGCTCGTTGAGCGCCGCCAGCACGACCGGGCGAAAGGCGCAAGTGTCGGCGACGATCGAAACCGGCAGCGGACGCTTGGCACGGGCAACGCCGCCCCTGGCGCCGACCCAGACCAGCCGGTCGATGGCAAGGCATTCGCCGGCGCTCGGACCAACCCGCTCCTCGATCACCGCAAGGTCAATGGTTCCCGCCGCCAGCGCCGAGGCCAGCTCCGGCGAGGAGGCGCAGACCAGCGAGATCTCGACCTGCGGGTAGGTTTCCGCATAGGTCTTCAGCACCGGCGCCAGCAAGGTACCGACGAGATCGTAGGGCACGCCGAGGCGCACCTCGCCAGCGACGGCACTTCCCGCCATCTCGGCCCAGATCTCGTCGTTGAGGCTGAGCAGGCGCTTTGCCTTGCCGAACAGCCGCTCGCCGGATCGTGTCAGGCGCAAGCCGCGCCTGTCGCGCTCGAACAGGCTGCAGCCGAGCGTCTCCTCCAGTCGCTTGACCTGCTGGCTGACGGCGCCCTGGGTCAGGTGCAGCGCGTTGGCGGCCGCCGTCATGCTGGCCTTGTCGGCCACGGTGACGAAGGTGCGGATGAGCGCTGTGTCGAGATTACGGATCATGCCTGCATTATAGTTCCTAATGCGGACCATGACAAACATTGCATTTACTGATTGATAGTCGCGCATACCATGACGGCCACCGACAAAGGAAGCCGCATGCTCCAGCCCATCCTGCCACTCATCCTCTTCGCCTTCGTGGCCACCGCCACGCCCGGCATCGCCACAACCTTGTCAACGGCGTCGGGCGCGCAGTTCGGCTTTCGCCGTTCGGTGCCCCTGATGATCGGCAGTGCCGCTGGCCTCGCGACCGTGACAGGGGCGGCCGCCGCCGGGCTCGCGGGCCTGTTGCTTGCGGTGCCATCCTTGCAGCTGGCGATGAAGATCGCCGGCTCGCTCTATCTGCTCTGGCTGGCGGTCAAGATCGGCCGTGCGGGGCCGCCCAATCTCGAAGTGGCGATGGCCAGACCCAACAGCTTCCTTGGCGGCGCCGGCATCCAGTGGATGAACCCCAAGGGCTGGGCCATGGGGCTGGGCGCGGCCGCTTCGTTTGCCGCGTTGGCCGACGGGCCGGGGCAACTCGCCTTGCTGCTCGGCTCCACTTTCGGCCTGACCGCCGCCATCTCGCTGTCCGTCTGGTGCGTCGCCGGCATGGTTCTGGCACGGCTGCTCAAGACCGAGTGGCAATGGCGCGCGCTCAACATCGTGCTGGCGCTGGTGCTGGCGGCGTCGATCATTCCGATGTGGCGGACTGTTTAGCACAGACCTAGTTCCTCTCTTTCGCAAAGCGGGGAGAGGAACCTAAATCCCACGAGGTCAGCGCCAGTACCCCCACCCGGACCTTCGGTCCGACCTCCCCACAAGGGGGAGGTAGAAAACACGCGCCCTACCCTCCCCCTTGTGGGGTCCGAAGCTCGGCCGAGACTCGTGGCTCGCCCGGGCAAGCCGATGCGAAGCAGCCGGGTGGGGTGCTGGTTCGCGTCGCGAACCCCTTTAGGCCGCGTAGCGAGGGGCCGGCTTGTCGGCGTGCAGGCTGCCGTAGAAGGCTTGCCTGGCGCCGAGGAACGTATCCAGCTTGGCCACGTCGACAAGCGCCGGCGCGGTGACGGCTTCGCCCCTGGCCAGGCCGACAAGGGCGGCATCGACCAGATCGTCGGCATTCATGATGATTTCCTTCGGCAACTGGTCGATGTCGCTGCCGGCAAGTTCCCAGAAATCGGTTCGAGTCGCGCCCGGCAGCACCACCTGGACCTTCACGCCGGTGCCCGCGACCTCGCGATGCAGGGCTTCGGTGAAGTTGACGACATACGCCTTGGTGCCGCTGTAGATACCGCCGAACGAGCTGTCGAAGGCAAGCACCGAGGCGATGTTGACGATGGCGCCGCGATTGCGCGCCAGAAGCCCCGGCAGCACCGCGCGCGTCAGCCGGGTGAGCGCCACGACATTGACCTTGATCATGCGCTCGGCCGCGTCGACGTCGGCCGTCGCCACCACCTGCTGGCCGCCGAGGCCGGCATTGTTGACCAGCAGCGTCACGCTCTCGTCGGCGGATATCGCCTGCTCGACGCGCCGCACATCATCGTCGTCGGACAGATCGGCGCTGATCACGCTGACCTTGCGATGATAGGCATAGCGCAGCTTCTCGGCCAGTTCCTCCAGCCGGTCGGCGCGGCGCGCCACCAGCACGAGGTCATACCCCTGGCCCGCCAGCCGGTCCGCATAGACCGCACCGATGCCCGATGAAGCGCCGGTGACGACCGCCGTGCCCTTGTTGTCTTTCCCAGTCATTGTCGTTCCTTCCGTCCTGTTCGTTGTCGCTCGGCCTTGCGGACTATCGAGTCCCCGCGCCGCGCCATCCAATTCCAATTAGTGGCATATGCCACCTTCGCCGAAGTAGGTATATGCCACTATCTTGTCAACGGCGACCCCGAAAACTATTTTTGCGATAGGGCTGGCGCATCCGTTGCGCAGCCAAGGAGTTCACATGACCGAGAGCCACGGGCCGGGATTCAGCCTTTGCAACAACGCCACGCTGCGCCGTGCCGGGCGCAGCCTCGGCCGTTTCTATGACGACATGCTGGCGCCTTCCGGGCTGAAGGGCACGCAGTTCGGCTTGCTCTTTCAGATCGATGTCAGCGACGAGCCGACGATGGGCGCCATAGCCGAGGCGCTGATTATGGACCTGTCGGCGCTCGGCCATACGCTGAAGCCGCTGATCCGCGACGGCTTTGTCGAGACTTTCACCGACAGGGACGACCGCCGCGTCAGGCGCGTACGGCTGACACCGGAGGGCAAGGTCAAGCTCGAGGAAGCGATAAAACTCTGGAGCATGGCCCAGCAGCGCTTCGAGGCGGTGGTCGGCAAGGAGCGCGCGGCCCAGCTGCGTGCCGCGCTGGATGAAATCGCCGCGCTGGATTTCGATACGCCGACGGCCGCCCCTTCCGACTGAAGGAGCGGCCGTCAAATCGGTCGGTCAATTCTATTCCGCCGGCATCGCCACCGGCCTCGCCAGCACCCGCCCGGCCAGCACGATACCCAGTCCAATCAACGGAAACATCGCGGCGACGAGGCCGAGATCGGCCGGCGCGCCGTAGCGCAGCACCTCGCCGCCGACGACGGCACCAAGCGCCACGCCCAGATAAAGCGCCGAGCCGTTGAGCGACAGCACGATCGGGGCGGCGTCGGGCGCCAGCTTGATGATGCGGCTGGCCTGCGCCGGCGGGAACGCCCAGCCGACGATGCCCCATGGCACCATCATCGCCATCAGCGCCGGTCCCGCGATCTCGCGCGGCAGGAAGGTCGGGACGACCGACAGCATCACCAGCATGGCCGCGCTCAGCGTCAGCGACCAGCCGACGGTGCGCGTGGCGCCGAAACGGTCAGCCGCCTGGCCGCCGGCGATGTTGCCGATGACGGCGCCGACTCCAAAGGCGAGCAGCATGCCGGGCAACGCGATCTGGCCGAGCCCGGCGCCCTCGATGGCAAGCGGCGCGACATAGGCAAAGACGGTGAAGGCACCGGTCAGCGCCAGCAGCGTCGTCAACAGGATCGGCATCACGCCGGGCCGCATGGCCGCCGCCAGCCGGCGCTTCAGGGGCAGCCTGGTGCCGACGATGCCGCGCGGCAGCCGATACCACAGGATGGCTCCGGCGAGCGCGCCAAGCCCGGCAATGGCATAGAAGGTGCCGCGCCAGCCGGCGATCGCGGCGACCAACGCGCCGAGCGGCGCACCAACGGCAACGGCGACCGTGGTGCCGCCGACGACGACGGCAATGGCGCGCGCCCGGTGATGGTCATCGACCAGCGCCACCGCCGTGCCCTGCGCGGTGGCCGCGAACAGGCCCGATGATAGCGCCATGATGATGCGCGCGATAAGCAGCACCTCGAAGGAGGAACTCATTGCGGCGGCGATATTGCCGACGACGAAGAACACCAGCGTCCACAGGATGACGCGGCGCCGGTCCCATTCGCCAGTCAGCGTCGCCAGGATAGGCGTGCCGACCGCATAGGCGAGCGCGAAGGCGGTGATCAGCGATCCGGCGAGCGGGATGGAAATGCCGGCGTCCGCCGCGATATCAGGCAGGAGGCTGGAGATGACGAAGCCTTCGGTCGAGATCGTGAACGATCCGAGCGCAAGCCAGAAGAGCCGCTTGTCCATGGCATGTGTCCTTAGTTCAAAAGTTATTGAACAATTGGACATAACGGGGCATGATGTCAATGAAGCCAGGCAAAAATAGCAGAACCATCCTGACAGCCCTGTGTCAGCACGGTCATCGAATGGAGAAACAGTGTGCATGCCCACGGCAGGACAGACGCGTTGAAATCGGCCCGAACTGTGCTTAGTTTTCGAGCATGACCCTGCCCCATCCCAATATTGACCAGATCAGCCTGCCGATCGTGCTCGGCGTGCTCGGCGACCCGACACGGCTGGCCATCGTGCGCTATCTCGCCAGCAAGGAAGGCGTGCCGCTGAACTGCAGCCGTTTCCTCGACCTCGGCTCCAAGACCAATCTGAGCTATCACCTCGCCAAGCTGCGTGAGGCCGGGGTCACCCGCGCCGAAGTGGTCGGCACCAACCGCATGATCACGCTGCGCCGCGCCGATCTCGACGCCCGCTTCCCCGGCCTGCTCGACAGTGTCATCGCCGCCGCCGTGGACGACCCCGCGCTGCCGGCCGTCGGCGGCCACGACATCGATGTGCCGGCCTGAAGAACTCCCCGGCCTATGGAATTGCAAAGGATTTCGCCCTGCTGAAGATGGGTCTATAGCCCGCTCGGCGCGGCGTCGGTGTCGACGCTGACGATCACCGACATGCCGGGCGCAGCATCCGGGCAAGGTCCTGCCCTTCGTCGATCTCGATGCGCACGGGAGGATTGACCTGGCGAGGGGATCGGCTGCGGCTTCGAAGGCAGCAGCAGGGGTTCTCCCGTCCGCCCAGCAGCATGGTTCGCCTGAATTTTCGGACTTACATGGCGGCACGTCGTCCCTTATAAAACCGGCCGGGCATGCGGCGGAACCGCCGTGACATGGTGATTTGACTATCGGCGCACGGCCAAATGAAGAGGCGCACAGTTACGCTCCGAAAAAGTTTGCATGCGCTGATTGCCGCCGCTCCGCTGCTGATGGCGGCGTGGCAGGCTGTTGTCCCGGCCCATGCCGAAGAGGCGCCGTTCATCTCCATCGTCACCGGGCTGGCGCCAGACGACCTGCTCAATGTCCGCACCAAGCCATCGCCGATCGGCAAGACCGAGACCCGTCTGGCCGCTGGCGCCAGCGTCAGGAATCTCGGCTGCAACGATATTGACGGGCATCAATGGTGCAAGATCGTGTCGGACAATCCCCGGGCAACTGGCTGGGCCCCCGCGCGCTATCTCGTTCCCGTCAACCCGGCGGCCGTATCTGACGCGGACCAACAGGCGGATGCCGGCACCGAGGACGCGGGCGCGGCTGCCGATGTGAACACCGACGGGGACAGGGTGGCGGCCGCCGATCCCGCCCAGCCGCTGGCACCTCCGGCCGACCTGGCGGCAAGGTTGGGGCGCGCGGCTCATCCAGCCGCCCCTGAACCGCCGATGAAATCGGCCGCCGACACCGCCATGCAGGATGCCTACGGCCTGGCATTGGCCGCTGCCGAAACCCCGTCGACCGGTGAGGTGGCCACACCTGCCCAGGACCCGCAGACCGTCGCGGAACTGCCGCATCAGTCAGACGCTCTCGCCAGTGGCGGCGCTGTCGAGATTCCCTGCGCCCGCAATGTCGGCCAACCGATGACCCGCTGCGCGGCAACAGTCCTGCATAAGGGTACGGACAAGGCCGAAGTGACGGTGACCTGGCCCGACGGCGGCACCCGTGTCATCTCGTTCGACGGTGGCCGGCCGGCCGGCTCGGACGCCCAAGGCGATTTCCGCTTCACCCGCGAAGGCAGCCTCAGCATGATCCGCGTCGGGGTGTCGGAACGGTTCGAGATCACCGACGCGGTGGCGTTCGGGGAATAGTTTCTAAAGGCAGTAGGGCAGTAGGGCAGTAAGGCAATATGTGAAGTGCCTGGAGTCGCTTGCCCTACTGCCCTACTGCCCTACTGCCCTACTGCATTTTCGGGGTTACATCCCGCAAAACTCTTCCCTATAAGGCCCTCCTAGCCTGATACCAGAATCGCAAGCACAACCGGCCGGGTCTTCCCGTCCCGGTTTTTCGTGCAAGCCGCTCGCCGAACGGAATTTCGAACATGCCAAGACGCACCGACATCAAGTCGATCCTGATCATCGGGGCCGGCCCCATCGTCATCGGCCAGGCCTGCGAGTTCGACTATTCCGGCACCCAGGCCTGCAAGGCGCTGAAGGAAGAGGGCTTTCGCGTCATCCTGGTCAATTCCAATCCGGCCACCATCATGACCGACCCGGAACTGGCCGACGCCACCTACATCGAACCGATCACGCCCGAGGTCGTCGCCAAGATCATCGCCAAGGAGCGGCCCGATGCGCTCCTGCCGACCATGGGTGGCCAGACCGCGCTCAACACCGCGCTGTCGCTGCGCCGCATGGGCGTGCTCGAGCGCTATCAGGTCGAGATGATCGGCGCCGACGCCACGGCGATCGACAAGGCCGAGGACCGCGCGCTGTTCCGCGAGGCGATGAGCAAGATCGGGCTCGAGACGCCGAAGTCGATGCTGGCCAACGCCACCGACGTCAAGAACGCCGACCGCAAGACGCATGAGGCCGAGCGCGCCGCGCTGAAGGCCGAGAAGCCCGAGAATCTCGACGCCGCGCTCGACGCGCTCGAAACCAGCTGGAACCTCGGCGAGGGCGACCGCAAGCAGCGCTATATCGGCCATGCCATGGCGGTGGCCGCGCAGGCGCTCGACCATGTCGGCCTGCCGGCCATCATCCGCCCCTCCTTCACCATGGGCGGCACCGGCGGCGGCATCGCCTACAACAGGGCCGAGTTCTACGACATCGTCCAGTCCGGCCTCGACGCCTCGCCCACCACTGAAGTGCTGATCGAGGAAAGCGTGCTCGGCTGGAAGGAGTATGAGATGGAGGTGGTCCGCGACAAAGCGGACAATTGCATCATCGTCTGCTCGATCGAGAACATCGACCCGATGGGCGTGCACACCGGCGACTCCATCACCGTCGCGCCGGCGCTGACCTTGACCGACAAGGAATACCAGATGATGCGCAACGCCTCGATCGCGGTGCTGCGCGAGATCGGCGTCGAGACCGGCGGCTCGAACGTGCAGTTCGCCGTCAACCCGGCCGATGGCCGCCTCGTCGTCATTGAGATGAACCCTCGCGTTTCGCGCTCGTCCGCGCTGGCCTCAAAGGCGACCGGCTTCCCCATCGCCAAGATCGCCGCCAAGCTCGCCGTCGGCTACACGCTGGACGAGTTGGAGAACGACATCACCGGCGGCGCCACGCCGGCCTCGTTCGAACCGTCGATCGATTACGTGGTGACGAAGATCCCGCGCTTTGCCTTCGAAAAATTCCCCGGCGCCGAACCCGTGCTGACCACCGCCATGAAGTCGGTCGGCGAGGTCATGGCCATCGGCCGCACCTTCCAGGAATCGCTGCAGAAGGCGCTGCGCGGTCTGGAGACAGGCCTGACCGGCCTCGACGAGATCGAGATCCCCGGCCTCGGCCATGGAACCGCGGTCGCCAGCCATGCCGACGACCGCAACGCCATCCGCGCGGCACTCGGCACGCCGACGCCCGACCGGCTGCGCATGGTGGCGCAGGCGATCCGCATGGGCACCTCGCTGGAAGACGTGCACGCAATGTGCAAGATCGACCCGTGGTTCCTCGAACAGATATCAGGCATCGTCGCCACGGAAGCGCGCATCCGCGAGCATGGCCTGCCGCAGGATGCCGTCAATCTGCGCATGCTGAAGGCGATGGGCTTCTCCGATGCCCGCCTCGCCTCGCTGACGAAGACCGACGCCGAAGTGGTTGCGAAGATTCGTGAAAAGCTCGACGTTCATCCGGTTTACAAGCGCATCGACACCTGCGCGGCCGAGTTCGCCTCGCCCACCGCCTATATGTACTCGACCTATGAAGTGCCGTTCGCGGGCGCTCTCGCCAACGAGGCGCAGGTGTCGTCGCGGAAAAAGGTGGTCATCCTCGGCGGCGGGCCGAACCGCATCGGCCAGGGCATCGAGTTCGACTATTGCTGCTGCCATGCGGCGTTCGCGCTGCGCGATGCCGGCTATGAAGCGATCATGATCAACTGCAACCCCGAGACCGTGTCGACCGACTACGACACCTCGGACCGGCTCTATTTCGATCCGCTGACGGCCGAAGACGTTCTGGAGATCCTGCGCGCCGAAAAGGCCTCGGGCGAACTGGTCGGCGTCATCGTCCAGTTCGGCGGCCAGACGCCGCTGAAGCTGGCCGACGCGCTGGAGAAGGCCGGCATTCCGATCCTCGGCACCTCGCCCGACATGATCGATCTGGCCGAAGACCGCGACCGCTTCCAGAAGCTCCTGCACAAGCTCAACCTCAGCCAGCCGAAGAACGGCATCGCCTATTCGGTCGAGCAGGCCCGCCTCGTCGCCGGTGAGCTCGGCTTCCCGCTGGTGGTGCGCCCTTCCTATGTGCTCGGCGGCCGCGCCATGCAGATCATCCATGACGAGAGCATGCTGCAGACCTACCTGCTCGACACCGTGCCCGGCCTGGTGCCGGAGGACATCAAGCAGAAATACCCCAACGACAAGACCGGCCAGATCAACACGCTGCTGGGCAAGAACCCGCTGTTGTTCGACACATATCTGTCCGGCGCCATCGAGGTCGATGTCGATTGCCTCTGCGATGGCAAGGCGACCTTCGTGTCGGGCATCCTGGAACACATCGAGGAAGCCGGCATCCATTCGGGCGACTCGGCCTGCTCGCTGCCCGTTCACTCGCTGCCTTCGGACCTCGTCGACGAGTTGGAGCGCCAGACGGCCGCGCTGGCCCGCGCGCTCAATGTCGGCGGCTTGATGAACGTGCAGTACGCGATCAAGGACGGCACGGTCTATGTGCTGGAGGTCAATCCGCGGGCGTCGCGCACCGTGCCCTTCGTCGCCAAGACCGTCGGGCGGCCGATCGCCAAGATCGCCGCCCGCATCATGGCCGGCGAGACGCTGGAAGACGCCTTCGCCCATTACGGCCCCCTGCCCGATGCCCGCAACCCCGGCCACATCGCGGTCAAGGAAGCCGTCTTCCCCTTCGCCCGTTTCCCCGGCGTCGACATATTGCTCGGCCCGGAAATGCGCTCGACCGGCGAGGTCATGGGCCTCGACCGCGATTTCGCGCTGGCCTTCGCCAAGAGCCAGCTCGGCGCCGGCGTCGACCTGCCGCGCTACGGCACGTTGTTCGTCTCGGTGCGAGACGAGGACAAGAAAGGCATATTGCCCGCAGTGAAGCGCCTCGCCGGCCTCGGCTTCAAGGTGCTGGCCACATCAGGCACGCAGCGCTTCCTCGCCGAAAACGGTGTCGTCGCCGAAAAGATCAACAAGGTCCTGGAAGGCCGCCCCCACATCGAAGACGCCATCCGCAACCGCCAGGTCCAGATCGTCTTCAACACCACGGACGGCCAGAAGGCGGTGTCGGACTCCAAGTCGCTGCGACGCGCCACGCTGATGCAGAAGGTGCCGTATTACACGACGCTGTCGGGCGCCGCGGCCGTGGCCGAGGCGATTGCGGCGCTGAAGGCGGGGAGCCTCGAAGTCAGGCCGCTGCAGGAGTATTTTGCTTAAGGTGATTAGTTCCCTTCTCCCCGTTCAACGGGGAGAAGGTGCCGGCAGGCGGATGAGGGGCAGCGCCATCTGACCATCAGCAGGAGCCCCTACTAACTTGGTAGGTTCAATAGTCCTTGCTTCCAGAGAACCCGAAGTCGATTTCGAATGTTCATTGCGACCTGCCCCGCGTTTAGTCGGTCGTACTTGGAATGGGTATCCATCAATCCGTTGAGACGTGCGATCTTATGAAGCGCCTCAATGTCCGTCACCCCGTCAGGCCGTTTGTAATGAGGAGCAATAATTGCTTCCCATTCACGGTTCTCAGGCCGTCTTGACCACGCGTCGCGTTGATCGGTGGTAATATCCATCGCTTGCCCCCTATCAGTTGGTTTCAGCTTAGCGCGAAAGTAAGCCTTGCAAAAGCGGGGCCGATCCTAACCTCCGGGTAGAAACCTAAGCACCCCACGTTTTCGTCGAGAACGCGCGCAACCAAAGTAAAATCTGACCGAGACCGATTCCGGCAGGAAATGGGGGTGCTAGACACAGGGGCTCTCTGTTCGCAATTGCCTGTGCATACGGGTGGAAAATAGTTTTCTGACAGTGCATCTTAATATAGGATCAGCCTATTTTAATGATTTGAAAGTGAATTTTGATGGCCAGCGTTGAAGCAGCGGATCCTATTGAAGCTAGTTCGCTGGCGCCACCAAGCGAACTGGATTTATCTCGAATCGAAGAATTGGCTGCCACACCGCTTCCGGTTCCCAAGGATATTGATATTTCTTTCTTTTCGCATCGAACACGAAAGTCCACTCAACTAATTGGTAACAGAAACGAAAATATAACCTTGCGAGCTAGAAGAGAATGGTGGGGCTTCGATCTAATTGACACCATCTATGTGACCCATATAAAGGTATATGCGGCAGGATATGAGGACAATCACGAACTTGAACTTAGCTTGATCGACAGCTCTAGCGGAAGGCGAGTTGAAGAATCGCGAAGATTCAACGGAGAATCATTTAGTTTCGAGCCAAAACGCTTTATAAGCGGATTTGGATTGAGACCAAGTGAGCGACTATGGAAAATTGCTGACATCAAAAGAATAGAGATCAGCGGAATAGAGCAGAAATACTTCTCAGATGTTGTAAATATTTTTGAAAATATTTCACGAGAACGAGAGAGAATCGAGTCATCTCTAAAGGAATACCTTGAGGAGGCCAAGGAATCCTTCTTAAAAACAGAATTGAACACGAAAGAAATCGCGGAGCAAGCCCGCGAAATCGGCGAAAACGGAAATAAAATAGATGAACTTGGCAAAAATATAGCTGAGCTATTGGAGTCACGTGATGATATCCAGAAGAAAATCGCGATAGGCGCCTCTGTCGAAAAAGAACAAAACGAAAGAGTGCAGGCTATCGATCTGAACATCGCCAAATTAAACGGGGATAGAAGAACGATAAGCACGGAAATA
This sequence comes from Mesorhizobium sp. B2-4-15, assembly GCF_006658505.1. Taxonomy (GTDB): domain Bacteria; phylum Pseudomonadota; class Alphaproteobacteria; order Rhizobiales; family Rhizobiaceae; genus Mesorhizobium. The sequence goes on from NZ_VFUZ01000008.1 coordinate 199,735, forward strand.
TCAAAACGAGAGATCGAGCTAAGAGAATTAAAAAGTAATATAAATCTGTTTCCTACAGAAATAGCCGGTTATGTAAAGCAAGGAACAAATAACATTAGGCTATACGCCGGAATATGCGTGGTGCCAATATTGATCATTGGGTTAGTGACAAATAGGTTGTTTTCCAACTCAGAACGCTTGCTCAATTTTTTTCTGGAAAATAGCAAAATCGGCATCATAGAGTTTTTGATATCTCGGGCACCATATGTTATAATATCTGCATCCGTTCTTCTGGTATGCTATTCAATTCTTTATAGGTTGATATCAGAGATTATAAATATAAATAGAAGACGGCAGGATCTATACAAGATAAGTATCATTGCAACAGATGTCTCATATGCATCTCAAGATGGTATGGAGCTATCCGACGATGAGCGATATGAATTGCGAACACAGACCAAGATTGAGATGCTGAAGGAGCATCTCAGGCACCACATGAGTGAGGATTACTCGTACACCCCGAAGAAAAACTACGCGAGTCGGCTGTTATCGATTCTTTTGAAACGAGAACACACACACGGTGAAGAACTGGCCAAAGACGGCGAGACGGTGAATTGAAGACAATAGGGCTATCACGAAGAACATCCTCAGTTAGCCCCTTCCCCACTGCCACACACTGAATCTCAATATCAAACTCCATCGGCCATGACGCCACCGACACGAAACTCCGCGCCGGCGGGTTCACGCTGAAACACTTCGCGTAGACCCGGCTGATGACGTTGTAGAAGCCGGAATTGACGGCGTAGATGCGCACCATCACCGCGTTTCCAGCGAGCCGCTTTCAGGCAATGTTTCAGCGTTTCAGCGGCGCCTCGGTCTGGACCGCGATGTCGCCGTGCACCATCTCGCTGGTCACCATGCCGACCGGCGGCGTCGCCGGGATGAACACGAAGCCGTTGGCCTTCACCGCTGTCGAGCAGGGCGGGGCAAGCGCCCGCACCTTGTCCGGCATGACGGGCACTTCGAGTCCCGCCTTCTTCATGGTGATCTCCTGGGTGAGGCTGGCGCTCTACGAGGACCCCCACCCGGACCTGCGGTCCGACCTCCCCACAAGGGGGAGGTGGGAGCCCGGGCATCGTTCGGCGACACGCTTCACGGCTTTAGCCGAGGCGGCACCGTCGACTTACCTCCCCCTTGTGGGGAGGTCGGACCGCAGGTCCGGGTGGGGGTATTCGTAAAGCGATAGCGCTATGGTTCAAGCGAGCTTATCGCGCCGCTCGGCGAACGCCGGCGCATAGTCCGCACCTCACCCCTGCCCCAGATAGGGCGAGCCGTTCTTGTCCAGGAGCCGGCCATTGGCGTCGGGCTCATCATGTCGATGTCGGAACGGTGATGACATCGTCCAGGGAGGGATGCCGATCTATTCGTGGCGGCGGAGGCCCATGGCTCCACGCAATTTGCCAAGGCGTCCGGTATCCGACGTGGCGCTCCACGGCGCCCCCCTCTGTCCTGCCGGACATCTCCCCCACAAGGGGGAAGATCGGCCGATATTGCGGCCTTCGCCAGTTTTCAACGTTGCAAAAGAAAAGCCGGCGCCCGAGCTGCCAATCTCCCCACCTGTGGGGGAGATGTCCGGCAGGACAGAGGGGGGCGCCGTAGAGCGCCATCTTTAACCGTTCAGCCCTTGCCGACCGAGCCCTCACCCCTGATGCGCGGCGCCCAGTTCCTTCACATGCTTCTCGTGCATCTTCAGCACCGGCAGCGTCTTCTTGGCGAATTCCTTCATCGCCGGATCGTCGCCCGATTGCGCATAGGTGCTGAACATGGCCACCGCATCCCTGTGCGCGTCGGTCTGCATCTGGATATATTTTTGGTCAAACGCCTTGCCGCTGGCGCCCTTCAGCTCGTCGAGCATCTGCTGCTCCTTCGGCTGCAAGGCAGGCCCGGCGGGCTTGACCGAAGCGGTGGTCTGGCCCTTGCTCAGCGCCGCCTTGAAGTCCTCCCCAGCCTTGGTGTGATCCTTGATCATCCGGCTGGCGAAAGCCTTGACGTCTTTCGACGACGATTTTTCCTCGGCGAGCTTGCTCGACTGGATTTCGAACTCATTGGCGCTGGGCACCGTCGTGACGAAGGTTTGGGTGTCGACCTTGCTGTCGGCCATCACAGGCGCGACCGTGTTCGATTTGGTGCCGTTCGTTTGGGCAAGCACGGCCGGCGCGCTGGCAAGCAGGGCCGCGGCTGCCACAATCAGAAGCGTTTTCATCTGAAATCTCCGCTCGGAATGATCCTTCTGACTGTCCAACGCCGCAGACGCGCCGAGGTTGCGCGTTCTCTCTCCCCTCAGTGGCAGCACGACTCGCCATATTGCAGTTGCTCATGCCAGTCCGGCCGGCCTTCCGGGGTGAAATCCATCAGGTTCCACAGGATCTCGCAGGTGCCGATGGCACGCGGGTCCTGGCCGGGTTCGACAGGCGCGAAGCCGAGCTCCGACGACCAGGAATGCCGGATGCCGTCACCGTCGCGATGGAACACCGACAGCAGCGGGATCTGCGCGCCATCCGCATCCTCGGCGTTGTAGTCGCGCTTGAAACTGTTTCCGGCCGACGAAACCAGCCGCATGTTCTTCCAGCCGCGGTCGCGGCCAAGCGCCGTCAGGTTTTCCAGCGCCGTCTTGGCCACCACGGCAAAGTTGAAGCCGGCCGCCTCGAGATGGCGAACCGCGCCGTCGAATTGGTCGAGCAGCGCCGTGCAGGAGGGGCACGGCTGGTCCTGCCTCGGCAGCTTCGCCGTCTCGCCGCCTGCCGCCACGTCGCGCGTTTCCTGCGGATGGCGCGGGAACATCATCTGATAGAGGATCAGCGTGTCCTTGCCGGGCGCAAACATCTCCGACAGTTTTACCCGCGTTGGCTTGCCGGCGATGTCCAGCCCATCGAACACATAGTCGCGTGGCACCAGGCCGCCCGGCGGCAGGGCGCGCCGTGCCTCGGCCACGGCTTCCATGGCGCGGCGCAGCTCGATTTCCTTTTTCAAGAGCTTTTCGCGGGCGGTGCGGTATCTGGCGGATTCGTTGGGAAAGGTGATCATGATCGGCTCCTTCAGATCGTCGCGCCGGCGTCCCGGCAAGGGTACTCTACGACCCAAGGACGGGGCGCACCGACCGGTTCCTACATTTTTTCGACCGCTTCTCAGCCCTTTACTCCGCCCGCGGTAAGGCCGGAGACGATCTTGCGCTGGAAGATCAGCACCAGCACCACCAGGGGCACGGTGACGATCACCGACGCGGCCATGATGTTGCCCCACGGGATTTCGAACTGCGAATTGCCGGACAGCAGCGCGATCGCCACCGGCACGGTGCGCTGCGCATTGTTGGAAGTGAAGGTCAGCGCGAAGAGGAATTCGTTCCAGGCGCCGATGAAGGCGAGCAGCCCGGTGGTCGCCAGCGCCGGTCCCATCAGCGGCAGGAAGATGCGCGTGACGATGATCCATGGCGTCGCGCCATCGAGGATCGCCGCTTCCTCGAGCTCGACCGGCAGGTCGCGCACGAAGGTGGTGAGCACCCAGACGGTGAACGGCAGAGTGAAGATCATGTAGGAGAAGATCAGCGCCAACAGCGAATTGTAGAGGCCGAACATGCGGACGATCTCGAACAGGCCGGCGAGCACCGCCACCTGCGGGAACATCGAGACCGACAGGATGGCCAGCAGCAGGGCCGAGCGGCCGCGGAAGCGAACGCGCGCCAGCGCGTAGGCCGCGGTGACGCCGAGCAGCAGCGACAGCGCAACCACCGCCCCGGAGACGACCAGCGAGTTCACCAGATTGCGCGCGAAGGCGCCTTCGGTCAGCACGTTGCGGTAATTGCCGAGGCTGAAGGTCTTCGGCCAAAGACCGGGCTCGAAGAGCTCGGTCCCGGATTTCAGGCTGGTGACGATGGCGTAGTAGAACGGAAACACCGAGACGAAGACGATCACCAGAACCAGCAAATAGAAGGCCCCGCGCCGCACGATCCACATCTCAGCGGCCTCCATCCAGGCTTATCCGGCCGATCCGGATGTAGGCGATGGTGAGCAGGGCGAGGATCAGGAAGAACAGGGTCGAGGCGGCCGAGCCGTAGGCGAACTTGTCGAACTCGAACAGGTTCTCCCGCGTAAACACCGACATCGACTTGGTGTTCACATTGTTGGGCGTCAGCACATAGATCAGGTCGAAGATGCGCAGCGCATCGAGCGCCCGGAAGATCACCGCCACCATCACCGCCGGGCGGATCAGCGGCAGGGTCACCCGCCAGAAGATCTGCCACGCATTGGCGCCGTCGAGCCTGGCGACCTCGACGATCTCGCCCGGCAGCATCTGCAGCGCGGCAAGGATGAGCAGCGCCATGAACGGCGTCGTCTTCCAGATATCGACGATCAGCACGGCCGCCATGGCGGTGTCGGGGCTGGCGGTCCAGGCGATCTTGTGGCTGATCAGGCCGAGATTGACCAGCACGACATTGATGATGCCGAACTGGTCGTTGAGCATCCACTGCCACATCTTGGCCGAGACGATCGTCGGGATCGCCCAGGGAATGAGGATCGCCGCCCTGACGATGCCGCGGCCAGGAAAGCTGGCGTTGAGCACCAAAGCGACGATCGTGCCGAGAATCGTCTCGCAAGTCACCGAGATCGCCGCGAAGCGCACGGTGTTCCAGACCGCGCTCCACCAGACCGGATCGACGAGCAGCCCGTCATAGATCACCCGGCCGCTCGGCAGGCGCAGCACCGAGAGATAATTGTCGAAGCCGACGAACTGGCGGGCATCGAGGTCGGCCAGCGAGGCGTCTGTGAAGCTGAAATAGACGGTGCGGATGAGCGGCCAGCCGGCAACGGCGGCCAGCACCAGAAGCATCGGCGCCAGGAACAGCCATGCCGAGCGCACGCGCTGCGCCATCAGCCGCGAATGCCTGACAGGCGCGACGCTCACCAGCCCTTGCCTTTCAGCTTGCTCAGCCTCGCCTGGAGGTCCGCCAGATTGTCGGCGGCGCTGCCTTCGCCGGAAAGGGTGTTGTGCACGGCCGTCCAGAACTGGCTCGATGCCTCGTTGTACTTAATCCTGACAGTCGCGGAAGGACGCGGCACGGCATTGAGAAAAATCTGCTTCCAGCGCGGCACGATCGGCTGCTGCCGGGCAATGTCGGCATCGTCATAGAGCGCCTGGATGGTCGGCAGATTGGACGTCTTCAGCGTCCGGTATTTCTGCATCTGGGGCGAGGCGATGAACCTGACGAGTCCGATCGCGGCGTCCGGATGCTTGGAATATTTGGAGACCGCGAGGTTCCAGCCGCCCAGCGTCGCGACCGGCCGGGCGCCCTCGCTTGTGCCTGCCGGCAGAGGCGCCACGTCGAACTTGCCCTTGATCGGCGAATTGTCGCTGTTGCCGAGCGCATAGGCATAGGGCCAGTTGCGCATGAAGACGGCATTGCCGGTCTGCCAGACGCCGCGCGATTCCTCTTCCTGGTAGGCGAGCACGCCGGGCGGCGAGATGGTCCCGATCCACCCCCTGACCATGTCGAGCGCGGCCGCCGCTTTAGGGTTGTTGACCGATATGGTGCCGTCCGGCTCGACGATCCGGCCGCCGCCACTGGACATCATCCATTCGAGCGCGTCGCAGGTCAGCCCCTCATAGGCGTTGCCCTGGAAGACGAAACCCCAGATATCCTTGTTGCCGGCCGCCCGCTCCTTGTCCATGACCAGCCTGGCGGTCTCGGCCAGTTCCTTCCAGGTGGCAGGGACCTTGGCGCCATATTTGTCGAGCAGGTCCTTGCGGTAGTAGAGCGCCGGCGCATCGGTGAAGATCGGCAGCGCGACCAGCCTGCCGTTGACGGTCTGCGACTGGATGATCGACGGGAAATGGGCGCCGACCACATCCTTGGTCGCTTCGGTGAGATCGACGAGCTGGCTGGCGAGTTGCGGCGCCCAGATGACGTCGGTCTGGTAGACGTCGATATCGCTGTTTCCGGCGGCAAGCCACAGCCTGTACAGGCCGAACTGGTCGGTTGTCGACGGCGGCAGGACGACGATGGAAACCTTGTTGCCGCTCTCTTTCTCATAGCGGTCGAGGATCTCGCGAAGCACCTTGATGCCGTTGCCGGTGTCTCCCGACACGATCGACAGGTCGACCGCGTGGGCTTGAGCGACTGCCAGGATGCTGCCAACCACAAGCGCCAGAAATGCGTGGAAAGGCTTCACGTCGGGTTGGGTCTCCCTTTCGAGCCGGACACCTCCCACGCGCCGGCAGCTCGTCAGCTATCCCCCTGCCCTGAATGCGAAGCCGTCCTTTCGGGTTCCCGGGCTTTGACAAAGAACACTGAAGCGCCTCGCATGAATCCGTTTCGGCGCGATGCGCTTCAGCCTTCCCAGTCGACCTCGAACATGCCGACCCGTTCATAGAGCCGCACGGCGGCGGCGTTTTCGACCGTGTCGGTCTTGAGGTCGACATGGGCGGCGCCGCGGTCGCGAAAGGCGGCGAAGGCCCGCCACATCAGCGCTTCGCCAATGCCCTTGCCGCGCGCCTCGGGATGAACGGCGAGATCCTTGATGAAGGCCGAAGTCCAGCACAGCGCTGCCGCCGCCAGCCGGCCCTTGGCATCGATGACGAGGAAGCAGAGCTCCGGATCGAATTCGGGGTCGCCCGACATGCGCGGCCACCAGTCGTCGAACGGATCGTCGGCGCGGTTCTCGAACACGTCGCCCATCAGCGCATGCAGGGCCGGCGCGTCGCCGTGCCTCAGACAGCGCATGACGAAGCCATCCGGCCAATGCGGCGCAACCAGAGTCTCGTCGAGGATCTTGCGCAACCGAATGTCGTTCGGAGCCGGCGGGCGCGGTTCAGGCATTGCGCTCAGGCGGCGGGCTGCCGCCTGCGGTCGGCGCCAAGGCCCGTCGCCTCGAGCAGACCCTTGCGCTTGGCATCGAAATAATAGCCGGTCTGGTAGAGCCAATCGGCCTTCTTGGCGTTCCCGCCGGCCACCAGCCAGGCGCCGCGCAGATATTTGACCGCGTATTTCAGGTTGGTCTCGGCGTCGAACAGGCCCTTGGCCGGCCCGTCATAACCCATGCCGCGCGCCGTCGCGTGCTTGATCTGCATCAGCCCCCAATGGCCGTTGTTGTAGGCCTTGGGGTTGTATGTGCTTTCGCGATTGACGACATGGCGCACCAGATCAACCGGCACCTCGTAGAGGGCGGCATATTTGACGATCAGCCGGTCGACGTCGCCGCGCATGCCGGTGGCATGCTCCTCTTGCGTCGGAGCAACCGGCGCCGACGGGAACTGCACCAGGGCAGCCGGATTCTGCGGCAGCATATAGGCCACCTGCTGCACGCCGGGCATTTTCTGGCCGGCGCTGGCGGTCGCCGGCACGATAAGCCCGGCGGTCGTGTATGCCTGAGCCGCCTTGAGTGGCTGACCCGCTTTGGCCGGCGGCGGCGCCTGCCAGGCATTGGCGGCCATCACGGCGGGCACGGCCGGCGCCGCCGGCGTCGCTCCGGCAAAGGCGGCGGTCGCGGCAACGGGTTGGATGGCTGGATCGAGAGCTGGCGCGGCCGCCGCGCCAGGCGTCAATTCGGCCGTTTGAACGGGCTCGATGCCCGAGGATTGCGGCAGCACCGAAACCGTTTCCGGCAGTGGGATGGTGAAGCCGGCATCGCTGCCTGCCACTGTCGCGGTTTCGGTCAGGGACGGCGCGGCTTTCATCTGCGAGGTCGAGGTGCAGCCGCTCATGCCTGCCGCCGCCACGATCACGCCGATCGCGATAAGGATCTGTTTTGCTGGCAAGCCGCGCTCGGGTCCGGTTTGTCGGGTTGTTAAGATTTCCCTTACACCAGCGATTCTTGGGTAGCAATCGGGGCCGTCCGGTGGTTTTCGGGTGGCGAGACTTGAGCGGTGATGCCATATTGTTCCTGATATGTACCGGCAGGAATCCCGGATTTCGCCGCTTTGCGGAAAGGAGTGCATCATGGAAACGACAGCTTCGATCACAGCCGGCCACGCAGTGTTAGAAACAGTGATCGGTTTCATGGGCATCGCCTGGAGCGAAAAGGGCCTGATCCGGCTCTGCCTGCCCGAACGCAGCCGCGAGGCGGTGGAGCGGCGGCTGATGCGCCACGCCGGCGTTTCCGCCTCCACGGCCCAGCCGCGATGGGTGGTCGACCTGATCGCTTCGATCAAGGCTTATGCCGCGGGCGAGGACGTCGATTTCACCGATGTTCCGGTCGATCTCGACGGTGTCGACGACTTCCGCCTCGCCATTTATGACGCGGCGCGCAAACTCAGCTATGGCGAGACCACCACCTACGGCGAACTGGCCAAGCGCGCGGGCCACGCTGGCTTGCCGCGCGAGACCGGTGCCGCCCTTGGCGCCAATCCGGTGCCGCTGGTCATCCCATGCCATCGCATCCTCGCCGCAGGCGGCAAGATCGGCGGCTTCTCGGCTCCCGGCGGCTCGGGCACCAAGGAGAAGATGCTGGCCATGGAAGGCGTGCGCGTCGGCCCGCCGCCGCCCGCGCAGGTGTCGTTCGGGTTCTGAACCGTCGTGGCCTAGTTATTATGGAAGAAGCGCCGGCGGAAATGCCGGTCGTTATCCGGCCGCTTGCAGTTGTAGACCGGGCAGGACTTCGTATCGGCGCTCGGCACATAGGCGCGCGTCCTCACCTCGCCCATGGTACAGAACTGCTGGCTCTGCACATAGCGGTCGTAGAGCGGCAGGCCCGGCACGCGCGTCGACTCATAGCGCAGGATGACCGCGCCTTGTCGCGCGATCGTCGCCTGGACCTTGCCGCAACTCATATGCGTCGGATCATAGCGCGAGACCGCCTGCGCCTCGGCGGCCATCAGCGTCAGGCAGGCGGCAAGCAGAATGATTTTCATGGTCTCCTCCCCTGATCCGCAGCCGCGGTCAGCACGACCTGCCGCAACGGTTTCACCAGATTGGGGCGGCCTTTGGGCGGCGTTCCGATCACGGCTTTCTCACACAGTCTTGTTTTTGGTGCGAAAGCATCCTATATCAGCCCCATTGATATTTCGGCCGATCGATCCGGGCCTCGCGATCTTCGCGTTTGCTGACGTCTATCTCCAAAATCTCGATGCACACCGGCTGGGCCTCGGTCCAGTCAAACCAAAGCAAATGTGAAGGACTATTTTTATGGCAACTGGAACGGTCAAGTGGTTCAACGCCACCAAGGGTTTCGGCTTCATCCAGCCTGACAGCGGCGGCGCGGACGTTTTCGTCCACATCTCGGCTGTCGAGCGCGCTGGACTGTCGACCCTGGTCGAAGGCCAGAAGATCAACTTCGAGATCGAGCAGGACCGCCGCACTGGCAAGTCGTCCGCTGGGTCTCTGAGCAAGGCAGCCTGATTTTGCGAATGGCGCGCGCCGGGCGAGAGCTCGGGGCGCGCGGCAAGTCACGGATGTACTGACGGTCGCGCGAGAAGCGCGCCGGAGCGGAAAGACCCGACAAGCTGGAACAGCAGATAGCTGCCAGCCCGGACCGGACGCTCCCGATCAGGCTACCAAGCATGGGAAGGCGGGCTTTGTCCCGCCTTTTTGTTTGTCTGGAGTTCAGGCACCGAAGCTGGGAACTATAGTCCCACTTGTGGTACTTTTAGCCCAATAGTGATACTATTCGGATATGACCAAGCTTGAGCAAATCGAAAAATCCGTCGCCGAACTGAGCCCCGAAGAGCTGAAGGCATTTGCCGCATGGTTCGAGGCGCTTCGGGCTGATACGTGGGATCGGCAGATCGAGGCCGACGCGAAGGCGGGCCGGTTGGACAAGTTTGCCGAAGCGGCGCTGGCTGACCATCGTGCCGGCCGGACCCGGCCATTGTGAATCACATCGCCTCCCCATCGTTCTGGGAGGCTTACGAAAAACTGCCATCGCTAATCAGAGCAAAAGCGGACAGGCGTTTTGCCAGACTGCGCGCTGATCCTTTTCATCCATCACTGCATTTCAAACAGGTCGGACGTTATTGGTCGGCGCGAGTTGACGATAGCTACCGGGCCGTTGCCGTCCGTGACAATGATGATGTGATCTGGTTCTGGATCGGCACCCATGCCGACTATGACCGCCTTTTGAAGTAGCCTCTTGGCATGCCCCGTCCAGCCGCGAAGCGGCTATGGCATGAGGACAAGACTACCCCACCCACCCGATCGGCACATGCCCTGGATCCGCCTCCACGCGGCCAAGCCAGGCCACGACAGCCGGATAGGCGTCGAGCTGGAAGCCGCCGTGCTCCGCCGTATGCGTATAGGCATAGAGGGCAATGTCGGCGACGCTGAGGGCGCCGCCGGCGAAGAAGGCATTGTTCTCCAGATATTTGTTCATCACGCCGAGCGCCTTGTTGCCGCGCTCCAGTGTCACTGACAGCCGCTCCGGCGTGGCGTCCTTGGCCCTCTCGGGAAAGGTCAGCAGCGCCTTGCGCACCGCGATATAGGGCTCGTGGCTGTATTGCTCGAAGAACAGCCACTGATAGGCGAGCCCGCGCTCATATTTGTCCGTGGGCAGGAAGCGCGTGCCTTCGGCGAGATAAAGCAGGATGGCATTGGACTCGGCCAGCCGCCGGCCGTCGTCGAGTTCGAGCAGCGGCACCATGGCGTTCGGATTCTTCGCGATGAAATCGGCTTTTCGCGTATCGCCCGTGTGCGAACTCACCTCGATCGTCGTGAAGGGGAGGCCGAGCTTGGCCATCAGCAGGCGCGGCTTGTAGCAATTGCCGCTGTCGATCATGCTGTAAAGTATCATTGCCGGTCCCCGAAGCGCTGCCTTGTGCGGACGCGATTATCGCAGCCGCGGCGCCCTCAACCAATGATTTGTTTTGGCGTGATCATCAGCACCGCTGATGCAAGGTCCTAGCCAAAGAGCGGCACGACATTGTTGTCCCTGCCCAGCAGTGCATCGATGGCGAGCGGCTTTTCGTCGAAGATGGTGCCGGCCAGCGCCGGCCGGCCCAGAAGAAAACCTTGCAGCAGGTCGACGCCGCCTTCGAGTGCGACGCGCAGATGGATGGGTTGCTCAATGCCCTCGACCAGAACCTTGGCGCCGCGGTCGTGCAGGCTGGACACCAGCGGGCGGAAGAAACGTTCGGCAGCAGTGTGGCGGCAGAATTCCGCGAACCAGCCGCCATCGATCTTCACGATATCGGGCCTGAGCAGGTTCACCCGCTCCTCGGTCGAATGGCCGGTGCCGAAATCGTCGATGGCGATACGGATGCCGTCGCGCCGCATTTCGCGCACCAGCCGCGCCAGAAGTGCGTCATCCGCCGCCTGTTCGGTGATTTCGCAGACCAGCATGCCAGGGGCGAGGTCGAGCTCGTCGAGATGCCTGCTCATCAGCCGGATCTCCGCCAGCGCCCGCTCCGGATGGTCGTTAACCACCGGATTGTAGTTGAAGAACAGATCGAGCCCGTCGACGCCGATATTGTGAAAATTCCGCAAATGCAGCGCCCGGCACATGGCCTCGACAAACAGCCGGTCCGGCGATGCAACGCTCTCGAAGAACATCCGAGCCGACCCTGGCTGGTCGGCACGACGCGGCTCGACCAGGCCCTCGACCGCCACGGCCCGCAAGGTGCGGCCGCGCGGGGCGAAGATCGGCTGGTAGGCGCTGCGCAGGCGGAAATCGCCATGGATACCATATTCGATGCCGACCTCGTCGACGAAGATCGCATCGCCGACATTGCGCCGCCGCTCCAGGCTCATGGTGACGTCCTGCGCCCGAAGGCCTTCGCCGGTCGTGCTGTTCGCGGCGTGGCCGTGGCAGACGCCGCCCCGGCGGTGGCGGATACGGTCTCCTCCCCGGCTTTGCCGAAGGCGTGAAAGCTGGTCGGCGCCAGTTCGGGGCGCGCCAGCACATAACCCTGGACCATCGAAGCTCCCGATTTCTCGGCGAGCTCCAGTTGCCATCCCTCCTCGATGCCCTCGAACACGGTGCGGATGCCTTGCTCCTCGAAGCTTTTCACCATGGCGGTCAAAAGCGCGAAGCCGGCGCCTGACTCCATCAGCTGCGTGATCCAGCGAGCGTCGAACTTGACGATGTCGGGCCTCAACTCCTTGACGCGGTTGATGTCGGAATCGTCGGCGCCATAGTCGTCGACGGCGATGCGAAATCCGTTGCCACGCAATGCCGCGACGAACTCGTACAAAGTCTCTTGCGATGCCGATCGCTGCTCGGTCACCTCGCACACGACCCGGCCCGGATCGATGCCGGCCTCGTGCAGCACCAGCCGCATTTCGCGCAAGGCATTGTCGGCAATCGCCCGCTCGGTGAACACGGACGGATCGAAATTGATGAAGATCGAAGCCTCCTGCGGCAGGCAGGCGCCGGCATTGAGCAGATGCAGCGTCCTGGTCAGCGCCTCGACATGCAGCCGGTCGGCGGCCGGACAGGTCGAAAAGAAGGTCATCGGCGATTGCGGTTCGCCATCGCGAAACGGCCGGATCAACCCTTCGAAGGCGACGACCAACAGCTTGCCCTCCTTGAAGGCGAAGATCGGCTGGAAGGCGCTTTGCAGCGTGTAGATGCCCCAGACACCTGACGAGGTGCCGTCATCATGACGGATGATAAGGTCACCTAGTCGAAGCATTTGATTTCCCACGACAAACTTGGGGCATCTGGCTTCCGGTCACAACTGGGTCACACGGAGCTTTCAAAATGGCATCAATTCGCAAGCGTAACGGCAGGTGGAACGTCCAAGTCAGACGGAAGGGATCATCACCAAGATCACGAAGTTTTCTCGTCAAGGCTGATGCCCTCGAATGGGCCAGAGAGATCGAACGATCACTAGACCGACAAGAGCTAGGACCAGACAGGAAGACACTCAAAGGTATCACCCTGGCTGAACTCGTCACTCGATACCGGGACGAAGTCCTTCCGAAGAAGCGGTCATGCCGATTTGAAACCATCCTGCTCGACAGGTTCATGCGCCACTCTATCGCTTCGAAAAGTTTGAACGACCTCCAATCGAAGGACTTCGCACAGTACCGTGACCAAAGGCTTAAGGAGGTTTCGAGGCTGACTGGTCGCCCCGTGACGGCAAACTCATTGAGACGAGAACTCGCCCCGCTCTATCACATGTTCAAGATGGCCAAGGCGGAATGGCATATCCCGACCGGAAACCCTCTCCAAGACCTGTATCTGCCTGCGATAGATGTCAGACGTGAACGACGCCTACGTCCCGGAGAGGAAGAACGATTGCTGTCGCAAGCCCGGCAGTTGAGGCAACTGAATGGTGAGCCTAATCCCTACGTCGTTCCTATCATCTTGTTCGCCCTAGAGACGGCCATGCGGCAGGGTGAAATCCTTCGGATAGAACTCAGGAACATCGACTTCGAACGCTCTTTGCTGGTCATCCCCTTCACGAAGAACGGCCATTCGAGAACGATCCCGCTGACGAACAAGGCAAAGGCTTGTCTCACACTGGCTTTCGCTCAACCACGTCCTGACCAGACGGAACGGAATTCCTTTGAGGGCTTCGCCCGAATCGGGCCACCTCATGTCATTCCGACGACGAAAGCATTCCCGATACACGTCGAAGTTCTAAAGACCTCTTGGACCCGGATATGCAGACGTGCGACGCCAAGGATTGAAGACCTTCATTTCCATGACCTCCGACACGAAGCGATATCTCGCCTGTTTGAGCTTGGTCTGACGGTCCCGGAAGTCGCCTCGATCTCAGGCCACAGGACGCTTGCCCAGTTGATGAGGTATTCCCACGCCAGTCAGGAGGCAGTCAGGGCGAAACTCTTGGATCGGCCATCGATATCGTCAACGATGGAACGAAAGGCCCTTCCCTCACCAGAGCTAACTATCTGATTTACATACGTTTCCGGCCCATCGGAATGTCACACAGACTTACTAGGCCCTTGCACCCGTCTTGGGCCTTTTCTTTACGGTTTACTACGCCTCATGTGCTCAGCGGTCAAAGCATTGATTTGTATGGGGGTTTCGCCCTGCTGGTAAACACCATCGGCGATAAAGGTGACGTTCTCGACTGTCACCATCCATTCGCGCCCCTCTGTAGCGATTTGAAGTAGGTCCCCGGCACGTGGCACCGCAGCGAACTTATATGGCGTCCCCGTCATACTGCGATTGATAAAGACCATGCAAGTCACACTCATTCGGAAGAACCTTCTGTTGAATAATAGTGATCAGCGCTGAGGCATATAAGATTTCAACCAAGACAGGTCGAGGAAGCTAGACGACTTTTTCTTAGTGGCCCTTACACTTTGTGCTGCCTGTCTTGCCACCCTGTGAAGCCTGTCGGGATAAACGATGGTCTTCAGGTGATCGGTGAACATTTGCACATCCATGAAATAGTTCGGGAACGCCCGAGTTAGGTCTTCAATTTTGTTGACCTCCGCCAGTACGGATATAAACCTCCCGCCAGTTTCCGAAGCACTAAAGCCTTCGGTCGCATTGATCGGTTGATTGTAGCCGGTGACGTGAACCTCCTTCCTATCACGGTCGATTTGGACCAGATAGAATTTGGCGCTCCCCTTGTATTTCGGGGCATAATGGAACGCCTGATTGATATTCTCCAAGAAGACCACTGCATTCAACTTGGCGTTCAAATGACGAAGCTCTTGATGTCGCTCTCGCTTGCCTTCCGGGGTGCCTGGAACTGCCGCGCCGTCTTCCTCGATCGCAAAATCAGTGGACATTAACGCGAACAGACGAAGCCAGTCGGGATCACCGTTGCCGCGCTTCATATTCTCACGTCGCATGATCCCCACGGCTTCAACGGCAGTCGCCCAAGCGTGCTGCAACCCGGTCCTCAATTGGACCTCAATGCGCCTGTCCCTGTGCTGCTGTTCGTTCACCAGTGGTTGGAACTCCATTACCAGATGGTGTCCCCGATATCCGGAAGGCCTTGGATTGGCGAAGTAGTCAGTGTCATTGCGGATACGATGGACGGTCGCGCCCTCCCGGTACTTCGCAATCAGTTGCCGATAATCATCGACAGAATCCATAATCGCCCGACAGCCGCCTAAATCTTGAATCTGGTCGAACTTGGTGGTGCTCTCCCCAAGCTTCTCTCGAATGGATTGCATCCGTTTCAGGCGGGCGGAAGTGATGCCCGTTAGCTTGACGCCGCGCTGTCGAACGTTGACGCTTAACTCGTGATGTATGCGCCTCATGGGGTAGATGTGAGAGTTTCGCCAATTGTAGGCAATACGAAAGACCTCCCGATAGTGTTCAAGATTTGAGTGGTCCTCCGCGACGAGCATCTTTCCAGACAACTCTTCGCCTACGCGAACGATTTGCTTCCGAAGGTAATCGAATTTCGGATAGTCACTCATCGGGCCTTAGTTCCGCTGACTAAAGATAGCGGTCGCCCGCCGGGGATCGAATCAACGCCGTAGCGTACCGGACTCATCAACAAGGAACAATATTTTCAGGAAGGCCCAAGGATTGCCGTAATCGCTTCGTCTAATGGTCATCTGGGGATAGCTCCACAGTCTTTCTGACATGAGCGACATGAAGGCCCAGCTTCGTTAGGCAAGTCGTCTTTGCCTGCCCTAGTAGCCAACTGAAAGCCCTCAAAGGTGAGTACGCGAAAGCGGGTGCCAGGCAGACGACGGGGTCAGTGAGGCAGCAAGGGTTGCGCCAAGAGACTGGCCGGGAACGGGTGGCGTGAGCCTGTAACCCTTCCTATTTGGCCACTGTGGACCGTAGGGAGCCTACCCGGATTGTCCACTAGCGAGAGCGTCCTATCATCTGATTTGCTACCGCTCAAAAACACTCTGGGTACAATAGCCAGCGGGATCGATGGCTTGTTGAAGCGACTTCCGATATATTTTATGTAACCTTGCGTTTGCTATTGACTTTCTTGTTAATTTATGCTATAATAGGGAGAATCCAGAGCAAATTTAAAGCTTGTAGATTCAGCATACAAATTGCAATCAGACTTGATAAACTCAAACCCACTGCCGTTTTGGCAGCAACCAAAGGAACCATGGACGAAATCAGCATTTCCGAAATTGCATCATTAGGAACAAAAGAACTCAACTACATCGGCTCAAGCCCTAATCCCTTCGACGTGACAGTCATCAGCGTCAAGAAGGGTCGCGACGAAGGGCACGTCAAACTCCTCCGCTCTGAAACTCATCTATACCGTGCTGGCTTTGTCGGCATCGAAGGTCCGGAGCTTGGTAGCTTTACCAGTCGAACAGATCTCGTCCGCGCCCTGATCGATTGGGCGTCCAAGAACGGATGGGCGTTCGAGATGGCCCACTATGCGTCAGCGACAGGTCAGCGTCTCGACGTCAATCCATCCTCATTCCTGACCTAATCTCCTAAACTCTACTCACTGTTTCAACAATCTATTTTCAAAATCTGTTTTTCAGAAAGGTAATTTTATGCCTGTCAATGTCTCTATTTCCGACCGTTCAATGATCGCCAAGAATGTGGCCGACATGGGTGATGCCGAACGAGAGTTGCTTCGTCGTCGTGCCCATGAGGCTGCCGATGCCATCGAAGGGGCGCTCTCGCCAGAGTTCAGCCGCATGGTGACGCTCGCTCTTCTAGAACGGGGTGGTGCGACCGACGAGGGAGCAGTCGAACGGTACCTCGATTCGATCAAGGTGAATCAGAAGCCGGTCAACACCAAATCGATCTTTGCCCAAAAGGGCGCAAGTCGGAGCGCTTTCTGATGAAGGCGCGTTCTGTACGTATCACAGAGGCGGAGGGTCCCAAGGGACTCTTCGTCGTGCATGTCCCGTTGTCGCGCTTCGGCAAAGACGAGGCTGTTCTTGAACTCTCAGCCTACAACGAACTCGTCGCTCTGAAGCTCTATCCCAACTGGTCGATCCTAGGCGGGGGCGTCTATGCCAGAGGCCCGAACGGTCTTCGTCTTCTCGTCGCTCGTGTCCTGACGGATGCCAAGGCTGGCGAGGTCGTGGAGTACCGTGACGGCAATCCGCTTAACTTGTGCCTGGAAAATCTCGCAGTACGGGACGGGTTCTCTACCAAGCATGATCGTGCCCTACTCGTTGAAGCGAGGGATCGTTTAGAGGCTGAGAAGGCCGAGAGCATCAAAGCCGGTTCCTATCATCCGCGATTCCGAAAGCCGTTGATCTTCCGTCCTGACAGCGTGGTGAAGTCCCGTCGTCGTGGTCGTGTCGTCTATTCGCAGCCACAGGGAGCGGTCCCACGATGAGTTACCACCATGCCCCTGCGTCCTTCTACCCGGAAGTTGCTGAATGCGCTGACCAGATGTTTACGGCGCTATGACCGAGACCATCGTCGTCGAATACACTGGCAGCTATCGGGCTACCCATCGCGACAGTGGCACTACCATCGATACGTCTGACTCGGCATCCGGTCGGCGCACTTACAAAGACCCGCTCGGCCCACTCTGCCGTGTCATCCGCGATGAGGTAGGATTTTCGCCCGATACCCTGATCCATGTCGAGCGGGATGGCGTCCCTGTCTTCAAGCGGGATCACAGCCTTGCTTATTGGGCTGATCACGATGTTGTCGATGAACAAACCAAGGTGGCGAAGCGGATAAAATATCGGTCTTTTGATGTTCCCGCTGTCTCGGATCACCCGATCCCGTTGGATGCGCTGAAAGGCCACCACCACCACCCAAACAAAGGCATTTTAGACGCTGGGGTGACCGCATGATGGTCAAGCTAAACAAGGTCTGGGGGGTCGTCGTGCGCGGCGACTCCTTCATTCTCCAAAAGAACGGACGAGACTTCAGGGCCTACGGCTCCGTCCGCGAGCTTTGGGAGAACGGGCGGAACCTATTCGGCAAGGTAGACGACACTGCAATAAATCGCCTGTTTATACTCAGATCGGTCGATCCTGCCATAATCCCAGACGGCGAAATCAAACCGGTGAAGCTGGGTTACTGGCTTCATCCTGAACAACTGCCCAAGAGAAAGGAAAGCCACGTTGGCGATAAACGGATTTGGCGACATCGCGCATGCACTAGGATTGAATGAATACGAAGCTCCTGAAGTGAGGATTTATCAAGAGGGGTCCGATGAAAGCCCCGTGGGTCGGCACGTAGTGCCACTAGAGGAGCGAAGCTCCGACCGAAAGGTCGTTTACAGGGTCGATGGTGTCGAGATCGGAGGGGTCAAAGAATACCTCGCCTATCTCGCTTGGAGAGAGAGCCACAAGCGTCCCCACGCCACCCTTGCCGAACAGACGATGGATGACCTGCGCGAGACGTTCAAACGAAACGGCCATCAACCATCGACTGCCCAATGGGTAGGCTTGAAGGATTTGGTTTCCAGCCTTGAGGCAATGGCCGACGGCAAAGCCGAGAAACTCTATTACCTTTCCCCGCTGGACCCCGGCGTAGGCAAGTCTCAGTCGATAATCCATTTCTCCCGTCGTCTGCTTAGGTCAGAAGCCCACAAAAATGTTTCGGTCCTGATCTGTCTTGGCCGTCTGGCAGAGATCAAGCCAATGATCGAACAGATGGGATTGGATGACGGTGATTTTGCTGTCCTTGTCCAAGAGGCTGACCAAGACAAGACGAATGAAAGGACGGTGCTCCTTCGAGAATTGAACAAAGCCGGCAATGCCGACAAACGCAGAGCTAGGGTGCTTTTCACGACACAACAGATGGTCGATTCCCGGACTAGGCGTCACGACAGCTTTGAGGCGACGGAGGATTTCCATTACCAAGGCAGACCGCGACAAGTCCGCATATGGGATGAGGCCATATTGAGGGCCAGGGAGATGAGAATTTCCGCTGCTCTGATTGGTGGGATGCTACCCGCTGCGACCTATAGCGAAAGCCTCACCAAGGCATTGAACACCGTCAAAGCCGGCATCGAGACCAAGGACCATGGGGCGGAATTCTGGGTTCCTGATCTGCCTGCGGAAACTGATCTAGACACAAACGACATCCTCGCCCGCTATGGGGACGAGAAGGATGCAATCAAGGAAGCCGCAAGCGACCTATGGGAGTTGTCGAACACTCCCGTGATTGTAGAGAAGATCGGAGCAACCAGCGCCGCTATCCACTACAAGAAACACCTACCCGATGACCTTAAGCCAATGGTCGTCTGCGACGCCTCAGGCAGGGTCAGGAAGACCTACCAGCATTGGGAAAAGGATGTTGGAAAGGAACTAGTCACCCTCTCTCACGGTGGCAAAAACTACCGAGACCTGACTGTCCACATTTGGAGGCGTGGCGGAGGCAAGGCTTCGTGGGATGAAGATGGCGCGGAGACCCTGCTAGAGGGTATTGTTAGGACCATTGATGACAAGCCGGACGCAAGATTTCTCATCGTCCACCATAAGGCTTCCAAGCGTGTCGCCGATGTCGAGAAAGCGATTCGGAGACGGGTCAAGGATTCGAGACGACTGAAGTTCACGTACTGGGGTGGGTCCGATTTCAAGGCGACAAACCAGTATCGGGATATCGAGAACGTCATCCTCGCTGGAACGCTCTTCTATGACCAAGAGACCTATATCGCTAGAGCGAGGATGTCATCGGGTGTCCGGTCCCAAGAGCAGTTAGACAAGGCTAAGCTCGCGTCGATCAAACATGGCGAACATGCTGACCTGATCCTTCAAGCTCTGTGCCGTGGCGCGGTCAGGAAGAGCATCGACGGGGCTTGTGGGAAGTGTGACGCCTACATCATTGCCGACCCTCAGACAGGCATCCCTGCCATGTTGGAACACAAGGGCGATATCGACATATTCCCCGGATCGAAAGCCGTTGATTGGTCGCCGGTCGAGCGTCAGTTGACCGGCAAGGTCGGAGAGGCTGTCAGCTTCATAGTCCAGTTCTTCAGGGACAACCCCGGTCATGGGGACAAACTACCCGCTCCGCTGGTGGCGAACAAACTCGGCATGACTCGACAAGATTGGAGTAACGACGTTCTAAGTCACCGGGACTTCGAGGGGGCACTTGCTGCCCAAGGAATCCGCCTCGTGCGCATGAGAGGCAAAGGTGGAAGCCACTTCGCAAGAATGTAGGGAGAACAGGTTTCGACATCCCTCATGGTCTTGGTTTTTGATTGTTCGACATATAAGGAATCTAATGTAGGGATTTACACATTATACTTAAGGGACATTTCCCTACATTAAACTCCTAGCTCCCGACAAGGGGTACTGAACTCCCGAAGGGTAGAGGACTTATCTCCTTCGATCTTTGGAGGTGGTTTACTCTAGTGAACCTGCGGTGCTTGTTTTGGCCCTCTAGCTCTCGCCCTCTAGCTCTGGCCCTCTAGCTCTGGCCCTCTAGCTCTCGCCCAAGAGGTTTGACCTTTAGGTTTGCAGACCGCTACGTGTTACCAAATTAGGAATAAAAACAAAGCTCTAGAAGACTTTACCTCTAGGTTATTCCCGGTCACTCTTGTCACACTCTGGTCACAACGAGGACCCTGTTCGTCGTCATCCCGCCGGGGAACCAAGCAAGGGGATTTCTCCCCGCTCCTCGTCGAGGGTCCCGTTTTCCGGTAAATTCTTGGAGAAATTTTCAGGGGGTCATACCTTAAGTCTTGGCCGGGGGCTGCCCCCCTTGTACCCCCATCGGGCGAGCCTCAGTTAAGGTTCAGACCGTTAGTATTGATGCCTCAGACATGTTTATTGATGTCTTATACATCATCCGTAACGACCATCAACGATCTAGATATTTTTGTCGACCAAACGGCTGGTGTCTACGCAGCGGGGCTTGCCCATTTAGACAGCCCGGAGGGTGTCGTGAGGGAGCGAACCTGAGAGCGACCGTTGCCGTCAGCGAGCAGACTTGCGAGCGATCATGACGGATAATATGGGCAAGCCCGATGCTGCGCGACAAGGGTTCCTCGCTCCGCGAACTGGCGGAATTGGATTGCGATCCTGCCATGCAAGCCTCTACCTTGTATTAATGAACTCTCAGTTGATCACGCCTCATTGACCGCATCGCCATACCTGGCCCAGCCGACAATGCTTGCACTTGGCGGCAGCATGCGACATGAGAAGCGCCGCGGCCGCTCCTGGCCGCGCCGATCCTTTGGAGAGACAAAAGGTCATGGCCTTTCTTGCCGACACCCTTTCCCGCGTGAAGCCTTCCGCCACCATCGCGGTGACGCAGAAAGCCCGCGAGCTGAAAAATGCCGGCCGTGACATTATTGGCCTCGGCGCCGGCGAGCCGGATTTCGATACGCCCGACAACATCAAGAATGCGGCGATCGAAGCGATCCGCCGTGGCGAGACCAAGTACCCGCCGGTTTCGGGCATCGTGCCGCTGCGCGAGGCCATCGCCAGGAAGTTCAAGCGCGAGAACAATCTCGACTACAAGCCCGAGCAGACCATCGTCGGCACCGGCGGCAAGCAGATCCTGTTCAACGCCTTCATGGCGACGCTGAACCCCGGCGACGAGGTCATCATCCCCCGCCCCTACTGGGTCAGCTACCCCGAAATGGTGGCGATCTGCGGCGGCACCTCGGTGTTTGCCGACACCTCCATCGACAATGGTTTCAAGCTGACGGCTGAAGTGCTTGAGAAGGCGATCACGCCGAAGACCAAATGGCTGCTGATGAACTCGCCGTCCAACCCGTCGGGTGCCGCCTATACGGAGGCCGAACTGCGGGCGCTGGCCGACGTGCTGCTCAGGCATCCGCATGTCTGGACGCTGACCGACGACATGTATGAGCACCTGACCTATGGCGATTTCGTCTTCAAGACCATCGCCGAGGTCGAGCCGACCCTCTATGAGCGCACGCTGACCATGAACGGCGTGTCCAAGGCCTATGCCATGACCGGCTGGCGCATCGGCTATGCCGCCGGTCCGGTCCAGCTGATCAAGGCGATGGACATGATCCAGGGCCAGCAGACTTCGGGTGCCTGCACCATCGCCCAGTGGGCATCGGTGGAAGCGTTGAACGGCCCGCAGGACTTCATCGCCAAGAACAAGGCGATCTTCCAGGGCAGGCGCGATCTGGTCGTATCGATGCTCAACCAGGCGCGCGGCATCACCTGCCCATCGCCGGAAGGCGCCTTCTATGTCTATCCGTCCTGTGCCCAACTGATTGGCAAGAAGACGAAAGCCGGCAAGGTGATCGGCACCGACGAGGCCTTCTGTTCGGAACTGCTCGAGGCCGAAGGCGTCGCTGTGGTGTTCGGCTCGGCCTTCGGCCTTGGCCCCAACTTCCGCATCTCCTACGCCACATCGGAGGCGCTGCTGGAGGAAGCCTGCACACGCATCCAGCGCTTTACGGCATCGCTGACCTGATCAGATAGGCCCGAGGAGGCGGCCGCCGTCCACGGTCAGGACTCAGCTGCCATACTGCTCGCCGGAAACCGTTTCCAGCCAGTCGACATGGACGCCATCGAGTGCCTCCTGCATGGCGATATGCGTCATCGCGGTTTTCCGCCCGGCACCATGCCAGTGCTTCTCGCCCGGGGCGAACGAGATGGTATCGCCGGCCCTGATCTCCTGGACCGGGCCGCCCCATACCTGGGCAAGCCCGGCGCCCGAGGTGACATAGAGCGTCTGGCCGAACGGATGCGTGTGCCAGTGGGTGCGTGCGCCCGGCTCGAAGGCGACCAGCGTGGCCCTGAGCCGCGCCGGCGCCTCCGTCTCGACGATCGGCGTCTGCAGCACCCGGCCGGTGAAATACTTTTCCGGCGCGATAATGGTCGGCACGCTGCCGCAAGCAATGATCTTCATCGTCTGATCCTGAAACTGGGGTGAGCCACTGGTGGCAAACACCGCGGCTCATCGAGCAACCGTATTGTCGGTCGATATCACCCAGGACGCAACCCGCGGTTTCGCCTGCCTGACCAAGATCGGTTTCTTCTCCTTAACCATGAACCTTCTCCGCATGGTGCAGCGCGGTGAAATGACGGGGAATTCAATGTCTTCTTAACGGCTGCGCACTAGCCGTGAGCCAGCTTCGCGGGGGCTGGCGGATGAGCATACTGGCAACGATCAAAAACCACAGCGGCCGGATCTACCGCGGCGTCCAGGCGCTGCTTGTGCTCAGCATCGGCGCGGCGGCACTTGGCGCTTTCGACAATTCGCGAAACCTGCCGTCGAGCAGCGCCTTCGCCGTCTCGATCCTGGCCACGAGCGTCGCCTTGCTGGCGCTGATGTACATGCGCAGCAGCATCGTCCATCGCTTGCGGTCGGCTGAGGCGGCCGAGGCGGAGAAGCACTATTTCCTGACCAGGGACGCGATGACCGGGGCGATGACAAGGCGCTATTTCCTCGAAGCGCTGCGCGACAGCCTGGGCACCATGCGCGATCGGCGCGAGGCGACCTTGCTTTTGATCGACCTTGACCATTTCAAGCAGTTGAACGACACGTTCGGGCATCAGTTCGGCGACCGTACCCTGATGTATCTGGTCAAGACAGCGGAGCGCATCTTTGCCGGCAGCATGGTCGGGCGCCTGGGCGGCGACGAATTCGGCGTCATCATCCCGCACGCAGACCTCAACGCCATCAACAAGGATGTCAGGCAATTGCTGGATGCCATGCGGGCCGGCAAATCGCATGAAGGCAAGATCATTCCACTCTCCATTTCGCTCGGCGTGGCGCTGGCGCCCGCCCATGCCTCGAACACGACGGAACTGATGCTGGTTGCCGACCTGGCGCTCTATGAAAGCAAGGCGGCCGGCCGAGGCCGCGTCACCGTGTTCGACGAGGAGATGCTATCCGACAAGCGCTACCGCCGTCTGATCGAACGGGAATTGCGCGCCGCAGTCTATCTCGGCGAACTCGAACTGCACTACCAGCCGATCGTCAATCCGGACGGTTCCACCCATGCGTTTGAAGGGTTGATCCGCTGGCGTCACCCGGTACGCGGCCTGATCTCGCCGGCCGAGTTCATTCCGATCGCCGAACGCTCGACCTTGATCGACATGCTCGGCGAATGGGTGTTCAAGCGGGCTTGCGCCGATGTCGACCATTTCCAGGGGCGCCGCATCTCGATCAACGTTTCCGGCGAACAGCTCAAGCGCGACGAGATCGTCACCATGTGCGACCGCGTGCTGAAGGAAACCGGCCGTCAGGCGGCGCAATTCATCATCGAGATCACCGAGACGGTGGCGACCGCGGCCACGCCCGAGATCCTGCGTCGACTCGAGGCATTGGGTGGCCTTGGCTTCCACATAGCGCTCGATGATTTCGGCACCGGCCATTGCGGCTTCAACTATTTGAAAACCTTGCCTATCGACATCATCAAGATCGATCGCTCCTACATACGCAGCCTCGCCCATGACCAGGTGGCGCAGATCTTCGTCTCCGCGCTGGGGCAGATTGCGCGCATCCAGGACGTCACCATCGTGGCGGAAGGCGTGGAGACCGCGGAAGAATTCGCGCTGGCCAAGGCGGCCGGCTGCAACCGCTTCCAGGGCTATCATTTCGGCCGGCCGGCGCCGCGCGACAAGCTTGCTCCCGTTCGCACCGTCAATGCCGCTCCCCTGGCGCTGAGCGCCTGACGCCGCACGGCATCGGCTTCCTATTTTCCTTGCCCTGCCGGCAAACAAGTGGGACGATGCTTTTGGGCAGGTGGCGCTTGAAAAGAACCCCGCCCGCGACGGTCGAACAGGCCGGCCGCCGCTCGGGACCGATTGACCAAGCCTGAACCATGAATGCCAGTCGGTCCTACGGGAAACGCCTGAGTGGAGGTCAGTCATGGGTAATCGCGCCGGAGGACGACGCACGGGACCGAAATGCATTGCCATAGTCGGTCCCTTCGCAAGCGGTAAGACGACACTTCTAGAAGCCATATTGGCCCGCACGGGCGCTATCCCCCGCCAGAACCCGGTTTCCTCGGGCAGCACCGTTTCAGACCATTCGCCAGAGGCACGCGCCCACGCTATGAGCGTCGAGGCGACAATCGCCACCACCGAATTCATGGGCGAGCAGTTCACCTTCGTCGATTGTCCCGGCTCGATCGAATTTTCCTTCGAGGCCGAGCCGGTGCTGGCCGCCTGCGACATAGCAGTGGTCGTGGCCGAGGCCGATGAGAAGAAGATCCCCGCATTGCAGCTCATCATGCGCAAGCTCGACGACCTCGGCGTACCGCGCATCCTGTTCCTCAACAAGGTCGACAAGGCGGTAGCGGGCGTGCGTGACACGCTGAAGATGCTGCAGCCGGCAAGCTCGGTGCCGCTCCTGCTGCGCCAGATTCCGTTGCGCAAGGACGGCGTCGTCATCGGCTCGATCGATCTGGCGCTGGAGCGCGCCTACATCTACCGCGAATATGCCGAAAGCGAAGTGGCTCAGATACCGGGCGACGACAAGGCGCGCGAGCTGGAGGCACGCTTCTCCATGCTGGAGACGCTGGCCGACCATGACGATGAGCTGATGGAACAGCTACTCGAAGAGATCGAGCCGCCGAAGGACGCGGTCTTCGACGACCTGACCGCCGATCTTCGCGACGGCGTGGTGACGCCGGTGCTGATCGGCACCGCCGAGAAAGGCAACGGCGTGCTGCGCCTCCTGAAGGCGATCCGCCACGACGCGCCCGACATCGAGGCGACCCGCAAGCGGCTCGGTGCCCCGGATGGCAACGCCACACTGGCCCAGGTGATGAAGACCATCCACACGCCGCATGGCGGCAAATTGTCGGTGTCTCGCATCCTGTCAGGTCAGGTCGCCGACGGCCTGGAACTCTGGCTGCCAGGCGGCGGCACCGCCAAGGTCTCCGGCATCTACAAGATGCTGGGCAAGGACCAGGTCAAGCTCACCGCCGCCAAGGCTGGCGATACCGTGGCGCTCGGCAAGCTGGACGACGTCAAGACCGGCCAGACGTTGACCTCGGCCAAGGGCGGCACCAAACAGCTGTTCGATGTTGAGCCGCCGCAGCCGGTCTTTGCCTTCGCGCTACGCCCCAAGGAACGCAAGGATGAGGTGAAGATGTCGGCCGCCATCCAGCGGCTGGCCGAGGAGGACCCTTCGCTCAGCCTCCGTCACAACCAGGACTCGGCTGAAACGGTGCTGTCCGGCCATGGCGAGATGCACCTGCGCGTCGTGCGCGAGCGGCTGGAGGGCAAGAACCAGATTCCGGTCGAAGGCCATGCGCCGGCCGTGCCCTATCGCGAGACGATCCGCAAATCGGCGCAACAGCGCGGCCGCCACAAGAAGCAGTCCGGCGGCCATGGTCAGTTCGGCGATGTGGTGATCGAGATCAAGCCGCTGCCGCGCGGTTCCGGCTTCCAGTTCACTGACACCATCACCGGTGGCGTCGTGCCGAAGACCTATATCCAGTCGGTGGAGACGGGCATACGCGACTATCTGAAATCCGGCCCGCTCGGCTTCCCCGTCGTCGACATCGCCGTCAATCTGTCGGACGGCTCCTACCACGCAGTCGATTCTTCCGACATGGCCTTCCAGATGGCAGCGAGGCTGGCGATGAAGGAAGGCATGGCCGCCTGCTCGCCGGTGCTTCTGGAGCCGGTGATGAAAGTGGAGATCGTCACGCCGTCGGACGCCACTTCCAAGATCATCGCGCTGATCCCGCAGCGGCGTGGCCAGATCCTCGGCTATGACGCGCGGCCCGACTGGCCTGGCTGGGACGTCGTCGAGGCGACCATGCCGCAGGCCGAGATCGGCGACCTGATCATCGAGTTGCGTTCGGCGACCTCGGGCGTGGCCAGCTATCACGCCGCCTTCGACCACATGGCCGAACTCACCGGCCGCCTCGCCGACGAAGCGATGAACACCAACGGCAAGGCTGCCTGATTCTCATCCAATGCATGTCGCCCAAAAATGCCCAGCGGTTTGGGCGACATGCATGGAACACCTCAAGCGCGTCGCTCTGATGCGCGACGCTTTTGGCGCAGCATCCGTTCTGTTCGGGGGGATAAAACCAAAAACGACGCCCGGGGACCGGACGCCGTTTTGTTTGCGGACCGTTTTCTTGGGAGGAGAAACGGCAGGTCCGCCGCATGTGCAATTGCCGAATCTTCGGCGGAAAAGGTTCGGACGCGGTAGCCGCCTGAGCCCGGCCGTCCGAGTGATGCCCCCATCTCTCGTCCGAACCACACCGCGTCCTATCATCTACTTAGCAGGTCGAGGGTGGCCTTGTCATGTTACCAGAGGTTACATGACACTGTTACGTGGCAGTTCCGGTGAACTTTTCCGCCACCATGGTGGCGTCCGGGCAACAAAAAAGCCGGATCAATGAAGATCCGGCTGAGTTTGATTGGAAGTGCCTGTTAAGGCTAACCTCCAGAGGGGAACACTCGAGGGCGCTAATGGGAGGAGAACGCGCCCAGGAGATGATCTATATATGTGCCCACCATGCCCAAGAAACAAGCATCTATTTTGCAACACACGCATGCAAAAAGACACAGGCTGTGGTCTAACCCATTCCTGACGCCAATAGGACCAGCAGAATCGTCAAAATGGAGCACACAACGGGGCAATTGCCGTCTTGAGAACGTCAATTCCGGACGACTTTGCTCGCAAATGCCGAAAAACACCTGATGAGCTGAAATCAGGCAGTAGTCGTTTAATTCTGAGGCAATCAAGCGCGGGCATCCAATGCGTCCGTTTTCGGCGATCGCCGGCAGCGGCATCTTCCTGATTGCGGCACCCGGCGTGGTCGCCGGACTTATTCCCTGGCTGCTCAGCGATCGCTGGGCCTGCCATTGTCCGCCGTCCCAGGCTTTCTCCCTGCCGGCGGCGTTCTCATCGTTGCGGCGGCCGGCGTGCTGCTGCATGCCTTCGCCCGCTTCGCACTGGAGGGGCTGGGCACACCCGCCCCTGTCGCGCCCACCGAGAGGCTGGTGATCGGCGGGCATCTACCGCCATGTCCGCAACCCGATGTATGTCGCGGTGCTGTCGATCATCCTTGGCCAGGCATTGCTGTTCTCGAGCTGGACGCTTCTCGCCTACGGCGTTGTCGCGGGCGCGGCCATGATCATCTTCGTCAAGCTCTATGAGGAGCCGACACTCGCCAGCCGCTATGGCGCCGAATACGCAACCTACCGCCGCAATGTGCCGGGCTGGCTGCCGAGGCTGACGCCCTGGCGGGGTGGATAGACCACCGCCGCCAGCGCTGCCCCGTGGGCTAATAGGACCAGCTGCGCGCCTTTGCGATGACGAAATCGCGGAAGACATGCAGCTTCGCCTGGTTCTTCATCGCGTCGGGATAGGCGAAATATGTGTCGAAGGACGGCACTTCGGTTTCCGGCAAGAGCTGCACCAGGCCTGAGTCCTTGGAAATCACATAGTCGGGCAGCATGGCGATGCCGGCGCCGCCCTGCACGGCGCGCTTGATCGACAGGATATCGTTGATCTGCAGCGTCGGCACCCGTTGGCCGCCTTCGAAATCGCCGACCGTCTCCAGCCAGTTCAGCTCCGACAGATGCGAGGGCACCGGCACGCCGAAGGTGACGATGCGATGGCTCTTCAACTCGGCGACCGAAGCCGGCTTGCCGTACTTGGCGACATAGGATGGGGCCGCGTAGAGGTGGAAATGCACGGTGAACAGGCGGCGCTGGATCAGGTCCGGCTGCTGCGGCTGGCGCAGGCGGATGGCGCAGTCGGCCTGGCGCATGGTGAGGTCGAGTTCCTCGTTGGCGAGGATCAGCTGCAGGCTGATCTCGGGATAGAGTTCGATGAACTCCTGCACACGTTCGGTCAGCCAGCCGGCACCCAGACCCACCGTCGTCGTCACCCTGAGCACCCCGGAAGGCCGGTCCTTGGTCTCGGTCAGACGCGACTTGATGGTCTCGAGCTTCATCAGCACGTCATGCGCCGTGCGGAACAGCATTTCGCCCTGCTCGGTCAGCACCAGGCCGCGGGCATGGCGGTTGAACAGCGGCACGCCGACATCATGCTCGAGCGCGCTGACCTGCCGCGAGATTGCCGATTGTGAAAGGTGCAGTGTCTCGGCCGCGTGCGTAAACGACCCCGCTTCCGCCGCAGCGTGAAACACGCGTAGCTTGTCCCAGTCCAACGCCATGATACCCCTCGTTCTGCTTGGCGTCTGAATGAAAAATCAGGCTTTTACACGGCGTTTCTAAGCTGATTTTTTAACAATTTTACAAACGCCTATTCCGCCGCCTCGCGATGCACCTCGATGCCCGCCAGATACTTCTCCGCCTCCAGCGCGGCCATGCAGCCGAGGCCCGCCGCCGTCACCGCCTGGCGGTAGACATCGTCGGTCACGTCGCCCGCCGCGAACACGCCGGGCACGTCGGTGCGGGTCGAATTCGGCGCCGTCCACAGATAGCCGTTCGGCTTCTGCTTCAGCTTGCCGACGAACAGCTCGACCGCCGGCGCGTGGCCGATCGCCACGAACACGCCATCGACCTTAAGGTGCGTTTCGGCACCGGTCACCGCATGCTTGAGCTTGAGCCCTTCGACGGAAGGCGGCAGCGGCGCCTTGCCGGGGCGCCCGGTGATCTCGTCGACGATCGTGTCCCAGATGACGCGGACATTGTCCTTCTGCAGCAGCCGCTCGCGCAGGATGCGCTCGGCGCGGAAGTCCGAGCGCCTGTGGATGACCGTCACGCTCTTGGCGAGGTTCGACAAATAGAGCGCCTCTTCCACCGCTGAATTGCCGCCGCCGACCACGGCGACATCCTTGCCGCGATAGAAGAAGCCGTCGCAAGTGGCGCAGGCCGAGACGCCGAAACCCATGAAGTCCTGTTCGGTCGGAATGCCCAGCCACTTGGCTTGCGCGCCGGTGGCGATGATCAGCGCGTCAGCGGTGTAGGTCGTGCCGGAATCGCCCTTGGCGCGGAACGGCCGTACGTTGAGGTCGACCTCGGTGATGATGTCGTTGATGATGTCGGTGCCGACATGCTCGGCCTGCTTGAGCATCTGCTCCATCAGCCATGGCCCCTGGATCGGGTCGGCGAAGCCGGGATAGTTCTCGACATCGGTGGTGATCATCAGCTGACCGCCCTGCTGCAGGCCGGCGACCAGCATCGGCTTCAGCATGGCACGTGCGGCATAGACCGCCGCCGTATAGCCGGCCGGGCCGGAACCGATGATGAGAACAGGCGCGTGCTTGGTGGTCATTTGAAGCCTCTGCGGGGCAGACAGGGAATGTGCCTTGGGAAATGGCATGGAATGTCGCGCCTAATGTAAGGGTTGCCAACCATGCCAGCAAGACGAACGGGCCGTCGTCCCCGGAAAGCTTCGGCCCGTGGGGTTATTCGCGCGACGGTCGCATTCGTTACCGCTCAAAAATCGCGTTGACGAGGGCTGGCGCCAACACAAAAGTCGTTTAATTACAAAATTGTGAAAGATTCTTGCGCCGAGCTGAGACAGCCCATGCCCCTGAAAGCCGACCTCGACGCCATCGACTGGAAGATTCTGCGCGAGTTGCAGGCGGACGGGCGCATGACCAATGTCGAGCTCTCGAACCGGGTCGGCATTTCGGCGCCGCCCTGCCTGCGCCGGGTCAAGCGGCTGGAGGAAACCGGCATCATCCGCGGCTATCGGGCGTTGCTCAATGCCCCGGCGCTCGGCCTCGACGTCGTTGCGTTCTGCCTGGTCGGGCTGCACCACCAGGCCGATGCCGAGCTTCGCACCTTCGCCGAGCGCACGCGCGGCTGGCCGATCGTGCGCGATGCCTGGATGGTGTCGGGCGAATCCGATTTCCTGCTGCACTGCGTGGCAAGCGACCTCGGCGCCTTCCAGACCTTTGTCATCGAGGAACTGACCTCGACGCCGAATGTCGACACGGTGCGCACCGCGCTCACCATCCGACGGGTCAAGGATGAAGGGCTGGTCTCGTTCGAGCGATCTTGAGGTCAGGCGAACGCCTGCGCGCCTGCCCCCCGCGAATTCCTGGCCTTCGCCACACCGGCGCCGCGTTGGTGTCCGACAGACGCTCATGGATCGCTCCGCCGAACTTCGCCGCTTGGTTGGTTTCTCATGCAATCCCTGGAAAAATGTATAACGGTTTTCCGCCCGGGACTGCGTAAGAACAGATAGCGCAAGCAGCGTTGTTCCGAGGACGATCCGCCATGGGAAGGGGACCATGACTCGATTTGCAAGCCCGGTCTCGGCGCTTATCATCTGCATGAACGAGGCCGATATGATCGGCCCGTGCCTGGAAAGCATCGATTTCTGCGCCGAGATCGTCATCGTCGATTCCGGTTCGACGGACGGCACCGTCGAATGCGTGCAAAGCTATATCGCCAAAGGCTACCCGATAACGCTGCTGCACAATGACTGGCCGGGTTTTCCCCGTCAGCGGCAATTCGCGCTCGACCATGCCAATCAGCCCTGGTGTCTTTCCATCGATCCTGATGAACGCGTCGACGACCGGCTGCGGCAGTCGATCGTGGCCATCACGCAATCGACCAACGACAAGATCCACGGCTGGTACATCCGCCGCCGAGACTGGCTGAAGGGCTACGGCTATGCGCATCGCTGGGTGCTGCACAACAGGCTGATGCGGCTTTTCCGCCGCGAAGGCGCCACCATGGATCTCACCGCGCGGGTGCATGAATCCTTTGGCGTGCCGGGCGAGACCGGCACGATCGAGGACGGTGTCCTGCTGCATCGCCGCGAAATATCGGTCGAGGACGATGTTGCCCGGGCCAACGCCTATTCCAGCCTGAAGGCCGTAACGCTGGTCGAGAAGGGCAAGAAGCCCGGCCTGGTGCGGCTGGTGCTGTCACCGCTTGGCAACTTCCTCAAATTCTACCTGGCCAAGCGCTACTTCCTCTGCGGCCGGCACGGTTTCGTCTACTCGATGTCGGTGATGATCTATTCCTTCGCCACGGAGGCCAAACTCTACGAGGCCTCGGACCGCAGCGATCCCGTGTAAGCCGTCAGGTTCGGATCAGGATCTGTTGTCCCCGCCGAGCGTTTCGATAGCGGCGAGCAAACCGATGAGGTCGTCCCCATCATGCAGGCGCCGGATGGCGAAGCCGGGCTGAACCGCCGCCTCGCCGCCCACCAGCCAGCCTTGTGCCAAGCCGGCGCGCCGTCCCGCCTGCATGTCCGCTGGCTTGTCACCGACGATCAAAGAGCGCTGGAGATCGAGGTCGAGGCGCTTGCCCGCCTCGATCAGCATGCCCGGATTGGGCTTGCGCATCGGATGATCGGCAATGGCGAGCGGCCCGATGCCGGCCTCGTGATAGGCACAGGCCAGAACCATGTCGACGAACACGCTCTGTTCGCGCAGCAGCTCCAGCACGCGGCGATTGACCGCCGCGAAGACGCTCCAGTCGAAATAGCCGCGCGCGATACCGGACTGGTTGGTGACCACGACGACCGGGACACCGGCCCGGTTCGCGGCCGCTATCGCCGGCAGCATCTGCGGCCTGAGCTCGATCTCGGCCGGGTCGCTCGGATAGTCCGTGTCGACATTGATGGTTCCGTCGCGGTCGAGGAACAGCGCCGGCGTACCTTTGGGAAAGACCTCCTTGCCGACCCGCTCGACCCACAGGCCCGGTTCGGTCAGTGGATACGGCTCCTCTCTGCCGTCAGCGTCCACTCTGTCAGCCATTGTGCAGGCGGGCTTCCACCACCTCGCACAGATGATGGTAGAGGCACAGATGCCCCTGCTGGATGATCGGCGTCGAGGTCGAGGGCACGTTGAGCAGGATGTCGCACAGCGGCTTGAGCTTGCCGCCCGTGTCGCCGGTCAGGCCGATCACCGTCATATCCATCATCCGCGCCTGTTCGGCGGCGGCGAGGATGCTCGGTGAATTGCCGCTGGTCGAGATCGCCAGCAGCACGCCGCCGGCCGAGCCATGCGCCTCGACCTGGCGCGAGAACACCGTGTCGAAGCCATAATCATTGCCCCAGGCCGTCAGCACCGCGGCATTGGCCGGCAATGCGATGACATTGTAGGCCTTGCGTTCCTTGAGGAAGCGGCCGACCAGCTCGCCGGCTATGTGGATGGCATCGCTGGCCGAGCCGCCATTGCCGCAGATCAAAAACGCCTTCCCAGACGAAAGCGCCGTCACCACGGCGCTCACCGCCCGCTCCATCTCGCCGGTAAGGTCGCGCTCGACCATGGCGGTAATCGCCGCCGCCGAGCGGACCAGATAATCGTTCAGTTCGGACATGGAACCCTCAGTTGGTGGTGCCGGAACGCATTTTGCCAATGGTGTTGGTGGTGCTCTTGCCGGCAACGAGATCGACCAGCACGACGCGCCCGCCGGCCTTCTGCACCACATCGGCGCCAACCACGGTGTCGATCGTGTAATCCGCGCCCTTGACCAGAATGTCGGGCAGGAGCGCCTCGATCAGCGCCAGCGGTGTATCCTCATCGAACACCACGACGGCGTCGACCGAGGCAAGCGCCGCGAGCACGCAGGCGCGGTCATGCTGGTCATTGACCGGTCGTCCTGGCCCTTTCAGCCGCCGCACCGAGGCGTCGCTGTTGAGGCCGAGCACCAGCCGGTCGCACTGGCTGCGCGCCGCGTGCAGCAGGCTGACATGGCCGGCATGCAGGATATCGAAACAGCCATTGGTGAAGCCGACGCTCAGGCCCTCTTCCTTCCAGGCCGCCACCATGCGCGCGGCCGA
Organism: Mesorhizobium sp. B2-4-15; assembly: GCF_006658505.1. Taxonomy (GTDB): domain Bacteria; phylum Pseudomonadota; class Alphaproteobacteria; order Rhizobiales; family Rhizobiaceae; genus Mesorhizobium. The sequence goes on from NZ_VFUZ01000008.1 coordinate 233,157, forward strand.
CGTGGCATCGAGGATGGCATCCTTGTGCGCGGTCGGTCCGTGCGAGCGGAACAGCGCGCCGGTCAATTCCTCGACCGTCAGCCGCGCGGTGCCGCGCTTGCCCACCACGACGCCGCCGGCCGCATTGGCGATCGAGGCGGCAGCGACAGGATCGGCGCCGGCGGCAAGCGCCAGAGCAAAGGTCGCGATCACGGTGTCGCCGGCACCTGAAACGTCGAACACTTCGCGCGCCTGGGTGGCGATGTGGCGCGCTTCGGTGGGGCCGACCACGCTCATGCCCTTTTCGCTGCGGGTGGCGACGACGAAGTCGAGGCCATGCGCTGAAATCAGTTCGCGGGCGGCCTCGACGATCTCGTCATCGGCGAACACCGCATGGCCGACGGCCTCGCCAAGCTCCTTGCGGTTGGGGGTGATGGCGGTCGCCCCGGCATAGCGCGCATAGTCGCGGCCCTTGGGATCGACCAGCACCGGTTTTCCCGCCGCGCGGCAGATGGCGATCAGTTCGGCGGCGACGCCGTCGAGCAGGATGCCCTTGCCGTAATCGGACAGGATGACGATGTCGGCCTCGTCGAGTGCCGCGCGAAAATGCCGGATCAGCCCCGCCCGCTCAATGCTGTCGAGCGGCTTGACCTCTTCCTCGTCGAAGCGCAGCACCTGCTGGTTGAGCGCGCTGAAGCGGCTCTTGGACGAGGTCATGCGGCCGCGCTGCTGCGCCAGGCCCGCCGTGTCGGCGCCAAGCGCGCCGAGCATCCGCACCAGGCTGTCGCCGGCAGCGTCCGTGCCGATCACAGAAACCGGAATGGCACGCGCGCCAAGCGAAACGATGTTGGCCACGACGTTGCCGGCGCCGCCCATGGCCGAGGTTTCGCCGCGCCCGTGCAGCACGGGGATCGGCGCCTCCGGCGAAATCCGCTCGATGATCCCATTGACGAAACGGTCGAGGATGATGTCGCCGACCACCAGCACGGCGACGTCGCCAAAGCGCGCAATGGCGCGGTGCAGTGGTTCGGGAGAAGGCGGATTGTGCTTGATCATGTCACTGGCAACGCGCTGGGAAAACCGTCTCTGGACTATATGGGGTCGGTTGGCGGGACCGATCGTTCGTGCCTGCCGATATACCGCAATTCGAGCCGGCGCAACGGCGGCGCCGTGTCAGCTCTTCTGCAGGGCAACGTGAACGCCGAGCCCGACCAGCACAGCGCCGCCCGCCCGCTGCATCAGCCGTTGCGCCCGGCTCGAACGCCGCAGCCGGCCGATCACGAGACCAGCCAGGAAGACGCAGACGATGTCGGCCGAGGAGAACATCAGGTTGACGATGGTGCCGAGCACGACGAATTGCAGCCAGACCGGAAACGCCGCGGAGGCATCTATGAACTGCGGCAGGAACGCCATGAAGAAGATCGCGGTCTTGGGATTGAGCACCTCGACGGTGATGCTCTCGAAGAAGGCGCGGCGAGCCGACTTGCGCTCGATGACGGGCAACGCCGCGTCACCCTCCCCGCGCTTGCGAAACAGCGAGACACCGAGCCAGATCAGGTAGAGCGCACCGACCAGCTTGACCGCCATGTAAAGCGGCGGCACGGCGTGGAACAGCACCGACAGGCCGGCAGCAGCGGCAAAGACGTGCACATAGCCGCCCAGATGAATGCCGAGCGCCGCCGTCAGCCCCGACCAGCGCCCGCGCGCCATGGTCTGCGCGGCCGCGTAGAGCATGGCCGGACCGGGAATATAGGCGAAGATCGCCGTGGTGGCGAAAAACGCGATGAGCAGTTCGGTCGACGGCATTCTGTTGTCCCTTATGATCCTGCCCTGTCCGATTGCAGACCTTTCAGTCAGCCCGTGGGATGGCTTTGGATTGGCCTGCGCGAACAGCCGCAATGAAAGCCGATATGACTTTTTTGTGGAACGACGGACTGAATGCGCCGATACGCGCACCCGGTTCGAAATAGGCCGACGATTCCAGAATATCGTGGTTGTACTCGTCGACTATGACCCAAAGGGGGATAGGGTCAAGGCCGGCGCGGCGGCGTTCAATTTCCGGAACGCCAGCGGCGATGCGATCACGGCCCGGCTGCGTGGAGGTGATGGCAAGGATGAAAAGGTTCGTGCCTCCGGCTTTTCCGGGAAGAACGGCGACAAAGGCGACAGGCCTCGTCTTGCGGCCTTCGGTCTCGACGTCTCCATGTTGGCGATGCCACAGATATGGATATCGCCAGGCGTCCGCGGCGACCGGTTTAGTCACCGTTCAGTTCCGCGGCGTACTCCTCCAGCATCTCGACATGTTCCAGCGGTGCATCCTCCGCCGCGTAGGCGCGACGGCTATCGGTGCCGAAGCGCGCTTCGTAGGTCTCGATGCTCATCAGGACGTATCTCGGCTTGTTGTGGCGAGTGATGGAGACCGGCTGCTGGCTGGCAGCCGCGAGCACGTCGCCGAGATTCTGTTTCAGATCAGTCGATGTATAGTGTTTCATTGGACACTCCGTTTTGCCATAATAGACAAAATGGACAAAACAGACAAGCCTGAACGGGCGAGCCCGAGCGACCGCCTGCTTTGTCGACAGCCCGGCTGGCCTCGCTTATAAGGACCGGAATCGCAAGCAACCAGAGGCCTTCATGATCATCGTCACGGGCGGCGCCGGCATGATCGGCTCAAACATCGTCGCCGCGCTCAACGTCGAAGGCCATGACGACATCGTCGTCGTCGACGACCTCACCGACGGCCACAAGATCGCCAACCTCGCCGATCTCAAAATCGCCGACTACCTCGACAAGGACGATTTCCTGCCCCGCATCGAGGCCGGATCGCTCGGCCGCATCGAGGCCGTCTTCCACCAGGGCGCCTGCTCGACCACCACCGAATGGAACGGCAAGTTCATGATGGAGGTCAACTACGCCTATTCGAAGCGGCTGCTGCATGCCTGCCAGACGCTGCGCGTGCCCTTCCTCTACGCCTCTTCCGCGTCCGTCTATGGCGGCGGTTCCGAATTTCGCGAGGAGCCGGCGCTGGAGCGGCCGCTCAACGTCTATGCCTATTCGAAGAAACTGTTCGACGACTATGTCAGGCGCACCGCCTTCGACACCGACCATTCGCAGGTCGCGGGCCTGCGCTACTTCAACGTCTATGGCCCACGCGAGGCGCACAAGGGCGCCATGGCCTCGGTCGCCTTTCATCTGTTCAACCAGGTCGAGCGGGGCGAGAACCCGAAACTGTTCGGCGCCTATGATGGCTTCGGACCGGGCGAGCAGAGCCGCGACTTCATCCATGTCGGCGACGTCGCCGATGTCAATCTGTGGCTGTGGAAGCGCGGCTCGAGCGGCATCTTCAACTGCGGCACCGGCCGCGCCCAGCCCTTCCGCGCCATCGCCGAAACGGTGATCGACACGCTGGGCAAAGGCGAGATCGAGTTCATCGAATTCCCCGACCACCTCAAGGGCAGCTACCAGAGCTTTACGCAAGCTGATATGTCCCGTGTGCGCGCGGCCGGTTATAACGGTCAATTCCGGAGCGTCGAAACTGGCGTCAGAGACTATGTCGAATGGCTGAAAGCCCAACGATCCTCGTGATCGGCCCACGCTGGGTGGGCGATATGGTGATGGCGCAGTGCCTGTTCTCGGCGCTGAAGGAGCTCCATCCCAACGCCGCGATCGACGTGCTGGCGCCCGCCTGGGCTGCCCCGCTGGTCAAGCGCATGCCTGAAATACGCCAGCAGATCGACTTTCCGCTAAAGCCCGGCGCGCTCGAATTCACCCATCGCCGCCGTTTCGGCCGCCTGCTGCGCGGCCGCTACGACATGGCTTATATCCTGCCGGGCAGCTGGAAATCGGCGCTGATCCCGTTCTTTGCCCGCATTCCGCGCCGTTTCGGCCATCTGCGTGAAATGCGCTATGGGCTGCTGACCGACATCGTGCCGCTGCCCGATGCCGTGAAACGGCGCACCGCGCAGGCCTATTTCGGCCTCGCCCAGGGCGGCACTTTCCGCGCGCCCCGGCTGACCATGGATGCGCAAAACCAGGCTGTCCTGCTCGACCGTTTCGGACTGGCGCCACAGAAATTCGTGGCCCTCATGCCCGGCGCCGAGTTCGGCCCGGCAAAGCGCTGGCCGAGCGAAAGCTATGCCGGGCTTGCCCGCGAATTCATGGGCAAGGGCTTCAAAGTCGCCCTGTTCGGTTCGAAGAACGATCGCGAGGTGACGGCGGAGATCGCGGCCCTCGCGCCTGGCGTCGTCGACCTCGCAGGCCAGACGCGGCTGGAAGACGCCATCGATCTGATCGCCGCCGCCAGGCTGGCCGTCTCCAACGACAGCGGCCTGATGCATGTCGCCGCGGCTGTCGGCACCTCCATCGTTGCGGTCTATGGTTCGACCTCACCTGAAAACACGCCGCCACTGGCGGAGCGCCGCGAACTGGTCTGGCTCGGCCTGTCCTGCTCGCCCTGCCACCGCAAGGTCTGCCCGCTCGGCCATCTCAATTGCCTCAAGACATTGGAAGTCGGGCAGGTTGCGGCGGCGGCGGACCGGCTGCTGGAACTTCCGGCAGCGGCATGAAGGTGCTCATCGTCAAGACATCGTCCATGGGCGATGTCATCCACACATTTCCGGCCGTCGAGGATGCCAGCCTCGTCAGGCCGGACATATCCTTCGACTGGTGCGTCGAGGAGGCGTTCGCCGGCATCGTGGCGCTCCATCCGGCGATCGGCAGGATCCACACGGTCGCCATCCGGCGCTGGCGCAAGGCACTGTTCAATGGCGGCACCTGGCGCGAGGCGGCCGCCCTGCGCCGAACCTTGCGGTCATGCCACTATGACCTGGTCATCGATGCACAGGGCCTGCTGAAATCGGCGCTTGTGGCGCGGCAGGCCGGCGCGCCGATCGCCGGCTTCGACCGGTCGAGCGCGCGCGAACCTTCGGCGACGCTGTTTTATGACGTCACCTATAGTGTGCCCCGCGACCTGCACGCCATCGAGCGGACAAGGCGGCTGTTCGGACTGGCGCTTGGCTACCAGCCCGATCTTTCGACGCTCAATTCCGGCATTGTGCCGCCGGCTGGCACGATCGCCAACATCCGCGGCAAGACCGCCTTCCTGCTGCACGGGACCAGCCGGGAGGACAAGAAATGGCCGGTCGAAGACTGGATCGGAACCGCCCGGCTGCTGGTCGACCGGGGCATGACGCCTGTCACCACCTGGTCGAATGAGCGCGAGAAGATTGTGGCCGAAGCGATCGGCAAGGCCGCGCCGTCCACGGTCGTGGTGCCGAAGTCACCGCTGGCCGACATCGCCGCCATCCTCGGCCGCTCGACGCTGGTGATCGGCGCCGACACCGGGCTTACACACCTCGCCAGCGGCTTCGGACTGCCGACAGTCGCGGTGTTCCTGGCGACGGAGCCGGGTTTGACCGGCCCGCGCGGGCCGTATGCGTCGACACTGCTGGCCGCGCCCGGTGGTCGTGTTGTACCAGCGGAGGTGATAGCGGAGGCGGAGAGATTGATGGAGCTTAGCCAGGCAAATATCGGCGAAGATTGATTTTTCGATCGAAACAGTCGGAAAGTCGGCGCTGCCCCTCATCCGGCTGCCGCCACCTTCTCCCGTATAGTGACCGGGAGAAGGGGCTGACCGCGACCTCGGCTTAATATTCTGCAACGTTTCTGTTTGGCGAAACCATCGATGACAGCGGCCTTCTCCCCGTCACTATACGGGGAGAAGTGCCCGGCAGGGCGATGAGAGGCAGCGCCGACCTTGGCTTGAAGTGCGGACAGTACGAAACCGCCCCGTCAAACTCCCTAAATAAACTGCACCTGGACGATCTCATAGCCGCGCGCACCACCTGGCGCGTTGACCTCGATGGCGTCGCCGACTTCCTTGCCGATGAGCGCCCGCGCGATCGGCGAGGAGATCGAGATGCGGCCGGACTTCACGTCGGCTTCCTGGTCGCCGACGATCTGGTAGGTCTTCTTTTCCTCGGTGTCCTCATCGACCAGCACGACGGTGGCGCCGAACTTGACCTTGTCGCCGCTGAGCTTGGTGACGTCGATCACCTCGGCGCGCGCGATCAGGTCCTCGAGTTCGTTGACGCGGCCCTCATTGAGGCTCTGTGCCTCCTTGGCGGCATGATATTCGGCATTTTCGGACAGGTCGCCATGCGAGCGCGCCTCGGAGATCGCCTCGATGATGCGCGGCCGCTCTTCCTGCTGGCGCCAACGCAGTTCTTCCTTCAATGACGCGAACCCCTCGCCTGTCATCGGGACCTTGTTCATAATGCCTGACCTTTCTGCCGCCGCCCCCGCGTTTCGGGGGAAGCCTTGTCGTTGGGTACAAAAAGAAAACGGTCCGGCAGCCTCGGGCTAACGGAACCGTTTCACCGCAATTTCCCCCAATATAGCAATCTTCGCGGGTTTTTCACGCCCAAAAAAGCGGTTTTGCAAAAATCGTCACCGCTTTCGCGAGCCGGGCGGCGGCGAGGCAAGGCGGCGACAAAAAGCGGCCGCGATCGATCGCGGCCGCTTCGAGACCCTTGGACGCCAGGTCAGCTCCGCATGAAATGGTCGATCTGCTCGGCCAGCATGCCGTATTCGCGCGATCCCTTGCCGGTGCGCTTCTCGATCTCCACCAGCTGCTGCTGGGCGCCGGCCAGATCGCCGATCTGCAGATGCGCTTCGCCGAGATATTCGCGCACCAGCGTGTAGTTCGGGTCGATGCGCAGCGCTTCCTCGTAATAGCCGAGGCCGACGGCGACACGGCCGGAATGGCGGTGCGAATAGCCGAGATAGTTCAGGATGCGCGGATCCTGCTTGTTGGCGGCAAGGGTGAGCACCGAGATCGCCTCGTCATAGCGCCCGGCCATCGCCAGGTCGTGACCGGCTTCATAGATGCTGTCGTCGTCCAGCATGCCTTCCTGAGGCGCGACGCACTTTTTCTTCTTATTGTCCCAGACTTCGCCCTTCTTGCACTGACTGACGGTCTGGCCACCGCCACCC
>NZ_VFUZ01000009.1 GCF_006658505.1 Mesorhizobium sp. B2-4-15
TTGGCATCATCCGCCGTTTCTCCGAGGACATCGATTTGTCCTTCGACCGGGCCGACCTCGGCTACACAGGTGGTCGCGATCCAGAAAAGAAGGGCATCAGCCGGAAGAAATCAGGTCAACTCATCGACGACCTGGTGGGAGATGTCGAGAAGCATATCCCAGACAGGCTGCTTCCCGCCCTTCGCGCCGCGATCGTTCCAGAGCTCGGCGAACCGAAGCACGATGGGTGGTCGCTAGTGATCGATGAAGCCGACGCGCAGTCACTGAACTTCCACTACCCGGTCGCGCTTCCGACGGCCGAGTATCAAGGCATGGCGTACATCACACCACGGGTTAGGCTTGAGCTCGGCGCCCGCGGCGATCCTTGGCCCGCTGAGCAGAAGGTCATTCGCCCCTGCGCGGCCGAGGATTTTCCCGATTTCTTCGAAGATCCGGATACGACCGTCACGGGTCCTGTCTGCACGGCGCACCTTTTGGGAAAAAGCCACTGCCTTGCACGCAGAAGCCCATCGTCCGGAAGAGTCGGCCACCCCGCAATATTTCTCGCGCCATTACTACGACCTCGCCATGATGCTTGACTCCCTCGAGGGTAAGGCCGCCGCCGCTGATCTCGAGCTGCTAGCCACCGTGGCAAAGCACAAGGCGACGTTCTTTCGCTCGGGCTGGGCCAATTACGATACGGCGCGCCCAGGCACTTTGCGGCTGATGCCAAGCGGGGCGCGGACCAACGATCTCAGAGCGGATTATCGGGCAATGGCGCCCATGATGTTCGATGACACCCCGCCGTCGTCCGACGACATTCTTTCCAGGATTGAGAATTTCCAGGAAACCATCAACAGGTAGGCTCATGACCTGCTGCGCGGCGCCTGGCTCGCCTCCCGTTGCCCAACGCTGTCGAATTTTGCTACCGAGTCAAAGGTCGCGGACGCTTTGTAGAAAGGCGCGCGTTAGTGCTTTGGTCCGCCGCGCCATCAGTAGCCTACATATCTGAATTGATGATCGTAAAGCGAAACGACCTCGGCGAGTCGGCGCTTCAGGCGATCCACCCGCGCAAGATCGTTCTCCTCGCCAGCCTTGTCTATCGCTAACTGAAAGTATCGCCGTGCGGCTTCAAAATACTCCTTGGCGATCGGAGGTCGCGCATCATACATCGCCTCATACGAAGCTTCAGCTAGTTCCTCGAATTGGTCGAGTGGACTTTTCGTCGATGGCGACATCAGCAGCTCAGTTGTTGGAAATCGGACAATGCTCAAGCTGGGCTTCGAGAGTGCTCTGCGACTTGGCGGCGCCCCACGCTCGGAGAATGTGGACTGCCCCTGGTGCGATAGACAGGTCCCACCTATCCTTTCCCGCCCTCGTGCGCGCGCTCGCAAACCGTCGAGGTCGAACACGGGAAGGGAAGGTAACGAGCGCGAGGACGACAGCCCGTCAACTGATTAATCCTGTGTCTAGTTGCGTCCGAACAATGCCACCCAGAACGAACGCTTGCGCACGAGGGGCGGTTGTCTATCGACCAAAGTGATAAGCCGGTCGATCTTCGTCTGACGGATGAAATGGTTTGATGTATGAGCGCCATTTCGGCTGAAATGAACGTTTGCGCCCGCTAAAATTAGCGCCTCGACAACCGCCGCTAAGCCATCGGTCGAACACTCCTGCTGCATGCGCCACAGGCGCAGATCAGAAACGTTCAAACTTTCGGAAGATAGAATGCATGAGGCTGTAAGCAGCGGCGTCTGCCCATGGCGGTCGATTGCGTCCACGACCGCGCCGTTGCGCAGCAACAGACGGACGACGCCAGAATGCCCTTTGCTTGCCGCGTAATAAAGCGGGCCGCGTCCGTCGCGAGCAGGCGAATTCACGTCGACGCCACGCTCGATCAGCAGCGCGACGATGTTCTCCCGTCCGTCGCGCGCGGCAACGAACATCGGCAACTGCCCGATGAAATCCTTTTGGGCAACACTCACGCCTTGATTGAGCAGTACGAGGGTCTGCTCATAGTCGCCGTTGCTGATTGCTGAATTGAGCAAATCGCCTGCGCGCGCGTCATTGTCGTCCACTGGCGCTGCCATCGCTTTCCTCCAAAGCCGTTTTCGTCCCTGCACGCGCTTATTTTCAAAACGCATGCACGTTCCAGTGGGCCCAAATTGATCCACCCTGCATTTCAGTTTGGGGAAGGGCTCTCCTGGCCACCGCTGCAAGGGCCATCATACAGAAACTGGGCTCCGGCTACATCCGCAAAACACTTGTTCGAGTAGGTCTTATTGTTCCCAGCGAGTCGGCCGCACACGGGCGAATACTGCTCGGCGCATACTTGGGGACGCCTTACCGTCGGCAGGGCAGAGACTGGCGGCGAGGATTGGGCAAGCGCCTCAAAGCTAGGAAATACGATGAACGCGATTGACAGAATCGCCGCGAAGTATCTTTCGGGGGCTCTCTGAGATTTTTTCATTTTTGTTCCGCCTCTGGTTAATATGAATGTGGAAATGCCGAAGCTTTTGTTGACCTTACAGATAGGCACGCGGCGGCGAAGTGAATTGGCCGAGCCGAGGCTATCGGACGCGAGTCCGGCGACAAAGCCCATTATGGCGGATATAAGAATTGAATAGCGCATGGCATTGCCTCTTGTTGAAGAGCGAACCATTCTCTGTCCCTGCCTTGATTGACGGACGGGGATCGCTTTTTCCCAAATTTTCTGTGGCTCGAGTTCCTGAGCCTTGCCATGCGGGTAATCCAATTCGAACTCGGCTATCGCCTAATGTTCTGTCTCGCTTTGGAGAAAAGAAGACGACAACCGGAGCGACGCCGAGTGTCGATGCCAGGTCGATGCCGACGCCATCGCTAGTTGATAAAACGCCGCTAACAAATGCGAGGCAATGGACGGCGCGGCGATGCGTAAGAAGGTGCCGGGCGCCAACGCAGCGCCCGGTTTTTCACGAATAAGGCAACGGACGCTCAGAATTATGCTTAATCATCCGGTCATGACTGCGGCACGCCAGCGCAAGATGTCCTGATCAAGGTGGGCGTTCTCGCTAACCGGGTTCTCGATAATTATCAATTCCACGCTGAACGTCAGGGTCGCCCGTCGGGTTTGGAGCGGGTCGCGGTTCAACATGTTCGCGATTATCGGGCAATTGGACTGGCGCTGGCGTTTCGCAATTGCGGCAAGGGTCCGGGGCCGAATTTGGCGTTCCAGGCGCGCCAGTTGTGGAGGCCTGGGCGAGAGCGCTAACGAGGAAAGCCACACCTCCGAACAAAGCTCCTACAAGGCGTCTGCGCATTTTCGTCTCCTGGTTTGTACGAGGAGGGATTTCCTCGTCTGTCGGTCGCCTTGCATGGAGCGCGTCGGTCGTTCCATCGCCGCAACCAAATCCCTTGACGGACGACCAGAGTATTTTCCTGCCGAATTCAACTGAGCAAGCCGCATTTTTTTGGCCCGCAATCCACGCCGGCCGCAGCGCAGTCGCCAGATAAAGCGCCGGTCGATGGTCTGACGATCCTGTATGGAGCGCCTAAAACAGACGTAATCGATACGTCGGGCGGCTCACGTCGGATTCTCCGACCCTATTGGATTGCTCGAGTTATCGACAATGACGGTCGTCACGCCGTCCGTTCTGGGAGCCGGCGTCCAGCTACGCGCCGCCAACGCCCGCTTGCAGAAGGCTGTTTCCCCGTCACAGGACGAAATAAATCGCTGTTACGATGAACGCTAGGAAAGCCAACAGCGCGATACCGATCGTCAGCAGGATGCGGCCGCCGATGACGATGAGGGTGAGGGCGAACTGGGTCAGCAACAGCAACCCGCCGACGTCCTTGTCCATGTGAGCCAGGTCGCAGATCTTGGCTGTGGCCGGCATGACGAGAAACAGGATGGCGACGACTATTCCCCATCGCTGCCGCTCGAATCGCTTGATTTGGACTTCGAGTTCGCCGAGGCGGAGCCGGCCTTCGAGCCAGCGCAGGTGACCGCGCCCCTCGGCGATCTGTTTGTGCAAAGCGGGAAGGTCGCGTCCAGGTAGGCCGTTGAGGCGGCCGTCGCGGATGGCCCGGGCGATACGCGCCGCTGAGGGCTGGAAATGTTTGAGCCGCCCGTCGCCGCGCCGCGCATCCGTTTCGATCCGGCCGTACCAGCGCAAAGCCTCCGCCCGGGCGCGCAAATCGCTGAACAGCCGCGCCGCCGCCTCGCCGCCGCCTGCCATGGGCGTTTCGCCAGCGATTCGACCCACGGCCTCCAATTCCTCCGGCGAGAGCGCGCTGTCGGCCAGGGCGCAGGCAAGGACTTTCTCCAGAAAATCCGTCTCGGCCCCGATGGGCAGAATGCCTTTGGCGAGAGCGGTCTGGAAGGCGGATTGCGCAGCGCGCGATTCTCCGGCCGCAAAGGCTGCGGCGAAGGCGGCTTCGAATGCAGGGAAGGCGCGAGGGTCGCCAAGCTCCTCACGTTCTTTTGTTTTAACGGCGGCTTTTGCGTCCGCGACGGCGATTCGCTCTGCCTCCAACGCAGCGGCCGCTCGCGCGAGTTCGTCCGCGGCGTCGGCTCCTCCCTTGACCGCCCGATTTAACCAGTCATGGGCCGCTGCGCGGTCCCGGACCACGCCTTCGCCATGGAGATACATCAGCCCGAGCTGACGCTGCGCATTGGCGTAACCCTGGTCGGCGGCTTTGCGATACCAGTCCGCCGCCTCGGCGTCGTCGCGCGGCACGCCGCGGCCATATTGATACATTTCCGCAAGGTTGCTCTGCGCCGTGGCGTGACCCTGTTCCGCGCTGCGGCGATACCAGGTCAACGCCTCCTTATAATCGAGCGGCGCGCCGCGGCCATATTCGTACATAAACCCGAGAAAACTCTGAGCCGCAGCATGTCCCTGCTCGGCGGCTTTGCGACACCAGTCAATGGCCTTGGCGTCGTCCTGTGGCGTGCCGTCGCCGTTGTAAGACGCTCGTCCCAGTTCGTATTGGGCGTGGACATGCCGCTGAGCCGCAGCCTTGCGGCGCCACCAGTTGGCTTCGTCTTTGTCCAGCGGCACACCCAGCCCGTTGTCATACATGATTGCCAAACGATACTGGGCTTCGGCATGTCCCTGGAGGGCGGCCTTTCGATACCAGGCCGCTGCCTGGGCGAAATCCCGGATCACGCCGCGTCCTATTCGGAACATCATGCCAAGCCCGTTTTGGGCGGCTGCCTCCCCCTGGTCGGCTGCCTTGCGGTACCAAGCCAACGCCTCGGCTTCGTCGCGAACAACGCCGCGTCCTTCAAGGTACATGGCCGCCAAATTGCATTGGGCCGAGGCATAGCCTTGCGTTGCGGCCTTGGCATACCAGGCCGCGGCCTCGATGTCGCTCTTCGGCGCGCCGCGGCCGTGCCTGAACATTTGGCCAAGGCAATACTGGGCGGAGGGCTCCCCTTGGTCGGCGGCTTTGCTATACCAAGCCATCGCCTCGTCTTCGTCGTGAACAACGCCAAGGCCGTCATAATATAGACTCCCCAGATCGGACTGCGCCTTGGCGTGCCCTTGCGCCGCGGCCCTTGCATACCAGGCCGCCGCCTCGACATAATCTTTACCCAAGCCGAGGCCATGAAAATACATGGCACCCAGCATGAACTGCGATTTGACATTTCCTTGAACAGCGGCCTTGCGATACCAGGCCGCCGCCTCGGCAAAATCTTGGGTCACTCCGCAGCCGCCATAGTATAGATTTGCCAGATCCTGCTGCGCCATGGCGTGCCCCTGCGCAGCGGCCTTCGCATACCAGTCAGCCGCCTCACCATAGCTTCCGATCTGGTCCTGTTCGCTTTGGGCCAATGCGTTGGCGAGGGCGTGCTGCGCCCGCGGATCTCCCGTCTCTGCTCGGCGGCGCATAAAACGCAGCCTGTCCGCGGATTCCGCGCCGTGTGCGATCGGTTCGCCGCCGGCTAGGCGTTCGACTTCCTCCAGTTCATTCGGCGATAGCGTCGTATCGGCCAGCGCAGCGTCGATAAGGGCGTCACGGAAGCGCATCTCTTCACCGAGCGCGATGACGCCCTGGGCGAACGCCGTCCTGTAGATCGCCAGCGCCGCGCCGACGCCCTCCGCTTCCAGGGCTCGGGCGAAGGTCCCTTCGAACGCGCGGAACGAGCGATGGTCCCAGTAAACCTCGTCCTGCGTGGCGGGAACAATATTCAAAAGGCCATGATCGACAACAGGGGTCTCTGGTTCCGGCGCAGCGGCGCCATCATCGGCGAAGGTCCTTCCAGCGCCGTGCGGCGGCAAGTCCCGCCAGTCATCGCCGTCATAATGCAGCGCATCCTCATAGGCCTCGCGAAGGCGCATGAAGTCAGCGGGATCCCCCTCGACGTCGATCGCCTTGAGGCGCTGCGCATAGGCGCGCCGGATGGCGCGCGCATCAGTGGTCGGCGTGATTTCGAGTTCGTCCCAGGGCCAGTAACTCATCACGTAAGCCTCTAGACGAAGAAATCCCCGTCGAGGCGGGCGAACACGGCCTCCAGGGCCTTACGGGCCAGGCGCACGCGTTCGGCGTCCTGTCCGTCGAGCGACGCGACAAAAAACACCAGCGCGTCGCCGATCAAGCCGCGCTCCGCTCCAAGCCGTTCCTCAAAGAGGCGTTTGCCGCGTGCGAGCAAACCCTGGTTCTCAGCCTGGTCGCGCGGATGGATCTTGAGACCGTCTAGCGCGGCGAGCCGCGCCGCGACTTCGGCCTGGCTCAAAACGCCAGGATTTCCTTCGATGACGAGCGTACGCTTGACGCCAGTGCTGATGGACGCCGTTTCGACTTCCAGCAGCCCGCTGGAGTCGTATGTAAAGCGCACCTCGATCTCCTGTTCGCCTTGAGGCGCCCGGGGAACCGTTATGGCAAGCCCGCCGAGCCGGATATTATCATCGACGAACTGGGACTCGCCCTGATAGATCTCCACATCGATTTCGGTCTGGTTATCGCGTCCTGTGATGAAACGCTTCACTCGGCTCGCCGGAATGACAGTGCTGCGCTCGATGATCGGCGCAAACAAATTGCCGACCTGATTGCCATCGGCGAGCATCCTGCCAGTTCTGATGCCGAGGGTGAAGGGAGCGACATCGGTCATCACCCGCTCGATCAAGTCGGCGTCGCGCATCAGCATGCCAGCGCGGATCGCCGCTCCCTGCGCCACGACCTCTTCCGGGTTGATAGTCTGCAACGGCAGGCGACGGAAAATGCGGCCGATGAGCCGGCGAAACATCGGCATGCGCGAGGCGCCGCCGGCGAGGATCACGCGAGTCACCCTGTCGGGGTCGACGCGGGCGTCGCGGAGCGCTCTCTCCATGGGGAACCTGAGGCGCGCCAGCAGCGGCTCGGACAAAGCCTCGAACTCGACGCGGGTGATTTCGTGCTCGATCGTTCGCTCATTGTGCACGACGCGAAGCGCTGTGCGATCCGCCTCTCCCAGCTGGCGCTTGGCGAGTTCAGCCTGGCGGCGAAGCGACGCCTGCGCGATTGAGCCCGGCGTCGTCGGTATGCCCGCATTCCCACCGACCGCGCGCATGAACGCCTGAACAATGACATCGACGAAATCCTCGCCGCCGAGCCAGGTGTCGCCTGCTGTCGCCCGCACTTCGGTAATGCCTTCGAACATATGGAGGAGCGAAACGTCGAACGTCCCTCCGCCGAGGTCCGTCACCAGGACCATTTCATCGGCCGCCGGTTGATCCAGGCCGTAGGCCAATGCCGCCGCCGTCGGCTCCGTCAGCAGTCGCTTGACCTCCAGGCCGGCGAGCTCGCCCGCCGCCCTGGTCGCCTTACGTTGGGCGTCGTTGAAATAGGCGGGTATGGTGATGACGGCCTCGCGGATCGGTTCGCCCAAAAACGCCTCCGCATCCGACTTGAGCGAGCGCAGGACCAAAGCCGAGAGCTCCTCGGGACGGAAAGTGCGGGCGCCCAGCGTGAACTCGCGATTGGTTCCCATGACGCGCTTGAATGCGGTCGCCGCGCGCGTCGGATGGGTGGACAACCGCTCGCGCGCGGCCATGCCGACCAGAATGGCGCCGTCTTCGGCCACGCTGACAGCCGACGGCGTCAGAACCTCTCCGAGCGCGTTGGGAACAAGGATGGGCCGCCCGTCTCGCCAGACGCCGATCAGGCTGTTGGTTGTCCCAAGGTCGACACCGACGATCATTTTTTCGTACCTTCTCAGTCCAGTTTTATAGCCGCTGCCGATGAAATCCGCCATGCGCCAGTCCAGACGCCGAAACAGCGCTTCGTGCGTCTCCTCGCGCCCACGGCATCTTGCTGGGCAATGGGACGAAACGCCGAGCAAGTGTCACCGCAACATTTGCAGCTTTTGGATGAGGACCGCGTGGACGCCGTCGAAGTCCTCCGCGGCAGGGCTCGCGCCCGGATCGCTGTTGCGGGGCGAATGGCGATAGGTCGAAATCTTGACGCCATGGAGCCTCGCGCCGGCTGGCGCGTCGACAACCAGCCAGGAGTTTCCGTCGCCGACCGACCGGCGCGACGCACGGTAGGCGGTGACGTCCAATTCATGGCCGTTCTCGTCGAGCGGAATTAGCTCCCATTCGGCGGCCTGAACCAGACCGAGATCGATTAGGGCGGCGCGGGAGAGCGGCAGGGCGCGGAACGACGTCAAAGGCCATAGGAACGCGATGCTGAAACTCAGATCATCGACCTGGCTTGACACGATTTGCGTCAACATGCCGCGCAGCGGCGAGAGCGGCCCGCCAGCCGAGGCGATCGGACGCGCCCGGGAGAGAAACCCGACACCCTTTCCCTGAACAGGGTCGAATTTCAAAATTGCGAGTTCCGATTCCGCCGGCGACCGATTGGTCAACCGGAGACCGTTTCGTTCAAGAAACGGCGCCGCGGCGATGCGATATTCTCCGGCGGGAGCCGGGGCATCGTCGAAATTTACGTCGGTCAGCCGCGAAGCTTCGTAAGCGTCATGCACTTTGAAGACGCCAAAGACGCCCGCCGCCGCCGCTGGCAGGCCAAGCGCCAGTCCGGTCAGCAGTCTCCGGCGATCACGCTGGCGCAGTGATGCGGCGACATAGCCCCCCAGCTCGCGGTCGGACGCCGTGAAGTCCGTGGATCGCCGGGTGAGCAAGTCGCCGGCCGCAAGAAGTTGTGGCCCCGAAGGCATTAACGTGCGCTTGCCGGCGCTCCACTGGCGGGCCTCTCGCTGCAATTCGCGCCAGATTGATATATCTGCTTCCGCGCTTTGCAGCTGCGTTCGCGCGCGCTCCCAATGGCGCAGCAACGATTCGTGCGCGGCGCGAAGCCGGGCCCCTTGCGCCGCGGCGTCGCGGACCAGCAGACGGCGCCTCTGGAAGGCCGCAAAGGCGGCATGAATCGATTCGTGCGCGTTGTAATCGCGGGTCTCGACGGCGCCGTCGGTCGCCAGCTTCCAGATGATCTTACCTATGGAGGCCTGCTGCTCCGGCGCCAGAGCCGAGTAGACCAACTCAGCGCGGGCGCTGACCACGCCATCGAGTCCGCCAACGGCGCGATAGTCGCTCCAGCGCAGTTCGCGCGTCGCCTGGTCGCGCCGCTCGAACAGTTCGGTCAGCAGGAGTTCGAGAAGCGGAAGAACGTCCGGGCCGCCGTGGCTCGCGGCCGCGATCAGCTCGGCATCGAGGCCCTGCTCGAAGCTAAGATTGGCTGCCGCTGCCGGACCGCCAGTGATCGCTTGAAGAAATTTGGCGTCGTGGCGCGGTTCGAGCGCGAATACGCCTTCGACGCCGAACAGGTCGGCGAGCCGTGGAAATCCATTCAGTCGCGCCAAAGCGGCATTAGTGATCGTCGCCACGATCTTGACCCCGTGGCTGTTGGCCTGGGCGAGGAAATCGGTCAGCGCCTCGATCGTTTCGGGATACAGTCCGTTATCGAACACGTCTTCGAACTGATCGACGACCCACAAGGCCTCGCTCGCGCCGGCGGCGCGCAGCCGCATCGTGAAAGCCGCCGCGTCGAGAGCGGGTGGAATTTCGTCCACACGTGCGTCGAGACCGCCTTCCGACTCGTGCCGCCAGGAGGCGGCGAGAGTGGCGCGCAAAAGGTCCAGCTCCCGCTCGGGCGCGGGATCCGGGCGAATGTCGCGCGGCCGCAGCAGTCCCCAGCGCAGGCTTTGGCCCTGCGTCGAGCGACGCAGCAGGGCCGGCAAAAGGCCGGCGAGGACGAGGGAAGATTTGCCGGCGCCGCTCGGTCCGCGCACCAGCACGGCAGTGCGACGCGCCAGCAGCGCGACTAATTCCTCTATTTCCGCCTCGCGGCCGAAAAAGATCGAGGCATGGCCGAACTCGAACGGTTCGAGGCCACGATAGGGGTCGTCGAGCCATGTCTTAGCAATGGGGAGGCCGAGATCCGCTAACAGATCTTCGAGCCGGTGCGAAGGCGTGAGCGCGACGTCAGCTTCGGCGGCCTGACGGCGCAATTCCGGCGACAGCGCGGCATCGTTTGAGCAGGGATAGATGAAGCGCCCTCCGCGCGGCAGAACTTTCAGTGCCGCCGCAGCTTTCGCCTCGACCCCTTCGACGCCGCGAATGGCGCCGCCAGCTTCGACCAGTCCGGTGGCGGCGATGGCGGGCAGGGGAATTTTTACAGCCGCGCCTACCAGCGCCAGCGCAAACGCTAGTTCGGCGCTGCGCCCGTGGATCGATCCCGCGTCCAACGTGGCAAAGCGGACCAGAATCTGCCTGTCGAGATAGCGTTCCCGATAAAGAATTCTTGCCGCCTCGCCGCAGGCGTGCGCCGCTGAACGGACCAATTCCGCCCCGCCGCCGGGAAAATCGACACGCCTCACGCTTTCGCCGTGCACGCCTTCGCTGAGGGTCACATGCAGCGACGCCGCCTCGCCGCGTTCGAGACCGGCGGTGACGAGGATCCAGACGTCGCTCACTTTCGCGCGACCGGGCCGAATACGACATTGATGGCGTCGCGGCGCGCCAGATCGAGCCCGGCCAGATCAATGTCAGCAAGCATTTCGCCGTTGCGGATGACAGAATCCGCCAGCACACGTTCGCCGTCATCGGTTCTTACAAAAATCAGCGCGGTGCGAGCCTCGAAAGCGGCGCGGTGATCGCTGTGAATGCTGAGCAGAACCTGGCCGCGCGTCGGAGGTTCGCCGGAACCGCGCGCGACAAAAATTTCGAGGGTCAAAAGGCCTGATTGACTCGTGCACGCGAGGCCTTCGCGGAGGGATTCGCTCGCAGCGGCGCGCAGGTGAAAAATATCGGCGGCGGGCGCGCGGTCGTGCAAACCGATCGCTGCCTGGACGAGATGTTCCGGCGGCTGCTGTTCGTCGCGCAGCCGCGCCAGCGCGCCCTTCAGGGCCTGCAAGCGTGGATCGGTCATGACGGCCTCGCCAATAAAAATTTCAGCCGCGCCAGGGCGCGTTCGAGAACGCGATACACGTCTTTCCGGTCGCGTCCCAACCTGTCTGCGATTTCCGACGGTTTGAGGCCGTCAAGGAATCGCAATTGCAAAATCTCGCGGACGTCTGGCGGCTCGTTGCGCAATGCCGCAAGTAGCGCATATTCGCGCTCGGTCCTGAGCGCAACGTCTTCCAGATGGATCAGCTCTGCTTCCGGATCGCGGTCGGGAGAGGGCGGATCGAAAGGCGCTTCGCCGTCGTCGAGACCGACGACGCGCGGACGCGCGCCGGTCCGCATCGGGCCGAGATCGCCCAGCGCGCGCGCCGTCTTGACCGCGTCGCGCGCCTGCGGTTCGGCGAGCCGCGCAATCGCCGCTTCGCTGGAAAGGCGCTCCTCGTAAAGGAGGCGATAAGCCTTTTGCTCCAGCGGGTTCAACCGCGCGATGGCGGCTTTCGGTCTGTTGCGGCCGTGATCGCGACGAAGGGAATCGGTGAGCGCGTTGAGCGTCAGACGGCGCAGGAAAAGGCGGAAACTACCGCCGCCGGGATAGGCGGCGAGACGGCGGCCGCCATCCTGCAGCAGCAGGGCGTAAACGTCCTGCACCCGGTCTTCCAGGGTGCCGCGCTCGCTGGGCGCCGAATCGCGCTGAACCCAGGTTTTGATGTCGGTATGAAAATAGCGCACGAACGAGTCCGCCGCCGTCGTCGCCCTAGCGAGAAACGCGGCGGCGATGCCGCCGCCGATATTTTCGTCGATCTCATTTGCAATAAAGGCCGACGCCGAGGAGAGTCCCGACGCGGCGAAGCGGTCCGGCAGCGCCAAGCGCTCGTCGTGAAATCTTTCTGCGATTTCAGTGAACAGAACCTCGGCCGACGCCTTGCGGGGAGCCGCGCGCAGACAGGCCGCCCAAAGCGGCCCGCTCGCCCAACGGACGAAAGCTTCCCATGTCGCCGGACTGTCTTGCGCCAGCGCCGCGAGAATCTTTCCCGGTTGGTTGTCCTCGCGCTGCATGGCCTTCCCGATTGAAGAAGCCGTGACCAAGGTTAGCGCGTTATCCTCAGGAAGACTACTGGGTCGACCTGCGGCGGAAGCTGTGGGAGCGGCGCGCAATTTCGACAGTGAGGTCACAGCGGCTCCAGGGCGAAAAAAGGCGGCGCCGGCGCCGCCTGACTTGGTGACAAGCGAAAGGATCATTCCTCGCCGCCGTAGGGACGCGGTCGCGGCATGGGACGATCGTAGGGCGGCGGCTCGTGCGACGGGTTGCAATACCATGGCTCGATCCAGCAGCGTTGCGGCTGCCGGCAATGGTCGCTGAGGTCTCGTTCGTGCGCCGCCGCGGGGACGGCGCAAGCTCCAAGCGTCGCAATAACAAGCAGGGAGTGAAACATGGCGCCTCCCTCAATGCTGGTTCATGGCGCGTTGGGCGGCCATGGCGGCGCGGTCGCCGGCCGTTGCGCCGCCGTTGCAATTGTCGCTGCCGACTTCGGCCCCGGAGCTACAGCCGCAGGCCGAGGCGGGAGCAGAAGCCGCGAGACTGGGGAAGAGCAAAGCGGCGACGGTGAAAATGCGGGCAAGTGTCATTGGTTTTCTCCAGATCAGGAAAGGAAGGTCTCAGCCCCGAACGGCGGCGACGGCGGTGGGATGGCGGACGGGCCCTCCCGACGCTGGCCGAGGCGAATTGCTGACAGTGGTCGAGCTGTTGTCCACGTCGAAGTCGCCGGCACGGGCGGCGGGGGCGCCAGCGAGGGTCACAAAAGCGGCGACCACGCAGGCCAGGCGTTTGGCGTTGGTCATGAAACTCTCCGTTGCTGCTGCGAGGGCAATCATCGCCGTCGAAAGGAGAGACGGACGGGCGCCGCATTTCCCGGCCTCCGATGAAAAAAATCGAAATATTTGCGCCAACGCGGATCAGCGGCCGCCAAGACGGGCGCGGGCTTAGAAGCAAACAGGTGCATCCGCCGGCGCCTGGGCTAGATCTGCCGCCTCGCGCGGCAGGGCGAGTGCGGCAAGATCCGCTACTTTCTCGGCGATTTCGCTGCCGTCGCCGAAGATTTCCACCGAGTGCAAAAACCGCGTCCGCCGGCGAGGATCTGCCTGCTTGGCAATATCTTGCCAACGGTCGCGCAGGAGAAATGCCCCACACTCATCGCGCCTGCTTGTTCCGTGCAATCGTCAAGGCACCCGTAAAGGGGACGAAGCGCCGCGCGACACGGGTGTCAAGTCAATCGTATTCAGGGCGCCGGATATTGACATAATGGGTGGGTACGTCGCCGCAGTGGCCGGTAACACCACTGGGTTCAGCGACGTCCGGCCCTTTGCCTATCGCGGCATCGGATGGAGTGGCGTAAAGGGCAAACAGCAGAGCGGACGCTGCGATAAGCGCGAAAAGCCTTTTGCGAAGCGGGGTCATGGCGAATGTTCCGGTCTCTCGCCAGACCTTTCGCCCAGCATCGAAAGGAAGAACGAACGCGCTCAAAAAATTCCCGCCAAAAAAATGAAAAATGCCTCGGAAGTGGCGATGAAAGCGCACAATCTGTCGACGTCTCCGCCCTCGGCGTCGGAAAGGGAAGGCGCGGGATGGCGGCCGACAACGACGGACAGGCCCAGACTTCTCCCATGCTTATTCGCGTCTGCGACGAACCGTCATGATTGTTGACCAGAGAAACAGCACCGCGACCAGAGCGACGAGGGGCCAGATTGGATCGGAAACATAATCGTCCGGGCCACGCACGCGCATTTCAAAGGACAGGAAGGTGAAGAGCATCGTTTCCGACAGCCCAATGAGCCAAATAGGGGCGCGCTTCAATTGGAGCGCGGCGACGAAGCCCGCAGACGCCGCGACGAGAGCCAGCAGGGGCGAAGTGGCCAAAACAATAGAGGCCGCCCAGATCGCCACTGCAAAGGCGAAGGCAAAGAAGCCAAGGGCAAAAACGCCTTCGGCGAGATCGCTCCAGATCGAGTGCGATGACGTTCCGCCGTTTGTTGGCCGAAACAGCCGGGGGTCGATCAGACGGTTAGGCGGCGGGATAGGAAACAATTTAGGAGCCTCCAGTCCGGAACCATAGCAGAGCGTGGCCGGTTTGCGCTTCAATTCGTGCGTCAAATTCCTGGCGTCAGGCTGAATCGTGGAAAGGCTGCCTGTCCTGTTTTCACGCAGCCAGGATTTCAAACTGCTCGGCAAGCGATGGTGCAGGATTGTAGGCATACCTCGCCTGTCGTTGCGCATCATATGGATCATCTCGATGCCAGACAGGATGGTTGTGGCGGTGGCCCCAGCTGCCCACCCGGCTTGCAAGGACGGTCGGTAAAGTAGCGCATGGCTGAAGCGTTCCTCACCTTGTCGGCGAATGATCGAAGCGAGGCTGGCCGTTGTCGCCGATCGATCCGGCCGTCCGGCGCATCTACCGGAAAAAGATGTGTGGGTCGTCTGGGCCCTATCGACGTTGTTCGGGTCCGATCTTGGCCATCATCTGGTCTTCAAGGGCGGCACGTCACTGTCTAAGGCCTACGGCGTTATCCGGCGCTTTTCAGAGGACGTGGACCTGACGTTCGATATTCGCGCCATTGCACCCGACTTGGTGGGCGAGAATGATGAGGCGCTGCCGAAAAATCGGAGCGAGGAGAAGCGCTGGTCGAAGGGCGTTCGGGACCGCCTGCCGGAGTGGGTCGATGGTACGGTCCATCCCCTCATCGCGGGTGCGATCCGCCGCATCCCGGCCATTCCGCCGGTCACTCTGGTCCTTAGGACCAGACATCGCTGCGTGTCGACTCCCGACGTTCGGGGTTGCGTGAAAGCCGTCGCGCGAAGCGAGCTCCGCGCCCTAAACTGGCGTGTCGGACTTGGGATTTTATCCTAGGTATTAACGACAAGCGGGGCTAACGTTGCTCACGGGAGATGGGCGATGACAAAGGTTTCGATGCGCCGTGCGGACTTCATGATGGTCCTTGCCTATGCTTCGGACCTCGCCACCGGCCATTCACGGGACTTCGCGCTGAAATCATGCGTGCTTGCGATGCGGATCGCCGAGCTTGCCGGCCTATCGGAGCAGGTTCGGCGCAACGCCTACCACCAGTCGATGCTGCGCTATGTCGGTTGCAATGCCGACACCGACCTTCTGTCGGCCACGTTCGGGGATGAAATCGCGCTTCGCCAGGATCTCGTCGGTCTCGACATGGGCAACCGCGCGGAATTGGGTAGGGTCTTCGTACAGGCTTTCAGGCGGCTCTACTATGATCTCGACCCCGATGCGCAGGCCAAGGCGATCGAGGCCGCAATGTCGCAGGCGCTCGCCGTGGCCCGCCCGGTGCTCACTGCGCATTGCGAGGTCGCGCAGCGGCTCGGCGAGCGGCTCGGCCTGTCCGACGAGATACGGCGTAATCTTGGACAGATTTATGAACGCTGGGACGGCAAGGGCCTGCCGCGCGGACTGAGCGGCGAGGATGTTCTGCCGGCTGTGCGACTTATCACATTGGCGCAGGACGTCATTGCGCTCAGCGATGCCGTCGGCATTGAGGCGATGGCCGAAATCGTCGCAAACCGCGGCGACGGCCCCTACGAAGCAGGTCTGGCCCGTCTCGTCTCCGCTAACGCAGCGGTGTTGATGGAAGGCATCGGCGCGACGGTCGACCGTGAGACGATTTTGGCGCTAGAGCCCGATCCCCCGGTTATGCTGGACGAGGCGGCTTGCGAGGAAGCTTTCCTCGCCATTGCCGACATGATCGACATGCGCATGCCATTCACGCAGGGCCATTCGCGGATGGTGGCGGACCTGGCCGAGGGCGCGGGAGCAAGAGCAGGGCTGCCGGCCCCTGACCTCCGCGCGCTGCGCTGGTCGGGCTTTATCCATGACATTGGCGAACTGGTGGTGCCGGTGGCGACCTGGATGCGCAACGGTCCGCTGTCGGTCCGCGAGCGCGACGCGGCGCAACTGCACGCTTATTATGGCGAGCGGGCGCTGACCTCCTTCGGCCGCGACGGCGATGCCATGGCCGGGATGGTGCTGCGTCATCACGAACGCCTCGATGGCTCGGGCTATCACCGCAAGGTCGGCGGTTCCGACCTGTCGCCGGCAGCGAGGATCCTGGCTGCTGCCGAGGCCTTCCAGACGTCGAGGGAGGAGCGCCCTCATCGCAAGGCGCTGTCCAGCGAGGCGGCGGCGGCGCAGCTCCGCGCCGCTGTTCGAGAGGGCTGTATCTGCCCCGAGGCCGCCGAGGCCGTATTGTCCTTCGCCGGGCAGCCGTCGCGCCGGGCACTGCCGCGGGCGTTGGCCGGCATGACGCCGCGCGAGATCGAGGTGCTGCGCCTGATCGCCGCCGGATTTACGGCGAAGGAGGCGGCGCGCAAGCTCGATATCTCCCCCAAGACCGCGGACCACCATATCGAGAGCGTCTATTCAAAGGTCGGCGTGACCACCCGCGCCGCCGCCGCGCTCTATGCCGTCGAGCACGGCCTCGTCCGGCCAGGAGAAACGCGGGCATAGGGAATCCACCCCATGTGCACCCGCTCCAGGGCACGCATCGTGATCCTGTCGATGGACCAATGGTGGCCGCGACCGACAGGAGGAAATCCCATGCTTCTCGCAACGACCAAGGTGGCGGACGTCGACCACTTCATCCGTATTTTTTCAACCAAGGGCGCCGACAAGCGCCGGCTGCACGGCTCGAATGGCGCAACGGTGTTCCGCGACCCGAGCGAGCCCGACCGCGTCTGGGCGATCTTCGACTGGGACGCCGAGGGCTGGAAGAATTTTGTGTCGGATCCCGAAGTACCGGCGATCCTGCAGGAAGCAGGTCATGTCGGTAAGCCGCAGGCCGCACTGCTGCTCGGCCACTACGAGGCTTGAATCCGCGCTGCGCTCCGCCGCCATCGGCGGCGGCGCGCCCGACGAAGACCCGGAGATGAAACCCTACAATATCGGAGAGATCAGATGAACCAGAATCCCATCAAGATCGGCCTCATCGCCGAACTCACCGGCCCCTTGTCCTTCATGGGTATTGCCAACGCCAACCTCACGACCATGCTTGTCGACGATATCAACGCCGGCGGCGGCCTCCTCGGTCGGCCGGTGAAGCTCATCATCGAGGATGGCGAGACCACCGACAGCGCCGCCAAGGCAAGGGCCGCGAAACTCGTGGATGTCGACAAGGTCGACCTGGTCGTTGGCGGCATCTACAGCTCGACCCGTCTCGCCATCAAGAGCGAGGCGGTGACACGCGGCAAGACGCTCTACATCTACACCGAGCAGTATGAGGGGCAGGAGAACGACCGCCTGATCTTCTGCACGGGTCCCATACCCTCGCAGCAGGTCGAGCCGCTGATACCGTGGCTGATGAAAACCACAGGGGCGAAAAGCTTCTATCTGCCGTCGGCCGACTACATCTGGCCCCACATTCTAAATAAGGCGGCGAGCCGGGTGGTGCGCGCCAATGGCGGCGAGATCGTCGGCGAGGAGTATTTCCCGCTCGATACCGTCGATTTCCGACGGACGGTGCAGCAGATCATGGCCAGCGGCGCCGACGTGGTGTTCAACACGATCGTTCCGCCGGGCCTCACGCCTTTCCTCGAAGAACTGCATAAGGCCGGTTTCGGGAAGCGCGGCGGCCGGATTGTCTGCACCTATTTCGACGAGAATTTCTTCAATCTTGTCCCGTTCGAGCAGATCGAGGGCCTGTACAGCTGCCTCGATTATTACCAGGAGCTCGACGATCCGTTTGGCCGCGCGCTCTTGGGGCGATACAGCGACCGGTTCCCCGGCAGCGCGATGTTGACCGCGGGCAGCGGCTGCACCGGCCATTATCGGGCGATCAGAATGTGGGAAGCGGCGGTGAAAGAGGCCGGCACGGTCGAGCGCGACGCGGTCATCCGGGCGCTCGATCATACCCGGATAGGCGAGGGACCGGGCGGTCCGGCCGAAATGGTCCCCGGCCAGCACCATGTTCGCATGAACATGTACATTGCGCAGGCGCAGCGCGGCCGCTTCCGGGTTGTGAAGAATCTGGGCCCGATCGATCCGAACGAGCGCGTGCTCACCGGCGAACTCCACCTCGACAACGTGGGTTGACTTGGCCGCGTGAATCCCGTTCTTCCGGGTGGCGGGGGCGGCCAGTTGCGTGCCCTCGCCACCCAACCAGACCCACAGTGACTGTCCCAATCACACCCATAAAGCAGGTCATTGGTCGCAATGGTCAGTTTTACCAGCCACAATTCGGAACAGGTGTTCATGATGCCTAAATATCGGAAGAGTTTTCAAATGTTGGAGCTGAACTGTCGCTGATATGGGCAGTGGCGATCGCCGGAGGGAAATTGGGTCGAGTGCCAGGAGCTGAAGCGCCCCGATGCGAACGCGTAGCAGAACGAGGGGCGCAGCGTCGTTGTAGAGGAATTTCGAACGTGTTGCGTTCCCGAGAACTCCACGATGTGCGCACCGGTGGGGCGTTCCGGCTCTCGTTTCGTAACGCCCCTGGCTTTCGTGACAAATCGGCCGCTGCGGAATTAACGTTAGGGGCTCTTTATCGTCCAGGCGCCTCTCCGACCGTGTCGCAATCGACAACCGGTCCTGAGTGGACCTGATAAGCCGCAGGGTGCACGCTGGCAGACAGACCAGCAATCTCATTTACGAGCTTGTTTCGGATCGCGTTTGCGAAGTCGGCTGTGTTCGCTACGGTGACAACGAAAGTCCCGGAACCGCCGATGACGCAGCTCTCATAGTACAACTCGACATAACGCGGACCAAAGCTGTCAAGTGTGTCGTCTGCGTGCAGCGAGATCACCAGCCCATTGATGGTCACGCCATCGGCTATGAGTGTGTCGTGCACCGGTTGAAGCGGAAGGCCGGCATTGTTGGGTCCATCGCCAGAGACGTCGATGACTTGGCGATCGCCTGCAGGCCCACCCGCCAGCAGCTTGCCCGCCAACAGGAGCGCCCCTGAGATTGAGGTGCCGCGCCCCCTGATGATCGGTTGGGCTCGCAGCGCCTCTGCGAAGGCGGCCGCATCGTCGGGCTGCTCCAGAATAGCCCATGGTATCCGAACGCTCTGGTGGTCTGGGCCTGCCCACTCGACATAGGTTATTCCGATTCTGCCGCGCCGGCCGGATTTGATGGACTGCCAAACTTTTGCATCCTGGAGCGCTTCGACATATCCTTGCCGCTGCAGCCGTTGTTCCGCCTCGCTCATTGAAGATGATACATCGACGCTAAGAACCAATTCGAGATCCACCGAGGAAACCGGCTCAGCCGTGGCTGACATCGACATTGTCACGCCTACCGCGACAGCGAACAATCGGCCTCGTGCCTGTCCTTTTTGCGCAGCGTAGCGTGGAACGAAAGACATCATCTCACTGCGTCCATCCGACGGTCGATCGGGAAGATGCCGCCGGCGACTTTGTCTGCCATCACCCGTATGGGTGAATATCGCGACTACGCTGCTCCTAGTGAATATGGGCCGGAATCCAGCACCAACGCGTCGAGATTCCTGCCTGCCGGGAGGTGGTAGATGCCTGAGCGGGCCGCGAAAGTCTGGTACGACGCCGTGGCACCGGCACGCGCAGCGCCGAGGATGTCCGCCTCTACGCCCGGTCAGGGTTACCGACCAGATAGCCGAGTGAGCCTTGTCGTCGCCTTTCACCACGTCCCGCGATCGGCGATGAGTGACTTGCTGTGCTGAATTTCAGCCATCTGTGATATCGTCGCGGGTGAGTGGTAACTCATCCAAATGAAGGTGGGTTTCGAATGGCTCCCGATGCAACCGCACTTGCCCTAGAGGCCTGCTACGACGCCGCTTTCGAATTTGAGCGGTGGCCGGGAGGGCTGCAAAAACTTGCGGATGCGCTGGGCGCGACGAGCTGCGCTCTCCGCACCTGCGAAAAAGCGCACCCTTTTGCGGCCGATCAGCGTGGTAAAGCCGGCAGCGTGCCGGACTCCACGGAACATGCTGAATTTTCGGCTCTTTGGCATGAGCGGATCGGAGACGCTCCCAGTCCCCATCTTGAGAGGCCGCAGCTGCTCGCGAAACCCCCGATCAGTTTCACTGTAGAGGACGAAATCACAACTCCGCAGGAACGAAGGGGGCTGTCTTATTATGAAGAGATCGCCCGTCCCGGACACCGAGAATGGTGGGCCTTGGTCGGCTTGGTGGTCAAGAACCGCAGATGGGGGGTGTCGCTGTACCGCGATGCTCAGAGAGGACCGTTCTACCCGAGCGAAGCTGATCATTTCCTGAGAGTGGCGCCGGACCTGAGCCGGATCATAAGCACAGCAGAGAAGCTCGGCGAGCTATCTGTCGGTCCAAGCCTAGTAACTCTTGATCGGCTCAATTTTGGCGCGGTGCTGCTGGACTGTCGTGGATGCGTGAGGCGGTTTAACGAACGCGCAGCAGCCCTGTTCGGCTCCGACCTTGTTGTCCGACACGGCCGCATCCGCGCGACTGATCAGCCGAGTGACGCCCGTCTTCAAGGCTTCATCAGAGCCGCCGTTTCGGGTCTGTCGGTTCGGTCCGAACCTGTTGTCATTACGCGTCAGGGGTACCCCCGGATGATAGCGGAGGTGATGCCCATGACTGCATTAGGTCGTGATCTGTTCAATGGCGGCGACATCTTACTGTATTTCACAAATCTTGTGACCGAACCGGTTCTGAATGAGCAATTGCTGAGCGTGACTTTCAAGCTGACAAGAGCGGAAGCGCGTCTGGCCTCGCAATTGGCATCTGGGGAAGGCATTCGCACGGCGAGCGCAAAATTGGGCATCAGCCGCGAGACTGCCCGAACGCAGCTGCGGGCTGTCTTTGCGAAAACGGGGACGGGCCGCCAGGCCGAACTGGCGGCACTGTTGTCCCGCTTGTCCATACCTTCGCGGCATTAGACGGCCGCTCATTGCCCGTTCAATCGGTCACAAGGTTAGCAACAGGCGATCGTTGGCCCGCAAGTGGCATCATCGGCAGTCCGGGACTGATGACGTATCGGGCAACGGCAGCTTGTTCTACCTGAGCCCACCAAAAGCCGCATGCTCGACCAGCCACAAGCGCCCCATGTGGACGTCCGCGGCAGGCGCTGGCTTACCCCGAAACACAAATCCCCATAGCCCACCGCTTGCGGCCCGCGGGTTCCTGCATGCTTTCGTACGCCTGACGGCACCCGAAACCGTTCAGCGATATCGCCCGTTGCGGTAAGCTCTGGTGTTTCCCAAAAACGGTCATGGCTTCGGGGAGGCCAACCGTGATCGGTTCGCTTCATTAGGCTGCGCGGCTGAAGCGATTGATCCTGAAATCGTCGATCGGTGTCTCGCAACGGTCGGTCACGATCAGTTCGGCCATGGCGTCACCAACGCCGGGGCCGAGCTGGAAGCCGTGTCCGCTGAAGCCGAAGGCGTGAAACAGCCCTGGCGTCGTTGCCGAGCGTCCCATCACGGGCAGCATGTCTCGCATATAGCCTTCGCAGCCGGACCAAGTACGGATAACCGCGACTTGAGCGATTGCCGGCAGCAGCCGCACGACGGCGCGCAACTGTGCCGGCAGGCGCCTGGGGTCGGCCGTCGCATAGCCCGGATCCAGGTCCACCGGCACCCTTTCGGCCGCGCCGCCGAAGACGATGTTGCCCCGCTCGACCTGGCGCAGATAGGCGCCATGGTCCTTGTCACGCGTCCAGATGCCGACTACCGGCAGGATGCGATGCGGCAGCGGCTCGGTCACGCCCATCTGCGGGCCACGGGCGTCGAGCGGCACCTCTTCGCCGAACTGCGCGGCGATGCGCGCGCCCCAGGCGCCGGCGGTGTTGAGCAGGCACTCGGCGGCGAACGTGCCCTTTCCAGTGGCGGCAAGGAAGCCGGAATCCGTATGCTTGATCGTCTGGACTTCAGCTCCCTCGACGATTTCCGCGCCCAACTTGCGCGCAGCCTCGGCAAAGGCTGGCGCAATCAGCCGCGGGTTGCCGCTGCCGTCGCGGGGCGAGAACGAGGCCGCGATCGCGTCGGGACCGAGTCCGCGAAAACGGGCACGAATTTCGCGCGGACCAAGTTCTTCCAGTTCAAACCCCCAGGGCCGCGCCGCTTGAGCATAGGCGCGCATGTCGGCGAGACCGCCTTCATCGAAGATCAGTCGGACATGACCGGTGGCGCGGAACTCCACGTCGCGGCCCAGCATTTTCTCGGCTTCGCCCCACAGCCTGAGCGAGCGGTGGGCTAGCGGAAGCTGGGACAGATGGCGCCCGGTGCGCCGGATATTGCCGAACGAGGCGACGGTTGCGCCCGTGCCGATCCGATTGCGCTCGATCAACGTCACGCGCGCGCCGCGCCTGGCAAGGAAATAGGCTGAAGCCGTCCCCATCAATCCGCCGCCCAGCACGATCACATCCATAGTCGTTTCTCAGAGCATGATCCCGAAAGTGGGAACCGGTTTTGCGAAAAGATCATGCTGCAACCAGAGCTGGACCAAGAGGACGATTCAACCAAACATCATCCTGATCTGGCAAAGAGCGGATAATCCTTGAACACGCCGATCTTGTCCCCGCGACGGCATTGCGTCAAAGATGGGTTTGAAAGAGAGCCATAAGTTTTACCTATGGAGTGGCAATGCGGGCCCGGCAGCTCGAAGTGTTTATCTCGGTCATGCGCGCAGGCACCGTGACCGCCGCGGCGCGGATGCTGAACATCTCCCAGCCTGCGCTCAGCCAAATCCTGCTCCACACCGAGGACGAGCTCGGCTTCACGCTGTTCGAGCGCGTCAAGGGCAGGCTGCGGCCGACCCCGGAGGCGCTTGAGATCTTCGCCGATGCCGAAAGGCTGTCGGCGGGGCTGGAAGGCTTGCGCCGCAAGACCAACGACCTGCGTCTCGGCCGGACCGGGCTGGTGCGGGTCGCGGCCTCGCCGCCGCCGGCCATGGCGGTATTGCCCCGCGCATTCACCAAATTTCGGGCGCGGCATCCCGATATTCTGCTGCGTTCCCATATCGCGCCGATCGCCGCGATTATCGACATGCTGCGCGCCGGCGATGCCAGCCTCGGCGTGGCTATGGACGACCGCATGCCGCCCGACGTCGAGGCCGAAGTGATCGGCAGCGTAGGCTTCGCTTGCCTGCTGCCCGCCGGGCATGCGTTGGCCAGGAAAACCGAGCTGATACTCGCTGATCTCGTCGGGGAGGAGTTGATATCCTATCGCGGAAATACCCGTCCCGCTGACGAACTGGCCCACGCGGGCCGCGCGCAGGGCGTCACGCTCTCGCCGTCGCTCGAGATCGACGTCTCCATTTCCGCAGTCGGCTTCGTCCAGGCCGGTCTCGGCATCGCCTTGGTCGACGCGCTGCTGCCGTGGCACCAGTTTGCCGGGCTTGCGGTCAGGCCGCTGGCGGAAGGGCCGGAATTTCCGATAGCGTTGCTCACCTCGCGCACACGGGGGCTTTCGCGGGCCGACGAGATGATGCGCGACGAAATCCGTGCGGCCTGTTCGGCCGTCCTCGGCGAACATCGCGCCAAAGCATAAGCAAGGCTTATATCTTTGCTCGTCATCCATCTTGGACCCTGACCGTCCGTTCGTGCCAGTCTTGGTCGGCGGACAGGAAGGAACGCATCATGGACGGTACGATCGCGGCGAATGAGGCGCGGCAAGAGGCTGACTGGAAGGTCGGCGTCGACATTGGCGGGACATTCATCGATTTCTGCGCGCTCGAAGTAAACTCCGGACGCCTCGCTTCGCTGAAGGTGCTGACGACGCCGGAGGATCCCGGCGCCGAACTGATGACAGGTCTTGCCCTTCTGGCCGAGCGCGAAGGCTTTGATCCAGTCCGTATGACGCGCTTCGTGCACGGCACGACCGTCGGTATCAACACGATCATCCAGCGCAAGGGCGCGCCGCTCGCGCTGCTCACCAATGCCGGCTTCGAGGATGTCATCGAACTGGCTCGGCTTCGCATGCCGGACATGTATTCGCTGTTCTGCTCGCGGCCGGATCCGCTGATCTCGCGCGACATGGTCTTCGGCATTCCAGCTCGCATGCGCGCCGACGGGAGGGAGTCCAGGGCGCCGGACATGGCGGCGGTGGAAAGCGCGGTCGCTGCGGCGAAATTGAACGGTGCGCAAGGGATCATCATCTCCTTCCTTCATGCCTGGCGCAATGCTGCGCAGGAAGCCGCCGTCAAGGCGGTGATCACGCGCCTTGCGCCCGACCTGTTCGTCTTCACCTCTGCCGAGGTCTGGCCCGTCATCCGCGAATACGAGCGCAGCTCGACCGCCATTCTCAATGGCTATGTCCATCCGCGCGTCTCGGGCTATCTGACGGCGCTGGAAGAGCGGCTGAGGAGCCGCGGTGTACCGACGCGCCCGATGCTGACGAAGTCGAACGGCGGGCTGATGAACGCTGCGGAAGGCAAGCGCGCCTGCGTGAACATGCTTTTGTCGGGGACGGCGTCAGGAGTGATCGGCGCCTCGTGGCTGGCGCGCCAGGCTGGCGAGGACAAGGTTCTTACCCTCGACATCGGCGGGACCTCGGCCGACTTCGCCCTCATCATCGGCGGCAAGGCGCAATTCGGCACCGGCGAGTTGATCGGCGAATTCCCGCTCTATATCCCCTCCGTGTCGGTGAGCTCGATCGGCATCGGCGGCGGCTCGATCGCCGGTGTCGACGCGCAGGGTGTGCTGCGCGTCGGGCCGGAATCGGCTGGATCGACACCTGGGCCTGCATGCTATGGCCGGGGCGGCGAGCGGGCGACAGTGACGGACGCCATGGTGGTATGCGGTTGGCTCGGTCACAGCGAGATGGCCTATGGACAGCTTCGCATCGATACCCGGCTGGCATATCGCACGGTCGGTGACCTTGCCGCCCGGCTCGGCCGCCCGGTGGAGCAGACGGCCCAGGCGATCCTGGACATCGCCGTGTCGGAAATGTTCGTCGAGGTCGAGAAACTCGCCTCGCGCGCCGGCGTGGACCTGCGCGAATTCACGCTCATGCCCTTCGGCGGCGGCGGCCCGATGCTCGGCGCCTTCCTTGCCCGCGAACTTGGCATGAAACGCGTCATGGCGCCGCGCCGCCCCGGCGTGGTGTCGGCCCTGGGTGGGCTGGTGGCGGATCTGCGCGGAGATTTCATCCGGACCGTCTTCAGCCCGCTGTCGGACGCGTCGCTGCCGGCAATTCGCGAGGCCTTCGACGCGCTTGCGGGTGAGGGCCGTCATTGGCTCGCAGCGCAGGGGTATAACGCGGCCGCGGAACTCAATCTCTTCTGCGACATGCGCTATGTCGGGCAGAGCTATGAGATCGAAGTGGTCCTTTCGCCGCAATGGCTGGCGGACGGCGATATGGCCGCCATCGTGCAGGCTTTTCATCTCACCCATCAGCAACTCTACGATTTTCACGATCCGGACGGCGACGTTGAGCTTGTAAACATCCGGCTATCCGCCATAGGCGCGGGGCCGAAACTTTCCCTCCCGCAAGCCGATGAGGTCGACGCCCCGGCCAATCCGGCACGACGGCTCGCGGTCTATACGGGACTCGGCGTCGAGACCGTCGACCTTCACGACCGGCAAACCCTCGTGCCTGGCAGCACGTTCCATGGGCCTGCCGTGGTCGTTCAGGAAGATACAACGTTTGCAATCCCCGCGGGAGCGCAGGCACGGGTCGACCGCCATCTCAACCTTCTGCTCACCTTCCCGGAGTGACGCCATGTTTGACCGCACAAACCTGCAGGTTCTGGCGAACCATGCCCGCGCGGCGGCCGAAAACATGGCCCACACGCTCCACCGCACCGCGCACTCTGCCTTCGTCAAGGAGACGCAGGACTTCACGGTGATGCTGATGGACAGCACGGGCGCGACCTTCGCCGTGCCGATGGAACTCGGTGCCACCTGGTATCCGGGGCTTTCGTACCACCGCGCGATCGCGATGGTCAGCGACTACCGGCCGGGAGATGTTGCCTTCACCAACGATCCCTATTCCGGCCACGTCGCCACGCATGCGCCCGACACGCATCTATGGAAGCCGGTCTTCGTCGACGGGGAGATCGTCGCCTGGACCGGCGGACACATCCACAACACCGACATGGGCGGGGCGGTGCCGGCCTCGCTCAGCCGGGCGCTGACCGAAATCCACCAGGAAGGCATCCGCTTTCCGCCGATGAAGCTGGTGAAGGAGGGCGTCTTCGACGAGACCATCCTGCGCATCATGAGCACCAATGTGCGCAAGCCCGACCTCAACATCGGCGACATCAAGGCGCTGGTCGGCGCACTCAACACCGGTGAGCGCAAGATCCAGGCGATGGTGAAGAAGTTCGGCAGGGCCGGCTTCGTCGAAGGCGTCGCCGCGCTTCTCGACCACGCGGAGGCACAGGCGCGTGACGTGCTCCGCGCCATGCCCGACGGCACATGGGAGTTCGCCGACTATGCCGACGAGGATTCGGTCGAAGCCAATCCTTGCCGGCTGAAGCTGACGCTGACGATCAGGGGCGACGAGGCGGTGCTCGACTTCACCGGCTCCGATCCGCAGCTCGGCTCCTCGCTCAACGTGCCCTCGGGCGGCGACCCGCGCCACACCATGCTGCTGGTAGGCGTCTACTATGTGCTCTACACGCTGAACCCGAAGATCCTGCTCAACGCGGGCCTCACCCGGCCATTTACTTGCATCACGCCCCTGGGTTCGGTGCTCAATCCGGTCCACCCGGCCGCCGTGGGCATGCGCTCGCTGACCTGCGCCCGGCTACGCTCGGTTATCTTCGGCGCTTTCTCGCAGGCCGTGCCAGAGCGGCTGCCCGCAGCACCGGCCGGCAACAACTGCATCGTCAACGTCATGACCACGGACGAGCGCACCAGCCGGACCGTCATCGCGGCGGTGAACCCCGTGGTGGGTGGCGGCGGGGCGATGCCGCATCGCGATGGGACAAACGGATCGGGCGCGGATGCCGCCTATCTCAGGAACACGCCGATCGAGATCACCGAAACCGAAACCCCGGTCGAATTCGTGAAATACGGGCTCGCCAGGGACAGCGGTGGTGCGGGCCGCTGGCGCGGCGGGCTGGCGACCGAAATGGCCTTCCGCGTCTTCGCCCCCGACTCCAGGATTACAGCACGCAACCGCGACCGCAGCTTCTTCCGTCCCTGGGGCGTGCTGGGCGGCAAGGCGGCCGGCTTGTCGGACATGGTCGTCAATCCCGGGACCGAGCACGAGCGGCGGCTGGGCAATATCGACACGGCGGTCCTGCAGCCAGGTGACATGCTCGAGATCCGCTCCGCTGGGGGCGGTGGGCGTGGCGATCCGTATCAGCGCGAGCCGTGGCAGGTCGCGCGTGACGTGCGGCGCGGCTATGTCTCGGCGGCAGCGGCCGAGCGCGATTACGGCGTCGTCCTGCGCGGCGGCGAGGTCGACGAGCAGGCGACGAGGCAGCAGCGCGCACGGCACGGGCCCCCTGCCGGCCATTTCCATTTCGGTCCGGAGCGCGACGGCTACGAAGCACAGTGGACGCCGGCCTCCTATGATCGGCTCCACGCTCTGTTGGATGCCTTGCCGATCCATTGGCGGTTCTTCGCCAAGACAGAAATCTTCCGGCGCATGAAGGGACGCGCCGGGCCGGAGGGCGTTCAGGCGGCCTTCGATGCGGTCTGCGAACGCTTCCCCGAACTGCCGCATCCTTGCCCGGTGCGAGAGGCCGCGGAATGATCACGCCCGGCCGCATCGTCCGGCTGGCGGAGCGCGACCGGGCAGAGGTGCATTTCCTTCTCGCCGGTGAGATGCGCGGCGCGCTCGCGGGAGACACCGTGCTGACCGCCATGCTGGCATCAGGACACGCCTTGCGGAACTCCGAGTTCGGATCGGAGTCGCGCGCCGGTTTTTGCCTGATGGGCGCCTGCCAGGACTGCTGGGTTTGGCAAGAGGAGGGACCGTGTCTGCGCGCGTGCACAACCCTGATTGCCGAGGGCATGCGGCTGCGCACGACGCCGCCGGAGAACTGGCCGTGAGCGATCTTGCCTCGCCGCGGATCGTGATCGTGGGTGCAGGCCCCGCCGGTATAAGGGCTGCGGCGACGCTGGTCGATGCTGGCTTCCATCCGATTGTGATCGACGAGGGGCAGCGCGCGGGCGGACAGATCTATCGTCGCCCGCCTGCCGGGTTTACCCGCCCCCCGCAGCAGCTCTACGGGTCGGAGGCGCAGAAGGCGCGCGCGCTACATTCGCTCTTCGACCAGCTGGCCGCAGAGGGGCGGCTCACCCATTATGCGCGCAGCTCGGTCATTGCCGTGCATGAGGGTCGTCTGCATGTTCTGCGGGAGAGCGGCGTCCAGGTGATCTTCTATGACCGTCTGATCCTTGCCACTGGCGCATCCGACCGCGTTGCTCCCGTCCCCGGCTGGCAGAGCGCCGGCGTCTACAGCCTCGGCGCGGCGCAGATCGCGCTGAAGGCACAAGGCGTGGCACTCGGGCGACGGATCGTCCTGACGGGATCCGGGCCTTTACTGACCCTGGTTGGCGCCCAACTCGTCAAGGCCGGCGCCCATGTGCCGGCGGTGCTCGACACCTCTCCCTGGCGCCAGCAACTACGAGGGCTGTGGGAGCTTGCCGCTCGGCCAGTCGTCGCGTTGCGCGGCTTGGTTATGCGAGCGCAGCTTGGTGGCCGTTATCATGCGGGCGTGACGCTCGAACGGATCGAGACCGACGGGTCGGGCGTGGCGGCGGTGCGCTGGCGCGACGCTGGTGGAAGGCAGCGCGCCACATCATGCGACATGGTGGGCATGGGCTGGCATTTGCGGGCCGAGACGCATCTCGCCGACCTGGCAGGATGCGCCTTCACCTATGACGAACAGTGGCGGCAATGGCTGCCAAAGATCGATCGGATGGGTCGGGCCGGCAATGGGATTTATCTCGCCGGCGATGGGGTCCGTCTCCTCGGGGCGGACGGCGCGGAGATCGCTGGGTGCCTTGCCGCGGCCGCCTGCCTTGCCGATCTCGGACGTCCGGCGCCTTCCGCCAACGCCGATCTGCACAAGCTCGCGCGGCTCGAGCGCTTTGCCCGCGGTCTGGCTTGCGCGTTTCCCTGGCCGTCCGAGATGGTGCGGGCACTGCCCGAGGACGCGATCGTCTGCCGCTGCGAGAATGTGAGCGCGGGCGTCGTGCGCGAGAGCGCGGACGCCGGCGGCGGCGAGGCCAACAGGGTGAAGTCGCTTTCGCGCGTCGGCATGGGGCGCTGCCAGGGGCGCTACTGCCAACTGGCCGCCGTCGAACTCGTTGCGGCGAAGGCCGGTTGCAAGCCCGACGCCGTCGGCCGGTTTCGCGGGCAGGCGCCTGTCCGACCAGCGCCGATCGGCGCCTTTCTTCGGGAAAGCTGATGTGATTGCTAAAGCCACGGCTATGGGGGCGGGCATGAATCGCCTCTCAGAAGTCGGCGACCTTGCCCCAGGCCGAAGCGTCGAAGCGGCGCGGATCGTAGGGTGTCGCATCGACGATCGGTTCCGACCCGACCACCAGATCGGCGACGAGGTGTCCAGCGCCGGGCCCGATGCCGAAGCCATGACCCGAAAATCCGGCAGCCAGGAAGAAACCCGGAAGGGTAGGGATCTCGCCGATGGCGGGCACGCCGTCCGGCGTGCTGTCGATGTAACCGGCCCAGGCCGCGCTGATCGTCGTCTTGCGCAGCGCCGGCAGCAACTCAAGCGCACGGGCATGGGTCAGGCGGATGGTCGCCTGGTCCGGGGCCGGATCGAGAATGCGCATGCGCTCCATTGGCGTCGGTTGGTCGAGCCGCCAAAGCTGGAGCGTTTCGTGCCCAGAACGCATACCCTGCAGCCCGCCGGGCGCGAGGCTGCGCCACCGCCTCAGGAACATCGGCACGAACTGCGACGAAAAGCGCAGTTGCTGCGGCGTGACGTCCACGCGTCCGCGACCGCTTATGGCGAGCGTATAGCCGCCGTTGCCGCGACGTGTAACCGAGATCCGTGCCGTGTGCAGCGCATCCGGAAGGCCCTCCGCGCCTGGCGACACGGACAGGATGGAGGAGCGAACCGAGGCCTGCGGGAAGCGGAAGCCAAACTGATGGCAAAAGGAGGAGGCCCAGGCGCCGCCAGCCAGGACCGCCACCTTGGTGCGGATCGTCCCGTTTTCGGTGACCACGGCGCTCAGGCGTCCGCCCTCGGTCTCGATGCCGCGTGCGGCGCAATTCTGGTGCACTGTGCTTCCGAGCTTCAGGATGGCACGAGCGACCGCGGGCGCGGCTTGCGACGGATCGGCGGTGCCGTCGGTTGGCGAGAAGACGCCGCCCTTCCACGTCAGGCCCGTGGCGCCGCCCCGCTCGCTGGCCTGGGCGCCGTCGAGCATGTGCGTCGTGACGCCAGCCGTTCTGGCAAAGTCGCGCCAGCGCGCCCACCCGGCCAGTTCCGCCTCGTCATTGCTGAGGTAGAGCAGGCCGTAGCGGCGAAAGCCGGTGTCTTCCCCGGTCTTCGCCGCAAAACGCTCCCACAGATCGAGGCTTCGTGTCGCCATCGGCAGTTCGCGGGCGTCGCGGTTCTGCTGGCGGCACCATCCCCAGTTCCGGGAGGACTGCTCGGCGCCGATGCGTCCTTTTTCGACGAGCGCAACCTTCATGCCGCGCTCCGCCAGGTAATAGGCCGTGAAGACGCCGACGACGCCGCCGCCGATTATAACCGCGTCCGCGGCTTGCGGCAGTTCGCCGGATGTCTCGATTTGCTGCAGCGGCGCGCGCATGATCCTCTCTCATTTGACGTTTCAATCTATCGCGTTGCGCAGGCAGCCGCTGCTGCAGTTGAAGGCGAAGCAGAATTTTATTCCGACGACCCCGTGGAAATCGGAAGTCCCTGCGTTTCAAAGCAGTGTTCGTTCGGATGGACAGGCAGACGGGCTGTGGTAGTGTCGATGGTTATTGGCACGGCAGCATTTTGTGCTGTGGCTTGCGTTGTTCGGAGACGGCCATGAAACTGGATCGGATCGACATCAAGATTCTGCACGAACTGCAGAAGAACGGCCGCGTCACCAATGTGGAACTGGCCGAGCTGGTCCATTTGTCGCCGAGCCCATGCCTGATGCGGGTCAAGAAACTCCAGTCGGAGGGCTATATCGAAGGCTATTCCGCGCAGATCAATATCGGCAAGCTCGGCCAGATGCTGACCGTGTTCACTGAGATCACCTTGAGGAACCATCGCCAGGTGGACTTCGCCCGCTTTCTCGCCGTGGTGGAGAAGATCGACCAGGTCATCGAATGCCATCTCGTCTCGGGCGGCTACGATTACCTGATTAAGTTCGTCACCGCCGGCATTGGCGAGTACCAGACGATCATGGAGCGGCTGACCGATATGGATATCGGCATCGACAAATATTTCAGCTTCGTGGTGCTGAAGTCTCCCATCGTCAAGGCGCACATGCCGCTGCCCAGCCTGTTTCCGATGTAGTCGGCGCTGGCCGAGCCGTGCTGCATTTGTGGCCTGCCGTCCGCTACAAGATGTCCGGCCGCAAGATCGGGTGCAGTGCCTTCAATTCGGCTTGCATCTCGGCGACCATCCAGGCGCGGATGTCAGAAACGATCGGCCGTAGCGGCCGTGAGCGCGGTGCAATAAGCTGATGGATCCGGCCCGTATTGATCTGCCGGTCCGAAGCTGGGACAAGGGTTCCCTGAAGCAACGCTCTTGAGACGTTGCTGAGCCAGCCGAGCGCCACGCCTTCCCCGTTCATCGCGGCCTGAAGCACGACCGCGTAGTCGGAAAATTCGAGCCACTTTGCCCTGCTGGTCCTGCGGTTGGCCACGTTGCCCCAAGCGTCCAGCCACTGCTCCTTGGCGTCCGTCAGATGCAGCAGGGCATGACCCTCCCCAGTCCCGGCATGCATCAACCGACCGTGGGCTGACAAATAGGATGGGCTGCATACCGGAACAATGATTTCCGGCGAGAACGCCCAGCGGTGATAGTGGGTGTCGTCGTCCGACAGGATCCTCGTGGCAAGGTCGACATTCTCGGCCGGCCCTCTCAGAACGCCCGCGATCAGTTCGAACCTCAGGTCCACATCCGGAAACCTCGTGTTGAAAGCTCCTAACCTGGGAACGAACCAATATGTTGCCAGAGAACTCGATAGAGAGAGGGTGACCATCGGCTTTGCAGCACCGCTCTGCTTGATTCTCCGGATCACCTCCTCGATGCCGTCAAACCCCTCCCGCACGGCCGAATAGAGGGCACGCCCTTCTGCGGTCGGGGCCAATCCCGCTGGACTGCGCGTGAAAAGCGCGACCCCAAAATCGGCCTCGAGCTGGGCGATGCTGCGGCTGACCGACGGTTGCGTGACGTTGAATTCGCGCGCTGCGGCGGTGAAACTGCCAGAGCGGACAGCAGCTTCGAAAACAAGCAGTCCGCGCGCGGAAGGGATGAGTTTTGCGAAACTGGCCATACGCTCAGCGTATAGCCACCGTAACAATTTTCAAGCTTTCTCCAGCCTCACAAATGACGGACTATAACCTTCATGAATGGGAGGGGGCACGACGTGAACACAGCGGCATTTCCAGCAGGCGGCGCGTCCGGCGATCCTCTGCTTCAGCCGTTTCGGCTCAAGGGTCTGACGCTGCGCAACCGTGTCGTCAGCACCAGTCACGCCTCGATGCTGGACGATGGCGGGCTGCCGCTCGAGCGCTACCAACGCTACCATGAGGAGAAGGCGCGCGGCGGCCTGGCGATGACCATGGCGGGCGGCTCGGCCATGACCTCGCCCGACTCCAGTTGGGGTGGCGGTCAGCTGGACCTTTCGACCGATCGCATCGTCCCTCATCTCCAGTTGCTATCGCAGCGAATCCATCGCCACGGCGCCGCCGTCATGTGCCAGGTCTCACATCTTGGCCGGCGCGCCACCGCCTACGCCGGGAACTGGCTCCCGCCGGTGGCACCGTCACGCATCCGAGAGACGCGAAACCGGAATTTCCCGAAGGAGATGGACGCTGCGGACATCGGCAGGATCATCGAGGATTACGCCAGCGCCGCCAGGCGCTGCCGTGACGGAGGTCTGGATGGCATCGAAACCGTTGCCGGCGGCCATCTGATCGGGCAATTCCTGTCGCGTAGAACCAATAGGCGCACGGACGCCTACGGCGGCTCGCTGGAAAACCGTGCCCGCTTCGGCTTGATGGTTCACGAGGCGATCCGCCGCGCAGTCGGCGACGACTTCGCTGTGGGTATCCGCTTCGTGATCGACGAGGCGGTCGAAGACGGACCGGATTTCGAGGAATGCCTTGATTTCGCCCGGCTGTTCGAGCGGGAAGGCCATATCGACTTCTTCAACTGCATCTTTGGCCGCATGGACACTGAGCTGTCCCTGGCCGAGCAAAACATGCCCGGCATGTTTAGCCCCAGCGCGCCGTTTTTGCCCGTGGTCGGCAGGTTCAAGCGGGAAACCAAACTGCCCGTGATCCACGCCGCGGCAATCCGGGATGTAGCCACGGCTCGACATGCCATCCGCGAAAACCTGGTCGATCTGGTCGGCATGACCCGGGCGCATATCGCCGACCCCCATATCGTCAACAAGGTGATGCGCGGAGAAGAAGAACGCATCCGCCCGTGTGTCGGCGCATCCTATTGCCTGTACAAGAAGGTGCAGTGCATTCACAACCCGGCCAGCGGCCATGAGACGATCGTCAACCACATCATTGACCGGGCCGAAACGCCGAAACGGGTGGTCGTGGTCGGCGGTGGCCCGGGTGGGATGGAAGCGGCACGGGTCGCCGCCGAGCGCGGACACAAAGTGACCCTGCTTGAAGCCGGAGCACGGCTTGGCGGACAGGTGCTCGTCGCGGCCTCCGCCTCCGACCGCAAGGATCTCATCGGCATAGTCGACTGGCGCACCGGCGAACTCACTCGCCTTGGTGTGGAAGTTCGTCTCAACACCTATGCGGACGCAGCAGTGGTCCTCGCCGACAAACCGGACGCGGTCATCATCGCCACCGGCGGCGTTCCCGACATGGAGTGGCTGGAGGGCGCCGAACATTGCCACAGCGTCTGGGACGTCTTGACCGGGGTGGTGCCGGCGAAGGACGATGTGCTCATCTACGATGAGACCGGACGCCAGGCCGCAATTTCCTGCGCTCTGCATCTTGCCCGTCTGGGGCGCTTGGTCAGCCTGGCCATAGCGGACGACACCCTGGCGATCGAGACGCCTTATCCGGACAGGGTGAGTTTTCGCAAACGCGCCTCGGAACGCGGCATCCGCGTCATCAGCGACGTGCGCCTGGTCAAGGCAGCACGCCAAGGCAACGGAATAGCCGCCACATTCCGGCACGAACTCACCGGTGCGGAAACGGAAGTGCTCGCAGCCCAACTCATTGTCGAGCGCGGCACCGCCCCCATGGAGGATACCTACCAGGAATTGCGTGCGTGCTCAGCCAACAACGGCGTCACCGACATAGCACTCATGACCGGCGCGGGGACAAAGGAAGCTGATAATGCCCAAGCCGCTGGATCGTTTGTCTTGCACCGCATTGGAGACGCGGTTGCCAGCCGGGACATCTACTCGTCGATCTACGAGGCCTACCGGCTCTGCTCGCAATTGTAGCGTCGGGAGAGTTCCGCGGCACGGATGACGGCGGAGCTAACGGCGGCTCCCAAAACCTCTATTCCTGGACAGTTCATCAAACTCGATCGAATTGACATCGAGATCCATGGAGCAGCTCACCGACATGGATATCGGCATTGACAAATATTTCAGCTTCGCGGTGCTGAGGTCTCCCACCGTCAAGACGCATATGTCGCTGCCCAGCCTCTTTCCCTTGTAGTCAGCGATGGCCGTACTGGCTGACCAGCTCGGGGTCTCGGACGAGGCTATCGAGCCACGTCGGATCGAGCTTCGGGACTGAGGAGAACAGAAGCTTCGAATAGGGGTGGGTGGGCGCCTGCAGTTTGTCGGGCGTGATCTGCTCCACCCGCTCGCCATTGTACATGACCATGATCTGGTCACAGATGGCCTCGACGACCGAGAGGTCGTGGCTGATGAAAATGTAGGAAAGGCCCAACTCGCGCTGCAGTTCCTTGAGCAGTTCGATCACGGCGGCCGCCACCACCGCGTCGAGCGCCGAGGTGATTTCGTCGCAGATGATGAGCTTGGGCCCGGCCGCCAGGGCGCGCGCGAAGTTCACCCGCTGCTTCTGGCCGCCCGAGAGCTCCGACGGGCGACGGTAGCGCAGCGCCCTGGGCAGGCGGACCATGTCAAGCAGTTCGTCGACGCGCTTCGAGCGCGCCTGCTGGTCGAGCCGGTGATAGAAGGCCAGTGGACGGGAGATGATGTCTTCGATCGCCTTGGCTGGATTGAGCGCGGTGTCGGCATACTGGAACACGATCTGCATCTCGCGCAGCTGGTCCTGGCTGCGTTTGCCTGCGGCACGCTCCAGTTGCTTGCCGTCGAAGATGATGTCGCCGGCCGCCGCCGGATGAATGCCGGCGATGACGCGCGCCAGCGTCGATTTTCCGCAGCCGGATTCGCCGATGACGCCGAGGTTGCGCCCTTTCTCGACGACCAGGCTGACGGAATCGACGGCCCTGATGAGTGGCAGTCCGTCATCTCGCAGCGCGCCATAGCCGGCCGTCACATTATCGATGCGCAGCAACGGCTTCGCGCCGGCATCTGCATCCGCGTGCGCTTGCCGCGGCTTCGGCTCGAAGGCAGCCAGCAGTTCGAGCGTATAGGGGTGCTGCGCAGCCGAAAGAATCTGAGTCGTGGTGCCGGTCTCCTGCACTTGGCCGCCCTTCAGCACCACAATGTGGTCGGCGATCTGGGCAACGACCGCGAGATCGTGCGAAACGTAGACACCCGCTATCCCGCCGGCCCGCATGACCGACTTGAATGCCTTCAGCACATCGATCTGCGTCGTCACGTCGAGCGCCGTCGTAGGTTCGTCGAAGATGACCAGCTTGGGATCGCCGATAAGTGCCATGGCCGCCGACAGCCGCTGCAACTGCCCACCTGAAACCTGGTGCGGATAACGGGCGCCGATTCCTTCCGGGTCCGGCAGCGACAAGGCCCTGAACAGCTCGACCGCGCGCTTTCGCGCCTGCTCGGACGGCATCAGCCTGTGGATGCGCGTAACCTCGATCACCTGCTCCATGATGGTGGACGAAGGGTTGAAGGAGGCGGCGGCACTTTGCGGAACATAGGCAATGTCGGTGCCTCGCAACCTGGCGCGCTGCTTTTCGGAAAGCGCGGCCATGTTCTTGCCGTTCACATTGATTTCGCCGCCGGTGATCCGGCAGCCAGATCGCGCGTGTCCCATGAGCGAGAGCGCCACCGTTGTCTTGCCGGAGCCGCTCTCGCCGATCAGGGCGACGATCTCGCCATCGGCGATGTCGAGGCTGACGCCCTTGATGATCTCGACGACGCGTCCGGCGTCGGTCGTCGCCTCGATCCTCAGGTTCCTGACCTCGACGAGATTGGTCATGCGTCCCTGTCCCTGATCTTCTGCGGCAGGTTGTCGATCAGCAGGTTGACGCTGATGGTCAGGCTAGCGATCGCCAGCGAAGGCACGATGACTGCAGGCGCCGCGAAGGGCAGGCCGCCGATGTTCT
The DNA here is from genome assembly GCF_006658505.1 of Mesorhizobium sp. B2-4-15. Classification (GTDB taxonomy): domain Bacteria; phylum Pseudomonadota; class Alphaproteobacteria; order Rhizobiales; family Rhizobiaceae; genus Mesorhizobium. The sequence goes on from NZ_VFUZ01000009.1 coordinate 36,849, forward strand.
CGCGCACCAGCGCGCCCCAATCGGCGAGCGGCGGCTGCAGGCCGAGCCCCAGGAACGAGAGGCCGGAGAGCAGGAGCACGATGAAGACGAAGCGCAGGCCGAAGTCGGCAAGCACCGGACGGATGATATTGGGCAGAATCTCCGACCCGATGAGATAGACGGTGCTCTCGCCACGGACGCGAGCGACGGTCATGAAGTCCATGGTGTTGATGTTGACGGCGAGCGCCCGCGCGAAGCGGTAGGCGCCTGGTATATAGATGACGGCCAGCGTCAGGATCAGCGCCGGGATCGACGAGCCGACCGCGGCGACGACCACAAGGCCGAACAGCTTGCTGGGGATGGAATTCATGGCGTCGAGGAAGCGGCTGAGGCAGATGTCGAGCCAGCCACCGGTGACGGCCGCGATCATCCCCAGCACGACGCCCGAAAAGCAGGCGATGGCGACGGAGGCGAGCGATATGCCGACGGTGTAGCGCGCGCCCATAAGCACCCGCGAGAGCATGTCGCGCCCCAGATAGTCCGAGCCGAGCCATAGCCCCTGACGCATCGGGCCGAAATAATCGTCGTCGACGATGTCTCCAATCGAATGAGGAATGATGTAGGGCGCGAGGATCGCGACAAGCGTCCAAGCCAGGATGACCAAAGCGGCCACGATGCCCACGAGGCTGTAGCTGTGGCCCAGGAAGGATCGACGGGAGGTTGTGGCGCGCGCAATCGTCATCTGAGCCTCGGGTTGGACATGATGGCGACGACATCGGCGGCGGTGATGAGCAATAGATAGCCGAGGCAGAAGATCATCGCGCAGCTCTGGATCAGCGGCAGGTCTCGGGTGGCGACGGCATCGACCATCAGCTTGGCGATGCCGGGATAGTTGAAGATCGTCTCGACGATGATGACGCCGCCGACCAGATAGGACAGCGAGAGCGCGACCGCGTTGACGATCGGCCCGAGCGCATTGGGGAGCGCGTGTCTCAGCACCATGCGGCCGCGTGAGGCGCCTTTGAGCAGCGCCATCTCGACATAAGGCGTGGAGAGCGTCTCGATGACCGCGGCGCGGGTCATGCGGATCATCTGAGCGGAGATGACGAAGGTCAGCGTGATCACGGGCATTGCATAGATGCGCACGAGGTCGGTCAGAGTATGCGCCTCATTGACCGAGGACAGCGCCGGCAGCCATTTGAGATAAACGGCGAAGAGCAGGACCGCGAGGGTCGCGACCATGAATTCCGGCACGGAGATGACGCCGATCGAAACGACGGTGACGGTGCGGTCGTAGAGGGAGCCGCGCAGCATGGCGGCGGTGATACCCAACGTCAGCGCCAGGGGCACCGAGAGCAGGGTGGTGATGCCGGCAAGCTCCATGGTGTTGACGAAGCGCCCACCGATCAGCGCCGCGACCGGCATCTGGTTGGCATAGGAAGTGCCGAGATCGCCGTGGAGCAGGCCGAGAAGCCAGCGCAGGAAGCGCAGGATTGCCGGATCGTTGAGATGCATGGCCTCGCGCAGGCCGGCGACGGCTTCGGGTGTAGCCGCCTGGCCGAGCAGGATCGACGCGGTGTCGCCGGGCAGCATGCTGGTGGCGAAAAAAACGGCGAACAGCACGATCAGAAGCGTGACCGCCGCGATCCCCAGCCGCTTCAGCACGAGGTTGAGAACCCCAGACGTCATGGAAGCGCTCCTGCGGTTGTTCGGCCAAGTAATCTTGCGCAACGAAATGCCGGGGGCTGGCTGACTGGCCCCCGGCTGGCTTCCCTCAGGCTTCGAGCCAGAGATATTCCGCCATTGCGTACCCCATCATGCCACCGAGCGGGTTCGCCTCCAAACCCTTCACCTTGCTGGAGAGGGCATCCACGTTGGAAATGTAGGCCGGGATGATGGTGCCGGCCTCCTCGGAGACCATAGCCTGCATCTGGCCATAGATCTCCTTGCGCTTGGCCTGGTCGAGCAGGCCGCGCGCCTCGATGAGCATCTTGTCGAACTTCTCGGACTTGTACTGGCTTTCGTTCCACGGCGCGTTGGATGCGTAGAGGAGCGAGAACAGAATGTCCGGCGTGGGGCGCGGATTGATGTTGCCGAAATGGATTGGCGCCTTGAGCCAGTAATTGTCCCAGTAGCCGTCGGCCGGGACACGCTGGACGTCGAGCTTCATACCGATATCCGCGCCGGCGGCCTGGATGATCACAGCCATGTCGATCGACGAGGTGGCGGCGTCGGAAGCGACCACCGGGATGGACTGGCCGAGCAGGCCTGCCTTCTGGAAGTGGAACTTCGCCTTGTCCGGGTCGAAAGCCTTCGGCTTGACGTCGGCGTTGTGGAAGACATTGGCCGGCGAGACGGGCTGGTCGTTGCCGACTTCACCGAGGCCACGCAACGCCGATTTGACGATCTGCTCGCGGTTGACGAGATATTTCATGCCGGCCACGAAGTCGGCCTTGTTGCCGGGGTCCATATCGAGCCGAATGTTGAGATCCGTGTAGTTGCCCGAGGTCGTCTTCGACAATTCGAAACCCTGCTGGCCGCTGATGAGCTTCATCGCGCGCGGATTGATCGAGGCGGCGAAGCTGATGTCGCCGGACAAGAGCGCGTTGACACGGGCGCTGTCGTCACTGATGGCGATGAATTCGAACGAATCCAGGTAGGGCTTGCCCGATTTCCAGTAGTTCTTGTTCTTGGTGACCACCGAACGCACGCCAGGCTCGAACGTTTGCAGCACGAACGCGCCGGTGCCATTGCCCTTGGAAAAGTCCGTGGTGCCGTCCTGGACGATCATGAAATGGTGCAGCGCCAGGATGGTCGGCAGGTCGGCATTCGGGTCGGCGAGCGTGATTTCCACGGTCGACTTGTCGATCGCCTTAAAGCCGGTCATCTGCGCCGCGATCTTGGCGACCTTGGAACCGACCGACTTGTCGAGATGGCGCTTCAGCGAGAAGACGACGTCGTCGGCGGTGAGGTCCTTGCCGTCGTGGAAGGTGACGCCCTTGCGCAGCTTCACGGTCCAGGTCTTGGCGTCCTTGCTGTCGAAGCTTTCGGCCAGCTCCATCTGCGTGACGCCATCCTTGTCGAGGAAAGTCAGTCGGTTGTAGAGCGAGCAGCAGCGGACATAGTCGGTGGAGAGCGACGCCTTTGCCGGATCGAGTGTGTCGGCGGTCGAGGACGACCAGCCGGCGGCTTTGAAATTTCCGCCGGAAACCGGCGTGGCGGCTACGGCCTGGGTGGCGCGGCCGAGCACCACGCTGCCCGCGGCAATCGCGGCGCCACCGGCCAACAGCATCTTGAGAAGTTCGCGGCGGTTCGCGCCCCGCCGAATGGCATTTTCGACCATGGCATCGTCTGCGCTGGTCCAGTTCGTGATCTTGTCTTTCATGTTCATTCCCCTTTCTGTTGTTTGGTCAGGATGCTCGTCTTGCTGCGGCTTTCCGGGCTTTGGCTCAGGTTCGTTCCTTCAGGCTTTCCCGAACGGCCGCTGCAAGGGAGGCCATCGAGGTGAAGTGGTGGTCTGGTACGGTGAAGCGCTCGGGCTCGATCGTGCCGCCATAGCCCTTCTGGGCGTGCCGGCGTTCGATCCAGCAATTGGACATGCCGAGCGCCCGGGATACGCCGATGTCGTGATGCTGGCTTTGCGCGACGTGCAGGATGTCGTCCTTGCTGTCGCCCCTTGAGGCGACGAAATCGAAGACCTTCTGGAAGAAAGCAGGGTCGGGTTTCTCCGTGCCGGTCTCGTCGGCCGTGAAGGTGGCGAAGAAGGGTGATCCGAGCTGCTTCTCGAAATGATCGAGCGCCCAGCGCCGGGCATTGGTCATGGCAATCAGCTTGTGTGACTTCGCAAGCTCGGCCAATGCCGCCTCACTGTCGGGGAAACCTTGCCAGGCACTGGCGGAGTCCCGCAGCCGGACGCCATATTTCTCCTCGGCCGGCAGACCGAGTTGTGGGGCCATAACCATGTAGACACGCACGAGATCGTCGGGAAACAGGCCCGCATCGGGCATGTAGCGAGCCTGCCGGTACAGGGCCAGCGCGGCTTCGCAATCGATGGCAACGCCGGCCTCGGCGGCAATCCCGGCCAAGCAGGTCGTAATGCCGCCTTCGAAGTCGATCAGCGTGCCGACAACGTCGAAGGTCATATATTTGGATTCGCTGAAGCCCCTGGCCAAGACTGGCTCTCCTCTGCGCGCGGCCGCATTAATCGTGCTGAACAGAACAAAGTTCCGTGCTGTCCGGAGCGTCGGCCTTTTCAAAGGCCCGGAACTTCGGGTCTTCTGGCCTTGTCTTAACAGCAGTCTGGCACTTCCCCCGCGCTGGATTCGCCGAAAAGGCGTGAGGGGGCGGCACAAAATTGCGAAATCATCTGCCCCGGCGATATTTCGAGACACGAAATATTCGCTGCCCGTCATGGCAGGGCCTGGCGAACATCCAGGTCCTCTAGCGTCTGGTCAAGCGTTCGGCGCGTGCGCTCCACGATCACGTCGATGTCGCTGTCTGTGCAGCACAGCGGGGGTGCATAGCCGATAACCCCATGCGCAAACGCACGGATGATGAGGCCGTTGTCCCATGCCCTGTCGAAGACCCGCCGCGCCGGCATGGCCGACGCTGGAAGCGGTGTCTTCCTCTCTTTATCGACCACAAGTTCGATCGCCGCGAGCATGCCGCGACCGCGCACATCGCCGACCAACGGATGGTCGCGCAAGCCCGACAGGCCAGCCATCAGGCGGGCGCCGGCCTTGATGCCGTTCTCCAGAAGACCGTCTTCGTAGAGCTTCAACACTTCGAGGGCGACGGCGGCGCTGACCGGGTGGGCGGAATAGGTATAGCCGTGGCCGACGGCCGAGGCGCCCGCGCCATCGGCGATGACCTCGTAGACATGGTCGGCCATGAACACCGCGCCCATCGGAACATAGCCCGAGGTCAGGCCCTTCGCCGTCGTCATGAAATCGGGAACGATGTCCTCGTCCGTGCAGGCAAACAGGGGCCCAGTGCGGCCGAAGCCGGTGATCACTTCGTCGGCGATGAACAGGATGCCGTACTCCCGGCAGAGTTCGCGCATGGCCTTGATCCAGCCTTTCGGCGGGACGATGACGCCGCCCGAGCCCTGGATCGGCTCGGCATAGAAGGCGGCGACCCGCCACGGCCCGATCTCCTCGATCTTGGCCTTTAGCGCGGCAAGCGACGCGGCGATGATCGCGTTCCCATCCTCGCCTACCGGGTTGCGATAGGGATAGGGGGAAGGGATCTTGTGCTGCCATTCGAAGGGAATGCCGAAGCCGGCATGAAAGGCGGGCAGGGCGGTGAGGCCCGCGCCGACCACCGACGACCCGTGATAGCCCTGCTCGATGGATATGAACTGGTCGCGTTTCGGCTCGCCCCTCGCATTCCAGTAGTAGCGGACGAAACGGATCGTGCTGTCGACCGCGTCGGAACCCCCGAGCGTGAAATAGACGTGATTGAGATCGCCGGGCGCGCGCTCGGCCAGCTCCGAGGCGAGCCGGATGGCCGCCTCCGAGCCGAGATCGAAATAAGCCGTGGCGTAGGGAAGCTCGCGCATCTGCCGGGCTGCCGCCTCGACTATGCTGTCGTGGCCATAGCCGGCATTGACGCACCACAACCCCGCGAAACCGTCGAGAAGTTGCCGGCCGGACGCATCGGTCACGGTGGCGCCCTTGGCCGATTTCAGCACGCGTACGCCGACCGCCTCATGGCCACGGTATGAGGCGACAGGATGGATAAGATGGGCGCGGTCGAGTTCGATCAGGGAATTGGCGAGCATTGTTGTCTCCGGACTAGCCGAGCGCCTGGTTGGCGAGGGCGAAAATTCTTGGCCTGGACTGTTCAGTATCTTTCTTGGGCGGACGGTCCATGGCCACCCCGCCGCCGACATGGGCGAGGCCGATTTCCTCGAGCCAGCCGGCAATGCCGGTCCTGCTGTCGGTATCGACACGCAGGAAGGCGCCGGGGCGGGTCGCGGCGAAGAACGCGATTAGGGCCTTCGCGGCGTCAGCACTTCCCGCGATGACCGGACCGATCACCTCGCCGCGTCCGAACGGTCGGATCGCGGCATAGGCCTCGATAACCCCGTTGCGGCGGATCATGGCGAATTGGCCGCGCTCGGCCAGCGCATCGATCAAGGCTTCACGGTCGGCGCCATAGGCACCGCGGTCCAGCGCCTTAATTTCCGGCAGGTCATCGGCGCCTGCTGCGTCCACGCCGTCGGGCGCCTCAAGCTCGGTGACCTTGCCCTGATGCTGCATGATGGTGCCGGAGGGCACGAAGCCCAGCTTCTGATAAAGAGGCATGCCGTCGGTCGTCGCGACGAGCCGCAGCGGACGTTCGCCCGCGAGGGTGAAGGCTTGCTCCATGAGACGGCGCCCGAGCCCCTTGCCCCGCGCGTCCCTGTCGACGATCACCATGTTGATCATGGCGCAGTCCTTGCCGTAGGGCGTGACCAGGATGGTTCCGGTGACGCGGCCCTGGTCGTCGAGCGCGACCGCGCCGCTCGAAAGCTGCAGCGCCATCTGCCAGTCCTGCTGCCGATGCGGCCATTTCTCCTGGCGGGAAAGCGCCACCGCGCCCTCGATGTGGTCGGGCCGGAAGGCCTGGAGTTCGATCTCGCCCTGCTGCATTGAGCGTCCTTTCGTCTGATGCCAAGTTTCGGCTATTGGCGCGCAGCAGATCGTCTGAAGACCTCGACTTTGGCAGTATCTTTCGCCGTAGCGTGAGGGGCGCGCCGCATCTTGTGCCGGCGCCGTCCGAAGCGAGCGCGCCACGCCACGAGATCGCGCTGCCATCGCCAGGCAAGATGCTACAGCGTGCCAAACGGGATGGCGGATACGGAACTTTCTGCTTTCGGGAGGTTCATTTCGGTCAGGTGGCTCGCCGTATGCCGGCATATGATCAAGCATCCCGAATGCGGATGTGCTTCTACCGGAGATCGACGGACATGGCTTCCTTTAGGCCCAAATACATCACCTTCGACTGCTACGGCACGTTGACCTTCTTCCAGATGGCGGAAGCGGCGCGCGATCTCTACGGCAGCCGTCTCGACGAACAGCGCATGCAGGAGCTCATAAAGAACTTCGCGGCCTACCGGCTCGACGAGATCATGGGCGACTGGAAGCCCTATGCCGACGTCGTCCACAACGCGCTCGAGCGCTCCTGCAAGCGCAACGGCGTCGCTTTCAGCGCCGAGGACGCCAGAATGGTCTATGAGCGTGTTCCGACCTGGGGGCCTCACGCGGACGTTCCGGCCGGCCTGGCGAAGGTCGCCAAGGAAATCCCGCTGGTCATCCTCTCCAACGCCATGAACGCGCAGATCATGTCCAATGTCGAAAAGCTCGGCGCGCCATTCCATGCCGTCTACACGGCCGAACAAGCGCAGGCGTACAAACCCCGCTTCAGGGCGTTCGAGTATATGTTCGACATGCTGGGCTGCGGCCCGGAAGAGGTGCTTCACTGTTCGTCTTCGTTCCGCTACGACCTGATGTCGGCACACGACCTCGGCATCAAGAACAAGGTCTGGGTCAACCGGGGCCACGAGCCGGCCAACCCGTATTACGGCTATGTCGAGATCGCCGATATTTCGGGTCTTCCGGACGTGGTTGGGCTTTGAGACAGACAGGATGCCGATGAAGTTGGTCTCCTACTGGCACGACACCGCCCCAGTCTTTTCCGGCGGCGCGCAAGGCCCGGTCGAGGGGCACTACGACGCCGCCATCATCGGCGGCGGCTTCACCGGTCTCGCCGCCGCGCGCCATTTGGCGAAGGCCGGCGCGAAGGTGGCGGTGCTGGAAGCGGAGCGGGTGGGCTGGGCCGCATCCGGGCGCAATGGCGGGCACCTGAACAACGGCCTCGCACATAGCTACCTTTCGGCCAAGGCGGAGCTCGGCAGGGAACGGGCGATCGCACTTTACCGCGCGCTGGACAGTTCCATCGACACTATCGAGGCGCTGGTCGCCGAGGAAGGCATCGATTGCAATTTCCGTCGCGCCGGCAAGCTGAAACTCGCCTCCAAGCCGCAGCATTTCGAGGCGATTGCGCGCAACTTCGAAGCCATTCATGCCGAAGTGGATCCGGACACGGCGTTGCTGTCGGCGACCGATCTCAAGTCCGAGATCGGCTCTCCCTTCCATGGCGCGATGCTGTCGAAGAAGAGCGCCATGATGCATATGGGCCGCTATGTGGCCGGTCTCGCCACGGCCGCCGTCCGCCACGGCGCCGTCATCCACGAGAATGCGGTGGTGACTGACCGCAAGCAGGCCGGCAACAGGCATGAGATCACCACCTCCCGTGGCCAGATCAGCGCCGACAATTTGCTGGTGGCGACCGGGGCCTACACCACGCCGAATTTCGGGTATTTCCGCCGCAGGATCATCTCCGTCGGCAGCTTCATCATCGCCACCAGACCGTTGAGCGATGCCGAGATCGCATCGACCATGCCTGGCAACCGGACATGTGTGACCTCGATGAACATCGGCAACTATTTCCGGCTTTCGCCGGACAAGCGCCTGATCTTCGGCGGCCGCGCCCGCTTTTCGGCGACATCCGACCAGCGCTCCGACGCCAAGAGCGGACAGATATTGCAGGCGGGCCTCGCCGCGATTTTCCCGCAACTCGCCAAGGTCGAGATCGACTATTGCTGGGGCGGGCTGGTCGACATGACCAAGGACCGTTTCCCGCGCGCCGGCTACCAGGACGGAGCCTGGTACGCGATGGGCTATTCCGGCCACGGCGCGCAGCTTTCCACCCATCTCGGCATGATCATGGCCGACGCCATGCTCGGCCGCGAGGACCGCAATCCGATGAAGGGGCTCGAGTGGCCGTCAATTCCCGGCTATTCCGGCAAGCCCTGGTTCCTGCCGATGGTCGGGCTCTACTACAAGGCGCTCGACCGGATACGGTAATCGGGGCTGGGTTCAGCCCAGCCCGCCGATGTGAAAACTCTTCATCTCGAGATATTCCTCGATGCCGGCCTGTGCGCCCTCGCGCCCGAGGCCGGACTGCTTGATGCCGCCGAAGGGCGCCACCTCCATCGAGACTGAGCCGGTGTTGAGCCCGACCATGCCGAACTCCAGTGCCTCGCCGACACGCCAGGCGCGTTGCAGGTTTTCGGTGTAGAAGTAGGAGGCAAGCCCATAGGGCGTGCCGTTGGCCAGCGCGATTGCCTCCTCTTCCGTCTCGAAGCGGAAAAGCGGCGCGACCGGACCAAAGGTCTCCTCGCCGGCGAGCTGCATATCCTTTGTGGCGCCCGTCAGCACCAGCGGCGCGACATACTGACCGCCCTCCGGCAACGCCGGGCTCTTTGTGACGATCGAGGCGCCTTTGGCGAGCGCGTCCTCGACGTGCCGGTTGATCTTCTCGACCGCTGCCATGTTGATCATCGGCCCGATGGCGACGCCGGGCTGTGTGCCTGGCCCGACTGTCATGGCGTTGACGCGGGCGGAAAGCTTCGCGGCGAAAGTTTCGTAGACGCCGGCCTGGACGAGGATGCGGTTGGCGCAAACGCAGGTCTGACCGCCATTGCGGAACTTCGAGGCGAGCGCGCCCTCGACGGCGAGGTCGAGGTCGGCGTCGTCGAAGACGATGAAGGGCGCATTGCCGCCGAGTTCGAGACTGAGCCGCTTCACGCTGTCGGCCGCCCCGCGCATCAGCAGCGAGCCAACTCGCGTCGAGCCGGTGAAGGAGATCTTGCGCACGGTCTCGTTCGCCATGATCTCATTGCCGATCTCGGTCGGCATGCCGGTGACGATATTGATGACGCCGGCGGGAATGCCCGCCCGTTCGGCGAGCACGCCGAGCGCCAGCGCCGAATAGGGCGTGAACTCGGACGGCTTGACGACCACCGTGCAGCCGGCGGCGAGCGCCGGCGCGACCTTGCGGGTGATCATTGCGTTGGGAAAATTCCACGGCGTGATGATACCGCACACCCCGACCGGTTCCTTCAGCACGATGATGCGGCGGTCGGACGTCGGCGAGGGGATGGTGTGGCCGTTGATGCGACGCGCTTCCTCGGCGAACCATTTGACGAAGGATGCGCCATAACGGATCTCGCCCCTGGCCTCATCCAGCGGCTTGCCCTGTTCCGTCGTCAGGATCAGTGCCAGATCGTCCAGATGCGCGAGCATCAGGCTGTGCCAGGCCTCCAGCAGGACAGCGCGTTCGGCGTTGGTTTTTTTCCTCCAATCCCGGTAGGCGGAAACCGCGGCGTCAATTGCCGCGCGGGTCTCGGAGCAGGCCATGTCGGGCACCGCGCCGATCGCGGTCTGCGTCGCCGGATCGATGACATCGACCGTTCTGCCGGAGCCGGCCCCGACCCATTCGCCACCGATCAGGCCTGCCTCGCGGAAGAGAGTGTTGTCCTTCAAGTTTTTCATCGAAAACGACCTTGCAATCAGGTGAGTGCCGCGATGACGGTGGCCGTGATGGCCTCCGTCCGGTCCTTGCCGGCGATGGTGCCGATGCCTCTGGCGGTCGTCGCCTCGAGCGCCTTGATGACGCGGCCGGCCGCAGCCTTTTCGCCGAGATGATCGAGCATCATGGCGCAGGACCAGATGGCGGCGATCGGATTGGCGATGCCGAGATGGGCGATGTCAGGCGCGGAGCCGTGCACCGGCTCGAACATGGATGGCGCCGAACGGTCGGGGTTGATGTTGGCGGAGGCGGCGTAGCCCAGTCCGCCCTGGATCGCAGCGCCGATATCGGTCAGGATGTCGCCGAAGAGGTTCGAGGCGACGACCACGTCCAGGCTCTCCGGCGCCATGATCATGCGCGCGGCAAGCGCATCGACATGATAGCTGGTCACGGCGACGTCGGAGTATTCCGCGGCGAGCTTTCGCGTGATCTCGTCCCAGAACACCATCGAATATTTCTGCGCATTGGATTTGGTGACGGACGCAAGCTTGCCCCGCCGTGCCCGCGCCTGCTCGAAGCCGAAGCGAAGGATGCGCTCCACGCCGGCGCGGGTGAAGATCGAGGTCTCCACCGCGACCTCGTCCGCAGTGCCTTGATGCACGCGCCCGCCGGCGCCGGAATATTCGCCTTCGGTGTTCTCGCGGATGCATAGGATGTCAAAGTTTTCCGCCCGTAATGGTCCCCTGACGCCGGGAAGCAGGCGGTGCGGCCGGATGTTGGCGTACTGCACGAATGCCTTGCGGATCGGCAGCAGCAGGCCGTGAAGCGAGACCGAATCCGGTACCTCCGCCGGCCAGCCGACGGCGCCGAGGAGGATGGCGTCGAAGCCGCGCAACGTCTCAATGCCGCCCTCTGGCATCATGCGGCCGGTCTCCTTGTAGAATTTGCAGGACCAGGGGAATTGAGTTGCCGTCAGGGCAAAGCCTGCGTGCTGGGCTGCCGTTTCCAGTACCGCCCAGGCGGCGGCGGTTACATCGTGGCCGATGCCGTCACCGGGGATCAGGGCGATCGAATAGGACTTCATCGGCATCTCTCTAAAGGCTGACCAGGACGCTTTTGGTCCTGCGGTTGGCGAGATAGGCCTCGCGGCCAAGGTCCTTGCCGATGCCGGAGTGCTTGTAGCCTCCGGTCGGCAGGATGTGGTCGCGCGAGCGGCTGTAGCGGTTGACCCAGACGGTGCCAGCTTCGAGCTTGCGCGCGATGCGGATCGTGCGGGACAGGTCGGCGGTGAACAGGCCGGAAGCCAGCCCGTAGGTCGGATGGCTGGACAGCGCCAGGGCCTCTTCCTCGGTCTCGAAGGTCTGGACGGTCAGGACCGGACCGAAAATCTCCTCGACGATTGCGGGATTGGCCTGGTCGACATTGGCGATCAGCGTCGGCTGGTAGAAATAGCCGGAATTGTCCATGGCGGCGCCGCCGGTCAAGCACTCGCCACCGGCCTCGACGGAGGCCCGCACGATGCCATCGACACGTGTCCGCTGCCTGTCTGAGACGATCGGCGAATAGTGTGTCGCCTCGTCCCAGGTAGGGCCCGGGCGCACCGCCTTCATCCGCTCCAGAATCGCGGCCGTCAGCCGGTCGGCCACGCGCTTGTCGACGATCAGGCGCGTGCCGGCGACGCAGGCCTGGCCGGCGTTGAAGATGACGCTACCGGCGATCGCAGTCGCCGACTTGTCGAGATCGGCATCGGCAAAGACGATCTGCGGGCTCTTGCCGCCGAGCTCCAGCGTCATCGGCTTGACGCCGGTGCGCGCGACATTCTCCATGATTGCCGATCCGGCCCGGGTCGAGCCGGTGAAGCTGACCTTGGCGATCTCAGGATGGCCGGTGAGCGCCGTGCCGGTCGTCGGACCATCGCCGAGCACAACGTTTATGAGCCCGGCCGGCAGGCCTGCTTTGACGGCGAGCTGCGCCATGTAGACTGCCGAGAAGGGCGTCATCTCGGAGGGCTTCAGCACGACAGCATTGCCGGCGGCCAGCGCCGGGCCGAGCTTCCAGCCGGCCATGGAAATGGGAAAGTTCCACGGCGTGATCGCGCCGACCACGCCATAGGGCTCGCTCATGATCATGCCGAGGCTGGTATCGTCGGTCGGCACGAGCTCGCTGCCTTCCTTGTCGGCGAACTCGGCGAAGAAGCGGATCTGCTCGGCGGTGACGGCGATGTCGCCGGCGATGAGCTGTCCCACGGGCCGGGTCGAGCTCACGGCCTCGATTCTGGCGAGCGCTTCGGCTTCCGCCTCGATCAGGTCTGCCCAGGCCTGGAGCGCCTTGGTGCGTTCGCGAGGCCGAACGCCGCCCCAGTTGCTGGACTTCAGTGCGGCTCTGGCGCTCTCTACCGCGCGGGTGACGATGTCGATGCCGGCAATGGGGCAGGCGGTGTATGGCTTGCCGTCAGACGGTCGGCGCATCTCGATCGCACCCTCGGCGGCGATCAGCTCTCCGCCAATGAAATGCCCGACGGGGAAGGGAACTGTATCCGGATCGAAGCTTAGGCTCATGGGCGACCACTTTCCTGCATTGACCGGAGCGTAGCGCGTGCCAGCACGCAGCATGCGCTGTTCGGTGGCCCGTCGCCGCCGAATGTTGCGTGCTGGGCGCGGGGTACGGCAAAATCTTCCGCGCAGGTCGGCGCCTGTCGCGGACGCCCTCTACCCCACGGTTATGTAGATCTTGCGCACCGTTTCGACGGTCTTCCAAACCCCGGTGAAGCCAGGCTTCATTACGAAACTGTCGCCGGCGCGGTAGGTCACCGGCTTGCCGCCGTCGGGGGTGATTTCGATCATGCCGGAGAGGATATGGCAGAACTCGAAGGTCTCCCCCTTGATCGAGCGCGTCTCCCCAGGCGTCGCCTCCCAGACGCCGGTATGGATGAGGTCGTCCTTGGCCACGTCCTGTGCCCAGGTCTTGAAGACGGGATTGCCGGCTATCAGCCGTTCGGGCAACGCCTTGGATTCGCGCGGTGAAAAGGTTGGGTTGGTGTCGACGGTCTTGAGCAGGAGCAAGGAGCGGCCTTTCATGTTGGAAAGTCAATAGCCGCGCGACCGGTCGACGAGCCCGATGGGGTCGAGTCCGGCGCGGTGACGCTTGATGTTGTCGATGACGGCGCGGGCGGCGGTCGCTGGCTGGGTGACACTGGCGACATGCGGAGTGAGGATGATCTTTGGATGCGACCAGAAAGGATGGCTCGCGGGCAGCGGTTCGGGATCGGTGACGTCGATCATTGCGGCCGACAGGCGACCCCTGTCGAGCGTGGCGACAAGCGCTTCGTGATCGAGCTGTGGCCCCCGGCCGGTGTGGACGAGCGCCGCGTCCTTGGGCAACTTCGCAAACAGGCCGGCATCAAGGAAGCCGCGCGTATCCTCGGTCAGCGGCAGCAGGCAGACCAGTATGTCGCTGGCCGCGAGCATCTGTTCCAGCCCGAGCTCGCCATGATGACAAGTCACGCCCTCGATCCGTCGCGGCGAGCGGCTCCAGCCGGCAAGCGGGAATCCGAAGGGCTTCAACCTGTCTAGGACGGCCTGGCCAAGCTGTCCGAGGCCGAGCACGCCGACCCTGCGCGACCGGGCCTGCAGTTGCGCGATATCATTCCACTGGCGGGCGCGCTGCTGCGACAGATAGGCCGGCAGGTTGCGATGGAGCGCGAGCACGGCCATAGTCACATATTCTTGCATCATGCGCGCGATGCCTTCCTCGATCATGCGCACGATCTTCACGTTTTGAGGCACCGCATCGAGGCGAAACTGGTCGACGCCGGCGCCGATGGAAAACAGGATTTCCAGATTCCTGTAGCGGGCGAGGTCGTCCGGCACGGTCCAGCTGATCAGGTAACGCACGGCGTCTGGATCGACCGCTGCGGCATCGATCGTGAAAGGGATGTCCGGTAATTCTCCCGCGAACGCCTCGGCGAAGACGGCACCGCGGCGCGCATCGGAATTGAACAGGAATGTCATCGCGGTTGCCTCGTCACGACGCGCAGCGCGTGCCCAGCGCCCCGATCAATCGCTGGCAGGCGGCGAGTTCGCTCGCAAGGATGTACTCGTCCGGCTTGTGGGCGCGGCCAATGTCGCCTGGGCCGCAGATGATCGCGTCGAAGCCGGCGGCCTGATAGAGGCCGGCCTCCGTGCCGTAGCTGACGGCGCCGAGCGGCGCTTCGCGGGTCAACTCGCACAGCAGGGTCGCCAGCGCCGCGTCTCGCGGAAGCGATAGCGCCGGATAGGCGCTGATCGGCGTCCACTCGACCCGGAAGCCGTCGGCCGTAAGAACCTCTGCCTGCGCTTTGACTGACGCGAGCAGGCTGGCCGGATCGACGCCGGGTATGGCGCGCGCCTCCAGGTCCAAAGTGCAGGTGTCTGGAATGATGTTGACTGACTGTCCGCCTGCCACCACGCCCGCCTGGAGCGAGGAGTAGGGCGGCTCGAAGGCAGGGTCGAACGGACCATGCGTCAACCGCTCGGCTTCGCTCACGGCCTCGCTCAGCGCCGCGGCCATGGCATGGATAGCGTTAAGCCCGAGATCGGGCCGCGAGGAATGGCCGGAGCGCCCGTTGATCGTCACGCGGGCGGCTGCCTTGCCCTTGTGGGCGCACACGGCGCGCATGGCGCTCGGCTCGCCGACGATGACGCCGAGCGGCTTCGCGCAAAGGGCAGGCAGGCGGGCAATCAGATGCGGCACGCCGCGGCACCCGACCTCCTCGTCATAGGAGAAGGCGAGATGGATCGGCCTGGCAAGGCGCAGTCCCGTCAGTGCGGGTACGGCCGCGAGCACCGCGGCAAGAAACCCTTTCATGTCGGTGGTGCCACGTCCGTAGAGCCTTTCGCCCTCCTGGCGCAGCGCGAAAGGGGACGAGGTCCATTGCGGCTCTGCGGCAGGGACGACGTCCATGTGGCCGGATAGTATGTAGCCGGGGACATCAGCAGGGCCGATCGTCGCGAAAAGATTGGAACGATCGCCTTCCGGTCCGGGGAGCACGGTGACCTGCGTTCCGTGCTCCGTGAGATAGGTCTCGATCCAGCCGGCGATATCACCGTTCGGTTTGCCGGCGACCGATGGAAAGGCGACGAGACGGTCGAGGATGTCGAAGACGTCCATTCCAGCCCTCAGGGATTTCGGGTGCGCCGGATGGGTGCCGTCGACCGTATGCTGCAACAAGTCGGAACAGCATGTGCGGCTTCTTTCGCGATTGCGTGCTGAAAGCGGAAATGTTTCAGTCGAATCTTGCGTTGGCGCGCGGCTTTCGAGCAAATCGTATCGACCTGGTTGTCTAGCGTTGGCAGGGGCGGGCGGCCATTGTGTGTCACCCGCTTAGCAATCGTTCTGAGGCAAGAAATTGAAGCCGTCCGGAAGTTTCAAAATCGATGCCTTCTCGATGCGCATCGGCGACATCGAGGGCATCGAACTCGACCGGTTGCACGCGCACTCCCTATCTGTGGGATGGCCGCACCGAGCCGAAGACTGGCAGTTCCTGCGCGAAGTGGGGGAAGGGCTCGTGGCGCTTGATGAGATTGGCCGTGTTCTGGGCTCGGCCATGTGGTTCGCGCATGGCGCCGATTTCGCGACCGTTGGAATGGTCATCACCTCGCCGCGACTGCAGACGCTCGGTGCGGGGCAATGGCTGATGCAGCGGGTCTTCGAGAAGGTCGCCGGGCGCGACCTGCGCCTCAATGCGACCCGGGCGGCAAGGCGGCTCTACCTTTCGCTCGACTTCCAGCCGGAGAAGACCGTCTATCAATGCCAAGGCATCGCCCGCATGCCAACAATGGATAGTCAGCCGGGCGCGCGCGGCGACATCCGGGCTTTGACGGCAAGCGATATTCCGGCAGGGATCGCGCTCGACGCGGCCGGCTTTGGCGTGAAGCGGACGGCGCTCATTGAAATGCTCTTCGCGCATTCGGCCGGCTATGGGCTTTTCAAGGGCGACAGGCTGAGCGCCTTCGCGCTCTGCCGGCCATTCGGGCGCGGCCATGTGGTGGGACCGGTCGTGGCCGAAAGCGATACCGACGCCGTAGCTATCGTGCGGCCGCACGTCGCCGACCATTCGGGATCTTTCCTTCGGGTCGACACCCACATGGACAGCGGCGAGTTCGCCGCCTTTCTTTCGCACGCCGGGATGCCGGTCTTCGATACGGTGCTGACCATGTCGTTGGGCAAACGCCTCGCCGATTTCTCCGTCGGCGGCCCGGCTACGCCGAAGACCTATGCTCTGGCGAGCCAAACTCTCGGGTAGGCCGGTGCTCTCGTCGACAAAAAGAGCCGGCCAACATTCAACCGTTGCATGGTTGTTCCCTATGCATCTCCAACTGGACCGGTTCCTCAATCTTTTGCCCCTGCCTTAAGAATTCGACACCTGCTTTATCAAAGCCGCCTCTGGGGGCAAGCCGGCATCCTCGCCGGTCTTCTGTTCCGAATGAGCAATTTGCCGAAGGGTGAAGGCCATGAGCGCAAGTTCGTCAACGACGCCTTGTTGTTCCTGCAGGCGCGGCAGCTGGGTGCAAGTCTGCTCACGGAAAACATTCGGGACTTCGACTTTCTTTCCCAACTCGTACCGACCGGGCGAATTGTCGGGTACCGAATACCAGACGCGTCGTGATTCGCATGACTTGGGCGGCCTCAGAGCGTCGCGTCGTCTTCCGCCAAAATTCGGTTCACTCTTAAAACCTGGATGCGGTTGAACCTTTCGCCGCATCATTGGCCGCTGAGTATGACAACCTCGTCAGTCTTCATTGTCCACCATCAGCGCGACCTCTTCGACTGACGCGATGCCGCAGTTGAGACACCGAAGGTTGCAATGACAATGAGGTTGAAGGCGTCGCTCAAGCGCCAGAGTTCGGGCTCGGTCTCATGGGTGCCGGTAGGCGCCGCCATGTGCCCTCCCCGATCATCAGCGGAGACTTCATATGTCGCACCACGATCTCCTGGGCCTCTCTGGCAGCGGAAACTCCTTCACCTGGATTGTCTAATCGACAGCGTTGAGCGGATGGCCTTCTAGATACGCTTCGGCGGGTCCAACGCGGTGGTGGCACTAATAATGTTAGCTTTTAGCCCTCCTGAAGGCGGCGACGGTGCGCCACAGACGTGGGGCTGCGGCGCAAAAAATGCACATGGCGTTCGGCAACTCCGTGGTAACGCGAAAGCTCGGACTGCTCCGATCTGTGATCGGCCATCCACGACCTTCCCTGTCGTGCCGACCAACATGCCCGGTCGTGGAACCTGTTCTTCATTCGGAACATTCTTTCCGTGAGAGGGACCTTGCCCTCAATCCGAGGAACCGATGGCGACCGACAAGCTCTCAAGGTATAAGGCCAAACGCGACTTCGAACTCTCGCAGGAACCGAGCGGCCAGGAAGCGATCAAACCTGCTAACCGTCGGCGCTTCGTCATCCAGAAGCATGATGCCACGCGGCTGCACTATGATCTGAGACTGGAGCTCGACGGCGTCTTCAAATCCTGGGCCGTCACCCGAGGCCCCTCGCTCAATCCGCACGACAAGCGTCTTGCCGTGGAGGTGGAGGATCACCCACTCGACTATGGCGATTTCGAAGGGACTATTCCAAAGGGGCAGTATGGCGGCGGAACGGTGATGCTCTGGGACCGCGGCTATTGGGAGCCGGAGGGAAAGAAGACCCCCGAGCAGGCGCTGGCGAAGGGAGATTTCAAATTCACGCTCGACGGAGAGCGGCTGCATGGCGGTTTTGTTCTGGTCCGGATGGCCAACGACCGGGAGCGGAGCAAACGCGCCAACTGGCTGCTGATCAAGCATTGCGATGAATTCGCTGTCGAGGACAACGGCGGCGCGGTTCTGGAAGAGAACGAGACCTCTGTCGCCTCCGGCCGCAGCATGGAGGCGATTGCTTCCGGCAAAGGCCGCAAGCCCAAGCCGTTCATGCTGCAGGCCAGCAAGGTGGAGGCCGATGCCGTCTGGGACAGTCGCAAAGGGCTTGCGGCCGAGGAGCGGAAAGCGAAAGGTCGCGGAAAAAGGAAGCCGGATACGGCCAGCGCTGCCGATCTGCCCGATTTCATCGCACCACAGCTTTGCGAGACGCTTGCGCGGCCGCCCTCCGGAAGCGGCTGGCTGCACGAGATAAAATTCGACGGTTACCGCATCCAGATGCGCGTGCTGAACGGCGAAGCCACGTTGAAGACCCGCAAGGGTCTCGACTGGACGGCCAAATATGCTGCCATTGCGCGTTCGGCCGGCGAGCTCCCGGACGCGATCATAGATGGCGAGATCTGCGCGCTTGACGAGAACGGCGCCCCCGACTTTGCCGCCCTGCAGGCTGCCCTTTCCGAAGGGAAGACAAATGCGCTGGTTTATTTCGCGTTTGATTTTTTATTCAAAGGCGGTGAGGACCTGCGCATTTTGCCCCTGAGTGAACGCAAGGCGCGATTGCAGCAATTTCTTTCCGATGCTGGCGAGGATGATCGCATCCGTTTCGTGGAGCACTTCGAGACGGGTGGCGAGGCAGTTCTGCGCTCGGCCTGTCGCTTGTCGCTCGAAGGGATAATCTCGAAACGCGCCGACGCGCCCTACGTTTCCGGCCGCACGGAGGCCTGGGCAAAATCGAAGTGCCGTGCCGGCCACGAGGTGGTGATCGGAGGCTATTCGACGACCAACGGCACCTTCCGGTCACTTCTGGTCGGGGTCAACCGCGGTGACCACTTCGTCTATGTCGGTCGCGTCGGCACTGGCTACGGCGCCGAAAAGGTCAAAACCCTGTTGCCAAAGCTGAAGGCAGTCGAGGCCACGAAGTCACCGTTTACCGGGATCGGCGCGCCGAAGAAGGAGGCTGGCGTCGTCTGGCTCAAGCCGGAACTCGTCGCGGAAATCGAGTTCGCCGGCTGGACCTCGGACGGGCTCGTTCGTCAGGCGGCATTCAAGGGGTTGCGTGAGGACAAACCCGCCGCCGAGGTCGAGGCCGAGAATGCCGCGTCGCCGGCAAAGACGGAGGTGCCGGAACCGGCCGCGCCGACGACGTCGAAATCTCCCCATCGCGGCGGCAAGGTCAACGTCATGGGCGTGCTGATCTCGAACCCGGACAAACCGCTGTGGCCCGATGCCGACGATGGCCGGCCCGTGACCAAGGAAGACCTTGCCCGCTATTATGAGGCCGTCGGCCCCTGGCTGATCGAGCACATCCGCGGACGGCCGTGCTCGATTATTCGGGCGCCCGATGGAATCGGCGGCGAGCAGTTCTTCCAGCGCCATGCCATGCCGGGGACCTCCAACCTCCTGGAACTGGTGCAAGTGTTCGGCGATAAGAAGCCTTACCTGCAGATCGACCGGGTCGAAGGTTTGGCCGCCGTGGCACAGATCGGCGCACTTGAGCTGCACCCTTGGAATTGCGAGCCGCAGCATCCGGAGGTCCCGGGTCGGCTGGTCTTCGATCTCGATCCGGGTCCAGACGTTCCGTTTTCGACTGTCGTACAAGCGGCGAGGGAAATGCGAGAGCGCTTGGACAATCTGGGGCTCGTTAGCTTCTGCAAGACGACCGGCGGAAAGGGACTGCATGTCGTGACGCCGCTGGCGGTCGCCAAGCGCAGCAAGCTCACCTGGCCGCAGGCAAAGGGCTTTGCGCATGACGTCTGCCTGGGCATGGCGCGCGACAATCCGGACCTGTATCTGATCAAGATGGCGAAGAGCCACCGCCACGGTCGCATCTTTCTTGACTATCTGCGCAACGATCGCATGGCGACGGCGGTTGCCCCGCTTTCACCTCGCGCGCGGTCTGGCGCGACCGTGTCTATGCCGCTCACCTGGACCCAGGTCAAAACCGATCTTGACCCGAAGCGCTTTACGCTACGGACCGTGCCTGGGTTGCTCTCGAAAAGCGCGGCGTGGAAAGATTATGAAAACGGGCATCGCTCGCTGGAGGCCGCGATCAAGCAGCTCGCACGCACGATGAAGCAGGCGGCCTGATCAGATTTTGCGATCGCTCACCTCCAAACCGCGGCATTGTCCTGGAGCTCGCGCAGTCCTTATACGAGGCGTGACGCAGTTTGCCATCCTTGCTCGAGCCGCGAATTCGATCTCGGCGATCAGCGTTGGCTGAGCGAAAACGAGGTTCCTGCCCTTTAACGGCACGGCTGGCGTTCGCGTCCGCGGTTTGTCAAACGCGTCGGGAAAAAGGCGGCATCCTCCCGATTGAAGCCGGTCCCGACAGAGCCGACGTGGACCCAGGCATGTGCCTTCGGTCACGTTGGTGTTCACGACGTGCCCGGATCGCCGGGTCAGCTGGCGCGCGAGCAGCGGGGCGGCCGGTTTGCACGATCGCCCGCTTTAGCGTTTGGGCGGACGGTTCTCGGCCTCGACGGACTTGCGCAGGGCGTCCATGATGTTGATGACGTTATTGGGCGTGGCCTTCGGCTCGGCGCCTTTGGTCTTTGCCGGCCGTTTTGTTTTCTTGCGCTTGGACTCGATGATTTCCAGCAATTTGTTCTGAACGGGATCCGACACCAGCTTGCTGTCCCAATGGCGTGTCTGTTTCTTGATGAACTGCTGGATGAGCGGCATCATCTGGGAATCGGATTTCGCATTGTCGATATCGCCGAAATATGCGTTTTCGTCGCGGACCTCATCGCCGTAGCGCAGCGTCCACAACACGATCCCTTTGTCACGCGGTTCGAGCATGACCGCGCGTTCGCGACGTGAGATCACCAGCCTGGAGATGCCGACCATGTCTTCCGCAGCCATGGCATCACGGATGACCGAGAACGCTTCCTCACCAACCGCATCGTTGGGCGACAGATAGTAAGGGGTATCGAGCCAGATCCATTCGATGGAATCGCGCGGGGAAAAGACGTCGATATCGATGGTCTTGGTGCTGTCGAGGGCGACATTTTCGAGTTCCTCGTCTTCGAGGATGATGTAGTCGTTCTCGCCGCGCTGGTAGCCTTTGACCTCGTCTTCCTCCCTGACTTCCTTGCCGGTGACGGCATCGACGTAGTGGCTCACGACGCGATTATTGGTTTTGCGGTTGAGCGTATGGAAGCGGACTTTCTCGCTTTCCGAGGTCGCCGGCATCATCTGCACGGGGCAGGTAACTAGCGAGAGCTTCAGGTAGCCTTTCCAATAGGGACGCACCGCCATGTCGTTCTCCTCCGATCAGGCTGCGCGTTTCGAGCTGGCCGCCCGCTTCGGCGGCTTCGCGCCCGCGTTGCTCTCCGCGGCGGCGCGTTTCGGCTTCTCGCTCGATCCCAAACCGGCGCTCTGACGCAGGGCCTGCAGAAGATCGCTCGGCTTCGATGGCGCCGGCGCCTTTTTCTTCGGCAATGCCTTGCCCTCGATCTTCGCCTTGACGAGTTCGGCGACCGCTGCGTCATAACGGTCATCGAAGCTCTTCGCGTCGAACGAACCCTTCTTGGTGTTGATGATGTGCTTGGCGAGATCGAGCATCTCGCCCTCGATCTTCATTTCCGGGATGTCGTCGAAGGCTTCCTTTGCCGAGCGTACCTCATAATCGAAGTTCAAAGTCGTGCCGATCAGGCCATTGCCGTGCGGGCGGATCAACACGGTGCGCAGCCGCCGGAACAGAACGGTTCGTGCTAGCGCGGCGACCTTCGCCTGCCGCATGCCGTCGCGCAGCAGCCGGAAGGCGTCGGCGCCCATTCTGTCCGGCGCAAGGTAGTACGGCCTGTCGAAATAGACGTCGTCGATCTCGTCGCAGGGAACGAACGCTTCGACCTTGAGGGTTTTGTCGCTCTCGGGGACCGCCGCCGCGATTTCCTCCGGTTCAAGCACGACGTAGTCGCCGTTCTCGATCTCGTATCCCTTGACCTGATCGTCCCGCCCGACCGGATCGCCGGTCTCGCTGTCGACGAATTCGCGGCGAACGCGGTTGCCGGTCGCACGATTGAGTGTGTTGAAGGCGATGCGCTCGGAAGAGGATGCGGCCGTGTACAACGCTACCGCACAGGCGACTTCTCCGAACTTGATGAAACCCTTCCAGTTTGCTCGCGCCGCAACCATCGTACTCGCGCTCCGACACAACCTACGCGAGTCAGTAAAGCGACTGCCGTGCCAATTGTTCCGGCTTGAAAAAGAATCTGTTTCAAGGGGTTAGGCGCGGCCCGATGCATTGGCCCATCTGACACAAACGCGCCCCCCGCTGAGGGTTCTTATGGCAGGGCACCGGAAAGACGTCTGCGCCGATGCTGCCGTGTTGACCCGTTCAGGATCTTGGCCAATTAAAAGGCTCACCGTCAATCGCAGCGCACGCCGCTGATCGGCGGCAAGTTTTTGGCCTCGGCGTTGGCCGCGGCAGAAAGCATCGCCAGAAGCGACTTCGACTGAATGCCCGGTGTTCCACCCCCCGCACGATGTCGAACGAGCAGAGCTTGAGATCGAGACAATACCGCCGGGCCGGACAGTCGGACGGACCTACCGGGGTCCCTATCCCGATCCCCTCGGCCACGGAAAGTCGGTAAGCCGTTTCAGCGATTCAGACCCGATCCAATCAATCCATCAAATGCCGGGACTAAACACCTAGGCTTGGATCTACAGAGCCTTCCTGGCGAACGCCCAGACCATCAGCGGATATTCCTCGTCGTTGCTTAGATCGCGCCACAGGCCGTAGGCGCGTACGGGGCCGCCTATATGGGCCCTGGCGCAAGCCTTGTTGCCCCAGCCATCGACCTTGACGTTGGCTTCGGGGAAGCCGCCTTCGACCATCAGCTGCTTCAGGCCGGCGGGGGTCCATCTGCTGTAGTCGTGGGGCCTGGCGTGCACCCGGAACAGGAAGGGTGTCGCCACCATCGCCCAGCCGCCGGGTCTGGTCATGGCGTGGATATTTTGTGCCGCCGCCAGCGGCCGCCGCACATGTTCCAGCACCTGGTCGGCGATGACGATGGAATATTGCTCCTCGGTGCGGTCCTTGCAGATGTCGAAATCGGGGAAATCGACCGACCGGTAGTTCGGACACATCGCTCGCCAGTATCGGTTCCAGCCGGGCGAAATCTCAATAACGTCCGAGGCCTTGCGGTTTGCCGCTTCAAGGAAGAGCGTGAAGGCCTCGATCTGGCGGATACGCAGCCAGTTGCGGGAATCATAACCAAGCAGACGCTTTGCAAGATGTTTGCTTCGGCTCGCTAAGGCGCCGGCAAGGCTCATCGTGGTCATTTCGACCCTCCTTTGCCCGCCGTATCAGCCCTATAGCACCGTCAAATGCGCAAAAGATGACATCGCCCCTTCTCCCGCAACAAGGGAGAAGGGAAAACCGGTGGTGTCGTCTCGCTCAATAATTGCCGTTGTAGTAGCGGTCGTCACAGGGCGCGGTGTAGATGCGGCCGTAGCGGTCCTGGTAGCGGCAGAGTTGCTGACCGCGCGGCTCCTGCGGGGTGGTGGCCGAGCCGACGACAGCGCCGAGCAAGGCACCGCTAGCTGCGCCGATCACCGTGCTCTTGGTGTTGCCGCCGATCGCCTGGCCGACGAGCGCGCCGCCGGCGCCACCGAGCAGGGCACCGGTGGTGGCCCGCTGCTGGCCTTCGGTCTGCGACTGGCAGCCGGCGACGGCCGCGGCCAGAAGCACGGCGGCTATGGCTTTGTAAAAGGTCATGTGAAGTCTCCCTTAAAGGTCTGAAATCCCTATCGATCGTCCCGTGCGGCCGCAATACGGCGGAACGGGGGCGTGTTTCGTCACGATATAAGACATGGTTTCTCGCTGGTTGAATGTTTCGTCCCGAGCCGCTTATCGTCGTCACAACAACCCATTCGATACAAACTGTCGGGTTGTCCGTAACCTGACGGCAGGTTGAAGCTGGTCATATAGTACAGACCGACGTCGCTGCGGGCACGAGAAACTATGGGTAAAGATGCGAGCGTTCCGAAGGCCTCCGCATTCAAGCCGAAAACCCGCGCGGCGCAGTACGTACGCATGTCAACCGACCTGCAGACCTATTCTATTGCGAACCAGAAAGACGCGATCGATGCATATGCCGAGATCATGGGCTACGACATCGTCGCCACCTATGAGGACGCCGGCAAAAGCGGCTTAAGGATTGGGGGGCGAGTCGGGTTACAGCGCCTCCTGGCCGACATTGAAACAGGACGCGCGGATTTCAAAACCGTCATTGTCTACGACGTCAGCCGCTGGGGCCGGTTTCAAAACATCGATGAAAGCGCTTCCTATGAATATCGATGCCAGATCGCAGGCGTGCGGATCGAATATTGCGCGGAGCAGTTCGTCAATGACGGCAGCATCGGCTCCGATGTGCTCAAGGCCATCAAGCGCAGCATGGCGGCCGAGCAAAGCCGGATGCTCTCGCAGAAAGTTTTCATTGGCCAATGCAGGTTGGTTCGGATGGGTTTTTGGCAGGGCGGAATTCCCGGCCTCGGTCTCAGACGCCTGCTGCTGGATAAAGCGGGGCAGCCAAAGGCCATCCTTGCGCACCACGAATATAAGTGCCTACAGACGGACCGGGTCATCCTGGTACCTGGACCACCGGAAGAGATCGCTGTTGTACGGTCGATATTCAATCAGTTCGTGAAGGGCCGCAAGACACAGCTCGAGATCGCAAGGCTGCTCAACAACCGTGGAACTGTGACGGATCTGAGCAAGGCCTGGACGCGGGAATCGGTACACCACATCATCACCTGCGAGAAGTACATCGGCCACAACGTCTGGGGTCGAGGCTCATGCAAGCTCAGTCGGACACGTATAAGCAATCCGCCATCTCAATGGGCGCGAAAAGACGATGCTTTCGAAGCCATTGTCGAGAAAAAGCTGTTCAACCGTGCGCAAGCCCTGGTGAAATCCCAATCTGTTCTCATGAGCAAGGAGCAGATGTTGACAGCTCTGTCCAAACTTCTTGAAAGGCGCGGAAAATTGTCCCGCGCCATCATAGACGCCGCGCCGGAATGTCCGCCGGCTGACCGATACAACAAGCGTTTTGGCGGTCTTCTGGGCACCTACCGAATGATCGGATATGTGCCACGTCGGGAGGTCGCATTCTTCGACGCCAACAAGCGCCTTCGAGCGATGCGGGCGAGCATGATCAACGGACTTCTCGCTGCAATAGACAATGCGGGTGGTCAGGCTGTGTATGACAGCGAAGAAAATCTCGTCATCATCAACGGCGAGGTTACGATTGCGATGGCAATGGCGCGCTGCCATGCAACAGCCTATGGCTATCCGCGATGGGTCACAGGTGTCGAACGAAAGCCCGCCCCCGACATCTGTGTTTTCATTCGCATGAATCCGGACAACGAGACAGTCAAGGATTACCTGATCGCTCCCACCACTGAGGTGAAATATCTGGAAGAGGGGATGGCGGCGAACAATGGAACAAGGGTCGACGCCTTCCTTTTTGCATCGCTTGGGCCGCTCGTCGCGCTGGCTGAGCGAGCGGCGGTCGGGGAGTTGCGATAGTGGTTTGGGTATCGAGCCTCGAAATGTTAAAAAACAGCCAAGGAAGGCACACTAAACTGGCGGATGGACGCCCAGAAGAGCCGGTTGCCGCTTTCCCCACCCCACGTTTCCTGAAAATATACGAGGGTGAATGCAAAAGGAAGCGTGCCTTCATTCGTGAGGGCGACTTGATGCGGCGTAGCATCGGTAAGATTGCCATAACGCTTCGACCCTTAGTGGCAGACCAGCGATTCCGTGAGCTGCTTCTTGCGGAAAATCTGGCGACATTGCCAAGAACGCTGGCCATCAGAATTATGCATGACGAGCACGATATGACGAATTCGATCGCTGTTTATCGGCCCGTCGCCGGTGCTGTCGGCGGCAGCAAGCTTGTCGGCGGCATTACCCCAGAGGTGGTTGAGCTGTTCCAGAACTGCTGTCTGCCGCCCAAAATTTTTGGCGTGCTGCGAAGGCTGGCTCCTGCCCGACAGCTCGAAGTCGCCAAGCTTATGGTTGCCATGAACAGGGTAACCTACAACTATGCGAAGATGGCCTCGGCCTTGAGTTCACAGTCGCAGCTAGCCGATCCATCGAGCCCAGAACGGAGGTTCGCCCGCCTGACCGACGCGCAATTGGCAGCGTTGAAACGCCAATTCGCCAGTCTGTGCAACCGGTTTCGGAACACGATGGAGCAGTATGGAGCTCTTGCCCTTGAGCTTGTCGCAGCACGCGAATATCTCAAAGAGCTGATAAACAATGTGCGCGTCGTTCGCTATCTCGCGCAGAAATTCCCCGAGGCCCTTTCTGAATTTCAAAGGGCAACCGAGCCTAAACAACCAGATGGTTAGCCACGTCGTTGACGTGGTGGCGCAGAGAGTGTTCCTGGTCGGCGCCGATCCGGCCATTTTCCCAACAGCGGCGTTGCGCCGTTCGCGCCAATTGCCGAAGTCCCTATGATTGGGATCAGTGACGCCTCTTCAGTCGTGCCCTCACGACGTCCAGCCTTCAGCGCTGCGATTTCGTCATCACGCCGGGCAATGCGGCTTTCGAGGTTAGCGATGCGTTCCGCTAGAAAGTAGCGGCCCACGATGAACCCTCCGCCTCCAAAAAGAACTGCGAAAGTCATGAAGGCTATGGGGTTGGCGAACACCAGAGCCGCATTGGTCTGGAAGAAGTCGATCAAGTCGTGCATTTTCCAACTCCCTCAGTTTCGTGAACGTTGTGGATTTCCAGCCTCACCGGGCCACCTTTGTTGCAACTGGTGCAGAAAAGAGCCCGCTCGACTGAGCTGAAGAATGCATCCTTGCCGTATCGCCGGATCAACCCGTCCGGCTTTATCATTGCATGATGCGAGCATTTTGTGCACCGGGCCCGCAACGTGTGCCATGAGCGCAGATCGCCGAGCGCAACATCCAACCCGGCGTGAATGCTGCCGTCGATAATCGTTTGCGGCGGGATTTTGACCCCGCCCGGAGTCATGATCTTTTCCGTGACGTGGCGGCTGTCATAGTGGATCAGCAGCGCGCCAGGGCGACCGCGTATCGAGGCCTGCCACGCGGCCAGGCTGACCACGGCATCCGGCGACCGCGAGATCGTTTCGAGATGAGTCTTCTCCTCTCGGTCCCAGACTTCGATCCGGAAATTGTCCTCTGCTGAGTCCGCCATTGCTTTGCCGGTACGATCGTTTGCGGCGCGTTCCCATAGCCCTTCCTGCTCATATCCAGTCAGCAATAAGGAATATATTCCTCTCCCGTCAAGCCCGACGATGGCTCTTTGTTCTTATTTCGTTCGAGTTGGAGATGCATTATGGGTAGCCTGGCCATAAGCCATTGGAACCAGCTGCGACGCTTCTGAAATTTCGTCCACCGAAAGCTCTCCGGCTTTGAGCCTCACGCTCGTGTCGCCTTCTGCGCGACCGGTCATAAACTTCGTCCGCCGCGCGCGTGCGTTCTAGTCGGTAATACTCTGGCAGGGGCAGATCGCCACGCGTGGCCAAGGCCGCTATGGTGGGCTTATAGGAAGCGTCGCCAATGTGACCTTCACTGCCACCTTCTCAAGACCGGGGAACCTGGCGAATCCTTTTTGCATCAATGATCGATCGTGCAGCAAACTCAGCCGGCCCGAAGCCTCTCGATCTATCCATGAAACAGCGGCGCCATAGCCGTTCAGGCATTGAGTTAGGGTTGTTTGTTTAGCCTAGGTTATGCCCTCAGAAGCAATCGAGGATGTCACGATTGCCGACACCTTGCTAATAGGCGCCGTTCACAGCTTCCACCCGCTGGCGTAGGTCTTTAACGTCAGTCGCTGAAACTGGATCGGCCGTGTTCCCCCACGCGTTTCGAATGTACGTCGCCACTGCGGCAACCTGATTATCCGAAAGCTTCCATCCAAACGATGGCATCGACAGGGCGTTCGGACTTCCTGGACCGGAGGCGGGATGTCCTCCGTTCAGGATGAGCCGCACAACTGAAAGAGGCAGACGCGATTGGACAGCAGCACTTCCCTTCAGCGAGGGGAATATGTTCTTGACGCCGTCGCCCCCAAGTTGATGGCAGGCCGAGCATTGGTCTAGATAAATGTTTTTCCCAGCGCTCATTACATTCCCGGCGGGAGCGGCCGGTGTGTCCGCCGGTGACGCCGGCAACGATTTGAGGTACACGGCGATCGCTTTCAGGTCCGCATCAGTCATTTTCGACGTGGAGTCTTTGACGACCTCCGCCATCGGGCCATAGACGGTCGTTCGGTCGTTGTGGCCGGCCTTCAGAAGGCTGACGATGTCCTGCTCACTCCACCCTCCTAGTCCAGTCCGGGAATCACCAGTCAGGTTGGGTGCGAACCAGTTCTGGACTTCCGATCCCTGGTAGCTTTGCGATGTCTTGTCGGCTCCGAAGACGTCCTTCGGCGTATGGCACGCGCCGCAATGGGCGAGGCCCTCGACCAGATAGGCGCCACGATTCCATTCAGTTGATCGGTTCTTGTCAGGCTTGAATTCGCCGGGTGTGAAGAACAGTCCGTTCCACCCCGCCATTGCGATGCGATGGTTGAGCGGCCAGGGAAACTCATTGGCGCGCTGCACCGACCGCACCGGCTCCAACGTGCGCAAATAGGCGCGAATGTCGTCCACGTCCTCGCGTGTAGCCTTTGTGAACCACGGGTATGGGAAGGCGGGATAGAGCCTCCTGCCGTCGGAAGCGATTCCTTCATGCATGGCCCGATAGAACTGGGCTTCGGTCCAGGCACCGAGGCCTGTTTCGGCATCGGGCGTTATGTTGGCCGAGTAGATCGTGCCGAAGGGCGTTTCGATCGCCCTGTTCCCAGCAAATGGTTTGCCATCCGGCGCTGTGTGGCAGGCCACGCAGTCGCCGGCGGCGACCAGTTGGCGGCCGCGCTCCTGTTTGGCGAAGTCACCGATCTGTCCATGCGCCAACGGGCCGAACGCCAGCATCCCGGCGCCCGTCAAAGTGGTGCTGGCGATCAGGACGAGAAGCGCGCGCCGGTTCATGATTGCACCAGCGGGCCGGGATGTTTGAGATATTGGCTGCGGATCGCCTCGGCCGCCCACAACGCAAGCGCGCTAACCGTGCCGGTCGGATTATAGCCGCTATTGTGGGGGAAGGCGCTGGCGCCGACGACGAAGAGGTTGGACACGTCCCAGTGCTGAAGGTAGCGGTTGACCACGCTTTCGCGCCGGCTGACCCCCATGACGGCGCCCCCGGTATTGTGCGTCGATTGATAGGGAACGATGTCATAGTGAGGGCCACGCGGCGATTTCTTGATCTCGCGTGGATGCATGGCTTTTGCTATGTCCGCCATCTTGCCCAAGGCGAAATCCTGCAGCTTCAGCTCGTTCTGCTTGAAATCATACGTCATGCGCATCAGCGGCCGCCCATAGACGTCGCGATAGGTCGGATCGAGATCGAGATAATTGACCTTGTTGGGCATCACCGCGCCCATCAATGATATCGACATGGAGGTCAGGTAGTTCTTCACGAATGCCTGCTTCCATTTGGCGCCCCACTTCGGGGTGCCTTCCGGCAGCAGCTCAGTCTCGATCGGCCGGCCGGTGGTCATATAGGCGGCGATATAGCCGCCATGGATGAAGCCTAGCCCGGTATGGTCGAAATTGTCTCCGTTCCAGTCATCGACGATCATGCCCAGTGCGCCCGCGCCGACGAAGGGATTGAGAACCTTATCCTCGAAGAAGACATCCACGGAGGGCGTGAGCTGGTAGCAGTAGTTCTTGCCGAGCGTTCCCTGGCCGGTTGCCGGGTCGTACTTGGTCCCGATGCCCGAGGTCATCAGGAGGTGCACGTTGTGCAGGATATAGGCGCAGACGATCACGAGCTCCGCCGGTTGCTCGAACTCGTTCCCATGGGCATCGACGTAAGTGACACCGGTGGCATGCGTGCCGGAAGCATCGAGATTGATCCGCGTCACCTCGCATTCGGTCCGCAAAGTGAAGTTCTTGTTTTGCATGAGCACGGGCAGGATCGTCGTCTGGACACTCGCCTTGGAATAGTTGCCGCAGCCGAACTTCTCGCAGAAGCCACAGTAGGTGCAGGGCGCCATGCTGACGCCCAGCGGGTTCGTATAGGCCTGGGACATGTTCCCGGAGGGGCACGGGAACGGATGCAGCTTTAGCGAACCGGCTGCCTCGCCGAACAAGGCAGGACCGTAGGTCTGCTTCATCGGCGGCGTAGGATAAGGTTTTGAGCGCTGGCCCTCGAAAGGGTTGCCTCCAGGCAGTTTCTGCCCCTTCACATTGCCGGCTTGGCCAGCGATGCCGCATAGTTCTTCCCAGCGCATGTAGTGCGGCTCGAGCTCGTCGTAGGTAACGCCCCAATCCTGAAGCGTCATATCCGCCGGAATCATCGCCTCGCCATAACGAGCGGCGGTCTGACGTCGGATTTCGAAATCATATGGCAGAAAGCGGAACGCCTGGCCGTTCCAGTGCAGGATGGAACCACCCACCCCTGTGCCAGGCAGGAAGGAGCCGAGACGTCGCATCGGCAGGGCCGTCTGGTCGGGCGTGTTGCGGAAGGTCAGCGTCTCCTGGGCGGTCTGCTCAAACAGGTGCCCGTGGTAGCGATAGCGCAGTTCGTCCTGGATGAATGATGGAGCGAAGTCGGTTCCGGTATCGCGCCAACTGCCGCGTTCAAGCGCAAGCACGTCGTGGCCAGCCTCGGTCAGTTCCTGCGCCATGATCGCCCCGGTCCAGCCGAACCCGACCAGCAGCACGTCGACGCTCGGAAGTCTTTGCGCCATCATTCCCTAACCCGTGCTGTTCCACCCGGGGCGGCCGCGAATGCCGACCGGCGGCTGGTCGTAGTGTTCTCCGTGCCGATCCACCCAATCCAGGTAGTTGTAGCGGACGCCGGGAAAACCGAGCATCTTCCAGCCCGCCATGTCCTTGTTGCCGCCATAGATCGGGTCGGAAAACATCCCTTCCTTGGTGTTCTGCCAAAGCATCTTGAAAAAGGTCTTGGCATCGGCTCCGCCAAGATCGAGCTTGCCGCGTTCGAGGTCCGACAGGATTGCATCCTGCGCTTCGGCCGGCAGATCGGCGAAGAGCTTGCCGGCCTCCGACGACACCGCGTGTTCGTCTATTGCCTTGATGGCCGCACGATAAAGGGCGGACGGCATCATGCGCGATTGAAAACCTTGCGTGTCCTGGCCCTTTCCCCAAGGCCCTTGCATATACCAGCTGCCCGCGCGTCCGAACGCACCGGCGAGCTGATGATCTATGAACAGCGGAACCCCACAGGTTTTCGCGCCAGGGCCGAGATCATCCTCTGGAATAAGCCTCTCCGTCGCCGCTTCCACGAAGGCTGCTTCCTCGGGCGTGAAGAAAACATAGCCGGGGTCCTGGAGTGGAGCGGGCGCGTCGGCCTGGTGCGGCAACCAAGGATCATCAACACGGCCCTTGATTTCGCGAGCAGGGGCCCCGGACGGCATTAACACCACCGACGCAGTCGCCACCGATGCTCCTGCCGTAAGGATCTGACGGCGGCTGAAAGTGCTTGCGGACATGGGACGGGCCATCGACTGATCTGCAAAGCGAGAACAGCCCGGACGACCAATTGTTCCCGGGGGCACGAATTATCTGCGCGCCGCAGTGACTGGCCGCACGCGAGCGCGAACGATCCTTCCGATGAAATCTTACCCTCGACAGGCCGACGCTGATCCGCATCCTCCAGGACCCGCAAGGGGCCAGACGTGACTGCGTGGCGGGGTCGTGTAACGAACGACAAACGATCCGCCCCTGGCATGGTCATTTCCCAAGTCGCTGCGTGCATTTCCATTCTGCTGCTTGCGTTGTGGCGACATCGGCGCCCTTGAGCCTGGCGAACTATGCCGGAAGAGGCCAGTCCAGTGCCGTCGGTCAAACCGGACGATCGAGTTCACGGTAGTCGAGGCCGATATCGAGGATCGGCGCGCTGTGAGTCAACCATCCGACGGAAATCAGGCCGACACCGGTCGCGGCAATAGCGGGCGCCGTCGCGGCTGTGATCCTGCCTGAGGCTTCCGTGATCGCCCTGCCGCCAACCATGGCCATCGCCTGGCGCAATTGCTCGACCGACATGTTGTCGAGCAGGACAGCATCAGGGGCGAACGCTAGGGCTTCATTCAACTGGGCCAGCGTATCGACTTCGACTTCGATCTTGACGAGATGGCCGACGTTGCTTCGCGCCCTTTCGATGGCGGAGCGAATTCCGCCGGCGATGGCGATGTGGTTGTCCTTGATGAGGATAGCGTCGTCGAGGCCGAAGCGGTGATTGGACCCGCCACCAGCGCGCACGGCGTATTTTTCGATGGCCCGCAAGCCGGGGGTCGTCTTGCGCGTGCAGACGATTTTCGCCTTGTGTTCGTGGATCGCGTTCACAATCGATGCCGTCACAGTCGCGATGCCGCTCAGGTGGCACAGAAAATTGAGCGCCGTGCGTTCCGCCGTAAGTATGGCCCGAGCCGGACCGCTGACCGAGGCAATGACCTCGCCTTGCGCCACCTCGCCGCCATCCGCACGATGCACGATCATCTCGATATCCCGGTCGATGAGCCGAAACGCCAGCATCGCCAGATCGAGCCCGGCGACAGTGCCGGCCTGGCGCGCCGAAAGCACGGTCGTCGCATGGCGGTCCTTCGGCACGATGGCATCCGTGGTCAGGTCGCCGGCCCAACCGAGGTCTTCGAGAAGAGCAGTGCGTACCAGGGGCTCAAGCATGATTGCGGGAAGCGGCGAGAGGTCCGTCATGTGACGCTTTCCAGCGCTGGAGAGTGGGCGAGTTCCCGCGCTGCCGCCAAGGCGGCATCGAGGGTGATTTCGGAGCGTCGGGCGCCGGGCGCATGATGTGGAAAGTCTGTCCTGAAATGAGCCCCGCGGCTTTCCTTTCGCCGCAGGGCGGCAATCGTGATCATCAGCCCGACAATGGCGGGATCGGACGCGGGGCCATGCCGCTCCGCCAGCGGCAGCAGGGCGCGCGCAGCCGCTCGCAGCCCCCCGCCGTCCCGGGTGAGGCCGAGGGCACGGGACAGGAGAGGGCGAACTGGTCCCGGGTCGGACGCCGGCTCGTGGGGCGCCACCGTTCGCTTTCCACTGCCGTCAGGCGAACCGGTCACGCTATTGGCGACCCAGCGCGCGCAGACGACCGCCTCGGTCAGCGAGTTGCTGGCCAGCCGGTTGGCGCCGTGAAGACCGGTCGAGGCGGCCTCTCCGCAAGCCCAAAGTCCTGGAACCGAGGTGCGACCGGCCTGATCCACGGCGATACCGCCCATGTGGTAGTGCTGGGCGGGCCGGATCGGCAGGAGATCACGCGTCGGATCGATACCGGCGCGGCGGCAGGCCGCCGCAATCGTCAAGAACTGCCGCGCGAATGCCGCGCCTGGCCTTTCGCGCACGTCGAGGAAGACGCGATGGCCCTGCGCAAGATGTCTCCAGACGGCGCGCGCGACGATGTCGCGCGGTGCAAGTTCCGCACCCGCTACGCTATCGAGAAAGCGCCGGCCCGTCTCGTCAACGATCGTCGCGCCTTCGCCGCGAACCGCCTCGCTGATCAGCGGCATCGGACGCCCCGGCCCGTCAAGCGCGGTCGGGTGGAACTGGATGAACTCGAGGTCGGCAAGGCTTGCACCGGCGCGCGCGGCAAGCGCCAGACCCTGTCCGCAACTGCCCAGCGGGTTTGTCGTGTCGTGGAACAGGCCGCCGATGCCGCCGGTGGCGAGAACGACCCGTCCCGTGGCGAAGGACAATGGACCTGTCGAAGAACTCGCAAGCACGCCCTTGACTCTGCCGTTCTCCACCACCAGCCGGCGCGCTTCGATTCCCTCGGCGATTTCAATGGTCGGCGTGGACCGCACGGCGGCGACAAGTGCGCGCATGACCTCCCGTCCGCTGCCGTCACCGCCTGCATGGACGATGCGCCGGCGGCTGTGAGCGGCTTCCAGTCCGAGACGAAGAGCGCCTTTGGCTGTCCGATCGAAGCGAGCCCCAAGCCGGGCCAGTTCCTCGATCGCGGCGGGTGCCGCGTACAGAATGCGCGTTGCCGCTTCTTCATCGCAAAGCCCGTCGCCGGCGGCGAGCGTGTCGGAAAGATGCTGGCCGGGGTCATCGTCGCCGCCGAGGCTGGCGGCGAGCCCGCCTTGCGCCCACGCGCTGGAGGCCTCAATGCCGAGCGGCGACCGCGACAACACAAGCACCGGCTCGGGCGCCAGATGCAGCGCCGTCATCAATCCGGCTATGCCGCCGCCGATGATGACTGGCCGGCCGGCGAGATCATGAATATCCATGCTCATACGGCCAGCATCCGCTCGACGGCCAGCCGAGCGGGGCCGGCGATATCGGCATCGATGGTCACGACATGCTGGTTCTGCTCCAGTGCTGCCCGGATGTTGGCGAGCGTTATCCGCTTCATGTGCGGGCATAGATTACAGGGCCGGATGAACTCGACTTCGGGATGCTCGACCGCGACATTGTCGCTCATCGAGCACTCCGTCATAAGCACGACGCGTGGCGGTTTTTGTCGCCCGACATAATCGGACATGGCCGCGGTCGAGCCGGAGAAATCGGCCTCGGCCACCACTTCGGGCGGACATTCGGGATGGGCCAGGACCGTCACGCCGGGATGATCCTCGCGCAACTGGCGGATGTCGGCGGGCGTGAAGCGTTCGTGCACCTCGCAATGGCCTTTCCAGGCGATGATCTCCACGTCCGTCTGGGCGGCGATGTTCTGCGCCAGATATTCATCCGGCAGCATGATCACCCGGGGAACCCCAAGGGATTCGACGATCGCCTTCGCGTTGCCCGAGGTGCAGCATATGTCGGAGACGGCCTTCACTTGCGCCGACGTGTTGACATAGGTAACGACCGGCACGCCGGGATAGCGCTGCCGCAGCAGACGGATATCGGCGGCGGTGATGGAGTCCGCCAGCGAACATCCCGCCTGCAAATCGGGGACGAGCACGGTCCTTTGCGGATTGAGCAGCTTCGCCGTCTCGGCCATGAAATGCACCCCGGCGAGCACGATGACGTCGGCTTCTGTCGATATCGCCTTGCGGGCAAGCGCCAGGCTGTCGCCGACGATGTCGGCGACGCAGTGGAAGATTTCCGGTGTCTGATAATTGTGAGCCAGGATCACGGCGTTTCGCTGCCGCTTGAGATCGAGGATGGCCTCGACATCATCGGCGAATACCGGCCATTCGATGGCCGGAATGACGCGGCGAACGCGGTCGTAGAGGGCGGAGCTCCGGACCTGGGTGTGGGAAATCGCCATTCGATATATGCTCCGTGTGAGTATATATCGCCAATATTCTGACTTTGAGTATAAGTGTCAAGCGCGCGTAAGTGGCAATTTCGTTCCGGCAACGGCGCGTTCGGCCAACACGGAATGGCGGAAGCGAAACAGCTTGGCGGGGCGGCCACGCATGTCGGTCGTCATCGCTCCGGTCTCTTCGACTAGTTCCTGCTGCTCGACCAGCCGCCGGAAATTCGGTTTGTGCACGAGCCGTCCGGCCAGCGCCTCGACGCTGCGCTGGAGCTGCAGCAGCGTGAACGTCGGTGGCATCAGCTCGAAGACGACGGGACGATACTTAATCTTGGCACGCAGCCTGGCGATGCCAGTGGCAAGGATACGACGGTGATCCGCCGCCATGGCCGGACCGAACACCGACAGCGTGTTGGCCTTGACCTTGTTGCGATGCGCCTCCTCGACAAGCGCCGCCTCATACAGCAGCTCGTAGCGTTGCAACACCAGCTCTTCGTTCCAACTGTGGCGATCGAGACCGAAGGCGACCGCTGTTCGCTGCTGGCGCTCACTGCGCACCGAAAGGTTGTCGGCGGCCTTCGCCCAGGCATTCAGCTGCGGGACAATCACATTCGGCAATGCAGGTGGAACACCGTCGCGATGATCTTCCCAAGGAAAATAGTCGTACCAGTTGCGCCATCTCGCCTTGTCGGCTGGCGCTGCTTGGCCTTCGCGCGCCAAAGCAAGGTAACTGATCGAGATCACCCGCTCGGCTTCATCAACTGCACGGTCGCGATCGGCGAAGGTGTAGAGCTGTTCGATGTAGCCCAGGGGATGCCGCGTCTGCTGTTCCACCCAGTCCCGCAGACCCGATTGCAGCGAACGGTGTCCAAGCTCGAACGGGCCAGAGGGCAAGGCGTTGCCGTTCTCGCCGGACATGACGCGGGGCTGGCCGGCCGTTACCGCGACCAGCACCGCAATCAACTCAGCCCCAATGGAATGTCGCCGGTCGGCATTTCCAGACTGCTTCAACTGATTACCGTATCACGCTCATGCGGTTGTCGACTTTGATGCCCTGGTGTAGCCCGCCTTGCTTCCGACCGTGAACCGGCCCGATGTGGCAGTCAACTTTGAAACCCTGGGATGTCGAGTACCAAATGTCGATATCGGTTGTCGCGCGCCCGTGATTTGAACCGCAGAAACCAAGCCCGTCTTCTACAAGGCGAACGGTAGCTTTGCGCCTCTGCGGACCCGCCACGCGCCGCATGATGCTTATGTCCCGTTACTGCTTTCTTGCAACCACCAGGAAATTCTGCGCAAGCCGTGCCGGAACTCGCGCTTTTTTACTTATCCTTTCACAAGGCTCAACGAACATTTCGCAGAGCCGTGGTAATAGATTCCCGGGTCGCGGCAGATAACCGTAGCCGATTATTCGCTCGACAACGAAACCATTAGAAAGGAGCATCTGCCTAAATCTGGCGATGCCTAAGGTATTGTGGATTGTTCGTCCCGCGCATCGATTTAAGATGCGACATGCAACCCCCATTGGCGAGGTCGCATTCATGTGAATGTTTGAGACGAGTAATCCCCCTTCGTTCAAATGCGCATGAATGGCCGACATCGCATCGTGCCTGAGTGCATTTTCAGCGTTCAGGAAGAACCGGAAAGCTGTAACTACGTCGAACGTTTTGCCAAGCGGTTCGAGCGTCAGATCAGTTTGAACCAGCGTCACGTTCTCGAGGGTATGTGCGCAAGCAAGCATCGATTCAGATACGTCAACACCATAGACCTCCCCAAATAAGTGGGCGGCGACATTTGTGATGCGACCTGTACCGCATGCGAAGTCCAGGCAGCTATGGCTCGGCCCACCCAGGGGGGAGAGAATGCTTTCGACCAAAGGCATTTCGATGTGCGACCATAGAGCCGCATAGTAGCCGGAAGCAAAGGTTGCGCCGTACTGCGCACCGTAGCCAACACCCTGGTGGCTCGTGCGGTAATTACTGTAGGCTCCCTCTTCAGAAGGGCGGTAGCGCTTGCTAGACGACACGCATGCAAGCGGCCACCCGGTCATTGTGGTCCGTCCAATCGGGGCAAGAATGCTGAGAGGGCGGCGTGGCTATCCTTGCCTCCCCTCAGATCGCGTGGCTGCTTAGTGGACCTAAAGCAATCAAGGCTACACATTTCGACGTTCTCTCTTCCAGTGCGAAATATAGCGTCCTGGAGACTGCGTTATTAGACATGCCAAAGTTTGGTGTTAATCTCCCTTTGCTGAGGCGGAGGTCCTTTGCCTGGCGATGATTGGTGTCGATTGCAAGTTCGTTTTGGAAGGTTTCAAACAAGCTGCATGTAGTCTCATGCAAGAGCGGGTCCTTCAGCCGTTCCGACAACAAGGTGTCAGCGGCACCCGCACTTCTCGCGAGTAAACTCGCACCACGTTCGGCGATCACGCTTCATCCGTTTGCATGAAGCGTATTTTACGAATTTGTAAGGAAGCGACCCGTGAGGTTGTCAGGATGGCTTGCGGCCACCTCAAGATCGGGTGAAGACTTCGAAACATAGCGCAAGGGTGCGACGCTCACCTTTTTCCGCACCGGATTGTCGGTCGATTCCGTACCAGTTGTGGAAGACGCCAATCGCTCCGGCTATGGCTGGCAGTTCGCTACAGGTCGACCTTGATGGCTATTCGCACCCATCACCACAACTGAAGTACTGGCACGTTCTCCACACAAGCCTCGATGAAGTCGCCAGGAAGCACTGGTCCCACGCCCGCAAGCAACATCGCCGTGTCGGGGCCCATGCCTCGGGCGTCATCGTCCCAAGGATTTTTTTCAACAGTTGTCAGGTGAATGACCATCGCCGGCTTTGCGCGTTTTGGATCGCGCTGAAGCTGCGCGTCCAGGAGCGCCTCATGTTCCCCGCGTCCGCCTGCTCGATTCCACTATCGTATGGGTGTGTGCTAATTGATGATAGGCCAAACTATGGGTTTCGCACGCGCAACATGGAGGTGTGCATTGCACCGAACGCTCTCATTGAAATGAATGGCGACATCAACGGGACGGCCATGAGAGCTTCTGGCTGCGAGGGAGTGGAGAGGCAAGGATTGAGGTGTCTGGATGAAAGTTGTTGGTCTCTACCGATGTCCAGGGAATCCGCCGTTCGCCTGCGTCGTCGAGGGCCTCAAGGGCACCTACGTCACGGAACATGCCTACCGCGCTGCGGGTCACCAGCCAGATTTTGGCACCCTGCCTTGGGAGGATGAGTATAGGACCGCGAGAAAGAAGACGCCGGGAGAGTAGCTGCTCAGGATGTTCCGTCGCCGCTATGATCTCGTTCATTGGATTCATAGTACGGCAGGTAGGCGTTGGCGAACAGCCACTGCGTGACGATTGACTGCAGCAATTGCGGCCTCGAAAGCCGCATCTCGGCTGCAACCCCTTCCAGAGCTGCCTCGATGGCAGGCTCCACGTCCAGGCCAACGCTCACATTCCTGAGCATCAAGGCCGCACGGCGAAGCAGAGCCCTCAGATCAGCACCTGACATTTCAGCCGTCCGGTCAGAGGCGAGGTGGAGTTCTTCCGCGAAGTTCAACCGTCCCATCCCGGGACGATAGCGCAAAACGCTGGCGCTCGCCATTGGGCAGACCGACCGTATCCAAGGTCATCCACAGTGTATTGCTTCTTTGCCGGCACGCTACATTTGCTTTCGCGGCGCCCGACGCTGAGCCAATCAATGCCGGGAATGACACGATGAAACGGGGATCCTCAGGTCCGCCGTCAGTGGCAGACCTGAAGGGTTCGGGCGTCCAGTTACTTGTTGCAGTTTCGTGAGGGCGAGGTGGTCGTACCGCTTGCGATACTGTTGTCGACGTCGTTGCCGGCAGCGTCTTTGCAGCGGTCGTTCATGCCGTTCGTCGAATTCGTCGCGTTGGGATCGGTGGCGATGGTGCCGCCGGTAGCCGCGCCCGAGCCGGTAGCGTTTACACCTGTGCCGCCATTGACGCGGGTACCTGAGGTGCTGCCGCTGACACCCGCTCCGGCGTTGCTGCCGCCGGACCCGCTGGTCCGCGCCGAGGCGGGTGCAGCCTTTATCTCGACTGATGTTCCGTCCGTTGCGCCTGTTCCTTGAGTGGCGAACCCTGGCGCTGATGACCTTGGCGCGGCGTGAGGCTCACGAGGTGACGCCGGTTTCATACCTTAACTTTCCTTCAATGGATCTAATTTAGAAATCGCTAATGCGCTTCTCGATTCTGCTTTTCTGCTGGGCAGCATTCTTCGGCTGGGACTTTGCTACCAACGATGGCGAATTCACAATTGGCCTTGGCAAGCAGGTGGCCCACCTACTCTCCATCGGGGCTTATGTGAAGATGTGCCGTCGCCAGCGCAAACTTATGACACGATTAACGGATCGTTGACCGCGCTGTCCTATTCTGGGACAGCGCGGTCAAACCCCCAACCGGCCGCGCAGGCGGCTCCGGCAACACAGCCCCCGCCGCACTGTCGGAGCCGCCACCACATCCCTCAACAATACCATCAATGGTTGAATCAAGGGTTACCGCACTTCCACTTATTGTCTCGATAGTGCCAAATGACGCTGCGCAGCTCCGCGCTTGACGGTCCGGCCGCAACGCTGTCCTGAACGGCCGGAGGGACGTCATCAACTTCGCCGCGCCGGCGTAGCGGCGGCCTTTGGGCAATGCAAAACGGCTAAAATTACCGCAGCAGACGGTCCATATGCTGACAGCCAGCAGATCAGGCACCATTACGCGCGGCGACGACAAAGATCTGTGAGGTGCGCGCCTTCATCAGGCAGCTGCGCCAGGAGGCGCCGCACCGTCGGTTCAGAGGGAGAGTGCAACCGGGTTGCCGTGACGGGTTGAGAGCTGGGAGAGAGGCTCCCGGCGCCCGTCGCGGAGCTCCGCCATGTCCAGAAAAAGCACATGCGCTCAAACCGCCCCGGAGCGGGCGAGTCTTTACGACGAAATCACCGGCAAGATCATCGCCGATCTTGAGGCAGGGTGCGTGCCCTGGGTCCAGCCCTGGGGGACCGCGGCCGCCAAGGCGCCGCTCGCCATGCCCAGGAATGCCGCCACCGGCCGTCACTATTCCGGGATCAATGTGCTGATCCTGTGGGGCGCCGTGATCGATCACGGGTTTTGCGCCCAGAGCTGGCTCACCTTTCGCCAGGCGGTCGCGCTCGGCGGCAATGTGCGCAAGGGCGAACACGGCACGACCGTGGTCTATGCCGACCAATTTGTGCCTGACGACGAGAAGCGGCGCGCGCGCGACACTGGCGACGAAGTCCAGGCGATCTCGTTCCTGAAGCGCTTCACCGTCTTCAACACCGCACAGTGCGAGAATCTGCCGGAAGGTGTCGCGAGCGTCGCTCCGCCTCCGCCACGCGCCCTCATTGAGCCGAAGGTCGAGGCGCTGATCCGCGCTACGGCAATCGACTTCCGCATCGGCGGCAACCGAGCCTTCTATGTTCCGGCGCTCGATTATGTGCAGGTTCCGCCGCCCCAGGCCTATTTCGAGACGATCAACTGGCATCGGACAGCGCTTCACGAACTTGGCCACGCCACCGGACATCGATCCCGTCTCGACCGCGACATGACCGGCAGTTTCGGCACGAAGAAGTATGCCTTCGAGGAACTGATCGCGGAGATGAACGCTGCGTTCTGCTGCGCCTCGCTGGGCATCG
The DNA here is from genome assembly GCF_006658505.1 of Mesorhizobium sp. B2-4-15. Taxonomy (GTDB): domain Bacteria; phylum Pseudomonadota; class Alphaproteobacteria; order Rhizobiales; family Rhizobiaceae; genus Mesorhizobium. The sequence goes on from NZ_VFUZ01000009.1 coordinate 78,019, forward strand.
TGCCGACCGTTCGCCACGCGGACTACATCGGCTCCTGGCTCGACGTGCTGCGGCAGGACAACCGTGCTATTGTGCGCGCTGCGTCCCATGCCAGCAAGGCGGCCTCCTGGCTGCTTGGCTTCGTCCCGGCCCAAGACGTCGGCGGGGCCGAGCCTGTGATCGGGGGAGGGCGGCATGATCATCCTCGCGCGCCCGATCTGCGCGAGCGCCTGCTCGCCAACTGCAGCAATCGCGGCGGCGACCATTTGCCCGTGGTCAAGGTCTTCAACCCAATTGGCGAAGGCGTCTGGCTCGCCACCGAGCTCATGCCGATGGCGACAGTCTCTACGGCATCGCCGATCGCGGCGATCCGGAGATTGGCAGCTTTTCGCCCATGGAGATAAGCCTGCCCGCCTGCCATCCAGCTGGGGCATCGAGCGCGACATCGTGGTCGGCATGCACAGTGCCGCTCTCCATCTGGGCCGAGGCCGCCCGTCGGGCTCGGGCAGCATCCGTGCGGCCGGGCTCATCTTTTCATCCGCCACACTGTCTCGGGCCGGCATCTGCCTTCTTGAAAACCGTGGAGCCGCCGAAGCGCACCTCGTGTCCGTGGCTCTGTTCCTGCCTGGATCGTCCGGTGCGCGGCGCCGCCCTCAGAGTGAGAGGGCGGCGCCTGCCTTGGTGACGGGTTTGGAGGTCGGGAGAGTCTCGGCCGCCCGTCGCGGAGAAATCTCGATGGCTACCGCCAAGCAGAAGATCACCCTCAACGCCTCGCGCGACATCCCCTTCCACAAGCTGGTGCTCAGCCAGTCCAACGTCCGGCGTATCAAGCGCGGGGAAACCATCGAGGACCTCGCCGCCTCGATCGAACGGCGCGGCCTGCTCCAGAGCCTCAACGTCCGGCCGACGCTGGATGACGAAGGCAACGAGACCGGCATGTTCGAGGTGCCCGCAGGCGGGCGCCGCTATCGCGCCCTGGAATTGCTGGTCAGGCACAAGCGCATGGCCAAGACAGAGCCGGTGCCCTGCGTCGTGACCGACGCCCACAGCACGGTGCCGATCGAGGAGGATTCTCTGGCTGAGAACTTCCAGCGCGAAGATCTCCATCCCCTCGACATGTTTCGCGCCTTCCAGACCCTGCATGGCCGGGGCGCGAGCCATGAGGAGATCGCCGCGCGCTTCTTCGTGTCGCCGACATTCGTGCAGCAGCGCCTGCGGCTCGCCAAGGCTTCGCCCAAGCTGCTCGAGATCTATGAGCAGGAGGGCATGACGCTCGAGCAACTGATGGCCTTTACCGTAACCGACGATCATGCGCGTCAGGAACAGGTCTGGGAGGCGCTTGAGAATTCGTGGTCGAAGGAACCGTATCAGATCCGGCGCATGCTGACCGAAACCACCGTTCGGGTCAGTGACCGCCGCGCCTTGTTCGTCGGTGTCGACACCTTCGTAGCCGCCGGCGGGAACGTGCTTCGCGATTTGTTCGAAGCCGATAATGGTGGCTGGATGCAGGACCCCGCGCTGCTCGACCGTCTGGTGGGAGAGAAACTCAAGTCAGTCGCCGACGAGATCGCTGGCGAGGGTTGGAAGTGGATCGTCGTCGACGTCGATCTGCCCTATGGCCACAATCACGGCCTGCGAGCACTCGCCGGCATCCCTGCCGACCTGACCGAGGAGGAACGGGCAGAACGCGAAGCCCTGCGCGCGGAATACGATCGGCTGGAGGCCGAATATGGCGAGGTCGACGATCTCCCCGACGACGCCGACCGACGCCTTGGCGAGATCGAGTCCGCGCTCGAGGCCTTCGAGAGCCGGCCAATGATCTACGATCCGGCCGAAATCGGCCGCGCCGGGGTTTTCATCAGCATCGACCGCGATGGGAATCTCGTCGTCGATCGTGGTTATGTACGTCCCGACGACGAGGCACCGGAGACGGCCGACGGCGATAGCGCCGGGGATCCGACGGAGAGTGACGATGGGAGGGGCAATCCCTCGGTTCATCGCACTACCATCAACGTCGGCGCCCAGGCATCCGAGCCCGAGGAGGATGAAGGCGAGGCCATCAAGCCGCTGCCAGAGCGCCTGGTCATCGAGCTGACCGCGCATCGCACACTCGCGCTGCGCAACGCCGTGGGCGCGAGCCCGCATGTGGCAATCACGGCGCTGCTGCATCGGCTTGTTGTCGACACTTTCGGTCAGCGTTCCTCGAACGGCTGTGTCGAGGCCTCGATCCGGCACTCCTATCTGCCGGTTCAGGATGCCGGCCTCAAAAACAGCCCGGCGGCCAAGGCGCTCGACGAGCGCCATCACGCATGGAAGGGCGACATCCCGCTCGACGATGACGAGGCTCTCTGGGCTTGGCTCGACGGTATCGATGACGCGAGCCGGCAGGCGCTGCTGGCGCATTGCGTCAGCTATGGGATCAACGCCCTCTACGAACGCCCAAACCCTTATGGCGGTGGTGGCGTTTCCCAGCACGGGCTCGACCAGCGTCTGCGCGAGGCCGACCGGCTCTCCGCCGCCACCGGGCTCGACATGGTGGATGCGGGCTGGCGCCCGACGGTCGACAACTATCTCGGCCGCGTCACCAAGTCCCGCATCCTCCAAGCGGTGCGCGAGGGCGCCGGCGAGCAGGCAGCCCAGCTCATCGACCACATGAAAAAGGGGGACATGGCCAGGGAGGCCGAGCGCCTGCTGGCCGACAGCGGCTGGCTGCCCGAGCCGCTTCGCCTGATCGGTGATTTCTGGGGCACCGAGGCGCAGGCCGAGGAGGTTGAGGCGCTGCCTGAATTCCTCTCCGGCGACGGGGGCGATAGCTCGGATGTTTCAGCGGACGCCGCGCAGGCGATCGCCGCCGAATAGTATCCAACCCCGGGCGGCTCCGGTCGCCCCCGACCCCTGCACCTCATGGCCCGGCGGCGCGCCGGGCCAATTTCGGTTTCAGGCGGCGGTCCTTAACGCACCGCCGCGCGCCCGTCCGACCTGCTTCGCGCCAGCCTCGATCACGCTCAGGTAACTGTTCCTCCGACAGCGTCATCCTCGTCACCGTCATGCGCTCCCGCTCGGTTAACAGCGGGCTCGGTCCCGAGATCGTCGAGCGACCCGGTATCGGCATAGTCCGCGTTGTGGGGCAGATCGGCGACGATAACGAGTTGCCGCACCTCGCCGAGAGCCGGGAGGCGGCGGAACTCTGGTTGGCCAAAACCGGATACCGCAATGTGCGCCTTGAAGAGGTCACCGCGGACGAAGTCGGCGCCGACGTCGCCAAAGGGCGAGTGGCGGGGCGAGCCGCCTAGCGCCCCACCCAGCATCAATCTTCAGACACCACGGCCCGGGCTCTCAAAAGAGCGCCGGGCGGCGTTTTAATCAGGAGCAGCACGATGCCCGCATTCAACATAGAGACAAGCTACCGCCTGCCGGTCTTCCGGCACCGCAGCTATCTGGCCGATACGCCCGAAGCGGCCTATCGGCTGGCCATCGGAGACGATGACTGGTCCGCTGAACGGCTCGGCTACGAGCCTGCTGGCGAGACCCATATCACCGGCATCTGGCAAGGCGCAGATGCTGCCTGCCGTGGTGCCGCCATCCCGGTGCCGGGCCATTTCAAGGAGACGGTGCAGCGCCAGGCAGCCCACTTCGAACGTCTGCCCGGCCTGCCCAAGATCATGGTTGGTGACGCCCAGGCAGGCAGGGTAACCGCGGCGGAATGGATGGGCAAGGCCGCGTGGCCCATCTCGGTAGGCGAAGCGATTCTGGCCAACGCTCCCCATGAACCGACAGAGACGGGAGGCCCGACATGAGCATCCCAGACCACGCCCGCAGCAATTTCCAGACGCTGCTTCGAGCCGCCAGCGACGGCAACCTCGCATTAATGGAATGCGCGGATGCCAAAACCGGCCAGCCGCGCTACGTGATCTGCGCTGTCGGACGCGATGGCGGCGACTACATGTTCACACCGTTTGGCCATTTGGCCGATGGCAATCCATACGACGCTTATCTGCCGCCCGATCCGAACGACCCTGCTGGCTTCGTGCCGGAAGACGGACCCGGCCGCCGGGCATGATCGCGATCACCTGACATCAACAGGCGCTCCGCCCGCGGCGGAGCGCCTGTTTCCTGTCGGCCTTGACGTGGCCTTTGTGAGGAAGAGGCGGCCGGAACGGTTTTGAGCCGATGCGGTCCAGAGAGAGCACCGTGCGGCTCGGTCCCTGTCCCGCTCTCCCAAGGATTGCACCATGAACATGATCTCGTCCGCCACGTCCGCCGCGTCGCTCCCGCTCACCTGCGAGACCGATACCGCCGCCGCTGTCGTAGCCGCCGGCTACCTCATACTATCCGACCTCGAACGCGGCGAACGCGTTGACGCGGCCAAGCTGCGCGCGGCGATGGAGACGGCCTTCGGCGCTTCCGACGCCACCGGCGCCTGGGTTTGGAAGGCCGCTTATGACGCCTGCGAGGCCGCGACCGTTCTGTTTCTGCGCAAATACGGAAAGGCGCTGTTTCGCAAAGCCGCATCTCCCGCTGCGCGGCTTGCCGCCTTGTCGAGGATCGCCGGCCTCCTGCCGAGCCATACGCGCCGTTCAGAAGAGACGCAGGCCTTCCAGCAGTTCTCGACCCCCATCCCGCTTGGGCTGGCTGCGGCGACGGCAGCCGCCATCGCCCCGGCCGATCGTGTGCTGGAGCCTTCGGCCGGCACCGGGCTGCTGGCGATCCTTGCCGAGACCGCCGGGGGCACGCTCATCCTCAACGAACTGGCCGGTGTACGTGCCAGTCTTCTCTCTTCGCTGTTTCCCGCCGTTCCCGTCACCCGTCTCGACGCCGCCCAGATCGACGACCATCTCGATCCGGCCGTGGTGCCCAGCGTCGTGGTGATGAACCCGCCATTCTCGGCCACGGCCCATGTCGACCGGCGTATGGCCGACGCCGCATTGCGCCATGTCGCCTCGGCGCTGGCGCGTCTCGCTCCCGGGGGACGGCTGGTGGCCATAACCGGGGCCAGCTTTGCACCCGACAATCCAGTCTGGGCCTTGGCCTTTGCGCGCTTGCAAGAGCGCGGCCGGGTGGTGTTCTCGGCCGCGGTCGACGGATCGGTCTATGCAAAGCACGGCACGACGATCGATACGCGACTGACCGTCATCGACAAGATCCCGGCGCAGAACCCTAGTGTCTTCCCGGCAGCACTGGGCGTCGCGCCTGATACCGCCACGCTCATGGACTGGATTTGCGAGCACGTGCCCGCGCGCAAGCCGGTGACGCTGGCGACAGCGACGGCCCGAGCACCGGCCGCGTCCGCACCGCGAACCGTTCGCGGCTACCTTGGCCGCTCTGCCCGGGGTGTCATCTCAGCACCGCTCGCCTGTCCCGAAGGCATCGACCTCACCTATGAGATCGTCGATGGGGAAGTTGCCGAAAGCGCCGCCATCAGCGACGCGATCTATGAGGAATACGGGCTTCACGCGATCCGTATTCCCGGCTCCCAGGCCCATCCGACGCAGCTCGTGCAGTCGGCGGCGATGGCAAGCGTTTCGCCGCCCAAGCCAAGCCATCGACCGCGCCTGCCAGGCAACGTCCTCGACCTGCTCTCCGACGCGCAGCTCGAGGCGATCATTTATGCCGGCGAGGCTCATGCCGAATATCTCGCAGGGACCTGGGCGGTCGACGCCACCTTCGATGTCGTCACCGCCGCCCGCGACGATGCAGCCAACGCCGTCCGCTTTCGGCAGGGCTTCATGGTGGGCGACGGCACCGGCGTCGGCAAGGGAAGGGAATCCGCTGCCATCATCCTCGACAACTGGATGCGCGGCCGCCGCAAGGCGATCTGGGTATCCAAGTCAGACAAGCTGATTGAGGACGCGCAACGCGACTGGTCGGCGCTCGGCATGGAGCGCTTGCTGATCACTCCGCTGTCCCGCTTCCCGCAAGGCAAGCCGGTCACGTTGCATGAAGGCATCCTGTTCACCACCTATGCCACGCTGCGCTCCGATGAGCGCGGGTCAGGCAGATCGTCGAATGGTTGGGTTCCGATTTCGATGGAGCCATCATTTTCGACGAAGCGCACGCGATGCAGAACGCCGCCGGCGCCAAGGGTGAACGTGGCGATGTCGCGGCCTCTCAGCAGGGCCGTGCCGGGCTCCGGCTCCAGCACGCGCTGTCCAATGCGCGCATCACCTATGTCTCGGCGACCGGCGCCACCACCGTTCACAATCTTGCCTATGCCCAGCGGCTCGGCCTGTGGGGCGGCGGGCACTTTCCGTTCTCGACCCGCGCCGAATTCGTCGAGGCCATCGAAGCCGGCGGCGTGGCGGCCATGGAAGTGCTGGCCCGCGACCTGCGTGCGCTTGGCCTCTACACGGCACGCTCGCTCTCCTTCAGCGGCGTCGAATACGAGCTGCTCGAGCACGAACTCACGCCCGAACAGGTGCGCATCTACGACGCCTATGCCGGCGGCTTTGCCGTCATCCATAACAATCTCGATGCGGCCATGCAGGCCGCCAACATCACCGGCAGCACCGGCACGCTCAATGCCCAAGCCAAGGCGGCGGCACGGAGCGCCTTCGAATCCGCCAAGCAGCGCTTCTTCGGTCATCTTCTGACGTCGATGAAGACACCGACCCTGATCCGGTCGATCACCCGCGACCTCGACGACGGCCATGCCGCGGTCGTTCAGATTGTCTCGACCGGTGAGGCGCTGATGGAACGGCGTCTGGCCGAACTGCCAAGCGAGGAATGGAACGACGTTCGCGTCGACATCACCCCCAGGGAATACGTCCTTGACTACCTTGCCCATTCTTTCCCGGTGCAGCTCTACGAGCCATTTACCGACAGCGAAGGCAATCTGTCGTCACGCCCGGTCTATCGCGACGGCCAGCCGGTCGAGAGCCGCGAGGCGGTGGCCAAGCGCGACGAACTGATCGCCCAACTGGCCAGCCTGCCGCCGGTGCCTGGCGCACTCGATCAGATCGTCCAGCATTTCGGTGTGGATGTGGTGGCCGAGGTCACCGGCCGTTGCCGTCGCGTCGTGCGCAAAGGAGAGCGGCTGGCCGTCGAGAACCGCGCCGCCTCGGCAAATCTTTCCGAGGCGGCTGCCTTCATGGACGACCAGAAGCGCATCCTGGTCTTCAGTGATGCGGGAGGGACGGGGAGGTCGTATCACGCTGAACTCTCGGCCCGGAACACGCGGCTGCGCATCCACTATTTGCTCGAGGCCGGTTGGAAAGCCGACACCGCTATCCAGGGACTGGGGCGGACGCACCGGACCAATCAGGCCCAGCCGCCGCTGTTTCGGCCGATCTCCACCAATGTGAAGGCCGAGAAGCGCTTCCTGTCGACGATCGCCCGGCGTCTCGACACGCTGGGCGCCATCACGCGCGGCCAGCGCCAGACCGGTGGTCAGGGGCTGTTCCGGCCCGAGGACAATCTGGAGAGCCACTACGCCCGCGACGCGTTGCGCCAGCTCTATCTGCTGATCGCGCGCGGTAAGGTCGAGGGCTGCTCGCTCGAACGCTTCGAGGCAGCCACCGGCTTGAAGCTCACGGATGCGAACGGCATCAAGGATGACTTGCCGCCGATCACCACCTTCCTCAATCGCCTGCTGGCGCTCACCATCGGGCTGCAGGGCGTGCTGTTCGGGGCATTCGAGCAATTGCTTGCGGCCAGAATCGAGGGCGCCATCGCTTCGGGCGCGTACGACGCCGGGCTGGAGACGCTGCGGGCTGAAAGCTTTCTCGTCACCGACCGGCAGGTCATCTACACGCATCCGCGCACCGGTGCCGAAACGCGGCTGCTGACCATAACAGAGCGCAGGCGAAACCGTCCGGTCGCGCTCGACGTCGCACTCGATCACCTCGCCGACCCTCGTGCGAAACTGTTGATCAACGAGCAGTCGCGCCGCGCCGCCGTGCAGATACCGACGAGCAGTATCATGCTCGACGACGGCGACATCCAGCGGCGGGTGCGCCTGGTTCGGCCGATGGACGCCCAGACCATGCCCCTCAAGATAATGGGGGAGACGCGTTGGGTCGAGGCTGACCGCGATGCCTTCGCCGCGACGTGGACGACCGAACTTTGCGAGGTGCCGGAGTTTTCCGACTCCGTCCTGCATATGGTGACCGGCCTGTTGCTGCCGATCTGGAAGCGGCTCCCCAACGAGTCGGCCCGGGTCTATCGCCTCCAGACCGATGCGGGCGAGCGCATCATCGGCCGCAAGGTCTCGCCGGCCTGGGCGGCCAACGCCACCACCACGGGTACCGCGTCGCTCTCGCCGCAGCAGGCTTTTGCCGCGCTGATGGACGGCGGCACTGTTCTCGTTCTCGCGGAAGGCCTCCAGCTTCGACGCAGCCGCGTCATGGGGGCATGGCGCCTCGAACTGTCCGGCTTCACCGACACCATGCGCCAGCAGCTGTCGGCCTATGGGCTGTTTCACGAAATCATCTCGTGGAAACTCAGGATGTTCGTGCCGACCGCCGCCGCTGGCCCGGCGGTGCTCGAACGCGTGCTTGGCCGCTATCCGATCGAGCGCATCAGCCAGCGTGAGGCTCCATGATGACCCGCCACGACGCTGCCGATCTTGCAAACAGTCTCGGCTGCCATGCCGAGGCGGTATGCCGGCACTACCTGTCGAATGGCCGCCGCTCCGGTAGATACTGGCTTGTCGGGGACGTCCGCAACACGCAGGGTCGTTCCATGTTCGTTCGCCTCACGTCCTCGTCGAAGGGACCGGCGGGGAAATGGACCGATGCGGCGACCGGCGAGCATGGCGACCTGCTCGACGTGATCCGCGAGTCCCTCGGGCTGATCGACTTCAAGGACATCGCCCAGGAAGCGCGCGCCTTTCTCGCCATGCCCAGGCCAGAGCAAGCACCGGGACGGCCGATGACGAGACCAGATCCGGTCCCCATCGGATCGCCACAAGCCGCTCGGCGACTCTTCGCCATGTCCAGGCCGATCATCGGCACGCCTGTCGAAACGTATTTGCGCCGGCGCGCCATCACCACTTTGGTTGGAGCCGGATCATTGCGCTTTCACCCGCGCTGTTACTATCGGCCTGAGGACAACGGGGGGACCGAAACCTGGCCGGCAATGATCGCCGCGGTCACCGATCTCGAGGGGCGGCTGACCGGCGCGCACCGCACCTGGCTGGCCCGGCGCGGCATGGGCAAGGCACCCGTCGAAACGCCGCGCCGCGCCATGGGAGACCTTCTTGGGAACGCCGTGCGCTTTGATAGGCCCGGGAGCGTCATGGCGGCAGGCGAAGGCATCGAAACGACGCTGTCGCTCAGATGCGCTTTGCCAAGGATGTCGATGGCAGCCGCGCTTTCCGCCGCCCATCTCGCCGCCATCCTCTTTCCGCCGGGATTACGCCGGCTCTACATCATCCGTGACAAGGATCCAGCCGGTGACGGTGCGCGAGACAGCTTGATGGAGCGCGCGAGGGAGGCCGGGATCGAAGCCATCGTTCTCTCGCCGGTAGGGAAGGACTTCAACGAAGATCTTCACGATCGAGGCCTCGCCGCTCTTCGCGCGACAATCGCGGGCCAGCTCGTCCAACGGGATCGCAGTCGCTTCCTCGATCGCGCGGCCTGACCTGGAAACGAAAAGCGGCGCGGCACGGTCAAGGGCGTCACCGCCGCCGATGAGCCACCGCCGGAAAGAGCCGCAGCCCCGGCCTTCGAGAGGGCGATCGGCCCACAAGCGGGCCGGCCTGGCAATGGCGGAGGCCGACTATTTTCCGGCGGCGGGCGAGTCTTGGCGAGAGATAGCGACCAAGCGCGACGCCTTTCCATCGCGAGGCAAAATAGCCGGCCGCCGCCATCCTCTGCTTGCGCTCCGGCCCTCCGCTTCGCTCCTGGTGCCGTGCCGTCCCACGTGTGGGCTTTCGTCGCCATGAAGGCCGCGAGGGTCGCGGTCCAGCCGACGGGAGAACCCCCATGAGCGAGCACGACGATACCGCACCGCACCGCGCCGCATCGCCAACCGATCACGTCCTCACCGAACTCCAGCTCTATGGCTGGCGCCCCTTCGCCGAAGAGCCCGACCCGCGCCCGCTTCCCGAAGGCGACCATGTGGCGGGTGCCGTGGCGGATATCTTCGACGCCCTTGTTGTCACCTTCGAGGACACACGCCTCGAGCCTGACCTCGACGACCTGCTCTGGTCGGTCACCAATGTCTTCCATCGGGCGCTGCTCAGGATCGAGCGGCAACTGGACGACAACGAGCAGGCCCAACGCCGTCTGCAGCGGGAACAGGACGGCACCGAGATCAAGGCGGTCGAATTGGAAAGCCTGATCGCCCAGGGCCAGACCCTTATCGAGCGGCGCGATGCCTTCGAACTGATGCGAGACCAGGCCGCCGAACATTACGAGCAGCACACCGGCTCAGGCTGGCGCCCCCGCAACGGATCGATGGTCAACCATCGGCATATGACCTCGGCAATGATCGACAGCCGCGACTTCCTTGCCGCCAAGAGGCGTGCAGACAACGAAGTATTGCTGCCGGCAGGTCCGAAAGTCGCGTTCACCGGCGGGCTCGACTTCAACGACCACACATTCATTTGGGCCAAGCTCGATCAGGTCCATGCCAAGCACCCGGACATGGTGCTGATCCACGGTAAGTCACCTAAGGGCGCAGAGAAGATTGCCTCGCTTTGGGCTACAAATCGAAACGTGCCGCAGATCGGCTTCGCCCCTGACTGGACCAAATACGCGAAGGCGGCACCGTTCAGGCGCAACGACCAGATGCTCGATGTCATGCCGATCGGTGTCATACATTTCCCTGGCACCGGCATTCAGGACAATCTTGCCGACAAGGCGGACAGGCTTGGTATCCCGGTATGGAGGTATGGCAAAGGGGGCACATAGTGCCAGCGCCATCTCCAGCGATGCGAACGGCAATTATCGGCGTCGCTTCAAATTACTGTCCAAATCAGAACCCAACGGAAATTCGGTCAACATGACCGAAACGATGTTTTGGTTTGCTCAAACCTTGCCGCCGACGATGGCGACGGGTGAAGTGCGATGGCAACAAGATGCGCCTGTTGGGGCAAGGCGTCCCCTAATGCAAGAAGGAGCTTGCGCAACTTGTAAAGAACGGGCTGCGGCAGCTTTTGAAGGAACTGCGTTGCCCGGAATGACGGTCGCTTCAAGACTGTGATGATCACCGCGCCGGTCCGCAAGCTGGTCGTGGCTTGTGGAAGTATGTCAGCGGTGGCGTGGTGGTTCAGGGAGCTCTCGTCAGGCCATGACGACTTTGGTGAATCGCAGTTCGGCCCGGACCTGATCAGCCCGGCCGGAACCAGGCTGACGAGCGCGTTGCGGCGTGGGGTATACGCCGTCATCGAGACTGGTCCGCCCTCCTGAGTCCTTGCCGTCGAAGGCGGGATTATGGTGTGGCCGCACGATTGGCGACCGGATGTGAGGCTAATCCGCGTATCAGCGCGGATCAGGAAACAAGCTCTGACGTCAGGTTCATGAAGCGGAAGAATCGCGCCGCTTGTGCCGAATGCATGGCAGAAGGACCGACAACCAGCGTCGTTCTCGTGAGACCGATGCTGAACCTCCCCATACGGCCTCTCTTCTGGCTGGTCTGGCGCCGTCCCGGCCTTGGCCTGCAACGGCTTCACCGACCTTCTTCCCCTGCGGCTTTGCCGCATTCCTCGCGGGGCAACAAGCTCGGCTACCGCCGTCCTCCGCTGACGCTTCGGCCCGTAGGATGCAGTCGGCCAAACCGTCGCCTCATGACCGCTATCGAGGCCGCATAGGGCGGTTTCGAGCAAACCAGTCAGGAGAACGACAATGGCTACCATCGGTACCTTCCAGCAGTCCGGCGATAACGAGTTCAACGGCGAGATCGTCACCCTCTCGCTCCAGGCCAAGAAGGTCCGTATCGTTCCCGATACGCGCTCCAGCGGCGAAAACGCTCCCAGCCACCGGGTCTTCGTCGGCCGGATCGAAATCGGCGCCGCCTGGTCCAAGCAGTCCAATGAGGGCCGCAAGTACCTGGGTCTCAAGCTCGACGATCCCAGCTTCACCGCTCCGATCTATGCCAACCTGTTCGCCGATGAAGACGGCGAGGGCCTGTCGCTGATCTGGTCGCGCCCGAACGGGCGGCGAAGCGACTGAGGTCCCCACAGGGCTCCGGCCTCCAGGCCGGGGCCCGTCGGTCACGAAATCAGTCCACGGCGAGGCGGAGGGACGTGGCTTTGGCCGTCACCTGAAACTGGCTTCGCGCCCATGAGGCACCCCTGTGGGTCCGAACGGTACGTGATCATCTGTAGTCCCCGGTTGAATGGGACCAGCGCTGCGTTCCTGCATTGGACGCGGAAGGCATGGAGCATCTCACGGACCCTTGCCCGCATATCCGCGTTTGGCCTTTCGCTCAGCCAGCCGCGACAGCGCCGCATCTGCTTCATTGCCATCTTCGAAAAAATCGATCTTCTGACGGCCTCGCGTGCCAATCCGTCCCCACTGCCGTACGACGGACACTTCGCCGAAAAGCGTGGGCTGCAACGACAGGACATAGTACCGGGCCATATTGCGAGCGGCATCGGTTCGGCGCAGGAATACGGGATGCATAGTGTTCATGCACCGGATTTTCTTTCGTCGCCCGCGGTCCGTCCAACGCATTTTTTGAATCAACCGGTGGGCACCGATTCAAGATGTTGATGGTTGTCGAGCCTGCGCGGGTGAGGCCAACAGCACTGTGGCCGGTATGGCGTACAAACGGGATAAGCCGCCGCGATCGGTGGTTTTTATGGTGACCGCATCACCGCTTGCGCGGATCGTCGCCGGGTTCTTCGCCGGCGAGCCCCTCGACGAGGTTCAATAGGCTCGATGCGGTCGACGCCGGCATGTCAAGCACCCGCAATATCAGTTTCAGCTTGTCGTCAGCCTCTTCCCGATTCTCACCGAAAAAATGCGGGGCCGCCGAGTGGATCATCTCGATCGGTGAACAGTCCAGAATCTCGCATATATGGATCAGTCGCGTCGCATGCAGCTTGGAAAACGCGCGCTCATAGCGCGCGAAGATTGTCTCATGCAGGCCGACCATTGTGCCCATCTGCGCCCGATTGAGGCGCCTGGCATCGCGGCGCTCGCGTATGAACCGGCTGAAAGCCCACTCCATGTCGCCGAAGCTACGGATGCCTTCGAAGCCCGGTTTCCTGTAGACCGGCTTGTCGCATTCAGGGTCTGCCGTTTCGACGAGACCATGCTCACCAATATATCTTTGGACGTCCTTGATTGCCATGCGACAGCTTTCGCCTGCTCCCGTCTGCGCCGCTGAAGCACGTCAATAAGACGCGATTCTTCGCCTCCAAATGCCCGATTTGGGGAAAAAAAGGGCTAACCTGGCCCTAAGCCTAACAGGTGAGGGGCCCGCAATCAAATTGCCTTTATCCAAGGTCGATCGAGAGACGGGCGGTTGCCGCATTCAGAGGCCAAGGTCATCCAGATACTTTAAGATCGCCTGCTCCATGATTGCCTGCATCGATGTCTCGGCATTAAATGACGCCAATTTCAACCGACGTTTTGTTGGTCGGTCGAGGTTGACGTTCACAAAGCAAGTTTCCCCCTTTACCCGCTCTCGCTTCATGCGCCGCAGGGCCTTCCTGGCCTCGTGTCGTGGGTCCCGTGGACCGTGCAATGGGCTGTCGAGCCCACGGTGTGCCTCGAGGTTGTTGGACCGGCGATGGTCGTCACCAGCCGGGGCTTGTCTGCGCGCAGCAAGCGCGAACTCGTCCAGAGAGAGGCTTTCCCGGCGGCTCATGAAGCATGCTCTTCTTCTGCGTGGCTCAACAGAGCATCGATCTCGCTGACGATTTCTTGCGTCTCGCGGCGCGCTTTAACAACAGCGGGGGATAGCGTCTGCATCTGGAGAGTGCCGGTGCCGTTCTGGATGTCCTTATACACATTGCGTTCCATGACTTCAGTTCTGAACAGATAGGTCCCGACCTTGTCCTCGATGATCGGGCGGATCTTCCGGTAAAGTTCAGTCTGTCGGACCGTCAACGAGATGCGGGTTCGCAGGACTCCGTGGCGACAGGTACCGGCGCCCGCCTCATTGATCCTGATGATCGACTGGAAGCAGTCGATCGCGCCGAGGACCTCGCGCTTTGACGGCTGGATCGGAGATATCACCAGATCCGACCAGCCGATCACCGGATCGATTGTGGAAATATCCTCCCCTGGCGTGTCGATGAGGAGGTAGTCAAAACGTTGCGCATGGCGCTGGATGAACGCATCCAGCGACTTGGCCGTCTTGTGGCCGAAGACGCTGATGCCGTCTGGCTGGGCATCCTTGTCATGGCAGTCGCTCCACCATTTCGTCAGATTGCTTCGCCCATCCATATCGAGCATGGCGACCGCTGCGCCACGCAGTGCATATTCGCCAGCGATGTTCATCAACGCGGTGGTCTTGCCGGCGCCGCCTTTGCCGTTGATGGCAGAGATTACGATCGTCATGAGCGGGCTCTCCCCAGGAATGTGTGTTTCTAGTCACGCAGCAATCCAGCTCTGTTCGAACATGGATTTGTGTCTGCATGGACTTGAATGATTGTAGAAAAATAGCGTCAACCTGACAACGATAATTTGCGTGTATAGGCATGTTTGCCGATTTTTGATGTTTATTTGGTTGGCAGGATACGGAAAAATGTGGTACATTTTCCTGACGATCGAGGGACGGGCCCTCGATCCGCCGCCTGCAGCGGTTATGGGAGCCGGTAGGGCACTATGATTGGAGAAAATCGGCAGGTCCGATGCTTGGCTTCAAAGAAGGACAAGGTGGTGCGAACTCGCCTATCCGCCGACGATTACGCAGCCGTCGATGCGGCAGCGAAGCTTGCCGGGATGACTGTTTCCGCGTTCGTGCGGTCGTTGGCGCTGGAGGGCGCCGGCGTACTGCCCTTCATGAATGAGGCGGACCGCGCCATCATGGAACTTCTGGGACAAGACATGCTAGCCATTGGCAACGCACTCAACCAAGCGGTTCGTGCACTGAACACCGGGTGCCTGGAAACCCCTTCAGATCTTGTCGTGGCTGCCGCCGACGCTCGCGCCGTTGTCATTACCGTCGCGGCCGAACTCGCCGGGATGACGAAACGCGCAGGTGTCGCCAGACGCGCCCGAGAACGCTGATGGAGTTCTTTCTTGGCGCCTTCGAAAAGGAATGGGAACGGCGCCGCGCCGCGCTGCTTCATGAACTGCAGCCAGGACAGGCTGAGGAGATAGGTTGGGATTGGCGGAGGAGGGGAGGGATGGGGAGCCCGCCTCAAGGCAACCCAGATAGTGTAGGCAGGGGGAAAGGCGATCGCGGATTGGGCCAGGTTTCGCTTCGGCCGGAAGGCGGCGAATTTGGTCGCGCGATGCGGTCACGGTTTGCAGGGTTGGCGCGCGGAAGCCAGGCCGCGGTCGTAAAGCTAGCCTCCTACGGTGGCGGCCTGCGCGTGGCCGCGATGATAAGCTATGCGTCGCGAAGTGGAAAACTGGCAGTCGAGAACGAGAAGGGCGAACTTGTTCTGGGGAAAACGGCGCTCTTGGAAATACGCTCTGAATGGGAACACCTTTTCAACAATCGGACGGCGAGCCGGGACATTGGCATTTTTCACATCGCGCTGAAGGGTTTGGCGAAAGCCAACGGAGGCCGCGACGAGATCATCCACGCAGTGCTGCAGGCGGGCTTCGGAGAACGCCGTTTCGCGTATGCGGTCGAGGGCCAGGGTGAAGAACTTGATGTGCGCGGAGTGCTGGTGCTTCGCGACCGGCAGGGTGAGCGCATGACCGGTGATCGCAAGGCCACAGCCATTGTCCAGCAGAGGTTCAACGAAACGGATATCAGCAACCACGTGGCGGCGTCCTTCCGATTCCATGGCCATGGCAATGGGGTGCAGTTTGCGACCGCTCGCATCCGCGAGTTGGTCGAACGCTTCACCGGCAATGTTCGCGACGATCGGGGACGTCGGATCGGTACTGTCGCGCAGGCCGGCGATCTTGCGCAGAAGGAATGGCGCAAAGAACTGCACAGCCGCAAGGGCAGGGACGTCATGCATCTGGTCATCTCGGCGCGCGCCGGCACGGATGAGACCACGTTCCGCAGCGCCGTGCGCGACTTCCTCGGAGACCAGTTTGATGGGCACCGGTACGTCTTTGCCATGCACGGTCCCGCCGATGACCCGAAGGCGCTTGGGGAAGGTGGCAAGCGCCCGCATGTCCATGCCCACGCCATTGTTACCATGCGCTCGGACACGGGAGCGCGCATCGAGACAAGTCCCCGGGTGTTTCGAGAATGGCGTGCATCAATGGCAATGAAGGCGCGGGAGCGCGGCATCGAGATGGAGCTTACGGATCGCCGCGATGTTGCAAGCGCCCCGCCCTATTCGCGTAGCCAGGTCAGGCCCATCAGCTATTCCGGCAGAACTAGGCACGAGGGCACAAGCCGGGCTGCGCAGCGGCGCTATGACGCCAAACGCCTGAACCAGCGCAATGTCGCGAACTCGGACCGAAGCGCCCTGTACATTGCGGAGGTGATCCGGACTTGGCGGACATTCGCGCGAACCAGCCAGGATCGCGGGATCGCCGGGTTTGCCGAGGGTCGACTCCAGCGGATTCAGGATGCCGTCACGAACAGTCAATATGACATTGATTGGCATGATATTGGTGATAAAATCGTAAAAACGAAGGTCGACTGGATCGTGTTTCGAGACTTGATCGGAGGCGAGGAACCCCCCATGCTTGAGATGACACGTCGGCAGTTTGAGGCCTATGAGCAGCGCGTCGAGGCCGCACTGGATCGCATGGCGGCCTCGATCGAGCCGGAGGTGCGCAAGGATTTCCTCGATATCGTCGCAGCAGCTCGCGAAGTGATAGACATCCGACGGGAACATCTCGAGATTGCGGAGCGAGCAATCGGTGAAGGTGTCTACGACAGGGAAGGTTCTGTCGAGGAACCGAGAGCGCCCACGCCCCGTCATTTGCAAGCGCATGAGCCGTTTGGACGGTCCGACAGGCAAGGTCGCGACCACGATCGAGACAAGGCCGACGCGCAAGCGGCCAGGGTGGAAGCACGACCGTCAGCGAAGGTCAGCGGTGGGGCGGGCGGTAAGCCGGCCAACGATGCCTCGATCGCAGCCGGGAGCACAGACCGGGGTGGCGAATTCAACAGCGACCATCTCGCGAAGAGCGACGGCGAACGGGCTTACGAAGGCCTGGCCCGACATGAAAGCCTAGCCGCCTTTACGAGGAAGAATGCACCAGATCGCCCAGCGCTGGTCCAGTCGGCCGAGGAGCGTTCGCCTCGGCCCGATCCGTCGGCAAACCGTGATGCGCGCTTGCGGGAACTGGAAAGGCAAATCCAGCAAAAGAGTGCGCGCGAGGACGATCGCGAGCGCTAGCCAATACGATCATTAAATGGCTGCCCGCAGATGCCTGATGGGCCTGCCGGGTGATATGGCTTCCGCAGCGGTTGCGATTGCTTGAGCGTCGATTCCATGGTGCCGGTAAAGATCGCCGATCGTGCCGGTTTGGCCGAAGTGCTCGACGCCCAGAGATCGCGTCCGGTGACCTTGGATGGAGCCGAGCCAGGCCAGCGTGGCCGGGTGGCCATCGATAACCGTAACAAGGGCACAGTTCGACGGGACGCCTGCCAGCAGTCGTTCGATATGGCTTCGCGCGTGAACCACGCCGCGCTCGCGTGCCTGATGTGCTGCGGTCCAGCCTGCGTTCAGGCGGTCCGCCGAGGTTATCGCCAGCAGGCCGACGTCGCGGCGATCTTCCCCGATCAATCCAACCGCCTGCACCGCTTCGGGCGCGACTGCTCCGGTATAGGCGACGACAATCTGCGCGTTGGGCCCTGGCTTGCGCATCCAATAGCCTCCATTGAGAATGTCTTCCGCCAACGCCTGATCGATGACGCGTTTTGGCTGTTCGATCGGGCGTGTCGACAGCCGGAGATAGACTGAGCCACCGAGCGTATCTCGTAACCATGTCGCAGCGTCGGGTTGACCTTCCCCGTCACGCTGCAGGTAGTCGAACGCAAACCGCAAGATCGTCGCGAGCTCGTCGACGTAGGCCGGCTCGAAACTGGCGAGGCCATCCTGTGCCAAGCCGATCAGTGGCGTGGCGATCGATTGGTGGGCGCCGCCTTCCGGGGCAAGACTTATGCCGGAGGGTGTGGCAACGATTATGAAGCGAGCATCCTGGTAGCAGGCATAGTTCAGCGCATCGAGGCCACGTTCGATAAACGGATCATAGATGGTTCCAATCGGCAACAGCCGTTCGCCGAAGATCGAGTGAGAAAGGCCGAGAGCCGACAGCGTGAGGAAAAGATTCATCTCGGCGATGCCGAGTTCCAAATGCTGACCCTTGGGTGAGAACCCCCAATTGAATGTCGATGGTATCCTCTCCTTCTTGAACAAATCGGCGGCCTCTTGCCTGGCAAAAAGACCACGGCGGTTGACCCATGCGCCAAGGTTTGTGGAGACCGTCACGTCGGGCGATGTTGTGACGATCCTGCTTGCGAGCTCGGTATCATCCTTGGCAATCCCATGCAGGAGAAGCCCAAACCCTTGCTGCGTCGAAATGAGTGACTGTGGTGGAACCGACAGGTGGGCGGGCACGGTGACCTTTGCCGCTTCGTAGCGGCGGCGTCCGATCTTGTTGAAGGGGGCTTGCTTGATAAAATCCGCCAGTTGCGTGGCGGGAAGAGAAAGTCCTTCATACCGATCCCATTCGCGACCTGCGCGCACACCAAGTCTGGCGCGCAAGTTCTCGATCTGCGCCGTCGTCATCAGGCCGGCGTGGTTGTCCTTGTGACCCGCCAGGGGCAGGCCGAACCCCTTGATCGTGTAGGCGACAAAGCAGACTGGCCGGTCGTGCATGCGTGCATCCTCGAATGCCTTGAGCAATGACGGCAGGTCATGTCCTCCGAGGTTGGTCATGAGCCGCGCCAGCTCTTCATCCGAGCGGCTTTCGATGAGCCTGGAAACGTGACCTTGGTCGCCGAGTTCATCCAGCAGCCGCTTGCGCCATACTGTTCCGCCCTGATAGGCCAGCGCCGAATAGAGTTGGTTGGGGCAGCTGTCGATCCAACTCCGCAAAGCTTCGCCGCCAGGCTCGCTGAAGGCTTGTTCGAGCAGAGTTCCATATTTGAGGATGACCACATCCCAACCGAAATTGCGGAACAGGGAGACAAATCGCTCCCACAGGCCTTCCCTTACGACCGCGTCGAGGCTTTGGCGGTTATAGTCGATGATCCACCAGGTGTTGCGCAGGCCGTGCTTCCAACCCTCCAACAAGGCTTCGAAGATGTTGCCTTCATCCATTTCGGCGTCGCCAACGAGCGCAACCATCCTGCCCTCGGCACGCTGGTTGGCCATTCCTTTGGCCCGCAGGTAGTCCTGCACCAATGATGCGAACAGCGTCTGCGCCACTCCGAGGCCGACAGAACCGGTCGAGAAATCGACGTCGTCGACGTCCTTCGTGCGTGACGGGTAGGATTGTGCGCCCTGATAGGCCCGGAAGGCTTCCAGTTTGTCGCGTGTCTGATTGCCAAAGAGATACTGAATGGCATGAAATATCGGACTTGCATGCGGCTTGACGGCTACCCGATCCTCCGGATGCAGGGCAGCGAAGTAGAGAGCCGTCATCACGGTCGCCAGTGATGCCGATGACGCCTGGTGCCCGCCGACCTTGAGTCCGTCGTCGTTGTCACGAAGGTGGTTGGCATTGTGGATCATCCAGGTGGACAGCCACAATACCTTCTTCTCCAAATCCTCCAGGCAGGCGAGTCTCGGATCGTCCATTTCTTGCTCCATCATTCGAAGAGCCTAGAGTAGAAATATCTCGCGGACGATTGCGGCTAAAGTGACGCTAATTTAATGCCAATTCTGCCAGTTTCAGCCAAGGATAGCCTCAGGATGGTAAAATCATGCCAAAAATCACGATAGACGACATCGATCGCAAGTTGCTGGCGGCGCTTCAGTCAGATGCCCATGCAACGACGGAAAACCTCAGTGAAATCGCTGGGCTCTCGCCGTCGCCTTGTGCGCGCCGGGTGCGGATGCTCGAGCAGTCCGGTGTGATCAAGGCCTACGTGGCGATCGTCGACCAGGTGAAGGTTGGGTTGCCGGTCAGCGCCTTTGCGTCGGTGAAGCTGGAGCGACAAAGAGAAGAAGAGCTCGATCGATTTTCGAGCGCGGTCCTTCGCTGGCCGGAGGTCGTGGAGTGCTATCTGATGACCGGAAAGATGGATTTTCTGCTGCGGATCGTTGCCAAGGATCTGGGTGCTTATGAAACATTCTTGAAACAGAAGCTGACGAGGCTTGATGGCGTGGCGTCAATCGAAACGAGCTTTGCTCTTGGTCAAGTCAAGCATGCTCATGGGTTGCCGATCGTCCCTTGAGATGCTCACGGCCGGTCGGTGAGATCGATAGGACATCGGCACGATCGGGATCAAAGGCGAGCGCGAGACTAGCATGCGCCACCGCTGATCGGCTGCGTGTCGGATCCTGGGACTACAGCCAGCGGGCGTTGAAAGAAACCGGTATGCGTCATCGCTATTCCAACAATCGATCTGGCGAGACCGTCGCCGATATCGGCAATTGCTCTGATGATTCCGTAGACAAGTTTCAGCGTTTTGGGCTGAAGACGCGCCCGGCAAAAGAGGTGAGCCCCGTTGGTCGCTGACTGCCTGGAGATCGTTCCCGGCACGCCCTTGTCGAGCGCGTTGAGAGGCAGGTGAGCGGCCTTCATTGTTGCCGAACTGCATGTCGTCGATCCGGAAGCTGATTTTGACCCTGCGCACCTCGGAAAAGCGGAAGTACTATCGATATTACACCTGTTGCACGTCCGCCCGGCAGGGACATACGGGCTGCAAAGGCCGAACGATCCCGATGGGTCGCACGTTCGTACCGAAATGGCTCGCCGCGTGAGATTTCTTGACGTAAAAACAAATGTCTTAAGTAAGTTCCATAATACATGTTATGCAACTTTGACGTGTAGCAGCTATTTAGTAATGCGACAGTTGCCCCAGTTAGAGATGCGACACTTCCCGCTTCCGAGGCTGGTCAACATGAAGCTGGAAAGGAAGGCTTGCGACTTCACAGAGCCTGGCGTGAGAGCGGGCTTATTGCGGGAGCCGTCATGCCTTTGGTCACCTTGTCGCAAAAAGAGCTGCATCGTCTCGAAGCCATCCAGAAGATCCGCGACCGACGGCTGAGCGTCGTCCAGGCGGCGGAGCTTCTTCATCTCAGCCGCAGTCAGGTTCACCGGCTGTTGCAGGCCTATGACCAGGACGGCGCCGGCGGGCTGGCGTCGAAGAAGCGCGGCCGGCCGAGCAATCGGCGCCATGATGAGGACTTTCGCAACACCACACTGGATCTCGTGCGCGATCGCTACCGAGACTTCGGCCCGACGCTTGCCAGCGAGAAACTGCTTGAGTGGCACCAGATCGCCGTCAGCACAGAGACGCTACGCAAGTGGATGACGGAAGCTGGCATTTGGACATCGCGCCGGGAGCGCAAGAAGCAGCTTCACCAGCCACGGGGTCGGCGCGACTGCCTCGGCGAGTTGGTTCAGATCGACGGCTCGCACCATTGGTGGTTCGAGAACCGCGGCCCTAAATGCGCCCTGCTCGTTTACATCGACGACGCGACGGGCAAGCTGCTGCATCTGCGCTTTGCTGGTTCCGAGAACACGTTCGACTACCTGATCGCCACCAAGGCGTATTTGCAGGAATGGGGCAAGCCGATCTCCTTCTACAGCGACAAGCATGGCGTGTTTCGCACGACGCATGGTTCGGAGAAGGATCGAACGACTGGCCTGACGCAGTTCGGTCGCGCGCTTTATGAGCTCAACATCGACATCATCTGCGCCAACACTCCGCAGGCCAAAGGTCGAGTCGAACGTGCCAATCAGACGCTGCAAGACCGGCTTGTGAAGGAGCTGCGTCTGCGCGGCATCAGCACGATCGAGGCGGCCAATGCCTATGCGGCCGAGTTCGCCGCCGATTTCAATGCCCGTTTCGGCAAAGAACCACGCAATCCGAAGGATATGCACCGCCTCCTCGCCAAGCATGAGAACCTCGACGGCGCGATGTGTCGCAAGGAATTCCGCACGCTGTCCCAGGCTTTGACACTGCGCTACGACAAGGTGCTGTTCATTCTCGATCCGAGCGTCCTCGCTAAGCGCCTGGCCGGTAAGAAGGTCGTCGTGTGCGACTATCCCGATGGCCGCCTCGAGATCATGGAAGGCAGCACGTCCCTACCCTATAGAACTTTTGACAAGCTGCGCTCGGTTCACAGGTCCGAGGTTGTGGAGAACAAGCGCCTAGACGAAGCACTGGCGATGGTCGCCGAGATGCAGGCCGGCCGTGAGCTGACACGCAGCCAACACGGACCGCGGCGCACAGGCCAGGCGAACCACTTGTTCGGTATTCCCGATGGCAGCCAGAGCAATGGCTACCAGAAGCGTGGCCGCAAGCCTGGTCGACGGACGGATTTCACAAAGGACCCCGCGGTCGTCGTGCGGCGTGAGCAGGCACTTGCTAGAATGCCCGCAGCGAAGGTCGAGATCCAGGCCGACAAAGTCGATCTGACACTCACAGAGAGCGATAGGCATCGTATTGCGGATGTCCTTGCAGTGCTGGACGAGTTTCCAATCAACCGGAAGGCTCAACCGACAACGGAAGCCGGCTTGTAGCTCAAAGCGTGCCACGCGGCTCTCAAAGCTAAAGCCGACGGAGATCTATTGGATCGCACCCGATCGGGCTTACGCAACCCCGACCAGCTCACGCCCGATCGGGGGCTCATGCTGGAGCCAGGGAAGCGCGTCAGCGTCGCATTTCCAACTTGCTGAGCCCTGCCCTTTGAACAGGCCCTGGCGACATTTCTACTTTGCTGAGAGCGCGACATTCGAACCTGGTTGCAACATGACGTGTAGCAGCTATATGCAGCTATATAGAGATGCGACACTTGAGCAATTTAGAGATGCGACAGTCCCCGACTTTCACAGCTGACGGCTCGCCAACACGAAGCTGGAAAGGAAGGCTGGCGACTTCACAGAGCTTGGCGTGAGACTGGGCCCATTGCGGAGCCGTCATGTCTTTAGTCACCTTGCGCCGTCATCTCGTGGCCTATGTTATCTCCAAGCGATCGCGCAGGTATCAAGAAGTCGCGATTGTGCAAGTCATGAGCGTGCCTCCATCGAACGCCCCTATTGATAGCGTCCGTGGCGCTGCAGCACTTCGATCTGGTAACCATCTGGGTCGGCCACGAAAAAGAACCGCGCGAGCAGCGCTCCTTCGCGCTTGAACTCGACAATTTTTCGCGGATTGAAGCCTGCCGCAGCCAAGCGCTTGTATTCGGATTCGAGATCGTCGACGCAAAAGGCCAAATGGCCATAGCCTTCGCCAAGCGCATAGAGTTCTCTCTTGCCCTTGTTGATCGTCAGTTCAAGCTCGAAATCGGATTCTGCACCACGCAGATAAACCAATGTGAACGTGTCGAAATCCAACCGGTCCGCAACATTGAATCCAAATGCGCTTCTGTAGAAGCTGACCGACAGGTTCTCGTCGGTCACCCGGATCATCGAATGTATTGCTTTCGCCAAAGAAGCCTCCCGCCCAGCACGTGGTCTGGGATACCGCTCACCGCTACAAAGCGGGTAGCAGCCGGTTACCACGTCGAGAGGTGTTTGGCTGGATGACGCACCAAGGTCCGATTGCGGTCACTGCAAATTGAAGGGAAAATGCGCGCTGGGTTGGTATCGTCCAGAAGAATGGACCTGGAAGCTCTTCGCCCAAAAGCAATATCAAACGGGAGGTCATCACATGTGTAAGGTCTTTGCCGGGCAGGATCCGGAAGGGTATCGATTAATCAATCGCTCAGTTCGAATAGGCGGCCACTCGACGAGCATCCAACTCGAAGCCACTTTTTGGACGCTATTGGACGAGATCGCTCATGGACAGGGGATGACGGCGCCGAAATTCCTCTCGACGCTTTACGATGAAGCGATCGAGATAAACGGTCATATCCCGAACTTTGCCTCGATGCTGCGCACCACATGCGCGCTCTATCTGCGCGACAGGCACCCTTTCCACAGCGAACCCTCGGAATCGAAGAACAAGGCGGCCTGACACGGGCACTACTCATCAAACGTACGAATACCGGCTCTCCCGCGTGTAGCAGCCACCTGCTACCAACGACACTCATTTCGGCGCTAACTAAATGTGAATGGCGGACCAGGACGGTGGCAGTGTAAGGTTCGCTGCAAAGAAAAAGAATGCGCCCCCGCGCCTACGGACGCCGGCAAACGAATCTGGGAGGATTCATGGTCGAGATCATCTCCAAGCGGGACGGCCCGCGACGCGAGGATGTTCAGGTCAAGCGGCTGATCGAGCAGAACCGCTCCACCATCGTTCGCCTCGCCGACCAGATCAGCGGTGGTAGTTATTCGGCGTCCAAGCAGCCGCGCCAGCAACGCAAGGCGGAAGGCTTGATCATCCATGTCGGCGGCAGCGCGACAACCGCGACTGACGCCAAGCCGTCCATCCAGGTGACGATGAATGGCCGGGTGATCTCAAAGGATCAGAATACCGGCCGCCAGCTTCATCATATCGGCGATGTCCGCAATCGCAACGGAGACCAGACCTTCGTGGTGGCTACGAAGAAGAACGGCTTTTTCTCACCGGTCGACGACACCATCGCCGAGGCGCTTGCCGGGCTGGATGGATCGCGGCTGACGGCGGCTTACAGCGAAGAGCAGCTTGCTGCCGACATCGGGGCGAGACTAGGCATCGACTGAGGACTGATATCCGGGCGTGGCTGTGCACGTCCGCCGCGACAGCATACAGAAATGGCATACCTCAAAGGTACTGTGATGACTGAATGAAACACGCGAGCGGCCCCAATCCTATGAAACCCGGTGCTCTTCCGGCGCGTGCGTCGATGGCCACCGGGCAACTGGTTCTGGACAAGATCGACTATGATGAGCGCGCCACCATGCGTGCGTGGGAGAGTTTTCTTTCCGACGAGCCGACAAGCGCACGCGATCCGGTCCACGTCCGCTCGCTGATCCACGATTCCTGGTATCGCAGCGCCACCGGCGGCATCAATGCGCAAGGCATTGAAGCGCCGCTGAGCAGTGACCGTGACGAGATAGAATACCTGACCCGCGCCAACGCCGAGCTGCTTTCGGCGGCGCGGCGATCGTTCGAGTCCCTTGGCCAGTTGCTGGAAGGGACGGGAGCGATGCTGGTGCTCGCCGACAGCGACGGCGTGCTGATCGACGCCATCGGCGACAAGAAGACCTTGCATGACGGCATGGACATTCATCTGGGCATCGGCGGCAAATGGAACGAGGACGCCGTCGGCACCAATGGCATCGGTACCGCGCTGTGGACCGGCGAACCGATCTTCGTCCATGCGGCCGAACATTTCTGCGCCGGCATCAAGTCCTGGACCTGCGCCGGAGCGCCAATCCGCGATCCGCTGGACGGCAAGATCATCGGCGTGGTCGACCTGTCCGGTTATTCGCCGATTTTTCGGCCGCACAACACAGCACTCGTCGCCGCCACCGCCAGGCAGATCGAAAAGGCGCTGGCCGAACAGCAGCAGGAGCAGCGCACGCGCTTGCTCGAGGCCTTTATCTCGTCGGCCCCCAGCTATCGCCGCAAGGATGGGCTGGTGATCGTCGATCATCGCGGCCGCGCGATCTTCTGCAACAACGTGCCCAACGGCGACACGACGGAGATGATGGACGGCCCGATGGAACCGGGCCGCGGTCGCTGGCTGATGAACCTGCCGGCCTCCGGCTCGGAGAGCGATCTCGCCAACGCGCTGCCGGCGCATCTGCGATCCTGCCATGTCACGCCGCTGAAGCTCGACGGTGACCTTCGAGGCGCGGCGCTGGTTTTCCCTTCGGTGCCGGTCGTCTCCGGCGTGACCGTGATCGACCGGCAGCCGAACAAGCAGCTGCAGACGGCGGCTGCGATGATTGTCGGCGAGAGCGACAAGCTGCTTGCCGCCATCGATGTCGCCTCCCGCGTCGCAAGATCGAACGGCGTCACCTCGCTGCTGATAGAAGGCGAAACGGGTGTCGGAAAGGAGCTGTTCGCGCGGCTTGTTCATGCCGGCAGCCGGCGCTCGGAAAACGATCCTTTCATCGCCATGAATTGCGGGGCGATCACCAAGGAACTGTTCGGCAGCGAACTGTTCGGTCATGTCGCCGGGGCCTTCACCGGGGCCTCGCGCGACGGCAAGCCGGGCGTCTTCGAACTCGCCAACGGCGGCGTGCTCAGCCTTGACGAAGTCGGCGAACTGCCGCTCGAAATCCAGCCCTTCCTGTTGCGTGTACTGGAAGAGCGTGTGGTTCACCGCATCGGTGACTCGAGGGGGCGTCCGGTGGACGTCCGGCTCGTCGCCTCGACCAATCGCGATCTCAAGCAGGAAGTCGCCGCCGGCCGCTTCCGCAGCGATCTCTATTACCGCATCGGCGCGGTCTCGATTCATGTCCCGGCCTTGCGTGAGCGCGGCGACGACGTGCTGTTGCTGATCGAGCATTTCAATCGCCACATTGCAAGGCTGGCGGGCAATGATCCGCTGGAGTTTTCGAACGAAGCGTTCGATGCGCTGCGGGCCTATCGCTGGCCGGGCAATGTCCGCGAGCTGAAAAACCTCGTCGAGCGTCTGCATGTGCTGGCGCGCGGCGGCACGGTCGAGCTCCAGGATCTTCCCGGCGAAATCAGTGCGGGCAACCGCGACGACAAGGCCATGCACGGCGACCACCCCACAGCCATGCTCGAGGCACCGGTGTGCTCGTTCGAGGATGGCGAACGCCAGGCGATCAAGAATGCGCTTGCCGCCGAGGGTGGCAATCTCAGCAAGGTCGCACTGCGGCTTGGGGTTTCCCGGCCGACCCTCTACCGCAAGCTTGGCCAGTACGGGATCCGGCGCGGCTTCCTCTAGGGTGTGTTGATTTCAGGTGATGCCGACCTGTAAGCGCCAGTTTTCCGGTCTTATGTAGCAAACGCACCAAAGGTGTCTACGGGAGGACCGCGCCTGACTTGGCGGCAAGTCGCTCCAGCAGCCTGCGGGAGTCCTCGATTATCCGGCGCGTCTCTTCGATATCTGAGCGCAAATCCTCAACATGTTCCACCGCCCGTTGCTGATATAGGCGCGCGCTAATATTGAAGTAATCGTCAGGCTCCCACGGTTCCATGGCTACGGCCTATGGCGTCGTCGTTTAGGCGCCATCGACAGCGAACGCGAGGGTTCGACGTTTGTTCCGCCGTCGCCCTTATGCGTACGGTTTGATGCCAACAGACGCGGCGGCTATTCGGCGGGATCGCCCTGAATGGCGTAGATAACCTCCGGGAACAATTTAGCCGAGTTTTTCACTGACATTTGCAATTAAAGCCGCCCTCATCCTAGTGTTCAACTGCGAGGGGGAGCAGCACAGCGTCTATGTGCTCTTGTTGGTGAGCCAGATTCGAACCTTGAGGCGGATTAGCCCGGAAATCTCGGCACGCTTGGCGACAAGGGGGTTGACGGCGTGCTGGTATCGGGTCGAGCGGACTAAGGGCGCTACTCTTGGCATGCCCGGATTTTATGGGAACCCACCCTTTAAGTCGCGCGGGAACTTGGTGCGTCTGCTACATAAGACCGCAGTTTTCTAGGCTTCCGGTGCTCTCGAAAGCCACCACCGACACACTTTGATTCAAATCCGTTGCAAAAAAACCCGCGGCATTCGCGCCGCAGGGTGGGGAAGTTCGTCGACCGAAACTGCTGTCAGGCAGCAGCGGTCGCGCGGATGATCAGCTCCTTACGAGGGCTCCTGTCACTTTCTCTGAGGCGTAGCCTAGGATGTTGCCGATGATCAGCGAGATCACCACGGCGGCTGCGACCTTGACTATGCCGCTGGCGCCTTCGCCATAGGCGGCGGCACCAAGCAGAAAAAGCCCGGCGGTCGTGGCGTAGCCGTAGACCGCCGACGGGATGGCGCTCAGCAGCGGCAGTCTGGCTGCGAGAATCAGCACCACGATTGAAACGCCGACGCAAATACCAGCCATGCTCGCCGTAACCCCGATGGACGTCAGCGCAATCAGGGCGCCGGCCGCGCAGGTCGCTCCCCACAGGTTTGCAACCGCCGAATTCCTGAACCCGGCCTCCTTGCCGCTGCAGTGGTAAAAACTCCCCCAGCCGACAAATACCGCCCAGATCAGCAGATAGGGACTGCCGATCGTGATCGCCGCCCATGTTGCAATGCCACCCATGATGCCGATGACGACGGCCAGCCCCGTGATAAGATCCATGTTGTCCTCCCGTTTTCCAAAGCTCAAAGCAAAGAACTCGTTTCAGGATCGCGCTTCGCTGACGTCCCGACACCCAAAACGCGGCGGCGGTAGCCACGCGGCTTCAAGAAAAGAGCTTGCCCGGTCCGGCAGGCGATCAGGCCGGCTGCGCTGCTGCTTGGCCCGCACCGATCACGCCAGCGCGCGACGCCAGCCCTGCGGCAGCCGCGCCGAGGCAGGGTGCGACGATGTAGAGCCAGAGCTGCGACAGCGCCGCTCCGCCGGCGAACAGTGCCGGGCCGAGCGAGCGGGCCGGATTGACCGACGAGCCGGATACGGCGATGCCGGCAAGATGAATCATGACCAGCGTCAGCCCGATCGCCAGGCCAGCCAGAGGACCGGCGCCGCCTTCGGCGGTGGCGCGCAGGATGACCAGCAGGAACAGGAACGTGGCGACCGCCTCGAACAGGAACGCCGAGGTCGCCGAATAGGTTGACCAGCCATTCTGGGCGAAACCGTTCGCCGCCACGTCAAAGCCGCCCACCTTGCCTTGCGCGATCACATAGAGCACCGCCGAGGCGACGATCGCACCCGCGCATTGCGCGAGGATATAGCCGATGAGGTCGTTCGATTTCATGCGGCCGGCGACGAAAAAGCCGAGACTTACGGCCGGATTGAGATGAGCCCCCGACACCGGTCCGATCGAATAGGCCATCGCCACCACCGAAAGGCCGAATGCCATGGCCACGCCCAGCAGACCGACTTCGGAGCGCATGAAAAGAACCGCCGCGCAACCGAAGAATACCAGCGCGAAAGTCCCGACGAATTCACAGACGTATTTGTTCATTGTTTCCTCTCCAGATTTGTGACGAGGACTGGAGGCCGCGCCGGTTCCCGCACGTGTCCAGTCCAGGTGCTTCAGGGCACGATGACGCCGCGGCCGGTGAACCGCCGGTTCTTGAAGTCGTCGAGCGCCGTGTTGATGCTGGCAAGATTGTACTCGGTGTAGTGCATCTTCACCTTGCCGTCGGCGTTGAGCTCCATCAGTTCGACCAGCTCGGTAAAATTGCCGACCAGGCTGCCACCGATGTTGATCTCCTCGATGACGAGATGGGCGGTCGGCACGTTGACGGTGCCGCCATAGCCGACGACGAACAGTTGTCCGCCCTTGCGCACCATCTTCCAGCAGATGTTCTCGACACCGAGTTCGCCAACGAAATCGATCACCACATGCGCGCCGCCGCCGGTGATCTGGCTGACTTCCTCGACGACATTGGGTCCACCATCGAGGACGAAATCGGCGCCGAGATCCTTGGCCAGCACCCGCGCCGCCGGCTCGCGGTCGACGGCGATGATGCGGCAGCCCGAGATCGCGTGCAGCGATTGCAGCGCGATATGCCCAAGCCCGCCAATGCCGAGCAGCACGCAATAGCTTCCTGGCCGCAGCAGCTTTGCCGCGCGCTTGGCGGCGCGGTAGGCGGTGATACCGGCGTCGGCCAGCGGTGCCACCTCGATCGGCGTGATGTTGGCGTTCAGCTTGATCAGCGAACGCTCGCTGGTGATGAAATACTCTGCGAAGCCGCCATTCATGCCAAGGCCAGGAAATTGGCCGTTATCGCAATACATGTCCTCGCCATGGCGGCAGTTGAGGCAGATGCCACATGAGCGGAACGGATGGCAGATCACAGCGTCACCGCGCTTGACGGATCGGACGCCACTGCCGACCTCCTCGACCCAGCCGGCATTCTCGTGCCCCATGATGTAAGGCAGAAGCGTGCCTTCGGGATCCATCGTCGGCTTCCACACACCTTCGATAATGTGCAGGTCGGTGCGGCAGAGGCCGGCGGCACCCACCCGCACGATGACCTCGTCAGGCGCGGTGATCGTCGGTGCCTTGACCTCCTCGATCCGTAGCTGGACGTTCATTTTCGGGTCGTATTCGTACAGTCTGGCAGCTTTCATCGTCGTGTCCTTTCAACGTCGAATGTGTCTGGAATTGCTTCAGGCGCGGCCGAGCTTTTCGGACCCGCCGCCCCGTGCGGGTCCGGCAGTCGGATCCTCATCCTCGGCGAGATCGCCGATCAGCGTTTCAGTGGTCAGGATCAGCGTCGCGACGGAAGCCGCATTGGCCAGCGCCGTGTAGGTGACGCGCACGGGATCGATGATTCCTGCCTCGAACATGTTCTGGTAGCTGCCGGCGGATGCGTTGTAGCCGTAGCCGCCGTTGATGCGCGTCACCTCGGCGACGACGGCCTCTGGATCGGCGCCGGCATTGGCGGCGATGCGCCATAGCGGTCGCGACAGAACAGACCGCACCAGGCGCACACCTTCGGCTGTATCGCCGGCTACTCCGGCCGCCACTTTGTCCAGCAGTGGGGCGATCTGGGCGAGTGCGGAGCCACCCCCGGCGACGACGCCCTCTTCGGATGCGGCGCGCACCGCATTGAGCGAATCTTCGATGAGCTGAATCGTCCGTTTCTGCTCGACCGGCGTGACACCGCCGGCATAAAGGATCGCGGTGCCACCGGAGAGCTTGGCCAGGCGTTCTCGCAGTTTGTCCTGGTCTATGTTCGGCGGCGAGGCTTCGTATTGCCGCTGCACCTGAGCGCGGCGCGAGGCGATTGCCGCATGGTCGCCGCCACCGCGAATGATCGAGGTGTAGGAAGAACTGGTTTTCACCCGGTCGGCGGTGCCGAGGTCTTCAGCGGTAACATTCTCCAGCCGCCCGCCGAGATCGCGCGCGATCACCTTGCCGCCGGTGATGATGGCCAGATCCTCCATCATCGCCTTGCGCCAGTGGCCATATTCCGGCGGATGGACGACGAGGTATTTTCCCGGTCCCTGCTTGCCGAGCAGCGTCACCACCACTTCCGGGGACATTTCCTCGGACACGATCAGCAGCGGCCGCCCGTCCTCGTCGGCGATGCGGCGCGCCGCATCGAGCGCTCCGGGATCCTTGATCTTGAGATCGGTCATCAGGATGTAGGGGCGTTCGAGAACAGCCTCCATCTTCTCCTGGTCGGTGACCATGTGATGCGAGAGATAGCCACGTTCGAAGGACATGCCTTCGACCACATCGAGCGTGGTCTCGGTCGTGACGCTGAAGTCGGTGGTGATGACGCCTTCGGCGCCGACGCGCTGATGAGCTTCCGCCACGAGCGCGCCAAGCTTACTGTTGGTCGCAGCGATGTTGGCGACAGCGGCCAGGATGCCATTCCCCTTGGCGGGTTTTGCCGAGGCCTTGAGTGCCGCCACCACCGAAGCCACAGCGAGTTCAATGCCTTTGCAGAGATCGACGGATTTGGCGCCACGCTCATTGGCTTCAATGCCGGCCTGGATGAGCGCGTTGGCGAGCACGATCGCGGTCGTGGTGCCGTCGCCGGCGACCTCATTGGTCTGCATCGACACTTCGCGCACCACCTGCGCGCCCATATTCTCGAAACGGTCGTGCAATTCGATCTCGGAGGCGATGCTGACGCCGTCGCGAGTCACCATCGGCGTGCCGATCGGTCGATCGATCATTGCGTTCATGCCTTTGGGGCCGAGCGTCGGCTCGACGGCCGCCGCCAGCCGGAAGACGCCACGGGCCAAGGCGCGACGGGCATCGGAATTGTGGAGCATTATTTTGGGCATGATTCCTCCTTCCGCCTTACGGGCGGCTTGTTGGTTGGGGGCCTCGTGCAACTGGAGGCCGTTGCTGTCAGTTCTGCTTCAGGCTGTCGGCGCGGCTCGATCGGGCACGCGATCCAGAATGAAATCGACCAGCGTCGGCTCGCCGTCGACCACACCCAGTTCCTTGTATCGTGTGTGTTTCAGTCCACGGCAGAGCCCGCCGTTGAACTCCATGTTAATGCGCACCGCGCGCAGTTCGCCGAGATAGGCAGGCAATCCCGTGGGCGAAACTTGCTGCCCATCCCATGTGACGAAGACCGGATCATCTGCCCGGCGGCTGGGAAAACGCTCAAGCAGGGCCGCCCTGTATCTCGGCTTCTGCCTGGCTGCTTCGCCCGGTTCGAACCGCGCGACGTCATATGCTGGCAAGCCCATGCCGAGAATTTCCCAAGCGGTCAGACCGTGCGCCTTGAGGCCGCGCAAGACAGCCTCCTGGCGCCGCTTGAATGCCTTCATGCGGAAAGTTTCGCGCAAGGCGCCGAGATCCTGATCATCGGCAAGTTCGGCGAAGATATCGCCGAACGTCTTGCCGGCTTCCAAGCCGCGATTGACCTCGTCGGCGAACATGTGGTCGTGCAGCTTGACGCAGTAAGCGGGCGACCAGGACAGCTGGTCGAGCGCCTTACGGACGCCGTCCAGCATGAGGAAAGCGAAGTTGGGCGAGCACCAGTAGGTCGGCAGGCGGAAATCGACGTCCACGCCGCCATCGCCTTTCACCTGTGCCCGCTCGACGAAGCCCATCTCGGTGACGGGCTCGTCGAGTTCGGGGTCGTTGACCTCACCAAGGCGCCGCCAGAGTTCCTTCTCGCGGCCGTCGGAAATGCTGGCGGTTGCCATGGCCCCTACTCCGCCGCGATGCTGAAGGGCGAACTGGCGAGCGCCTTCTTCTTGGCTTCGATGTCGATATTGTAGAGCCGCGCGGCGTTGAGGCCGAGGATCTTTTCCTTGATCTCGTTGGTCAGTTGCACACCGCGTTCGGCGGCAATGTCCTCCGGAATCTGGTAGGCCCAGAATTTCTCGACCAGCCAGCGCGGCGTCCAGATCGCATAGTCGGAGCCGAACAGGATCTTTTCCGGCCCAAGCCAGAACAGCAGTTCAGCGATGACCTCGCCGAAATAGCGCGGGCGCGCATGGATGAAGGGCAGCGCCACCGCCAGGCCGCCATAGACATTGGTCTCCTGCGTGGCGATCCAGCAGAAATCGTCGAGACGCGGCAGGCCGCAATGCTCGACGATCCAGTTGAGGCCCTGGAAGTCCGTCGCTGCGTGGTCAACGTCATGCACGTCGAAGGCGTCCTTCGAAAGTGGAATGATCGTCGGGCCCTTGTGGACGTGAATGTTGCGGATGCCGAGCTTGTCGCAGAGTTCGAAGCATTTGTAGGCATCGGGATCGGTGAGCTTCCAGCCTTTGGACGCGCCGTTCCATTCGGCCGTGTACATTTTCACGCCCTTGACGTCGTACGTCTCCTTGAGGAAGTGGATGTATTCGAGCGCCTTCTCGCCGTCGCGCGGATCGAAGGCGCCGTTGACGATGAAACGCTCGGGATAGCGCTTGGCAACCTCGGCGTTGCGCTCGATGGTGTTGAAGCCGTTCTTGTAGAAATCCCTGAGATAGGTCGACTGGACGATCGCCACATCATCAGGGCCGTCGATGAACAAGTCGCGGTAGAGATCGTCGGCGCTGTATTTCTCGAACTTGCTCTTCTCCCAGAGCTGGTCCTTCGGGCTCAAGCCCGTGTGATAGGCGTAGAAGCACTCGATAAACTGCTTGCCGTGGATGTTCTTCTGGTTCTCCGGGCTGCCGTCCCAGAAATGGGTGTGGCCGTCGACCACGAAAATGTCCTTGCCTTCCGGTGTTCTGTACATTGTTGCCTCCGCAGCAAATCGCGTTGATCGGGTCGGCGCGCCG
Organism: Mesorhizobium sp. B2-4-15; assembly: GCF_006658505.1. Taxonomy (GTDB): domain Bacteria; phylum Pseudomonadota; class Alphaproteobacteria; order Rhizobiales; family Rhizobiaceae; genus Mesorhizobium. The sequence continues at coordinate 111,850 of NZ_VFUZ01000009.1, forward strand.
CGACCCACGCGGCGCGCCGGATTCTTGGGGCGCGCCTATTCGATGTACTCGAACATCTCGTCCATGTTGCCGAACAGGATCACGGTGTTGTCGTCGACGCGAACCATGCGGCCGTAATGGGTGGAGGTGTTGACCTCGAAGGTCTCGGCCGATATTTCGCGGCCGAGATATTCTCCGATCGCATCCATCTTGAAGATCAGCTTGCCGTCGCCGTCGATGCGGATCAGCGCCGGCTGGTAGGTGATGGTCACCCCCGGCTTCTTGCCCATGAATTCAGCAATGGCCCTTGCTTCGACCGAATCGTTCATGGTGACGCCGCACTGATGCGAAATCGTCTGCTCGAAAGTGATGTCCTTCATCTCCTTGAAGATGTTGGAGTGCGTTGCGTCGCGTGCTGCTAGTGACATGACGATTTCTCCTGTTTCAGCGCTTGAGACCGAGTTCGCCAAGGATCTGGCCAATCCGTTCCTCGGATTTGGCACGGACATCGGCGAAGGCGACCGGTTTGGAATGCGGCATCGACCAGATCGGCTGCAGGCCGATGGCCGCCTTGTCAGCGAGCGCCGCGTGCTTCTTGACCCAGCCCTGGAAGAGCTTCCGGTTGGCGCCGCCATGCGTCTCGTCATTGGCGAGCAGATGCATGAGGTCGATGGTGTTAGCGAGGTTGCGCTCGTAATCGGCCTCGGCCGCCGAGATCACCGCCGGCGTGATGAAGTCATGATTGGCGGCCGCGATCTGCATCAGGAAGCCGGAGCGGAACACTTCACCGACCAGCGGCTCGAAGATGATGTTGATGGCGAAATACTGCTCGAGATAATCGGACGTACCCATGATGGTCTCGACCGCTTCGCGCACGCCTTGCCAGTTCTGGTCCTCGAGCCAGGCCTTCTTGCCGAGTTCGTCGTCCCAGCCAGGCAGGTCCATGCCGATCTCGGCAAGATAGAGCGTGATGTCCTGGGCAAGCCTGAGCTTGTAGGACGAGTTGGTCAGCGTCGCGTTGTTGATCATCTGGGTGTAGCCGTAACGCTGGGCCTGCATCAGCGAGGTGCCGAGTCCGAATTCGGCGTGTTTCCAGGCGCCGAGTTGCGTCTGCAGGATCTTGATCCAGGCCTTGTCGAAGGTCTTCGGCGCGCCTGATTTGCGGGCGTTGTTGATGACGCTCTGCACCATCGTCTCGATCTTCGACTGGCGCTGGTAGTGGGTGCGCTCCCATTCCTGGTCGGGGGCGCGGAAAGCATGCCAGTTGGAGCTCTGCGCGGCGGTGTTCTGCTTGACGTAGGCGCCCTTGCCGTCGGCAAACGAGATGATCCAGTCCTGGCTCAGGTAGCGTTCCGGATCGGGCTGAACGTCGACCGTCATGTCCTCGTAGTGGGTGGCACGCTGGCCTTTCGGGTCGAAATACCGGTACTTCCGGCTGTCGGAGTCGGCGAAGATCGCCGCGCCGGCGGCTCCTGATCCGACTGAACTCGAGGTTGCTGGCATAGTTCTCTCTCCCTTGTTGCAGTTGTGGTTGGCTCGGCACCAGCCGCCCTCAATGGGCCGGCGTCGCACCCGCCGATGTGGTGAACTTGTCGAAGAAGATCCGCTCCGTTTCGAACCCATTCATGAACAGGACCGGCTGCAGTGCATCGATCATCGGCGGCGGGCCACAGGCATGGACATCGCCCTGCCCGTCGAGCGCCAGTTGCTTGAGCTTGGCATCGACGCTCTGGTGTACGAAGCCGCGTTCGCCTCGCCATTCGGCGTCGTCGTTCGCGTGCGACAGCACGGGAATGAAGGTGACGTCCGAATGATTGCCGACCAGCTCGGCGATCCTGTCGAGATAGAACAGGTCGTTGCGGGTGCGGGCACCATAGAAGAAATAGACCGGACGCTTCTCGCCGCTCTTCAGGTGGTCGTTGAGGATCGACCAGATCGGCGACATGCCCGAGCCGGCGCCGACCAGGACTAGAGGTCCTTGCCGCTCTTCCCGACGGAAACAGGTTCCGTAAGGTCCGACGACGGTGACCTCGGCTCCGACCTTGATGCCTCCGGAATCGAGTTCTCCGGAGAATTTTCCCTCAGGATATTTTTTGATGATGAAGCAGAGTTTCTCGGTTTGGTCCGGCGTATTTGCCATGGAGAACGAGCGCGTAATCGTCTCCCCTTTTTGCGTGGTAACCGTGATGTCGACATATTGCCCCGCCCAGAACTTTATCGGGGAGCCGAGTTCGATCTCGATGCCGCGAATGTCGTGAGTCAGCTGCTCGATGAGAGCAATCCGGCCCTTGAACGTCTTCACGGCGATCGCTTTCGCCAAAATCTCCTCGTCATAATTGAGAAGCTCGACTTCCAAATCGGAGTAGGCAACGCAGCGGCACAAAAGGACGTGGCCGCTCTCCTTCTCCATGTCGTTCAAGGCGAAGGTCGAGTATTTCAACATGTCGACTTCGCCATCGAGCAACACGCTTTTGCAGGCCGAGCATTGCCCTTCCTTGCAGCCATGGGGCAAGGCGATGCCCTGACGGAACGCGGCGTTGAGCACCGTTTCGCCATGCTCGACCTCGAAATCGACGCCGACCGGGCTAAGCCTGACCGTGTGGGTTTCCGACATGCGGACCTCCAGTTGGGATGAGCCGGGGGCGGGGCGAACCCGCCCCCCTTGGCCGATCAGTTGCAAGGGTTGATCGTGAAGCCCGCGCGATATTCCGCGAGATGCTTGTCGCGATCGGCCGGCGTCATGGCGCGGAGCGCCTTCAACGGCGAGCCGAGCGTGTTGCCGCGCACGTCGTCGAGCGTCCACATTTCCTTGTCGTCGAAGCGCATATGCGGCTGCGGAACGAGCGTCTTGCCGTCGGAACGGACGAAGTTCAGGTCCTTGATCGCATCGGCCAGATCCCAGCCGTCATAGAGCGTCTCCCACTCGCGCTTGCCGCTGAAACGGCCCATGGCGGGTGTCGGGCGGCCCTGATACTCGTCCGCGAAGGCTTCGACAGCGGTCCAGCGGTCGAGCTCGTGGGCGAAGGTGTGCAACTGGCCGTCGATCTCGTCGACCACAATGTCCTCGCGGATCAGGCAGGGAACCAGGCACGACCAGCAGCGGTGCGGATAGACGTAGCCGACGTCGCTGTTGAACAGCAGCACCTTCTCGCCCTTGTGGCTGAGCTTGGCATACCATTTCCAGAAATCGCCGAACTCGGCGTACCAACCCGGATATTTGTGCTCGAACCATTCGAAATCCTTGTCGGTCTGGGCTTCGATGCGCCAGAAATTGACCGGCCAGCCCACCGCGAAGAACTGCCCGACCTTGTGGACGTAGTTCTTCTTGGTGATGCGCTCCCAGGCAGCCTGGACGTCGTCGTGATGGACCTTGATGCCGTATTTCTCGAGCGGCAGCATGTAGGTGCGGTAGTAGTCCTCATAGATCCAGCGGTGCCACATTTCCGCGTAGGACTCCTTGTTCTTGTCGCGGTTGGTGGTGCCGTATTCGATGAAAGTGCCGATTGCCGCATCGACGATGGCGTGGTTCTGCCAGAAGGCGTAACGCAGGTCGCGCTCGAGCAGCAGGTGGTTTTCCGGCTCCTTGAGCGCCGCCATCAGCAGCGAGTGGCCGTTGCCGATGTGCCGGCTTTCATCCGACTGCACCGACAGGAAGACCGTCGGCAGCGCGTAGTCGCCGTTGCGGGCCGCTTCCGAGGGCATGGCAACGAACAGCGTGTTGGTGAAGGCGGTCTCGGCCACCACGGTCAGGTACATGCAGGCGGCGGTCATGGTGTCGCCGGTGATGAAGCCCTCGGCGAACTGGCGCCCGATGGTGGTGGCGTAGCATTTTCCGAAGGCTTCCTCGGTGATGTCGAAGCCCGCCGGATCGATGTAGTTCTCCATGTACCATTTCTTCAGATTCATTTGGATCGTCGAGTGACGGAACTCGTCGATCATCTGCATGGTGAAGCCGGTTCTGAGCTCCTCGCCGGGGGCGATGCGTGCGACCATTGCCATCGAGCGGGCAGCGGAGATTTCCGGGAAGGGAATGATGGCGAGGAAGAGTTTCATCCACTCGACCCAGCGCGGTTCCACATTGCGGAACATGTCGCCGCGCAGCGCCGCATCCAACGCGCCATAGACGCGATTGTCCTTTTCTTCCTGCATCGGGAAATAGGATCGCAGGACCTGCTTCATCGGATCGCGCGGCGTCTTGTTGATCTTGTAGTCGGTCGGAAACGTCATTGCTTCCTGGACGTAGGAAGGATTCCAGCCGAGGTCGGCAATCTTCTTGGTCGCTTCGCCCACGGAGATGCCGCGTTGCGAGGTAATCTTGTTGAGCGTCAGAGACGTCATGGTCATAAGCCTCCACCAGGTTTGAGCCGAGGGTCCCTTGACCCCGGCATGAAGCGGCACAAAAGCACCGCCAGTGAGAGTGCGAACGGCATGACAAAGGGTTGCGCGGCAACGCGCTCGACAAGGTCGGGCCGTTCAAATGGATCGGGCAAAGGTGTTCGAGGCGTTTGGCGTGAGCTGCGAGGCGCCGATCGCAGCTGCGATGGCGTATCAAAGCCGATGTCCTGCTTCCTCCGGTCCTTCGTTCTTTTGGCCCTGCGTCAAAGCGCGATGGGCTTCTTGTGCAAGAGACAAAGCAAACGCCGTGCCAGTTTGGCGACAGCGCCCACAACTGGCACTCACAACAAAATCCCCGCTCTTTGCGCAGATGGGCAAGGTGCAAACTGTAACGTTATTTTACAGATGTAACTTACGCGTGTAATATTTAGCGTTATTTCGCATGTGCGAGATATTCAATTAGCAGTCGCAGCAAACACCAAAATTCACCTCAAGCCATTTAACTTTTCGTCATTCTATACTACGTGGAGACGGCGGCCGGTGTTGTCCTGACGCTGGAGAAAGATCATGCCGAACGGTAAACACAGCCAGGGGCCACCCACACCGCTGTCCAGTCAGGCCGACGGCGTCACCGGCGATCTTGTCAGGCTGATGCCGCGCGACCTCGTCTTCGTCATGCGCTTCATGGGCGAAAGCCAGCACCGGCTGCAGCGCCATTTCCAGGACTTCATCCGCGCCGAGCTGGCCGCCGGCGGCGTCACCGCGCAAACGCATCCGATGATCCATCTGTTCATCGAGAGGCATGCGATCCTTTTGCGCGACTTCGTGTTTTCCGGCGTTTCGCTGGCGCGCCAGTTCCCTGTGGACGAGATCGAGCGCCTGACCGGCGACACGACATCGATGATCCGCGTCGACATCTGGGACCAACTCAAGAGCCACATCGAGACGGCCGAAAAGCAATTCCAGTCGCAGGCTCACACTCTGCCCAATCTGCTTTCGGCCTTCGAGCCCCCGGCCTGGCCGACAGCCGGCGAGGAAAAATGATGAAGGGTCCAGTGAAGGGACAAGCCGCTGCGCGTGAGGTGCTGCTCGAGCGCCGGCTGGCGCTTGTCGGCAACGTCTCGGCGCTCACCGCCGAGGCATTGCGGCTCAATCAGAAGCGCGCCGGCCTTGAGATGGATGTGCTGCGCGTGGAACTCGAGATCGGCAGGAACGGCCCCAGCGTGCAACTGGTGCAGGACTTGCATGAGGCGAAAGAGAGCGCCGAGGCGATCATGAAGGCATGCGCGGCATGCGAGGACCGTATCGCCGCAGCCGAAGACGATGTCGCGGATGTCGATCGCGAGCTTGCGGCGACAGTGAACTAGGACTGATAGGAGAGACTCAGTGAACCAGCAGATGATGCAGAACCTGACGCTGTTCGACCTCCTGGCTCGCAGCTGGCGACGGTCGTCGGCGGTGGCCGCCCTCTGCTTTAGCGCCGATGATTCGACCGTTGCTTTCACATCCGTGGACGGAACCGTCGCCATTGCCGCGGTCGCTGATCAGGAACCGCCGGAATCGCGGATCCGGGTGAGCGGCGATCTCGGCCAGACGACGATCCGCCCGCGCGAGAAGCCCCCGGTGCCGTTGATCGCGTCCGCCGCATTTGGCGATGGCGATCCTCCCCTCGTCGCTTACCTGCGTTCCGGCTTCCTTGTCGGAACGGCGGCCGGCGAAGCAGTGCATCTGACGGCTGGCGGCGAAGTTGCGGAGACGCTGGTCAAGATCGAAGGCCCCATCGTGGCCATCGATCATAGTGCACGGACAGCGGTGACAGCGGTCAGCGACGGGCACGACGTCTTCTTGTCGCGCAACCGCGGCGATGTGGCGAGACTGGAACGCAATGTGACATCATCGACGCACGCAGTGGCCTTCTCGCCGGGCGGACGCCGTCTCGCCTGCGGCTTGGGCAATGGACTGTCGATCTGGGCGGTCGAAGGGCCTGCCAGCCTGATACGAGACTTTTCCTTGCCGGCGCGCCCAATATCGATCCGCTGGAGCGGCGACGGCACATGGCTGGCTTGCGGTCTCGAGACGGGTGGCTTTGGGCTGATCAGCCCTGCCGACGGTTTAACGGCTGTCGTTGCGGGATTTCCCTCCCCGGTACGCGCGGTGTGCTGGAGCGCGCCGGCGAATGCGCTGCTTGCCTCGGGTGCGTTCCGGATTGCCGGCTGGTCGATGACCGCGCCGCCGCTTGACGGCGAAACCGCCGGAGCATTGGAAACCGGTCGCGCCGGTCTCGTTCTGGTCGAGACGGTGGCCGCGCATCCGCAGAAGAAACTTGTCGCGGCCGGTTATACCAACGGCCGCATAACGGTCGCCCAGATCGGCGGACGCGACGAGCTTGTCATCAGGCCGCTGGGCGGTGGGATAGCGGTGCTGGCCTGGTCGAGCGACGGACGGCACCTGGCTGCAGGCATGGTCAACGGCACCGCAGCGATCATCACTTTCCCAGTGCAGATGTTCAAATAAGGGGCGCGGCCCCGCGTAAAACAGGAGGATGGAATGCAGACCGAAATCACCACAGAGGAAGAGAGCAAGGACGCGTTCTTCGAACAACTCGCCAAACTGTCGGAAGAGATGGTGGCCAAGCACGGCAAGGATTTCAGCATGGGCGCGCTGGTGCTCGCCGCCCGCTGGATCGCCGAGAACCGGGTTGGACGGTTGAAGACCAACTAGGAAGTTCATTTGGCTTTGTGGCCGGCAGGATTTCGCCGTGAGCAATGCTCGCAACTGTCAGGCCGGCGCCATTCGGGCAATCGCCAACGAGAGGCACCGGCTACCAAAGACGACTGCGCTGGCACCGATGAAAATTTCCCGAGAATCGGCTATGGTCCACCATCCGGGGTCTGCCGTGGGGAAGAAAACTGGACTGATCACTGAAGCCGTATCGGAAGAACGATTGGCCGAGGCGGATTACTACGCCAGGAAGTGCGGCATCCCTCTTGAAGACGCGTTGCGGATCATTGAAAGTGCCTACGGTTCCAAGCCTTCCAAGAGCAAGCCACCGAAGCACGGCAAGCGCGGCAGGCGCTGATTCAAATTGGCAGGTGCTAGAACGGTTCCTGGGATCTCACCAGCCGCACGATTGTCGATCCGCCACGACGATAAGATCCGACCTCGACCAGCCCATCTTCACGTCCTCGTAACTCACGGGATCATTTCCCCAATTGCATCGGGGATGTGACCACAAGCTCGGCGGATCGGCGACAAGCATTCCGCGGGGAACAAAGTTGGCTCAAGCGCGTTAAGGAGCCGGCTTTCCGGGGACCGAACAAAAATGCTCCTTGCCATGGAGAACGCGATCTCGATGACGGTCCTGGCGAGCAGAAGCGGGAACGCCGAAATTGTTGGCGTCGTCGACCTCACCAATAAAACCGAGTCAAAGCCCATACCGAGCAACTTGGGAATGGCCATCCAATTTGTGGCCAATGCCTCCGTGCTCGGCTACGATGTCCGTTCGGCCATGGTCTTTTATGGCGAACCTGGAACGCCTAGCCTCAGGGCAAGGGATTGCGATCGATTGTGGGCGCAATTTGGTGGCGCACTCCTGCGACCATAGCCTCCCGCTTCCCTTTCCATCCTCTCTCATCTTGATCGAGACCATCCCTAAGCGCGCGCCGACACAGGCTTGGACAATGTCGCAACGGCGACCGATCTGGCCGGAAGGGGAGGCATACTGGTGTTCGGCGCGCTCGGCGACGGTTGCGATTTGAGAAAGCCGTGGCGCCTTCGTCCTCGTCCGGGCGAAAGCGCGATCTCGTCTTCCAGCGTTGAGTTGGCTCGGTTGGGCTGCCCGGGGGGCATTTAGAATAACCGCAGGCGGCTGCTTTGTGCGCCTGACGATCGTCGCAGACCGAAATTCATGCTGACCCGCCATCACGGCCTTATGCATCTTCTTCATCGGGAACAGTCTCATCAAAGATGGCCGACCAATCCCTGGCGCGCGCGCCGGTCGAATTCGAGGCGGCCTTGGCCGTCAGCAGCTTGAGTTTGCGGGCCGCGGCGGCAAAACGGGTTTCTGTGTCCATGCGCGGGTCTGTCTGCGGGTCAACTGCCTGTCCGGGTATCGGGCGGCCGGAGCCCGTCTGTGACCGGGCTGCCCCGGGCCTCTCCATCGGCCCGGGCTCAACGTCAGCCCTGCCATAACCAGCCGCGGTCGCGGGCACGCCCATGCCCGGTAGAAACTCTGTTGGCGGGACATCGGGGACGTTGAGCTGCGAGTATTTTTCCATTGCGATAAAGGGTGCCGTTGCAAAGAAACGCAGCTTTTGGCCCAGGACTGGCCGTTGTCCCTCGCCCAGGATGATCATCTTGTCAGCCGGCAGCTGCCTGACCTCCTGAGGCATCATCAGATCACGATCGCGGAGCTGTTCGACCTTGGTGCGTCGGGGCAGTCCCATCAACTCGATGGTGCGCGTTTCGGTCTTGTAGCGCACCGTCTTCTTGCCCAGTCCCTTCGATACACTCTCGGCCGTCGCCTGATCGTTGGCGCCAAGGACAAGTTGATAGCCGCAATTGCCCATAAGCGAATGACGCGTGGTTTCGCCGTAGATTTCGTCAAGGTTCTTGAGGTCCTGGATGACGAACGCCATTTTTATGTTGTAGGCGGCGACATAGGGTAGCCTGCTGGTAATCTCGCTCAGCCGTCGCAGCTGGCGGAACTCGTCCAAAAGAAAGTAGACCGGTACGGCCTTCGGATCATGCGCGCGCAGCAGCACATCAAGTGTCTGCTGGATGAAGAGCGAAAGCAGCGGCTTCAACAGCGCGACATCGGTGATGTTGGGCGCCAGATAGATCGATATCGGCCTGTGCTTCAGCGCGCGCAGATCCATGTCGCTGACCGAAGTGGCCGCCACCACACGTTCGTTGCGAAACGGTCGCAGGGCCCTCTGGATGTCCAGCAAGGCGGAGGCGGCGGCGCGTTCGGACAGCGCGAGATAAGCATTGAAGCTCTCGCGCGTGAAGCGCGACAGGTAAGGTTCTCGTTCCTTGATCCGGCTCATGAGGGCCTGGAGATCGGCCCCACTGTTGAAGAAGGATGTCACTTCGCCAAGGTTACGCCGGTCTCGATAGAAATCGCTTTCGGCGATGTAGCTGATCGCGCCTGCGATCGCGATCTGGGCCGTCGCCTGCCAGATCGAATTCTCGGACTCGGCGTTTTCCGGCACGAGGATGTTTGCGATATTCTGGATGTCTGTCGTGCGCTCGCCGCGGTCGGTCCTGATGAAATCGAGCGGGTTGTAACGGTGGCTCCTCTCCGATCCTGGGGCGAACAGAAAGACCTGATTGCCCTGCGCCTTCCGGTAGCCCGCCGTCGACCGGAAGATCTCCGCCTTGAGATCGGTGACGATCATCGAACCTTCATGGGTCAGTGCGTTGGGGATGACGTAGCAAGCCCCCTTCCCCGAGCGCGTCGGCCCGATAACCAGATGGTGGCGTTCATCCTCAACGCGCAACAATCGTCGGCCGAAGCGGCCCAATATGTGACCCCTTCGCCGGAACCAATTGCCTCGACGAAGCGACTGCAGGGTTTGGAACTCCGCATCGCCCAGAGGGTTGGAAACCGGTTTCAGACCGGCATAGGCGACCAGGCTCGCACACATCAGTGCGGGAATGAGGGCGCCCAGGCCGACACGACGCAGCACAGGGCTGTCGGCATATCGGATCAGCTGCTGAAAAGGTGCAAACGGGTTCGTGGTGATCGTCACGTCAAGGATGCGGCTGTCCCCATGCAGCAGCCTCAAGCCCAGACCATAGGCGAGCAGCCAGACCACGATCGCCAGCGCGAGGCAAAATGCGATGTAGGCGATGCGGTAAGGGCCGCTCATGGCTTGTCCATCGCGGAGAAATAGATTTCCGACACGCCGCGTTTGCCGCCGTGGCGCCGAAGCTGGATGACGATCGGGATGACGCTGCGGATGTATGAGATCAGGTCGGCCTTGGGATAGGCCGCGGAGAGACCCGATTGCATCACCATCATGGCGAGCTGCTCATAGGCCCCATGGGGGGTGTCGGCATGGACAGTCGACATGGATCCCGGATGGCCCGTGTTTATGGCGCGCAGGAACGAAAAGGCTTCCCCGCCCCTGACCTCGCCGACGAACAGCCGGTCCGGGCGCATGCGAAGCGAAGCCTCCAGCAGGGTCTGAACCGTGGCGCTGGCCGTGCCCTGATCGCCTTTGGAAGCAAGCAGATGAACGGTATTGGGCTGTGGCGGATAGAGTTCGCGCGTGTCCTCCAGCGTTATGATGCGTTCGTGCATATCCACCGCTTTCAGGCACGCATTGAGAAAGGTGGTCTTGCCGCTCGAGGTTCCGCCGCTGATCAGGATCGACAGGCGGTTGGCGATCGCACCGCGAACAAAGCCATGGATGTCGTCGCCAAGCAGAAGCTCGATCAGCGATCGGATACCATCGCTGATCCCGCCGATCGCCACCGAAACCCGATCGAAGCCGCCCCTGTCGCGATAGTCCTCGAGGCTGAAATCGCCGACCACCTGCTTGCGGATAGAGACCGCACCGCCACAGGGCGAGGCCGGCGGGAGGACGAACTGAATGCGTTCACCCGAAGGAAGGGCCGCGCTCAGGACCGGGTTGGCGGGACTGATGAACTGGTTGGTGGTGGCCGCGACCCGTTCGCCCATGTTGGCGATCTCGGCGCTGGTCAGCTTCGGGATCGAATGGAACTCCATGTGATCGGCCCCAAGCCGCTCGACATAGACATGGCCAGGCTTGTTGACCGAGATCTCGATGATCTCTGGATCGGCCAGGAACGCCGCCAGCGGCTCAAGCGCCCGATAGAGGAAGTAATGCTGGTGGCTTGCAGCACTGTCAGTCGAGGCCGCGCTCACGACGGATGTCCTTCATGGCTTGCGAGAGGGGATCTTCATAAATTGCCGAGAAGTCGAGGTCCTGACGGACAAAGACGAAGATACGTTCGCCCTGCGGTACGCTGATCGTTGGCGCAATCTTGAGGCTTTCGCCGAGCACCTGATTGGCCATGTCTGAAAAAGTCTGGGCAAGCGTGGCGCGGGCGATCTCTTGCGCGCGCTGGCCCTCGTCGCTGCCTCCGGTAGCCGCCTGGCTGCCATAGCCGGTGAGATAGCTGGCGCCGCCGCCGACGATCGACAGCAGGATCGCTGCCCCGAAGCGTTCGCGGAATTTCTTGTCGACATGGCCGCCAAGGCCGGAGCGACCGAGGCTGTCGGCACCGATCGAGTTCAGGCGCACGCTGACCCCATCGTCGCGAAGCAGGCGTGTCCAGATGACGAAGATCCGTTTCTGTCCCTGGGTGATTTCGGACTGGTATTCGCCGATCAGACGCGTGCCGGCCGGGATCAGAACGCGCCGGCCATCGAAGGAATAAACGTCCTGCGATACGATCGCGCGAATTTGGCCAGGCAGATCGCTGACGATCGCGGTCTCCAGGATTCCGGCAAGGAGCGTGCCTTCGGGCACGAGCGCGTCCATGCGCCGAAGCTTCCTGGCGACGGCGGAGCGATCACCAAGTCCGGACGCTGCCGCAAGGAATTTGCTGTTTCGGTCTTCGCCGGCAACCACTGCGCCTTGCCCGGTTGCATCTGGCTGGCCATCCAGTCCGCCAGCGGAACCTTTGTTGTCGAACACCACCATGTTGGAGCGATAGCGCTTGGGAAACTCATCGGCTGGCGCCACCGAGCCGTCTGGCGCCACGGGCGTGGCGCCGGGGGGTGGCGGGACATCAAACTGCGTGGTGTCGGGGTTGGTCTTTGCTGGCGGCGACGGCGGTGGCGGCGGCAACTCGATGACCGCGGGTTCGGCCGTTTTGGGCTGCGGGTCGCCGTCGCGGACAAAGGACGGCGGACGAAAAGTCGTGGTCGAGAATTCCTCGTCGCCGGCGAGGATGTCGCGCTGCGGCGGTTGGCGCCCGGCCAGCACCAGGTACCCGGCAAGCAGCCCCGACAGCATCAGGACGGCGCCGCCAAACAGGTTCTTGCGGCGCATGGATGTATCGGCGATTGCCGAACCGCCGCTGTTGGCCAAGGCCTCCAGTTCCGGACTGCGCTGGATCAATTGCCGCTCCTCCTGCGTATCTTTGCCTGCGTGTCCCTTGCGGGAGCCATGACATCGGCATCGGGCGCGCCGAAGTCGGGCTTTCGCAGGTTGAAGATGCAGATCCACTGATCGCCATCGCGGAGCGTGAACTGGGTCGAGACGCCGTCAAGCACGATGTACTCGCCCTCCTTGCGGAAATTCTTCAGCGTTTCGGAGAAATCCGAATTGACGCCGAAGATCGCCGGGACGCGTCCGCTGAAGGTGAAAAAGGTCTTGTGACCGTCGTCGAAAACCAGGGACGGCTTCAGCCGGGCATCGCCAGAATAGGAATAGTCGATGTTGACGTTGGCCTTCTCGATGCCGGCAATGTTTGGCCAGGCCAGACGCTGCTCCGCCTCTTGCCGCAGCGTGGCGTTGAGGCTCTTGTCGGGGTAGGAGAAGCGGATACCGAAAACCTGCCTGCCGCTGTCGGGCGCACTGTCATCGAGCTCGAGAAAGTAGATGCGTCTGTTGGTGACGACGTTCATGTTGGTGGCGACATTCCTGGCGATCGGCTTGACGAACAGGATGTTGCCCTTGTCGGCCGGCACCACCTGCCAGCTCTCGCTGTCGCCCAGCGAGATGGTTTCGAATTTCTCGTCTTCATCAAAGACAATCATTGTCGATATGCCGTAGGTGGCCGAGACCCGCACGACGTTGTTCTCCTGGTAGGCGACACTGGTCACGCGCGCGTCCAGGGCGCCGGCTTTCGGCGCCTGTGCGCCGCTTGCCGGCGTGGTCAGCTTGCAAACCACCAGCGCCGCCACGACGATCGCGCCTGTTCTCATCCGGCTGACCCTGGCGTGACCGTCTCCTGGTCGCGGCGGTAGCTGTAGACCTGGAAGCCGAGCGGGTTTTCAAAGCGCCATTCGTTCTTGAGCGGCGTCTCGGTATAGCGAAACCTGACCACCGAGATCCAATGCCTGTCGATCGATTCCGTCTCGCTCTTTTCGGTGGTGGAGAAGCGAACGATGGCGGTGCTGTCATTGGGAAACGACACCGATTTGATATCGACCAGCACCCGTTTCAGCAGGCCGTTGACCTTGGCCGGGTTTTTCGGATTTGCCGCGCTGAACCGCGTCTGCAGGTCGCGTGCGGCTTCGCCCGTCGACAACAGCGCCGCGATCCCGAAATACTCCTCGATCGCAAAGGGATCGTAACCCTCGCGATTGCGGATGTAGCGAACGATGTTGGCCTGTGTGACGGCTTCCTGGCCCGAGAGTGTCGAGGCTTTGGTCAGGCCCGACTTCACCTCGATGTATCCGGTGTTCTTGTCGACTTCGACGACGTAGGGCTCGAAACTCTTCAGCGGCAGCATCAGCACCACCGCCAGCAGGCCAAGCAGGGCGAACGCGGCAAAGATCAGGGTGAAGAACCAGGCAATGCGGCTCGAACGCCTGGCGTGCCTCAGGATCTCATGTTCCCAGACATCGCCATCCTGAAAGTAGGATCGAAGTCCGTCCTGGGTGTCTGCTGCCATGGATCAATTCCATTCGTTGGGAGGCCAGATCTCGGAAACCTCGGCGCGCGCTATCGCGGAGTGCCATTGGCCGCGATAGCGCGCTGCATGGCATCGCGCGACAAGGTCCGCGGCGTATGCAGCCTTGCCTGGACGCGCTGAACCGCGGCCCGCATCTGACCGGCCGAGCCGCCGAGGACCCTGCGGCCCAGCACGACACCTTGTTGGGTGAGCGCGCGCGAGCGATGGCCGACCGGCATTGGCAGGCCGCCGACGATGCCCTGGGCGAGCGAGGGGATGTGGATGAGCACGAAGCTTCCGGCCAGGCACAACATGATGAAGGCGCCGAGATCGCTGAGCTTCAGTTCGCGATTGCCCGAGATCTGGTCGATCTTGGTGAGCTCGGGCGCCATGGCCGCGATCAGGAAGGCGGCGATCACGTAGACGAACAGCGGAATGAGCGCATAGAGCAGCGACTGGTTGAACCACCCAACCGCGTAGCCGCGCGTGGCATTGAAGAACATGCAGGCAATGAACACCGGCGCGGTGCCAAGCAGGACCCACAAGATCACCTTGGCGAGCACCAGGATGCCCAGCGCAACGGCCACGAAGAGGCCGGCAAACGCCATGATGACCATGCCGATCAGGGCAGGAAGCACCGAGAAGTAGCCCGCCTGTTCGGAGAATGTCGAGGCAGCCAGATTGGCTGTCTGCCATATCTGCGAAAGCCCGTTGCTCGGTTCGGTGACGCCCGTGGCCGATGCGGCGAGCACCGCGCGGCCCGCGGCCTCGGGAACCTTGGTGAGCCACAGATAGACAAGACTATCGAAATTCGACCAGCTGCTCACCAGGACCAGGATGAGGAACACCCTGGTGATCCGGCCGACGATCTCGCCCGCGCTCAGCCGCGACGTCCCCAGCACCAGCTGCGCGCCGTAAAAGAGGACGACCAGGATGAAGAGCAGGCGAAGCAGCGGCTCGATGTCACTGCTCAGGACCTCGAACGCGCGCTCTGAGAAGTTCTTGCCGGACGCATCGATGCGCTGCAGAAGCTCGCCTATGAAATTGTCCACCGCCCTGCCCTATTCCACATGATTTCCGAGCGCCGCGATCGCCGCCTGCGCTGCCTGTCTGTCGGCGTTCACCGCCTTCATCGGGCCGCACTCCGCACGGTGATCGGGCGCGAAACTGGTGAGGGTGTCCGGCCGTTTGCAAGGTGCCGATTTTTCCCTGGCCGTCCCGCACCCCGTCAGCAGCAACACGCCGCACATCGCAATCATTGCGCGCCCCGACCGTCTCATTCGTAGGTTAGCGCCTTCTTGGTGTTCGAGATGTCGGTCAGCCGCCGCTGGTTCTCGGCCTGCAGCGATTGGACGGCGCTGTTCATGACGCCGATCATCTCGTTGAGCGTCAGGCCGGTCTGGACCTGGAGCTGCGTGTTCTGGTCAATAGAGCCCTTGATGTCCTTGGCCTGGCCGATGTCCTGGCCGGCATTTTCGAGCGCTGTCCGCCGCGTCTCGACCGCCTGCCGCGAGCCGTTGATCAAGGCGGAGACGCCAAGCACCGTCTTGACCAGTTCCTCATAGGATTTGTCGCTGGCCAGCGACGAGTTTTCCTTGCCCGAAAGCGATTTCACCAGTTTCAGGCCGTTGAGGAAGGCGCTTGCCGCCTTGGCAAGCTGCGGGTCCATCGATCCGAAATCCGGCATCCCGCCCTTGAGCAGGCCATCGAGGGAGGGCACCGAAGAGACACTGAAGCCATTGCCGACCGCCAGGTCCTTGAGCGCGCCCGCGTCGCTGCCGCGCGCGCCGGTGACGGCCTCAAGGGTCTTGTCGACCGTGGCCAGGATATCCTTGTTGGTGTCGAGAATCCTGGCCGCCTTGTCGGCGGTGTCCTTGGCGACCGCGTAGTTGGTCTTGTCGATCACCGGGATGTCGGCCCTGGCCGAACTGACGGTGATTGCGGCGCAGGCGATGAGGGCAAAAACATGTTTCACGAGGGTTCTCCTGTTCATTGCGGGGTGAGATGTCATTGCGCGGTCAAAAGCAGCTCGGGCTTGGCGTCGAGCTTTTGCACGCAGCCTTGCACGTCGGGGCTCCACTTGAGGCCCGGCTCGTCACAGCGGCCGGTCGTTTCCGTGCCGTCTTGCGGATCGCCATTGCTGTAATCGCCCGAGCGGCGCGCCCCGGAAATGTCGCTCAGCGCCAGGGCATTGCGGGAATTGACGAGGTCGGCAAGGCTCGCGCCAAGCTCAATCATGCGGTTCAGCATCTCGATGTTGGCGTTGCGGGCCCCGGAGTTCTGATCCCAGCTCTCCTGGATGGTGCCCGTTGGCTGTCTGGCGCGCTGCTGAAACCAGGACGCGACGCCGCCCGATCCGTCGCCGAAGGCGCCGGTCAGCGCCATGGCGTCCAGCGTCGCCGTGCGCATACCGGCATAGGCCTCGCCGGTGCCGCCGAAATTCAACGGAATGCCGGACTTGTCCGAGCCGCCAAATGCCGGCATCCATCTTTGCGTGATGTTGGCGACATAGCCCTGGGTTTCGCGAAAGGGCGGAATGCCGCCGTATTTTTCGACATTGCCGGCACCGGCATTGTAGGCCGCGAACGCCAGCCCAACATTGCCGTTGAAGTGCTCCAGCTGCTGCTTGAAATAGCGCGCCCCGCCGCGCAGGTTCTGCTCGATGCTGTAGGGATTGACGCCAAGCTCGGCGGCGGTCGCCGGCATCAGCTGCGCCAGTCCGATCGCGCCGGCGCCCGATCTGGCGCAAGGGTTGAAGCGGCTTTCCTGGTAGACAAGCGCCAGGAACTGGTTCTCGTCAACGCCCTCCTCGCGCGCAACGCGCCGGACCAGCCCGGCAATCGACGCGTTGGCCTTGGCGGCGGCGACAGGATCGTCCGTACGGGCCGGGCGGTAGAGCGCGCAGGTGACACCTTGATTGTTGCCAAGGCGCTGGCGATCTATGTCGTCGATCGCGGCGATCTTGCCGCTTGTGTGCTTGCGTTGATCAAGCACCGCGCCATCGAAAGTTGGAATGTCGGCGGCCGCGGGCGAGGCAAGCAGCACCAGCAGGAGCGGGAAACGCCGGATCATGTCGAGGTCCCTTCCCGGCAAAATTCGGCTAACCAGTTGGCCGGATCATCGCCAAGGCGGGCGCGCAACGCGGCACAGAGCTCGACCGTTTCCTTGCGGCCCGACAGGACCTTGAGCATGTCGGGCATCGACGAAAGATCGAGCCGGGCAATGACGGAATCGTTGCCATGCTTGATCAGGAATGTCCGCCGCTCGGGCGGCGTGTTGCGGATGAACGCAAACTCCTTGGCGGTGAGGCCAAAGCGGCCAACATAACTTTCCGCGTCGGCGCGCGGGTTCGGAAAATGCAGGTTGGTCGACGATTGCTCGATCAGCGTGTTGGATTGCGGCGCCCTGGCGATGTCGGCGGCCGACTGGGTACCGAAGCCGACGATGCCGTTCAGCTTGCGGATCGTCTTCATCTTGTCGACGATGTAATTGGAAAAGGTCGCGTCCTGGAGCAGCTTCCAGCCCTCGTCCATGAAGATCAGGACGGGATCGCCGTCAAGCAACTCATCGAGGCGGTGATAGAGATACATCAAGGCCGGCGTCCGCACCTCGGCATTGTCGAGCACATGCGTCATGTCGAAGCCGAAGACGCGGCTGTTGGACAACGACAATGCGTCGCGCGGCGCGTTGAACAGCCATGCCTTCTCGCCCTCGAACCATGGCCGCAGGCGCGACTGGAGATCGTTGGCGTCCGAGCGCGATCGCCCCATCAGCAGCCCGGACAAATTGGCAAGCGTGCGCTGCTCGATCGGCTCGCGGCAGATGCGGCCGATCGCCTGTTCCAAAATGTCCTCTTCTTCCTGCGAGAAGCCGTGCCCGCCGGCGGGCTTCAGCATCACCTTGAGCAGGCGCAGCAGGAATTCGCGGTTTGGCGCGCTGTTGTCCATCTGGAGCGGATTGAAGCCGGTGCTGATGCCCGGCCGCAGCACCTCATAGGTGCCACCGACGGCGCGAATGAAGATCTCGGCGCCGCGATCCTTGTCAAAGAAGACCGCCCGTGGTTGCGGCGAGATCCGAAACGCCTGCGCAAGCAGGAAGGTGAGCACCACCGTCTTGCCCGATCCCGTCGGACCGGTGACCAGGAAATGTCCGATGTCGCGCTGATGAAAGTTGAACCAGTAGGGCGTCTGCGACGTCGTCTCCAGGATGGAGATCGGCAGGCCCCAATGATTGCCCTGCGCCTTTCCGGTCGCAAAATTGTGCATCGAGGAGAATCCGGCGAAATTGGCGCTGGACAGCATCGAGGAGCGGGCGATGTAGCTGTGATTGCCCGGCAGTTGCGCCCAGAACGAAGCCTCCATGTTGAGGTCTTCGCGCAGCCAGGTGATGTTCATGTCGGTCAGGCAGGCGCCAAGCTCCGACACCGATCTGTCCACGCCGCCGAGATCACGCGCCAGGCAAAGCAGGCTCAGATGATGATATCCAAACACTGCCTCCTGGTTGACGAGACTGTTGAAGGCGAAATCGATGTCGGTCTCGACCGTGCTGCCGGCCTCGTCGGAGGCCTGGATCTGCCGCTGCAGCCTTGCGATCCGTTCCTGTGCGATCGGCTTGTCGGCGATCGTGAACGACTGGGTCAGGATGAATTCATGATTGAGCTGGAGGAGCCCGTCCAGTATCCCCGGGCCCGAGAATGGCGGGTACTCCTTGATCGACAGGATCGCGCCGAAGCGGCTGTCAGCCTCCGTTGGCGCCTGCGCCTGCAGCGTGCGCCTGGAGAAATGCAGGCGTGATGTGCCGACAAAATTGCGAATGGCCATGCGCGGCAGGCGCATTGGCCGCGATGTTGCGCAGGTCAAAAGCGTGTTGAAGAACTCGCAAGGCTCGGAATAGGGATCGCCGTCCCGGTAGACGATGCCAAGCACGCGGGCGCCATATCTTTGCAGCTCGCGCGTGATGTTGGCCGCCACTTCCTCCAGCTCGCTGATGCGCTCTCGGCTTTGCAGCAGCCGCGCTTCGCGATCGGACGACCAGGCGAACAGGCTGGCGAGAGATTCAGCGGCTCCCAAGGCGCCCCGCATCCGGGCACGCACCACGGTCAGGTAGAGATCGTTGGTGAACATGCGCCGTTGTTTGAGCCCGCTCATGTAACGCGCGTTGAGCGTGTCGCAGAACGGATTGGCGAACGAGCCGTCGATCGCGGGCGTGACCTCCTTGCGGATGATCGTCGACCAGAGCGAATACCGGCTTGAGCCAAGCGCACGGATCATCGTGTTCTGGACACTGGCGCGCATATTGAGCTCGGCCTGGTCCTCGGTCTGGAAAAACAGGCCATCGAGCTTGATCACGCAGACCAGCGCGCCGCTCTCCAGACCGACGATGCCGTTTGCCAGGTGGCGCATATAGGGCACATGCGTTGCCACCGGTCTGTCGCGGCGGCGCTCACGGCCAAAGCCCAATTCGTCCATGACGATGTTCAGCATGGTCAGGCCCCATACGAATTGGTTTGCCAAAAGATCCTGTTGGGCGTGCGTGGCGTGCGGCGGCCGGCGACCTGGGCAAGGTCGAGAATACGGACATCGCGGCTGCACAGGGCAAACAGGGCGAGGTAAGTCGCCGGGGCGATCGCAACGGACCAGAAGCTGCCGGTCACCAGGAATGCGATCAGCGTGATGCCAATGATGATGTAGAATGCGCTGAGCGGAACGCCCCACATCATCGGCGGCCGCGTCAGCCCGATTACCAGTGGCGTCAGCTGTGGCTTGTCGTTGGTTGCCTCGTCCATCGGTCACTTGCCCACGGCCGAGATCATCTGGTCGACGATGGCCGGCGCGCCGAATACCAGCCCGATGCCGATCACCACGGCGCCGGCGGTGAACCAGGACAGCCGGCCGGCGAAGGCGAGGAAGCCGAGGCCGATGACGGCGATGATGGCGAGCAGCCGGCCGAAGGGACCGGTGATGAAATCGACGATCATCTGCACCGCCGTCTCGAGCGGGGCGAAGGCTCCCGACGTCTGGGCAAATGCCGGGTCGGCGATCGCGCTCAGCGATACCCCAAGAACCAGGCCCGCGATGACGGTTCGTGTCTTGGCTGTTGGCGTTAAGGTCGGCAAGATCCGGGTCATGTCTGGCTCCGTTAGAACTGCATGACGCCACCAACCCATTGGCGGCGTGTGGTAGGCGAAATCGTTTCGGTATCGGCCGTGGGGAGATCGACGGCGGCATCGGCGGCGCGAGCCTGCGGATCCGCGCTTGGCGCACCAGGCCGCAGCTTGATGACTTCGGCCACGAAGCGCACGGTTTCCGGCAAAGGCGGAATGCCGCCGCCATAGTCGTCCACGCGAGCGGCGCCGGCGTTGTAGGCGGCGGCAACGATCAGCGGATCGCGATAGGTCGCAAACAGCTGCCGCAGAAATCTGACGCCGCCGTCGATGTTGTCGGCGGGGTCACATATGTCGCTCACGCCAAGCTCGCCTGCTGTCGCCGGCATCAGCTGCATGGGCCCGCGCGCACCCTTGGGGGAATTGCGGACCCTGTCGAGTTGGCTTTCGACCGTGGCGATCGCAAGCGCGAAATCCGGATCGACATCGTATTTGTAAGCCGCGGCCCTCACGAGCCGGGCGATCTCCGCAGCGCTGGTCGGCGAGGCGCCACATGGTTTTGCGTGCGGATTCCGGTGCGGAACAGGTGAACTGTCAAATTGACTGTATTTTTCGGGTGCCGGTGAAGCGCCCGGTCCGGAGGAGCCCGGTCTGGGCAGGCTTGCGGTGGCCGTGCTCGTTCGATGAAGCTGTCCATCCTGCCTAAGTTCATACTCGCTGGCGTCAGTTCCCCAGCGGGCGTCGAAGACGGCTGCAACAGTTTCATCGGACGCCTGAAAAGGCCGGATCGCAGCGTGGTTTGAGGTTAGTTCCGTTCCTGACCGGGCATCTTCCGCAACGGCCGATGACGGGGTCCAGACCGCGACCAGAGCCGTGCTGGTGAGCGCGAGAAACAGATGCCGGTTCGTCCGTCTGGACAGGGTGTCAGTCATCGGAAGCCCTCGGATGGCCCGGTTCGAAGAATGCCCGGTATCGGTAAGCGACTTGAAAAAAGATGTCAAACTGATATTGTTTTCATTGCGCGGCAAATCAGAACTGGGCACATTGGCCACGTGATTGGATGTCGAGAGGAGCGTTGCGATGAAAGCCAGGATATTGGGCAGCCTCGTTGCTGGCCTTGCGCTGGCGTCGCCGGCGAGCGGCGCCCCACCCATCGACCAGGCCTATGTCAGGTCGCTCGCGGCGCCCGGCAAAACGGTGCTGGTCATGGAATATTACGATGGCCAGGGCGCCATCGTGGATCGCAGGGGCTTTGCCTCGGCCAAGGGCTTCGACGCCGTCTCACCAACCGACTTTCAAGTCGATGAGAAACTGACGGTCCACCTCTATGGCATCCAGCCCTGCGACGGTGACCTGGTCAACCAGCGCGAGAACTTCTCGGGCACCTGCGCCGATTACGCCAGGCGCGGGCTCCAGACGATGCTGCAGTCACCGAAAGTGATCTTCTGCCGGGCCTTCCTCAGCGAGACCAATGCTCAGGCCCAGGATGCCACCTGCTACGGCTACTTCAACTACCCCGGGAGCCTGGACACGATCGACATGTTGGAGGAGCAGTTGGTATCGATCGGCACACACCGCATTGCAAAGAAGCCCGATGGTACGCCCGCCCGCAAGGACCTCGAAGAAGCCGAAAAGATTGGCCGCGGCGGCTTCGGCATGTGGGCGGATCCGAGGATCAAGGATCAATGAGGAGCATGGCTTTTCTGTTTGCGCGAGCGATCGGGATCGACCGCGCACGGTCCGGCCGTTTCGACGGAAGGCCAAGGGAGCGCATTGAAGGCGATCGTCATCTCGATCGATGCAGGGTTGGGCGACGACCTCCATGGCGTCCAGCCATGAAAAGCAAAATCGTGCCTTGCGCCCTGACGGCGCTGATTGTCTGCGGCCTTCCCTCCCCCGTGTTCGCGGCCGACCTTGCACGCGGCTGGCGCGCGGACACCGTGCCGACGGGTTTTTCCGATTCCGGTATGGCAAGGCTTGCCGGTCGCGTGACAGTGGTCGACGGCCGCACCTTGTGGTTTCCCGATGTGTCCGAGACGGTTCGGCTCGACGGCATCGACGCATGCGACCTGCCGCAATGGGCATTTGATCCAAAACAGCATGGCGACAGCCTGGTCCTGAAGCCGGTGCCCTGCGGAGCCTTGTCCAAAGCCTGGCTGAAGCGGCTGGTCGGCGACAGCCCGGTCGTCTGCCGCATTTCAGCCTATTCCGTCGACGGAGCCCTGACGGGCCGATGCATCGCGGGTGGACGCGATCTCGCGGTCGGCATGCTGCGTGCTGGCTGGGCTCGAGTCCAAGGCCCCTCCCCCGCGAGCTCGCAGTATTGGAAATGGCAGCGCTACGCCATGTCAGCGCGCTATGGGATGTGGGCGACATATGTGATCGATCCGGATGAATGGCGCGCCAAGGCAGTGGACAGAACCCTGGGGCGGAAGCCGCTGGCCGATCTGAATCTGCTGGGCGAGCGCGAGCAGGACATCTCGCCACCATTCCTTGACGCTGGAAAGCGCCCTGCCCGCTCCGACCGGTAGAGATATCGCAGTGATTGGTAGCGCCCGGGTTGGCCCGGGTTGGTGGCCCCACAGACTTCGCAAGACTTGACCGCTGATGAGATCAGAAAGCTGAAACTGACACCGGAGCACAAGGTCGATGACTTCGTGGGCATACGGAAGTCGACACGCATTACCTGAAGAAGCCGTATAATCTCATCCCGCCCGACAACATCTTAAATTCGTTCCGAAACTTAGCCGCTTTGCTTTCGCAGAAACCCGGCAATATCCGGATGGAATTCTCCGACGCTGGCTTTCACGGTGTCGACCTCGCTTGGCTGCAGCTTCACCTTCCGTGCCAGCATCGTAGCGATCAGGTAGCGGACCTTCTGCTCAGCCTCCAGCCGGTTCCCGGCCTGGAGTCTGATCAGTCGCCGCCGCGCTGAAGCTTCGAGAAGATTGCTTAGGACCAGGCACAACCGGACAGGGGTGGAGCGAACCGTCCAGCGACCGGAGCCTGTCTTGCGGGAGAACATTTCGATGGCATCGAGCAGGCGGCGGTGCCGGGTTATGCTGCGTGCCATGGCAGTGGGACTTGCGGCCCTGCGCCGAGCGGGGCAGCCGTCGCGGCCGCGTCCCAACGGCCGCGAATTGGAGCTGTCATGCTCGGTGGATAATCCTTGATCAACGACTTCGCTTGGCCTCTGCGGCTTGGCCGCATTCCCAGTGTGTTTCTGTCCCGTCATCCTTCCTTACCAAGCTGCGCAGATCGCCCAAAGGGTACATCGTGGCCGACCAATGCCACGAAGCGTTATCCTTGGATGCTGCCAGTGTTGGTTTCGGTAGCGAGGCCACCAATGCAAAACCGGCAGAACGCCAGAATAGGGGAAGCATAGCGCAATTGCGGCAGCCACCGTGCTAAAGTTGGATGAAATGATGTGAAGCGACTGAAATATAATGCGCTGAGGTTGAAGGGTTCGAAATATTCGGCCTTGCGAAGTCTAGCCTGTCATCGGCTCGGTATTGGTTTTAGAGCGTCAGTCGATCAGTTCAGGCCTGCGGCTCGTTGCGCAATTTCGAGAAGACCTGACACCAAAAGCGATAGTCGTCATCGCGTCCGTCGAAATTAGCGGTCAGCGCGCACCATGCCGCGGCTGTCGCCGCATCTGGACCATAGAGCTCTATCGTCGCCCGTACCGTCGCTGCTGGGTCCAGCAACTCCCACAGCGTCAATTCTGCGTGGCCGGAACCAAGCCGGTCAATATGAATTTCTGGCATGCAAAAGCCTCCCGCGGTGGATCCGGCGAGCGGCAGCTATGCGCTGCAAGGCCGGACGTTGGAAACTCACGGGGTGAGCCACGATCCTGAGGCATTACGCCTAGGACATTCGTCGTGTCGTCCCTGGCCATCTACAGCTTCGCAGGAGGACCTCGGAAGCTGGCGCAGAGGCAATTTATCGCAGAGCTCTCGCGCCAAGGCAACCAGCGTGCGAGATCGACAGGCATCATTGCCAGATCGGGTTTCCCGATCGGCCGACGTCGAAGGGGCCTGTTGGCCTGCAATGGAACGGAGGGGTACACGATCCTCGCAAAATGTAGAATTTAGCCCAAATGAGATCGGCCGGTGCCCACAGCGTCTCCACTGCGCAAGAACTCACCGCAGTCAACCGGCGCTCAGAAAGAGTATTTCGCGTCGGAAGTCGACCTTGCGTCGCTGGCTGGCGGCGGCGCGTTGGCCGCAAGCGACCAATCTTTTGGCGAGAAGGCAGCCTGCTGCCGCCGACGCTATCGGCCTTCGGACTGGTAGTCTGAGATGGGGCCGGTAGCGGTCAGTTCGCTTGTGACCAGGGAAGCACGACAGCTGACCTTCAATGTGAGGCCGCGATATCACGCGAGCGGCGGAAGCGCGACCGATCGTCGGTCGCGGTCAGGAAGGAGCGCGCGGTCACCGGGCCCGCGGGGGACGGTCATGAAGCGCCGGCATGGTTCGTTGCGGGTGACGATCTTCACGACCATGTCATGCAGTCGGCAATACTGTCGCCACAGCGCCGCGCGCGCCGACAGCATCGCTACCATCAGCTCGACCCATAGCGGATCCTCCGCCATAGCCTAGCGCACCGCGTGCTCGAATGCCGAGCGTCCGACCTTGCTCAAGCAGATGCCGAACGACTTCAGCGAGTGGCGGATGGCGTTCTCCAGGTCAAGGAACTTTGGCCTTCAGATTGGGCCGGTGCGTCAGCAGAAACAGGGTTCGGTAGCAGCTTTCCGACTTGATGTAGGCCTGTCGGAACCAGCCGGCGCGCATGATGTGGGCGATGCCCAGCGCATCGGGCTTGTCGGTCTTGTTGCGCTGGGTCGACATTGCGGCGCGCACATGCTGCGACTCCAGGCAGATGGCCGGCAGGCCGAGTTTCTTCAGTTCCGGGTGCATCCACGGCGACAGCGAGCCGGCCCCGTGGCCCAAATCGAAGTCTCTATGACAATGTACGCCTTATCGACGCCCATGGCACCCATCGCCGTTCCGACTTTTAAGCTCAGTCTGGGCAAGAACACCGAAAACGAACTGCGCTTGGCGGCGGACGCTTGGCTACCTCAACCGGGGGACAGCTAACCGGCCGATATCCTCATCACCGACGACCAGCTGAAAACCGATGAAGCCTACTCGGAATCGGCGCGCAACAAATGCGCTGACTGGGTCCAGCCGCGTCTGTCGAGTTGCATAGCTCAGCCGACGCCCATTCTGCCAAGGTTAACGAAAAATTGACATAAATTAGTAATCGCTAATACAGAATACACTGCTATTTTATGTGACAGTAGGACATGAGTGAGAGTTCGAGGCGGGTACATCGTTCGACCTCAATAAGGAGTAGAGATTGCGAAGGCACGCAGCTGTTGCTGGACTCAAGCCGAAGACGGCGCCGCAAAGGATTGGGGCTCACTCGGGGCACTGGTTGCACGCTGTGCTTCAGGAGCTCTCTCCCTCCAGGTGCCAGTGATGGACGATAGTGAGCGGGCTCGTACTGAACCGGAGACGAGTTCTTGGACCGGCCGCAACAGGCGTCTCGACCCATCGCGCCTGCCGGAGATGGTGAGCTATACCACGCGCGACACCTATGGCGACGTGACCTTCACGCTCAACCAGCGTGGTGTGGTGGTCCGACGCATGCAGGATTTAAGCAGCGTACCGGCAATCATTGCCCTTCCCGCCAAGGTTTTCCGCGGCGTGGCCGCCTGCGCGATGGAGGATCCGGATGGAAAATTCACATCGGAGCTCAAGCTTCTGCACAACGATCCGATGCTGACGGTGCCACTGCTGGTGTCCGACGATCTCGAACTTGTTGCCGCCGACTGGCGTGCCTGGGCCGAGGCCTACCGTCTGCCTATGCTTCTGCTTGGTGCCGACGGCGTTGCCCGCACGCTTGAGGAAACGCTCGGTGCCAACATCAACGCCCTCTCACCCCAGCGACATGGGCTGCGTCTGGATCATGCGGCCAGGCTTTCTGATGCTGGCCTGATGAACAAACTGACGCCATTAGAGCAAATCGGTCGACTGGTGGATCGGAAGTGATGTGACACGTGTCTCGTGTTCATTTGGGCAGCAGGGTCGATCCTCCCCACTGTGTCGATTGCTGGGGAACCCCCGCTAGGCGCGGCCAGGTAGCGTCGGCGTGGTTGAAAAGACCGCCAGTCTTAGCCAAGGACTGGACCGCTTTCCCGGCCCTTCGTCTGGCCGATCTCTCGGCGTCGGCAAACTGCCGCGGACCTGCGGGGATGCAGTGCTTGATCGGGAATCATCATCTCACTGACGGATCGTTTTCGAAGCCGTGCAATCGCGGCTAGGCGCGGCGGTGCGCGTTGCCGACAAGAGCGCCCAGCCTGCCGGTGCGCCGGCAAAGCCGTGGATCGGTGCGTCGGAAGCGCCAGCGTCGGTTTGAGAGGTGAGGCGCACCGCTGCTTCGGTCGACATCGCAACCTACAGGACCGAGCCGCTTTCGGCGCCAACAATCACGGTGGCGAAATGGAGCAATAGGTTGGCTATGAGCTTTGGCATCCGCCGCCCCTAGGGAAGTGCCGGGCGATCTTGGCCAGCAACGATACGGTGGAAGACCCACAGAATTGCTGGGCAAACCAGGAGCATGAGGGCGCCGAAATCGAGCGCGGCGCTCGCGGAGCCGAGCAACGTGGAAAGCTTTCCGCCGATCGCGGACCCAACCGGGCTTCCGGCATAGAAAGCCGTATAGAATATTCCCATTCCGATCGCCCGCGTCTTCGGCTCGAGCACGCGCGCGGGTAGGCTCATGATGGCGCCGGCAGGCAGGCCGCAAACGGTCCCGACGGCAATGACGGCAGGAAGCACCTGGCTGCTTCGCGACAGGAGAACCGTCAGCAGCGCAAAGCCGATGCAGCCTGCGACAATTATAGCTTCGCCGCGTTTGGTCAAATCAGCGAGCAAGCCTCCCAAGGGGACCGAAATCGCCGTGAGCCAGAGGACCATGCTGATCGTTGATCCAGCTGCAGCCATGGACCAGCCTCGCTCGACGAGCATCGTTGGGGCGAAACTGAAGATCATCACCAAACCGAGATTGTAGAAACACCAGATCGAGCTAGCGGCAATGACAGCATAGACCGTTTCCGAGGTCACACTGCCTCGTTCGCCTTCAACGGAGACGGCCGCTTCCTGCGCGCGATAGAAAAACGCCATCAGGCCGAAGCCGATCAGGATCCACCCTGCGACGGCTAGGTTGACGGCAAAAAGGCCGAATCTCGCTCCAATCCATGGCAAGAGCATGAGCGAGATTGCGATGCCTACCGGCCACGAGTTGACGAAAATGGCCATCGCGGTTGCGATTTCCCGGCCGGCAAACCAGTCGGCGACCATCTTGGTCATCAGAACGCTGAGGAGAATACCGCCAGTGCCCGCAATCAGTCGGCCTGCGATTTGCACGCTCCATGACGCCGATGCAGCCATCAGTAATTCGCCAGCCAGCATCGCCAGGAGTGCGGCGAGAACCGTCGCCTTATCGCCATAGCGGCGTCCGATGGTGCCAGCGGGGAAGGCGAGCAGGACGCCCGGCGCAAAATAGACTCCGATAAGGATGCCGATGTCGGTCAGGCTGGCGCCGAGACCTTCGCTAAGCTGCGGCGCTACGGCCCCTACGCTGCCAAACTGAAAGGCGAAGGCGGCACGAGCGACGAACAAGACAGCAAGAATGATCCAGCGGCTTCGCACTTGATCCCCCCTGGGATTGACGATCAGCGCATGGCTTCACCAAATGCGTCCTCTTCGTCATGATTCAACGTTGCAGTTCATGTCGCCCAGCGGCCCAGGCAAGCCCCTCTTCCAACCGATCGTCCCCCCAGAATGTTTCGCCATCGACGACGAAGGCCGGGGAGCCGAAAATGCCATAGCTGCGAGCCGCGTCGGTCTCCTGCTTGAGACGCTCATGGGCGCGGGCGCCGTCAGCCTTGGCAACCACATCGTCGATGTCCTGACCCAGGGGAGCCAGCACATGCCCCAGATGGACGCGGCTGCCCAGTTCCATGCCTTCCAGGTACCACGCCCTGAAGCTTGCGACGGTGTAGACCTCGCACCAGCCCTCTTCGGCCGCTACCATGGCGACCCGGTTAGCCAGAAGGTCCGGGTCGGTCGGCCAGATGGGAGCCCTTACGTAAGGGATGCCGTGCGTCGCCGCGCGCCGCTCCACATCGCGCCACATGTACTTTACCTTTGCCGCCTGGGTGCGGAGGGCAATGTTGTTCTCGGCCATCACGGTGCGGACATTGAATGGGCGCCATCGAACGGCAACGCCCGACTGTTTCGCCATGGCGTCAATGCGCATCACCGACAGATATGCGTAGCCGCTCCCGAAAAAATAGAAGAAGTCGATCTGCTTCATTCCCTCCTCCTCCGCGGCCGCGCCAAGTCGGCAACAAACCTATTCCTCAGTCGGTGCTGTTAAGGCTGCACATGCGTATTAGCCATGACCCGTCGGCCTGTCGCTCGAAGACGTCGACCGACGTACCGTTGCCGACCTCAAGGCCCTCGGTATACCTCGCCAGGCACCAAGCCAGGTCACCGGATCTGCCCGCATGTATCAATTTCATTTTCTTGTCGGTCGCCTCGCTGTGCCCATTCGTCCAGGTTGCGTGGAGAGCTTCGATCGCGTCGCGGCCTCTAGCCGGAGGCGCGTAGGGCGAATGTAATTCGGCATCAGCCGTAAACATCGCGCCGCATGTCTTGGTGTCGCCGGCACGATAGGCAGCCACATAGGCATTCCAGAAAACCTGCAGTTCCTCGTGGGTCGACATCGGCGGCCCTCCGGGCGCGAGATCGCTATATTAGGGATTTCTCAGGTATGCGACAATCCTCCAATACGGGTCGGCCGCTGGCCTCTCCACCCAAAAGATGGTCCGCGGCCGAACTCTTCTTACAAGCCTGGACACATCGCTGACCCGAAGCCCGCGCCGGAAAAATGATCCAAATCGTTGTCCGAGTTGATTATCAGCTTGGCGGAACCAGCCGGTGCGCATGATGAGGGCGTCTTGTGCGCTGCGCCGACATCGCGGCACGCACGGTGTCGCGTCTCCAGGCCGAGTTTCTTGAGCTCCGGATGCAGCCAGGGCAACAGCGATCCGGTCTCGTGAGCGACGCGACGCAGCGCGAGGTGCATCTGGAGGTGGCGGTCGTGACCGACCCCGATGCGATCTGCGAGATGCTCGAACCCTTTCTCGGACATCGCGTGTCGAATTGCCCGCAAGTCTCATAATTCAAGGCTGAGCGTCTTAATCCATTTCAAGCCATGGTCGGTTGCGGCCCTGGGCTTGTATTCGCATCCAACCCAGTTCCGATAGCCAAGCCGTTCAAGCGCTGCAAACACGGCAAGATAGCTGATCTCGCCTTCATCGGGCTCGGCACGGCTCGGCACCGCCGCAATCTGGACGTGGCCGATCTTCGGCAAGTGACGGGAAAGTCGAGTCAGCACATCGCCTTGGCTAATCCCGACATGGTATATGTCAAACATGATCTTTAGGTTCGGCGCTCCGACTTGATCAAGCATGTCAGCGGCTTCCTCGATCGTGGAGTAAAAGTAGTTCGGTTTGTCGCGCTGGTTGATTGGCTCCAGCAGGATCGTCAGGTCTGGGGCAGCATTGGTGGCGAAGACAAGATTCTCGATGAACACTTGCTTTCCTCGCGCTCGTTGGTCCAGCGGAAGGACGCCAGCCATCGCGTGGATCGAGTTCGCGCCGGCTTGGCGCGCATAGCCGGCGGACATCGCGAATCCCGTGCGAAATTCGCTCTGGCGTCCATCGATGGCGCCCAGTCCGAAATCGCCCTTGTCGGTATCGCCCAGCGGCGTGTTGATCCCGAGAAGAGTTAGGCCGTGATTGATGCAGCGCTGCTTCACCAATCCCGCTGGCGTCTCGTAGGGCCAATGCAATTCGATGGCTTTGAATCCAGCCGCCGCTGCCGCGTCGATGCGATCCACGAGCGGGCGGTCGGGCCACAAGAATCCTAGGTTTGCGGAGAAGCGGAGCATAGTCGATCCATCATTGGACGAAGTGTCCTGGGTTTTTGAATCCGAACGCTGTCTTGTTGATCAGGGTTTCATGGTCGCTGATTAGGATGGCGTTCGTGGCGGCCACCGGATCCGCCATCATCAGGCATCTTGCGTCGACCAATTGGAAGCGCGGTTTCCCGTGGACCACGCCCCAACGCTTCCCCCGTTGTCTTCACGAATGAGGTCGCTGCCCTTGGCACCGATCATAATCGATGCAGCATTGGTATTACCGCCAATCAGCCTCGGCATGATGGACGAGTCGATAACCCGCAATCCCTCGAGGCCACGAACCTTGAGCCTCGGATCGACTGTCGCGAGCTCGTCAACTCCCATCCTGCAACTGCCAACCGGATGGTAGTCGGTCTCAGCAGTCTGCCGGACGAAGTCGAGGATCTGCGCGTCGGTCTTGACGTCGGCTAAGGGGGCGTAGGGGCGAGACACATAGGGCCTGAATGCCTTGGACTCCATGATTTCCCTTCCAATCCTAACGCAAGCGATCATCTTATTGGCGTCAATAGGGTCGGCCATGAAGTTTGGGTCGATCAGGGGAGCATCTAACGGGTTCGACGAGGTAAGTCTGACCTCGCCGCGGCTGACCGGCCGCATGTTATTATTGTGCAGCGTGATGCCATTGCCGGGCAATTTGGTGAACCCGTGGTCGATGACCCACGCCGGCAGGAAGTGGACAGAGATATCTGGCTCCTCGAGCCCAGCTTCGCTCTTGGTATAAGCGACAGCCTCGCATCCCGACGATGTGACCGGTCCTGACCTGAAGAGGAGGTAGCGGGCGCCGTGAATATATTTGTAGGGGAAACGCGCCGCGTCATCGTAGGTGAGTTTAGTGGTCGCGTGCCAGATGGCCGCCGCGTCGAGATGGTCCTGCAGGCCTTTGCCGACACCGGGCAGGTCGTGCACTACTGTCACGCCGGCTTGCTTAAGCTCACTTGCCGGACCGATGCCGGAAAGAAGGAGGAGCTTGGGAGAATTAAAAGCTCCCGAGCTGACGATAACCTCGCGCGTCGCGCTCACCCTTGTGGTGCGGTTGTCATTCCCGACCAGTTCGATTCCCACGGCACGCCCTTTCTCAATGATGATCCGCGAAACGAGGGTGTTCGCGTAAACGTCGAGATTCGAGCGGGACTTGCGCGCCGGATGTAGGAACGCGCGGGCGGAGCTCATGCGCCGTCCGTCTTTCACGGTGTATTGGAAGTGACCGACACCGTGCTGGGTAGCACCGTTGAAATCCTTGCTGCGCGGTATGCCGACCTCCGTACAGGCTTCGATAAAGGTCGCGGTCAGAGGATTAAGGTAGGTGAAGTCGGTGACGTTTAGCGGGCCGTCGTTGCCGTGATATTCGTCGTGCAAACGGGTATTGGCTTCAAGGCGTTTATAGACCGGCAGAACGTCTTGGTAGCTCCAACCTATGCAGCCATCCTCTGCCCAACGGTCATAGTCCTGATGGCTGCCGCGTATATAAATCATGCCGTTGATTGAACTGCTACCCCCGATCGCTTTGCCCTGTGGGATGAACATTTCCCGATTGTTCAGGTGCTTCTGAGGGGCCGTACGAAACGCCCAGTTGTACTTGGTGCCTTCGATCAGGCTTTGGATGCCGGCAGGCATGTGGATCATCGGCGACAAGTCTCGGCGACCGGCCTCCAGGATCAGGACCCGGACATCTGGATCCTGGCTTAACTCGCTTGCGAGCACACAGCCTGCGGAGCCTGCGCCGATGATGATGTAGTCATAGTCTTTACGCATCTTGCGCACCAATCGTTCGGGCGAGGAGGTGGCAATGGCTTAGCGCCATTGCGCGATGAAGAGATGAACGGCCAACCCCGTTTGGAGCTGGCCTGGAGAGTGTGGTCCCTTCAGGCTGTTACCAGCCGAGGCCGCGCTGTATCCGCACCTGGGATCGGACGTAGGTCGGCGATCTGGGCTGCACGCCAGAGGCGATCCAGTTCAGCCGCCTGCATGCGCAGTTGCGGCGAACGCACCACCGGGCGGGAAATCGCGCCCACCTATTCCACGTCCAATCCCGGAATTGCCTCCAGTGACGATCACGACCTTGTCTTGAAAACGCATCTCACCCGCTCTCCAAATAGTGCCATTAACCTAGTACCTGGCAGCCATGAAAATTTCGCTGCCAACGCCCGATGATCTGAACTGCTGACCTGCGCTTCTAACCCAGCTGCTTCAGAGCCCCCACCTCGCTCCAAAGCGACTTTGACGAGCCGCGCGGTCTCGCTGCGGGCATTTCTGTACTGGCGCGACTATATCCTGCTGACTTCAGCGAGGCGCTTGAACCGGAGGCAAGGCCGAAGCTCCTCGGCGGACGCCCCGCCCAAACAGCAGCCCGCGTCAGAACGCGAACGGCTGCCCTGGGGCTTGCGGTTGCATATAATAGACGACCTACTTGCGCCGCATAGCCGGGCAGCATTGGAACCGGAGGCAGACGGTCCGGTTCTGGACGATCTTGCCAGAAAGGTGCCTTCCAGACAGTGTGTCGAACACATAGCGATCTGGCTTCATGCCTACGGCCGAGCGTCACCTTCCGAGCCGGGCCGCCTTCCACCAGATGCGCGCCAAACTTGGTGTATCCGCCTGGCAGGAATTCGAGGCTCGAGCAGCCAAACGGTCGACTTCAATGGTTCCACACTCGGCAAGAAGGCGCAGCTGCCGTGCCGCTGAAGCGGATCGTCAGTGATAATAGATGCCGCCGTCGACGTTGAGCGCCTGTCCGGTAACGAAAGCCGAGAGGTCCGAGGCAAAAAACAGCACCGGCCCGACGATGTCCTCCGGTGCGCCGAGGCGCTTCAGCGCGGCAACGTCCTCCCAATGGCGGATCGCGGCTTCGCTGCCCAGATTGTTCTTGCCCATCTCGGTCAGGATGATGCCTGGGCAGATGGCGTTGACGGTGACTCCGTCCATGCCGACTTCCTGCGCCAGCACGCGGGTGAGCGTGATCACAACCGCTTTGGTGGCGGCGTAATGGCCCTGCGTCGGCACGCCCTGACGCCCGGCGATCGAGGCGATGTTGATCACCCGGCCCGATTTCTTCTCGCGCATATGCGGCAGCACCGCCTGGCACATCATCAGCACGCCCTTGGCGTTGATGTCGAAATGCGCGTCCCAATTGGCCTCATCGAGATCCTGGAGCAGGCTGGGTCTCAGGATACCGGCATTGTTGACCAGCACGTCGATGCTGCCCGCGGCCTTGAGAAGCGTCTGCGCGGTGGCTTCGATGTCCTTTTTCCTGCTGACGTCCATCGTGTAGACATAGGCCTTGCGGCCCGCCGCCTCGATCTCGCCCCTGGTGACGTCGAGCTCGGCTGCTTGCGACGGCAGATCGGTGATGGCAACGTCGAAACCCGCCTCCGCTAGCCCTTTCGCGAGCGCCCTGCCGATGCCGCGGCTGGCGCCTGTAACGAGAGCCGTCTTGCCCCTGGCTTCTGGAAGAGTGGTCATGCTGCTTCCACCTTTGATGTCTTGACCGGCAGCGAATTCATCGCCGCGATCGTGTCGTCGAATGAAACGAGTTTGCCGTCGGAGCCAAGCCCCATTGCAACCTTGGCCGCAACCGCGCTGGCAAAGCGCGCCGACTGCCTGAGGTCCCAGCCCTTGACGATGCCGACGATGATGCCGGCGGTGAAGGAATCGCCGCAGCCCGTGGTGTCGAAGACCTCGACCTCGAAGGCCGGCAAATGGAAATCCTCGCCGTACTCTGGCGAGACATAGACGCCATCCGCGCCAAGGGTGAGGATGCAGTTCTTGACGCCCCTTGCCTTGAAGAAGGCGGCGACGCGGCCAGGATCCCTGTCATGCGCCATCTCGCCGGCCTCGTCGATGCTGGGCACGAAATAGTCGATATAAGGCAGGCAGGGTTCGACCAGCTTCCACGTCTCGGGGGTCGCCTGGATGAGATCGAAGGTGGTGGTGCGGCCAAGCTCCTTGGCTCGCTTCAAAAGCCTGACCGTCGGTTCGCCGTCGAAGCGCTTCAACAGGCCGGTGCCGCCGACATGAACGACGGTGGCGTCAAGGGCGGCGTCGAAATCGGCGGCGGCGACCTCGAACAAGGCGGCGGTGCCCGGCACATGCAGCGCCGGGCGCTCGCCATTTGGCCGCACCGGCAGGATGGTGGACGAAGTCTGGACGCTGCCGTCGCGGCGCACGAGATCCGTCTCCAATCCGTATTTCTTCAGCTTGGCAAGGAACCAGTCGCCCATGTCGTCGGTGCCGAGTGTGGTGACGGCGCGCGTCTTCAGCCCGAGGATCGCGCAGTCCATACCGGTGGCGCCGGCCGTGCCGGCAACCGTCATGCGGATCTCCTCGATATAGTCGGCGCGGCCACCTTCGGGGATGCACGAGACCGGGCGTCCCAGGATGTCGAGGACGTAGAAGCCGATCGAGCTGACGTCGAATTGTGGCATGATTGACGAACCTTTCGAGCTCAATGGGCGGCGCGGCGCAGGCCGAAGCTTGCGGCCAACACCAGGAAGACCAGCACGCCAATGCCGACCTGCTGCCAGTAGAAATTCCAGCCGACAAGCAGCAGCCCGTTCTTGACGATGGCGAGCAATAGAACGCCGAGCAGCGTGCCGATCACCGATGGCTTGCGCTCGCGGCTGAGCGTCGTGCCGATGAAGGTGGCGCCGATGGCGTCGAGCAGGAAAGCATTGCCCGACAGCGGCACGTAGGACTTCACCGTGGCCGACAGCAAGATGCCGGTGGCGCCGGCGAGCAGCGCGCAAAGCACATGCACCATCGACAATTCGCGCGACACGCGGATGCCGGAATACCAGGCGACGCCGGGCTGCGCGCCCATCGCCTGAACATAGCGGCCGAAGACGGAACGATGCAGCAGGACGTGAACCGCGAAAGCCAGGACGATCAGGACGATCACCGGCGTCGGCACGCCGAACAAAGCGGTGCGGGCGATGGCGTTGAACTGGTCGGCGGCATAACCGCTGGTGAGGTAGATCGGCTGGCCGCCGCTGGTGGCGAGCTGCTGCGTGCTCTGGCCGATGAAGAGCACGCCGAGCGTCGCCAGGAATGGGCTGATGTTGAGCCTGGTGATCAGGATCGCATTCAGCACACCGACAATCAGCGCGGCGCCAAGTCCGCCGGCGACACCGGTCACGCCGCTGTAGCCGGCGGCCAGAAGCATGACGAAGACCATGCTTGCCATGTCGACGGAGACGCCGACGGAGAGATCGATGCCGCCGGACGAAATAACGATGGTGAGGCCGAGCGCAACGATCGCCAGCATGACGACATTGTTGACCAGCACGTTGAAAAGGTTGGCCGGCGTCAGGAAGGTCGGGCTTGCCACCGAAAAGAAGATGACAATGGCGGCAAATGCGATCAGCACGCTGTATTTGGCGAGGAAGCCGCGCAGGCTTGGCCGGGCGGCGTTGTCGTTGGCCGAGACGCTCATCGCGAACCCTCCGAACCACGGGCAAAGGAAGTGATGGCCACGACCAGCAGGATCAGCGCGCCCTGCACGCCGTTGACCCAGTAGCTGGAGACGTTGAGCAGCTGGAAGCCGTTGGCTAAAAGACCGATGAACAGCACGCTGAGCAGCGTTCCGCCCATGGTCGGCACGAAGCGGCGCGAAAAGACGGTGCCGAGCAGTGCCGCCGCCAGCACCGACAGAAGCAGCTCGCCGGAACCGGGCGTGCTGGCAGACAGGCGCGAGACGGTGAGAACGCTCGCCACCGCCGCGCAGAAGCCGCTCAGCACGTAGGTGAAGGACACGTAGAATGGCACGCTCAGACCGGCCGCGCGCGCCGCCTCGGGATGCCCGCCGACAGCGTAGAGCCTGAGCCCGAACGCGGTGCCGTGGATGACCGCGATCATAATCGCGGAGAAGACGATCAGCGCCCAGGCAAGCGCGGAGATGCCGAGGAAGCTGCCGGAGACCAGCACGCCCAGCAGCGGGGAGGATGCGCCGACGACCGTGTTCTGAGTGAGCGTGAGTTCCATGCCGGCCGCGACGTTGAGCACGGCAAGCGTTGCGAGCAGCGGCAGGATGCCGAGGCCGACAACGGCTACCGCGTTCAGCGCACCGACCCCCATGCCGACGGCGATGGCCGCGAGCACGGAGAGGAAGTCGCCATAGCCCATCGACAAGAGCGTCGCGTAGACGGCGGCGCAGAGCCCCATATTGGCGGCGATCGACAGATCGATGCCGCCTTCGGTGACATCGGAGCCGCCGCCAATAATGACGGCCGTCATGCCATAGGCAAGCACGCCCAGGATCGCCGACTGCTCGACGACGTTGATCAGGTTGAAGGTCGAGGTGAAGCCCGGCGCGAAGATGACGAAATAGGCCATGATCGCAGCGAAGGCGGCGATCGCGCCGAGCCGCACGACCAGCGCGCCAAAGCGCCGGCCGGCGCTCTTGGCAGCGGCTTGTTTTTCGTCGGGAACACTGGCGTCGGCGTGGAGAGTGGTCGCGCTCATGCCGCTACTCCATCGGCGCCCGAGCGGGCACCGGAAGAGGCCGCCAGCAGCGCATCGCTGTTCATCGACGGACCGGAGAAGCTGGCGGCCAGCCTGCCGCGATAGACGACGAGTACGCGGTCGCAGACGCCGACAAGCTCAAGCAGGTCGGAGGACAGAAGCAGGATCGCCGCCCCCTCTCCCGCCAGCCGGTTCAGGAGATTATAGATCTCGACCTTGGCGCCGATATCGATGGCCACCGTCGGCTCGTCCAGCACATAGACGCGCGACTGGCAGCTCAGCCATTTGGCGATCGCCACCTTCTGCTGGTTGCCGCCGGAAAGCTCGCGCACCAGCGCGTCGCGATGCGGCGTCTTGATCGACAATTCCTTGACCAGGCCGTCCACCGCCTGGTTCTCACTGCCGCGGCTGACTATGCCACTGCGCGAATAGCGGCGCAGGCTGGCCAAAGAGATGTTCTCGCGCACCGACAGTCCGAGCGCCACGCCATGCGCGCGGCGGTCTTCCGGCAGCATGGCGATGCCGTCGCGCACCGCCTTGACCGGCGTCGACAGCGCAAGTTCCCTGCCTTCGACCTTGATCGAGCCGCCATCAGCGGTCTTGAGACCGAACAGGCACTGGACGACCTCCTTGGCGCCGGAGCCCAGCAGGCCGGTGAGGCCGACGATCTCGCCGGCGCGCACGTTGAAGCCGATGTTTTCGAAGCTGCCGCCGAGGCGCAGATTGGAAACCTCCAGCACCGGCGCGCCCAAAGTGACCGAGCGCTTGGGAAACATCTCGCCGACCTCGCGGGCGATCATCATCGAGATGATCTCGTCGATCGGCGTCTGGCGCGGATCGACGGTGCCGACATCGGTGCCGTTGCGCATCACGGTGACGCGGTCGCAGAGCTTCTCGATCTCCTGCATGTAGTGAGAAATGAAGACCACGGCGATGCCGTCGTCGCGCAGCCTGCGCAGCACGTCGAACAGGCTGTCCACCTCGCGCTTGACCAACGCAGCAGTCGGCTCGTCCAGCACCAGCACAGATGCTTTTTGCGCCAGCGCCCGTGTGATCTGCACAACCTTCTGCTGCGCGGTGGTCAGGTCCTTGACCAGCGTTCCCGCCGGCAATTCCATACCGAAGAAGTGCTTCAACAGGTCGGCGGCCCCGCGGTCCATGGCACGGCGGCTGACGAATGGGCCGAGGCCGATTTCGTGGCCGAGGAACACGGCCTCGCCGACGGTCGCGGTCGGCACCAGCAGCCTGTCCTGGTGGATGAAGTGGACGCCGAGCTTTTCGACCGAGGCCGGCGTGAGCGAGGATACGGTCTCGCCATTGATGAGAATAGTGCCGCTGTCCGGCTTGATGATGCCGGCCAGCACCTTGATGATCGTCGACTTGCCGGCGCCGTTCTGGCCGATAAGGCCGAGGATCGAGCCGCGGGCGATCTCGAGGTTCGCGTTCTCCAGCGCGCGCACCGGACCGAAGCGCTTCGATATGCCCGTCATCGACACAGCAATGTCACGCTTTGCTGTCTGCATGGCCATGAATCCTGGTTGGATGTGACGGGCAGCCATTAGGTTGGCTGCCCGCCGTTTCGTCCGCTCTATTTAACGCCAGCCTTCTCGGCTGCGTCGAGGAAAGGCTTTCCTTTTTCGGCGGCATTTTCCTTGTTGATCAGCACCGCCGGGACGAAGGTGAAGGGCGGCACTTTCTGGCCGGCCAGATACTTGGCGACGTTGTCGACGGAGGTCTTGCCGATCTCATAGGGCTGCTGCGCCGCGACCGCGCCCGCCGACGACTTCGGGTCCATCACCATCTTGATGACTTCCGGGCTACCGTCGATGCCATAGGTCTTGACCTCGGTGCGGCCGGCCGCCTCGACCGCCTGCGTGGCGCCGATCTGCGGCACGTCCCAGCAAGCCCAGACCGCGCCGATCGAGCCCTTCTCGGGCGACTTGGTCAGCATGTCGGTGACGTTGGAATAGGCGCTCTGCACCGTGTTCGGGATGACATCGCGCAGTTCCGGCTCGACGATCTTCACATCCGGAAACGAGGTCAGCACGTATTTCAGCTGGTCATAGCGGATCTTGCATACCGGCACGCTGTAGAAGCCGTTGAAGACGAGGACATTGCCCTTGCCGCCCATGTCGGCGACCATCTGCAGCGCGATCTCGGCGCCGATGTTGTAGTTGTTCGACGTGGTGTTGTTGATGGCGTGCGGCGTGGCGGTGTCGACGGTGAAAAGCGGGATGCCGGCGTCGCGGATCTTCTGCAGCCACGGGTTCAGCACTTCGAGATTGCCGAGCTGCTCGATGATGGCGTCGGGCTTCTGCGCGATCAGCGTCTGCAGTTGGGCGATCTGCTGCTGGTCCTTGCGGCCGGCGTCGAGGGCGATCACTTCGCCGCCGAGTTCCTTCACGCGATCCTGGATGCCGCGAAACGCCATCAGGTCCCAGTAGTGGTCCGTGCCGATTGCGGAAACGCCGATGCGCTTGCCCTTCAGTAATAGCTCCTCGGCGGACGCGCCGGAGATGGCGGCCAGGCTGCAAGCCGCCGCCAACCCCAAAGCTAGCGCCCTGACGACGCCTTTCATTGATCTGGTCATTTCAGTTCCTCCCTTGTTGATCGCACCGGGTCTTCCCGGAGGATTTCTATGAAGTGAGCGCGCTCAGGCAGCTGCCTCCTTGTCGCGGAGGCCATAACTGGCCATGCGCTTGATGACGTTTTCAATCTCTTCGTCGGACAGGACCGGCGGTTGGCCGATCTGCAAGGCGCCGTGGTACTGGCGCGCCAGCGTCTCGACTTCGACGGCAAGCCACATCGCCTGGCTCAAGCTTGTGCCGACGGCGATCATGCCGTGCTGCGCGAGCAGGCATGCCTTGCGGTCGCGCAGCGCCTCCACCGCATGCGCCGACAGCTCGGCGGTGCCGAAGGTGGCATAAGGAGCACAACGGATGTCGCTGCCGCCGGCTACGGCGATCATGTAGTGGATCGCCGGTATTTTCATGCCCATGATGGCGATCGTGGTGCAGTAGGTCGGATGTGCGTGGACGACGGCCATGACCTCGGGCCGCGCCTTCATGATGTCGAAATGGAAGCGCCATTCGCTCGACGGCGGGAGGCGGCCGTCGACCTCACCGTTCCAGTCCATGAAGACGATGTCTTCGGGCACCAGCGTGTCGTAGGGGGTGCTGGTCGGTGAGATCAGCATGCCGTCGCCATGGCGACAGCTGATGTTGCCGGATGTGCCCTGGTTGATGCCAAGCGCGTTCATCTCTATGCAGGCGTCGATGATTGCCTGGCGCACCTCTCGGTCCGAAACGGTCATGCGATATTCCAATCCTTGCTCAATCCGTCACCAGGCCGTGTAGCCGCCGTCTATCGACAGGATCGCGCCCGTCACGTAGCTCGACGCCGGCGAAGCCAGGAACAGGATGGCCGAAGCGATCTCCTGTGGCTCACCGAGCCGCCCCATCGGCGTCATGTCGAGCCAGGTGTTGAAGAGTTCGGGACGCTCACGCATCTTCAGCGTCATCTCGGTGCCGACATAGCCCGGCGCCAACGCGTTGACGCGCACGCCCGACTTTGCCCATTCGACCGCAAGCGCCTTGGTCATCATGTGCACGGCGCCCTTGCTGACCATGTAGGACGGCGCTGTCTGCGGACGGTTGATGATCAGCCCCGACATGGAACCCAGATTGACGATCGAGCCCTTCCCTCGGGCGACCATGGAACGGCCAAAGGCACGCGAGGCCCAGTAGACGCCGTTGACGTTGACATCCATCACCAGGCGCCATTCCTCGTCCGGCGTGTCGAGCGCGGTGTTGAGGCGGGCAATGCCGGCGCTGTTGACCAGAATATCGACCTGACCGAAATCTTCGACGATCCCGGCGGCCATTGCCTCGACGGCGCGCGGATCGGTGACGTCGAGCACGCGGCCCTCGACGCTTGCGACCCCGCCTGCCTTCAGCATTCCCGCGGCCGCATTCAGGCCGCTTGCGTTCATGTCGAGCAGGACGACGCGCGCGCCGCAGGTACCGAGCGCCCTGGCGGCCTCGAAGCCGATGCCGCTGGCGCCGCCGGTGATTACGGCGACCTCGTCCGTGAGGTCGAATTGCGACCGGTAGTCCATGAACGTCCTCCGTCAGGACCAGGCTTAAGCGTGGGCAAAATCTTCCCTTCGCCGCCGAAGCGGCGCCTCAAGCCGTGTCGATCCTGAGAATGCCTCCGGGTCAGGCTCCTCCCGACCCCATGACAGGCACGTTACAGAACATGCCCGGGATCGTCAATCTGGTTATAACCAGAAAACGAACTTTTTTGTCGACGTTCCGAGATCAGGTGCGATCCACCCCGTTCACAGTCGCGGACGGCTGCTCCACTGCCATGTGGATGCGGGCGACGGAGGAGTTGTAGAAGGCCTCGTAATATTCGAGCGCGGCGCCATCGGCGTCATAGGCGATGGACTCGATCTCAATCAGCGGCGTGTTGGCGGCAACGCCCATCTGCTCGGCCTCTTCCTTGGTCGGAAGCGCCGCGCGCAGCCAGCGGTCGGCGCGTTTCACCGTCAGGCCGAAGACGGCGCGGATGGTGCCGAAGATCGACTGGTTCTCCGACAGGATGTTTTCGAGGCCAGGCACCCGATGCCCCGGCAGGCTGATGCGCGTCATGGTGATCGGCGAGCCGTCGGTCATGTAGACGCGGCTGATCCTGACCACGCTGCCGTTGGCGGGAATGCCGAAGACGCTGGATTCCTTCTCGCTCGGCGGGCAGCGGCTGATCGACAGCGTGCGCGTCGAGACTTTGTGGCCCTTGGCTGTCAGGTCGTCGAACACACCGAGATTGGCGGTCATGAAGTCGACATGCTCGCGGGGCGCGGCGACGAACATGCCCTTGCGTGGCATCTTGATGATGCGGCCCTCGCTGGACAGCGAACCGATCGCCGCGCGCACGACGGGGCGCGAGACGCCGAAGAAATCGCAGAGCGCCTGCTCGGACGGGATGCGCGAATTGGCTGCCAGCAGGCCGGTGTTGATCGCTTCCTCGACCTGATTGCGCAACTGGACCCAGAGGGGGGCCGCCTCGTCGCGATTGAGCTGGACCTTGGAGCCGATCGAGCGGAACGCCTCGGCGGCCGCGGCATCTTCCTGGTCGTAGCGAGGACGCCCGCGCATTCTGGTCATCTGTTCCATTCGGTCAGCCTGCAGCCAGTCATGTGCCGCGACTTCAAAGCGGCAGCGCCTCCTTTAACGGAGGCCGCCCGCCATATTCACGCTCTCCGGCAACTTTCGCAACCACAGCATGGCGATCGTCCCAAGAACCGGTCCCGGAACCAGCAGCAGCAAGGCCCAGCGCCAGCCGCCGATGAGATCGGCGAAACGCGGCGTCAGCCAAATGGCGAGCACGGTAAGCGCAAAGCCCGCGCCCAGTTGCACCGAGAGTGCGGTGCCGACGAAGCGGCGGTCGGCGAGTTCGGTGACGGCCGCGGAGAACTGCGCCGAATCACCGATCACGGACATGCCCCAGACGACGGCGACGAGCATGAAGAGCCAGAGCGGGCCCGCGAACACAAAGCCCATCAGCAATGCGCAGCCACCCGACACGATCATCATGCCGGCGGTGGTCGCCGTACGGCCGATACGGTCAGACAGATAGCCTCCGAGCAGGCAGCCAAGAATGCCGGACGCGACGACAAAGAAGGTCGCCAAAGACGCCGCAGCGGCCGTGCCGATCGCCTGCGCCTCGAAGGCAGCGCGCGTGTAGGCAAGCAGCCACGCCCACATGGCGTAGAGCTCCCACATGTGGCCGAGATAGCCGAGATTGGCGAGCAGCAAAGGCCGCTCGCGGAACACCTGGCCGATGCGCGACGGCTCGAACACCGCCTTGCCGAAGGGATAGGGCCCTTCCTTGGCAAACAAGAGAAACAGCAGCGCGCCAATGGCGGTCGCCACGCTGGCGGCGGCAACCACCGGCCGCCAGTCAAGTGTGCTCGACGCCGCGCGGAAGAGATGGGGAAGCGCCGAGCCGATGGTGAGCGCGCCAATGACCGCGCCAAGCGCCAGGCCCCTGTCGCGCGTGAACCAGGTCGCCACCAGCTTCAGCGCCGGCGGATAGACGCCGGCCAGTGCCATACCGGTCATGATCCGCGCGGCAATGACGCCGCCCGGCCCGGGATGAAGCAGCAGGCTTGCATTGGCGAGCGCGGCGACCAGCGCGGCCACTGCCATGAGGCGGCTGAGCCGCACCAGGTCGGGCAGGTTGACCAGGCTCGCCACCAGCGCGCCTATGACGAAGCCGAGTTGGACGCCGTTTGTCAGCCAGGCCTCGGCGCTTGGCCCAAGCCCCAGCTCTTGCTTCAGCTCGGGCAGGATGGCGGTCGCGGAGAACCATGTCGTCAGCGACAGAACGACTGCCAGGCAAAGCAACGCCAGCAGCCGCCAGCGTTCCGTGTCGGCCGCCATGCGGGGCCGGCTGTCATTCAGCGCGCTCATCCAGCCTGCAGCGGGACGGTGAACACGGTGGCGGTGCCGGTGAGACAAAGCTCGCCCTGCCCGTTGCGCACGCTGGTCTCGATCTTGCAGATCGGCTTGTCGGGCCGCACGTCCTTGACCTCC
Source organism: Mesorhizobium sp. B2-4-15 (assembly GCF_006658505.1). Classification (GTDB taxonomy): domain Bacteria; phylum Pseudomonadota; class Alphaproteobacteria; order Rhizobiales; family Rhizobiaceae; genus Mesorhizobium. Next base: position 154,972 of record NZ_VFUZ01000009.1, read on the forward strand.
ACGCGTCCGGTGATCTCCTCGTCAACGCCAACCGCCCTGACGAACTTCCAGGCCACTTCGAGAAACACGGTCCCAGGGCCTGGCAGGTCCTCGGCGACCAGCGCATTGAGGATACCCGAAGTGACGCCGCCCTGGACGATTAGTTTGCCGAACACCGACTTCTCGGCCAGCGCGCGGTCGTAGTGCAGCGGATTGCGATCGCCGGTGATGTCGGTGAAGGCTTCGATGTCGCTCATGCGCGTGCGCCGCGTGCGCTCGGCAAAGGCGCCGACCTGTGGGCGGCCCTTCACGACGCCTGCCCAACCGTCTTTCGTCTCGGTGCTCATTCCGGCTTCTCCTCTGTTGCTGGTTCGACTGATTTGAAGGCCGGCAGGACGCGGCCGCCGATAGCCGTCGGCGCGAGCAGCAGCGCGTCCCCTACTTGCGGCGGCCGCGCGCCGGGCTGAATGAAGCTCAGCATCGTTGGCCCTTCGGCCAGTTCGACCAACCCGACGACATAGGGTGCGGCCGGCAACCAGCCGGGATGACCCGGCTTGTGGACTTCCGAAAAGGATTTCAGCCGGCCTTTGCCGGAGGCGTCCTGCCAGACGAGGCGCTTGCTCCAGCAATGTGGGCAGATCGGGCGTGGATAAAAGACGGCCTCGCCGCAGTCCTCGCAGCGCTGGATGGTCAGCCGCCCCTCGGCGGCGGCATCCCAGAAGGGTGCAGTGAGCGCGGTGATCGTCGGGGCGGCGGTTTTCAGAGCGTTGAGATCGACGGACATCAGGCGGCTCCCAGCACCAGGGCGGTCGCCTCGCTCATCGTCGCGCCATTGCCGGTGACCAAAGCGAGCTCGGCCTTGCCGATCTGGCGTCCGCCCGCCGCGCCGCGCAATTGGCGCACCGCTTCGACGACGTGCGTCATGCCGCCGGCAAGGTCCGGCTGGCCGAAACCCAGCTGGCCGCCATGCGTGTTCAGCGGCATGTCGCCCTTGTGTGATAGATCGCGATCGCGCAGCCAGGCGCCGAATTCGCCCGGCGCGCAGAGGCCAGCATCCTCGATCGTTGTGGCGACCATGATGGTGTAGCAATCGTAGAGCGAGAGAAGGTCCATCTCGTCGGCCTGCGTGCCGGACTGCTGGAACGCCCGCGCCATGGCGCTCTTCAGCGGGCCGGAGGTGAGGCTGGGCGCCTGGCTGACGGCCCGGTGCGTGACCTTCTCGCCGGCGCCGAGCAGATGGACGGGCGGCTTGCGCAGCGAGCGAGCGCGTTCGGCCGAGGTGACGACGACAGCCTCGCCGCCGGCGACCGGCATGACGATTTCTAGAAGATGCAGCGGCGAGGCGATCATCGGCGAGGCCAGCACCGCCTCCACATCGGCCGGCTTGCCGAAGAAGATGGCGTCGGAATTGGACTGCGCATTGGCGCGCGCCGCCGCCGCGATCATGGCGAAATCCCGCGCCGTCGAGCCGTATTCCGCCATATGCGCCTGCATCAGCAGCGCGTAGGAAATGTTGGCGCCCGAGGCGCCGAACGGCACATCGAACTCGCGGATCGGATTGCGATTGGGCGAACGGGGTGCTGCCGCCTCGCGGTTGTTGGCGAGCACGCAGAGCACCGCCTCGCACATACCCGCTTCGATCGCCGCAGCCGCGCGCCAGACCATGCCGGCGCCGGACGCGCCGCCTAGATCGACGACATTGGCCATGGTCGGAGCGAGTCCCAGATATTCGGCGATGGTCGCCGGGACATGCTGCGGCGTCTCGCCGACTTGCGGCCCGACCAGCAGCCCATCGATGGCTCCCCGCTCCAGTCCCGCGTCGAGGACCGCCAGGCGTGAGACCTCGGCGATCATTTCCAGCGTCGTCACCCCGCTGGTCAGGCGCTGCGGCTTCAGCTCGCCAATGCCGACGATGGCTCCTTTCGACCGGCTCATGCCGCCTCGCTCCGGTCGAGCATACGGTATTCCTCGAGGCATGCGGGATTGACGAGGGAAGCCATGTTCTTCACCGGCTTGCCTTCGAGGGTCGAGCGAGCCGCAGCCTCCACACGCTTGCCGTTCAGCGTATAGGGCACGGCCTGCACCGCATGGATGCGATGCGGCACGTGGCGCGGCGATGCGCCTTCACGGACGGCGTGGCGGATGCGGGCTGCGAGTCCGGGTGTCAGCGCGAAGCCATCGTGCAGCTTGACGCAGAGCACGATTTCCTCGTCACGCTCGACCGGCGCGCCGAAAACGAGGCAATCCTCGATCTCGGCAAAGGTCTCGCAAGCCGCGTAGATCTCTGCCGTGCCGATGCGCACGCCGCCGGGCTTCAAGGTCGTGTCCGAGCGGCCATGGATGACAGCGGAGCCATAAGGCGTCATCTCGGCCACGTCGCCATGCGTCCATATTTCGCGGCGTGCCGCGAAATAGGTGGCGTGATAGCGCGCGTCGCCGTCCTTGCCCCAGAAGGTGAGCGGCATCGACGGGAAGGGTTCGGTGCAGACGAGATCGCCCTGTCGACCGATGAGCGGCGCGTTGCGCTCGTCCATCACCGCCACCGCGAGGCCAAGACCTTTTACGGTCAGTTCGCCACGACGAACCGCATGGATGGGCGATCCGAGCAGGAAGCAACCGATGATCTCGGTGCCGCCGGAGATCGAGGCGAAGATCATGTCGCGCTTCACATGCGCGTAGACCCAATCGAACTGGCCGGGGGAGACGGGCGCGCCGGCTGAGAGCAACGAGCGCAGCGATGAAAGGTCGTGCAGACGCCCCGGCGCATAGCTTTCGGCCGCAAGCGTGGCCAGATATTTCGGACTCGTACCGAAATGGGTGACCTTGGCGCGTTCCGCCATTGTCCAGAGCGGGCTGGGGTCGAGGCCGTCGGCAGATTTCAGGATCGGCGCGCCGTCATAGAGAACGACCGTCGCGCCGCAAGCAAGGCCCGAGATCAGCCAGTGATACATCATCCAGGCCGTGTTGGTGTACCAGCTCACGACGTCGCCCGGGCGGACGTCGCCATGCAGCAGGTGTTCCTTCAGATGCTGGAGCAGCACGCCGCCGGTTCGATGGACGATCGCCTTCGGCGCGCCCGTAGTGCCGGAGGTGTAGAGCACATAGGCCGGATGGTCGAACGGCACGCGTTCGAAAGCCAGCGGTACGTCGGCGCCGAAATCCTCGAAAGCGACAGCCGCGGTCATGGCGGGTTTGTCGCCGCCCGTCAGCACCACCATCGTCACCGTCGGCAGCGCGGCTACGATTTCGGCCAGCCGGCCGGAAATGTCGTGCTCCTTGCCCGCATAGCGGTAGCGTGGCGCGACAAACAGCACCTTGACGCCGATCTGGCCGAGACGATCGACGATCGCGGCGGCGCCGAAATCCGGCGAACAGGATGACCAGATGGCGCCGATCGACAGCGTCGCCAGAAGCGCGACGAGGCCCTCGAGGCGATTGGGCAAGATGCCGCCGACGCAATCGCCCTTGCCGACGCCGGCTTCGCGCAGTCCTTGCGCCGCCCTGGCGACGAGACGACGCAGTTCGCCGAACGTGGTGGTGCGGAAATGACCGCTCTCATCGGCCTCGATGACCGAGAGCTTTTCCTCGTCGCCGCGCAGCAGATTTTCCGCGAGGTTGAGCCGCGCTTCTGGCAGGAAGCGGCTCCGCGTCATCGGCGCCTGATCGTCGCGAAAAAAGGAAATAGCGCCAGGCTCGCCGATGACCTCCGCAAAGTCCCACACGGCGCGCCAGAATGCGCCGGGCTCGCCGATCGACCAGCGATGCAGCGTCTCGTAGTCCCGCGGGTCGAAGCCGTTGGCCAGAGAAAAGCGCGCAAGGTTGGACGACTGGAACGCGGCCGGCGCCGGCGTCCAAAGCACGGACGACATGGATTTCCTCCCGCAATGCAGGCCAGCCGGATACCGCGACCTTGCCTGCCGATGCATTTCAGATTATTGGTTATAACCAGAATGTCAAGCAGCTATCGTGGGCACGCCATTCGCGTTGTGGAGGACTGGAAATGGATGCCGTGTACATCGTTGCCGCCAAACGCACGCCGATTGGCAAGCTCAACGGTGCCTTTGCGACCCTCTCGGCGGCGGAGTTGGGCGCGCAAGTTGTCCAAGCAATTCTGGTCGATGCGCGGCTTGCGCCCGACGCCGTCAGCGAGGTGATCATGGGCCAGGTGCTGACCGGCGGCGCTGGGCAGAATCCGGCACGGCAGGCGTCGCTGAAGGCCGGCCTGCCGGTCGGCGTTCCCGCCTTGACGGTGAACAAGGTCTGTGGCGCCGGCCAGAAGTCGATCCATCTTGCCGCGCAGGCGATACGCTGCGGCGACGCCGACTGCGTAATCGCCGGCGGGCAGGACTCGATGACATCGGCGCCGCATTTCATTTCCGGCGCGCGCGGCGGAGTGCGCATGGGTGATCAGACGGCCAAGGACTCCATGATCACCGACGGGCTGTGGGATGCTTTCCACAATGTGCACATGGGCATGACGGCCGAGTCCCTCGCAAAGCGCTATCAGATCACGCGCGATGAGCAGGATCGCTTCGCGCTGCGCTCGCAGGAGAACGCGGGCGCCGCCATTCGGGCCGGAAGGTTCAACAATGAGATCGTCCCGGTCTCGGTAAAGACCAGACAAGGCCATTCTAACGTCGCCCGGGACGAGCACCCAAATCCCTCGACCACCATCGAAGGTCTTGGCCGCCTGAAGCCGGTCTTCGACCCGGCCGGGTCGATCACCGCCGGCAATTCCTCCGGCCTCAACGACGGTGCCGCCGCCGTCCTGGTCATGTCGGAAGCACGAACGAACGAACTAGGGCTTACACCCCTGGCCCGGATCGCTTCCTATGCTTCGGCTGGCGTCGAACCGATGGACATGGGGCTGGGCCCGGTTGCCGCCTCGCGTCTCGCGCTTCGGAAGGCCGGCTGGCGGTCGTCGGACCTCGACGTCATGGAGATCAACGAGGCCTTTGCCGCACAGGCCATCGCGGTCAACCGCGAGATGGGCTGGAACGAGGACATCATCAATATGAGCGGCGGAGCCATTGCGCTTGGCCATCCCCTGGCTGGCTCCGGCTGCCGCATCGTTGTGACATTGCTCTACGAGATGATCCGCCGCGATGCGAAGAAGGGCCTCGCCTCCCTCTGCATCGGCGGCGGCCAGGGTGTGGCGATCTGCCTGGAGCGATGAGCCGGACACGCCAAGTGGTTGATGTGTGCGGAAATTGATGGTGGCGTGGCCACGCCGTCTACCAGCATCGATCCAGCGAAGGGCAGCTTGGTAGCACTGAACCCTATGGCGGACGTTGGGGCATTGCTGTCTGATAGCCTTGGGCCAGAGGAGTCGCTTGGGACCGGAGGCACACCGGCAGCTTCAGGCGCGAATCCTCAAAGGCGGACATTCAGGTAGACGTGAGCAATGTCGCCATCTTACCCATTGGAACCTTTCGACCTACTTCAGAGATCGCGCTGCAAATCAATCTCCGGATCGAGTTGGATAGTTCCCGCTCGGGATACCGCACACGGTGGTGACGCCGGTCACGGGCTACGCGGCTTTTCGGGGCGTGGCTTTGAACGGGTGCGCCAGCGTGAAAGCGTCCGGCCGAATGCCAGCCTCGACCTGTTTCCACGTAACTGGATGGGCGATTGGGAAGCCGCGGCGGGCTCGTGGTGAAAACGCGCCGACGGCGGTATTGCCCCGGCCGTTTCGGAGATAGTCAAGAAAGATGCGGCCTCTCCGAGCTGCTGGGTCGGCTGACAGCAGGTACCGGTCAGGATCGGCGTCAACGAGGCATTGGGCGATTGACTTGGCAAGTTGCCGGGCACTGTCATGGGTCATCTTCACAGCGAGCGGGACCATCAGGTGGATGCCTTTGCCGCCAGTGAGCTTCGGCCAGCTCTCCAGGCCAGTTGCCTCCAAGATGCCGCGTAGCGACAGCGCGGCTTCGATCACCGCATCCCATGGAACGCCTTCGCCGGGATCGAGGTCCAGGACGAGCCGGTCGGCATGTTCGATATCGTCAATAGTGGCGTTCCACGGATGAAGCTCGACGGCATCCATTTCTACTAGGCCAAGCAGGCCGTCGAGACCATCCACCCACACCCGGACGCCTTCGCCGCCTTCGCGTTTTTGCACCCGTAGCTGGTGCACCGATGCCGGTATCGGAGGCAGCGGTCCCTTGTGGTAGAAGGTGGCGCCGAAGGCATGGCGGACCAGCTTTAGCGGTCGTCGGCCGAGATGGATCAGAGCCTGATCGGCCACCCGCTCCCAGTATTGTGCGAGCTCTTCCTTGGAGGGTGTGACGCCTTCGGGGAGAAGCTGCAGAATGTTCTCACGAGGAACCCCGTGTTGGCTGTCCGAGCGCCGCTTGGAAGGTGATGGCGGCTTGGCCGGGATCGTCTGCAGATCCTCGCGCAACCCCTTGAACACCGCCTCACGCAATATCCCGCGATCCGTCACGCCACTGAACTGCACCTCGGCCAGCACCACGGGTTCCACCCACGTCGCCTTGGGCTTCTTGATGGGTTCCGACAAAGGTGATTTGCCCGTTATGAGCGGATCAAGCCGCTCCCGAACGCGCCGCGCTGCTTCCAGCGTATAGCCGCTTTTGGCCTTCCCGGCATAAAGCAGCCGGTCGCCTTCTCGCCTGCCGATATACAGGGATGCAATACGGCGCGGTTTGGCACCGAGCTTTTCAACGAATGCGACAATCGGAAACGTGTCGCTCTTGACGCATTTCACCTTGAGCCAGCTCGCCTGGACGCCCGAGCGATAAGGAGAATCTGCCCGCTTGGAGACAATGCCCTCCAGGCCCAAGCGGCAGGCATGATCGAACACATCCTCACCACCCAGCTCCAGATGCTCGGCATAGGTCAGCGTCGGCGCCGTTTCGTCCAGCAGGTCTCGCAGTGCGGCTTTGCGCTCAATCAGCGGCTGTTGCCGAAGATCGCGGCCATCGAGGTGTAGAAGGTCGAATGCAAAGAACATCAGCTTTGGCGAGTTCGGATTCCCCAGCTCCCGCTCGAGGGCTTGATAGTCGGGCAAACCGGTGGCTCCGAGCACGACAGCCTCGCCATCAATGATGGCGGATTTGACCGGCAGGTTCGCAGCCGTCTGGACAATACGCTTGTACCGATGCGACCAGTCGTAGCCGCGACGAGTGAAGGCACGTGCCGCGCCACCCTCGATGACAAGCTCCGTCCGATAGCCGTCGTATTTGATCTCATGCAGCCAGTTGTCGCCGTCGGGAGCCTTCTCGACCAGCGTCGGCGACTGAAAATCGATGAAGGCGAGTTGGCCCGTCGGTTTACGCATGGGCTCGGAACTCCCTGAACCGGGATTCAAACCGTGCGAGCGCTATCGGTTCCGGGTATTTTAGAAAAAATGAATGTAATACGGGTCTGGATAAGGCTGCAGAGCCGGCCCACAAACGTTCGTTACATGGATCGTCGGCGGCCTTTCCGTATGTAAACGGGTAAACATTTTTTGGCCCTCCCCTCGTCTTATCTGCTCACCTGAATAGCGTTACTATGTCGGCCATCGGTCGAAACAGCTTCATCGACTGGTCTGGAAACGGCAGAAAACTCTCACGCTCGTAAAAGGCTCGGGCGCCATCGTCCTTCACGTCGACAATCACAGCGAACGAGGCAACCTCGCTGCGGGCCGCGCGCTGGTCGTCGCTGCGGCGATCGCAAGCTTGGCCGCGAAGCGCGGCATTCAGGTGATAGACACTTGGGCAAGGCCGGTCGTGGAATTTAACAATCTTGCTGCGCTTTCAAAAAATTGCACAAATGTAAGGCTGAGCCGTGAGCGACGGCATTTGGCATGCCAGGCATTGCAGCGCGTCTGCCGCCATGGTTTGGTCAGGCATGGCATACGGGGGGCGCTTTTGGCAAATGTTAGATACTACGTGTCGAAAGTCGCCGATCGTTGGAAGGTCCGGTACGACGATAAGGACTATCCGTTTGAGACGCACTCTGAAGCTGTCCTGGCCGCGACCAAAGCTGCGAGCAGCGCCGCTGCTTTAGGACATGGGGCAGAGGTACTGGTCCAAGGTCTGGATGGGAAATGGCGAACCGAATGGCCCTATGGCTGAGGTGCAACGCACCGGGCAATTGAACCTACTGCTGCTGCGCAGCTGGCGGCGTCAGCACGGAAGCCAGCGCGTCGGCTGCTCATGACTGATCCTTTTGTGACCACTCAAAATATGCTGTCCGACCAGGCCGAAAAAGTCGCTGCATTTCCTAACTTTGGCGTATGTGAGATACGCGAAAGTTAGAAAATGCCCCTGCACCTGGTTGGAAAAAACAGACAAAACCCGCAGCCACTCTCAGGCTGAGACGGGCAGGCTCGTCCAGCTGATGCGCGGCATCTATGTCGATGCTGGGAGGATGTCGAGGCGACGGTACTCAAGCAGCCATTCGCATCACCAAATATCTCTATCCCAACGCCTGCCTGTCAGCGGCGAGTACTATCCTTCTTGGGCCAACCCGCAAGTTGGAAACGCTTGGCAGTTCCCGTCAGCTCGGCTTTATCCGCCGCCTGACCGCGCGATCCAACCGGCGCTCGAGGCGCGGAATGGCCAAACTATCAAAGCGAAGACCAGGACGGTCGAACGCAGCCACATGATCATGTTGTCGAAAGCGTCCGCAGTGGCCGCGGTGATTGAACAGGCCACCAGCGGTGATCGAGCTGAAGACCGTCAGCAAGGCGAGGCTGCCATTGCGCTGATGGCGATGGCGCTGCGCGTCTCATGATCCCGGTTCCAGGCCAGCTGCGGATCTGCTTGGCGGTCGACCGGACCGATATGCAGCGTGGGATGGAGGGCCTCAGCCAAGAATGACCACGGATAGCATGGCCATGGTGCGCATCCTCATCGTTCGCGGCCCGCTGCTTCCACGCCATGGTCGCCGTGCGATACCAGAGGCAGACAATCGCAACGACTGGGTAGGGTCTCAGTTTGAAATTTGCCCAATCACCTATCCCGTTTGAAGGGGAAAGCGAAAGCGCCTATGCTTTCCGCTAAGATGGGAACGGTAATGGCCTTCACTGTGATCTGGTATGGAAGAGAGGGCGTTATCGACCAGGTGACTTTCGACGCCGAGAAGACGGCCAAGGATCATGCAATCGCTATGTTCCAGACCCGAAGGGGTGACGATGGCGTCGTGTGCGTTGAAGTTCGCAAGGACAACGGTGCTGTCGTGTTTAGTCACGCGGAGAACTAGGGATTACCGACTGGGCCTAAAGGCCAGGAACGCCCGCTGGTGTGAGAGGCAATGCCGTCCGCGTCATGCGCATTGTGACAGGCGAGGCCGAGCCGACCCTTTGACGTCCCTGCTCACTGGAGGCGAGCTACTTTACCCATGACGAGAAACATCAGCTCTGCTCGTGCCTAAACTCGCCTCCATCGGGCGCTTCCGCTTCGCATGAAGCATGTCGCGATCAGCGAGTTGCTACATTAACCCCGCTTCCATGTCGGGACCGACAAGCATGAGCCTCCAACTGGAATGCGGTCGGATGATCTCGGCTGAAATGCGACCGGTTGCTCACCGAGTGGCTTTTTCGGCAAGTACTTCTGGGTCGGACCGATAGGTTCGCGACATTCGCATGATTTCTGGCCGCACGGTAAGCTGCGTCTCCCGGAACGCCCGGCGGAATGCTCGCGGCGACTGGCCGAACTGGGCGGAGAAGGCCCTGGAGAACACCGACGGGTAGGAGAAGCCGCAGGCGACGGCGATATCCTTGATCTCGCGCTCTTCGTAAAAGAGCAGATTGCGCGCCGCCTGCAGCCGGGTGCGCAAATAAAGCTGGTTCGGCGTCTGGCCGAACCGCGTCAGGCAACAGCGCTCCAAGGTTCGCACCGAAATGCCGAGATGGCGGGCGAGGCTCTTCGGCTCCAGCGGAAAATCGAGATTGCCTTCCATCAGGGCGACGATGCGGCGCGAGAGCGAAGGCTTGGTTTCGCCGGCCTCGTTGTCGTCGGTTCGCTGCGGGTGAATGTCGTTGCGCGGCGTATGGATCAGCGCGTTCGCGACTTCCCTGGCAAGCACGGTGCCGCGCAGCCTGCCGATCAGGTCCAGTATCAGGTCGAGCGTCGCCACACCGCCGGCACAGAAGGCGAGCTGACGGTCGATCGAATAGATCTGGTTCTTGGTTCCTGAATCGGGAAAATGCTCGTGATAGGACGAGGCGGCCTCCCAGTGGACGACCGGTGCGCGATCGCCCGTAAGCCCCGCCGCCGCGATCGCGAAGGCGCCGGTATCGATACCCACGATCATCGAACCATGTCGATAGGCGTTGCGGAGCGCACCGCGCACACCAGCCGAAATGTTCTGCGTCGGCAGGTTGCCCTCCAGCACGACCAGGAAGTCGCAGCGCGGAAAGTCGGCCAGATCATGGTGCGTCGAAACCCACATGCCATTGCTGGCGCGCACAGCCTCGCCTTGATCCGAAATCATGGTCCACTCGAAAAGATCCTGACCGCTGTTCTGGTTGGCGATCCGCAGCGCCTCGGTCGCCATGATGAGCGCATTCATCGGGAATTCGGGCTGCAGCATGAAGGCGAACCGAGGTCGCCGGCTGGAGGCGGCGGCGATGACCGGATTTTGCTCGACGTGCAAGGTCATTCCCGAGAAAATGAATTCTGACGTTGTACGTAGAATAATTGACGCTGTCGGTCAACTATCTTGCGGCGGATTGACCAACACTACACACGCCGAAAGCACTTCCTGGGATGGTGATCGGCGAGGGAACATAGAAAATCAGGTTGAACAAACGTGGTAGGCCATCGCTTGCCGCGAGGGAGATTGTCATGGATTTCAATTTCTTGAACAAACCGCGGGTTCCGGTGAATCGCAGAACGCTTCTGCAAACGGCCGCGCTTACGGGAGCAGGTCTTGCCGTTCCATACTTCTGGACCGGTCGCGCCTGCGCGGCCAATCCGATCGAGATCGTCCACTGGAGTTGGCTGGCGGCTTCGGATGGCGAAGTCTGGGCTAAAATGATCGCCAATTTCAACGATGCACACAAGGACAAGGGCGTCCAGATCCGCATGGAGGTGGTCCCCGAAGAGCAGTATGTCACCAAGGTGCTCGCGGCATCGGCCACGGGCAAGGCGCCGGATTTCGGCTGGGGCACGGCCGGCAAGGGCGCTCAGCTGGCACGCGACGAAGTCATCGTGCCGCTTGACGACCTGATCGCCGCCTCGGGCCTCGACCTGACCGATTTCAGTGCGTCGTCGATCGCCGCTTCACGCTATCCCAAATATGACAACAAGATCTTCATGGTCCCGATGGATCTGATGAGCCTGCAGCCGGAAATCAACACCGACCACGTCAAGGAAGCCGGGCTCGACATCAGCAAGCCGCCAACGGATGGCGCCACGCTTCTGGAATGGGCAAAGGCGATGACCAAGCGCGAAGGTGACAAGGTCACACGCTCGGGCATCATGATGACCGGCTCGGGCGTCCAGCCGACGGTAACCTGGGGTATCGTCGCCGAGCAGATGGGCTTCCAGCGCGCCAGCAACGACCTCAAGACCGCCTGCGTCAACCCGGAGGCAGGCAAGGCGGCGATGCAATGGGTGCTCGACCTTTTCGACAAGCATAAGGTTTCGACCCGCGACGTCACCGACCGTTACAAGGCTTTCGGCACCGGACAGGGCTCGATCTTCTGGACCGGCCCATGGACACTTGCCGGGTACGTGGCGCAGAAACTGCCCTTCAAAACAGTTCTGTTTCCCAAGATCGGCAGCAAGCTCGTCACCTATTTCGAGATGGGCGGGCTCGAGCTCTACAAGCAGGCCGATACGGGGCGCCAGGAGGCCACGATGCAGGCCGTCAAATGGCTGTCGGACAACTCGTTCCTGTGGACGACTGTTGGACGGGGCGCCTCACCACGCAAATCCCTGCTGACACGTCCCGACTACAAGACCGCCGGCAGCCCATGGGATATCCGAGGCGCCTTCGTCGATGGCATGTCCTTCGCCTCGATCGGCGAAATCCCCGTCGTCAACGGCCCGAACTTCACCATTTACTCGGGTGGGAACTTCCTTGCCAAGACGCTTGAGGGCGTCTGGTCCGGGCAGACGACGATCGACGCGGCCATGCAGCAGATCCAGACCCAATGGCAGGCTGACCTCGACGAGGGCTGAGCCGGGACGGCAATCGTCGGCACATCGCCGACCCGCCTGCCCGTCGCGACCACGATCGCGACGGGTCATACAATCGTCGCGGAAGACCGATCGACATGACGATGACAACCGCACAAAGCAGCGCCGGATCCATGCCCGAGCGCCGTCAGACCGATGGGGCGGGCTATGTCCTGGTCGCGTTCTTCGCGGTGCCGTTCTTCCTCTTCAACATCCTTCCCGTCCTCTTCGGCGTCTACGTTTCCTTCACGCGCTGGAGCATCGTGGGCTCGCCGAAATGGGTGGGTTTCAGCAACTACGCCACTGCCTTCAAGGACCAGTGGGTCGCCGAGGCCTTCAGGAACGTCTTTCTCTACGGCACCATCATCGTTCCCAGTGTGACGGTGCTGGGGTTGCTGTTCGCGCTCTTCGTCAACAAGGGCTATCCGCTGTCAGGCCTGGCGCGCACGCTGTTCTTTGCCCCGACCGTGGTCTCGGCGACGGTGATCGGGCTCGTCTGGGTCTGGATGCTCGACACCCAATACGGCCTCATCAACTATTACCTCTCCTTTCTCGGCTTCGACGATGTGCCCTGGCTGACATCCACGCGGTGGTCGCTGGTCGGCGTCAGCATTGCCTCGATCTGGTGGGACCTGGGATTGGCCTTCGTGCTGTTCCTGGCCGCCCTGCAGGACATTCCGGGCGAGATCATCGATGCGGCGCGGGTGGACGGCGCAGGCCGCTGGCAGCGCTTCAGGCATGTCATCCTGCCGCATTTGCGGCCCGTCATCAGCATGGTCGTGACGCTGCAGCTGATCGCAACCCTGCGCATTTTCAGCCAGGTTTACGTCATGACCAATGGCGGCCCGGCCAGTTCGTCGTCGTCGCCTATCCACTACATCTACAACCTCGCTATCGTCCGCAACCTGTTCGGCTACGCGGCCGCCGTATCCTTGTTGTTGTTCGCCCTGATCCTGGCCATCACGGTGGTGCAGCGGTTCCTTCTCAGGGAGCGCGTGTGATGAAGGCGTGGCTTGACGCGAAGCTCGACGAGCGCGGTCTGGAACGGGCCGATCTCCTGATCTGGCCACTCGGCATGGCGGTCGCGGTACTTTGGGCACTGCCCTTCGTCTGGATGGTTTCAACGTCGTTCAAACTTCCGGGCGACGTCATGACCAGGGATATCGAGTGGCTGCCCAGGCGTGTCACATTCGACAATTACATCAAGGTGTTCGACTACCCGGTGGTGCGCTGGGGCATCAACAGCGTCGTACAGGCGACGGTGTCGACCTTCCTTTGCGTGCTGTTCGGCGCGATGGCGGGCTATGCGCTGGCGCGGATGCGGTTCCCCGGCCGCGACATGCTGTTCTACATCTTCCTGGCGTCGCTGATGATCCCGACGGAAGTGTCTGTGATCCCGCTGCTGCTCGGCTTCGTCAAGATCGGCTGGGCAAGCACCTATCAGGCGCTGATCCTGCCTTCGATCGGCAATGTCTTCAGCGTCTACGTCTTTCGCCAGTTCTTCATGTCGTTTCCAAAGGAATTGGAGGAGGCCGCCAAGATGGACGGCGCTGGCCCGTTCAACCTATTCTTTCGCATCGCGCTTCCGCTTGCCAGGGCGCCGGCGATCGCGGCTTCGGTCATCATCTTCACGCTGAACTGGAACAATTTCCTCTGGCCGCTGCTCGTCACCTTCGACGAGTCGATGAAAACCCTCCCTGTGGGCGTCGCCGCCTTCACCCCGGTCGTTGGAACACGCACGCAGATCGAGGGTTTCAGCATCGCGATGGCGGCGGTGACCATCCTCAGCATCCCGAGCCTGCTGCTGTTCTGCTTCCTGCAACGCTACTTCATTCAGGGACTGTCGCAAGGCAGCGTCAAGCAATGACCGAAAGAGCCTATTCCCGCGCGGATCTCGGGGGTCCGATCCCCGACGCGCATTTCATCGCCGGCCAATGGTGCAAATCCGCCGACGGCCGGACGTTCGAAACCATCGACCCCAGCAGCGAGCAGGTCCTGGCAAAGGTGGCGCGCGGCAATGCGAGCGACATCGACAAGGCCGTCGAGGCCGCGCATCGGGCCCAGCGTGGCGACTGGCGCGATGTTTCGCCGGCCGAGCGCGGCCGGCTGATCTTCAAGCTCGCCGATATGCTCGAAATGGATGCCGAGCGCTTCGCGCTGCTCGAGACGCTCGACGTCGGCAAGCCGGTCAGGGAGGCGCTCGGCGATGTCCGCGGCGTCTGCGCGACGCTGCGCTACAATGCCGGCGCGGCCGACAAGATGGAAGGCCAGACAGTTCCGCTCGGCCGCGACTTCGTCGACTTCACCATGTTGGAGCCGGTCGGCATCACCGCGCATATCGTGCCCTGGAACTACCCGCTAGGCATGGTGGCGCGCTCGGTGGCGCCTGCGCTTGCCGCTGGCTGCACGGCGGTGATCAAGCCCGCCGAACAGTCACCGCTCACCGCCCTCGCCTTCGCCGAACTCTGCCAGCGTGCGGGCTTTCCCGATGGCGTCGTGAATGTCGTGGCCGGGTTTGGCGAAGACGCCGGGGCCGCGCTGGTCTCGCATCCGCTGGTGCGCGGCATCACCTTTACCGGGTCGGTCGCAACCGGCCGTAAGATCTATTCCGGTGCTGCCCTGGGGCTCAAGCCCGTTGTCCTGGAACTCGGCGGCAAGAACCCGATGATCGTGTTCGAGGACGCCGATCTGGAACGGGCGGCGTTCGATGCGCTCGACGGCTGCTTCGGCAACAGCGGTCAGGTCTGTTCGTCGTCGTCGCGCTTCCTGCTGCATCGCTCGATCCGCGACGAGTTCCTCGACAGGCTGGCGGAAGGCGCCGCGAAGCTGACCGTCGGTCGAGGTCTGGACAATTGCGATCTCGGACCGCTGGTTTCGCAAGAACAATACGCCAAGGTGCGGTCCTATATCGAGGAGGGCAGCAGGGCTGGCGCAAAACTGCGTCTCGGCGGCGGCAGCCCGCGCGGGCTCGATGCTGGATACTTCGTCGAGCCGACCATATTCGACGCCGTCGATCCGGCCAGCGCCCTCGCCCGCGAAGAGATATTCGGCCCGGTCGCCGTCGCCCTTTCGTTCGACGCCCCCGACGAGGCGCTCGACATGGCCAACGGTCTCGATTTCGGGCTCGTCGCCGGCGTCTACAGCCGCGACATTTCCCGCGCCCTGTCGTTTGCCCGCGATATCGAAGCCGGCTCGGTGTGGATCAATGGCTGGTTCATCGGCGGCGCGCAGGCGCCGACCGGCGGCATCAAGGACAGCGGCATCGGCCGCGAGCGCGGCCTGCCGGGCATACGCAATTACCTCAGCACCAAGAACATCGGAATTCGGCTTTAGAGGCCGGAAAAACAAGACGTCCCAATAGAGGAAACCACGGAATGACTGTTATAAAAGACGTTGAGCACTTCACGATCTTCAAAGATCCGAAGCATTGCGTCAACCAGATCGCGACCAGACTTCTGAAGAACGGCGACATATTGGCCGTCTTCAATGAGGAGCGGTTTCCGTTCCATCACGACAGCGGCCAGACCCTGATGACCCGGTCGAAGGACGGAGGCAAGAGCTGGAGTGCGCCAAAGGTCGTTCTGCCCTGGTCGGAAACGCAGGGCAACTGGGACTGCGGCATCTGTGAGATGCATGACGGCACGCTGATCGTCAATCTGACCATAACCGGCTTCTTCAAGCGGGGCATCAAGCCCGAGCAGCCGTCGTGGAGCTCGCACCCCAACACCAAGGAATGGGGTGACTGGACCTGGGCCTACAAGACGCAGGCCTGGCTCGGCACTTTCCTCGTCAAGTCGAAGGACGGCGGCGAGACCTGGACCCAGCCGATCCCGGTCAATGTTCGCCCGCTCAAGCATGGCGGCTGCCGGCTCGGCTGCTGGGAGCTCCCGAACGGCTCGCTGCTGATGGGGCTCTACGGCCGCATCCATGGCTATGAGGAAGAGGGTGAGGGCGAAAGCACGCGTTCGGCGCTGATGCGCTCGGACGATGGCGGCGACAATTGGGAATACTTCTCCACGCTCGGTTACGACCCGGCCAGCATCATCGACTATGAGGAGCCTGGCTTGGTGCGGCTCGCCGACGGCAGGTTGGTCTGCTTCATGCGCACGCATGTCAATCCGACGAGCGATGCCAAGAACATGGTCATGATCGTCTCGGAGGATGACGGCTTCAGCTGGACGCCGCCGAAGTGGACCAACATCTGGGGCTATCCGCCGGAACTGATCGCGCTTCAGGACGGCCGCTACTTGATGGTCTACGGCTATCGCCGGCCTCCTTACGGCGTGCGCGCCATCATCTCCGATGACGGCGTCACCTGGGATGTGAAGAACGAATTCGTCATCCGCGAAGGCGGCGTGCCCGGCCAGACGGTGACCGAAACGCACGGATCGAGCCGCATGTCGCCGGCATCGGGCAAGATCGAAGGCGGCGGCGTCGACTGGAACCACCCAGGCATCTATCAGCACATCGGCTATCCAAGCGTCGTCCAGGCGACGGATGGAACCATCGTGTGCTCGTACCACGAATGGAGCGATGATCCCAAACCGCTGCAATATGTCCGCTGCACACGCTTCCGGATCTGAGTCCAGGCGATGAAACCCGGCGCGGTAAACCCAAGACGGTCGATGGATCACCAAACGATCCATCGCGATCCGCATGCCTATAGCGCGCATCCGCATCTCGCGGTTGCCGCCAACGACAACTGGCTGCTGGTCTTCACGCAGTCTCGTCGCCGCGCCGGGGTGCTGCATCCGCCGCAGGATCCGCTGTACCGCAACATGCTGATGCGCTCGGCGGACGAAGGCAGAAGCTGGTCGGCGCCTTCCGTCGTGCCCGGTTTCGGCTGGCAAGGCGTGGAATGCGCCGGGCTGACCCCATTGCGGTCCGGCGTGGTGTTGTTGAACCAGTGGCGGTTCGACTGGCACACGCTGGCTTACGCGGAGGCAAACCTCGCCCGCGACTGCTACAAGCGGCCCGAGGAACTGGTCGGGGCGAACGCCATGGCTGCCGAACTCGCTGATTGGACGCCCGAAAAAGCGACCATCGCCGAGCGCTATCCCTGGGCACGCGGCGGCGGCGAAACCTGGATGCATCGTTCGCACGACGGCGGCAAGACCTTCACCGCGTCGACACGCATCGACACGGCGCCGTTCAGTGGCGGATACGGCATGCGTGGCGGCGTCGATCTCGCCGACGAGATCGTGCTGCCGCTTTGCGACGTGCCGAACTATGCCGCGGTTTTCACCGTGCGGTCGAGCGATGGCGGCGAAAGCTGGTCAAAGCCGCGACTTGTCGCGGCGGGCGAAGGCCATGAGTTCGAGGAACCGGCGCCGCTGTTGCTGCGCGGCGGCCGCATCGTCATGCTGCTGCGCGACAATCTCACCCGCGTCCTGCATGTCGTCTCATCCACCGACGCGGGACATTCCTGGAGCGCACCGTCGCCGACGGGAATCCACGACTATCCGGCCGACATGGTTGAACTCGCCGATGGCCGCATCGCCTGCGTCGCCGGCCGGCGCCGTGAGCCGTTCGGCATCACGCTCTACATGTCCAATGACCAGGGAAACAGCTGGAATCCGGCGCGCTCCCATGCGGTGCGCTCGGGTCTGCCCAACCGGGATCTCGGCTATCCGTCGCTCGCACTGCGCGAAGATGGCAGTCTGTTCATCGTCTACTACGCACAGGATAGCGAAGGCGTGACGGGCATCCATGCCAGCGTCCTCGTGCCCGATGCTGAGGGCTGGCGCCAGGAAGGACCATCCCATGGCCAAGGTTGAACTTTCGGGCGTCAGCAAGAAGTACGGCGAAAAGGCGGTCATCCATGGTGTCGATCTCACCGTGGAGCATGGCGAATTCCTGGTCTTCATCGGACCGTCGGGCTGCGGAAAATCAACGCTGCTGCGCATGATCTGCGGGCTTGAACCGATCAGTGCCGGAATGGTTGTGATTGGCGGCAAGCCGATGCGCGGCGTGCCGCCGGCAAAGCGCGGCGTGGCGATGGTGTTCCAGAGCTATGCGCTCTACCCGCACAAGACGGTCGCCGAGAATATGGCGTTCTCGCTGCTGATGCAGGGCATGCCGAAGGCCGAGCGCGACCGGCGCGTCGCGGTCGTTGCCGAAACGCTTCAACTTGGACCGCTGCTTGGCCGGCTTCCCAAGGAGCTTTCGGGAGGGCAGCGGCAGCGCGTGGCGATAGGCCGGGCGATCGTGCGTGAACCGGAGGTCTTCCTGTTCGACGAACCGCTGTCGAACCTTGACGCCGAGTTGCGCGTGCAGATGAGGCTCGAGCTTGCCAAGCTGCATCGAAGCCTGGGCGCCACGATGATCTATGTCACGCACGATCAGACCGAGGCCATGACGCTTGCCGACCGGATTGTCGTGCTCCGGGACGGCGTGATCGAGCAGTTTGGAACCCCGACAGAGATCTACGACGCGCCCTGCAACCGCTTCGTGGCCGGCTTCATGGGTTCGCCCAAGATGAGCTTCCTCGAGGCCTTCATCGAGCGCGTGGAAGGCACACGGCTGATGCTTCAGATCGCCGGGACGACCGGCGGCGGCGTGGAACTCGAGTTAGAGCGCCCCACAGCGCTGACGGGCGGCGTGGTGGTCGGCTTGCGGCCGGAACATTTCAATGCGCGCCGAGCAGCCGGCCCCCGGTTGTTGGCCGATGTCGAGTTCGTCGAACGGCTTGGCGGGGAGAGTTTCCTGCATGCGCCCGCGCATCCGGCTGGCGCATTGGTCATGCGCCAGAGCGACGAGAACGACAGAGGCTCCGGTGCGGGCAAATACGAGATCGGCGTGAACTGGCGCAAGGCGCATCTGTTCGCGCGGGACGGAGGAGCAATTCCGCTTAAACGAGAGCCTTAGATCCAGCTGCTGTCAATCCAGAAGCCTGGAGAGGCCGCGGTCAACGCGAACGAACAGTGGCGAGCAGCGCGACCTACGGCCTGCACAAGGGAGATGACTTTGGACTTCGAAAAATTGAAATCACGCCTCGCGGGTTGCTACGTGACGATACCCACGGCATTCGAGGACAGCACCGGCTTTCCGGTTAGTCATCAGGCGATCAGGGCCTATGTGCGCTTCCTGATCGAAAATGGCCTTAACACTGAATATGCCACGCTGCTGGCTGGCGGGGCGGCGGGCGACTTTTCGACGATGTCGTTCGAGGAGCGGATCGGCGTCGGCGAAACCGTTGTCGACGAAGCACTGGGGCGTGTTCCCCTGGCCTTCGGCGGGCAATCGACCAGCACGCTGGAACTGGTGCGGCTGGCCCAGGCGGCGCAGTCGATGGAGTTTGATTTCCTGCAGGTCTCGTGCCCGTTCTACTTCACCCACACGGAAGCCGATTTCGAGGAGTTCGTCGTGGCTGCGGCAAAGGCGGCGCCCCGCATCGGCATCATTGTCTACAATACGTTCTGGACGTCGACGAGCCTGTCATTCGGCATGATCGACCGCCTTGCCAAGATCGACAATGTCGTCGGGCTGAAATGGGCGACGCCGCGAACGGACGCCATGGAGTTCGAGGACGTCACGTCCAATTTCTCCAAGCGCTTCACCATCATCGACAACAATCTGTTCTTTCCCTACTCGGCGATGCCGTCTCTGGGCGCGCAAGCCTTCGAGGTGCATCTGTGCAACTACTGGCCGGAATGGGGAATAAAGCTGATCGACGAGGTCAAGGCGCAGAACTACACCGAGATCGCGCGCATGATGGTGGAGGAGGCCATGCCGTTCTATAAGCTATGGGTCGAGATCGAGAAAGGCTACACGAGCGGTGACGGCTATCTCGACAAATTGTGCATGGAATTGATCGGACTGCCGTCGAGCCGCTGCCGCCCGCCGACGCGTGACATTCGCCAGAACTATCGTGCCAGGACACTTGACATGATGCGGGCCGCGGGCGTGCCACGCCTCGTGGCCAATTAGAAAAACATAGGGAACATAACAAGAAGCGACAAACCAAAAGGAGCGACTGCTATGACCAATTTGAAGAATTTGATGCTCGGAGCCGTGGCAACCACGATGTTGCTCGTCAGCGCCGCCAAAGCCGACGACGATGTGAAGTTACGCCTCAACTGGATGTATTACGGCTCCCATGCCGGCTTCGCCCTCGGCAAGGTGAAGGGTTTCTACAAGGATGCCGGAATCAATCTCGATATCCGTTCAGGCAACGGTTCGGGCTCCGCTCATCGCCTGGTCGCAAACGGCGACAGCGATTTTTCCTATGGCTCGTGCGGATCGATGGTGAACCTCGCCTCGCAAGGTGCCGCGCTGATCTCGGTCGCGGTGATCGATGCGATGGGATCGGATGCGATATTGGTTCGTCCCGACGCTGCCATCACCAAGATATCCGACCTCAAGGGCAAGAAGCTGCTCACCACATCCAATGCCGGCGTCAACACGTTCTTTCCGATCGTCCTGTCCACGGCCGGCCTTGCGCCTTCCGACATCACGCTCACCAACGTGCCTGATGGCGCGCTCGTATCAAGCTATCTGCAAGGTGCCGGCGACGCGGTGGGCATGCTTGGCGGCATCGACGACAAGCCGGCCGAGATCAAGAAGAACGGCGGAGCCGCGCCGGTAGTCTTTCCTTATTCGAGCTATGGAGTGAACCAGATCGGATATTGCATCGTGGCTCGCAAGGAGATGGTGGAGAAAAACCCGGACCTCGTGAAACGGTTCGTGCAGGCGACCATCAAGTCATACAAGGCGGCCGCGGCTAATCCTGATGCCGCGATCGCGGCAATCGGCGACATCGTCGGCGGAACGATGAACGAGGATGAGGGAAAAGCGCAGGCCCGCGCCGTGCTCGATGTGACGCTCAGCCTTCTCTATTCGGCCGCGAACAAGGACAAGACGCTCGGCCTCAACGTGCCCTCCGATTGGGAAAGCATGGTGACCCTCATGAAGAAGTACAATGATCTCGACCCCAAGGTCGCGGCCACGCAGTTCTACACCAACGACTTCGTCAAGTAATCGGCGGACCGGAGTGGCTTGCCGTCACTCCGGTCCTCGCGCCGTGCAGTAACAGATTGGACCGATGAATCCGCTTATCGAACTTGAGGGCGTGCAGAAAGTGTTCGGATCAGGCCCCGGCGCCCTGCACGCGTTCGGACCGGTCGACCTAAAGGTCGAGAAGGGTGAGTTCGTCTCGCTGCTCGGGCCGTCTGGATGCGGCAAATCCACCCTCATGCTCATGATTGCCGGACTGCTCAACCCTACGAGAGGGCGCATCGCCATCGACGGGCGCACCGTCGCCGGACCGCAGACCGACATCGGCATAATGTTCCAGGACAACACGCTGGTGCCGTGGCGCACCGTGCGAGGAAACATCGAGCTGCAGCTGGAACTGCGAGGCCTGTCGCTGGCCGACCATCGCGCCAGCGTGGACGAATTGCTTGTTTCTGTCCACCTCCAGGATTTCCAACGACGCTACCCGCACGAGCTCTCCGGCGGGATGCAGCAGCGTGCCGCGTTCTGCCAGGCATTGGTGCATCAGCCCGCGACCATGCTGCTCGACGAGCCGCTCGGCAAGCTCGACGCCATGACCCGGGAAGCAATCCGCACCGACCTGCAGGCGCTGTGGATGCAACGCCATCCCACAGTTGTGTTCGTCACCCACTCGATCGAGGAGGCTATCCAGCTCTCGACCCACGTCGCCATCATCACGCCGCGCCCCGGACGCATCGAACGCATAATTTCCGTCGATCTGCCCTATCCGCGCGATTTCGAGGTCAAGAGCAGCCCGCGATTCATTGGCTACGTCCGGCAGGCACAGGAGATATTTCGCGGCTATGGCGTCCTCTGATCGACACCCGTCACCGGAGCGCGCCGCCCGCTGGATTGCGCGGTCCTGGATGTCCATCGCCTTCTTCGCGGCATTCTTCCTGATCTGGCAATATGCAACGGTCTGGTTCGAAATCCCCCGCTACATCCTCACGCCTCCCTCGGTCATCGTCATGAAGGGCTGGGCGGATATCGACAGGCTGCTCTACTACACCTGGATCACCGGCGTGGAGGTGCTGCTAGGCTACGGGGTGGCGGTCATTCTGGCGCTACCGCTTGGCCTCGCCATCGCATTCTCATCTGTCCTGCGCCGCACGATCTATCCGTTTTTCGTCTGCGTCGAAATGGTGCCCAAGATCGCGTTCGCGCCGCTCTTCATCTCGTGGCTGGGTTTTGGCCTGCTGCCAAAAGTCATCATCGTCTTTCTGGTCTGTTTCTTTCCCATCGTGCTCAACGCCATTCTCGCGTTCAGTTCGCTTAGCGAGGAGCTGTCGCGCTTCAGCGTCTCGACCGGCGCGGGCGTATGGCGCACCTTCGTCAAGGTCCGGCTGCCGGCCGCGCTGCCGCAATGCTTCGTCGGCTTCAAATACGCCGCAATCAACGCGACGGTCGGCGCCGCCATCGCGGAGTTCATCGGCTCGGACCAGGGGCTCGGCTTCTACATCCAGATCGTCACCGGCAACATGCGTCCAGACCTTGCCTTCGCGGGCATCTTTTTCCTGACAGTCCTGGGCCTCGCTCTATTCGGCGTGGTGACGCTCGCCGAACGCCTTCTCATTCCCTGGCACATCTCGGTGCGGCGCCAGTCACACTGAACTCTCAACGCATCCGACGGAGACAAGACGTGACCCTGAGCAAAGACAGCGCCCATGCGATCGCTTCGAAGCTGGCCCCGAACGGTCTCGCCTTCATCGATGGCAAGTTCACCGCGGCGGCCAATGGTGCGACATTCGATACCACCAGCTCGGCCACCGGCCAGGTCATTGCAGCTGTGGCGCACTGCGGCGGCACCGATGTCGATCGCGCCGTCAGGGCTGCCCGCAGATCCTTCGACGACGGTGCCTGGTCGCGGGCGGCTCCCGAGTTTCGAAAGGAAGCGCTGTTGCGGCTCGCCGACCTCGTACGCGCCCATGCCGACGAGCTCGTCGTCCTCGAAAGCATCGATAGCGGCAAAACCGTCACCGACTGTGCCAACGAGATCGGGCGCGAGGTTCCGAACTTCTTCCAGTGGTATGGCGAACTCGCCGACAAGTCATTCGGCAAGGTCGCACCCACGGGTGAGAATGCACTGGCGCTTATCGTTAAGGAGCCTGCCGGCGTCGTCGGCCTGGTCCTGCCATGGAATTTCCCGCTGCTGATGGCGGCCTGGAAGATGGCGCCCGCGCTCGCCGCCGGCTGCTCCGTCCTGGTGAAGCCCGCCGAGCAGACGCCATTATCCGTCCTGCGCCTTGCCGAACTGGCACAGCAAGCCGGGATCCCCGATGGTGTGATCAACGTCTTGCCCGGCCTCGGCGAAACCACGGGTCAGGCGATCGGCCGTCACCCCGATATCGACATCGTCTCGTTTACCGGGTCGACCGAGGTTGGCGGCTATTTCCTGCGCTATGCCGGCGAAAGCAATCTCAAGGTGATTGGCCTGGAGATGGGCGGCAAAAGCCCGTTCATCGTACTCGATGATGCCGATCTCACTGACGACCTGATCGAGCATGCCGCTATGTCAGCGTTCTGGAATGGCGGACAGAACTGTTCCGCGAACATGCGGCAGCTCATCGACCGCAGCTTGGCCGAGGAGTTCGCGCACCGCGTCACCCTCCGCGCCAAGGCATTCCGTGTCGGCGATCCACTCGATCCCGCCACCAACATCGGCGCCATGGTCACCGCCGAACACCAGACGCGTGTGATGGGCTACATTGAGCGCGGATCGGCCGAAGGCGCCCGCTTGCTGACCGGCGGCGGCAAGACAGGGCCAGGCTGCTTCATCGAGCCCGCTGTGTTTGCCGACATGACGCCCACGATGAGCATTGCCCGCGAGGAGATCTTTGGCCCTGTCCTGGGCATCCTACCCGTGGCCGGAATGGAGATGGCGCTACGGATCGCGCGCGACACCGACTACGGCTTGCACGCGACCGTGTTCACCAAGGACATCGACCGCGCCATCCATATGGCGCGGCGGTTGCCTTGCGGGACGGTCTCGGTCAACGGCTTTTCTGAAGGCGACGTCAAGACACCCTTCGGCGGCTACAAGCGTTCCGGCTCGCTGGCGCGCGACAATGGCACCGAGGCCATGGACCAGTATCTGCAGACAAAGACGATCTGGATCAGCACCAAGATTCCAGCGGCATCCCGATGATGGAGATCGGCGTCTGCGGTGTATTTTCGGACGATCAGGTGGCGAGGCTGAGGCAAGGCGCCGCTGATCTTCCCGTCAGGCTGGTGGCGGCGCATGAGCCATGCGATTGCGCCATCGTGTTTGGCAATCCGGAACCGGAAATGGTCGCGGGCAATACGAAACTGCGTTGGATGCAGCTCGAATCGGTGGGTTTCGGCGAGTATGCCGGGCTCGACCTCGCGCGCAGCCATGGTGATATTGTGGTCACGAACCTTGCCGGCTTCTTCGCCGATCCGGTCGCCGAATCCGCGCTTGCAGGGATACTCGCACTCTACCGAGGCATTGACCGGCTTGTCGGGCTTCAGGCGCAGAAGCGTTGGGTCGGCGACCCGATCCGGACCGGGCTCAGGGTCCTGCGTGGAGCGCGCGTCGTGCTGTTCGGCTACGGCGCGATTAACCAGCGGCTGGCGGACCTGCTGGCACCCTTTGGGTGCGCTATCACGCCGATCACGCGCGCCGGCGGGCTGGAAGCGCTCGACAGCGCAATTGCCGACGCTGATCTTGTCGTCTGCACTGCGCCTTCCACCCCTGCCACCGCGGGGCTGTTCGGTGTCGCCCGTCTTGCAATGATGCGCCGGGGCACGGTCTTCTGCAATTTCGGGCGCGGGTCGATCCTGGATGAGGATGCACTTGCCGACGCGTTGGAGACAGGCCGGCTGGGAGGCGCGGTGATCGATGTCACTCGCGATGAGCCTTTGCCCGCGCAACACAGATTCTGGACCTGCCCGAACATCATCCTCACGCAGCATTCCGGCGGTGGCACCATGGACGAGCTTGACCGCAAGATCGATGTCTTCCTGGCGAACCTCGGGCGGTTTCGTGCCGGTGCGCCGCTCGAAGGCATCGTCAATTTCTCAAGAGGATACTGATGGCCAAGATCACCAATATTCGCTGCGTCCTGCTGTCGTCGCCCTACGCCGACGCCGACGATCCGGAAATAAAGGAATGCTTTGCCAACGGTCCCAAGCGCACCATCGGCATGGTCGAGGTCACGCTGGACAACGGCGTGACCGGGCTTGGCGAAGGTTATCTCGCGGTCTTCGCGCCATTGGTGTTCCAATCGATCGTCGACCTTTGCCGTCCGCAGGTGCTGGGGCGCGATGGCTTCGACATTGACCGTCGGGTCAAGGACCTTCGCAGTCTGTGCGACTACTGGTCTCTTCAAGGGGCGGCCCGCCACGTCATCGCGGCATTCGAGATCGCGTTGCAGGATGCCAAGGCCAAGAGCCTGGGCATTCCGGTCTACACACTCCTGGGCGGCGCGCGGGCCTCGTCCATTCAGATTTACGGCTCGGGCGGTTGTTGCGACGCCAAGAGCCAATTCCTTCGCGAGATGGACATGCTGAATTCGCTCGGCATCGAGATCTACAAGATCCGCTCGGTCAAGCGTGACATCCTGCGCACTGCCTGGGTGCTTGAGGAGGCCGGACGGCGCGGCATCAAAGTGGGTGTCGACATGTGCCAGAACCTTGCCGATCCGCCGCAGGCGGTCGACGACGTGGTCGCCTTCGTCACGGCCGTTCACGCCATCACCGACCAGCGCATGGTGTTCGTCGAGGAGGCGCTCGGCCCCGATCAACCCGACGCCTTTCGCGAATTGCGCGGGCGAATTGACGTTCCGGTCTGCGGTGGCGAGATCGTCACCACGCCGAAGGAGATGATCGAGCGGATCAACGCCGACGTCTATGATTTCGTCCAGCCCGACGCATCCGTCATGGGTGGAATTTCGGCGGTAATGGAGGTGTTTGAGGCAGCCAAGGCCAAGGGCACCGGCGTTGTGGTGCACGCCTGGGGCGGGGCGGCTGCGATCATGGCGAGCTACCACGCGGCCTTCGCAGCCGGCGGTACCCTGGTCGAATACCCGATGCTCGACTTTCCGCTAGGCGCCGAGATGATCGGCGACCAGGGCCGTATAGAGAACGGAAGGCTGATCCGCCCAACCGCGCCAGGGCTCGGCCTAACGCTCACCCCGGAGATGGAAGCGCGTTATCCGTTTGACGAGACCGCCGTCTATTCCTGTGTACTGACCGACTGGGGCCCTCCCCCGGACAGCTACTGGCAGGACTGACGGTAAATTCGGTCGCGGATGTTGGTCGAAACCGACGTTTTGCGGCAACGCGATAAGCCGCGATCAGCGCTGCCCCGATCTGAGTTACGGAACTGCGGTAGCCAATCCGCGGATAAGAGCTCGATCAACCGTCGTCTCTTGGCCTATTCGTCCCGGTGCTGCCCATCAACGGCAACAGACCTGTGGCAATGACATGGGACGAACAAGTCTGCGCATCACTTTGGATCACGGTGATAAGAGGGTCACAACACTAGAAGATCATCGCGCGCAGTGATCCATGCCGCCGCTGCATGGCGAACCCTGGGGTCGGCCCGGTGACGGCGCTCTCCTTCATGACGGCGATCGACAAGACTTCCCTTCCCGCGGCTTGCCTGTCGTCGCGGCCTGCTTCGGGCTTACTTTGCATCGTGGCCAGTGGGGCGCTTGGCATGCACGGGCGATTGGTCGCGGAGGACCGCTAAATCGTGAGACCCACTATCGAGCAAACTCTCTTCTATTTTCGGCGACGTTCAGCGAAAGCGCGAACGTCGCCAATCAAGACAGCCTGCCCTCCGCAAAGGCAGGGCACAAGTTCGAACCTTGTGGGTGCCACGTCTCATGCGATGGCCCTGCCTTCAGCGCTTAGTTACCGCAAGGGAAGAAATTCATAGTGCAGCGCACAAAAGCATTGCTATCGGTTCGAGCGGGTTTCATAAATTGAGGAGGCGTTTTGGGGCTGCCCACGGAAGGATGGAACCATGTCCACGGCTGAAAAGACCCCTGATAATATCGAAGGCGCCGCGTTGCCGACCTTTGACCCGTCCAAGGCTGCGGCTGAGTTCCGCGCTGCAGCTGAAAGAGGCGTCGAACAGTCAAAAGAAGTTCTTGCCAGGTTCAAGGCGGGCTCTGAAGACGCCCAGAACGCTCTCGAGTCGAGCTTCGAAACGGCCAAAGCCGTTGGCGGCGATGTGTCGCTGAAGACAATTGCTGTTCTGCGCGCCAATACTGAAGCCGCCTTCTCGCACTTTGAAGCCCTGCTTGCCGTTAAGTCGCCGTCCGAATTCATTGACCTGCAAATCGCCTTTGTCCGCAAGCAGGTTGAAACGGCCGTCGAGCAGGCCAAGGAACTCCAAGCCGTCACGACCAAAGCCGTCGAGGACGTATCCAAGCCGGTCAAGTCCGCCTTCGAGAAGGCTTTGAAGGGGCTTAAGGCGGCCTGACTGCCTCACGCGATGGGAGACGAAGACCGGCTCTTCGCGCCGGCCGGTCTTCGTCCATTTTCCCCCGAAGCGTGGCGAAGCAAAGGAACTCTGTCGCCTAAGCAGTGAGCTTTATCAGTTGCCGTGGTAACCCGATCGACCCTCCCAGGATCGAGAGGAAGGAAGTGGACAGCAAGGACGCGACCGTGTTGCCGACCTGACGGTGGCTTTCACCCGGCTGGGGCAGGCTCGTTTCCATCCCAACGAGCCCGCCGAGTCCAAGCGTCAGGCCGTCTATAACGCCATCAAGGCTCTTGAGGCGGCAAGAAACCGACCTCACACTGACGGTCCGGCATAATCGCGTCACGCCGTCACAGGAACGTCCTCAGGCGGCCTGCTTCTCGGCTTCGATCTTGTTTGTCGTGCCCTTGGGCATCGCCTTGGCGGCTGCGATCTCGATGAGGATCCGATCGAAGTCGATGCTCGACCGGAACAGGGGACCGAAGTCAAACGTGGTTCTCATAGCTATATCCTCCCTTGAGCAACAATATACGAGGAACGCCAAGGAAGCGGCGCCCCTTGACCTTGCCGGTCTCTCAAGCACCGGCCTGGGGATTCCGAGCCTGGACGCCTAGGCCCGGCGGAAGCCATCGTCAAGGTCGTGAAAAGCCGCCATCCTCGCCTGCCTGCAGCAGGCACGCGATGATGATTTGCGGGCGCCCTTGGCGCGCCGCCGGGGTGATCTTCAATTGATCGCGATGATCCCGTCGACGGCCCGCCATTCGGATGGCCCGATAAGCCCATGGTGGGCGACGCGCACAGAGTGCAAGCCACCCTCCAGCTCGCGTTCCCAAAAGCCCAGGAAGTCCCTCAGCGCGGGGAAATCCGGGGCGACATCGTAGTCCTGCCAGACGTAAAGCTGCAGCAGGTTCGGATGGTCGGGCAGATAGTAGTGGATTTCGGCAGTGGTCAAGCCGTAGCCATTCATCTGCAAGCGGAATTCCCTGCTGACCGCGCTCGCCATCGCCTTCCGCGCCTCACGCGCTCAGACGGTCGAACAGCTGCCGGTGGTCGTCATCGGCGGGGCTGCGAGGCGGCGGGGCAGCGGTATCCAGCCGACGCAACGCATCCATGATGTCGTCGAAGCAAACCGGCCGCTCGGTGCCCGGTGGTTGGCGCAGCGCTGGCATCGATTCCACGGCGCAAGCGTCGGATGCCCAGGACGAAAGGATCGCCCGCTTATCCAATAGGTCGAGCGAGCCGTCTTCCAGCACGTCCTGCGGGTGCTGAAAATGGCTGGCCGGCGACAGCAGCCGGTCGAGCGAAAGATCTGATATTTCGCGAGTCAGGGAAGGAATAATCGGCGAAAGCGTCTGTCGGTTCATTTCTGTCCTCCGTATCCAAAAACTCCTTGTTTGGCTTGTCTCAGCGGTCCCGGCGGTGCCGGGCGCCGATTAATCTTGTTCAGCTCAATAGCGAATTCAAGCCTCTCATTTGGTTCGCACGATCGAATTTACCGCATGTTTTCAGCGGGCTAGCACTCGACGGTCGAGAGTGCTAAAAATTTTGCGGCGCCCCTTGAAAGTAGAAGAAGGCAAAATTAACTCGACATGCGCGCGATGCCGAAAGGGTCGCGCGAGGCCCGCTCCGGTCCTGCCGGTCCGGAGCGGAGGAGCTTCTCGCAATCTGTTTGTCCTGAAGGAGAACGATATGACGTTCCGTCCACTGCACGACCGTATCCTGGTCCGCCGCATCGAGGCCGAGGAGAAGACGGCCGGCGGCATCATCATCCCCGACACTGCCAAGGAAAAGCCGCAGGAAGGCGAAGTCATCGCTGTCGGTCCGGGCGCCCGCGACGACAGCGGCAAGCTCGTGCCCCTCGACGTCAACGTCGGCGACCGTATCCTGTTCGGCAAGTGGTCCGGCACCGAGATCAAGCTCAACGGTGAAGACCTCATCATCATGAAGGAAAGCGACGTGATGGGCGTGATCGAGCAGACCGCGCAAGTAAAGAAGGCCGCCTGAGGGCTTCTCGGAATCCAACCAGTCAATGAAAGCTGCCTAGAGTGAAGGAGTGATCCAATGGCTGCCAAAGAAGTCAAATTCCATTCCGACGCCCGTGAGCGCATGCTGCGCGGTGTCAACATCCTCGCCGACGCGGTGAAGGTCACGCTCGGCCCCAAGGGCCGCAACGTCGTCATCGACAAATCGTTCGGCGCCCCGCGCATCACCAAGGACGGCGTCACCGTCGCCAAGGAAATCGAACTTGAGGACAAGTTCGAGAACATGGGCGCCCAGATGGTCCGCGAAGTCGCTTCGAAGACCAGCGACATCGCCGGCGACGGCACCACGACGGCCACCGTGCTTGCCCAGGCGATCGTGCGCGAAGGCGCGAAGGCTGTCGCCTCGGGCATGAACCCGATGGATCTGAAGCGCGGCATCGACAAGGCGGTCGATGCGGTGGTCGAGGAACTCAAGAGGAACGCCCGCAAGGTCACCAAGAACGACGAGATCGCCCAGGTCGGCACCATCTCGGCCAATGGGGATGCGGAGATCGGCCGCTTCCTTGCCGAGGCGATGCAGAAGGTCGGCAATGAGGGCGTGATCACCGTCGAGGAGGCCAAGACCGCCGAGACCGAGCTTGAAGTCGTCGAAGGCATGCAGTTCGATCGCGGATATCTCTCGCCCTATTTCATCACCAATCAGGACAAGATGCGTGTCGAGCTCGACGAGCCATATGTCCTGGTTCACGAGAAGAAGCTGTCAAACCTCCAGGCTCTGCTGCCCGTACTCGAAGCCGTGGTCCAGTCAGGTAAACCTCTGCTGATCATCGCCGAGGATGTCGAGGGCGAGGCGCTGGCGACGCTCGTCGTTAACAAGCTACGCGGCGGGCTGAAGGTGGCGGCCGTCAAGGCCCCCGGTTTCGGCGACCGCCGCAAGGCCATGTTGGAGGACATTGCGATCCTCACCGGTGGCACCGCGATATCGGAAGACCTCGGCATCAAGCTTGAGAATGTAACGCTGCAGATGCTGGGAGGCGCCAAGAAGGTTGTGATCGAGAAAGAGAGCACGACCATCGTTGACGGCGTCGGCCGCAAGGAAGAAATCCAAGGCCGCGTTGCCCAGATCAAGACGCAGATCGAGGAAACGACATCGGACTATGACCGCGAAAAGCTGCAGGAGCGCTTAGCCAAGCTTGGCGGCGGCGTCGCGGTAATCCGCGTTGGCGGCTCGACCGAAGTCGAGGTCAAGGAGCGCAAGGACCGCGTCGACGATGCCCTTCACGCCACCAGGGCCGCCGTCGAGGAAGGCGTGCTGCCCGGTGGCGGTGTCGCACTGCTTCGGGCCGCGAAGGCGCTCGACCTTGTGCAGACCGACAACCCGGACCAGAAAACCGGCGTCGAGATCGTGCGTCGCGCGATCGAAACGCCGGTTCGGCAGATCGCCGAGAATGCCGGCGCCGAGGGCTCAATTATCGTCGGAAAGCTGCGCGAAAGGAGCGAGTTCGGCTGGGGTTGGAATGCCCAGACCAACGAATTTGGCGATCTCTACGGCCAAGGCGTGATCGATCCGGCCAAGGTGGTGCGCGCGGCCCTTCAGGACGCTGCCTCCGTAGCCGGCCTGCTGGTCACCACGGAAGCGATGGTGGCCGAAAAGCCGAAGAAGGAAACCGCCCCGGCCATGCCGGCGGGCGCCGGCATGGACTTCTGAGACGCAGACGGAAGCCCGCTCCCGGCCGGGAGCGGGCGCTTCGCCAACAACAATGGGAGGCCCTCATGAATATGATGAGCGGCAGTGGCTCGATTCCGCCCCCGACGCATCCGGCAAGCGAATTCCTGGCCCATGAGGCCGAATGCCGAAGCGCGCTGAAGCCGCTGCTGACAGACTTGCTCGACACGGCCGAGTCTGCCGGATGGAACCGCCGGACCGTCGCCTCGGCGCTAATGTTTCTTGCCGCACAGCAGGTGTCGGCCGCCGAAGCATCCGCGCGAAGCTGAGCGAAATCAGGCCCCTTCACACAAAGGCCGGCGGTGCGCCGCGCCATACGCGCCGCCGGCGCCAAGCTCTTCTTCCTGCCGAAATACTCGCCCGATCTCAATGCGATCGAACAGCTCTTCTCAAAGCTCAAGCACTGGCTGAGAATGGCCGCAAGGCGCACCATTGAAACGGTTTGCGACGCGATCGGCCAAACCCTCGACCGCGTCACACCAATGGAGTGCTCAAACTACTTCGAAAACTCAGGATATGACCGGAAGTAATCTCATCCCACTCTAACACGCCGCACTTGTGACGGCTTGGTTTTGGTGTCCAAACGCCGGTCTCGCTTGTAGACTTGGCGGGCGGTCATTCATACAATCTTCTTCCTTCTGATCTTGCCTGTGACCGAACGACGAGTGCATCGCCGCCTTGCGGCCATTTCGCCGCAGACGTGGCAGGATACTCCCTGCTTATGGGCCTCGATGAAGTCGCGCAGGTCGGTCACAAGTGCCTTTTCCCGATCCCAGCGTGCTTGCGCTGCCGCAAGGGCGGTCTCGGTTTCCGCCAACCCGGCTTCCACTCGGGTCTGTCTGTCGGCCACCGCCCCCGATTTGCTGGCAACGCTGGAGCTTTCGGACCTGGCCGGTGCGAAGGATCTCTTCAGCGCCGAGGAGAAATCCAAGCTTCTCAAGGACGCCGCGGAAGCACACGACACCTTTGTCAACACTAGGCGCTTCTGACGTTGAGACTACATGCAGAGCGACGAAGCTGCAGCACCGGCTAGTCCGGACAACAAACCCTTGGTCTCAGATTCTCGCTGCCAGAAATCGATCGGGCTGAAGGTTAAGCCCATTTACCGCTTGGGGTCGGATGGCTTCGCGGCATTCTCTTCGTAATCGAAGTCGTCTTCAATTTCTGGAGTCAATGGTTGCTGTTGACCGTGACGTATTGAAAGGATGACCACTTCTTCATCGGTTAGATCATAATCGAGAAGATAGTCCCCAACGACCAATCGATGGGAACCCGGAATCGGCAGGCGATCAAACGTTTTGCCTATCTCTGGAAACCGAGCCAGATTCTTGCGAGCTTCAGTCATCCTGTCGACGAATGCCTTGGCTGCTTTCTGACTGTGCTTCTGAAGATAAGCGGCCTCCTGTCTAAGATAAGCCCGCGCATCTCCCGACAAACGCACCTTCATCAGGCGACCTTGCGGTTAACGATCTCGTGGATCTCTCCGAGAACTTCATCCATGTCATGGACATCGCCGTCGACCACCTGCTCCCGGCCTTTCCTAACAGCGAGGATGTCAGATCCTTCGCTTGCAAGGTATAGTTTCAGCGCCCTGACCATCACCCAGCTGCGCGACCTGTCGCAGGTTTCAGCAATCTGTTCGATTGCAGCCAAGACCTCCTCCGGCAAGCGCATTGTGATCGGGTCAGAAAGATTTGATTTAGGCATTGCACTTCTCCATTTGTAATACGCAGTATTACAAATTCGCTCCGTGCCGTCAATCGAAGTTGCGAGGATGACCCAGCTTAACCATGCCTGCTGGCGTCCATATCCAGCAGAAATGATGAATCAGATATTCTCGCTCATGGGAATCTGGAGGGTTCAATCTGGAGGGTTCTGTGAGGTCCGAGACACTGGTTTGGCACGCGGCCTCAACATCGGATCTCATTGCAAGCCGGATTGAGCGAAGCCGCCGGGTGATCTGGCGCTATGGGGATTGTTGCCGGGATGGCCGATCGGGGTCGTCACGGAGGAGTTCTCGAAGGTGACGCCCGATGGGATGGGGCGGAGCGCAACCGCATAGGCAAGGAAGTTTTGGCGTTGGTTGGGTCTTGGGTCATCGCAACGCTGGCCGTCATAAGGCCGGCAGTGTTCACTTGCATGAGACGGGTCAAAAACCCGCATGTCGGCGCGCGCGCCGACGGATGCCGACAATCCACTCAGCGGGTCGGCCGCTAGCCATCTTCCCACTCAAAAGATGGTCTGCGGCCGAACTCTTCTTGCAAGCCTGGACACATCGCTCGGTTGCTCCTGGAATGTCGATGGCGCGCTGCGACCTGCAGCATGGTCATCCGCGAAGTCCGCTTCTGGGCGCTCACAAAATTGCCTTTACGGCCACACGAAGGCGCGTTGCGGACCATCCGCTTAGGGGCCGACTTCGAAGCGGCGGATTTAGATCTCAGCGAACCCAAAGGAGCCGTTGAGTCGGGAAGACCTTCACGCCGGCGCGTTTTCATTCCGGCCGGGGTTAGGCTCTCCGCCCCGTACGAGTAATTGGAAGTTATGGTGCACGTAAATCCGGACCAGCTTGGCTCAAAGCTGCAAGGGAGCAAGGATTCAAGGCACCCTAGCAGCCTAATCCAATGCGCCCCCCGTGTTTGAGACAGTCGCTCGCATGATGCGATCTGAAATCATGGCGACCAGTGCAACCGATAGGCCTGCGACCAGTCCTAGGCCTGCATCCGCTTTGCTGAGTGCGATATAGACCTGCTGTCCGAGATCCTTCGTGCCGACCAGCGCCGCCACCGGAAGCATCGAAAGGGCAGCCATGATCGTCTGGTTTGCGCCAAGCACAACGACCGGCTTGGCGACTGGCAACTCAACATGGATCAAACGTTGCCATGCGGTGCATCCGATCTGCCGCGATGTCTCGACGAGATCGGCTGGCACGCTTCTTATCCCATATTCCACATAGCGGATTGGCGGCACGATTGCGTACAACGCAATGGCAATCAGGCCGGTGAGTTCGCCCACCTGAAAAAACATCAAGGCAGGGATGAGAAATATGAACTGGGGCATGGTCTGGAGCGCGTCACATACGGGCTTCAAAACAGCTGAAAAGCGATCGCTCTTGGCTGCCGCGACACCTAGAAGTCCGCCGACAAACATGCATATCAAAACGGCAAGAAGGCACAGATAGAGAGACTGACCGAGCGGGCCATAAAGGCCGGCGCCAACAATAAAGCAAGTTCCGAGGCCCGCCAGAGATGCCAGGCGCGCACCGCTTACCGACCACGCCAAGGCAGTGACGACGATGACAAACGCCGGCCAGGGAAACCCATTGAAACCCAGCAGCAACAATGTCGAGCCGATCAAAACGCCGGCGCCACCCTGCCATTGGCCTCTGAACCATAGCCAGACAGCGAGCGACAGCGAGAGTCCGCAATAAATGGTGCTGACCTGAAATGTCCAGGCAAACCCCCATGTGAAGGGCGTTACGGCGCCAACCAGACCAATACGAAGCGGCAGCATGAAATGATACAGGACGAACACCTTGAAGGCGTCCAGCGGTGCAGAGAAGTCTTGCACAAACCTGATAACAACCCGGTTCAAACCGGACGGGTCTATGACCCCTTGCGCTTTATCGGCCCAGGCCATGGTGGAGGGCGAGGCATTTAACAAGAACGCAACAAAAAGTGGCAGCCCCAGGATGACTGCCATTCGCAGGCCGTTGCGCAATGTCGTCTGTGTTCTGTCACGCGCCGGCTGGGCCATGCCGAAGGTGATACGGTCAACGACCATCGCCAGGACCGCTATTACGAGGCCGGACAATAGGCTCTGGCCAAACTCTGCCTTCCGCATGGAGTTCAGCACTTCCCAACCGACGTCGTTGAAGCCCCCGATGATGGCCGCCATGATGACCATGCTGAAGGCCGCCATCGTTGTCTGGTTTATGCCCGTCAAGATCTCCCGTTTGGCGGTCGGCAGGATGACATGCCAGAACCGTTGCCGGCGCGTGCAGCCCGCCATGCTAGCCGCTTCAAGAAGTGAGGGAGGAACACGCTCTAGCCCGAGCATGGTGCAGTGGACCATGGGGGCCACTGCATAGACAAGACAGGCAATCAGGCCGACGATCGGTCCGAAACCGAAAAGCAGCAGCAGCGGGATCAAGAACGCGAAGGCCGGCACCGTCTGCAGCAGATCGAGCACGACCATCGTGATGCCGCGGACATACCGCGATGAGTGAGCAGCCACACCGAGCAGGAAACCAAAGCCCACTGCCAGCGGCACCGCCAATGTGACCAGCGACAAGGTATTCATGCCCTGTTCCCAGTAGCCGGCCATCACCACATAACCGAGGCCTACCGCCGTAAACAGCGCGAGTTGCCAACCTCGTGCCAACCAACCCAGGATGGCGAAGAAGAGGATCATCGCCGGCCAAGGCATCCATTGGAGCGCTGCGCTGCAGGCATCCAAAGCTGCTCGCAAGATGATCGCCAAGACCGCGCAGATCGGCTTTAGCAAAGGAATTAGGAAGCCAAAGACGCTGTTTATGATGGATGGGACCGGCAGCAACCAAGAGCTTGGATAGGTCACAAGCCATGGCAACGCGGGCCGCATTGCGATGCAAATCGCGATGAAGGCCAGAACGACGAGCCACAAAAGTTGCCTCGATTTGATCGGCACGCTTTCGTTTGGTGCAAACACAGCCTGTTGAGCGCTCACGTTGCACCCCGCTGTATTGTGTCATTTGCCAGCACTTTGGCGATGACCTCGGATCGCAAAAGGCCAACCCGACCTTCACCTTCTCGCGTAATCACAAATGATCGGGTGCCGGCAATGCTTCGAGGCAACAGGGCCTCGATCGGCACGGCCGCATCGATTTCATGAACGCCTTCACCGCCAGTCCAGTCCGCGGGGATCACCTCCATGACAGAGCCAGCAGTTACCACCTTGGTGAGCGAGACCTCCTCGGTGAAGCTTGCCACATAGGAGTTGACCGGGTGAAGCATGATCTCGGCCGGGGTTCCGATCTGAATGATCCGGCCTTCTCGCATGATTGCGATCCTGTCGGCCAGGCGAAAGGCCTCCTGGATGTCATGGGTGATGAACACAATCGTCTTTTGCAGCATGCGCTGCAGCCGTAGGAACTCGTCCTGCATCTGGCGCCGGATGAGCGGATCAAGAGCTGAGAATGGTTCGTCAAGGAACCACAGCTCGGGATTGACAGCGAGCGAACGAGCGATGCCAACGCGCTGCTGCTGACCGCCGGAAAGTTCGTGCGGCATGCTGCGCTCGCGCCCTTGCAGCCCGACGAGCGAGATCATTTCCCGGCCGGTTTTCAAGCGCTGCGCCAGTGGCATGCCTGCCATTCGCAGCGGAAACATCACATTGTCGAGGGCATTGAGATGGGGAAGCAATCCGAAGCTTTGGAAGACCATGCCCATGACTTTGCGGCGCATTTCCACCAATCGGCGCTCGGTGGCGGACAGGAGGTTTTCCTGGCCAAGCCATACCTCGCCATGTGTTGGCTCGACCAGGCGGGACAGGCACCGCACCAGTGTTGACTTGCCTGAGCCGGAAAGGCCCATGACAACGAAAATCTCACCTTGCTGAACGTCGAAGCTGACATCCGCCAAGGCAAGAAAATTCCCACTCGCCTCCAGCCGGCGCTTAAGCGCGGCGACAGGCTCGCTCGATGAGAGCGCCATCTCAAGCGCCTTCGCCGGCCGCGGTCCATATATCTTCCAAAGATTGCGAGACCTGAGCTTGGCGGTCGCCTTGCTCGGGGTCTCTGATCCACCAACAGGATTGGTCATATCCAACTTTTCTTCAGCCGGTTGCAGAAGGGTCACGACCAATCACAGCTTTCACCAGCTGCGATTGGCCTCGCTCAAAATCAGTTCTGAGCCGCTTTCACCCAAGCTTGCCAGTCGCTCTGGTGTTCCTCGATCCAACCGTCGACAGCCTGATCGAGATTCTTGCCCTGCTTATCCACGGCGTAGATCATCTTCTGCTGGTCATCGGCATGGATTTGAAGTGATTTCATCAGCTCATATCCGGCTGGCCACTTCTCGTGGAATCCGGCCCACACAACCTTGATCACCGGCGGCGCCACGATGCATTCGGCCAGGTTCTTTTCGTCACAAGGCGGCATTTTGAGCCATTCCACAGGCACTTCGGCCAGCACCCAATGCGGGGCCCAGAAGCGCATCAACAATGGCTTGTGAGCCGCCACGGCCGCTTGTAACTCAGCGACGAGCGCACCCTCGGATCCAGCTGGCACCGGCGTGAATGGAATCTCTGCATTCTTCAGCTCTGGCCCGCTCGCCGAACCCCAATCCGCCGGGTAATCCAGAAGACGCCCATTCGGGAACGTTTCCGGCGTTGCCAGCGCCTGCACACAGGCTGGATCCTTCAACGCAGTCCAATCGGGCAATTGAGGACAGACTGTTTTGGTGTCGGCGGTGTAGAGCCACCCGTCCTTTGTGTCGAGACCGAGTTCGCCTATCTCCTCGAGCTTTCCTTCGGCCTTGGCCTTCGGGTAGACATCACCCAGGTTGCTCGGCCAGACCTCTGGCGACACAGACAGGCTGCCGCTTGCGATACCGGTGAACTGGGGCAACGTGCCGGCAGTGATATATTCCACCTTGTATCCGAGCTTTTCCAGCAACTTGCCGGCGATATGCGCGGACAGGTTCTGGCCGGTCCATTCGTTGATGGCGATCTTAATCGAGGTATCCGTATCGCCCAGGGGCTTCGCTATCGCCGGCGGGGCGATCGCGAGACCCGCGGCAAGGGGGAGTGTCCACAGTGCAATTTTTCGACCGATCATGATTTCTTTCTCCCATTGTCATTCGTTCTTGTTTTCGAACTCCGGTTCCCGGGGTGTTCAAGCACCGAGATGGCGTGTCGGAACGCTGACAGGTGCAAAGATTCCGGCAAGCATCCCCCCATCGACAGGCAGTTCAGCCCCCGTCACGAGCCGAGCTGCGTCAGACGCCAGGAACAAGATCGCCTCCGCGATGTCCAAGGGGACCGGCAGCTTGCGCATCGGCACCACCCCACTCAACCCGGCCACCGCCGCTTCGCGCCCGCCGACCTCCTGAGCGAAGCTCGCAAGCATTTCCGAGTCGACATAGGTTGGATGAACCGAGTTACAGCGAATGGGCAGCGCGTTCGCAGCGCAGTAAATGGCGACTCCCTTGGTCAGCATCCTGACCGCGCCCTTGCTGGCAGCATAGGCTACCGCGTCATCCGCAGCGATGTTTCCGTAGACCGAGGAGATGTTGACGATCGAACCAGAATTGCCCTTTTCCTTCATCACAGCAACGGCGGCACGGCAGCCGAGGAATGTACCGGTGGCGTTGATCTCCATTGTGCGCTGCCATTCTGCCAGCGAGTAGGTAATGAAATCACCGTCGCTCCAAGTACCCGCGGAGTTGACCAGGATATCGAGCCGACCGGCGTGCTGCACGACGGTTTCGACAGCA
Organism: Mesorhizobium sp. B2-4-15; assembly: GCF_006658505.1. Lineage (GTDB taxonomy): Bacteria > Pseudomonadota > Alphaproteobacteria > Rhizobiales > Rhizobiaceae > Mesorhizobium. The sequence continues at coordinate 193,710 of NZ_VFUZ01000009.1, forward strand.
CCCGACCAAGAATCCTCCTTCGTCACATCGAGCGAGACATAGGACGCGGACGCTCCTATGGCGGCGGCCGCCGCCTCCCCGCGGCCGCGATCGATATCGCCGAGGAATACCGTGGCGCCCTCTTGCGCAAATAGTCTGGCCGTTTCCCGGCCGATGCCAGAGGCCGCTCCGGTGATGAGGGTTACTCTCTCCGATAGCCGCGCGGCCATGATGTCGTTCCTTCCAGTTCAGCTCCCGCAAAGCGTATTCAGCCATCCAGAGCCCAACAATGGTGCCAACGGTCACCATTCCCAGCGCAGGCCGATCCGAGAGCCGACCACCATTCAGCCTAACTGACGGCTGGGATCCGTTCGCGACAAATGCTCGTCCCAACGGATGTGAGGGATGCGGTGGGTCAGGTAATCACTCACCTGTGCAAGGGCTTCGAGTGCTGAAATCCTCGCCGGTCGCAACCCAAGCCTTAGCCAAAGGCCATCGATGATCGTTGTTATGCCAAGCGCGACGGCTTCACATTGATCGACCGGAACAAGCTCGGACAGGGCGCTCATCAGATTCGAATGCATTCGGGCGTGAACGACACGCTGGATTCGCGCCAGTTGCGGCTCGCGCGGAACTTCCGCGCAGAGCGCCAGCCAAGCGTGACAGATTCCCGGCGTGAAGAACGCTGTGCTGAAATTGCCGGCGATGATGGCCCACAATCGTTCTTCGGGGCTCCGTGCGAGTCGCATCTGCCGAATGACTTCATCGCGCAGCAGCGAATTCGAATGGCGCATTGTGTGCTCGAAGAGCTCCTGCTTGGTTTTGAAGTAGTGATGAACAATGCCTTTTGAGGCTCCTGCCTTCTGGGCAACCTTCTCTATTGTTGCGCCAGCCATCCCCTCGCTTTGCAGGACCTCAAACGCTGCGTGCCGCAATTCGCGGCGTCGAATGTCACTGATTTTTGTCAGGCTCATAGGGCCACATTGACATGTTTGGCCAAAAGGATCAAGAATTGGCCCACTGACCAATTTTTGGGCCAGAAGGCCAAGGGAGGAGAGATGAACATCCATTCTCCGGTGAGCAGGCTTGCTCCAGATCACAGCCAGATTCGCTTCGAGATGCCGAACAGTATGGCAAAGCTCGGCTTCTGCACGGCAATCGGACGCGCCAGTGCGGCGATTGGCGAAGAAGATTTCTACGACCGGATGCTCGACGTGATGACCTCCTTGGTGGAAGCCGATCAGCACTCCTTGGTCCGGTATTCGAATTCTGGAGCGCCGGACCTGATTATCCCGCGCGAAATTCGCAGCGAGGTTGCAGCACCTTACGCCTCCGGTCTCTACGCGCTTGACCCATTTCATGACTACTGGCGAACTGTCGGGTTGCCGGCCGTGTGTTCCTTGCGCCAGATGGCCCCGGCGGAAATGTGGAAGAGCCGTTACGCTCTGGAGTTCCTGCGCGCGGCCAGCATCAGCGACGAGATTGCCGTGTTCCTGCCACCAATTGGCGGCGCCAGTCCGACGCTCATTGTCGACCGTGCCGTTGGTGAGTTCACTGCGACCGAACTGGCGACAATAGACAACGCTTTTCCTTTGCTGGCCGGGCTGCATGATGCCCACCTGAAGGCCATCATCAGCCATGGCCTGGCAGCTGACGCAACCGAAAAACCATTGCGACTTCTCGACCGGCGCGGCGACGAACTTGCCGCGAACGGCGCGTGGCGCAGACTGGTCGCCGCGCCGGATGGAGGGTTGGTGGAGGCGTTGGTCGAGTTGGCCAGCTCGGGCAAAAGGCAAGCTTTGCTGCCTGACGGTCGGCTTATTGTGAGATCAGCCCTTGGTGCCGATTTCGGGGCAGCACCAGGTGGCCAATGCGACCAGGTCGAAGTTTCGGCCATGCATGCACCCCGTGCCGATCGCAATGCCTGGCTCGCCACCCTCACCCATCGCGAGCGGCAAATTGTCGAACTGACTCTCGAAGGCCACCCCATCGCCAGTATAGCAGATCGATTGGGGGTAAAGCGCGGAACGATCAAGAACCATCGTCTGCGCTTGTACCAAAAGCTCGATATCACAACCGAACGCGAACTCTTTCTGACTTATGTCCAGCATTTGCGAGCGACCGGCACGTGACAGTGCCCGTCATTCTGCCGCGGAGCGAAACTCGGCATCAGATGTCCTTGGGACAGGCAGCCGGACGTGGCCAAACCCGAGGGATCGGGCGCGCTTTCGGCCCCGTTTGAGTTCACCCTCCAGCTCCGAAAAATAGATCTCCTGGTCGAGCTGCATCGTGTGTCGGGCCGACGCGTAGTAGCGGCTCATATGCTTCTTTTCATCGGCGACAATGGTACGCTTCTGCTCCTCCACCGTGGGCAGTGCATAGTCACCCGCAAGGTATGCGGCGATCCACTTTGCCTGGCGATCTGCTAGCGCGAAAAGGGTGATGCTCGGTTGAGCCAGGGCGATGAAGAAGAGGTTCGGAATCCCAGGCTTGAGGACGCGCTTGAACAGTGGCAATCGATTGCCCGGCGCCGAGATGAACGATGGATCGAAGAACGGAAAGCTGACCTTGTAGCCCGTGGCCCAGACGATGATGTCGATCTTTTCACGGCGCCCATCCTCGAAGACGACGCTATCCCCGTCAAGTTCCCTGATGCCGGGACGAATTTCGATATCGCCGGAAGCGACCAGCGTCGGAAACGTATCCGAGACCGAGACGTGCGCTTCGAACACGCGGTGGTCCGGCTTGGGCAGCCCGAAGTCTTCCATGTGACCGACCGCGAAATGGAAAATCCGGCGACCGACCCAGCGCTGCAGCGACAGCGGCAACCAGGGATACAGCTTGCCTTTGTCGGCAGGCTTGCCAAGCAGGAAACGTGGGAAGATGTGAGCACCGCGACGGGTGCTGACGAACAGCTTCTTCGTGATATGACGTGGGCAGAGCTCATTAGCGATATCCATCGCGGAATTGCCCATCCCGACCACCAGGACGCTTTTGCCCCTGAAATCAACGGGAGTGAAGGGGTCGCGGTAGCCGTGGGAGTGAATCTGGACCCCGTCGAAGTTGCCCGGGTAAGCCGGTTCGGGCAGACGGGAATCCCAATGATGTCCGTTGCACACGAACAGCGCATCATAATGGCGCGTCTGACCGTCGCCCAACCGGACTTGCCAGGTGCCGTCCGCGTCACGTTCGGCCTTCGCGACTTCGGTATTGAGTTTGACCTTACCTGACAGGCCAAAATGATCCATGTAAGCCATCAGATAGGACAGTACCTGCGTGTGATGCAGATAATGCGGCGTATCGGCAGGCATTGGAAAATCGGCCAACTGTAGTTGCAGCTTCGACGTGTCTATGTGCAGGGACCTATAGGCCGCCGACTTCCCGTTGGGGTTCTCGAATGCCCACTGACCGCCAACGCGATCGCTCATCTCGAACCAATCGAAGGGAATGCCGCGTTGGGTAAGAGCCTTGGCGGTGACAATCCCACTGCAGCCTGCTCCGATAATGCAGCATTTGGGAAGGGTATCTGGCTTCATGGCAATGGCTCCCGCAAGACAATCGTGATCGTGGCAGGAGCCTAATTCAGGCCCGGAGACGCCAACAATGGTGCCGACGGTCACCATCGGCGCCACAGGTCAGGCGTAGCGATAATGGAATGGTGACCGTCGGCACCATTGCTGGGGCAACCGTAGGTGAAATAGCCTCCGCCACAGCCAAAAACGCTTTGCCGGAGCCATCAAATGACACTCGACACCCCGTCGCGGGAAAAGTCCTCTTCGCTGTTCCAGGTGCCCCTCCTGCTTGCTGGACGACGCGCCGTCGTCACGGGCGCCGCGCGCGGAATTGGCAAGGCAATCGCGGACGCGTTCGACCAAGCCGGGGCAACCGTTTTCCGCCTTGATATCAATTCGTCAGACGTGGTTCACCGTTGTGACATTGCGGATGAGGAATCCGTCAAAAGCGTCTTGGCCAAGATAGCCCGCGATGGTCCGATCGATGACATCGTTCACGCTGCCGCCATCGGCGCTGTCGCTCCCCTGGCCGACATGCCCGTGGCCGATTTCCGGCGCGTGCTCGACGTGAACGTGACGGGCGCCTTTCTTGTCGCGAGGGAAGGATCACGGCATCTGCCTCGGGGTGGTAATCTCGTCCTTATCGCATCGCAGTATGGTCTGAAGGGCTGGCCTCTTTGGGGCGCCTATTGCGCATCCAAGGCGGGTGTCTTGAGACTTGCCGATGCGCTTGTGGGAGAGCTCGCACCGCGCGGGATACGCGTGAATACGATCTCACCGGGCAGTGTCGATACGGAGATGGTTGCGACAACAACGGCAAACATAGCACGACAATCTGGCACTGACCCGGCGGCAATTCGCGCCGGCTATGAGGCGGCCATTCCGATGGGCCGCTTCGCGCAACCCGAGGAAATCGCCTACGTCGCCGTGGCACTCTGTTCAGGTCTCTGCTCATACGTGAACGGGTCCAATATCGTGGTGGACGGGGGCGAGCTTTCACGCTGACTGGCAACCTGCCGCGCCCCGAGATTTCAGCCCGCAAGCCCAAACACGCAGACAGGTGTCGGCCTGTTGACAATCGTGTGAGGCTGACGCCGACGATCGGAACACGCCTACAGGTATCGGTTAAGTCTTAAGAGGCGACGCCGATCGTCCATTGCGAAGGAGACGGAAGAATGGTCCAGCGAGTGATGATCACTGCGGGGGGTTCAGGCATTGGCTGGGCTATCGCAAAGACGTTCGCCGACAGTGGCGCCAGGGTTCATATTTGTGACGTCGATGAACGCGCGTTGCAAACTGTCGCGCAGACATATCCCAAGATCGCAGCACGAAAAGTGGACCTATCCGATGAGAGTGCGATCGACGATTGGTTCGACGATGCTCTTGGCGATCTCGGAGGCCTGGATGTTCTCATCAACAATGCCGGCACTAAGGGCCCCACCGGTTATGTCGAGGAGCTCAAACTTCAAGACTGGCGAGAATGCGTAGGCATCTGTCTCGATGCGCAATTCATGTGTGCCCGACGTGCGGCGCCTGTCATGAAGACTCAGGGTTCGGGTAGCGTCATCAACATATCCTCGACAGCGGGCCTTTACGGCTACGGCCTTCGAACGCCCTATGCCGCAGCCAAATGGGCCGTCATCGGATTCACCAAATCACTCGCTGTGGAACTTGGCCCCCACAATGTACGCGCCAATGCAATTTGCCCAGGTTCCGTCGACGGCACGCGCATGCGACAGGTGATCAAGGCTGAGGCCGAGAGCCGCGGAATGGCTATCGATATCGTGGAAAGGGAGTACGTCCAATCCCAATCGATCAAGCGCTTTGTCAATCCCGAGGAAATTGCTGAGATGTGTCTGTTCCTCGCATCGCCGGCTGCAAAGATGGTGACAGGTCAGGCTATAGCAGTGGACGGCCACACGGAGGCTTTCCACATCGGTAGCTGAAGCTCCGATTCTATTTTTCACGGGCATCTGCCGGCCGGGCTCTAGAAGGTTCATCGCCGCCTGTGCCCGATCGACGATCGACTATAATGGCCGGAGGATCGGGAACATGCCGCTGTCCAAGGCAGAATGGAATATCTGTGCCCCGACGCGCGATCGGCTGGGCGAAAGCATACTGTGGCACCCCGCAGAGCAAGCGCTCTATTGGATCGACTTCTACGGCCCGGTTGTCCATCGGCAAAGGCAAGGCAGCGGCCTTGTCGAAAGCTGGAAGCTGGATTTCGCTGAGACGATTGGGTCGCTCGTACTTACCGACAAAGGCCTGCTTCTCGCTGTGGATCATGGGCTGCATCTCCTCGACACACATACTGGGAAGGCGCGTTTTTTTGCGGATCCCAAGCAAGGAAAAATGAACCTTGTTTACAATGACGGGAAGGTCGACCGCGCGGGGCGCTATTGGGTGGGAACCTACGATGTGTCGGAGAGAGTTCCAAACGCTCTCTTCTATCGCATGGTCCCTGGCTCTGATTGGGAAGTCGGCGACAGAGGCTTCGTCATTTGCAATGGCCCAACTTTCTCGCCTGACAATCGCAAGCTATATTTCAGCGACACAGTCGGCCGTCGTATCTTCTCCTACGACCTTGACGATGACGGATCGATATCAGGCCGTCGGGTGTTCTTCGCTTTTGCCAACATCGATGGAATGCCGGACGGCCTTGCGGTTGATAGTGCAGGCAATGTGTGGTGTGCACTGTATGGCGGCAGCAAGGTCGTATGCATCGACCCCAAGGGGACACTCCGTCGGTCACTCTATTTGCCAGCCGCTTTCGTCACGAGCCTATGTTTCGCGGGACCAGAGCTCAAGGCCCTGTGCGTCACTACCGGTTGGGACAGCAGCACGACGGAGGTGACAAAGGCAAACGATGTCGGTGGCGCAGTCTTCATGCGGCCTGTTGATATTGCTGGACTACCTGAGCCTATTTTAGCCCTCTAGCCTGGCGATGGCCTTTGCGGATCGGGTCAACGGATCGGCTGCTTCCCGGACATACAAAGTGCAGGTCCAATGACCGCCCTATTTCTTGCGATAGCCCGGCTTCAGCCGAGACAGCAGATTGGTGATCTTGTCCGCCTTCCGGTTGTGGATCTCGGCCTCATTCTTGCGACGCACGGCGCTACCGACGAGGCGGGCGCCGAGATAGCGGAACGGCTCCGGCGGCAGCGCCATGCGCCGCCCGATGCCGACCAAGCCGCTGGCGCTCCAGCGATCCTTACGCTCCAGGACGAGACTGGCCAGGATGCGCCCACCGATCGCCGTCTGCGCGATTCCGGTTCCGTTGAACCCCATGCCGTAGAAAATGTTGGGGTGATCGCGCAGATGATCGAAGACGGGAACGTGCTCCGGCACACAGTCGATGGGGCCGGCCCAGTCATGGTCGATCCGCACGCCGCGCAACTCCGGATAGACCCGGTGCAGTTCACGAAGGTTGTCGCGGCCGTGCCGCGGACTGCGGTTGAAGCCGCCGCCGAAATTGCCGCCGAAGGCAACGTCGCCGCTGCCGCGGCCGAACACGACCCTGCCCTTGGTGGTACGCTGGTAGTAGAGGACCTGAGCTTGGGAATCGCAAATCGATGCACCGTCACGCCAGCCAATGCCGTCCAGCAGTTCAGGAATGGCGGCGGTGGCGATCACCTCGCTGCCGACGACATAGAGATGGCGGCGCAGTTCCGGCAGCGCCGAGAGCCATGCATTCGCGGCAAGCACCACCTTTTCTGCCTGCACTGTGCCCAGCGCCGTGCGCACTCTGCACATCTTGCCCGTCTCGATGTCGAGGACGGGGCTGCGTTCATGAATGATCACACCGCGCGTCAATGCCAGTTTCCGCAATCCGGCGGCCAGCTTGGCCGGATGGACCGTGCCGGCATTGGTCTCGACGACGCCTACATAGGACGCCGATGACCCGGTGCGGCGTTTGATATCGTCGGCCGTCAGCGGCTTGAAACGGTCCTCGCCCACCGCTGCCGTCATGGCAACCGCGCGATCCCACGCCCCTTCCTGGGCTTTGGAGCTGGCGGTCCACAGCCATCCGTCCAGCCGCAGATCCATGTCGATCGTGCCGCTTTGCTGCAGCCCTCTCAGTTCGGCGATCGAAGTCGCCGTGTCGGCGCACAGTTGCCGCGCCTCTTCGAGGCCGACGACGGCACTGATCTGGTCGAGTTCGGCGAACCAAGAATGAACCTGGCCGCCATTTCGGCCCGACGCACCCGAACCGCAGAGATCGGCTTCCAGCACGATGACCCGCGTCTCCGGCGCGAGCTCACGGATGCGCAGCGCCGTCCACAAGCCGGTATAGCCGCCGCCGACGATCAGCACATCGGCGCGCTCGCTGCCTTGCATCGGCTCAGTCACAGCGTCGGCGCCGATGTCCTGCAGCCAGAACGACCGGTCGGACGGAAGCGCCACCGCCGGCTGTCGCAAACGAAGTGTCGTCACGATCAGGCTCCTTGGGGGTCTGTGATGAAGCTGGCATATTTGGCCGGAAGCCAACCCGGGAGGGGACGCGGCTCCTGGGGAAACCCGCCGAGATGGGTGCAGGTTTGCGCAGCCGCGATCGAAGCCTTTTGCAACGCATCCACAGCGCGAAGGCCATCGAAATGGAAGCCGGTCAGGAACGTGGCGATGAAGCTGTCGCCGGCACCGCACGTATCGACGACATCGATCAGCGTGGCCGGCGCGTGCACGACGCTCGCGCCATCGTCGAAGTAGGAGCCGCGTCGACCGCAGGTCAGCACCACCTGTCCTGCACCAGCCGCCCTGAGCGCGGTCAACAACGGCTCGACAGGAGCATCGGCGGCATCGGGCCCGGAGGCAAACAGCAGGGGCACGCCTTCGAGCGGCAGCGCCAGATGCGCCGTCGAGAGATCGACACTGAAGGGCACATGATCGGCGACCAGCCGGCGGACGAGGTCCTTGTTGGCATTGGTGCCAAGATGCACCCAGTCCGCCCTGGCGACGAGCGCGTAGTGCTCCGCCGAAGGCATGTAATTTTCGCCGACCCCAAAGGATTCATGCAGGAATTTCCGGTCGCCGGACTCCTCGCGAAGCAAGGTAACGGCGGTGTCGCCGGGCAGGCGCTCAACATCGTCCGGCGACAGGCCGACGCTGGCCAGGCCGGCAAGCACCACCTCGCCTTCGGGGTCCTCGCCGACCGCACCGAAGTACCGTGCGGCCAAGCCGCTGCGCCGCCATTGCGCGGCTACGTTCAGGGCGTTGCCGCCAACGGTGAGCAGGCCATGGCTGAGATAGGCGTCGAGGCAATTGTCCCCGACCGCGACAAGGTTCTGCATCCGTGTCATGCCGGCACCGCCGCGCGGTCCAGGTAAGGCTCGAGGGCGTCGAGGCAGCGTGTCCAAGCCTTGACCGGATCGAGCGCGTAGGAGCCGTTGCCGAAGGGCTCGAAGGTAATTTTCCCCGCGTATCCCAGATTTGCCAATTCGCTGACGTACCGGCCGAGCGGCAGCGAGCCGTCTCCCCATACAAGATGCCCGCCAGGCGAGCCGTCGACGAGTTGGACATGCGCCAAACGGGAACCGAACAGGTCGATATAGCTCGCCACCGTGTCGCCCGCCGTGGCCATGGCGACAGTGTCCAGCACCACGTCGATATTGTCCGCGTCGAGCATGTCCAGCATCCCGCGCAGGCCTGCCGCATCGTTGACGATATTTGTCTCGAACCGCTGCAGCGGTTCAAGAAGGCAGCGCACGCCATTTCGGCCAGCGTGCGCTGCGATCTCGCCGAGCGCCTCGAGCGCGCGGTCCCACGCCGGCTGCTGTGCTTCGCTCTCGAATCCCCGTCCTGGGGTCAGGAATAGATAGCGCGCGCCGAGCATCGCGCAGATGTCGCCGGCGCGGCGGAACCGCTCGATGCTGTCGCGGCGCAGATCCGCATCACCAGAGGCGATGTTGATGGGATACAGCACCTGTTCGGGGGTGAAGCACCAGGTGGACAGGCCATTGTCGGCCAGCACGCGACCGACGGCGTCGACGCGCGCATCCGTGGCGTGGAAGAGGTCGAGATGCTGGGCAACGCCCCACAATTCAATCTCCCGCATTCCGAAGTCGCGAATAGTCCTCGCGACCTGGTCGAACGGAAAGTGCTGAAAGCTGAAGTTGGCTCCGATCAGCTGATGAAAGGCAAGCTGCGGCATGAAGGGTCCTTTCAGGGGAATTGCTACTTGCCGATGCCTTCGGATAGGCCACGAATGAAGTAGCGCTGCGCGGCAAAGAAAACGACGACGATGGGCAGCGCCGAGATCGTCATGGCCGCGAACACGACGGCATAGTTGGTCCCGTGCGTTGCCATGATCGAAGTGAGGCCGACCGGCAGCGTCTGCACATCGCTGCCGCTCGTGAACACCATGGCGAACAGATACTCGTTCCAGGCGAACAGGACGTGCAGGATGACGCACGAGATGATGATCGGCCGACACAGCGGCAAGGTGATGCGCCAGAAGATCTGACCTTCGCTGGCTCCGTCCATCGTCGCCGCCTCGTCGAGATCGCTGGGCAGGTCCAGCATGTAGGCGCGAATGAGGAAGGTGGTGAACGGCACCCGGAACGCCGTGTAGAGAATGATCAGCGCCCAGTAAGTGTTGTAGAGCCCGAGCGCCTGCAACATCTTCACCAGCGGGATGATCGCCACTGTAGGGCTGAGCATCAGCCCACCCAGCACGACGGCGACGACCAGTGATTTTCCCGGCATCCTGGTCCGGGTTAAGCCGAACGCCGTCCATGCGCTGATGAGCACGGTGCAAACGGCCGAGGCAACGGTCACCAGGACGGAGACGGTCACATAGCCACGAACGCCCTGGTTCCAGGCCTGCACATAGTTGTTCCAGGACCAGTGCAACGGCGGGGCGAAGGGATCGCCGAAAATTTGCGCGTTGTCCTTGAAGCCGCTGAGAGCCATCCAGATCAATGGATAGATGACGACGACGCCGAGGCAGACGAGGAACGAATAGAGGAACGTCCTGGCAACGACGGACCAGACGTTGACCTGCCGTCTGCGTGCGACTGCGAGGGTCGCGCTCATAGCTGCACCCGGCGACGCTTCGTATACCAGAGCTGTGCCGCGCCGGTAAGCATGGTCAGCACGAAGATGACCGCGGCAATCGCGGCACCATAGCCGAAATTGTCTTCGATAAACGCCTTCTGATAGAGCCATGTGCCCAGGACCTGGCTGCTGTTGTTGGGCCCGCCGGCGGTCATGACCATGACCTCGTTGAACACCTGGAACGCGCCGGTGATGGTGACGATGATCATCAGCCCGGTCATTTCCCGGGTCAGTGGGAAGGTGATGCTCCAAAGACGGCGCAGCGGGCCGGCTCCGTCGATCGTGGCGGCGTCGTAGAGGTCGCGCGGAATTTTCTGGATCGCGATGGCGAACAACAGCGTCGAATAGCCAAAGCCTTGCCATTGGCTCATGGCGATGATGGCGTAAATGGCCGTGTGCTCATCGCCGAGCCAGGGCAGGACGAACTGACCGAGACCGAGGCGGCTGAGTGCGGCATCGAGCAAGCCGATCTGCGGCTGGTAGATAAAATAGAACAGCAGTCCGGTGACGGTGATCGAGATGGCCGAGGGCACGAAGTAGACGGCGCGCCATAGCCGACGCCAGCGCTCGTTCCTCAAATCTTCGATGATGGCCGCCAGGAGAAACGCGCCGAAGACCTGGAAGATGACGGAGATGACGGCGTAGAGGCAATTGTTCCAGAGTGCGACCAGCACGATCGGGTCATGCAGCAGCCGGTCATAATTGGCCAAGCCGACATTGGTGACCTCGCCAGTATAGATGTCCTGATCGGTGGTGCTGACGACGAAATTGTCGACGATCGGATAATAGACGAACCAGCCGATGAGGATTAGCGCCATCGCCGCCCATCGGAACGACAACAGATTTCGGAAGCGGGTCCGCAGGCTTCTGGACCTTCGCCGCCTGGCGGCGCCGAGAATGACGGCGCCGCTTTCTATTGTATCCGATGCCCTGACCATGGTCCGCTTTATTTGGCTGCCGAGGCGGCTTTGCGCACCTCGTCCATCACTTGCTCGGGCGTCATCGAGCCGCCCGTCAGCGCCTGCAGGCTGGATAGCCAGACAGCGGCGACGCGCGGCGGATTGGCCGTGTCCAACCAAGGCATGAGGAACGAAGCCGCGTTGATGTCCTTCAGTCCATCGACGATCGACGCGCTCATGTTGGATTCCGATGCGCCGCCGATGGTGGCGCTCGGCTGGCCGTACGGAGGCGCGGACAAGACCTGCGCGTTTTCCTTCGAGGTGACGAACTTCATGAAGTCGATCGCCAGCGGAATATTCTTCGAGGCCGCATTGATCATGTAACCCTCGGGAGCGCCCTCGATCGACTTGGGATCGCCCTTGGCGCCCTCGGGCACGGGCAGTCTGAAGAAGCCGAAATCGGCCGGCTTCAATGCCGAGTCCGGTGTGGCGGCCTGATCGAACTCGATGATTTCCTGATAGTACATGGCCGACTGCGCATTCGTGAAAGCCTGCAAAGCCGAGGCATAGGACGTGCCATTGACGCCGGCGCCGTCGGTACAACGCTCGACAAGCTGACGGTACTGCTTGAGCGCCGCGACATAGCCTGGATCCGTATATTGGGCGGTGGCGGGATCGAAATCGCGTTCCAATGTCGCCTGCGGCACATTGTAGGCGAGCAACTGGCCCGCATAATGGATCGCCGGCCACGCTTCCTTGTTGCCGAGCGAGATCGGTGTCGTGCCCGCTTTGCGGATGGCATCGCAGCTGGTCAGCAGCTCTTCGAAAGTCGCGGGTGCCTTCAGGCCGAGCTTTGCGAACGTCTGCTTATTGTAGCCCATGAATTTGGCATCCTGGTAAAGCGGAATGCCATAGAACTTGCCGTTGTATTCGAACGCCTTGACGGCGGCGGGCGACAGTGTCTTGCCCCAGTCGGTGTCCGGACCGATGACCTTGCTCAGGTCGACGGCACGGTTGCCGCGCACGAAATTGCCGCCCCAACTGCCCGTCCACGAGAAATAGATGTCGGGAAGCGAGTTGGAGGCGACCAGCGTCTTGGTCTTGCCCTTCACGCTGTCGTCGCTCTCCTGGATGAGTTCGACCTTCACGCCCGGATGGAGTTTCTCGTAGGCCTGCGCCATGTTGACGAAATAAGGCGACAGCTGCTGCAGCCCGAACTTGGTCAGGATCGACAGCGTGCCACTATATTCGACCTTGGCGTTGGGATCGGCCGCGACCGCTGGCGAAGCGGCGGAACCGCCACTCATCGACAGCCCCAATGATGATACCGCGGCCACTGTGACCGCCACGACATGCAGCGAACGTTTCATAAGCAGCTCCTTCCGAGGTGAGAGTGGATCAGTATTCAACGCGTTTGTAGTAGCGACGTGTGGTCAGCGGGTGGTTGCGCAGCACCTCAAGATGCGCGCTCAACCGCTCGAGCAGCGTGGCGAGCAACACCGGCGAAATCATGCCGCGCACCTGCTGGGAGATGGCCGGCAATTTGACCGACGCGGCATCCAGTGTGCGGACGCGGTCGGTGTAGCGCCGGGCGAAATTCTCGACCCGGTCGGCGAGCGGGCGAAGGGCATCCTCACCCTTGAACACGAAGACGCTGACACCCGGCTCGACCAGCTCGAGGGTGCCATGGAAGAAGTCCGCGGCATGCACCGGGCGGGTGCGGATCCACTGCATTTCTTCCAGGATGCACATGCCGTAGTAATTGGCTTCCGGCCAAGCCGAACCGGCGCCGGTGAAGATGTGATAGGTCTCGTCCTTGATGGTCTTGGCCAGTTCGGCGGCCTTGTCCTCGAAGTCGGCTTTTGCGTCGGCGAGCAGGCCCGGCAGGAGCTTGAGCTCGGCGACAGCGGTGTCGAAACCATCATATTCGCCGCGCTCGGCCAGCAGCGCCAGAACGATCAGCATCGTCTGCAGGTAGAAGGATTCGGAGGAGGTGTCGTCCTCGGCGAAGTTCGTGAAGTTGTGGTCGGCTTCCCGCGCGATCGGCGTGTCCAAATGACCCGTGAGCGAGATCGTGCGCACGCCCCGTTTTTTCAGGAAAGTCATGAGTTCGACGCTTTCCTTGGTCGTGCCCGATAGTGACGGAATGACGACCGCGGCCTTGTTGTCGAGGCCGGCCGGTGGATCGAGAACGACCTGCGCGGGATACTCGGCGCTCACGGGAAATGTCGAATGGCGTTTCGCCAGTTCTATCGCGGGAAGCGTCAGAAGCTGCACGCCGCCGGTTCCCATGAAAAACAGCCGCTCGACGCCTTCCGAAAGCAGCGTGCGCATGAGCGAGCGCGCCTGGCCGGCGATGGAAATCGCACCGCTCTGGATCCTTATGAAGCGGTCCTTATCAAAGTTCAGCATGTCGTTCTTCCTTGTACTCGGATGCGGCAGAGCCTTTGCCCAGGCGCGAGCATCAATGCGCCGTCTTAACCAGCCTTTTCGATCGGCTCATATGACATGAGATCGATCTCACATGGCGATAGTGGGCACGCATTTTTGCGCTTTGCAAGCCCCTCACCGCAGTTTTGCCAATGCTGGAAGCTGGGGCGCCGGTCAGCGCCTGTGGGGTCGAGCTACCGATCCACGCACGATTAGGCGCGTCGGGAACCGGATATCGCGCGGCGCGACCTTCTTGCCGGCCAGCCTTTCGAGCAGCAGCTTGGCGGCAAGTGGCCCGATCTCGGAGATGGGCTGGGCGATGACCGTGATCTGTGGATCCGTGAAGGTTGCGAGATTGAAATCGTCAAAGCCGACCAGCGACACGTCATGGGGGATGGACAGACCCATCGAGCGCAGGCCGAGAAGCGCGCCTTGGGTCATCAGGCTGTCCACGGTGAACAGTGCGGTAGGGCGGTTGCGGCGGCTGAACAGCCTTATAGTGGCCTCCACCGCATGCTCGACAGTCGAACGCGACACGCCGATCAGCGATTCGTCGAACGCAACGCCATGCGATTTCAGCGAATTCTGGTAGCCGGCGAGACGCTCTTGCGCGGTGAAGATCCGTGAATCGTCCCGCAGCAGACCGATTCGCTCATGACCGTTGGCCACGAGGTACTCGACCGCCTCGCGCGCTCCCCCTTCATTGTCGACGACCACGCTGTCGCATTGCAAGTCCTTGACGACGCGGTCGATCAGCACGATTGGCGAACCTGCACGCGCCAACTGCACGATATGCTCGCTGTCGGTTGCCGATGTTGGGGCCAGGATGAAGCCGCGGACGCTGAGGGCGCGCAGGCTGTCCAGCAATTCCTTTTCCAGTTCGACATTCTCCTCGCTGCTGGCGATCAGCAGATTGTGACGATGCTTACGCAGTTCCACCTCGATGTCGTGGGCGATTCGGGCGAAGAAGGGATTCTGGATATCGCCGGGCACGAAACCGACGATCGGCAACTGGCCGCTGCGGAGCGCCTGAGCAACGAGATTTCCCCGATAGCCCAATCTATCGGCGGCTTCCATCACCCGAAGCGCCGTCTCGTCACCGACATAACCGTAGCTGTTGAGCGCCCGCGCCGCCGTTGCTCGCGAGACATTGGCCGCGGCGGCAACGTCTTTCAAGGTGATCCCTTTTTGCGTCACGGTTCATGGTTCTCCCGCGACCAGGATTTTGTGCCAGGCCGCCTTCCGCCTCGGCGCTGCATCCGCCGTTGTGCCGCATATAGTCACGGCACCAACATTCGTGCCAAGGCTCCGGGCACAAGCGTATTGGGGGATTCTTTCACTTGCGGCAACCATTCCGCTGTTGTCAGCCATCCACCCCTCCGATGTGCGACGCCTGTACCGGATGCCGTGCACCTCCTCCGACGCCGTATTCGAAGATTGAGCCGGCCACCTCCTCCCCAATTTCCCTCGAATCATAGATTTGCGAGTTTGGCTCACCGTCGTGCGACGGTTGACAGATCGCAAATATAGCCAGCGATCTGCGAGGGCGCAGCGTCGATTTCGCGTCACTGCACCCTTTAACGAATTTGCTGAGCGCCGGACATATCGGCAATCGCCGCTCGCTGAAACGATATATTGCTCGCAGAAAGGCCCACAGGCCGGCGATTGGAATGACTGAAATGGGGCCGAAACCGGTCGGTCTGCTTCGCAGAGTCATGGCGGCTGCGGTGTTGAGCGTGTTGCGCCACGGGGAGTTTTCCCCACTTGATCCGCTTGGCTTGTTCGCCTTTTTGATCGCTGTAGAGGTGGGTTCATAGGGAAGGGTGCCGGATTGTTCAGTCCGCGACATAGGCTGCCAATTCATCAGCCGTCCCCTGCGGAAAGGCTTCCTTCAAGTAGTCGAGGAACGCTGACACGCGGGGGCTGAGCAAACGCCTCGAGGGATAAAGGGCCCAAAGCGCCGTCTCGGGCCCTGACACATCCCCCCAATGCACTAGCGTGCCGGCAGCCAAATCGCCGCTGGCAAGCGACAACGGAAGGCGCGCGGCGCCGAGCCCCATGCGCACCGCATCCCGGACCATGACGAACGACGCCAGGCTGAGCACTGGCTTGGCGTTAATCGTCGACTTGCCGGACGAGGTCGTGACTTGCCAGGCTTCGGACTCGTTCAACGAGCCTCGACTGATCGCGGGAACGAGACTTCCCGAGGTTGGGGGCGTCAGGTGCGGACTAGCCACCACCACTAGCCGATCGCGCAGGAACACTCGCCCAACAAGGGTGGCATCCGGCTCCGGGTTGACCCGGATGACGAGGTCGTAGGCTTCTTCGATCATGTCCACGGCCCTGTCTTCCGTGGTGATCTCCAACCGAACCTCCGGGTATCTAAGGACGAAGCCGGCCGCGAGCTTTCCGACCGCGGTCTGAGAAAAGAGCAGTGGCGCGCTGATGCGTAGCCGGCCACGCGGGCTATGGCCGCCCGAAGCGATCGCTTTCGCCGTCTCATCAAGTTCTGTGAGCAGAAAGCCCGTTCGTTCAAACAGGGCTCGTCCCTCCTCCGTGAGCTTGAGCGTCCGCGCACCACGTTCGAACAGGCGCAGATCAAGACTTGCCTCGAGATCGGCCACGCGTCTGGAAAGGGTCGCCTTTGGCCGGCCGGCGGCACGTGAGGCCTTTCCGAACCCGCTGTGGCGGGCCACCAGGTTGAAGTCGGCAAGAGCGAGAAGATCCACGATTTTGTTCTTTGCTGTTCCGCCAATGAGACGATGTGTCCAAACATACCATCTATCGGGATGTATGTGGATCACTCATTTTGAGCGTGCCTTTTGACTCAAACAGAAAGTGAACCCCAATGACCATCCTCGTTACAGGTGCCACCGGCCGCGTCGGCCGCCATGTCGTCGACCAACTCCTTCAGCGCGGCGCGACGGTGCGTGTGCTGACCCGCGACCCCGCGAAAGCCAGCTTCCCGACCGGTGTCGACGTCGCCAAGGGCGATTTCCTCGACATCGATGCACTGCGCAGCGCCTTCAAAGACGTGAGTACGCTCTTCCTACTCAATGCCGTCACGGGTGACGAATTTGCCCAGGCGATCATCGCGCTCAATGTTGCTCGCGAAGCGGGCGTCGACCGTGTCGTCTATCTTTCGGTGTTCGAAGCCGATCGGGCGGTGAACGTCCCGCATTTCGCCGTGAAGTTCGGCGCCGAGCGCATGCTGGTGCAGATGAACTTCAGCGCCACCATCTTGCGTCCGACCTACTTCATCGACAACGAGTCGATGGTAAGGGACGTCATTGTGGAGCACGGCGTCTATCCGATGCCGATTGGCAGCAAGGGCGTAGCCATGGTGGACGCCCGTGACATCGCCGAAGTAGCAGCGATCGAGCTGATCCGCCGCGACTCCGCACCCGGCAAGCTGCCGATCGAGACCATCAACGTGGTTGGGCCCGACACGCTGAGCGGCCCCGACGTGGCTAAGATCTGGTCGGAGCTTCTGGATCGCCCGGTGGTCTATGGGGGCGACGATCCCGGCGCGTTCGAGCAGAACATGGCGAGCTTCATGCCGAAATGGACGGCCTACGAGATGCGCCTAAATGCCGAGC